>NZ_JAVDSX010000006.1:0-347046 GCF_031455525.1 Phyllobacterium sp. 1468 | reverse complement strand
CGAACTGTTCTTCCGCGACAACACCATGATGCTCTTCGCCGACGCCAAGAAAATGGTCGAAAATATCGTCAAAGCACTCGATCACTGACAAGGGCGGCGGGCAGAAGAAAAGATCCGCACTTTGCAAAAATGGAGGAAAGACAAATGGCTCAATGGGTACGATTCGACGATGAGGGCATGGAGGGCTTCGGCCTTCTGCAAGGCAAGGATATCATCGTTTATCAAGGGAGCATGTTCGAGCAGCCCATCGCCACCGACATGCGGATCCCCCTAGCCTCGGTCCGGTTGCTGGCACCTTGCGCGCCTTCCAAGATCATCGCGTTGTGGAACAATTTCCATCAGCTCGCCGCCAAGCTCGACGTCGCAAAACCCGATGAGCCGCTCTATCTGTTGAAGGCCTTGTCGAGCGTCGCATCTCCGGAGGCTGTGGTCCGCCGTCCTCCTTCCTACACCGAACGCGTCGGCTATGAAGGCGAACTTGGCATCGTGATCGGCAAGCGCTGCAGCAATGCCTCGCAGGAGGAAGCCGCAGCCGCGATTTTCGGTTATACCTGTGTCAACGATTTGACAGCGAGCGACATTATCGCCCGCGACAAGACCTTTGCACAATGGGCCCGCGCCAAGAGCTTCGACGGTTTCTGTCCGTTCGGTCCGGTCATCGCTACCGATATCGATCCGACCGAATGCAATGTCAAAACGGAACTCAACGGCGCCCTGCGTCAGGATTACCCCTTAAGCGATATGATCTTTCCCCCGGCAATTCTCGTCAGCGCGCTATCGAAGGATATGACGCTGGAGCCTGGCGATCTGATCTGCTGCGGCACATCGCTCGGCGTCGGCTCGATCAAGGATCCGACCAATACCGTCTCCGTCACCATCGAGGGTATCGGCACCCTGTCGACCACATTCGTTCAGTAGGCTCTAAAATGAGAGAATACCCGGAAGCCAAGGTTCCGGGTATTCTTCCACCAAACCGGCATTGGATGTTTCAGCGCTCTACCCAACTCCGGCCAGACCCGTCATATTGTTCAGGCCGCTGCGGCCATCGCCTCGCGGATCGTCTCGCCGACGAGATGCGGGCTCTTGGCGATGACAACGCCCGCATCCTTCAGTGCATTGATCTTGTTGCCGGCATCACTGGCAGCGCTTTGCGCAAAAGCCCCGGCATGGCCCATACGGCGTTCCGTCGGCGCATGACGGCCGACAACGAGCCCGACGACCGGAATGTCCGGTTTGATCCCGGCAAGAAACTCCGCCAGTTCCTGCTCTTCCGATCCCCCGATCTCGCCGATGGCGATGACACCGCGCGTATCGTGGTCGGCAAGGAACAGCTCCATGCAGTCGCGCATGCTCAAGCCGTGAATGGCGTCACCGCCAATGCCGACGGTTGTCGACTGTCCCAGTCCCGCCGCACTCACCTGAGCGATAACCTCGCTGGTCAGCGATGCCGAGCGCGACAGAATGCCGACATGGCCCTTTCGCTCGCTCCCCGTCGCCATCACACCGATCTTGCAGACGCCCGGAGACAGGATGCCCTGCGAGTTCGGGCCGACAAGAACCGTCGCGCTTTGCTTCAGCGCGGCGCGCACGCGCAACATGTCCTGTACAGGCACCCGCTCCGTCAGAGCCACGACAAGCGGCATACCCGCCTCGATCGCCTCGATCATTGCCGCGGCAGCGTTTTCCGGCGGCACGAAAATCATGCTGGCATTGGCGCCCGTCTCTTGCATCGCTTCAGCAACTTCGTCGAAGACCGGGAGGTTCAAATGGTAGGTTCCGCCCTTGCCGGGCGTCACGCCGCCGACGATCCGGGTACCATATTCCATCATGGCCGCCGAATAATGCGTTCCGGCCCAACCGGTCATGCCCTGGCAGACCACACGGGTATTCTGGTCAACGAGAATGGTCATGATCTTTCTCCATGGGCGGCGGAAACGGCGCGGTTCACCGCCGTCCACATGTCGGGACAGTCGATCACCTTGCAGCCGAAATTGGTAAAACGGAACCGGGCATATTCGGCATTGTTGCCCGCCAGACGGACGATGACCGGGCAGGAGCGGCCGGTCCGCCGCATCGCGATGCCGAGACCGTCGGCTATGGTATCGCAGGGCTGCATTCCGCCGCCATGCACATTGACAAGAATCGAGCGCACGGCCGGATTGTTGAGAAGAAGCGTGAATCCATGCGCGACATCGAGGCTGGTGGCCGTCGTGCGGATATCCATGAAGTTCGCAGCGCTGCCATTGGCTGCACGCACCATGTCGAGCGTTGCGAGGCCAAGCCCGGCCCCATTGACCGCCAGGCCGATATTGCCGTCCATTCGCAGGTAGTTGAGCCGGCGATTCTGCGCGACGAGCTCGATTTCATCGCCGTCATGCTCTTCGCGCAGGGCGACCAGTTCGGGATGCCTGAACAGCGCGTTGTCGTCGATAATCATCTTGACATCGACCGCAACGAACCTGCCCTCCTGTGTCACAACCAATGGATTAAGCTCGATGAGTGTTGCATCGAGCTCGATGAAGGCCAAGCGCAACTGGTCGAGAAGCGAAGCAAAGGCGGAGTGAAGACCGGAACCAAGGCCAAGACGCTGAGCCAAGTCAGTCACGGCCGCTTTCTCGGGTGCATCTCCGGTACCGAGGGAAAGCCGTTCCAGTCGGGTTTCACCCGTTTGAAGCCGCTGCTCGATATCCTCGCTCCCTTCAGCACCGGCAAGGATGGCGATTTCAGCCCTTGCCGCATCAATGAGCAACGACAAATAGAGGCTGCGGAGGGGGCGAACGGCCGTTTCGATCAAAACTCTGTTGACAGGGCAACCGGCTGGTCCCGTCTGTTCGGTAATGAGCGTGCGCCCAAGCATCGCGGCTGCAGCGGCTTCGACGTCGCGTGGCGATGAGACTAGACGGACGCCGCCTGCGAGGCCGCGGCCTCCCGCCAGAACCTGCGATTTTACGGCGATGCTGTCCGCGCCCAACGCCTCTGCCGCTTCGCGGGCCTCGCCGGGGGTCAGCGCGACACGGCCTTCGGGTACGTTGACGCCTCTGGCAGACAAGAGTGCCTTCGACTGAAACTCATGAAGCTTCATGGCCGCCTCCTCCCTGAAGCGATTGGGCTGATGTGCGACGGGCTTCTCCCGCAGGTCGCACCTGTCGTCAAGCTATTGGAATACATAATACCAACCAAAGCACGTGCTGTCAATCCGTAGCCGGATTGAGATCGCCGCACGGACAACATCACGCACGTATGTTTTTCGGAGGAAGAAAACGGCGGCACCGGGGGTTAGAGCCTTTCATGTCTGGATGGGAATGTTCTGCCGGAGGGAATTTCGTTCAAGGTCGAGGGATTTGGCGAGGCCGATGTCTATCCATCGGACGAAGACATCGACCTCGCCACCTTCCGCGTGGATTGTCTCGCCATCCGTGAAACAGAGCTGTTTCCATCCAGGCATGAAAGGCTCCAACCCCCGGTGCCGCCGTTTTCTCGATAAGGATTATTCGGCCGCGATTTTCTGCGGGGTTCCGAGTGCACCGCTTTTCTGCAGTTCGTCGATCGCCCGCTCATCGAATCTCAAGACGTCGCGCAGAATTTCGTCCGTGTGCTCTCCCAACAGCGGGGAACGCGTAACGTCTGTCGGGCTGTCGGAAAGCTTGATAGGATTGCCGACGGAAAGATAGCTGCCGCGCTCCGGATGCTCCACCTCGACGATCGTGCCCGTAGCCCTCAGCGATTGGTCTTCGGCGATCTCTTTCATCGACAGGATGGGACCGCACGGAATGTCCCTGTCGTTGAGGATCGCCATCGCCTCGAACTTGTCCTTCGTCATTGTCCACTCCTCGATGCGGGCAAAAATCGCATTGAGGCGCGGCAGGCGGGCTACGGGTTTTGCGTAGTCGGGGTGTGTCTTCCATTCCGGCTCGCCAATCACGTCGCAAATCGCCTCCCATACGGGCGCCTGGGTGATGAAGTAGATATAGGCGTTGGGGTCCGTCTCCCAGCCTTTGCATTTCAGGATGCGCCCGGGCTGGCCGCCGCCGGAGTCATTGCCCGCGCGCGGCACGCTTTCGCCGAACTCAATACCCTCGCCATATTGGCTGTATTCGTTCAAGGGTCCGTGCGCCAGGCGTTGCTGGTCCCGCAGCTTGACGCGGCACAGGTTGAGCACGCCATCCTGCATTGCTGCCGAAACTTTCTGGCCGCGCCCTGTTTTGGTGCGTTGGAAAAGGGCTGTGACGATGCCGAGGCACAGATGCAGACCTGTGCCGGAATCACCGATCTGCGCTCCTGTAACCAGTGGCAGACCATCGCGGAAGCCTGTCGTCGATGCCGCACCGCCAGTGCATTGTGCGACGTTTTCGTAGACCTTGCAGTCCTGATAGGGACCGGGGCCGAATCCCTTGATCGAGGCGACGATCATTGCCGGATTGAGCTCCTGGACACGCTCCCACGTGAACCCCATGCGATCGAGCGCGCCCGGGGCGAAATTCTCCACCAGCACATCGCAATTTTTGATCAGTTCTTCGAGAACCGCCTTCCCGCTCTGATTCTTGGTATCGAGCGTGATCGAACGTTTGTTGTGATTGAGCATGGTGAAATAGAGACTATCTGCCTCGGGGACGTCGCGCAGCTGGCCGCGCGTGATATCTCCAACACCGGGGCGCTCTACCTTGATGACATCTGCACCAAACCAGGCAAGAAGCTGTGTGCATGTGGGCCCAGACTGAACATGGGTGAAATCCAGGATGCGAACACCCTCCAAAGCTTTCGTCATTCTTTTCTTCCCTTTTTCTGGCGCGGAACTTGTTCCTTCGTTCTGCTTTCTGTCGATTTGAGCCGGCGGCCTTTATGACCGCCGGGCTTTTTCGTTACTTGTACATCGTCTGGTTTTTGGTCCCGGGCGCATACTCATTCGGATCGACCCAGATGTTGACCACCGCCGACCTGCCCGTCTTGGCTATGGCCTCGCGAGCCCGCAGCAGCGCCGGCCGAATTTCGGACGCTTCGCGAACTTCTTCGCCGTGATTGCCGAGCATGTGCGCGAATTTGGAAAACTCGACGTCGCCAAGCTTGTTGCCGACATTGCCGCGTTCCTCGCCATATTTTGCAACCTGGCCATAACGGATCTGGTTCATCGAAGAGTTGTTGCCGATAACCGCAAGATAAGGCGCGTTGAACCGGTCACAGGTTTCCATGTCGAAGGCAGTCATCGAGAAGGCGCCATCGCCATAATAGCAAAGCACTTCCTTTTGCGGATGGGCCAGCTTCGCTCCAAGCGCGAAGCCGGTCCCGACGCCCAGCGAACCAAGCGCGCCGGGATCCATCCATTGACCCGGATTGCGCGGGCGCACCGCTTGAGCCGAGATGGTCACTACATCGCCACCGTCGCCGATGTAGATCGTATCCTCGCCGAGGAACTCGTTGAGCTCGTATGCAACACGGTAGGGATGGATCGGGCTTTGGTCCGACTTGAGAAGCGGCAGCACCTTGTCATAGGCAATAACTTCCTGCTGCTCGAGAGTTTTCATCCACTCACGGCGTGCCTGCCGCTTACCCTTGTCGATTCGGGCGGATGCTGCCTGCAGGACCGCCGAAAGTATGGCGCCTGGATGGCCAACGAGACCCAGATCGATATCGCGGTTCTTGCCGACTGTGCGGTAATCCTGATCGATCTGTACCAGGGTAAGGTCCTTGGAAATCCGCTTGCCATAGCCCATGCGGAAGTCGAACGGCGTGCCAATGACCATGATCACGTCGGCATTGTTGAATGCAAAGCCGCGTGTGCGGTCGAAGTGATGAGGGTCACCAATCGGCAGCGTACCGCGGCTTGCGCCGTTGAAGTAGCCGGGAATATCCAGCCCACGTAGCAACTCGACTGCAGCCTGCGTGCTGCCCGACGTGAAGACCTGCTGGCCGAATAGAACTGCCGGGCGTTCGGCATTCACCAGAACATCAGCCAACTTTTCGATATCCGCCGGATCGCCAATTGAATAGGTCGACGCCCTGTATTTGCCCGGCTGCGGTATGACCGCCTTTTCAATAGGAATTTCGCGATCCAGGACGTCACGCGGAATTTCCAGGTAGGAAGGTCCGGACGCACCCGAGAAACACTCGCGCGCAGCCATGGAAATCATATCGGCAATACGTTCGGTCGAGGAAACACAGGCAGCAAATTTGGTGATCGGCGTCATCATGTCGACATGCGGCAGATCCTGCAGGGAGCCCATTTTGTGCTGGGTCAAGGCGCCCTGCCCGCCAATATGGAGCACCGGGCTTTCCGAGCGGAATGCCGTGGCAATACCTGTGACCGCATTGGTGCAGCCTGGACCGGCGGTCGTCACAACGCAGCCCATCTTGCCCGTCTGGCGCGCATAACCATCGGCCGCATGAGCCGCGACCTGCTCGTGGCGCACATCGATAATGCGGATGCCTTCATCGATGCAGCCGTCATAGATATCGATGATGTGACCGCCGCAAAGCGTGAAAATCGTGTCGACACCTTCATTCCTGAGCGCCCGCGCCACCAGATGGCCACCGGACACCACACTCCCGTCGCGTACCTTCCGCTTCAATGTATCTTCAGCCGTTGATGTGGCCTTCTCAACCTTTGTGACGATTGTCATGAACGTCTTTCCTCCTATTGAATTTTTGTCGTCTCTTATCGTTGGCGGTTGGCTGCCCACCTGTTCCTGGCATGCAGCCCTACATGCGGTTGCTGCTCCAGCAGTGTCTTATTCAGGAAGCCAAGTGGCTCGGCTCTATAGAGATTTTGCATGCGAAAACGCTCGTTGAGATCGATAGGCCCTGTCTCCCCCTGCCTCGGATTGCCACCTCAAAGACGGAAGCGGCGGAGACAGTCGAAAGAGCTGAGCCGGATTTACAAAGTCCGCGGCGCTTCCTCACCCGAGTGCCGGGTCAGCTGAAGTGCTCTTGCTGAATCTCTGGCATAATAAATACCATAAGTCAAACACTCTTGGTGAAGATAATCCCGGAGCAGTCAAAACCAGTTGAGACGCCCAAAAAACATCGAAACAAAAGGCCCACCCGAAACGTTGTAAGAGTGTGCGGTGCACAACCTATGCAAAAATGGGATGCTGATATGCGTCTGGCGCCGTTGTGAACTGGGATATGGTATGCCAGATAGACGCTATCTTAAACGGTAAACAGGAGTGTCAAATCATGCCGGCACGTGCAGAAATAGCCAATTCAACCGATCGCACCGCCCGTCGCGGTATCATCGAGACGATTCTTGCCTTTCTTGACAGCGTTGCACGCATCAATGCGCGCAACAAGAATAGCGAGCCTTTCGGTCTCTAATCACTGAAAAATTACTTTTAGACCTCTTAAGCGGCTGCCGGATCCCCTCCGGCCGCCGCTTAACATTTTGAATACATTCAGTTTTTATAAAAGTTGTATGGCAATACCAGCTTGGCTCTTGTCTTTTGGTATAACAGATACCAGTATGTCCCTATCAGCGCATGGCATTATAGCTACATAAAAGGCGTAGAAAGGGATGAACATGACTCAAGCGGTAAAAGAGGAGTTCCGCTCGCATCAGGTCAGCGACGGATTCAGATGGGGACAGTTGGCAATTGGCGTGATCTGTATGGTTACCATCGCCAATCTTCAATATGGCTGGACATTCTTTGTTCCCGAAATTACCAAACAGTTCGGTTGGGGGCGTGCGGAAATTCAATGGGCCTTCACGCTCTTCGTCCTGTTCGAAACATGGCTGGTTCCGATAGAGGGCTGGTTCGTCGACAAATACGGTCCCAAGATCGTCATTATGTTCGGCGGCGTGCTATGCGCTATTGGATGGGTCATCAACTCGCAAGCCGATACGCTGTTTCTATTCTGCGTTGGCCAGGCTATCGCCGGTATCGGTGCGGGCGCAGTCTATGGCACCTGTGTAGGCAACGCGTTGAAATGGTTCCCGGACCGGCGTGGACTTGCTGCGGGTATCACGGCAGCGGGTTTTGGCGCGGGTTCCGCCCTGACGGTCTGGCCGATCCAGGCAACCATCGCTCATTTCGGCTTCGCACACACCTTCCTCACCTTCGGGCTGGGGCAAGGTATTATTATCGTGGTGCTTTCTTTCTTCCTCTTTGCCCCGAAGCCGGGTCAAACTCCTGAAGTCAGCAACAAAGGCCCGATCATTCAGAGCCGCCGGCAGTATTTGCCTTCCGAAGTGGTGAAACACCCGATTTTCTGGCTCATGTATCTCATGTTTGTGGCAGTGGGCGCCGGTGGCCTTGTTGTAACCGCCAACCTTGCGCCGATGGCCAAGGACTACGGCGTTGCGGATATTCCGGTATGGCTTGGCATTCCAGCCCTCACCCTCGCTGCTACGCTGGACCGCCTTCTCAACGGCGTGACCCGGCCGCTCTGCGGCTGGATTTCGGATAAGATCGGACGCGAAAACACCATGTTCTTCGCCTTCGGCATCGAGGCGATCGGCATATACCTGCTTTACCTCTTCGCCCATGACCCGATGATGTTCGTGATCTTGAGCAGTCTGGTGTTTTTCGCCTGGGGCGAGATCTATTCGCTCTTTCCTTCCACCTGCACGGATACCTTCGGCTCCAAATTCGCTGCTACCAATGCCGGCCTGCTTTATACGGCCAAAGGTACGGCCGCACTTCTGGTGCCATTTGGTACGGCCCTGGCGGCGGACGGTGATTGGGGTGCGGTATTTATCATCGGCGTCATCCTGAATGCGGGCGCCTCCCTCTTGGCACTGTTCGTACTCAAACCATGGCGCGCAGGTATCATCCGCAGGACGGAAGAGAACGTCCTGCAGCCCGCCCAATAATAGCATCACGATAGAGCTCGCCTGGGCTGGGTCGTTCCAGCCCAGGCATTGAAACAACCAGACACTCAATCACGATTGAAGCAAACAGCTAACGGCCAGGGATCAGGACTTGACAGTCTTTTTTCTGGTATACAATATACCAATACGGGCGCTAAAGACGATCTAGCCAGTCGCGCCGCTGGCAAACCAAGCCACATCAATGCCGCCGTCACCGGGAGTGCACGCGGCCATCACGGAGGAAATCATGCTCGACAAAACCGTTGTCCGTAACGTACTGGAAGCGGCGCGGGCCGAGGGCCGCCAGGCACTCACCGCACCCGAAGGCAAGCTTATCTGCGATGCTTATGGCATAGGAGTTCCGCAGGAAGGTGTTGCAGGCAGTGCCGGGGAAGCCGCGTCGCTTGCGTCGGCCATGGGCTTTCCCGTGGTCATGAAAATCGTCTCCCCGGATATCCTGCACAAGACGGAAGCAGGCGGCGTTATCGTCGGCGTCAAATCTGCCGAGGAAGCCAAGGCCAGTTTCGACAAGATCATTGCCAATGCCCAAGCCTATAAGGCGGATGCGGAAATCGTCGGTGTGCAGGTTCAGCAAATGCTGACTGGCGGCCTCGAAGTCATCATCGGCGCGGTCACCGACGACAGTTTCGGCAAGCTCGTTGCCTTTGGCCTTGGCGGCGTTCTCGTCGAAGTCCTGAAGGACATCACCTTCCGCCTTGCACCGGTGACACACGACGAAGCCCTGTCGATGCTCGACAGCATTCAGGCGGCGGAAATGTTGAAGGGCGTGCGCGGCGGTGAGCCGGTCAATCGTATTGCGCTTGCCGATATGATTGTGCAGGTCTCCAAGCTTGTTGACGACTATCCGGAAATCTCCGAACTCGATCTCAACCCGGTTTTCGCCACCAAGGAAGGCGCCATTGCCGCCGACGTCCGCATCGTCATCGATTACGACCAGGCGAAGCCGCGCCATCGCCCGAGCCAGGACGAAATCCTAAAATCGATGAACCGCATCATGCGTCCGAAGGCGGTCGCCGTGATCGGCGCTTCGGCAGAGGATGGCAAGATCGGCAATTCCGTGATGAAGAACCTCATCAATGGCGGCTACAAAGGCCAAATCTATCCAATCCATCCGAAAGCCGAAGAAATCCTCGGCTACAAGACCTACAAAAGCGTCAAGGATGTTCCGGGCAATATCGATACGGCGGTCTTTGCCATTCCCGCCAAACTGGTTGCCGGCGCTCTTGCCGAATGCGGCGAGAAGAAAATTCCTGGGGCAGTCCTCATACCCTCGGGCTTTGCCGAAGCCGGAGAACCGGAACTGCAGGACGAGATCGTCAAGATCGGCCGCAAATACAATATCCGCCTGATGGGCCCGAACATTTACGGCTTCTACTACACGCCGGAAAATCTTTGCGCAACATTCTGCACGGCCTACGACGTCAAGGGCTCGGCGGCATTGTCGTCACAGTCCGGCGGCATCGGCATGGCGATCATCGGCTTCTCGCGCTCGGCCAAGATGGGCGTATCGGCAATTGTCGGTCTCGGCAACAAGTCGGACATCGATGAGGACGACCTGCTCACCTTCTTCGAGCAGGATGACAATACGCGCATCATCGCCCAGCATCTGGAGGATCTGAAAGACGGGCGCGCCTTTGCCGAAGCGGCAAAACGCGTCTCCCAGAAGAAGCCTATCGTCGTTCTCAAGGCGGGACGCACCTCCGCCGGCGCCAAAGCGGCCTCCTCTCATACGGGCGCGCTCGCCGGTAACGACAAAATCTACGAGGACGTCTTCAAGCAAGTCGGTGTCATCCGCGCCCGCTCGCTGCGCCAACTCCTCGAATTCGCCCGCGGCATTCCTGTCATGCCGACGCCGAAGGGAGAAAATGTCGTTATCATTACCGGCGCTGGCGGCTCGGGCGTGCTCCTCTCCGATGCCTGCGTCGACAACGGCCTCAGTCTCATGGGAATGCCGGACGATCTGGATGCGGCTTTCCGCAAGTTCATTCCGCCCTTCGGCGCCGCGGGCAATCCCGTCGACATCACCGGTGGCGAACCGCCCCTCACCTACAAGAATACGGTCAAACTCGGCCTCGAGGACGATCGCATCCACGCGCTGATCCTCGGTTACTGGCACACGATCGTCACCCCGCCGATGGTCTTTGCCAAGCTGATGGTCGAGGTGAAGGAGGAGATGGCCGCCAGGGGTATCGAGAAGCCGATGGTTGCCTCGCTTGCTGGCGATGTCGAAGTCGAAGAAGCGGCCGAGTATCTCTACCAGCATGGCATTCCTGCCTATGCCTATTCGACCGAGCTACCAGTCGAGGTGCTGGGAGCGAAGTACAAATGGGCCAGAGGCGCAGGTTTGCTTTAGCCCTCCCCGCCGGACCCTGGCGCAAGTCAGGGTCTGGTGCCCTTCACAAAATCCGTAAATTTTAAGGGGAGGTTTTCCTCAATGCATATTCATGAGTATCAGGCCAAGGGTGTACTGAAGTCCTTTGGCGTGCCTGTACCGGAAGGTTATCTGGCTGTGGACGTCGAAGAGGCTGGTGAAATGGCCGCAAGACTCCCTGGTCCGGTCTTTGTCGTCAAATCGCAAATTCATGCGGGCGGCCGCGGCAAGGGTTCGTTCATGGAACTGGGCGAAGGTGCAAAGGGCGGCGTCCGCCTTGCCCGTTCCCTTGCGGAGGTTCGCGAACATGCGGCTGAAATGCTCGGCAATACACTGGTGACAATCCAGACCGGCCCTTCAGGCAAGCAGGTCAACCGCCTTTATGTCGAGGATGGATCGCAGATCGAGAAGGAATTCTACCTCTCGCTTCTTGTCGACCGCGCAACCAGCCGCGTTTCGTTCGTTGTCTCCACCGAGGGCGGCATGGACATCGAAACCATCGCGCATGACACACCGGAAAAGATCCTGACGTTCTCGGTGGATCCGGCAACGGGCATCCTGCCTCATCATGGCCGCGCCGTTGCCAAAGCGCTCGAACTTGACGGCGATCTTGCGAAACAAGCTCATACGCTCGTCGCAAAACTTTATACTGCTTTCACGGCCAAAGACATGGAGATGCTCGAGATCAACCCATTGATCGTCTCGAAGGACGGCCAGCTGAAATGTCTCGACGCCAAGGTCAGCTTCGATTCCAACGCGCTCGCCCGCCATCCCGACATTTTCGAGATGCGCGATGAGACCGAAGAGGACGCCAAGGAGATAGAGGCGTCGAAATATGACCTCTCCTACATCACGCTCGACGGCAGCATCGGCTGCATGGTCAACGGCGCCGGCCTTGCCATGGCGACAATGGACATCATCAAGTTCTACGGCGCAGAACCGGCCAACTTTCTCGATGTCGGCGGCGGCGCCACTGCCGAGAAGGTTGCAGCGGCATTCAAGATCATAACCGCGGATCCGAATGTAAAAGGCATTCTCATCAACATCTTCGGCGGCATTATGCGCTGCGACGTGATCGCAGAAGGCGTGATCACCGCCGTCAAGGAAGTGGGACTGACGGTACCGCTCGTCGTTCGCCTCGAAGGCACCAATGTCAACGAGGGAAAGCACATCATTGCAGCATCGGGGTTGAACGTCATTCCTGCTGACGATCTCGACGATGCTGCCCAGAAGATCGTCAACGCAGTCGGAGGCTTGAGCTGATGTCGATACTGATCAACAAAAACACGCGTCTCCTCTGTCAGGGCTTCACTGGCAAGACGGGCACCTTCCACAGCGAACAGGCGATCAAATATGGTACCCGCATGGTAGGAGGCACCTCCCCCGGCAAAGGCGGAACGTCACATCTCGGTCTGCCCGTCTTCGACACGGTGGCGGAAGCACGTGAAGCGACCGGAGCTGACGCCTCGGTTATTTATGTGCCGCCTTTCAGCGCGGCCGATGCTATCTGCGAGGCGATCCAGGCGGAAATTCCGCTGATCGTGTGCATCACGGAAGGTATTCCGGTCCTCGACATGCAGCGTGTCAAACGTGCATTGAGCGGTTCGAAATCCCGACTGATCGGCCCCAATTGTCCCGGCATCATGACCGTTGATGAATGCAAGATCGGGATTATGCCCGGCTCCATCTTCCGCAAAGGATCCGTCGGCATCGTGTCGCGCTCGGGAACGTTGACCTATGAAGCCGTATTCCAGACCTCGCAGCAGGGTCTTGGCCAGACCACGGCGGTCGGCATCGGCGGCGATCCCATCAAGGGCACCGAATTCATCGACGTGCTCGAAATGTTCCTCGCCGATCCGGCGACGGAATCAATGGTGATGATTGGCGAAATCGGCGGTTCGGCTGAAGAAGAAGCCGCGCAGTTCCTCGCCGACGAGGCAAGACGCGGACGTTCGAAGCCAACGGTCGGATTCATTGCGGGGCGGACAGCACCTCCTGGCCGGCGAATGGGCCATGCCGGAGCCATCATATCCGGCGGCAAAGGTGGCGCAGAAGATAAAATCAGCGCCATGGAAGCGGCTGGCATCCGGATCGCCTCTACACCGGCGCGTCTTGGCACCACGCTTGTCGAGCTTCTGAATGAGCGCTCGGTATCTCCACGTCTGTCGGCAACCGGTTGATGGACCGAGCACCGGATCAGACGGCCATGTCGCTTGAAGATCACTGCCGCGAAAGGCTTGCCGCCTTTCGCGCGCGGCTGACCGACGAACCGCGCTATAATCCGGTCGCGCAGCTCTCCTTCGAACTGTCGCGTGATCTCGAAGCGGGCACGCTCAGCAGGCAGGAGTTGGCCCGCCTTATTCATTCTCTCGGCAAGGCAAGCTTTCGGGGGCGCGCCGTCGCCCTCGCGGGTTATGTCGGCCCGCTCGATATGGATGAGAATCGCAAGCGTCTGACATTCGCCATCGAATGCCTGCTCGGCGATGGCGGCACATTCGAGGAGGATCTTGCCGCCCTTCGTCGTTGCCAGCTTGGCCTGGTGTTCACGGCACATCCAACCTTTCTCCTGTCGCGCCGCCAGCGCAACATGCTCGCCCGCCTCGCCAATGGCGAAATCATCGAAGACGATGAAACCGGTTACGGTCCAGATCGCCCGATTACGCTGAATGACGAGCATGACGCGGTGCTTATGGCGGTTGGCAGAGCCAGCGATGCGATCGCCGAATTTTCGCGGCTGGCGATTGAAACTCTGCGCAAGCGCCACGGAGAGAGATGGCGGGAGGCGCGGATCGGTTTCGCCGGCGTCGGCACCTGGGTCGGATACGATCTGGATGGACGTACAGACATAGCCTGGATCGATATGTTTCGCTTCAGGCTCGCTGAAAAATCGCGGCAGATCTGTCGCTATGAAACAGCCATCACCCGGATACGCGCAATGCCTGGATGCGAATTCACCACCGGTAGCAAACTTGCCGAGATGGCCCTCAAGCTCGAGCGGCTCCACGCATGGAGCGGTCTTGTGCTGGAAGCCTTTTCACAAATGCCGCTCGATCCGTCAGCGCTTGAGGCCGCTTCGGAGATATTGACGGCCGATCATCCCGACCGGATCGTCAGCATAGATATCTTGCTCACCATGCTGGACGAAGCGATCGCGGATGCCTCCGATGAGATCGCGCTGGAGCTACTCGTTCTTCGCAGCGAGATGGCAGCGCTGAGCTTTGGCGTGGGTGAAGTTCACCTGCGTATCAATGCGACACAGCTTCATAACGCCATCATGCATTATCTGGACCTTGATTCCGAAGAACAGATCGGCAGCCGATCCATTCTCGAAATGCTTGGCGAACTCATGCGCGATGCCGATAAGTATCAGGTCAACTTCGCATCGCTCGATATCGAGCAAAAAACTGCGTTGCGTCAGTTCCTGCTTGCCGCCCAGATTCTCAAGCACGTCGATAGCGATTCCTCCATTCGCCTGTTGATTGCCGAGTGCGAAACTCCTGCAACTGTGCTTGCCGCGATGTGCTTCGCGCGGCTGTTCGGAGTCGATCACAGGCTCGATATATCGCCGCTGTTCGAAACGCCCACAGCGCTGGAGAGCGCAGCCCGCTTCTTCGACGTGCTTTTCGCCATTCCTGAATACCGGGACATGGTGCGTGCCCGCGGGCGTATAGCGATACAAACCGGCTTTTCCGATTCCGGTCGCTTCATGGGTCAGATTCCGGCGGCTCTCGCCATTGAACGCGTCCAGGGACAATTGGCGCGCGCATGTATTCGCCACGACCTCACGGATGTCGAAGTCCTCATTTTCAACACGCATGGCGAATCCGCCGGCCGCGGCGCCCACCAGCGTTCATTCATGGACCGGGTTTTCTACGTGCTCAGCCCATGGATCCGCCACCAATACCGCAATGCCGGCATTGCTCTGAAACATGAGGTGAGTTTTCAAGGCGGCGACGGATATCTCTTTTTCGAGACGCCGGAGCTGGCCCTTGCCACGTTGACGAGGCTTATCGAATGTGCGGTGCCGATACGCGGGGCGCCCGAAGAAGATATGCTCTACGCCAGGACGAGCTTTTCCTTCGACTTTTATCGGCATATTGCAAATTTTCACGATCATCTCCTGAATGACCGGGCCTATCACAGGACGCTCGGCTCGTTTCCGCAAGGACTTCTCAACGAGACGGGTTCGCGCAAATCGCGGCGGCAGTTCGATGTCGCAGGCGCCGAAGTCCATCAGGTGAGGAAAATCCGCGCAATCCCTCACAATGCCATCCTGCAGCAACTCGGCTACCCGCTGACTGTGGTATCCGGTTTCGGAAGGGCCGTCCGTGATGATGAGGACCGCTTTGTGGAGGTCTATAAAGGATCGGATCGCCTGCGCCGGCTTACGTCGCACGTTTTTGCGACGAAACAGAAGTCGAGTATCAAGGCGCTTGCGGCTTTCGCGACCATCTACGACCCCGCATTCTGGTCGTCGCGACCCTATGCCGGCGCGGAGCCGCATCTCGCCGCACCTTGTCTTTCGATAACGCAGCTCCTCGAAGGCGATGAAAGGGCGACGGCCATAAGCGCGCTGGCCGTCAAGCTAAGGATCGATGCCATCTGGCTTCATCGAATCCTGGATGCGGTCGAACTACCTGCGGGCAAGCCAAGGGAGTCAGAACATGAACGCAGCGATATGCTGCAGGCCATACGTCTCGCACTATTGCAGCACATCTTTTTGATGGCCGCGCGTATTCCGCGATTCTCGACGCGCAACGATGTTTCCCGCGACGACATCATGGAGCTGATCTTCAGCCTGCGCATACCCGAAGCGGTAGAATTGCTTCGCGGTGCCTATCCTGGGGACCCCGTCGATATGAAGAACTATCGCCTTAGCGAGCCATTCACCTATCCAGGAGAACGTTCCTCGAACTATGCCGACCTCAGCGCACGGTTGATCGATCCGATTGCCGATACCTACACCGCCATTCTTGAAGCCGGCACAGCGCTGGCCCTGGATTTCGGCGCGCATGGGTAACGCAAATGGTTGCAAAAACTCGCAAAATGACTTCAATGACTTAAATATGGTATTATACATTCCAAATATAAATGGAGATGACCCGACGTGAGCCCGAGAACCCACATGCGTTGGCCGCTGGCCGATGACGTCACCCCGGACCTCGTCCTTGAACCCTTTGCGGCCGAGCCAAACTTCAAAACGCGAATCTATGCGACGTTGAAACAGGCCATCGCCAATATGGACATCTATGCCACGTCGGAAGATACCTGGCTCGACGAACGGCAATTGGCCGATCGGCTTGGTGTTAGCCGTACACCCATCCGCGAAGCAATCGCGATGCTGGAGCAACAGGGGTTTGTGAAATCCATCCCTCGCCGCGGCATCATGGTGTTGCGCAAGACAAAGCGTGAAGTAATCGAAATGATCCAGGTCTGGGCTGCTTTGGAAGCCATGGCTGCCCGCCTCGTCTCACTCAATGCCAGCGGCAAGGATATTGCGCGCTTGAGGACGCTCTTCGAAAAGTTCCATGAGGGCCACAAGCCGGCCGATTATCTGGGCGAATATTCCGAAGCCAATCTGCAGTTTCACCAGACCCTGATCCAGATGACGGATTCGAAAATTCTCCGGGAAACGACCGAGAACATTCTCCTCCACGTTCGCGGCATCCGGAAGATAACCATAGGACGCGATGACCGCGCATCCCAGTCGATAAAAGATCATCTGGCCATCATTGCGGCTTTGGAAAAGCGCGATACCGAAACGGCCGAAAAGCTTTGCCGCGATCATACGCTCGGCCTCGCCGCCTACGTGGAGAAGCACAGCGAAGGTATTTTCGATTGAGTATCTGACCGCCCGCTCGGCCCGACTTCTTCCTTCGATCCCATATCCGGAGATACGGCAATGATCGGCCTTCCCGAAAGCATGACTGTGATCGCCATCAGCGAACCGGGTGGCCCTGATGTTCTCAAAGCGGAACAGCGGCCTGTTCCTGCCCCTGCGGCAAACGAAATACTCATTCGTGTCGCCGCCGCCGGTGTCAATCGCCCCGACGTGTTCCAGCGCGCGGGTAGCTACCCGCCGCCGAAAGGCTCCTCCGACCTGCCGGGTCTCGAAGTTGCGGGAACGGTAGCGGCCGTGGGAACGGGCGTGCGGCGATGGAAGGTGGGGGACAAGGTCTGCGCTCTGACACCGGGGGGCGGTTACGCCGAATATGCGCTTGTCGACAATTTGAGCGCGCTGTCGATCCCCGGCGGGCTTTCGTTTGTTGAAGCAGCCGCTGTGCCGGAAACCTTCTTTACCGTTTGGCATAACGTCTTCGAGCTTGGCGCCTTGAAACAGGGTGAAACCCTGCTGATCCATGGTGGCGCATCAGGGATTGGAACGACCGCGATCATGCTTGCCAAGGCATTGGGTGCGACAGTGATCGTAACCGCAGGGACGGACGAAAAATGCGCCGCCTGCCGCGAGCTCGGCGCGGATACGGCGATCAATTACCGCACAGCGGATTGGTTGGCAGAGGTCAGGGAGGTGACCGAACGGCAAGGCGCCCACGTCATCCTCGACATGGTCGGCGGTCCTTATATCGAGAAAAACTACCAGGCGGCCGGGGTCGGCGGACGGATAGTCAATATCGCGTTCCTGCAAGGCTCGCGCGCCGATGTCGATTTTATGCGTCTGATGATGAAGCGCCTGACGCACACCGGCTCAACGCTGCGCGCGCAGTCTCTCGAGGCAAAGGCGCGGATCGCCGCCGAGCTTGAAGCCAATGTCTGGCCGCTGCTCGCCGAGGGAAAATGCCGGCCGCTTATCCACGCGTGCTTTCCATTTACCGAGGCAAGTCAGGCCCATACATTGATGGAAGCGAATACCAATATCGGCAAGATCGTCCTCACAATTGAAAAGGACCGGTAATTTTTAGAGGCTCGACGGCTTTCGCGCAAGATGGCGTGATTTTTGCGCAAGACTGACCGATTCTCATGCAAGAAATGTCGAAAATGATATGGTTTTTTCCATCACAGGTTTAAATTTTGGTGTAGTGACGCGAAAATCGCGCCACTACCCCTGACTGATCAAGCCGGCTGCAATTCAGGCAAGGATCGAGCCCCAACGGACGCTGCAGCCTGATCGAGCCCGCTCTTCATGGGCTTGCCGGCGACGTAAACCTCTGAAACAGAACGATCATCGCCCATGGTCTGCAGGATGAACAGCTCCTCCGCCAAGGTCGTGGCAGTCCTCATGCGCAATTCCATCGCCGGCTTGGCACGGCTGTCGAGAATGGTTATGTCGGCATCGGCACCCGCACGCAGCGAACCGATACGATCCTCAAGACCTAGTGCTCGGGCATTGCCGAGCGTCATCATGTAGTAGGAAGTGAATGGTGAGAGGCGCTGCCCCTGCACATGCAAGACCTTGTAGGCCTCGCTCATCGTCTCGAGCATTGAGAAGCTGGTCCCGCCACCCACATCGGTCGCAACGGACGTGCGCGCACCAAGCTCCTTGAACCGGCCTTGGTCAAACAAGCCACTGCCGAGGAACAGATTGGAGGTCGGACAGAAGACCGCCACCGACCTCGCATCGGCGAGTGTCGCGATTTCCCGGTCCGAAAGGAAAATGCAGTGTCCGAGCAATGTCTTGGATCCGAGAAGATCATAGTTCGCATAGATGTCGGTATAATCCTTCGCCGAGGGATAGAGAGAAGTCGCGTAGGAAATTTCGTCTTTGTTTTCAGATAGATGCGTCTGCACATAGCACTCGGGATGCTCGCGCACCAAAGCACGGCTCATATCCATCTGCTCCGGTGTCGAGGTGATGGCGAAGCGCGGACTGATCGCGTAATGTGCGCGGCCGCGGCCATGCCACATGGCGATGAGTGCCTTGGTATCGTCATAGCCCGATTGCGGCGTATCGCGCAGCGCCTCGGGAGCGTTGCGATCCATCATGACCTTGCCGCCGATCATCAGCATGTTGCGCTTCTCAGCGGCAGCAAAGTAGGCATCGACGCTGGTCCGGTGAACCGAACAATAGGCAGCGGCCGTTGTCGTGCCGTTGCGCAATAATTCGTCCATGAAGCGGCCGGCGATGAAATCGGCATGCGCCGTGGAGGAAAATTTCTGTTCTTCTACGAATATGTAGGTGTTCAGCCATTCCATGAGCTGTGCACCATAAGAGGCAATCGCCTGCGTCTGCGGGAAATGCAAATGGGTGTCGATGAAGCCCGGCAGGATCAAATGGGGCCGGTGATCGACGATCTGCGTCTGCGGACCCGCAACCGACGCCAAGGCCGCGTATTCGCCAGCTTCGACAACCTTGCCGTTCTCGACCAGCACCGCGCCATCTTCGAAATAGCTATAGGCTGACTGATCGTCGATGCTCGTCGGCTCGTCGACGAAAGTCAGCACCCGGCCGCGCAAAAGCAATTGGCTCATTGGACTGTTCCTCCCTGAACTGTGGTCTCATACCAGCTGGCGAGCAGGCGGCGTTCCTCGTCGGTGATACCACTGACGTTCGCCGGCGGCATTGCATGCGAGCGTCCGGCCTGCAGATAGATCTCGCGCGCATGGGCTGCGATCTCGCTGTCGGTCTCCAGCACGACACCCTTGGGCGGCACGATGATGCCCTCCCAGCCGGGTTCCTTGGCATGGCACATCGAGCAGCGTCCGAGGATAGTGTCCTTCACCTTGGGGAAGGTTTCGGCGGAAACGAACGACTGCTCGACAGCGGAAACCTTCTCCTCTGCACCTTCGCCTGACAGGATCTTCGGCACCGTCGACAGCCACATTATGATGACGAAGAGAATCGCGGTAACCAGCCACGTCCACGTCGGTTCCCCCTTGCGGGCGTGCCGGGTGTTGAACCAATGGCGGATTGTCACCCCCATAAGGAACACCAGCGAAGCAATGATCCAGTTGTACTTGGTCGCGAATGCCAGCGGATAGTGATTCGACAACATGAGGAACAGCACTGGCAGGGTCAGATAATTGTTGTGGGTCGAGCGCTGCTTGGCCTGTTTGCCCAGCGCAGGATCCGGAACCTTGCCTGCGATGAGGTCGGCAACGACTTTCTTCTGGTTCGGGATGATTATCATGAACACATTGGCGGACATGATTGTCGCTGTAAACGCGCCGAGATGAAGAAACGCAGCACGCCCCGTAAAGAGCTGCGTATAGCCCCATGCCATGCCGACCAGCACGAAATACAGCAGCACCATCAGTTGCGTATCGTTCCTGCCGAGCGGCGACTTGCAGATCGTGTCATAGACGATCCAGCCGCCAAAAATCGATGCGAGAGAAATCGCGATAGCAACTGGACGCGACACGTCGAGTACATGCGGATCGATCAGGTACAGATCAGCGCCTGCATAGTAGACGATGCAAAGCATGGCGAAGCCCGAAAGCCACGTCGCATAGGATTCCCATTTGAACCATGTCAGATGTTCGGGCATCTGCTCCGGCGCCACCAGATATTTCTGGATATGGTAAAAGCCGCCGCCGTGAACTTGCCACTCCTCACCATGGGCACCGGCTGGAAGGTCCGGACGCTGACGCAAGCCGAGGTCAAGCGCCACGAAATAAAAGGACGAGCCGATCCAGGCAATGCCGGTGATCACATGCAACCAGCGAACAGCGAAGTTCATCCAGTCCCAGGCAATAGCGAATTCGTACATGCGGCTCTCCCATTTATTGCGGGAGAGTATGTGCCAAAGCCTATGCTCATGTGAAACACCGTAATGGACCCATCTCTTTCAAAAAAATCTTTAAAATGCTAGATCACCAGACAGTGTAAGGCTTCGGGCGAAAATAATGTCGTACCTTGATAACCTTCGTGTTTTTGTTCGCGTCGTCGAACTTGGAAACCTTTCTGCCGCCGGACGCGACCAACGCGCTTCTCCGGCTGTCGCCAGCAATCGGATCAAGGAACTCGAGCGTCATCTTGGCGTCCGTCTTTTCAATCGCACGACGCGCAAACTGACTCCTACCGAGCACGGCCGCGTATTCTATGAAGGCGCGGTCAAGATTATCGAGGCAATCAATGAGGCCGAAGCGGCGATTGCCGATCTATCGAAAAAGCCCAAAGGTGCAATTCGCATCACCGCACCCCTTGGCATTGGCCGGCGCCTGATCGCATCCGGCATTCCGGAGTTTCACGACAAGTACCCGGATATCGAAGTGCGGCTGCGACTGTCAGATCACAACGTCGATATAATGAGCGAGGGTGTCGACGTGGCCTTCAAGCTCGGCATACTCGAAGACTCCAATCTGCGCATGCGCGGCATCATGAATTGTGAAAGGGTAATCTGCGCGTCGCCCGAGTATCTTCAAAGGCGCGGCACTCCTTTAACGCCCGATGATCTGATAGCCGAACATCACGATTGCCTGCTGCTACGCTATCCAGGCTCCAAGGAATATTTCTGGACGCTGCAAGTGCCCGAAGGTATTCGCAAGCTGGAAGTCAGCGGTCCTTACGATTCCGATGATGGCGATGTGCTTACACAATGGGCGCTAGAAGGTCGCGGCATCATCAACAAACCGTTGTTTGAAGTGAAAAGCCATTTCAATGACGGAACGCTGAAACCGATCCTCGAAGACACGCCGCCAGCCAGCATTCAGCTTGCCGCGATCTACCCGCACAAGCGGTTTCAGGATCCAAAGGTCCGCCTCATCATCGATTTCATGACCGAACGCTGTCAACGCCTCGTCAATGCAATGTTGGAATAAACGGTTCAGGCGTTGGCTCGCCTGCGTTCTTTCGGTCCAGCAACTGCCGCAGGCCGATAATTCAACGCCGACATCATGATTTCAGCCGCCGCCAGAGCCGCAATGACAGTCGGCCGCTTGTCTTTCACGGCAGTTCCGCCGACTGGACAGACCAGCTTGTCAAAAACCTCAGGACGACCCACCTCACGGGTCAACCAATTGCGGAATGTGGCCCGCTTGGTCTTCGACCCGATCATGCCCACGTAGGACGCGTCATTCCTGGCAAGCGCTTCGGCCGTAATCAAGAAATCCAGCGCATGGTCGTGGGTGAGGACAACGAATGCACTTCCCGCCGGCGCATCACGAACAACCGCTTCGGGCATGGCCGTCAGGCAGGTTTGGATGCCGGGTACCTGCGTGGCGGAAAGTTCCTCCTCGCGTGTGTCGACCAATATCGTCCGCAATGGCACAAGCGATAGCGCCATGGCCAAAGCATCACCG
The DNA here is from genome assembly GCF_031455525.1 of Phyllobacterium sp. 1468. Lineage (NCBI taxonomy): Bacteria > Pseudomonadati > Pseudomonadota > Alphaproteobacteria > Hyphomicrobiales > Phyllobacteriaceae > Phyllobacterium > Phyllobacterium sp. 1468. The sequence continues at coordinate 324,658 of NZ_JAVDSX010000006.1, read as the reverse complement.
ACATGGCCGGCACCAAAAACATAAACATGCGGCCGCTGGGCGATCTCAAGGTCGACCTTCTCGATCAATGTCATAGCCACGGCTCGATCAACCCGTTTGAAGCCCAAGGAGACACGGCCACCGCAGCATTGGCCGATCTCCGGTCCGAGCGGGATCGTCATTTCATCCACTTGGCAGCCGTGTTGGAGCGCCCTGCGCGCGTGATCAATTGCCATATATTCGAGCTGCCCACCGCCTATGGTGCCAAAAATGCGATCCGCCGCCACCAGCATCCAAGCTCCGGCCTCGCGCGGAGTGGAGCCGTCTGCGGCTTCCACCTCAACGAGAACGGCGTGCCTGCGTCTATTCAGAAAGTTCCGGATATCGTCGCGGTTCGTTGGCATGGGATTTCACAGCTCCTTGCCCACCGACCGCAAACGTTCTACCGCCATCAATACCCGCTCTGGTGTGGCCGGGGCATCGAGACGCGGCGAGATTCTATAGTCCGCTACGCTGGCAACCGCCATCGAGATCGCCTCGAGCACGGAGATTGCCAGCATGAATGGCGGCTCGCCGACGGCCTTGGAGCGGCGGATCGTTTCCTCGCGGTTGACCGACCAGTTCGCGAGATTGACGTTGAACGTGCGCGGGCGATCCGATGCCAGCGGAATCTTGTAGGTTGACGGCGCATGCGTGCGCAGTCGTCCCTTGGCATCCCACCACAACTCTTCCGTCGTCAGCCAGCCCATGCCCTGCACGAAGGCGCCTTCTACCTGGCCAAGATCGAGTGCCGGGTTCAACGACCTGCCAACATCATGGAGAATATCGGTCCGATCGACCTGATATTCGCCGGTCAGCGTGTCGATACTTACCTCGGACACGGAAGCACCATAGGCGAAATAGTAGAAGGGGCGGCCCCTGCCCTCCGCCCGGCTCCAGTGGATCTTTGGCGTCTTGTAAAAGCCTGCTGCCGACAGCTGCACACGAGCGCCGTAGGCGGATTTGATGAATTCGGGAAATGGAATGAATCTGTCAGCTACTCTGACCGTATTCGCTTCGAAAAAGACCTGTTCCTGCGCGACACCATAGTGCTCGACGGCAAATTGAACAAGGCGCGCCTTGATCTGTTGGGCGGCATTGGCTGCGGCCATGCCGTTGAGATCAGAACCGGAAGAAGCCGCCGTCGCAGAGGTATTCGGAACCTTTGCGGTTGTCGTTGCTGTTATTCTGATGCAATCGAGATCGACCTGGAATTCGTCGGCGACAATCTGCGCAACCTTGGTGTTCAGCCCCTGTCCCATCTCGGTGCCACCATGATTGAGGTGGATTGAACCGTCGGTGTAGACATGGACGAGAGCGCCAGCCTGGTTATATTCCGTTTTGGTGAAGGAGATACCGAACTTCACCGGTGTCAGCGCAATGCCCCGCTTGATGATCCGGCTGTGGCGATTGAAGTTGATAATCGCCTCGCGCCGAGCCGCATAACCAGATGAATCCTCAAGCTCCGCAACGATTTGCGGGATGATGTTATCTTCGACTGTCTGATGGTACGGCGTAAGGTTGCGTCCTTCACCGCCATAGAAATTGGCCTTGCGAATTTCCAGCGGATCCTTGCCAAGCGCATAGGCAATCTCTTCAATCATGCGCTCGCCGCCGACCATGCCCTGCGGGCCACCGAACCCGCGAAAGGCCGTGTTGGAAACGGTGTTGGTTTTTAGCGGCCGCGAACGCAACCGAACATTCGGATAGAAGTAGCAATTGTCGGCATGGAAGAGAGCGCGGTCCGTGACAGGGCCGGAAAGGTCTGCCGAGAAACCGCAGCGCGCCGAAAACGTCGCATCGACAGCTGCAATGCGCCCATCGTCGTCAAAGCCAAGATCATAGACCACATGAAAGTCGTGACGCTTGCCTGTAGCAATCATGTCGTCGTCGCGATCGGGCCTGATTTTCACGGCCCGATGGTACTTCTTGGCGGCAATTGCCGCGACCGCCGCAAAGAGATTGGCCTGTGTTTCCTTGCCACCGAAGCCGCCACCCATGCGTCTCACATTAACTGTCACGGCATTCGAGGGGACACCGAGAACGTGCCCGATCATGTGTTGCGTTTCGCTCGGGTGCTGGGTTGAGGAAAAAACCGTCACCTCGTCATCCTCACCGGGAATGGCAAAAGCGATATGGCCTTCGAGGTAGAAGTGGTCTTGCCCACCAATGCGCATTTCCCCGCTCAAACGGTTCTTTGCACCGGCAAGGCCAGCCGCAATGTCGCCCCGTTCCAGCTTCAGGGGATCGATTACCAGCGGATAGTTGGCCTTTTCCGCTTCCAGTATGTCGGTGACGTGATCGAGATCACGGTACTCGATCTTTACCTTCGATGCCGCCTGACGCGCGATCTGGCGCGTTTCTGCAATCACCGCGAAGATGGGCTGGCCGTGGAATTCGACCTTGCCGATAGCGAAGACGGGATCGTCATTCTTGCCCGCGGGGCTAACGTCGTTGTGACCTGGAATATCGTCGACAGTCAGGACGCCTATAACGCCGGCGCTTGCTTTCACCGCCTCGAAATCGATGGACACAATTTCCGCGTGTGCCCGCTGTGACAGGCCAAGATAGGCATGCAGCGTGTTGGACGGCTCCGGCATATCATCGATATACTCGGCGGTACCGGATACGTGCTTGTGACCCGACTCGTGCGGCTGCTTTTCATGGACGCCACCACGTATTCGGGTAATCGGCTGAATTGAATTCATTGCGCGCTCCTCACCCAAATGCCAATTCGTAGCGGTTCAACCGGACATGCTCGCCGCCTGTTTCAAGGTAGAAACGCCGCAAAAGATTCTTCGCGACCAGCAGGCGGTAGTCGGCGGAGGCACGCCAATCCGTCAGTGGTGTGAAATCATCTGAGAATGCCGCGGCGGCCTTTTCGATTGCGCCCTCATCCCAAACGGCGCCAGTCAACGATGTTTCGACCGCTGTCGCACGTTTGGGTGTTCCAGCCAGGCCCCCAAACGCGGCAATGGCGTTTTCCACCCGGCCTCGTTCATCGAGAGAAATCCGGAATGCGCCGCAGACCGAGGAAATGTCCTCATCCAGCCGCTTCGAAATCTTGTAGACGCCGTAAAGATCGCGGGTGGCGAGATAAGGGATATGGATCGCTTCCACGAACTCGCCAGGCGCACGATCCTGTTTGCCGTATTCGATGAAATATTTCTCAATTGGAACGGAGCGCCGATTCTTACCCCTGCGCAATCGAACTGTCGCACCAAGGCCTATCAAGGCCGGCGGCGTGTCGCCGATTGGCGAGCCGTTAGCGACATTGCCACCGACAGTCCCCATGTTGCGGACTTGCTCACCGCCGATGCGGTTCCAGAGCTCTTCCAGTTGGGGAAAGTGGCGGACAATAACAGGATATGCATCGGTGTAGCTGACACCTGCACCGAGTGTCAGACCATCGTCGCCCTCCGTTATCACCCGTAAGTCATCCAGATGCGAAAGGAAAACGACCGGTCCGATCTCGCGCATGAACTTCGTTACCCAAAGGCCGACATCGGTCGAGCCCGCAACAATCGTGGCACCGGGATTGTGTTCCAGCACGTCCGCGAAATCATCGACATTGGCGGGAAGCACAAGCTGTTGCTTCCCCTCGCCGAGAACAACCCGCTTGTCATCTTTCAACGCAAGCAATTGCTCGCTAACGTGCGCCCGCTCGGTGACAAGCGGATCCCTGTTCAGATCGCCAGTGGCGGTAACGCTTTCTGCAGCGCGGATGATCGCGGCATAGCCAGTACAACGGCAGAGATTACCCTGCAGTGCCTTTTCGATCTCCTGGATGTTCGGTTTCGGATTTTGCATCCACAGGCCGTAGAGCGACATGACGAAGCCGGGGGTGCAGAAACCGCACTGCGAAGCGTGGGTATCGACCATTGCTTGCTGCACCGGATGCAATTTTCCATCCGATCCAGCCAGAGCTTCAACTGTTACGACGTGACAGCCGTCGAGTGAGCCAACAAAGCGGATGCAGGCATTGACCGATTCATACTTGAGCTGTCCTTTCGACAACCGCCCCACGAGCACAGTGCAAGCGCCGCAGTCGCCCTCCGCGCATCCTTCCTTGGTGCCGCGCAGTTTGCGGTCGAGCCGGAGGTAATCGAGAAGCGTTTCCGTCGGGGGAACGTCCGTTCGCTCGACAACCTTGCCGTTGAGAAGAAACCGGATGCTATTGCGGATTTGAAGTTCCATGTGGAATCAGCTCCCCCGATAGGTCGAATAGCCGAAGGGAGCGACAAGCAGTGGCACGTGATAATGCACGTTCTCATCATCGATGCCAAAGCGGATCGGGACTACGTCGAGAAATGGTGTCTGGCCGTTCGAGGCCCGGCCGCCGAAGTATTCGCCTACATGGAAGCGAAGCTCGTAGGCGCCAGGGCGCACATCAGCGCCGGTCAACAACGGCTTGTTGCAACGTCCATCTTCATTGGTGCGTGTGCTGTGCAAAGGCTGAAGGCGGTCGCCATCGACGCGAAAGAGATCGATCCGCAAGCTGGCGGCGGGCTTGCCGCTGGCTGTATCGAGCACATGGGTCGTCAGGCGGCCGGCAACTTCATCGTGAAGGCTCATGGGTATTCCTCCCTCCCGCGGAGTACTTCAGTTTCCATCTCTCAATGTGCCCCTTGGCATCCGTTCCGGGTAGGCGGCGCCTCAGTGCAGGACTTTCAAAATTTTCTGGGGGAATGCCTCGTCCATTATTTGAGTATTCAGAGTGGAACAGCGATTAGAGGAGGGACCACAGTGGCGAGATATTCCCGCGACATGCACGGCTACGGCGCAAACCCACCGCCGGCCAATTGGCCTGATAATGCGCACATCGCCGTCCAATTCGTCGTAAATTACGAGGAAGGGGGAGAAAACTGCGTTCTGCATGGCGATGCCGCCTCTGAAGCATTCCTGTCTGAGATTGTCGGGGCGCAGGCGTGGCCCGACCAGCGCCACTGGAACATGGAGTCGATCTACGAGTACGGAGCGCGCGCCGGGTTTTGGCGCCTCCACCGCCTGCTGACATCCAAGAACATCCCCGTCACGGTCTTCGGCGTGGCGACAGCCTTACAGCGGTCGCCTTCGCAAGTTCGGGCCATGCTCGATGCAGACTGGGAGATCGCATCGCACGGCTTGAAATGGATTGACTACAAGGATTACAGTCCTGACGCCGAACGTGAACACATGCTCGAGGCGATCCGCCTCCACACTGCCGTTACCGGCAAACGCCCCCGCGGCTGGTACACGGGCCGGTGCTCGGCGAACACAGTCAATCTGATGGCCGAAGAAGGCGGATTCGATTATGTTTCCGATTCCTATGCCGACGACCTGCCCTATTGGCACGAGTTCGGCGGCAAACAGCAGCTCGTTGTTCCCTATACGCTCGATGCCAACGATATGCGGTTCGCGACACCGCAAGGCTTCAATGCTGGGGATCAGTTCTTTGCCTATCTGAAGGACAGTTTCGATACCCTGTACGCGGAAGGTGAAGCCGGTTCGCCCAAGATGATGAGCATTGGTCTCCATTGCCGCCTGATCGGACGGCCAGGTAGGATCGCAGCTCTCACCCGCTTCATTGAATATATACAAGGCCACGAGAAGGTCTGGCTCGCTCGTCGCATCGACGTCGCGCAGCACTGGGCCACAAACCACCCGTATAAAACGCAGCGAGTGCAGCCGTCGAGAATGTCCGAGGACGCATTTGTTTACTGCTTTGGCGGAGTGTTCGAACACTCTGACTGGATCGCAAGACTGGCATACGCTGCCGAGCTCGGACCATCCCACGATAACGTCACGGGTCTGCACGCCGCGCTTTGTACGGCATTTCGCACCTCGCCGGACAACGAACGTCTCGGCGTCTTGAATGCTCACCCAGACCTTGCCGGGAAACTGGCGCAAGCCAAACGCCTCACAGAAAGCTCTGCACGGGAACAGGCGTCCGCAGGCTTGGATGAGCTAACCGACGACGAGCGCGAGAAGTTCACCGCTCTCAATACGCGCTATGTCGAAACCTTCGGATTCCCGTTCATCATCGCCGTGAAGGGCCGAAGCAAGGACGATATCCTTTCCAGCTTCAAGACCAGGATCGCCAACAATCGCCAGATGGAATTCAACACAGCGTGCCGGGAAGTGGAGAAGATTGCTCTTCTGCGCCTTCAAGACATGTTGGCAAATTGAGGAATGAAAATGTCAAATACCAATGAAGATATCCCCGTATTCGCCCGTAACGCTATCAATCTTGCATCGGCTGGCCTCGGGGCGAAGCCGATCTTCGCGACCGACGAATTTTTTGCACCGCTGGAACGCATGCTGAGCGACGCGCCGGCAATTTTCTATCCTGAGAAATTCGACGACAACGGCAAGTGGATGGACGGGTGGGAAACGCGCCGGCGCCGCAGCAGCGGGCACGACTATGCGGTCGTCCAGCTTGCCGCCCCCGGCACCATCGCCGGTTTCGATGTCGACACAGCGCATTTCACGGGGAACTATCCTCCTGCCTGCCGCATCGAAGCTTGCAATACAACGGGCAAACCTGACGAAACCACCTTGTGGACGGAGGTGCTCGGATTGAGCCAGCTCGGCGCTAGTTCGCACCACTACTTCACTTGCAGCTCGAAGCAAGTTTGGACTCATGTTCGCCTCCACATACACCCGGATGGCGGCGTTGCGCGCTTGCGTGTTTACGGTCAGCCATCGCTGGACCTTGATAGCGTCAATGGTGAGGCAGTCGATCTCGCTTCTTCGCTTCTCGGCGGCCGGGTCGTCGCCATGTCGAATGCGCATTATGGCTATCAGCGCCTGCTCGCACCGGGTCGCGGCATCAATATGGGCGACGGCTGGGAAACACGCCGCAGGCGCGAGCCAGGTAATGACTGGATCATCATCAAGCTTGCGGCGCACGGAACCATTGAAAGCGCCATTGTGGACACTGCCCACTTCAAGGGGAACTATCCGGACGCCTGCTCGATTCAGGTCGCTGATCTTGGCGATGCTGGCGAGAGCCTCGACGAGTTGGTCGTCGCTTCGTCCATGTTCTGGGAAGAGATTCTGCCCGTTCAAAAGTTGTCCGCGGACAACATCCATGAATATGGCGGCAACCAGATCAAGCAAAACGGCGCAGTAACACACGCCCGCTTCAACATCTATCCGGATGGAGGCGTGAGCAGGTTGCGGCTGTTCGGCAAAATCGCGCGCGGATAATCAAATGCGCGAGATCGTCATTCAACCGTTGACCCGAGAGACGTTTTCGCCTTTCGGGGATGTCATTGAGATGGAGGGCGCCAGCAGCTTTCCGATCAATCATGGCATGTGCAGACGCTACCATGATCTGGCCAAGGTCGAGACGACGGGCGACAATGCCCGCACCTTGATCAGCCTGCTGCGTGGCCAGCCTTACGAGCTGCCTCTCAAGCTGGAAATGGTCGAACGGCATCCATTTGGTAGTCAGGCCTTCGTGCCCCTGTCGGGTAATCCGTTTCTCGTGGTTGCAGCTCACGACCAGCCGGATGGCCCAACCGATCCTGTCGCCTTTCTGACGGGACCCGGCCAGGGTGTGAACATTCATCGCAATGTGTGGCACGGTATTCTGACGCCGCTTGAGGGCCAGTCAGACTTTGTTGTCATCGACCGGGGCGGCGATGGCGTCAATCTGCAAGAGCATTTCTATCCCGAAGCGTTTCTCATTCGCTAACTCCGACATGCGCCAGAAATGGTCGCCCTTCTCTGGAAGGGCGGCCATTTCTAGGTCGAGACATTCAGTTTAGGGGAATCGAGTTCTCGTCCTTGCTGGACTGATACTGCTCCGAGAGTTCCGCATATTTCCCACTGATTGCCGCGGCGCGCTTTTGCAACCTTTCCCGATCCAGCTCCGGAAGCTGCGCAATCAACTTGTGTATGGAATAGCTTTTCCAGAACGCGTTTTCCTTGTTGTAGCCGCCCGGTTCCAACGTGAAAACTTCCTTCAAGATTTTGAGATCATGCGGGATTGCAAATGCATCGCGCGAATCTTCGTGGCTGAAGAAGTAATAGAAATTGTCAAAACCTGCCCAGGTGATAGCTGAAAGGCACATGGAACAAGGTTCGTGGGTCGACACGAAAATCAGTTCGCGCGGTTCTGGACGGGTATCCTCCGCCATCTCGAAAAATCGCTTCAATGCATGCACCTCGCCGTGCCATAGCGGGTTTTCCGTCTCATTGTTGGTCTCTGCCAACACGAGCGACAAATCCGATTTGCGCAGCAGCGCCGCGCCGAAGATCTTGTTCCCGGCAGCTACACCGCTTTCGGTTTTTGGAATAATCCGGCGCTCGATCGTATCAAGCAGTACCTCAACAAGATTGTTCGTCGCGGTTTGCTGCTCCATCGATGGCTTTCTGATCAAGGGTTGTTTGATGTCCAAAATAACAATGGCGCGGATGCGACGCAACCGCCGCATCCGCGCCAGCTCGTGAGGTCAGCCCGGAAACAGCGCGAACTTTATCACAAAGAGGGCAGCCACGAGCCATGTTGCGGGATGCACAACACTTGCCTTGCCCGTAAAGGTCTTTAACACGACATAGCTGATGAATCCAAAGGCAAGACCATTGGCTATCGAATATGTGAATGGGATCATCAACGCGGTGATTGCGGCCGGTGTCGATTCCGTAACATCTTTCCACTCGATGTCGACGAGTTCATGCATCATGAGCCCCGCCACGTAGAGCAACGCTGGAGCGGTTGCGTAACCCGGCACCGAAGCCGCGAGCGGCGAGATGAAAAGCGCTGCCAAGAACAGCAGAGCGATGGTCAACGCGGTCAAACCTGTACGCCCGCCAGCTTGAACGCCCGAGGCACTTTCGACATAGGCGGTCGTGCTGCTGGTCCCGAGCAACGAGCCTGCCACGATGGCCGTACTGTCAGCAAACAATGCGCGGCCCAGATTGTTCGGTTTTCCCTCTTCGATCAGCCCGGCACGCTTGCTGACACCGATCAAGGTACCGGTCGCATCGAACACCTCGACAAGCACGAATACGAGGATGACCTGCAGAAGTCCGGTATGCAGCGCGCCCATGATATCAAGCTGCAAAAAGGTCGGCGCCAGACTTGGTGGCGTTGAAAATACGCCCTTGAACTCGCTCACCCCGAGTATCATGGACAGGATCGTCACAACAAGAATGCCGATCAGAATGGCCCCGCGAACCTTGAGCGCATCAAGCGCAGCGATGACAAAGAAGCCTAGGATGGCCAGCAGTGCCCCAGTACTTCCAAGGTGACCCAACCCAACGAAGGTCGCGGGATTTGCCACGACAATGCCGGAATTTTTCAACGCTATGAATGCGAGGAAGAGGCCGATACCCGCCGCGATCGCACTCCGCAATGATTTGGGAATGCCCGCCACAAGCCAGCGACGTATCCCGGTTACTGTCAGAAGCAGAAAGATGCAGCCCGAGATGAAAACAGCTCCAAGCGCCTGCTGCCAGGAAAAGCCCATGGCAGCCACGACAGTGAAGGCGAAGAAGGCGTTGAGGCCCATGCCAGGCGCCATGCCGATCGGCCAATTGGCCACCAGCGCCATCACGCCCGAACCGAGTGCAGCGGCGATACAGGTCGCGACAAACACAGCGTTGCGATCCATCCCCGTCGAGGACAAGATCTCTGGATTCACAAAAATGATATATGACATCGTCAGGAACGTCGTCAGTCCCGCCAACACTTCAGTACGTACTGATGTGCCGTGGTCGTTAAGCTTGAAAAGCTTTTCGAGCATAATTCCTCCCCTTGGCAAAAGCCTAAGTCTCCGGTTGCCTCGCAAGCGCGCTACGCGTCAATGGAGGCTGCCTCTTTTGAGTTTTCGATAATTCTCCTATCAAGAGATGGCAGGCATACACTCCTCCGCATGCCGCTGCTCCTCAGTGTCGTCACTGTAAATTGGATTGTGCGATTTTCGCCGCGGCGATGCTAGGCACCTATTCCGCATTCATTTGCGAAACACCTTCAATATTTTCTTGAGCTTATGATCGATTTACCGCGTCGCAACGATGAACATGCGAGGGAATGGCAAGAGCACCATCCCGTCATCCATAGGCTTGTAGAATTGAGCCAAACGTTGCTTGTACCTGTCGAGAAAATCTGCGCGTTCATCGTGGTTGAGCAGAGAAAGATACGGGCGTAACCCCGAACCCTTGAACCACTCAATGACGCCATCCAGCCCTTGCAAGGGATGATGATAGGTCGTGCGCCAAATGTCGACGTGTTGGCAATGGGGTCGTAGCAATTGATGGTAGAATGACGCTGTGCCAATTTCGCTACGGGTGGCATCAGCTTGCGTTACCCTAGCCGCCCAGCGCGCGTCGGCCGCCACCTCCCGCATAGCAACGTGTGTCGCCTCCTGCAAATTATCTGGCATCTGTATCGCCAGAGAACCTCCTCTATTGAGGAAACCCATCAGCCGTGGGAACAGCCTGTCGTGGTCAGGAAGCCACTGCATGACGGCATTGGCGTAGAGGAGGTCGGCATTCCTTTGCGGCTGCCACACACCAATGTCGGCAACAGCGAATTCGCAGCCCGGCAGTCGCTCTTTTGCCTTGGCGGTCATGTCCGCAGAAGAATCGATCCCAAGGACTTCAGCATGTGGATACCGCTTTACAATCAGTTCGGTCGAATTACCCGGCCCGCAGCCGAGGTCCACCGCAAATTTCACATTCTGATTGGGAACGGCAGAAAGCAGGTCATTTGCCGCACGGGTTCGTTCGTCCTCGAATTTGAGATACTGGTCGGGCGACCACTCCGCTTGTCTCATGCGACTCATGCTCCCTTTCACCAGATCAAGCCCTGGAGCTTTCATGCTTGGCTATCACGCCAACGAACCCAATAGAATGCATAGCTTGATTGAGGACGGATATTCTATTGGATTCGTCGCATAATGTCCGAGGCTATCGTCTTGACGATATTCTCAGGTGTGAGGATGCTGGCCTTGCTTTCCTGGATCTCCTTTTCGGGAGGCGGAGCAGAAAAATCTGTAGGATTGGGTTCGTCCGGGAAAAACGCAGGACCAACAGTCCTTACATTTTGGCGGAGCGTCGCGCCTTCATCAACATCTCCCTGAGCAGGTGCTGCCGACAGGGTGTCAACATCTGGCTCTCCGGTCTCTTTCACCGCTGATATGGTAGGCATGGATTGGGAAACGGGCGCGGTTTGCGTATGGCAGGTGCAACCCGGCACGGCTTCAACCCCAGCCGTGCGGTAATTGAATGCATTGGGAAGCTCACTATAGGGCTTCTTGTCGACGACGGATATCATTGCATCCGATTCCTGTTCGGACACCGCGTGGTAGTACAATTTCGCGTTCCCGGCCGGACACATCGCACTGCATGCATTTTGATCACGCGCAAAATATTTGGGCTTGGTCGAGAACGAGATCGGGAAATAGTATCCATCGCATGTCCGCACACAAACGGTTCGAAAACCTTTCTTGACGACGCCGTTCACGCTCGGCTCTGTTCCTTCATACGTCGCCGCAAGCGTCTCCGGCGCCGCAGACGCCCGGCGGTTTGCCAGTTGCCGTTCGACCATTATTCTGGAGGCAGGCTTTTCCTCCTCATCTGTGCCAAACAGGACTTCCAGCAGGGTCTTGCGACGGACATTGGGTGAACCATTGTTTGTGCCAATCGATACCACTTTGTCGTTGCAGCCTTTGGCCTCCATTGACGCCAGAATCTGCTGGCGCGAAGGCTGCCACGAACCAGATCTGTCACTTGAATTTTGAAGCTTTGTCAGTTTGGCTGACATCGCACCAATCGTTTGAGCATAACGCTTGCACAGTGCAGGATTCCCACGGGAAAACAGGAAGCCTCCGCAGCCTTCCCTGCCTGCTTTCGCCCGCATCTGCTGGAGCTGCAGCGCTTGTCGCTGCACCATAGGGCTGTTCTTCTGTGAAACACTCCTACCGTTTGAGACCGCTACCAGTTGCCGTTGCAAGCCTGCGCATGCCGCAGGGGCGGCTTGGGCGATTTTGAAGGATGTCGGAACAAGCGCCGATATCAACCCGCTCACAACTAAAAGTTGAAAGAAAGGAAACAGCCGCGTTGCCATCTGCAGCTCCCGAGATGCCGCCAACTTTGGAGAAAGCCCGATCGCGTTAAATGTCGGAAAAAACGAATGCTTGGCGGGGTTGCCAGATCGCAATACTCCCGAATTTAATGAAGCTTTCAGTACCGAGAATAACCCATTCTTTCATTCAAGGTAATCCGAATTATGTATTTATCGCGTTAACAATAATGACGATTTCGTGAACTACAGAAATTTTCCTCGCCAATAAATTGTTTAACTCATCAACCACTATTCGGAATTGTCCCGCTGAATTCTACTCCCGCAAACCTCCGCAGTCGCAATTCATTGAGCAATAGATGGTTGGCTACGAATCATGCGCCCTCTTACACTTCTGATATAACCAAAAAATGTTCAAGAAACCGACTTGGCCGAACGAAAAATCTGACATTGTCTGGAAATATTCTCGACGACACTTCGGAAATTGCATCCGTTGCCACTAATATTGGCAGAATGCAAAGCGTCGATGATCCAATGTCTAGCAAGGCGTCATCAGCCATTTTAATTAGTATCGGGCTGTGTGGCGGATTGGCGGGATGGCCCGTTGGTGCTCGTCCCGCCGTGGCGCTGCCACCTTTCGAGAATGCATAATTTTCTAGACCCGATGTCGGGATTAGCCATAGTGGATCGTCTTCAGATGAGAAGGAAGGATTCATGCTTTACGCCATACTTTGCTATAACCCCGAAGACGTCGTCAGTTCCTGGACCAAGGAAGAAGATGACGCAGTGATGGCGCGCCTTGCCGTCGTCCAGGAAAAGCTTACCAAGCAGGGGCGTCTTGGCCCTGTCGCAAGGCTTCTTCCGACCACGGCTGCGACCACCCTTCGCAAAGGCCGCGAGGACCCCGTCGTCATAGACGGGCCGTTTGCCGAGACAAAAGAGCAGCTTCTCGGGTTTTACATTGTCGATTGTCAGTCACTGGACGAGGCACTTGAAACAGCGCGAGACCTTGCGCGCGCAAACCCGGGCACCGGCTCCTACGAGATAAGGCCAGTCGGTATCTTCAGGCCAGGATCGAGTTTTCCATGAACGACACGAACTGGATCGATGCAGCCCTCCTTGCCGCTCGCCCACAGGCAGTTGGTGCATTGCTTCGCTACTTCCGCAATCTCGATACGGCGGAAGAGGCATTTCAGGAGGCCTGCCTTCGCGCCCTCAAAAGTTGGGGAAAGAATGGCCCGCCGCGAGATCCTACCGCGTGGTTGATCTTTGTTGGGCGCAATAGTGCGATCGACGTCGTTCGGCGGCAGGCAAGGCAACAGCCTCTGCCACCCGAGGAACTCCTGTCTGACCTGGAAGATGCGGAAACCGCTATCGTCGAGAAGATAGACGGTTCCGACTATCGCGATGATATTCTGCGGCTGCTATTCATTTGTTGTCACCCCGAACTTCCTCCCACACAGCAAATCCCCCTGGCGCTTCGGATAGTGTCAGGCCTGTCTGTCCGGCAGATCGCCCGCGCCTTTCTCGTCGGCGAAAGTGCGATGGAGCAACGGATAACACGCGCAAAGAGTCGTATTGGAGCTGGCGAAATACCGTTCGAAACGCCTGGGCCGATCGAACGGGCCGAACGGCTCGCGGCGGTCGCGGCCATGGTCTACCTGATCTTCAACGAAGGCTATTCGACAGGTAGTACCGAGGCACAAGCACGATCACCTCTTTGCGACGAAGCAATTCGCCTGTCGCGATTGCTCCTGCGAATCTTCCCGACTGAGCCGGAGATTATGGGATTGACCGCGCTCCTCCTTCTGCAAAGTGCCCGTTCTGATGCCCGCTTCGACGCGGACGGCTCGGTGATACTCCTGGAGAACCAGGATCGCGACCTCTGGAATCGGAGCATGATCAACGAAGGGCTGGCGCTGATCGACAAGGCGATGCGCCATAGAGCGCCCGGTCCTTATCAGATTCAGGCGGCAATCGCAGCGTTGCATGCACGGGCCAAGCGCGCAGAGGACACGGATTGGGCCGAGATCGATCTGCTATACGCAGCGCTTGAGAGGCTGACCCCCTCGCCCGTCATCACGCTCAATCGTGCGGTCGCCGTAGCAAAGGTGCGAGGTCCCTCCGAAGCGCTGGCTCTGATCGAGCCTCTAGAGGAGAGGCTCTCCGGGTATTTTCATTTCTTCGGTGTCAAAGGTGGTCTCCTGATGAAGATAGGCCGTACCAGCGAAGCGCGGGAGGCATTCAATCGCGCAATCTCTCTTGCCAATACTGCTGCAGAAGCCGCTCACATCCGCATGCATCTCGATCGGCTTGCGCAAGACTGACTCCACCGACTGAACTGATTCTACCAACAGAAATGATTTTCGCGGCCATGTCGGATCGGCGGTTGTTCATTCGTCCTTTGTTCAGAGTAACAAAGGAGAATAAAATGACCACACATGACGAGAAGACCGCAGTCGCAGCTGTAATAGAGGGCTGGTCGAAAGCAATTGGCAACAAGAATGCCGCGCAAGTCTTGTCTCATCTTGCCGAAGATGTCTTACAGTTCACGCTCGCTCCACCGCTGCGATATCAGGGCAAAAGCGCTGAGGACCTGCAAGGCTGGTTCGATACGTGGGAAGGACCCATCGGCATTGAATCGCGCGACACGGCGATTTGGGTCGGCGGGGATGTAGCTTTTGCAGCCAGTCTCGTCCGCATGACGGGGCGGAAAACCGACGGCGAAAAGCCTGACCTCTGGTTCCGCCAGACGATTGGTTTGATCAGGCAGGATGGTACGTGGAAAATTGCGCATGAACACGCCTCCGTGCCTTTCTACATGGATGGCAGCTTCAAGGCCGCCATCGATCTGAAGCCATAATCCCACCCGTCTTACCCGGAGTTCGCGCGAACAAGGGATGTATCGCGCGAACACACTTTTGCTTAAGCAATACTTCGTCGTTAGCTTCGGTGACTTTGTCACGTCCCTGTCATGAAAAGTGGGATAAGAACCACTTCAGATTCCCCAAAGGCAGATTGTCCAAGGACTCAATCTTTAGATCGCCAACTTTGATTGGTGCGCGCGGCGTCATTGCCGCCATTTCTGGCCACTGCATTTTCGAAGGAAACTCACGATGAACGAATTGATCCTTACGGGCGCCCGCCTCGTTCTTGACGATGCGATCATCAATGGTTCGGTGCAGATCGTTGACGGCACGATAGCAAGTATAGACATGGGCCGATCCGCGGTGCCGGGTTCGATCGACGTCGCCGGCGATTATATTCTGCCTGGTCTCGTCGATGCACACACCGATCACCTTGAAAAACATGTGTTTCTTCGCGCGCACGTCAAATGGGATATGTTGCGGGCGGTCATGGCACACGATTCTCAAATCATCGGCGGCGGTGTCACAACGGTTTTTGATTCCCTTTGTGTCGGCGCGACCATCAAGAATCCCGAACGCCGTGAGATCCTTGGACCGATGATCGACGCGCTTGAATATGCCGGTGCGAAGGGCATGATGCGGGCGGAACATCTCGTGCATCTGCGGTGTGAGATCACCGATAACATGACGCCGGCGCTGATTGCTGAAAACATCGACCGGGACATTGTGCGTGTGATCTCGATCATGGAGCACATCCCGGGCAAGCGTCAAAGTCATGATGTGTCGAACTATCTTGACCGGCGAATGAAGGAAACAGGCAAGGATCGCGCAGCCGTCGAAGAAGAGACGCGGGAGTTGCTGGAAAGTCTCGAAGCAAGTTCAAGTGAAGTACGGCACCTTGTCGTCGAATTTGCCAAGACACGCGGCTTGCCCATGTTCAGTCATGATGATCTGACTGTCGAACATATTCGCATGGCGCATGCCGAAGGGGTACGTGTCGCAGAGTTTCCGGTCAGCATCGAGGCTGCGCGCGAGGCGCGAGCCCAATCGATGTTGATTGTGGCGGGTGCACCGAATGTGCTCCGTGGAGGGTCACAGTCGGGCAATGTGGCGGTGACCGAACTGCTTGCCGAGGGACTGGTTGATATCCTGACTTCGGATTATGTGCCACGTTCCATGCTGGATTGCGCCTTTTTGCTGGCAAATCGGCCCGAATTGGACACTGACCTGCCTGCGGCTGTCCGCATGATGACCAGCGTTCCGGCGCGGGTGTGCGGTCTTGACGACCGCGGTGAAGTTCTTCCGGGCTTGCGTGCAGATCTTATTCGGGTACATCTGACAGACAACATCCCCGTCATCCGCTCGGTGTGGCGGCAAGGGCTGCTCGTCAACTAAAAATGGAAAAATCATGACTGAAATGCTCGTCACCAACGCTCGGCTGGTTCTGGCGGATAGCATCCTTGACGGGGCCGTGGGCGTTCGAGACGGCCTGATCCGGGACATCGGAGAAGGGCCAAGCTCCATTGCCGATGCCGTTGATTTTGAAGGTGATTTTCTCATTCCCGGCTTCGTGGAGCTTCACACGGATAATCTCGAAAAGCATCTTCAGCCACGGCCCGGGGTCATGTGGCCGTCAAGTGCCGCATCGGTGGTTGCACACGATGTGCAGATTGCCGGCGCTGGAATTACCACAGTATTCGATGCTGTCGCAGTCGGCGAATATTCTGCCGCAAGTGCGCGCCGCCAGATGATCACAACTACAGTGGAAACTGTTGCCAATCCGCGTGTACGAGAAGTACTTCGCAGCGAGCATCTGTTGCACTTGCGCTGCGAGCTCGCAGATCCGGCTGTGCTCGATATTTATGCGCCGATTGCGGACAATCCCTACGTCAAGCTCGTGTCATTGATGGACCATACACCCGGTCAGCGGCAATGGGCAGATCTCGACAGATGGCGGCAGTTCAATCGCGACAAAAAATGGACCGATCTCGAATTCGATCAGATGGTCGCGGATCGAGTCGCGGCACAATCCCAATATGTTAACCGCTATCGCACCGCCGTGATCGAGCTTGCTCGCCAGCACGGCACCGTACTGGCCAGTCATGACGACACGACGCCGGAGCACGTCGACGAAGCCATGCACGACGGCATCTCCATTTCCGAGTTTCCGACAAGTATAGATGCTGCAGCCCATGCCCACCGGCGCGGCATGAAAGTCGTTATGGGTGCGCCCAATGTGGTTCGTGGCGGGTCGCATTCAGGCAACGTCTCGGCGATCGATCTGGTGCAGCAGGATATCCTTGACGGGCTTTCTTCCGACTATGTGCCCTCAAGCCTGATGCAATCGGTGTTTTTGCTCAATCAGAGCGCGGGAATTGACCTCGCGAAGGCAGTATCGTTCGTTTCAGCCAATCCGGCTCGCATGGTGGGTCTGGACGACCGTGGCGCTATTGAGATAGGCAAGCGGGCCGATTTCAGCAGAGTCCGGCTGATAGATGGCGTTCCGGTCATACTAAGCGTATGGCGGGAAGGAAGGCGCGTCTCCTGACGCGCCAGTATCACTAAACACTATACTTCTCGACAAAGGCCTCTGCGCTCAAGGCACGCATGTCGGGAAGCGTTTCTCCAAGCTTATCATGGCTCCAGTTCCACCAGGCGAGAGAGATCAACTTCTCCGCAAGTATTTCCGGATGACGGCGCTTGATGAATTTTGCCGGCACGCCAGCAACAATCGTATATGGCGCGACATCCTTCGTCACGACGGCAGAAGAGCCAACGACGGCGCCATCCCCGATGGTAATACCCGGCATAATGACTGCTCCGTGACCGATCCACACATCATTGCCAATATTTACCTTGTGATCACGGCGCCATTGGAAGAATTCTTCGTCGTCTCCAACGTCAAAACCGAACTGGCGCGAGCGATAACTGTAATGATGCTGACTGGCGCGCCACGTTGCATGGTTTCCCGGATTGATGCGGGTAAAAGCTGCGATGGAGCAGAACTTGCCGATCTTCGCGTAAATAATCGAGCCATCGTGCACGATGTAGCTGTAGTCGCCGAACTCTGTTTCGGCGATCGCCGTGCGTGCTCCAACCTCGGTATATTGTCCCAGCGTGCTATCCCGCACGGTAGCCGTCGGGTGAATTGTCGGGACAATCCCCAGCATCTTTTCGCTCATTTGGCGCCTCTTGTTGTTGCGTAAATCGTTTGGCGGCTTTCTAAGCTCCGCATGCGACAACAATATGAATGTATTGGACAATTCCGCGCTATCAGGACAAGTCAATCGGTGTTTTGTGCGCGGCGATATCGTGCGGCAGGATCGTTTGACGCTCGATCATGCGATGCACGCGCGGTTCCGAAAGACCACGATGCAACGCGCGGATCCGATCGCCGATGGCGGCGTCAGCCTGGGTTCGCCGCTGATTGTGGCGCACATATTCGACCCAGGTCGGCGTGTGGTAACTTTCGGTCCATATTTCGGGATTCTCGAGATCGCGCATCAGCGCCCAATGCCCTGCCCCGTCGCGAATGCGGACGCGCCGCCGCGCAGCCATAACCTCAAGGAAATCAGGGACATCGTCCTCGGCAATGACATAATCTATCATGATGACGATGGGGCCGCTGCGCGGTTTGAGGTCTAGTTTCAGCAACGGCTCGCTGAAACGATTGAGCGGATCGAGATTGAGTGTTTTAAACTCTGGCAAAGCATAGCGCAGGCCAATCGCCGCGCCGAATAACATAACTATACTTGAAGCGAGCAGCGCCCTGTCCGCACCATACTGACCCGCCGCGACACCCCATAACCAGCTACCGCCGGCGATGCCGCCAAAGGTGGTCGTCTGATAAAGCGACAAAGCGCGGCCGACGACCCAGCGCGGCGTCGAGAGCTGCACCGTCACGTTGAACAGCGAAAGCGCAAGCACCCAGCATGCACCGGACAGAAGCAATGCGACATTGGTCGACCAGACATTGCTGCTGACCGCGGTGAGGCCCGCGCTGACCGCGAAACCAATAAACGCAATGCGAACAATGGCTTCGCTCGACAGATATTCCCGCAGACGCGCGCTGATCAACGCGCCGGCGATCGCCCCGATGCCGAAGGAGCCGAGCATGACGCCATAAACCAGCGGGCCGCCATGGACGAGATCACGCGCCACCAATGGTAAAAGAGCGAGAACGGCACTGGCCGAGAGGCCGAAAATGAAACTGCGGAAGATCACCTTTCCGATGTTCGGGGACATCGCGACGTAACGCAGACCGGCGGAAATCGCCCGCCCCAAAGTCTCGCGCGGCAAGGGATTCGCGTCGTATTTTGGCTGCCAGCGGAACAATGCATAAATCAATGGCAAATAACTTATAGTATTGACTGCAAACGCTGCCGCGGCACCTGCTACAGCAACAATCACACCGCCAATGGCAGGGCCGACGCTGCGGGTGATGTTGAAGCCCATGCTGTTCAACGCGACCGCATTCGGCAAATCATCGCGCGGCACCATGTCCCCCACCGAAGCCTGCCATGAAGGGTTGTTCAGTGCCGTTCCGCACCCGATCAAGAAGGTGAAACAAAGCAGCAGCCACGGCGTGATCAGGTTGAAGTGAGAAAACAAGGTGAGGACAACGGATACGCCGAGCATGAAACACTGCGCGACAAGCATCACCCGGCGGCGGTTGAAATTGTCGGCAAGAGCGCCGGATATCAACGAAAACAACATGATAGGCAGTGCCGTGGATGCCTGCACCAGCGCAACCATATCGACGGAATCGGAGATGGTTGTCATCATCCAGGCCGCGCCGACTGACTGGATCAGGGAACCGAAATTGGAGGAAAGACTCGCGAGCCAGACAGTTCTGAAAATATCATGTCTGAATGGCGCGAGTGGCGATGCCCGGTCTGTCACCTCGTCAACTTTCTACTTTGGAAGACATTGGCGTTACTATCCCGTTATAAGCGAGACTCCACCGATTGCCAGTCGTCGAATTCCGTCCTCCCGCCAGATCGCGGGTTTCTCACAACTTCATACAATTAGATTAAACGCGCCGGTTGAGATTCTTGCGCCAGATTCGAGGTTTCTTGCGTGAGATTCCGACATTTCTGTGTGAAAATTGCAAGACAACGCGCGATGCCTGTCTTTAAAGCAGCTTTCATAGCCTCGATAATGGCAGATGTCGGCAACTTGTCGGCAAATTAATTGAACGAGCGTTTCTTTAATTTTTTTGGCTGGGTCTACCGGCCGCGCCGGAACAGAATCTCGCCCTTGCCGGACACGGCAACGTCGCCGCCAAATTTGCCCGGTCTTGGACCGAGCAGCGGCTTGTCCATGATTTTCTCGTGGATAAGAAACCTGTCGAACACGCCCGAAAAAGCGATGTCGGTTTCGCCGCAGTCGACAAAGGTCGGGGCAAGATTTTCCGGGCGGCGGTCCAGGAAGAGGGAGCCGCGTTTCATCAGGTAACCGGGCATCGCACCGACGCGGCCGGCAACGACAATCGACCCGGCGATCATGCGGTAGCCGGCATAGTCACCGCAGCCCTTGAGGATGGCAATGATGCCGCGACGCAGTCTCTCACCTGCATAATTTCCGGCCCTGCCGCGAACGATCAGCAGGCCCCCTTCCATGCCGGTGATTTCACCAGCAAGCGGCGCGCCAAGATAATCTCCGGCATTGCCCTTGATCTCAAGCCGGCCATCGACCATACCCGAACCCGCGTGATCGCCGGCACTGCCGTCAACCAGCAAAGAACCGCCGGACATTTTCCTGCCCGCCTCAAGACCGACATTGCCGATGACGCGAATGGCGCCACTGCTCAACCCGGTACCGATTTTGTCGAATCGCGCGCTGCCGCCCTCGAAAATGATGCTTTGCGGATTGTTGCCGGTGACCTTGAAAATATCGCCCACGGAAGCAGGGTTGCGGGTGGTTCCGATACGCAGCTTCTTTATCTGCATATCCGTCAGCCCTGCCAGCCCGGAATGTGTCAGAGCTGACAGGTCGAGCCGTTCTTCCGGTTCGGCAAGCAGCGAGAAGGTCAGCGCTTTCATGGCAGCAGATCCTTCAGGTGGTAGTGGAACTTGCCGAGCTTGCCGCCATAATTGCCGGCGCTGATCCGAACCGCACCTCGCTTGGGCCCAAGTTCGATGACCGCCTTTAGTCCCGCGCGCATGGCAGCCGTCACAGCGTCGTCGGTCTCGCCATCGATGACGATCTCCAGCACCGCATTAACCTCCGGCGTCAGCGCGGAGTTGACAACGCCGCGCAGGGTCGGTGCGAAGGCGTCATTGGTCGAAGCCATCATGCCCTTATACTTGCCGCCGACTTTCGAGCCCGACCGGACGATGCCGCCCGGGAATGGCATGATCGCGCCGGGCACCTTTTCGATGGCGGCAACGGCGCGTTCCGCAGCGCGCAGGGCCTTGGCGTTATCGGCGGCAAGGAGCAGAAGATTGCCGCCGCCGACGGCAAGCTTGGTCAGTCCCGTGGTCGCCTCGCACAGGAACTCGCCATCCATCACCGGCACACGCCAATAATGCTTGCCGCCAAACTTCTTCGATATCTGCCAGCCGTCGCCGAAGTAGCGCAGCGCATTGCCGAGATCGAGCGGAGCCGTTCCTTCAAGATCGGCAAAACAGGCGCTGCCCGGCGATGTCAGCACGCATTGGCCGAGACGATTCTTCAACTGCTTCTGCAACTCGTCGGTGCCCATGGCAAAAATCATGACGCGGCAACCCGGACGGCCATCCGGGGTTTTCGATGCCGGCAGATCCCTGTCGATGGCCGCCTCGCAGCCGCAGCCGATGACCGAGGTCGCATAGCCCGTCATGGTGATCGCGGCCTGCCGCGCCCATTTCAACGTCGGGGCCGTGATGATGATCGCAGTGGCGCGCATGCCGAATGCTTCGGCGAAAGTATCGTCGATAACAACGCCATTGCGGTTCAGTTGATGCATCCCGTTCATGAAATCACCTCCGCAAATGGCTCCGGACGCTGGATAGCGGAATCCGGGAAGGTGAACCAGTCGAGCGAAAGACCGTAACGCTCTTCATGGTAAGCTTGCATGCGTTTTACCATCGCCTTGTCCGGCGGCGGGTTGAGGTGCAGGGTCTTGCCCCAGCGATAATGGGTTACCTTGCCGTTCTTGACGACGAGATCGCCATTCTTGAAAACCAGCGCCGCTTCGCGGAACATTTTTGCGATGTCCCTGCCCTTGCGATAGACCGCTATATCGGCAATGGCCCCTGCCCCTAGATGACCGCGATCCTTGAGGCCGAGGAGCTTGGCGGGAGCTGCACGGGTCATGATGGCGATCTCTTCCAGCGTGTATTCCCGGCGCACCGAGGCAAGTGTCGTCAGCCCGAGCGCCGTTGCATTGAGCTCCGTGGATTTCGCATCGCGGGCATCACTGCTCATCAAAAGTTCAAAGAGTTCCGGATAGGCGGTGAAGGGCGCGCCGTTCGGATGATCGGTGGTGAAGTATACGCGCCATGGGTCGGTGATGAGCAGGAAAAGCTCGAGGCCCACCGCCCATTGCAGCGAGCCGTAATAGTCCTGCTTGTAGCGATAGGGTACGATGCCGCCACCGCCATTGCCGTCGCCATCGAGAATCACGGTCTTTTTCGGGCTGGCATTGCCGATAGCGGAAAACTGACGCATCACGTCGGACGAGATGGTCACCGTCTGGCCGAACATCACCTGGCCGATATCGATCGTCACATCGGGATTGCCATTGACCGCTTCCGCCAGCCGCGCCGCCTCGGAGGAAAACTTGCGCTTGCCTTCGGTGCCATAGCCATAGAACTGGAGGTGAGCGAGATGCAGCGGCACACCTTCCGTGGCGGCGATGGTTGCGGCGGCCGTATCCGCGCTGCCCGCAATGCCGAGATTGTTGGCGTGCACGTGCAAGGGATGCGGCACACCGAGCCGTGTCACCGAACCCTGCAGCGACTTGACGATCTTGCGCGAGCTGACGCCATATTCCGGCACGGTATCATCGAGCGAGAACGAGCGAACATTCTCCTTGAAGGCCGCCGCTGCACCGGCATTGATGACCTTCACGCCCAGGGCGCGGGTCGATCCGATAACCCAGGCGACATAATCATCGAGCATTGCCGGAGACTTGCCATTGCGAAGGAGCGACAGGGTAAAATCATCATTGCCGAGGATCGCAAGCGTTGCCTTATCGATGATCGGGATGTCGGCGAGTTCCAGATGGGTATGCAGCGCGGTGTACGGCGCCATCGCTGGCTCGACAACGGTTGTGAAGCCCATCTGCGCGTAGAGCGTACCGGTCTGGAATGTGGACCAGCCGGCGTTGGACAGCGGCGTATTGGCCGGGCGCGGCTGGTGCGCGCGGTGATTCTCGGGCAAAAGCAGGCGCGCCGTGTTCACATTGCCGCCGCCGATATGCGAATGGATATCGATGGCTCCGGCCATGACGATGCAGCCGGAGACGTCGTGCGTCTCATCCGCCGCCGCGCCCTTCGGCGCATCGACAACGAGGCCGTCGCCGATCCAGACGTCGCGCTTTGCGGTTGCGCCGTTGACGGGATCGACGACCTCTCCGCCGGTAAGATGGATCAGCATGGCAGCGCCTTCTGGCCCGGAAGAGCTTGCGCGAGTTGACCTATGATGTTCGAGACGCTCGGCAGTTGCGAAGGCCGGGCGGCCTCAACCGCCCTGAATGTGCCGGTCCGGCTCGAGTACGACACACCATCATGATCGATGCCGGCCTTGCCGACGGATATCGTAATTTTGGCGCCCGACGTCGGAGAATTCGTTTTGCTCAGCGATATCAGCGGGATCTTTCCCCCCCGAGGGGGAGTTTCACCACCCCTTGTCGACATCCAGACATGAAGGTCCGCTTCCTTGTCGCGGATCATGCGCTGGATGTCCCATCGCCCGGGGTCATAGCTTGGGAGGCTATTCGAAAAACCTGTTCGGGGCGGAAAGCCCGTCATCCATAGCGAGGTGAGCACGGTGCCCCACGCATCGTCATCGGCGGGCAAAAACACACTACTGGCGCGCCCGGTCTTGTTGAGGTCGGCGATCAAGCCCTGCAGCATAACGAGGCCGGCGGTTTCGCCCGACGTGCCCGAGAAGACAAAAACAGGGAATTGCGCCGTGGTCAGCGCCTTCTTCAAGCGGTCGACATTGGTCAAGGAGGTGGCAATGCGCTGATTCTGCAACGCGGCGCGCAGCACGCCAAGTGCGGCAGGAAGGGACAGCCGGTCTCCGCGCAGTGGTGTCGCTTTCAACTTGCGGGCGAGCTTGCCAGCTTCGGCCGCTTCGGTTCCGTCGATATGGAACCAGCTGCGTTTGTGCTTGTCGCCAAGATCCGGCTGCGAATCCGCCCAGGCCTGCAGGAGTTCGTGATGGGCCGGAGGGATTTCCCCGACGATGACGATGAGGCTGGAGCGGCGGCGCGCTTCTCCCGGCGTCGTGAACATGCCGCCGTGATCGGTGAATAGCGCGACCTCTCTGGCAAGTAAATCGCCTGCGGCATGATCGTAAGCGCCACCTAACCTTTCGGCGAGCGCAATGGCACTGCGCGTACCATGCACATCCGCATCGAGGGTAAAAACTGGACAGCGGCTGGATGCCAGAAGCTTTGCAGCATTCCGAACAGCATCCATCAAAGGTACCGGCTGGCTGCCAATCCATGCAACCGACATATTCCGCAACTTTCTGGTGCCTGCTTAAACTTAGCTACCTTTTTTTCGAATGTGAACCCTGTCGGTATGCAAAAAATTTCAGATCAATCGTCGTACTTAACGTAGGCGAAGCGCTGGTCGGTTTGCGGCGTTCCTTCCAGCGATCCCGCCTCCTTGCCCGGTTGCCAATGTACGACGCTCTCGATTTTTTTGGCGAGCTCGAAATCCTTGTCGGTGATGCCCTTGGCGGCGTGGTTTTGCAGCAGCACCTCTACCCAGGCATAGGAGGCCTTCAGATCCGGATGATGCCAGGCAGCCTCGGCAAGATGGCCAACGGTGTTGATCACCATCAGTGTCGACTTCCAGCCATGGGTCTTGTACTTGCGGCGGATCCAGCCGTTCTCATAGCGCCAGTGCGGCAAATCCGCCTTGAGCTTTTCGTTGATTTCGCTTTCGGAATAGACCTTTTCCTTGGGCTTCTTCTCGTCGGTCATCGGCGATACTCCACTTCTTGATTGATGATGCTTGCACCTCGGTCGAAAGACGATATCATAGTGCAGGGCCCGATTTTTGAGATTGTGTAAAGAATAGCAAATGTCGGAATCCGTCACCATTAAAGTCCCGGCGCGCCTTCATCTCGGCTTTCTCGACATACCGCGTTCCGGCACCGACCGCTTCGGCAGCGTCGGCTTGCCTGTGCAAGATATCGCGACAGTCCTGACGATTTCCCGTTCGGCCGAGACACAGGTTCATGGTGAAGAACAGGCGCGCATCGAACAGCATATCGCGACACTGTGCAATCATCTCGGCATCAAGGCGCAACACCGCATCAATGTGCAGCGAGCGATCCCGCGGCATATAGGCCTCGGTTCCGGCACGCAGATCGCCCTGGCTGTCGCGGCTGCTATCCGCACGCTGCATGGCCTGCCACTCGACGCCGTCAACGACGCTGTCCTGCTCGGACGCGGCTCCCGCTCGGGTATCGGTATCGCTGCGTTCGACGAGGGTGGCGTGATCGTCGATGCGGGCAAAGGCCCTGGCAGCGCGGCACCCACGGTTATTTCGCGCATACCGTTTCCTGAAGCCTGGCGCATCATCCTCGTCTTCGATGCCTCGACGCAAGGCATCCATGGCGAGGCCGAGATCGAAGCCTTCCGGACATTACCGCCGTTCCCGGTCGAAACCTCGGCTGTAATCTGCCGCCATGTGCTCATGGGTATCATGCCGGCGCTGATCGAGCAGGATCTCCCGTCATTCGGCCACGCTGTGGAGGCGATACAGGCCGAGATCGGCAACTATTTCGCACCGGCGCAGGGCGGCGTTTTCACCAGCAAGCATGTCGAAGCCGCTATACGGCAGCTGGCACAGGCAGGTGCAGTAGGCATCGGCCAGAGCTCATGGGGACCAACGGGTTTCGCCTTTGCTGCCTCACAGTCGGAGGCGACGCGCATTGTTGATGCGATAGGCGGGCGGTCGCCCGGCACCACCATCCAGATCGTTGCGGGCAGAAATGCAGGTGCGGATATCACGCACACCGCGTTGAACTTCGCAACAGCGTAGGGTCAGGACCCTAAGGCCCATTACCAAAAGGAGCGGAAACAGTGAGCCGCAAAACCATCCTTCACATGCTGACACCACTTCGGCAAATGAGCCCGTTCGACGTCAATATGGCGCTTGATGCAGGCTACGACGCCGTGGTCCCCTATACGGACGTTACCCTTGCCGATGTGGGCAATCTCGTCCAGGACGCGATTTTTTCGCGCCCGCCGGATGCGGGTGTCGCGACAGGCATCTTCCTCGCGGGCAAGGATGCCCCGACGGCGCTCGACATGCTCGACGCGGCGAAGAAAGCCATGGTGCCGCCCTTCGAAATTTCGGTTTTTGCCGATCCGGCAGGCTCGTTCACCACGGCGGCTGCATTGGTCGCCAAGGTGGAAAAGGCATTGATCAAGCACCACGACCGCGAATTGAATGGAACTTCGGTGGCGGTCTTCGGTGCGACGGGTGTCGTCGGCTATTGCACGGCAGTCATCGCGGCCGAACAGGGCGCACGGGTGACGATTGTGGGTCACGACGGTATCGAGCGCGTGCAGGAGATTGCCGCGTCGATCAAGCAGCGGTTCGACGTAACAGTCGAGCCCGCCGACGGTTCGACTGAAGCCAAAAAGGCCGCAATTGTCGAGGGTACGGAAGTCGTGCTGGCGGCGGCAAAGGCCGGCATTCAAGTGATTTCGCGGGCGCAGCTCGGCTCCGCGGGCGGGCTTCTCGTTGCCGCTGATGTGAATGCCGTTCCGCCGGCGGGTATCGAGGGCCTGAAAGTCAATGCCAATGGCGAGCCGCTCGATGCGACACAGGCTGTCGGCATTGGCCCACTCTCCATTGGCAACGTCAAATACAAGACGCAAGCCGGTTTGTTCGAACAGATGATCAAGGCGAAAAAGCCGGTTATCTTTGATTTTCGGGACGCATTTACCCTTGCTCGCGACCTCGCCAAATAATCCCGCGATCCTGATCGCCGCGATTTCCGGACGCGCTCTGGCAGCGGCGGCGCGGCGTGCCGGATTCCGGCCGCTGGTCGCCGACCTTTTCAACGATGCCGATACGCTGGCATTGGCGGACCGCGCGTTGAAACTTTCCGGCAGCCTGCAGAGTGGGATTGACGAGGAACGGATCAGCCGGGCGCTGGCTGACCTTGCAAGCGATGACCAGCCGGTGGCTGTGATCTACGGCTCGGGTTTCGAGCGCAGGCCGGAGATGATCGAGGCGATGTCACGCCAGTTCCAGATCGCCGGCAATACTGCACAAACGGTCCGCCTGGTGAAGGATCCGTCCGGCTTGGCGCGGCTGTGTTCGGAGCTCTCGATACCGCATCCCGATATTCGATTCGATGCGCCGGGACGTCCACAGGAATGGCTGACCAAGCTCGCCGGCGGTGCAGGCGGTTCGCATGTGAAGACCGCCAATGGCCATGTGTCCGGACACGAGCATTATTTCCAGCGCTTCATTCCAGGCAGGAACCTTTCCGCGCTGTTTCTCGCCGACAGGCAGGAGGCGCACATTGTGGGCTTCAGCCGGCAATGGTCATCGCCGTCGGCACACACACCATTTCGCTATGGCGGTGCGGTGCGGCTGCGGCGCTACGACAAGGTCAAGGCAGCACAGATTGAGGGATGGCTGACCGCTTTGACGAAGCGTACCAAGCTTGCCGGGCTCAACAGTGCCGATTTCATCGATGGCGATGCAGGCCTTCATCTGATCGAAATCAATCCGCGCCCCGGCGCCACACTCGACATTTTCGATTGCGATCAGACCCCGCTGCTGCGCGAACACTTACGCGCCGTCATGGAAACCAACATAACCTTGCCCGCCTATAAGGGCTCGACCGCTTCGGCAATCGCCTACACGGCGAAAGCAATCAGCGCCTTTCCGAAAATCGATTGGCCGGCGCTGACGGCGGATCATCAGATGTCAGGAACAACACTTGAAGCAGGCGACCCTGTCTGCACGGTTTTTGCCACGGGGCCCTCCGCTGCTGCGGCGATGCGCGCCGTGAAGAGCCGCGTCAAGGAACTCGCGGTTAACTGGAGGGGGGATTTTCCATGAGGGACGGTCATGCCTATCTGAACAGAAACGCGCAACGCATAGCCGACAGCATGATCGAGGACGCGGACCGGCTCGGCATCAGTCACAGTCGCGGGAGCCTTGGCGAGCATTTGATCGATGCCGGCGCAAACAGTCCAGGCGGCATTGAAGCCGCGCTGCGCATCGTCGAAATCTGCCTCGGCGGGCTTGGAACCGTTTCGGCAGGGCTGAGCTCGGGCAAGTGGCCCTATTCGGTCGATGTACGCTCGTCGCAACCGGTTCTCGCCTGCCTCGCCAGCCAGTATGCCGGATGGAATCTCTCGCACGAAAAGTACTTCGCCATGGGGTCCGGTCCTGTCCGCGCGCTGGCCCGGGTGGAGCCGCTTTTCGAGGAAATCGCCTACCGCGAACCCAAAGCTCAATCATCGGTGATCGTGCTTGAGACCGCGACACCCCCGCCGGCAGCAATCATCGATAAAGTGTCGAAGGCGACAGGGCTAGCGCCTGACAAGCTGACTTTCATCTATGCTCCGACGCAAAGCCTGACGGGCGCAGTGCAGATTGTCGGGCGCGTGCTCGAAGTCGCGCTGCACAAGGCACACGACCTCAAATTCCCGCTGGCCGATATTGTCGATGGTGCGGGCCGAGCGCCGATCCCGGCGCCGCATCCTGACTTTCTGCAAGCCATGGGGCGGACCAATGATGCCATCATCTACGGCGGAACCGTCCAGCTTTTCGTAAAAGGCAGCGCGGAAGCGGCACGCAACCTGGCGGAGCAACTTCCGAGCCACACGTCTCGCGACCATGGCCAGCCATTTGCCGATATTTTCAAGAAGTTCAAAGGGGATTTCTATGCCATCGATCCGCGTCTGTTCAGCCCCGCCGAGGTGATCGTTACAGCGATCGAAACCGGTGATACCTTCCGCCACGGCGGAATTCACGACGCAATGCTGGAACAATCCTTAGGCTGAGTCGCCGCAGCGGACTTCACCACGGACACCGAGACGCAGACATGACAGATACGATACTGATCCTTTCGGACCGGCCCGACCGCCAGGTTAAACAGTTGCGCGCCTCTTTGCGAAAGCTCGGGTTCAACGTCCTGGCGCTGCCGCTGGTGGATATCGGCTTCGACAGCCGCTATCCCTCCGGCATTGCGGTCCCGCGCATGAATGGCGCCCTGCCCGCAGCAGTGATCGTGCGGTCGATTTCCTCGGGCACATTCGAGGCGATCACCCGCCGTCTCGGCATCCTGCATTCCTTTGCGCATCTTGGCGTGCCGGTCTGGAACTCGGCCAAGGCGATCGAGCGCTGCGTCGATAAATCCACGACCACGTTCCTGCTGGCACAGGCAGGACTGCCGACGCCGGAAACCTTCGCGGTGGAAAGCCTTGCCAATGCCCGGTTGGTCGCCGAACGTGAGCTCGTGCACGGTCCGCTGGTGCTGAAGCCGTTGTTTGGCTCCCAGGGGAAAGGTATTCGCCTGATTCGCAGCGTCGAGGACCTGCCGCAACCGGAAGAGGTCGACGACGTGTATTATCTGCAGCGTTTCGTGGCGCGCCCTGGGCCCCCTTACAGCGACTATCGCGTTTTCACTTGCGATGGCGAAGTGTTGGGCATGATGGCGCGGCGGGCTGAAGGCTGGATAACCAATATTGCCAAAGGGGCGAAGGCGGAGGCTGTCGAAGGCCCGTTGCGCGCCAAGCTGGAGAGCCTCGCGCTCGCGGCCTCCGCAGCCATCGGCACCGATTTCGCCGGTATAGACATAATCCCGGCGGCCGATGGCAAATTGCTTGTTCTCGAGGTCAACAGCATGCCGGCCTGGACCGGGCTACAATCCGTCGTCCCCGTGCGCATTGCCGATTGCATCGCCAATGCTCTTGCGGCTTGGATCGAGGACGAACTGGACGAGAGACCGGCGGCGTGACCGCGACGCGCGAACAGATAAGGCGCGCCTATATCGATGCCTGTTATCAGGAGATCGACGCCTTGAAACCCGGCAATGTGCACCGTTTTGCCGACGGTCATCGCATGAGCGCCGAACAGTTTTTCGAAAGCGCCCAGGCTTCATCGCACGCGGTGACGGACCCTGCCCTTTCCACGGGACAACGTATTCTCGCGGCGGTTCGGGAGACGCGTCGTAAGGTCGGAACCAATACCAATCTCGGTATCCTGCTTTTATGCGCTCCCTTGGCCAAAGCGGCGGCAAATGGCGGGCCAGACCTTGAAAGCGGCCTTGCGACGATCCTTCAAGAACTCGGCGTCGACGATGCGCGCGATGTTTTTTCGGCGATCATGCTAGCGCAGCCAGGTGGCCTTGGCTCCGCGCCCAAACATGATGTGTCGACTATCCCGCAGGTATCCCTGCTGGAAGCGATGGGGGAAGCCGCGGATCGCGATATGATCGCCCGGCAATATGTCACCGGATTTGCCGATATTTTCGATGGTGGACTCGGGGCTCACGAAGCCGCTGCGAAACGCGGCGAGCGCGCGATGTGGCCAGTGGTTTTTACCTATCTGTTTTTCCTTTCGGCATTTCCCGACAGCCATATCGTCCGCAAGCACGGCGATGCAATTGCCGGAAAAACACAAAAGCAAGCGCAACAAATTCTGACGCGGGTCGAAGTCCTCAACGATGGAAAAGAGCGCGAAAAACTGCTTCTTGCTTTCGACGCGCAATTGAAGGCCGACAACATCAATCCCGGAACCTCCGCGGACCTGACAGTCGCGACGCTTTTTGCATTTGGACTCAACTCTCTCTTGCATAATGGCGAGGTAAATGCTTGAATTTCCCAAGCGGATTTCGTCCGCTGCTATCTGGCCAACCGACCCCGCTCGAAGGGTGCTGTGAACAAGGATAGCTGTCCATCGAGAGTCGTGTCTCGAGGTGCGGCGTCTTTGGACAAACCATTGGGAAAACGGTTTAGGAGGAAATTGGCCGTGGCAAAAATCAATAAGGTTATGGTTGGCGAATCGCTGGTGGGCGATGGAAATGAAGTCGCGCATATCGATCTTCTGATCGGGCCGCGTGGCAGCGCTGTCGAGACGGCATTCTGCAATGCATTGACGAACAACAAGGACGGGTTCACCTCCCTTCTTGCGGTTATTGCGCCGAATATGGCGTGCAAGCCGAATACGATTTTGTTCAACAAGGTCACGATCAAGGGCGCCAAACAGGCGGTGCAGATGTTCGGACCTGCGCAGCATGCAGTGGCTAAAGCGGTTCAGGATAGTGTTGCCGATGGCACCATTCCAGCGGACGAGGCTGACGATCTGTTCATCTGCGTCGGCGTCTTCATCCATTGGGAAGCAGAAGACGACGCGAAGATCCAGGACTTCAACTATCGTGCGACGAAGGAAGCGCTTCAGCGCGCAGTGACGGGCAAGCCGACTGCCGCCGAAGCAACTGCGCAACGCGATTCAGTCAAGCATCCATTCAGCGCTTAGACACGAGACAACCCCGCACAGAGCAAACCCTCTGTGGAACCGGAGGGTCTGTTGCGCCGGTTGGCAAAAAGTCTGGGCTTCTAGACATGAAGAAGGGGGACACCCCCTTCTTCCACTGGTTCATCCCCGATCTTCATACCGCATCAGAGACCGGATCGTCGCTGATGTCAGTGCGCCGCTATGCAGCGCCGTTGCCACAAGCGCAGCCGAGATGCCGATAGCTTGCAATTGTTCGAGATCATGCGCATCGCGTACCCCGCCGGCGGCGATCACCGCACGATGTCCGGCACGGTGCTTGATCTCTGCCAGCAGTTTGAAATCGGGACCGGAATTGGCCCCGACGCGGCCAAGCGTCATCACTATAATGCGCGATGGCCAATGGTTTGCGTTTTCAAGAATTGATGGGGGACCAAGGAACGCGTCGCCCCGGAAATCCAGCGAGAGCACGAGACGCGGGTTCGCATTGCAGGCCTCCAGTAACAACGGATCGACTTGGGATTCGGAGCCAAGAACGGGCCAGATGCCCTCTGTCGCGAGAGCGCTTTCCAGTTGCTCCCGATCGTTAAAGCCGGCGTCTAGCCAGATATCCGCGTTCGACAATAAAGGCTGCAATTGGCCGAGGGAACTTGTCCGGCGGCGCTCTATCGCATCGAGATCAGCGACATAGAAAGCCGAAAAGGGATAGACTTTGCGCAAGCCAGTCGCGACATCGCCTATATCGGCAGTTGCACTAAGGGGGGTTTCGATGGGCCGGTAAGAATCGCGATCGCCGAGGCGCGCGCGCACCACGAGACCATCTTTTATGTCGAGTACCGGAATGATATGCACGGGTAACCTTACGGATTGATGCAGCCATGAAATCCCGATTTGCCAACGAAGGAAAGCCCTGGGGGCGGAGAACTTCCACAATGGGTTCCATTTAAATGTCCTCCGTTCTCATTACCGGTTGGGATATCGGCGGCGCTCATCTCAAGGTGGCGCAGTGCCGCGATGGCGAAATCATCGCGGCGAAAATCTTCAAGACATCGCTCTGGCTCGGACTGGAGCAGACGCGCGAGGCAATGCGGGAGATCGCTCCGCTGCGGGGTGAAGGCAATATCAACGTCTTCACGATGACCGGCGAGTTGTCCGATACATTCGCCTCGCGCGACGCGGGAATTGCCGGCTTGCTGGACTTTATCGAGGAAGAATTCGGCGTTGCGAACACACTGATCTATGCGGGTCGAGCTGGGTTCTGCGATGTCCGTGCGGCGCGCAGCCTCGGCAGCGATATCGCCTCTGCCAACTGGCACGCGACCGCAAGCCTGAGCGCGAAGCTGACCGGCACCGGCCTGTTCGTCGATATGGGTTCGACGACCACCGACATCCTTGCGTTCAGGGATGGCGCGCTGGTGAATGATGGGTATTCCGATGCCGAGCGGCTTTTGTCCGGGGAGCTGGTCTATACGGGTTTTGCCCGTTCCGCGCTGATCGGCATCGCAGCGCTGGTTCCCGTGCGTCGGCACATGACGCCTTTGATGAACGAATATTTCGCCAATACTGCTGATCTCGGCCGCATTCTCGGCACGCTGGACGAAGTGGATGACAAATATCCTTCGGCGGACCGGCTGCCAAAGACCGTCGCGGGTTCCATTCAACGCCTAGCGCGCATGGTCGGGCGCGACAGCGGCGATCTCGAAGAGCACGAATGGATCGATATTGCGCGCTGGTTCAGCGAACACCAGCTGCGCATGATCCATGACGGTGCGTTCCGGGTGGCACGTAAGCTGGATCACGCCGCGCCTGTGGTCGGCGCGGGTATCGGGCGGCCGCAAATCAGGCGGCTGGCGAAACGCATGGATCGCCCTTACCTCGATTTCGGGTCGTTGATACCTGCAATCGAAGAAGCGCGCGACGATGCCAGCAAGGCAGCGCCGGCGGCGGCTGTCGCGTTGCTCGGGTACCTGGATCGCCAAACGAAAGCTTAGAGCTTGTCCGCCTTAGAGCCTGTCATGATGATGCAGGGCTTCCTTGCCTTTCGCGTCGGCGGCATCCTGATGATCCTTGACCTTCTCCATTAACCAGGACCAGGCCTGATGTTCATCGGGTCCCGCCGTCTTCTCGATAGCGATGGCGAGATAGGCGATCTCCGCCTCGACCTTCTCCGGTGGCAGCATGGAAAGTCGACTGACGAGAATTGCAAGTTCAAGCACGGCTGCCTTGGCACGATTGAGCCCGGTAAATGGCGCGTGTGTGGCCCCGGAAACCACCTTGCAATAATGGCGGGGACGCAAGGCATCCTCATCGACGGAGACGACCTTGAGCACCGCGTGGCTGAGTGCTGCCTCCAATCGGGGCACCGGGCAGTTCTTGACCGCAACGGTTGGCCACTCCTTGCGGCCGGTCAGACAGCCGGCGAAGATCAGCATGTCATCGGTATAATTGGCGATCGCAAACGGAATGGCGGCGAGATTTTCAAGCGTTTTCGACGGGCGGAACGGCGCGATCACCCAGCCATCCTCATGCTGGATGATACCAAGCGGCGCAATGTGCGCGACCCCCCTGCTGTCGACCGTGGTAACAATGGTCTCCCTGATATAGGTCACTGCGGCCTATCCTTTTTCGCTTTGAACGTGTGCCCCGCCTCTGCCAAACGCAATCGGTCCTGTTGCTTGCCGGGAACAGCCATGCCCCAGGAAAGCGGCTCATCCTGCGTGTAACGCTTGCCGAGTTTCCACGCGATCTCCGCCTTGGTCAGCTCCGCACCCAGATAGAAGGCATGGGCGCCGTCATTCTCAACGCCGAGACCAGGAAAAAGTTCAAACGCATCGTGGGCGATGCTGTGACCCTTGGCGTTGAAGATATGCACGCCATCCGGCGCTGTCATGATGCGGAAATTCGCATCGCGGACGTCAGCGGCAAGCGCGGCAATATCCTCGACGCTGTTGGGGTAAGGCTTGCGGTCGTGCACCTGCAGCAGACCGGCATCGTAGCCGCGCGGCAGGGCATGATCCTCTTTGGCTGCAAACATGGTACGTCGTACGCTATCGTGCTCCTCCACCGTGCGAATCGTATGGGGGCTGACATTGACGACGAGCACATTGCCGATCGAAAGCTCGGAGCAGATACCCGCAAGCAGGGCGGTGACACCGGAACTGTCGGCGTCGGTGAGTTCGGTCAGGTTGCCGGTGCCCATCATCATGGGGATATCCGGCCAGCGGCGGCGCGCTTCAAGAAAGCGCCCGAGCGAGATGGAAAAGCCGAAGTGGATCGGGTCGAGGACCGGATCGGCGATGAAGGAAATATCGGCAGCTTTGGCTGCGGCGATGGCGCGGCCAAGCGAATCCAGATCGCCGGACTTCGAAGGAATGAGAATGGGCGTGACGCCATATTGGATGGCGAGGCCGATGGTGTGCTCGGTAAGGCTCAGAAGATAGTCGGCACCGGCCGCAGCGCCGGTTTCGAGCTCTTCGAGATTGGCTGAGTCGACACTGACCTTGAGCCCCTGGCGTTTCAGGGCGCGAACGGCATCGGCCAGATGCGGAAACGGGGTTTCCGGCAGGCAGCCAAGGTCGATGACATCGGCGCCGGCACCGGCAAGATGTATTGCACGTTGCATGAGCCCATCGAGCGACAACGCCGAAGCATCGACAATTTCGGCAAAGATGCGCATGTCGTGCTTTGAAAGATCGATGGGCTTGCCGACACGCCCGAGAAAGACCGGGAGATCGGCGACCTCATCAGGACCACGCACGAATGGAATACCGAAACGCTGGCTCAGACTGTCGAGATCACCTCGATAGCGCCCGGGCAGGACGACTCGGTCTGCTAAAACAGGCGGCTTCAGACGGCGCGAAATGATCTCCTCGGTCATCAGCGCCGCGACCTTCACACCGATATCGACAATCTCGTGCGTAAACGCCGTCTTGCCGAGATCGGCGAGAATCCGCTCCAGCCGTGCACGGGCAAGATGCCCGGTCAAGAAGAGCAGATGCTCAGCCACCTGAAATCACCTTCTGGCGGGCGGTGATCGTTTCTATGAGTTCGGCCAGCGACTCGACGACCGTGGTGCGTTCATAGGTCTTGAGCTTTGCGGTGTTTTCCAGATCGATGGGGCGCGGATAGACCTTGACCACGCCGCTCGGCGCCATGGTCTCGAGTTCGGGCGCCGTATCGCAGGCAAAGACGATGGACGGCACCAGGCACTTCCCCGCCTGCGCATAGACATTGGTGGGAAGAGAATCCGAAATACCGACGACACACTTCGCCACTGTGTTGGACGTGGCCGGTGCTATCACGGCGGTGTGGTAGACCCCGGTGTAAAACCCGCCAATGGGCACGGAACTTGCCGTCTTGTCATGCAGCACTCGCGTCGTTTCGGGAAAATCCAGCTCAAGCTTGTACATGCGCAGCACTTCGTTCGCGGCCTTCGAGACGAACACATCGCAGTGCTCGAGCGTGCGGATCAGTTCGAAACTTTCCACAAAGAAATGGCCCGAACCGGTCAATGCCCAAGCCCAGCGCGGCGTATGCAGTCTCGTCATTGCGCACCCATGGCTTCGGTCTGTCTGTGCCGCATGATCCTGCGACCAGGGATGGATGCCAAGGGCAAATCGAGCGTATTCAATATCCTGGGACCGGCGACATGGAGCCTTGTTCCCTCGCCCAGCATATCCGGCAGCATGCTGTCGACGATGCCGGCGGCGGCAAGTTCCCGCAGGCCTTCGTAATCGTTATGTTCGTCGGTCTGCTTGACCAGCAGCAAGTCGTCGGCGTGCAATTGCCGGGCCAACCAGGCACTCAAACTGTCCGATGTGATCTGCCACGAACACGGTATATCCGCCGCACCGAGCGTCATCGTCGATGGAAGCCAGACCGGCGTTGCGCCGGCGTCCAGCACTTCGCCGATCTGCGAAGTCGACCGCGCCACCCGCAATTGCAGATGCCGCTCGGCAATGGCGATGCCGAACTGGTCCATGGCAAGGATGGCCATCACATGCGCCGCTACGTCGGAATAGCCGAGACGCGTCTGTGAGGTCCGTACCTGATCGGCGAAAGGACCGCCGCCTGGCACGATAACCAGCGGAAAGGTCGCGCTCGCCAGAAGGTCGGTCCAGCGCTGCATTTCCGCATGGCCCGCCGTGCTGCCTCCAAGCTTGACGACGATGGGCTTCATGGGGATTTCCGGCCTCCATGCGCATGGATCGGCCGGGGTTTGGCCGATGAATTCTTCACATCGTTTTTCCGCTCGATCTCTACACCGACACCGCCGGGTCCAAGCTCCAGCTTTTCGGCCCGCACGACAACGCGGGTCACCCGCGGATTTTCCAGAACGAAAGCCGCCACCTGTTCAGCCAGCGTCTCGGCAAGCTCGATATGACCGCGCGCGACAATGGCACGAATGCCGTCCATGATGAGATCGTAGGAAACGACGTGGCGCATGTCTTCCGGGTTGCGCGTCACCCGCAAGACATCGGCTGACACATCGAAACGCACCTTCTGCGCCTTGCCATGCTCGAAACTATAGGCGCCGATATGGACGGGCAAAACGAAATCGCGGACGAATATCTTGTCGGTCCCAAGCCCCGCTTCAGCAGGATCCGGGAAGTAGCCCCGTGCGGCGAGCAACTTGTAGTCGACGCCGGGAGGGGCGGCTGTTTCAAGAGCCTCGGGGATGAGGCCGCGAATCTTCGCTGTTGCCTGCGCATCGATCGCCGCGGTGCGATCGAGACCGGAACACAGCGCACCGCGGAAACCGAGAAAATCCGGCGCATATGCCAGCAGGCGCGGAATATCCGGCGCTTCGAGCGATCCGGCTACGCCGACCCTCAATTCGTGCGACTGGCCATCCTTGATGAATTTGCCGATGTGGTCAGGGGTCATGTGGTCGAGTAACCGCCCTTTCGACTTGTCGGCCGTATCGATCATCACGCCGTGAAACCCGGCGGAAGAGAGCTCCGCAAACAGATTTTCGCTGTACGTATCGCGGTAGTCGGCAAAGAGCACCGCGATCAATTTTTTGTGTGACGCAAGCGGTTTCAGCGCTTCCAGACAGCCGGCTAAATCACCTGAGGCGAAGAGTCCGATCTTGATATAATCCACAGCAGTTGCTGCGAATTCCTCAACCTTCGTGCGAACGACTTCAGGTTGCATGGGAAGATCGCCGCAAGCAGCGCTGACGGGCCGCCTTCCCGCAATAAAATCGATAACTTCCATAAGCTTGGACGCTGCAACGGCGCCCAGTGCGCCGTTCGCCGGATCTTTCAGATCAATGATGTCCGCACCATTCTGGAAGACGATTTCCGCCTCAAGAACATCCTGAACACTCGCCAGCATTTGTGTCATCAGCAGAGCCCTCGAAACAGACTGGAAATCTTGCCTGACGCCAACGAAAAGTTGACACCGAGGGTTGAGATTGTGACGGGGTTGTTTAAAAACACTATGGGCACCTCTGTTCTTAAGCGACCGCCATCACGTGAATGGCGGCAGTCTGTATGGTATGATCATGAAGAGTACGGTGCCAAACACTCTCTCATTTTTATTCGGCTTTTTTTTGCTCTTCGTCAACGTGTCCGGCGTATCGGCACAGCAGGCTGCGACGAATAAGCCTGCAAAACCGGTGGTTGAAACCCGCATCGGCTATCTTCGCGCCTACGAACCGCAGCTGGCACTATCCGTGCTCGATATACCGCCGCGCGACGAAGGCGTGGCCGGCGCCAATGTCGCCATCAACGACAACAATACGACCGGCAAGTTTCTGGGCCAGAGTTTTGCGCTGGACGTAACCGAGACGAAGTTCGAGGCCGACGTCATGCCCGCGTTCAAGGAGATGCTCGCCCGCGGCGACCGGTTCATTCTGACAGACATTTCCGCCAAGCAATTGTTGTCGATTGCTGATCTTGCCAAGGACAGCGGCGTCCTCTTGTTCAATGTAGGCGCCACGGATGACAGCCTGCGCGAGGAGGAATGCCGCTCGAACGTCTTCCACACGGCCCCGACGCGAAGCATGCTTGCCGACGGCCTGGCGCAATACCTCGTCTGGAAACAGTGGCGCAAATGGGTGCTGCTCTACGGCTCGCATGATCGGGACAAGCTTTACGCCGAAGCCATCCGCCGAGCTGCGACGCGGTTCGGCGCAACAATCGTGGAAGAGCGGCTCTACGAGGACAAGGGCACGGCGCGCCGAACCGACACGGGCATCATCCAGGTGCAAAAGCAGATGCCGGTATTCACCCAGAATCTCCCGGAACACGATGTGGTCATCGTCGCCGACGAGAGCGAGGTTTTCGGCAGCTACGTCCCTTACCGGACCTGGACGCCGCGGCCGGTAGCGGGAACGGCCGCACTGGTTCCCTCGAGCTGGCACCCCGCCAGCGAACAATGGGGCGGGTCACAGATTCAGAACCGTTTCGACAAGGCGACGGGACGGCGAATGCTGTCGAAGGACATGCAGGCTTGGACTGCCGTGCGCATATTGGGAGAGGCGATCACGCGGTCAAAGGGAAACGACCCCAAACAGGTCGAGACGTTCATCAAGGCGGATGACTTTTCCATAGCGGCCTTCAAGGGACAAAAACTCAGTTTCCGCAACTGGAACTGGCAGCTGCGCCAGCCGATCCTGATTGGCGACGGCCACGGCGTCGTGTCCACCTCGCCGCAGGAAGGTTTCCTGCATCAGTTCTCGGAGCTCGATACGCTGGGCGTGGACAGGCCGGAAACCAAGTGCAAGCTTAATTAAGAATAATATTGGGAGGACCAAGATGCGACGACGACACATGTGCCTGCTCGCTGCGACCGTAGCGCTGCCGTTTCTTGCACAGCCAGCCTGGGCCAATCTGGTCTATGTCTCGAATGAGAAAGACAACACGGTGACGGTGGTCGATTCGAAGACCATGGAGGTGGTCAAGACGATCAATGTCGGGCAACGGCCCCGCGGCATCACCATCTCGCCTGACGGCAAGATCATCTATGTCTGCGCCAGCGATGACGACACGGTCGAAATGATCGATACCGCCACGAATGAGGTCGTGGGGTCGCTGCCGTCAGGGCCCGACCCCGAGCTTTTCGTGCTGTCGCCCGATGGGCAAACGCTCTACGTCGCCAATGAGGACGACAATCTCGTCACGGTGATCGACGTCAATACGAAGGGTGTCGCGGCGGAAATTCCGGTAGGCGTCGAGCCGGAAGGCATGGGCGTGAGCCCGGACGGCAAGACCATCGTCAATACCTCCGAAACGACGAGCATGGCGCATTTCATCGATACGTCGACCCATGAAATCACCGACAATGTGCTCGTGGATTCGCGCCCGCGCTTTGCCGAGTTCAAGCCCGATGGCTCCGAGGTCTGGGTCTCCGCTGAAATCGGCGGGACAGTGTCGGTCATCGACAACAAGACCCGCGCGGTCACCCATAAGATCACCTTCGAAATCCAGGGATTGCGCTCCGAACAGATCCAGCCTGTGGGCGTTCGCATCACCGCCGATGGCAAGAAAGCCTATGTAGCGCTCGGACCGGCGAATCGCGTCGCCGTGGTCAATACGGAAACCTACGAGGTCGAAAAATACGTGCTTGTCGGCCAGCGGGTATGGCAGCTCGCATTCATGCCGGATGGCAAGCAGATCATCAGCACGAACGGGTTGTCGAACGACATCACATTCATCGATACGGAAACCGATGAGCCGATCAAATCCGTTACCGTGGGGCAATTGCCTTGGGGCGTCGCAATATCGCCGAATTGAAAGCATGTCTGAAAAACCCAGGGAGGACTACATGACAACATACAAGACGCTCGCACTGGCCGCAGTTCTCAGCATCGGCATGGCGCAATCCCTTGCTTTTGCCCAGGCTGACGACGACGATGACGACGCCAAGGCTGCACCCGAGCCGAAAGCGGCGATGCAGGCAAAGCCGCCGGCGATCACGCGCGCCAGCAAGAATGTGCCGGAGCTTATTCTTGGGTCCAAGGACGATGAATTCACGGTCAACCAGAAGGATTTCGAACTGGTTGCTGGACAGGGCTATCGCTGGAAGATCACGTCCGCGGCCGGGCTTGAATATAAATTCGTCACCGATCTTTTCCGCAATGTGTGGATGAACCAGATCGTCATCAACGATCTTGAAGTGCATATGGATGGCGGGCCGGCATGGCTCGAATTCGACTCGCCGGGGACGATCAATGTACAGTTTACAGCGGTGCGGCCCGGCAAATATACCTGGTCGGTGCCGGACCTTGCAGACAAGGGAATGAAGGGTACGATCACCATCAAATAGCCGTCAGTTTGCGGCAAGGTCATCGTCGCATAAAGTACCAAGGGTGGAGCTTGATGGGTACAAATGCAGGACTGAGAAACATCAATGACAAATCAATGCCGGAAGCAAATCTTCCGGCCCTTGATCTTGCATCGGTGAGTTACGCCTATGGCAAACGCCAGGCGCTGGATAACGTCACGTTTTCCATAGCGCCCGGACGTTTTGCCGTGCTGCTCGGCCTGAATGGTGCCGGCAAGACGACGCTGTTCTCCCTGATCAGCCATCTGTTCGCGACAAGGCATGGTCGCATCCATGTGTTCGGCCATGACATCGACCGGCGGCCAGGCGACGCGCTGCGCAGGCTCGGCATTGTTTTCCAGGCGCGCACGCTCGATCTCGATCTTTCGGTCCATCAGAACCTCTCCTACCATGCATCGCTGCATGGTATCGGCTCACGCGAAGCCAACCGGCGCATTCACGATCTGATGCAATCCATCGACATGAGCGACCGACTTCATGAAAAAGCCCGCAGTCTCTCGGGCGGGCAAATCCGGCGCGTGGAGATTGTGCGCGCGCTGCTGCACGAACCCTCGCTATTGCTGCTCGACGAAGCGACCGTTGGCCTCGATATCAAGTCGCGTGCCACCATCCTTGCCGATATCCGCAAGCTGGTGGAGGAGAAGGGGATCAGCGTCCTGTGGGCGACGCATCTGATCGATGAGGTCAGTCATGCGGATCAGGTCATCGTCCTCAACCAGGGCAAGCTCGTCGCCAACGGTCCGGTGCATGACGTGGTCAAGAACGCCGGGGCGGAGACCATCAACGAGGCGTTCTCGCGGCTTACCGGGATATATGCACTGAATGCGGGGAACCGGCTATGACGGACATTGCCAGCCACCGGCAGATCGGACGCATGCGCTTCGGCGTGATGAATTATCTCGTTTGCCTTAAGGGTATTCTCATCCGTGAAGGCCTGCGCTATCTCAACCAGCGCGAACGTTTCATCTCCTCGCTGGTGCGGCCACTGTTGTGGCTGTTCATCTTTGCGGCCGGCTTCCGGCAGGTGCTCGGCGTTTCGATCATCCCGCCCTATCAAACCTATGTGCTTTACGAAGTCTACATCACGCCCGGCCTGTGCGGCATGATACTCCTGTTCAGCGGCATGCAATCATCTCTCTCCATGGTCTACGACCGGGAGATGGGCAATATGCGCACGCTTCTCGTCAGTCCGTTTCCGCGCTGGTTCCTGCTGGTGTCGAAGCTATTGGCCGGCGTTGCGGTGTCCATCATTCAGGTCTACGCCTTCCTGTTCATCGCCTGGTTCTGGGGCGTCAAGGCGCCGCCGTCAGGATACCTGCTGACGCTGCCGGCGCTGTTCCTGTCTGGCATGATGCTGGGTGCGCTTGGAATGCTTCTGTCATCGCTGATCAAGCAGCTGGAAAACTTCGCCGGCATCATGAACTTCGTGATCTTCCCGATGTATTTTGCCTCTTCGGCGCTTTACCCGCTGTGGCGCGTGCAGGAGGCAAGTCCCCTGCTCTAC
Source organism: Phyllobacterium sp. 1468 (assembly GCF_031455525.1). Taxonomy (NCBI): domain Bacteria; kingdom Pseudomonadati; phylum Pseudomonadota; class Alphaproteobacteria; order Hyphomicrobiales; family Phyllobacteriaceae; genus Phyllobacterium; species Phyllobacterium sp. 1468. The sequence goes on along the minus strand of NZ_JAVDSX010000006.1, from coordinate 282,310 downwards.
AAGATCTGTCTGCTCAATCCGTTTACCTATGCGGTCGAACTGGTGCGCTTTGCATTCTACGCACAGATCGAGTGGACCTCGCTGGCCGTCGTCTGCGGGTTCACCATCGTTTTCATTGCGGGCGCGATCATCGCCTACGACCCCTCGCGCGGTCTCGTCATCAAGAAACAAGAGGGAGGCAATAATTGAAACGGTCAGCGGTATTCTTCGCGGCGTCGGCTGGCCTTGTCCTGCTGGTTTCAGGCAACGGTGCTATTGCCGCGGCGAACAATGATCCGAGTTGGCCTTGCGTCCAACGCAAGGTACCGGAACTTTCGATCGGTCAGGTGTGGAACGGCCCGGACATCCCGGAGGCGGCAAAAAACTGGGATAGCGATCCAAAAATCGATGATCTCGTTGGCGAAGTCTCGGCGCGGCGCAATCCACTCGACGCGGCACAAAAGCAGATCATGGAGTTCGCCGCAGGACTGCCGAAAGAACAGGTGAACGACAAGATGTTCATGCTGTTCCAGGGTGTATTCGACACGTTGAACCGCGAGCGCGAGCAAGTGATATCCGGTATCGGACGCTACGCCGACAAGCAACGTGACATGGCGGAGGATCTGCGCAAGGAAGCCTCGGCAGTGGACGCGATGCGCGCCAAGCCCGATGCCGATCCGGAGGAACTCGACAGGGCAAATGAAAGACTGACGTGGGAAACCCGCATATACGATGAACGGGTGCATTCGCTGACCTATGTCTGCGAGGTGCCGACGATTATCGAGCAACGCTTATATGGTCTGTCGAAGACAATCCAGCAATCGATCATCAAACCATAGAGCCTTTCATAGCTAGATGGAACCGTTCTGAAAGGCTCTAGGTTCGGTGACACGGCCAATGCGGCGATAGGTGAAGGCGTCCGGTGTTGTGTCGGCCGTCTTTGTGCTGATGGCCTCGTTGATCAGCGCGCCCATGCGGGCATGCAGCGGTGATTTGATGCAGGCCGGGTCCGTAGCAGCCGCGTCGCCGGCGATTGCCATGGCCTGACAGCGGCAACCGCCCCAATCGATCTCCTGACGCTCGCAGCTGCGGCAGGGTTCCTGCATCCAGCTTGTTCCACGAAACGCATTGAATGCTGAGGATTCATGCCAGATACGGCTGAGGCTCCAGTCGCCGAAACGCTCGAAATGCAGAGACTTGATCGTACCGGCCGCATGGCATGGAAGCACGGTTCCATCGGGCGCTACCATGAAGGCATCCCGCGCCCAGCCGCCCATGCAGGGTTTCGGATAAATGGCGAAATAATCCGGCGTGACGAAGTCTATCGTCATGATGCCGCGCAAACGTTCCTGCGCTTCCTCGACGATCTGCACCTGACGCTCCACCGCTTCGCGTTCCGGCATGAGCGCCTTGCGATTGAGCAGAGCCCAGCCCGCATATTGGACATTGGCGATTTCCAACCGCTCGGCGCCGAGGGAGAGCGCGAGTTCTATGAAATCGGGCACTTCTTCCATATTGTGGCGATGGATCGGCGCATTGATCGTCAAGGGCAGACCTGCCGCACGAACGCGGCGTGCCGTTTCGAGCTTCTTTTCGTGGGCGCCGCGCGAATTGCCTATCTTCTCGGTTGTGGCAGCAAACGCCCCCTGGAAACTCAGCTGGATATGATCAAGTCCGGCCTCGGCCCAGGCTTCAATCCGGCCGTCGGCGATGCCAACACCCGCCGTGATGAGATTCGTATAGACGCCGCGCCGCGCCAGACAGGCAATGAGTTCCTCGAGGTCGGGCCGGAGCGTTGGCTCGCCGCCGGAAAGATGTACCTGCAAGACGCCGAGATCAGCTGCCTGTTCGAACAGCGAAAGCCAGCCCGCCGTATCCATTTCCCGATTGGCCTTCAAGAGCTCGACCGGATTGGAACAATAGGCGCACTGCAGCGGGCAGCGATGCGTCAATTCCGCCAGCATGCCGATCGGGGGTAGGACAGGTTCGTTCATAACGTCACCAGAAACTTGTCGGACCATTCCTGCAGAAAGCCGGTTACATCCGGCGCGATCTCGGCTTCATCCGCTGCATACTGGTCCGCCAGCAATGAAATCATCAGCGCAACGCTGTGGCGGCCGTCACACAGCCTCAAGATATCGAGGCTCACTTCATTCGGCCAGAACACCCGTTCCGGCGACAGCAGCGCCCATGCCTCGCGCACCCTATCATACTGCAGCCGCGTGTGAGACTTTAATATGGGTCGCGATTGCATGGAAACAACCGCACGGACGCGACTTGCCTCAGTCATGCCGCCTCCGGATCGAAAGCGCCGGGCGGGATATTGCCCTTTTCGCCGTAGGCATGAGCCAACGCATCGAGCATTGCCCAGAGAATATCGCATTTGAAAATGAGCGCGTCGATGACGGCCTGCTGCTTTTCCGGCGTATCGGCATGTTTCATCACATAGGCCAAGGCGAAATCGGAATCACGTGACGCCTGCGTCGGCCGCTTGTCAAAATAGGCCAGGATATCAGGCGTCACATAATCATATTTCGCCAACATGGCCGGAACACGCTCGTTGATGATAACGGGCGAGAATAGCTCTGTCAGCGACGAGGCTACGGCCTCCAGCAGCGTGCGGTTGGTGCAGAAGGAAAGATAGGCTCCGACAGCAAATCGCGTGCCGGGCAGAGCCAGCTTTTCACTTTTCACATCATCTGCATCAAGGCCAAGGCCGGTCGCCAGCTTGAGCCAGCGCGCGATGCCGCCACTCCATCCGTCGTCGCCGTCATGATCTTCGATCCGCTTGCGCCATTCGGCACGAAATTCGGGGTCCTCGGCCCGCGCAAGAATCATCGCGTCCTTGCGCGGAATGACCGCCTGATAGCAATAGCGGTTAAGCGCCCAGGCCTGCATCTGGCCCTTGGTCATGGCGCCGTTGACCATCTGATGATGGTAAGGGTGACGATTGTGATAGCGCTCCGCACCTACCTCGCGCAGAACTTTTTCCAGATCAGCCGGTGACAATCCGCCTCGCGCCGCATTGCCGAATTTGCTCAAAGCCTGACCTCCATGCCGTCAAATGCTATCCTCCACCCCGCTGCGACAACGGCCGCATGTTCAGGCGATGCCGCGTCGAGAATGGGGTTGGTATTGTTGATGTGCACGTAAATCCGCTTTTTGATGCCAAGATCGGCCAGGGCCGCCAGAGAACCGCCCTCACCCGAAATGTACATATGGCCCATGCGCGCGCCAGTTTTTGTACCCACCCCTGCCGTGATCATCTCGTCATCGGTATAAACGGTGCCATCGAAGAAAAGACAATCGGCACCTGACAAGCGTTCTCTAAGCGGGGCGTCGATACCGGCGCAGCCCGGAATATAGAAGGCCGTCGCACCATCATTCGATGCGATGCGCAGGCCGATCGTATCACCTTCCTTCGTGCCAAAGCCTTCAGTCGCCTTCGATTTGTCTTCGAGAAACAGCGCAACCTTTCCCGGCACAGCAAAAGTTTCGACGGTAATGCCGGCAGGATTTCCACGGGCATCCAGAATATCCGTTGTCTTGCCTACGGGGAGCTCGCGTCTGTGGACGATTTCCGGGTCAAGCACGTTGAAAATCGAATTGGATTCAAGCACGTCGAGAACCCGCCTTGTCGCATAAATCGCGAACGGTTCGCGCTCGCGCAGGCTGAGCAGGCCGGCAATATGATCGACATCGGCATTGGTCAGGATAACAGCGCGAATCGGCGTCGAACGCAGCGGTCCATCGGCCCGGGGCTGCAATTCAGGTGTGACGGCAATCTGCTGGCGAATGTCGGGCGATGCGTTGAACAAAATCCAGTCATTCCCGTTCGCACTTGCAGCGAGGCTGGACTGGGTTCTCGCACGGAAACTGGCTTCGCCATTCCGTGCTCCACGGCTCAATCGATAATTGCAATTCCACTGAGGAAACCCGCCTCCTGCTGCGGAGCCGATGACTGTCAATCGCATGCGGACACAAACCCTCTCCTTCCGGAGTTGAGGCTCCGGCCGAAACTACAAAGGTGCCGCCCTACGCGATCAGATCGCGCAGGGCGATGGGTCAGATCTTACTTTTTTGCCTTGAGTTCTGCAGGCAGGTATCGTGAAAGTTCCATACCGGCAGCAACCTGACACATGGTAGGCTTTGTCCATGTTTTCTTCATGCTTTCCTCCTTCTACTCAAAGATCAAAGATTGATCTTTCTCCTTATCATACGCCGTAATGGCGCAAGATTGAAATTAAAAGGGCTCATTTTTCTGTGTTGGCTGTTTCGCTGCGGTCCAGCCATCCGTGCCGAGCGGATACCAGAGTACCGACTTATATCCCCACTCGACGGCTCGTTTGGCCGCATTCCAGGACATCCAGCAGTTCGCCATGCAGTAAAAAAGCACCTTTCTTTTCGTGTCGTCGCCCAACCGGGACTTCAGCCCCTTGCGAAAATAGGCTTCCGTCTCCTTGTTGATGATCCCGTAGCCCACATTTGCGAGCCAAATGCTGCCGGGAATATCTTCCCGGACTTTTTCCTTCCAGATAGTCCCGGCCGGAAGATTTGCCGGCTTGGGATCGTGAGGAAGGACATCGACGAACACCGCCGATTTGTCTTTCCACAGGGCGATGGTTTCCTCGGTGGTGACCACCTTTGCCCCCTTCAGGGTGGCAGGAACCGGCGCCCTGTAATTTTCGGTCCTGTAGTCTTTCGGCTCCGGCGCCGTTTCGCCCGCGAAAGCCGTTGTCACCAATACGGTAATTAAAACGGCCAACGCACAGGAACAGTTCCGCACCGGTTTTTCACCTCGCTTCATCCACCCGCCACGCTATTGCGTGATCAGCTTGTTATTCTCGTCGATCAGGGGCACCTGGAAATCGAGAAGGATCTTGTTGATCTCGCTCTGGTTCTCCCGGATTACCTTGTTCAATGTGCGCTTCCACTCCTGATCGGACGGGCGCACACCCATCGTGATCCGGTATGCCATATGCCCGGTTTTTTCCTTGACCAGCGGAACCACGGCAAGGTCGGGATCGATCTGCTTGGCATAATAACCAGCCATCGGCCCCCAAAGTATCGCAACGTCGATCACACCGCTTTTGAGTTCCTTGATCATGACCTCCGCCATCGAAGGCGCGAGCCTCGTATCGACCATCAAAGGATAGGGGTGGACATTGCGCATGTAGCCGACCTTGGCGAGGTTTGCTGACGGAGGCGTTCCGGCAACAACGCCAATTTTCTTGTCCGCCAATTTGCCGTCCTCGATCGTATCCACGCCATCGAGGCCGCTGCCTTTCTTGTAGATCATCACATAAGTCGAGCGATAATAGGCATTGGTATTCTGGACGAGTTCGTCACCTTGCGCGTATCCCATGATAATGTCGCAGCGATTGGCCCGCAGCGTGCTGCGGACGAACCCTGTTGCCATCGGGAACCAGGTATAGGCTACAGATTTACGGCCGGTCTGTGCGGCCACAAGTTCGGCCAACTTGTTCTCGAACCCCTTGCCGCTCTCATCGGAGAACGGCATGTTGGATGGATCAGAGCAAACACGCAGGACGTCGGGATCGACCAGTTCGCCAGAGGCTCCGAGACCAGCGCCTTGCGCAAGGACCACCGACGGCACGGCAACTGCCGCCGCAATCACGCCACCGGCAATCCATCTCATCAGTGGTCGTGCATATCGCATCATTTACCCACCCATACAGGAGGCTTCCGCCTCTGCGGCTGCCGGCGGCTTGTCCGCATGCTTTGCCGGACGCCCGCGTGGCAGATCGCCCACGGCCCGGGCACGTAGATAAACATAGAGGTCGTCCATATAGCAGTAGACATTCTTGTTGTTGCCAAAAGCCGGCATCACCTTGTCATTGCCATTCTTGAGGTTTTTGCGTCCCTCGGCAACGATCGACAGGAACTCTGCATAAGGCATCGTCTTCAGCGAATTTGCCAAAGCCGGTGCGAAGGAAGAACCGGCACCATCCGCGCCGTGACAAACAAAACAATCTGAATTGAACCGGCGGAACCCGCTATAGGTGTACCAATCGACCGTCCCGTCCTCCTCTATCTTGAATGTGGGATTCCCGTCCTTATCGGCATATTTGCCGTTTTCGTCGGAGGCAACAGCTGCTGCGGCTTTGTCATCGGCGTAAGCGCTGCCGAGGCCCGCTACAAGCGCAAGACCGGCAGTGACGGCAAGCAATGTCATTCGAATAGGCATACAAGAACCTCGCATTCAACTCGTCAACTCGGGTCAGCACCTTGCGGCGCCGCCTGGACGGTTGTTTGAATCGTCAAACTGGGACAGGTGACACGGGGGGCCCGGCCTGGTTGAACCGGGCGCCCATTATTCAAAGCCTGCATTCGCGGGCTCACTGTGTCAGCTTCGTTCCCGATTACTCAGGAACAGCGAAAACGGTCAACTGACCGCCCAAGGCCGTGTAGTCGGAAAGAGCGGCATAACCGCCCACCGCGCCAAGGCCTTCATTCGGCTTCGTCAAACCAGCGGCAAGACCGATACCAGCCCATCCGCCAACACCGGACAGAACGGCAACATATTGTTTGCCCTTATGTTCGTATGTGGTGACGTTACCGATGATGCCGGACGGTGTCTTGAACTTGTAAAGTTCCTTGCCGTTTTTATCGACCGCCTTCAGATAGCCCTCGAGCGTTCCGTAGAAGACGACATCGCCATCCGTTGCCAAAGCGCCTGACCAGACCGAGAACTGTTCGGGTTTGGACCAGACGATTTCACCCTTCGCCGCATCCCATGCGATGAAGTTACCCATGCCGCCATGGCTGTTCGGAGCCGGATACATGGACAGTGTCGCGCCGACATAAGGCTGACCGGCGGTGTAACTGACCTTGTAGGGCTCGTAATCCATGCAGACATGGTTTGTCGGAACGTAGAAAAGCTTGGTCTTTGGCGAATAGCTGGCGGGCTGCTGATCTTTCGTACCAAGAGCCGCCGGGCAGATGCCCTGCGCATTGACGTCCTCTTTTGACGTCGAGTATTTCGCTACGAGCTTCGGACGGCCATAGGTTTTGCTGTCCTTGTCCATATCGATTTCAGACGCCCAGTTCACTGCCGGATCGTATTTCTTTGCGACCAGGAGTTCGCCGGTTGCACGATCCATCGTATAGGCAAAGCCGTTACGATCGAAGTGCACGAGGACATCACGCGGCTTGCCACCGATTTCGATGCCATCCGCCAGGATCATTTCATTGATACCGTCATAATCCCACTCGTCATGCGGGGTCATCTGGTAGAGCCATTTCGCCATGCCTGTATCGGCATCGCGCGCCATGATGGTCATGGACCATTTGTTGTCACCCGGGCGCTGACTTGGGTTCCAGGTAGATGGATTGCCGGTACCGTAATAGATCAGGTTCAGCTTGGGATCGTACGAATACCAACCCCAGGTCGTTCCACCACCGACTTTCCACTGATCACCTTCCCAGGTCTTGGTGCTGGAGTCCGCTCCAACGGGCTTGCCAAGCTCCATAGTCTTTTCCGGATCGACCAAGGTGTCCTTGTCGGAACCCATGGAATAAGCACGCCAGGCCTGCTTGCCATCCTTGATGTTGTAAGCGGTCAAATGGCCGCGAACACCGAACTCACCACCGGAAATACCGACAATGACCTTGTCTTTCACGACCATTGGTGCGGACGTTCCAGACTCGCCCTTGCTGCCGTCTACCGCCTCGGCGTTTTTGGCAGACCACACGGGCTTGCCCGTCTTTGCATCGAGAGCAACGAGCGTTGCGTCGGCCTGATAAAGGAATATCTTGCCGTCACCATAGGCTACGCCGCGATTAACGGTATCGCAGCACATGATAGGAATGACGTTTGCGTCCTGCTTGGGTTCATACTTCCAGAGGATTTTGCCATCATTGTTCAGGTCAAGCGCAAAGACGGTGTTCGGATATGGCGCATGAACATACATGACATCGCCAACGATGAGCGGGCCTCCTTCATGGCCGCGCAGCACACCGGTCGAAAACGTCCAGGCGACCTGAAGGTTTTTGACATTGTCCGCAGTGATTTTATTGAGTTTCGAGTATCGCGTATTGGCGTAATCGCCGGTCTGGATAGCCCAGTTCTTCGAATCAGAAATTACTGCCTGAAGATCGTCATTGGCCAGAGCGCCCCCCGCCAATGAGAACGTCATGGCCGTTGTAGCCAATGCAATTCCAATTAAATTCTTGTGTACACGCATTTTGAGTCCTCCCTAAGTTCACATTTATGAACTATCGGACGAAGCCGTTTTTCAGTGCGGGTTCGCTCCATTAGCTCACGCAAATGGGGAAGTATTTCCGGCAGCGTGTCACGACAAAGCCAGGCGCGCAGAGGGCACCGTTACTGCCCACCTCGCTTGGCCTACGAAGACTGTCACCACTCCCTTGACGGTAACGTCCTTGAAGCCGGAAACAAGTTGACGATAGGAGAAAGAATTCCATTAGGCAAGCCGGATTATCAAATTATATTTGCTGCACTGCGGTGTACTTTTGCTGCGTTGCAGTAAGTACCCGATTTAATTGTTATATTCTGCCGGAAGGACTTGTCACATAATTTGATACTTTCAAAATGGATTTTGATTGCAGTTTCTTATTGTCATTTGCTATCTATCTGTAAAATGTATATTTACCGCTGATAAATGCGAGGATGCCAGGATGACGTCGAAAATCGGACAGATTGCCTTCTTAGCAGGTGCAGCAATTGTCCTTTCCTTGCCAGCAAATGCTGCATCAGATTACCCTACTTCGACCCTTGCCGAATATGTTTACGGCTGCATGAAAGCCAATGGTGAAAACCGCGATATGCTGCAGCGATGTTCCTGTTCGATCGACGTCATTGCGTCCGTCGTGACCTACCCTCATTACGAGGCCGCCGAGACCTATAAACAGATGGGGCTGGTGTCCGGAGAGAATGGTGCCCTGTTCCGCGAAAGTGCTCCGGCGAAAGCTTCGATCACTGAATTGAAGCGGGCGCAGGCGGAAGCCGATGTCCGCTGCTTCTAGAGCATTCCATTTTTTAATTCTGGCAAGTCTTCGTGGCAGCGTTATCGCTCACAGGCTGGACGACTCCACCGGCCATTCATCCTGGAATTTCTTGCCTTCGGTATCGGCAGCCTCGACCTTCACATCCTCGCCGGGCTTCGCATCGAACTCGAAGCGGAAGTTTGGGTCTTCAGAGATCGAAATACCGCCTTCCATCGACATGATAAGCCGGTCGCCCTGCGAGACGGTCAGGCCCTGGATGAAGTGCGCAGGAATATAATAGCGCGTGAGCTGATCCATCTGCAGCCCTGAATTGTTGGGGTGGCGAATCATCAGCTGCATTTCGGTTGCGCGGGTCATCGGCTCGTTGCCAGGCGTCTTGGATGTAAAGACGCGAAGCTTCATCTTCCCGAGAGAAGCCAGCGCTTCGTCCTGATTTTTCATCGCCGGTGCGGAACAGCCGCCGGACGCCTTGACGAAGGTCTGCGTCATATGAAGTTTGCCGTCTTCGGTCTCGGCAATGGCGCGGACATAGGAATAGGCGTTCACCCGAAGACGAGTGGCGAGATGGGTGACGCCTGCATCCTTGCCGAACTGGAATACTGCAGCGACGGGCGACGGATTTTCATCGACGATGAGGGTGACAGCCTTGATACGGCCAGTTGCCGCATCGGTTTTGAAATGCAGATCGATGGGGACGATTGCCGCGTCCTCAGCGCGTTTCGGCGCATCGATCGAGATGATGCCGCCTGCATCTCCAATCGGCTTTTGGCCGAACACATCGCCCTTCAAGCCATCCCACGTCTTCGTATCCGGAACGCTCGCGCTTTGCGCGCCAGCCGCAAACGGCACCGCTAATCCAACGAGCGCGAGAAAGACAAACGCAACCACCCGGCTACGCAGTCGTATCGGCTTTATCGTCATGTTCTGCCTCCACCAAGAAAATTGGCGGTGCCCGGCCGACATCCAGTATATCACCTCGGCTGACATACTTGCAAACGGGTTCATTCCCATTCGAGTTCGGCAAAGGCGGCCGTGGCATTGCGCACATTATATTCGTCAAAGAGGCGCCAGTTATCCCGCTCGCTTTCCGCAGCTGTCTTGACCGCTTCCGCCATGGGCACGCCATCGGCGATCGCCTTGCGAATATCGCGGGCGAGCGCATCGAAATAACGCTGCTCCTGCTCAAGTGCTTCCGGCCACGCCGACGGCACGGGGCCATGTCCCGGTACTGCGAATTTTGCCTTGATACCTTTGAGTTCCTCCAGCTGTGCGATCCAGCCAAGCAGCGATCCATCCATCGTCGGAAGATGCTCGATGAAACACAGATCGCCAGTGAATAAGGTGCCCGTCTGTTCGTCGAAAATTGTCAAATCATTGTCCGTATGGGCAGGTTTCCAGGCTTTCAATGTAAGCTTCCGTTTACCGAGATCGAGCTGCTCCTCGCCAGTGATGAGCTTTGTCGGCGGGATGATCCGGATGTCCGCCATCAGCTCACTACCCATCGCTTCGCGGTAGCTCTGCAGATAATAATCTCCCCGGGCAGTGAGGGCGCGCGGCAGATTGTGATGCCCGACAACAATCGCTCCCGTTTCCCCGAACGCGGCGTTTCCGAAGATATGATCGGGGTGCATATGCGTGTTGATCAGATAGCGGATAGGCTTGCCGGTCCTGGCGCGAATGGCGGCGACGAGCTCCCTCCCCTCGGCAACACTGCCGCCGCTGTCGATCACGGCGACAGCTTCATCGCCAACGATGAAGCTGACATTGCAGATTTCGCCCTCGTTCTTCGCGGTCATCATCTCGGGCCTGCCTGCAAAGGCGAAGATTCCGCCGGTAATCTCCTTGACAGGCAAAGCCTCGACCGGGCCCGCCCGCGCCCGCGCCAGACGGACATGCGAAATGCCGCAACAGGCGAGGAACACGCTCGTTTTAAGAACGCTGCGGCGGGTCGGCTCGCTCATGTCCCGTTTCTCAGCCCGGCGAATTTCTCATTGAACGAACGCTGCAAATCGGCCTTCACCTGCTCGTTGCGATAGTTGCGCGGCAGGCGGATGTCGAACGTGCCGATCACGTGGGCGGGACGTTCGGAAAGCACGATGATACGATCGGCGAGCATGATCGCCTCCTGCAGATTATGCGTCACCATCAACGCGGTCGTCGGGCGCTCGGACCACACGGAGAGCAGCATATGCCGAAGTTGCTGCGCTGTGGACTCATCCAGTGAGACAAATGGTTCATCAAGCAAAAGTATATCCGGCTCGATCGCCAGTGCGCGCGCTATCGCCGCGCGGCGTGCCAGCCCCAGCGACAGCTCTGCCGGATAGAAATTGCGCATCTTCGACAGGCCAAGCGTGCTGAACAAGCCGTTGAGATCGGTGTCGCGCATGGGCTTGGGCATGGCGAGCCGCACATTCTGCTCGACCGTGCGCCATGGAAGAAGCATCGGCTCCTGAAACACCGCCCCGATACGCGCGTCAGCCAAGCCGGGTAACTGTATCGACCCTTGGTAGTCGCTGTCGAGACCAAGCAAAATGCGCAGCGTGGTGGTCTTTCCGCAACCTGATGGTCCAAGGATACAGGCGAATTCGTTCTGCTCGACCTCGAAGCGCAGATCGCGCAGGACCTCGATCGTTCCACCGTTGGAGGAGCGGAACGTTTTCTCTTCTATGTTGACCTTAAGCCGCGCTGCGACGCCAGCGAGTTGATGTGTGTTCAAGCGGTTGCACCACGACGAGTTCGATGAAGAGCATGACGGCAACAAACGCCAGTGTATAGGCAAGTATCGCCGCGACATCGAAGAGTTGAAAAAATAGATTGATCTGGAAACCAACACCGTTGGAGCGGCCGAGCAGCTCGACCACGAGCACAATTTTCCAGATCAGCGAAATGCCGGAACGCGACGCGGCGGCAATATAGGGCTGCAGCTGGGGTATCAATATATGCCGGAAGCGATCGAGTGCATTGAAGCGGTACACCTTCGCCATTTCCGCGTAGCGCGGATCGAGCGCTCTCGTTCCTTCGCGCATGGTAACGACCACATTGGGGATCTTGTTGAGCGCTACGGCGCCGATCGCTGCGGCTTCATTGAGTCCGAACCAGATATAGGCGAGGACGATGATGACCAGCGCCGGTATGTTGAGGAAGAGAATGACCCACGGATTGAAAAACTGGTCTGCGCGTCGATGGCTGCCAAGCAGGACACCGATCACCGAGCCGATAAGCATCGCGAGGACGAAGGAGGCGGCGACGCGGCACAGGGTGATGCCGAGATTATAGGGTAGATCGCCGCTCGCGGTTTCGCTGATGAAGGTTTGCAGAACCAGCGAAGGCGCCGGGAAGGCGCGGCTGGGCCAGATCGTCGCCCCGAGGTGCCATGCAACCACCAACGCCCCAAACGACAGTAACACCATGAGCGCCGAACTCCATTGCCGCTTTGGAGCCGCGTTAGAAACAAGCTTGCCCGTTTGCTGCTGGTCGCTGGATGCAAGAGCCAATTAGTCTGCCCTCCAGAATGTGCCTGGTGCCAAGGTTTTGCCGGGGCCAACGAGCCGTTCGCCGCCAAGATCGGCAAGGATAGCATAGAGCTTCGTCGCGTCGGCCTGTTCGTCCTCGATTGGCCGGCCGGGAATACCCTCGCGATACCGGTCACGCAGCACATCCAGTTCATGGCCTTCGGCCTTCACCACCGGCGCCAGACGTTGCCATTCCTCATCGGAACTGCCGAGCAGAGCCTTCGCATCTCGACTTGCCTTGACGAAACCCGCAATTGCATCCGGATGGGCGTCGGCCCATTTGTCATGAAAGATGTATCCGATGGCCGACACGTCACCCGTAGCGCCGAGCGCCTTTGCAGCGTCGCTGGTACTGACCAGGCGGTGAAACCCGTTGGCTTCAAGCCGAGCGCAAAAATTCCAGAAGTTCAGCACGGCATCCAGTTCGCCTTGCTGCGCCTTTTCGGCAAGCAGCGGCGGCGTGCCATAGACAACTTCGCTTTGCGCCGGCAGATCGAGTGAGAACTGGTGCTTGGCATAGCCCTGCATGAGCAGCCAGCTCTTGTCCAGCGGCCCGCCTGCCACACCGATTTTCTTGCCCTTGAGATCCGCCAGATTTTTGATCGGCGAGTCATCCGGAACCATCAAGGCGCCGACTGAACTGGAATAGGGCACGAAGGTCAGGTCTTCGCCCGATGCACGCTGCCGCGACACCCAGAGCCAGTCCGTGACAATGATATCAACATCCCCGGCCATCATGGCGACATTGGTTGCATCTTCACTGGCAAAGAAGCGGACGTCGACATTCACACCATACTTTTCGTCGAGCTTGTGCTGCTTGATCGTGTCCAGCTCCCAATTGACAGTCCCAAATTTCAGGACGCCGACACGGACGGTTTCAGCAGCCGGACTTGCCTGCGTGCCAAAACCAAGAGCGAGCGCCAGCAAGATACAAAAGCGGAAAAGTCGTTGGTGTAGTCCTGCCACGATGTCCTCCCAGACGAATCGTCATAAGTATGCGAACTGGAGCCTTTCATGCCTGGATGGCAGGCTCTAGAGCTCCAGATCCTTTGACGGATAATCGCATTTCCACCGGACGACCTTGAGCTTTGGATGTTCCCCGGACCATTTTGCAATTTCTGTCGGTGCGAGGAACATGCAATTGTTCAGGCCGCCCCTGTTTTCAAAATGCAGGCGCTCCTCCCGGCAACTCGCCGGGTTGGATATGAGACAGATGGTCAAAACGAGATCAACAACGTCCATACAGGCACCTCCCGATCCTCTGGCACGTCCCACACTCATAGCGCCGAAATCTCAGGAGTCCTGACACGCTAGGAGGTCGTGGTGCGGATTTCTCAAGGTGCCCGATGAGAAATATTCATGACAAATTACGGGTGTCATCTCTCGGCGTCAATTGCAACGGGCCGAGAAAACACGATCGTGAAGCTGCGGCGTTATATCCCGGTCAAGCAATTGACTTATCAGGCGCTGAAGGTACCTTCTGGAAGTGTTCTAAAAATTGGGGGCGCCAATGCATGGAAAATTGGCGCCGGTCTTCGTCCAGGGCACCCTTGGCGAAAATGAGGAGATGCCATGCGTTATTCTACCGTTCTGATTGGACTATCCGTTGCGATTGTGTCTGTTGCGGGAGCCCGGGCGCAAGACGCCGGCGACGCCACGGCAGGAGCGACCGTTTTCAAGAAATGCGCAGTCTGTCACGTGGCCGATACCGACAAGAACAAGGTCGGGCCATCGTTGAACAAATTGATGGGCAGAACCGCAGGAACCCATCCAGGTTTCAGCTATTCACCTGCCATGAAGGCGGCGGGCGCGGCCGGACTTGTCTGGGACACAGCCAGCCTTCGTGATTATCTGCACGATCCGAAGGCCAAGGTCAAAGGCACGAAAATGGCCTTTCCCGGCCTGAAGGACGACAAGGAAATCACTGATCTTGAAGCCTATCTGAATCAATATAAATAGCCCCATCGCCGCCGGTCGGTCTGGCCGGCGGCACTTCAGGCATTCTCACGCCATTTGATCGAACAACCGACCGATGCGATCTGCTCGCGCGGCCCCTGCCCCGTATTGGCGACTTGCTTCATCGCCTCGAACAGGTCGCGGCGGATTTCTGGCGCCGCCGCTTCCTTGCGCGATGCATCGAGGCGTCCTCGGTACTGTAGTTCGCCCGCGCCATTGAACCCGAAGAAATCGGGTGTGCAGACGGCCCCGTATGTACGCGCCACGCTCTGGTCGGCATCATGCAGATAGTGAAACGGAAAAACGTTCTCGCGGGCGAAAACCTTCATGTTGTCAAACGAATCGGCAGGATAGGCACTCGCGTCATTGGCGTTGATGGCAACGAAGCCGATGCCGAGTTCCTTGAGCTCCCGGGCGTCACGGACGATGCGCTGAATGACCGCTTTCACATAGGGACAATGGTTGCAGATGAAAGCGACGACGAGCCCCCTGTCGCCTGCCTGCGCCAGAATGGAATGCTGCCGGCCATCGGTACCGGTCAGGCTTGCATCAACGGCCTTCCAGCCAAAATCACAAAGGGGTGGTATAGCCGCCATTATCTTCTCCTCCGCTCAAGCTGCCGCCCGGTGCCTCGCATGGTTGGCAGCATGACGGATTGCAGCGATGTTGTCAGCATAGGCCGCCTTACCGTTACCCTTGAAGACCGCAGATCCCGCAACAAGCACATTCGCCCCAGCCGCCGCAACGAGCGGCGCGGTTTCAGGCGTTACGCCGCCGTCAATTTCGATATGAATCGGGCGGTTGCCGATCATCGCCTTCACGCGCCGCACCTTGTCGACCACCGAGGGGATGAACGCCTGGCCGCCGAAACCTGGATTGACCGTCATCAAGAGCACCAGATCGAGCCGGTCCAGCACATATTCGATGACGCTCTCCGGAGTGGAAGGGTTGAGTGACACACCCGCCTTCTTGCCAAGAGTGCGAATGGCCTGCAGCGAGCGGTCGAGATGCGGGCCGGCTTCGGCATGCACCGTGATGTAGTCGCAGCCCGCATCGGCAAAAGCAGCAAGATAGGCATCCGCCGGAGCGATCATAAGATGACAATCGAATATCGCCGACGTCCGGTTGCGGATGGATTTGATGATCTGCGGCCCGAATGTGATGTTCGGGACGAAATGCCCGTCCATCACGTCGAGATGCACCCAGTCGGCACCCGCCGCCATGACGTCTTCAACTTCCTGGCCGAGCCGGGAAAAATCCGCCGAAAGCACGGACGGCGCAATCAGTACGTTCCTGTTCATGGCGTTTGCTCCTCCTTGGTTGACGCGGAAAACACGCGGCTGACCCTGATATCGTCCGCAGTGATCGTTGACAACGCCGCCGCATCGGTCGGCCCGTTGGATGCCTCGAACAGCCGGTTCGCATGGCGAAGCCTTGCCCTGTCCAATGCATTGCGAATGGAGCGGGCATTGGCAAAGTGCGGCTGCTGGCGGCGTCGTTCGATATAGTCGGCCATGACGGCCCGGCCTTCCGCATCGAACGTATAGTTCTGCTTCGATAGCATCGTTTCGGAAATACTCAGCAGCTCGCCAGAGCTGTAGTCCGGAAAATCGATGTGATGGGCGATTCGCGAACGGAAGCCCGGATTGCTCTCGAAAAATTTGTCCATGCGATCGGCGTAGCCTGCGAGGATCACCACGAGATCGTCGCGCTGGTTTTCCATCACCTGCAACAATATCTCGATCGCTTCCTGTCCATAGTCGCGCTCGTTCTCCTGACGGTGCAGATAGTAGGCCTCGTCAATGAACAATACGCCGCCCATGGCCTTCTTCAGGATCTCCTTGGTCTTCGGGGCGGTATGCCCGATATATTGCCCGACCAGATCGTCCCGCGTGACGGAGACGAGATGACCCTTGCGGATATAGCCGAGGCGATGCAACAGGTCCGCCATGCGCATCGCCACGGTGGTCTTGCCGGTGCCGGGATTGCCGCTGAAACTCATATGCAACGTCGGCGTTTCGTGCGCGAGACCCATGCGCCGGCGCGCTCGTTCGACAAGCAGCAATGCCGCGGTCTCCTTGATACGCTGCTTGACCGGCTTGAGGCCGATCAAGTCGCGGTCAAGCTCGTCCAGCACCTCCTTGACGCCGGATTCGACATATTCGGCGCGCAGGTCGATGGCAGACGGAACCTCCGCAGGAGACTCCTCGAGTTGCGTGATGCTGGCATCAGCCATAGCGCTGCCCCGCTGGCTTGTCCGTTGCATAGGATCTCGTCGTGTAGCGAACCACGCGGCCCTGGCCTTCCTGGCGGGCAAGGTGGAAGCCGGGCTCTTCTGGCGGGCGGTTGACGAGGAACGACAGCTTGACCGATTCCCAGCCATGGGTGTTGTCGAAGGCGACAAGGCGAATGTAGTAATCGCCATAGACCTTGCGGCATTCCTTCAGCTCCATCATGAGGGCGGCCGCATCCGGGTTGTCGAACATCGGATGTCCCCACATGTCCCAATAGGTGTTGCGCGGGTGCGGGTCATCGGTGAATTCGAGGCTTACCGCCCAGCCATTGTCGATGCAGTACTGCACCTGCTTGGCGATCTGCTCGTCGGTCAGGTCGGGCAGGAACGAGAATGCCCCTTGAGTGATACGCATGTCGTTTCTCCTACTCTGCTGCTGTTGCCGTCGGAACGAAATCCGGCGAGTCGGTTGAGGTATAGTTGAAGGAAACGTCCTTCCAGACTTCGAGCGCCTGTTGCAGAGGCTGGCAGGTGCGTGCTGCCATACGCAGGATCTCCGGTCCTTCGTTGACGATGTCGCGGCCTTCGTTACGCGCAAGCACCATGCATTCAAGTGCTACGCGGTTGGCCGTAGCACCGGCTGCAATGCCGAGCGGGTGACCGATGGTGCCGCCGCCGAATTGCAGAACAACGTCCTCGCCCAGAAGGTCGAGCAGCTGGTGCATCTGGCCGGCGTGAATACCGCCCGAAGCCACCGGCATCATCTTGTTGAGCGAGGCCCAATGCTGGTCGAAGAACACACCGTTCTCGAGCCGCATCGGGTTGAAGTCCTCGCGGCAGATATCGTAGTAGCCGCGCGTGGTTGCCGGATCGCCTTCAAGCTTGCCTACCACAGTACCCGCGTGGATATGATCCACACCCGCGAGACGCATCCACTTGGCGATGACGCGGAAGGACACGCCATGCGACTTCTGCCGCGTGTAAGTCGAGTGGCCGGCACGATGCAGATGCAGGATCATGTCGTTGCGCCGCGCCCACTTGGCCATCGACTGGATCGCCGTGTAACCGATGACCAGATCGATCATGACGATGTTCGACCCGAGCTCCTTGGCGAAATCCGCGCGCTCATACATGTCTTCCATGGTGGCAGCTGTAACGTTGAGGTAGCTGCCCTTGATCTCACCGGTTGCGGCCTGCGCCTTGTTGACGGCCTCCATGCAGTAGAGGTAGCGCTCACGCCAGTGCATGAAGGGCTGCGAGTTGATGTTCTCGTCGTCCTTGGTGAAATCCAGTCCACCCTTCAGCGCTTCATAGACCACGCGGCCATAGTTGCGGCCAGACAGTCCGAGCTTGGGCTTTACCGTTGCGCCGAGCAGCGGACGGCCAAACTTATCGAGACGTTCGCGCTCGACCACGATCCCCGTTGGCGGGCCCTGGAAGGTCTTCACATAGGCTACCGGCAGGCGCATGTCCTCAAGCCGCAGAGCCTTCAAAGGCTTGAAGCCAAAGACGTTGCCGATGATCGATGCCGTCAGGTTCGAGATGGAGCCCGGCTCGAACAGGTCAAGGTCGTAGGCGATGTAGGCGAAATACTGGCCTTCACCGTTCGGAACCGGATCGACGCGGTACGCTTTGGCACGGTACTTCTCCGTTGCTGTCAGCCGGTCCGTCCACACGACGGTCCAGGTGGCAGTCGAAGATTCACCGGCAACGGCAGCGGCCGCTTCGATCGGATCGACGCCATCCTGCGGCGTGATGCGAAACAGCGCTATGATGTCGGTGTCCTTTGGTTCGTAGTCAGGCTCCCAGTAGCCCATCTTCTTGTATTCCATGACACCGGACCTGTAGCGGTCCTTTCCTGTGACCGTTTCTGACTTGTTCGACATGATGAGGTTCTTTCCTTGGTAATTTTGATTTCAAGCAGCCTTGGCTGCAGCGATTTGCGGGTCGAGTTTGCCGGCGGCGTAGCGTTTGGCCATGTCATCGAGGCCAATGACCTTGATCCGCGATGCGTTGCCCGCCGTACCGAACCGCTCGAAGCGGTCACGGCAAAGATCGCGCATGGCATCCATGGCCGGTTTGAGGAATTTGCGTGGATCGAACTCCGCCGGGTTTTCGGTGGCGATCCGGCGAAACTGACCGCTCATGGCCATACGGCAGTCCGTATCGATATTGACCTTGCGCACACCGTGGCGGATACCGCGCTCGATCTCCTCGACCGGCACCCCATAGGTTTGCGGCATCTCGCCGCCGAAGCGGTTGATGATGTCCTGCAAGGCTTGCGGAACGGATGACGAGCCGTGCATGACGAGATGCGTATTGGGCAATTTGCGGTGGATTTCCTCGATGACGCCCATCGCCAGAATGTCACCGTCGGGAGCGCGGGTGAACTTATAGGCGCCGTGCGACGTGCCGCAGGCGATGGCCAGCGCATCGACTCCGGTGCGCAGCACGAAATCCACTGCCTGATCCGGATCAGTCAAGAGCTGGTCATGACTGAGTACGCCGCTCGCACCATGACCGTCTTCAGCCTCGGCTTCACCGCTTTCGAGCGACCCGAGGACACCGAGTTCGCCTTCCACCGAAACGCCGACCCAATGGGCGATGGTGGCAACCCGCTTCGTGATCGCGACATTATACTCGTATGAGGCTGGCGTTGCTGCATCGGCTTCGAGCGAACCGTCCATCATGACCGAAGTGAATCCATGCCGGACCGCGGTCAGGCAAGTGGCCTCGTCATTGCCGTGATCCTGATGCATGCAGATCGGAATCGATGGATAGATATCCGCCAACGCATCGATCATCCGCGCCAGCATCAAATCCTTGGCGTAGGATCGTGCACCGCGCGACGCCTGCAAGATAACCGGCGCATCGCAGGCTGCCGCCGCTTCCATGACTGCGAGCCCCTGTTCCATATTGTTGATGTTGAAGGCGGGCACGCCGTAGCCATACTCGGCAGCATGATCGAGCAATTGTCGCAAGGTAATCCGGGCCATGATCAATACTCCTTTCAGTTCAATTGATAAGCTTGCGCGCCGTGGCGACGATGTTTTCGGGCGTGATAGCGAAGTGACGGTAGAGATCCGGCGCCGGGGCGCTGGCGCCAAAGCCCTGCATGCCGATGAAGGCACCTTTTTCACCGATCCAGCGATCCCAGCCCAGGCGAGCGGCGGCTTCGATGCCGATGCGGGGCGCCGCGGCCAGAACCGAGCGGCGATAGGCCGGGGTTTGGGCTTCGAACAACTCCCAGGACGGCATCGAGACAACGGCGGCCGGGATCTTGTACTGTCCGCGCAGCATATCGGCGGCAGTACAGGCGATTTCGACTTCCGAACCAGTCGCCATCAGCGTAATTGCGCGCGGCTCCGCTGTTTCACGCAGGACATAGGCGCCGCGGCTGGACCGGTTTTCTTCAACATGGGCGTGACGCAGCATCGCGAGGTTCTGGCGTGACAGGACGATGACACTCGGCCGGTCGGAATACTTCAGCGCGAGCTCCCAGCACTCGGCAGTTTCGATGATGTCGGCAGGACGAAATACGTTTATGCCGGGTGTTGCCCGCAACATCGCCAGATGTTCGATCGGCTGATGGGTCGGACCGTCCTCACCAAGACCAATCGAGTCATGTGTCATGACGTAGATAACCTGCTGGCCCATCAGCGCCGAGAGACGCATGGCACCCCGCGCGTAATCGGCAAAGGCCAGGAACGTGCCGCCATAGGGAATGAAGCCGCCGTGCAGGGCAAGGCCGTTCATCGCCGCCGCCATGCCATGTTCGCGGATGCCATAGTGGATATAGCGGCCTGAAAAACTTTGCGGTGTGACGTCGCGCATTCCGGGCGTAACGGTCAGGTTCGAGTGGGTAAGGTCAGCCGAACCGCCAATCGTCAGATCGGTTGCATTGTTGATGACGCCAAGCACCATCTCCGAAGCCTTGCGTGTCGCGACCTTGGTTGCCTTTTCGACATGCTCGCGGCGGAATGCGCCAAGCTCTTCAAACAGGCTCGCCGGCAATTGCTTCAGAACGGCCTGCCTGAGATCGTCGCCATGCGGCGATGCCGCCATTCGTACACACCATTCTCGCCGTTCATCAGCCCCACGACGCGCCACGTCGCGCCAGGTCTCGATGATGTCTTCGGGAACCTCGAATGGTTGATGCGGCCAGTCGATCGCCTGACGCACTGCCGCGATTTCGCTGTCGCCGAGCGGGGCGCCGTGGGTCTTCTCGGTTCCCTGCAGATTGGGCGCCCCTTTGCCGATGATCGTGCGGCATGAGATCAGCGACGGCCGGTCAGACGACCTCGCGCGGTCAATGGCATCGGCGATTGCTTCGTAATCGTGTCCGTCGATTTCCTGAACATCGAAACCCGCCGCCTCGAACCGCATCAGCTGATCCATAGAGGTTGAGAGGGAGGTCGGCCCGTCGATCGAGATGGAATTGTTGTCCCAGAAGACGATGAGCTTCGACAGCCTCAGATGACCGGCAAGATCGATCGCTTCGTGACTGATGCCCTCCTGCAGGCAACCATCTCCTGCGATCACATAAGTATGGTGATCGACGATGTCTTCGCCGAACCGCTGGACAAGCAAGCGCTCGGCCAGCGCCATGCCAACGGCGGTCGCAATACCTTGTCCGAGCGGGCCCGTCGTCATCTCGATTCCCTGCGCATGACCATATTCCGGATGGCCGGCCGTCTTGGCCCCAAGTTGGCGGAAACGCTGCAACTCCTCGATCGGCATGTCGGGATAGCCGATCAGATAATGCAGCGCGTATTGCAGCATGGAGCCGTGCCCGGCGGACAAAACGAACCTGTCACGATCTGGCCACTGCGGATGCAGTGGATCGAGCTTGATGAAGCGGTTGAAGAGAACCGTTGCGACGTCGGCCATGCCCATCGGCATGCCGGGATGTCCGGAATTGGCCTTCTGAACGCTGTCCATAACCAGCGCGCGGATTGCGTTAGCCATATCCCGTTCCGAAACGGTTTCCGTTTCCTGCGTTTCTTGAAGCAAGGCTTGCGTATTCATCGCTATCTCCTTCACGAGGCGCGGTTTTTGCGTTCGATCAACTGCATGATCAGCGGCGTCAGGATAAGTTGCATGGCAAGATCCAGCTTGTTGCCGGGGACGACGATCGAATTGGCCCGCGACATGAAGGAATCGTGGATCATCGACAGCAGATAGGGGAAATCGATGCCGCGCGGCCGGGCAAACCGGATCACCAGCATCGACTCGTCCGGTGTCGGGATCCACCGCGCAATGAACGGGTTCGACGTATCGACAATCGGCACACGCTGGAAATTGATGTCGGTCAGCGTGAATTGCGGCGTGATGTAGCGGACATAATCCGGCATGCGGCGCAGGATCACATCCATGACCGCCTCGGTGGAATAGCCGCGGGTCGAACGATCACGATGGATCTTCTGAATCCATTCGAGATTGATCACGGGAACGACGCCGATTTTCAGATCCGCGTGGCGGGCAAGGTTGACGCCCTCCGCTACGGCGCAGCCATGTAAACCCTCATAGAACAGCAAGGTGCTCGGCGGAAAATCGCGCCATTCGGTGAATGTGCCTGCAGGTGCACCGTATTGCGCGGCTTCTTCTTCGTCGTGGATATAGGTACGCGTTTGGCCCGTACCCCGGCGGCCGTATTCCTCGAAAACCTCGTCGAGCTTGTTCAATTCGTTGGCATCGACATGGAAATGGGTGAAATTGGGGTTACCCCTGGCTTCCTCCTCCGCGACCTTTGCCTTCATGGCATTGCGGTCATACCGGTGGAATGCGTCGCCCTCGATGAAAGCGGCCTCGATGTGTTCGCGGCGGAAGATCTGCTCGAAGATGCGCTTAACGGAGGTCGTTCCCGCGCCTGACGAGCCGGTGATGGATATGATTGGGTGCTTTGCCGACATGATTTCTTCCTCCACTCAAACCCTGAACAGGCCACGCTTGCTGAACAGCGGCGCGCGTTCGCCGATGTTGCTGGGCTCGGTGTGATACCGGCTGATACGGGCTACTTCCCTCGCCGAACCGAAGATGAATGGCACACGTTGATGCATGGTCTTCGGTGTCAGATCGAGTATGCGGCTCGCCGTGTTGGTCGCGGCGCCGCCCGCCTGCTCGATGAGAAAGGCAATGGGATTGGCCTCGTAGACGAGACGTATGCGGCCGTCGCCATAGCCCTTGCGCCTGTCTCCCGGATAGAGAAACACGCCGCTGCGCATGAGGATCCGGTAGGTTTCCGCGACCAGGGATGCGATCCATCGCATATTGAAATCACGCTCGCGCGGTCCTTCGCTGCCCTTCAGGCAGTCATCAACATAGAGCTGCACCGCCTCGTCCCAATGCCGGTAATTGGCGGCATTGATGGCGAATTCGTAGGCACGGTCGGGAATAACGATACTCGCATACGCCTGAACGAACGTTCCGAGCCGAGCCGAAAACACGAAGACATGCGTGCCGCTGCCAAGCGTAAGTACCAAGGCAAGTTGCGGCCCGTAAATGAAGAAACCGGCAGCGAGCTGGCGATCGCCTTTCTGGAAAAACGATGCGCCAGGCTCGCTGTCCGGCTGGCCTGCCACCGGGAGGATGGAGAAGATTGTCCCTATCGAGACATTGGTGTCGATATTGGATGAGCCGTCGAGCGGATCGATCGCCAGCGCCAGTGGCGCGCTTGGGTCGAGCAGGGCCGGGTGCGCGAGTTCCTCGGAGCCGTAAAGTGCTACAGGCGCTTGACGCATCGCCTCGAGGAACATGTCGTCTGCGAAGATATCGAGGTCCTTCTGTGCATCGCCATCGGCATTCCTGCCGCCCTGGCTGCTGGCGAAGGCCTTGCCGAGCGCGCCTTGATTGATCGTGTTACGGATCTTGACCGCAGTCAGGGACAGCTGGCGAACGACCAGCGAAACGGAAGTGCGCAGCGTATCGCCGCTCTCCGCATAGGATCCAAGAAAGGCATCCAGTGTTGCCGTGGTCATGGTAGTCCTCCCTGTCCGATTATCTCCGGATCGGACTTCGAACATGGAACCATGCAGACCGCACTTAGTAAAATTTATTATATTTACGTACTCGATAAATTCCATTAACTGCTAGGCATGCGCAATTTGAATTTGAAACAACTGCGGGCGATACAGGCGATCATGCAGCACGGCACGATCGCCGCAGCAGCCAATGCGTTGGGCCTGACGCCTCCGGCGGTAACCATCCAGCTCAAACTTCTTGAAGAAGATGCCAATATCATCCTGTTTGACCGCACGAATGAGGGCCTGCGGCCGACCGCCGCCGGGCTGGCCTTTCTCGATGCTGCGCAAATGGTCGATGAACGGCTGCGCCTGCTTGAAGACGAGATCGATGCGATAAAGGGGTTGCGCATCGGCAGTCTGACCCTCGGAGTCGTATCAACGGCAAAGTATTTCGCGCCGCAACTGATGGCGATTTTTCGCAAGGAACACCCGGATATCGCGATAAAGCTCGCTATCGGCAATCGCGCCGAGACGATTGACGCGCTGAAGAGCCACGCAGTCGATCTCGCCTTGATGGGCCGACCGCCGAAGGACGTGCCGTTGCGTTCGGCGGTTTTCGGCGATCATCCGCTGGTTATGATCGCCGCTCCCGATCATCCGCTCGCCAGGTGCCGCGACATCACCAAGGAGCGCATCGCGCAGGAGCATTTTCTCATCCGCGAACCGGGCTCCGGCACGCGCATATCGCTGGAGATTTTCCTGAGCGAACTGCCGGGCCGGCTTGACGATCTCGGCACGGAAATGTCGTCGAACGAGACGATCAAGCAGGCGGTGATGGCCGGTCTCGGCATCGCCTTTATTTCCGCTCACACGATCGCGTTGGAGCTCGATGTCGGCAGGCTCGTGATGCTCGACGTGATCGGCATGCCTATCCGCCGCCAGTGGTTTTCGGTCATGCGCACTGACCGGACAATGTCACCGGCCATGCGTGCATTCCAGGATTTTCTCAGCCGTAAAGGCGCACAGTGCCTGCCGGCGATCGACCGGCTATACCCGGCAACCGAGGTTTAACCCGGTTTGATGATGCCCGTACCGACGAGAAAACCTTATCAGCGCTTTGAAATGCCCTCCGTAGGTTCTATATTACGGATGAGACCGCGCCTATTCTGGTGCCGGTGAACGGGGGCAATTTCCATGGACTCAATGGCGGGAATCTTTCGCGCGGCGGTGGCCATTGGCTTTGTTTTTGTGCTCGGCACAGAAATTGCCTCGGCACAATCGGCCAATTCCGGATGCGCACTGACGCAAGTCGGCGGGACCGGAAGGCAGATATTGAAATGCCGTGGCGGCCTCACCATTACCGCTGAGCGCGGGGCACGGTACACATTGCTGGACCGCAGCCGGGACGGTGTCGTCGATGCGGTTCGGGTCCGGAGCAAGGCGATATTGCTCGATGCTCCGAAGTCGCCGTCCGGATTCGTGGTCGACACACCGCAGGCTATTGCGGCGGTCCGGGGTACGAAATGGGCTGTCGATGTCAGTGCGGGCAAGACCGCGGTTTTCGTTGTCAGAGGTGCGGTCGGCGTCAGGCGGCAGGATGCGCCCGCAACTGTCGTGCTCGGCCCCGGTGAAGGCGTTGATGTCGACGAAAGCAGCAGCGCCCTTGTTGTAAAGCGGTGGCCCCAACCTCGCGTCAACGCATTGATGGCGCGTCTCGGTCAATAATCACCCATGTCCAGTCGTGCACGGCAGATACTGGTCGCACTGATCCTTGCGGGCATGTGGGGCGCCGGGCTCGGCCTGATGCACATCAGGGGAAACACCTGGTTTCTGGAGCGTGTCGAGGCTACCTTCGCCGATCTGCGCACCAATATCCGCGGCAAAAAGCCGGCACCGGACGCTGTAACAATCATAGCCATTGACGACCCGACAGTGACGCTGGTCGGGAGTTATCCTGTTCCCCGTTCGACGCTGGCTGCTGTCATCGACGCAATCGCCGAGCTCAAACCAAAAGTCATTGCCCTGGATTTGCTTCTGGTGGATCGCGGCCCGGAAGATGGCGACCGGAAGCTCGCGGAGTCGCTGAAGAAGGCGACGACACTTCTGGCGGGAGCGGCCGTGTTCGCAAGTGGCAAGCAACTGATAGAGCCCGCTCACGACGACGCACTTGATCGCATTCCTGATGCTGTCAGCTTGTTGCTCCCGCAGCAGGAGTTTGCCGATATCGCGGCAGTGGGCATTGTGAACGTCGCAACCGACCAATCCGGAACGCCGCGATTCATCCCGATGCTGTTCAAGAAGGGTGACGAGGTCCAGCCGTCCTTTCCACTGCGTGCGGTTGCGCTTGCCTCCGGCGTCGACCCCGTATTCGAGCCCGGCGGCATCGCACTGGATGAACGCCACATCCGCACCGATATCGGCCAGTCGTTTCCTCTGACCTTTTACGGCCCTAGGGGTACGATAAAAACGATCAGCGCCACTGCCGCGCTGGATGGTCAGCTTGAGGCCAGGGACATTGCCGGCAAGATCGTCGTGCTGGGGACGACGGTGACCGGCGGCGGCGACGTGTTCCCGACACCATTCGATCAGGTGCTTCCCGGCGTGGAAGTGATTTCAACCGCAATAGCGCAACTCGTAGCGGGCGATGCCACAGTCCGCGATCGTCATATCCGGCTTATCGATGCAGGCTTTGCTGTCGGCCTGCCAATCGTTCTCGTGGGACTGCTTGCCTGGCGGCGCAGTATCATCGGCCTGGCCACAATAGTCGCGGTGGTCTGCGCATGGCTCGTCATCAATATGGTCGCATTTGCAGACGGCATCTGGCTCAGTGCCGCAATTCCTATCGCGGCTGCAGTCCCCCCGCTCCTCCTATTCGGAGCAAGCCAGCTCTTGCTCGATCGCCGCCGCGCGCTGCATTTTGCTCGGCAGAGCGCGATGCTGCAAAGCGTGCAGGCGCCGGGACTTGGAAAATGGCTGGCAAGAAACCCCGATTTTCTGGCCGAGCCTGTTCGCCAGGACGCCGCCGTGGTTTTCATCGACCTTTCCGGATTTACCGGCCTCAGCGAGGTTCTTGGGCCCAATGCCACGCGCGAATTATTGAACGGCTTTTACGAGCTGGTCGACGAGGAAGTCGCGGCCTGCAATGGAACAATTACGAGCTTCATGGGCGACGGCGCGATGATACTTTTCGGCCTCCCCAAACCTGATCCGCAAGATGCGGCCAATGCCACACTCTGCTGCATAAGGCTGTCCAACAGAACGAAACTATGGCTCGCCTCGCTTCCCCCATCCACCGCGTCGCGCATCGGGTTCAAACTGGGTGCACATTTCGGCACAGTGGTTGCTTCCCGTCTCGGCGGCGGCGATCGCCAGCAGATCACGGCGACCGGAGATACGGTCAACGTCGCCAGCCGGCTCATGGAAGTGGCCAAGAAGAACCACGCGGAACTCGCGCTTACGACCGATATCCTGCACATGGCGGGGCCGGACAGCGAGCCGTACAAGACTGGCGTTCTGAGCGGACCGCTCGAAACGGAAATACGGGGACGCTCAGGCTCGGTTACGATCTGGCTGTGGCGCAGCAACGACAAAGTTTGAACGGCGATGTAGGATTTCTGCTTGCGCCAACGTCCTTTGGCCGTGTCAATCAAGTGGAGGTTTTCTATGTCCTATGTCGATGGTTTCTTACTTGCCGTTCCGAAAGCGAAGCTGGAAGCCTACAAGGAACTCGCTCGTACGGCAGGAGAGGTCTGGAAAGAGCATGGCGCGCTCGCCTTTGTCGAATGCGTCGCCGACGACGTCCCCTATGGTGAGGTTACTTCGTTCCCGCGGGCTGTGCAGGCAAAAGACGACGAGACTGTCGTCTTTTCCTGGATCGTCTATGAATCGCGCGAAAGGCGCGATGCCATCAATGCCAAGGTGATGGCGGACCCTCGCCTGAAAGGCGACGTCGCCAACATGCCCTTCGACGGCAAGCGTATGATCTTCGGCGGATTTGCGCCCATCGTGGAGCTGTAGCGGACCAGTATTCCGACTCTCAACCCCGCGCCGGCGATACCGGCGCGGCGGTGGGACGACAGTAATTTCCGGCGACGTTTCCGATATTCTGTGCACCGATACCTTCGATGAGACGACTACCTGTATTTCTCGTTTATGAAATGCTAGGGTGAGGTTCTACGGATTGCGAGTTCATGTCCACAGCCGATTCCGGCAGGGAGGGGACAATAGAATGGCTGTAGTCTTTATTCTTGCTTTTGTTGCAGTTGCGTCGGTCTTGTTTCATCTTTTGAGTCCCTGGTGGTGGACGCCGATCGCGTCCAATTGGCAATACATCGATAATACAATCATCATTACTTTCTGGATTACCGGTTTCGTGTTCGTCGCGGTGGTATTGTTCGTCGCATATTGCGTCTGGCGCTTCCGGCACAGGCCGGGAAACCGCGCGCATTATGAACCGGAAAACAGGAAGCTCGAATTCTGGCTCGCCACGGTCACCACCATCGGCGTTGTCGCCATGCTTGCGCCCGGTTTGTTCGTGTGGAACCACTTCGTTAAAGTGCCGAGCGATGCGACCGAAGTCGAAGTCGTCGGCCAGCAATGGCTATGGAGCTTCCGGTTGCCTGGAGCCAATGGCAAGCTCGGAACGTCGGAAACTCGCGATATCACCGCAGAAAATCCGCTCGGCGTGAACAAGAACGACAGCGCAGGTCTCGACGACATCATCATTCAGGGCGGCGAACTGCATCTTCCGATCGGAAAGCCTGTGAAGATGGTGCTGCGCTCGGTCGATGTCCTGCATGATTTCTACGTGCCGGAATTCCGCGCGAAAATGGACATGGTGCCCGGCATGGTCACCTATTTCTGGATTACGCCGACACGCACTGGCACGTTCGAAGTCCTTTGTGCCGAGCTTTGTGGCGTCGGGCACCCGCAAATGCGTGGAACCGTAGTAGTCGACAACGAGGCCGACTACCAGACATGGCTTCAGCAACAGCAGACATTCACACAGATGATGGCGGCATCCGGAGAACCACAGACGGCACAGTAAAAACGGCACCGCTCTTCGGGAGAAAGAGCGAACACAGGGAGGGCAGTAGATGGTCAATATTCCATCCAGCATCAACGACCCCATTCCGGCAGCGGAAGTCGAAGATGTGGAGCTTTATCACCCGCATAGCTGGTGGACGACCTACGTCTTCAGCCAAGACGCCAAAGTCATCGCCATCCAATATTCGTTGACAGCCATTTCGATTGGCCTCGTTGCGCTAGTGCTTTCTTGGCTGATGCGGCTGCAACTTGCTTTTCCCGGCGTTTTCACCTTCATCGATGCCGACCGCTACTACCAGTTCATCACCATGCACGGCATGATCATGGTGATTTATCTCCTGACTGCGCTCTTCCTCGGCGGTTTCGGCAATTACCTTATCCCGCTGATGCTCGGAGCACGGGACATGGTGTTCCCGTACGCAAATATGCTGAGCTACTGGATCTACCTTCTTGCCGTGCTTGTTCTTGTGGCGGGCTTTTTCGCACCTGGCGGCCCAACGGGCGCGGGCTGGACGCTTTATCCACCGCAAGCGGTGCTTTCCGGCACGCCGGGCGGGCAGGATTGGGGCATCATCCTGATGCTGAGTTCGCTGATCCTGTTCATCATCGGCTTCACCATGGGCGGGTTGAACTATGTCGTCACGGTTCTGCAAGGGCGCGCGCGCGGTATGACATTGATGCGCATGCCCTTGACCATCTGGGGGATTTTTACCGCGACGGTCATGGCGCTGCTCGCCTTCCCCGCCCTCTTCGTCGCCTCCGTCATGATGTTGTTCGACCGCGTCCTCGGCACAAGCTTCTTCATGCCCGCAATCGTCGAGATGGGAACACAGCTGCAACATGGCGGCGGCAGTCCCATCCTTTTCCAGCATCTGTTCTGGTTCTTCGGCCATCCGGAAGTCTACATCGTCGCCTTGCCTGCCTTTGGTATCGTGTCGGACCTCATCAGTGTTCATGCCCGCAAGAATATCTTCGGGTACCGAATGATGGTCTGGGCCATCGTGATCATCGGTGCGCTGAGCTTCGTTGTCTGGGCACACCACATGTATGTCAGCGGCATGAATCCCAATTTTGGGTTCTTCTTCGCCACGACGACGCTGATCATCGCGGTTCCCACCGCGATCAAGGTCTATAACTGGGTTCTCACGCTATGGCGCGGCGATATCCACCTGACGATACCGATGCTCTTCGCGCTCGGCTTCATCGTTACATTCGTCAATGGCGGATTGACGGGACTGTTTCTCGGCAATGTCGTCGTGGACGTCCCGCTTTCCGATACGATGTTCGTCGTTGCACATTTTCACATGGTGATGGGCGTTGCGCCGATCATGGTGATCTTCGGCGCGATCTACCATTGGTATCCAAAGATCACCGGGCGAATGTTGGATGAAACCATGGGGCGGATTCACTTCTGGGTAACGTTCCTCGGCGCCTATCTGATCTTCTTCCCGATGCACTATCTCGGTCTGCTGGGGGCTCCGCGCCGTTACTACGAACTCGGCGAATCCGTGGTCAACCCGCCATCGGCGCATGATTTGAATATCTTCATCACCATGATGGCGCTGACTGTCGGTGCCGCACAAGTCCTGTTCCTGTTCAATGCCGCCTGGAGTCTGCGACACGGAAAAGACGCGGGGGGAAATCCCTGGCGGGCGACGACGCTCGAATGGCAGACGCCAACGACGCCGCCGCCGCATGGCAATTTTGGCAAGGAACTGCCAGTCGTCTATCGCTGGGCCTATGATTACAGCGTTCCCGGCGCTCCCGAGGATTTCATTCCGCAGAATGAACCAGATCCTGAAAACCGATCGCGCGAGCACGCGTCATGAGCGCTATCCTGATCTTCCTGGCGGGGCTGGCGTCGATCATCATCTGGTGGATGGCGCAACAGCGGCTGACGTCCAAACCATGGCTTGAGTCCGCACGAGCCAGTGACTTTTCCCCGATTACGCGGTCACAGATACCAACTGCAAAAATCGGCCTCGGCGTATTTCTCGCCGTGGTCGGCGCGTTGTTCACACTTTTCATCAGTGCTTACTTCATGCGCATGGGGTTGCAGGATTGGTGGGCCATTCCCCTGCCCGGCGTGCTCTGGGTCAATACGGCTGCGCTCGTTGTGAGCAGCATTGCCCTGGAGATGGCAAAATCCTCGGCACAGCAGAACGATGCCAACGCCATGAAGATCGCGCTTCTGGCAAGTTTCGTCACAGCGATCGGTTTCCTGGCCGGACAGTTGTTCGCCTGGCGCGAGCTGGTGTCTGAGGGCTATGTCCTCGCCGACAATCCCGCCAACAGCTTTTTCTATCTGATCACGGGAATGCACGGGCTGCATATTCTTGGTGGTCTCCTGGTCCTAAGCCGGACAACGTTCAACGCATGGCAAGGCGAGCCGCCAAAAGAGGCGCGGCTCAGCATCGAACTCTGCGCGATGTACTGGCATTTCATGCTCATCGTCTGGCTGGTCATTTTTGCGCTGTTCGCAGGCTGGGCCAATGATTTCGTCGATATCTGCCGGCAACTGTTGACCTGAGGATGTGACAATGACCGACGTCGTGGAAACCGAAACCAGAATATCCCCGCCCCGGCCTGACGGCCTGCGTGGCTTCGCTTCCGACTGGGCCTCCGACCAGCGAACATTCAAGAATGTCTCCTGGGGGAAGGCCATGATGTGGATCTTCCTTCTCAGCGATACGTTCGTCTTCGGTTGTTTCCTGCTGGCCTATATGAGCGCCCGCATGTCGACCACTGTTCCCTGGCCCAATCCGAGCGAGGTTTTTGCGCTGAATATCGGCGGAACGGAAGTCCCCCTGATTCTGATCGCCATCATGACGTTCGTTCTCATCAGCAGCAGCGGTACGATGGCTATGGCCGTCAATTTCGGTTACCGGCGCGACCGGCGCAGGACGGCGCTATTAATGCTGCTGACCGCCTTGTTTGGTGCAACGTTTGTAGGAATGCAGGCTTTCGAATGGACCAAGTTAATCTCCGAAGGTGTTCGTCCATGGGGGAATCCCTGGGGCGCTCCACAGTTTGGTTCGACTTTTTTCATGATCACCGGCTTTCACGGTACGCACGTCACAATCGGCGTCATCTTCCTGATCATCATAGCCCGTAAGGTCTGGCGCGGCGATTTCGACACGCAGAAACGCGGCTTCTTCACCAGTCGGAAGGGCCACTATGAAATCGTCGAAATCACTGGTCTCTATTGGCACTTCGTCGATCTGGTCTGGGTTTTTATCTTCGCTTTCTTCTATTTGTGGTGAGGGCTCCAATCATGACACAACCGGCAACGCAACCGGCAATTCAAACGGAACATCAAGAGCACCCGATCAAACTTTATCTCGTCGTCTGGGGTATGCTTTTCGTCCTGAGCCTCTTCTCGTATATGGTCGACTACCTCGGTCTTCAAGGCTATCTGCGATGGTCGCTTATCCTGCTTTTCATGATCCTCAAGGCCGGGCTGATCGTCGCGATTTTCATGCACATGGCGTGGGAAAGGCTGGCGCTTATCTATGCCATCATTCTCCCGCCGCTTCTCGTGCTCGTGTTCGTGGCAATGATGGTTTCGGAATCCCACTACGTCCTGTCGAGCCGGATGACCTTCTTCGGGACCGGACCGTAAAGTTTCTCATAGGCATGAAAAAAAAGCGGCACCCGCAGGTGCCGCATTTTTTGTTCATTCAAGCCTTTCTGCGTGGTCTTGGCATCGCGATGTTCTGTACTTCCACGCTCGGGAGCGGCGCGACGACCTTGCGGTAAAGATGCCATGTCGCATGACCGAGTACCGGAATGAAGATCGCCAAGCCGACGAACAGCGTCAAGAAGCCGACGAAGAGCAGCGCGGCCACTATCAAGCCCCACAATAGCATCGGTATCGGATTGGCAAGGACGGCCTTGATCGATGTTACGACGGCCGCCAGCGCACCTACATCCCGATCGAGGAGAAGCGGAAAGGTGATCACGCTGGTGCAGAGGACAACAACGGAAAAGACAAATCCAATGGCGTTACCGAGGATGATCATCCGCCAGCCTTCGGATGTGTTGAACACCTGGTTAAGGAAGGCACTGATAGACTCCGGCGCTGCGGGACCGAACAAGCTCACGTAAAGCGCCTGTGCGGTGAGCAGCCATACGATGAAGATTGCAAAGAGAAGTATACCGACGGCGAAGATCGATGGCATGGCAGGCGATCGCCTGACCTCAAGTGCGTGCTGCCATGATGTATCGAGACCGAGTTCGCGCCTGCGGCTGATCTCATAAAGACCGATCGCTGCAAACGGACCGATCAACGCGAAACCCGACATCAGCGGAAACAGGATCGGCAGCGCGTTGGCTCCCGACGACCAGCGCGCCAATACCAGGCCGGCGACAGGATAAATCAGGCATAGGAAAACATAGTGGGAGGGCTTTTCCCAAAAATCGTCGAGCCCCTGACGAAGCGCAGCAAACACATCTGCCACACTGATTTTACGCACCTCAGGATAGGCGCTGGTATCATTTGCGCCAGCGATCACATGAAATTGTGCCATGAGCAATTCTCCCAATCTCGTTTCGAGCGGGAAAGGCACCAGTGGTACCATGCTAGAGGCGGTACCAACGGACCCAAACCTGCACAAGACAAAACATACGCGAATCGGAAAAATTAAGCCAGAGACAATAGGCCCTCAGGGTGGTCACGCGGCAGCGCAAAATCATTGCGGAGCCACCATCCTGGCGATCCATGATCGAACGGCAGCTGCAGAGTCCAGCTTGAATTCGGCAACGCTCTTGAAAGGCGGGTCACCCACTCTTACCGAGCGTCCGCCTGTTTCTTTGGCAAAGCGGAACATGGTCTCGTCGGTCAGGTCATCGCCCATGACGAGAAGCTTCCGCCCTGCATAGGGTGCGGTCTCCATGAAATGCGCGACTGCCATGCCTTTGTCGGTTCCGGCAGGCCCAATTTCGATGACCATCTTGCCGTCCTGGCGCTTCCACCCGTAACCGAGGTCCTTGACCAGGCCATCGACCGCATGCGTCGCGGCAATGGCCGCTTCCGGCACCTGCCTGTAGTGTACAGCGAGCCCCAGGCCTTTGTCCTCGATCACCATACCCGGCCATCGGCTCGCAAATTTCTGCAACACCATGCGCGGCTGATCGAGGGCTGCTGCCTCCATCCCCTTCCTGAGAATTTCTGCATTTTCCCTGCGGATTTCCGCGCCATGAAGCCCTGCGACGGTGAAGTGGTAGGGTTCAAACATCGCATCAACTGCAGCGATGGAACGGCCCGTCACAAGCGCCATGGCACCATCCACCTTTTGCGAGAGCTTCATGAGTTGAAGCGGTAACTCTGGGGGAATAACGATGCTTTCAGGCGTTGCCGCCAGATCAATCAGCGTGCCGTCAATGTCGATGAAAAGCGCCCAACCTTTCAGATCGTCTGGCAGTGGGTGGCTTGCATTGTCAACCGCCGTGCTCGGCTGCATATCTGTTTCCTTTGCGTGAACTCTCATATTTGGAGAACTCAACCGGCCCGGAATCGTTCAATCAAAGTTGACGTGCTACCACTTTTTTGCGGAACCATCATGGATTGAAGGCGTTGGGTAGAGTCCTGATTGCATGCAAGGGACATTTTATGGGACGGCTAGTCGTAATCTCAAATCGCACGGCGAATTTGGGAAAGAATACTCAAATTGGCGGACTCGCTGTCGGTATCGTGGATGCGCTTAAAGCTCAAGGCGGCCTTTGGGCCGGCTGGGACGGAAGTGTCGTTGACGCCGAAGAAACCACACCAACCAAAATTCAGACCCACGGCAACGTCACGAGCCTGACCACCCCGCTGACGAGCCAAGAGCACGAAAAATATTATCTCGGCTTCGCCAACAAGGTCCTTTGGCCTGCCTTTCATTACCGCCTTGACCTGATGGATTACCGTATGGAGTTTGTGGATTGCTATTCGGCGACCAATGCGAAGTTCGCCGAGATGGTCAGTCCGCATCTGCGGGACGACGACGTTATCTGGGTGCACGACTACCATCTGATACCTATGGCTGCCGAGCTCCGCAAACGCGGCCACAAGAACAGGATCGGATTTTTCCTGCACATCCCGTTCCCCTCTGCGGACATCTTCTCCGCCGTCCCTCGCCACGAATGGCTGCGATATTGCCTGCTGCAGTTTGATCTCATCGGCTTCCAGACGATCAATGACGTCCATAATTTTCACCGCTACCTCAAAGAGCATTCCGACGCGGCAATCATTTCGCCGGAACTCGTCCGCGTCAACGATCGCACAATCCATATCGGGCATTTCCCCATAGGCATCGATGTCAAGGAGTTTGCGAAAGTGTCGGCCAGAACCGACGATACGATCGAACTCGAACGCATGCGCCGTACCGTTTTGAAGCGCTTCCAGGTCATTTCTGCGGATCGCCTGGATTATTCGAAAGGCCTGCCGCACCGCATGAAAGCCTTTAGAAAATTCCTGGAGATGTGTCCGGAATATCAGGGGCATGCGGACTACCTGCAGATTGCCTCGCCATCCAGGGAAGATGTTACCGCCTATTCCGATATCAAGGCCGAACTCGAACAGCTCGCAGGCGCGGTCAATGGCAGATTCGCGGATTTCAACTGGGCCCCTGTCCAATACATCAACCGCAATATTCCAAGAGAAAAGCTGGCCCCTCTGTTTCGGGCAAGTCTGATCGGGCTGGTAACGCCGTTGCGGGACGGAATGAACCTTGTGGCCAAAGAATACATCGCGGCTCAGGACAACAAGGATCCAGGCATCCTGATCCTGTCCAAGTTCGCCGGTGCAGCCGAGGAGCTGAGCGAGGCGCTCATTGTCAATCCCTACGACATCAGCGAGGTTGCACACGCTTTGAAGACGGCCGTCACAATGCCGCTGGAAGAGCGACAACTGCGCCATCGCAAGCTTCTGAAGCGTGTCGTCGATCGCGATGCGCAATGGTGGCAGCGGGAATATCTCCATGCGCTGCAACATGGCGATCAGCACTCCGCCAATGAACGGGTTGCGTGAAGAATATGGCCTTACCCAATTCCGCCTATCGCATTCAATTGAGGAACGGACTGTCCTTCACTGATATAGCAGCGATCGTGCCATACCTGCATAATCTCGGCATCGACACGCTCACCATTTCTCCAATTTTCAGCTCGATCGATGTCGGCCGCGGCAAGAAATCGTATAACCCGACGAAGCTGGACAGGGACGCCGGGGGTGAAGACGGCTTCGTCGCCCTTGATTCTGCACTTCGCACGTTCGGTATGGGCCTCATCGTCGATATCAATCCAAACCAGCTGCCAGCTACCCACCACAATCCGTGGTGGTTTGATGTTCTCGAATGGGGAGCAAAGAGTCGTTACGCCGATCATTTCGACGTGGACTGGAAGAAACGCCTGGCGTTGCCTGTTTTACAGCGCCCGTTGATCGAAGAAGTCGAGGCCGAGGCTCTGCAGCTCAAATTCGATGCGAATAAACATGCCCTCGGAATCTCTTACGGCGAGGTCTTTTATCCGCTGCATCCAAAATCCTACGAAACTGTTCTTCGCGGCGTCGACAACGCTCTCTCGAATGATATCCTGGATGCTGTAAACGAGGCCGACCCGCAACGATCGGAGGAATTTCACGTTCGGTTGCGTGAACTCTACGACAACAGTGAACTCGCTCATCGTCTCGCGCTTGCATCACGGCTGAAAGATATCTCACAGGACATCTCGATGCTCGAAGACGTGCTGTCGATGCAAAAGTGGCGTCTTGTAACACGTCAGAAGGCTCGCCGCCGGATGAACTACCGCCACTCGTTCGAATCCATGCACTCTGTGGGCGTTCAAGTCGAAAAGACACAACCATTCAAGGATTTTCACGAGGTTCCACTCGATCTGCTCGAGATCAGCCAAGTCATCGGTTTTCGTGTCAACCAGATCGACGGTCTGGCTGATCCTGAAACATATTCGCAGGAATTGCGCCGGCACGCCGGTGACAAAGCCTATCTTGTCGCCGACAAGATTCTCCTGGACGGCGAACCTTATCCCGCTTCATGGCATGTCGATGGAACCGCAGGTTACGAGTTCATTTCGGTGACGGCGAACCTTATGGTGGATCATGCAAAGCTGGCTGCGCTCGAACAACTCTACAGCAGCAATATTGGTGCGCAAAGTACGCTCCACTATCGCGGTGCAAAGTCAGCTGTGCTGCATAGCAGATTTGCTGCGGAACTGCAGGCTCTGGTCGACCTGCTCATGGTGATAGAACCGAATGTAGCCGACGAGCTGGAGCTGAGACGCGCGGTAAGCGATCTCGTTATCGAACTTCCGGTTTTCCGGACCTATTCGAATGCGGCGGGAATTCTCGGATCCTATCGAGCCATTCTCCAGTCCACCATTTCCGATATCCTGGCGCGCCCCGACGCTGCCGATCCCGCTCCGCTGAAATTCGTACAACGCATATTGGAAGCGGCGAATGATCCTGACGGAAATATCGGCCAATTCATTGTGAGATTCCAGCAATTGACTGCCGCAGTCATGGCACAGGCAATCGAACAATCCTACCAATATGGCCGCGGGCCGATCGCGCTTGATGAAATCATTTTACGCTCGGGTGATGCCGGGGATCCGGTGCAGCTTTTCCACTCAAAGATGCTGCGCAAAGCCGAAGTTGCGCCGAAAGGCATGCTGGCGACAACGTTCTCCTACACCACCAAATTCGGCGAGGATGCGAGGATGCGGCTACTCGCTCTGTCCGAAGCGCCGGAAATCTGGTGCGAGGCGGTGGCACGCTGGCGCGAGCTCCATGCGGGCGATGTGGCGACGATCGAGGAAACGCTGGCGCCGGACCCTCAGACTGAATGGCTGATCTATCAAACCCTTGCTGCGATCTGGCCTTTGACGCTGCAGATCGACGATGAAAACAGCCTGCAGGCCGTTCGTAACGATCTTTGCGCGTTCATCCAGAAAGCGATAAGCGAAATTCAGAGAGATTCCTTCTGGACGGAAATCAACAAGCCCTATGAGTTGGCCGTAATGGACTACATCGACCAGCTTTTCGCCGACCGTCCTTTCCTCCTCGACTTCACGAAGACCATGCGGCCCTTCTGGATAGCCGGGGCGCTCAACAGTTTTTCGCAAACGGTCCTCAAAGCAACTGCTCCCGGCGTTCCCGTTATCTACAATGGAGCGGAATCCTGGGATTTCGCCGTATCGAATATCCCGGCATCGAATGACATAGATTTCGATGCGTTGACTGCCCGGCTTTCCTATGCGGACCAGTGCCCCTTGAACATTCTTCTGGAAGATTGGCACACGGGCGCCGTCAAACAGCGGCTAGTCGCCGCCCATCTTCGGGCGCGAAAGCGCAAGCCTGAGCTGTTCATCGGCGGCCAATACATTCCTCTGAAGGTCACCGGCAAGAAGCGAAAAAACGTTATCGCTTTTCTGCGCAAGCACGAATCCGACTATTGTCTGGTTGCCGTGCCCCGCCAATCCTTCGAAGCGGTGAAACGGTTTCACGAACCCTTCATGCCGATACCCGCGTGGGGCGACACCGCAGTGCATGTTCCAGCGGAAATCAATGGCAAGGAATTCCAGGACATCGTGACGGGAAATCGATTGACCCTGACGGACAAGTGTCTCGTGGCCGACGCGATGCGAGGATTTTCCACGCTGTCGCTGATGTCGGACTAGTAATTACGTCGCATCGAGAGACTTCTTGCGCTTCCTGCGTGAAACGTTCATCGCTTTTCTCTCTTTGGCCATATCGCTGACTGCGGTCCGAAGTGCGGGATGCTTCGACATGAAAACATTAAAATCCCGGCGTTCGAGGACCAGGAACTGACAAAAATCGACAGCGATGACATCCGCCGTCCTGCGCCCGCCGCTCAAAAGTGCCATTTCGCCAAAGAAGGAACCGGCCTGGAGTCGAACCGGGTCGTCCTCCAGTTGAACCTCTACGGCTCCCGAGGAAATGAAATACATACCGTCGCCACGATCGCCGATACGGATGACGCGTTCGCCGGGCGATGCCACCTTTGGCCGAAACAACAGGAGAAGCTCTTCCTGAGAGTTTTCATCAACCTGGGCAAACATCGGGAACGTCTCGATCAGTTGCTGCATTTCGAGCTGATGCTGCCTGTTTCTTTCATCGCTGATCTTCCGGATGCGCTCCAGTTCGCGGCAAAGTGCGTCATGCTTGCTCTTGCCGTATTGTTCGAACAGCGATGGCCACTTTCGACGAACGGCTTTTTGTAGCCAGTCGCCACCGAGCAGAACGAGTGGATTGACGGTGATCGACAGGATGGCACCGGCAAGGATCAGATCCTGTCCCTCACGCGGCAAAAGGCCAAGCGAAACACCGAGGCTGGCCAGAATGAAAGAAAACTCGCCGATCTGCGCCAGACCGGCAGCGACCGACAGGCCCATAGCGATCGGAAAGCGTAGGAGAACGACGATCAGAAATCCGATCAACGATTTACCAAAAATGATCAGCGCCAGCACGGCGGCAACCGCAAGCGGATCGCGGATGATGACATAGGGGTCGAAAAGCATCCCGACCGAAACGAAAAACAATACGGCGAACGCATTTTGCAGAGGCAGGGAGTCGGCCGCGGCACGATGGCTGAGATGCGACTCGCTCATGACGACGCCTGCGACAAACGCCCCGAGCGCAAAGGATACGCCGAAAATCTCCGCCGAGCCAAAGGCGATGCCGAGGGCAACGGCGAGAACGGAAAGCGTGAACAGTTCCGGTGAGCCGGTGCGGGCAACCAATGTGAGAATCCACGGAACGACCTTGGGCCCGAAATATATGGCCATCACCGTAAAAGCGCCGACTTTGAGCAGGGTTATGCCAATGGTCAATGTGATGGAGAGGCCGCCACCAGCCGTGGCGGCCTCTCCGGCTGCTACGTCCGCATGACCGCCCAAAACCCCCGAAAATGCTGGCAACAGGACCAAGGCGAGAACCATCGCCAGATCCTCGACGATGAGCCAGCCGACCGTCACGCGGCCATTAACGGTGTCCACCTGATTATGCTCCTCAAGCGCCTTGAGCAGGACCACGGTGCTGGCGACGGAAAGACTAAGCCCAAAGACGATACCCGCACCAAGACCCCAGCCCCATAAGGAACAAAGGCCGATACCGAGCAGGGTAGCAAGCAGGATACGCCCCAGGGCTCCGGGGACAGCAACCCCGCGAACCGCCAACAGATCGGAGGCGGAGAAATGCAGACCCACGCCGAACATCAAAAGGATAACGCCCATTTCCGCGAGCTGCGAGGCAAGCCCGCTGTCTGCGACGATGCCTGGTGTATACGGCCCCATCATGATACCGGCGACGAGATAACCGACGAGCGGCGGCAAGCGCAGACGATCGGCCAGATAGCCGAAGACCGCGGCAAACACAAAGCCGAAAGCAACCGTCGCTAAGAGTGAGACCTCTTGATGCACGTCTCTCTTTCCATGAATTTTGCGGGCTCTCGAAGCAGGATTTCACAAAAGGTCGATCCGCAGGAAATTGCAATAGATCGTTCGATTATGTTTGAACCCCCGCAGTTACAACTGGTCACACGTAAATTTCAATCCTGCGTAGCGAAAACCGTTCCGAATTCAAGGATACTCGCGCAAGAATCGGATGTTACCGTGCGAAAATGGCTCTATTCCATATAGGAACCCCACAGAAATGAGAACCTGCTGCGCAAAATCAGTTGCTTCGCGCTTTCCCGATCTCCGGCGATGGAAAAACCGTCAATGCAATAATACCAGTTGGATTTCCAAAAAAATAATGCAAGGGTGACAATCCAGCCCTTGGAAAGACCG
The DNA here is from genome assembly GCF_031455525.1 of Phyllobacterium sp. 1468. Taxonomy (NCBI): domain Bacteria; kingdom Pseudomonadati; phylum Pseudomonadota; class Alphaproteobacteria; order Hyphomicrobiales; family Phyllobacteriaceae; genus Phyllobacterium; species Phyllobacterium sp. 1468. The sequence goes on along the minus strand of NZ_JAVDSX010000006.1, from coordinate 241,829 downwards.
CTGGCAAGGAGAGATCATGGAACGCCAGCAGCTGTTAGCGGAGATCCGGTCACGGATCGATGCGTTCGAAACGGGAATTCCCCTGCACAAGAAATTGAAGATGGCGCTGCAGGATCTCATCATCAGCAATCGCATCAAGCGGGGCTCTACCCTTCCGGGCGAGCGGGCGGTGGCGGAAGCTCTTTCGCTTTCGCGTGTGACCGTTAGGAAGGCCCTGGAACTTCTTATCCAGGATGGCCATTTGCGACGGCGGCATGGCGCGAAGACAGAAGTGAGCGTTCCCGTCGAAAAATCGCTTTCGACCTTGGCGAGCTTTTCCGAAGATATGGTTGCACGGGGGCTTGAACCCGGATGTATCTGGATTTCCAAAGAGATAGGCCGACCATCCCCGGCGGAAGCGATGGCGCTCGCCCTGCCGCCAAATGCAGACATCATCCGCTTGAAACGGATACGAACTGCTGACGGCCAGCCTGCCGCCTACGAGACCGCAGTCGTTCCGGCAAGGTTCCTGCCATCGCCCGAACTCGTTGGGGACTCCCTCTACGAGGCACTGGCAAAGCGCAATGCTTTGCCCCAGCGGGCCATACAACGGTTGCGTTCGCGGCCAGCTTCGGACCGTGACAGCGAGCTCTTGAAATGCGCGGCCGGCGCACCGCTGCTTATCATTGAGCGGCGTTGTTTCCTTGCCGACGACCAGCCCGTGGAATTTACCGAAACAAGATATCGCGGCGATCTCTACGATTTCGTTACGGAGTTAAGCCGCTAATACCAGTTTTTGACTGGTTGCAATCTGGTATGAACCGGATATCGTTCTCGCAACAAGCGAGGATTTTGAAGTGAAAATCGGGGATCTCGAACGTAGCCTTATCGTCTCCTGCCAGCCGGTTCCCGACGGCCCGATGGATCGTGCCGACATGGTCACGGCGTTTGCCTTGGCGGCGATCGCCGGAGGTGCAGGCGCACTCAGGATCGAATCCGTGGAATATGTGCGAGCGGTCCGCCGGGTGACGGACGCGCCCATCATCGGTATCGTTAAAAAAGATCTTGAAACGTCGCCCGTCCGGATCACGCCCCATGTGGCCGACGCGGTGGCGCTGGTTGCTGCCGGCGCACAGATCGTCGCGTTCGACGCGACACTGCGGCCGCGACCCGAGAACGTCGCAGATATCATTGCGGCGATCCACGCGAAAGGCGCTTTGGCGATGGCCGACTGTTCGTCGGTCGAGGATGGCCGCGCCGCACTGGCCGCGGGTGCCGATTGCGTCGGATCGACACTGTCCGGCTATACCGGGGGGCCGGTTCCCGATGCGCCGGATTTCGAGCTGATAGCCGGACTGCGGAAACTGACCCCCTACGTGATTGCGGAGGGGCGCATCCGGACGCCCGAGCAAGCGACGGAGGCACTTCGTCGTGGGGCACACAGCGTTGTCGTCGGCTCCGCCATCACCCGCACCGAGCATGTCACCTCGTGGTTCAAGCAGGCAATCGATACCGGGCGTGAACATGCCACCAATAAAGCCGTGCTGGCGATCGATATTGGCGGTACGAAGACGATGGCGTGTCTGGTCAGGGAAGGCAAAGTCATCGAGGAGGCGCAATTTGCTACCGACCACAATCTTGGTCCCGACGGCTGGATCGACGCTATCGCGGCCAAGGTGTCCAACTGGCGCGGCTCCTACAGGCGGGTTGCTGCAGCCGTTACAGGGATTGTCGTCGACGGAAATTGGCAGGCACTAAATCCGGCTACGCTCAATCTGCCGCACGACTATCCGCTCATCGACAGGTTGCGCAGTACGTTTGGCGTCGACGCAATTGCCGTCAACGATGCGCAATGCGCTGCCTGGGGCGAACACCGGTTCGGCGCCGGCGCACAAAAAGACATGGTGTTCCTCACGATCTCGACCGGCATTGGCGGCGGCATCGTCACTAACGGCCGGCTGTTGCAGGGAACCGCCGGTCATTTCGGACTATTTCAGGGCTATTTCGAATGCTCACACCGACCGCTCGAAGACAGCATTTCGGGCCACTGGATGCATGCGGAAGCCTGCAAGGCGGGCTATGAGCTAGAGGCGCCGGCCATCTTCGCCGCAGCGAGGTCCGGCGCGCCTTGGGCATCGCATATCATCGCAATTTCCGCCCGGCGACTAGCTGTACTCTGCCAGAACATACAGCTGGCGCTTGATCCGAAATGCATCGTCATTGGCGGCGGGATCGGGCTTGCAGACGGATATATCGATCAGGTTCGGGGGGCGTTTACATTTCCCAAAATATCGCTGCGCCCTACCCTTGTGAGTGCCGGCCTCGGCCGTCATGCGGGGGTTGTCGGCGCGGCGGATCTCGCCATTAAAAGTATCGGTCGTAACTCATAAATCATTGGAGGCTATAATGCTTAAACTAGCCAAAATCACTTTATCGGCTCTTGCACTGGTCACCACGTCCTTGGGTGCCGCCAACGCCGCGGTTACCGTTCTTGGCTGGCCGGGCGGTTCGGAAGAGACCGCGTTGCGCGCTGTCGCTGAAGCTTACAACGCACAAAGCGGCGTTGCCGACGCGGATAAGGTCGAGCTTCTTTTCTACAGCCGTGATGGCTTCTACGACAAGTTGCAGGCCGACATGGCAGCCGGATCGAGCGCCTTCGACATCAATCTTCTCGCGACATATTCGATCGGCCGCTACGCGTCCTACATGGAGCCGGTCGACCTTGGCCCGGATGCCGCCAAGGTATTTGGCGAGTCAGTTTTGAAGACCATGCAGTTCGATGGCAAGCAATACGGCGTCCCGACGGATCTCTCCCTGCATTTCATGTATTATCGCAAGGACCTTATCGACGCCCTGCTCGCCGACCCGGCAGCCAAGACCAAATATGCCGAGATCAGCGAGAAATATCTCGGCAAGCCCCTCGAGCCGAAAGCGGCCGACAGCTGGACGTGGGATGATTGGGCGGCGACCGCACTCTATTTCGCAAAGTCCGTAAATCCCGAAAGCCCCGTGCGCTACGGTACGGTGCTGCAGATGAAGAACCTCCTCTTCAATATCATGGTGTGGCAGTCCGTGGCCCGTGCCAATGGCGGCGACTGGATGGATGCTTCGGGTAATATCACCATCGACTCTCCGGCCTACCGGACGGCGCTCGAGCTTTACAAGAAGCTCTATGATGCGGGTGCTTCGCCGAAGGATTCGCTATCCTATGAATATGCTGAAACCAATGCCGCGTTCGGCTCCGGTCAGGTGGCGACGGCGTTGCAATGGAATGCTGCTGCCAGCGAACTCAGCGATCCCGCCAAATCTCCGGCGATCGCCGAGAATGTCGGTATCGTTGCACCGCCAGCGGGCTCCGCCGGTCGGGCTGACCATATTCACGGTCTCGGGCTTGGTATCAACAAGAACGCCAAGAACAAACCAGGTGCAGCGAAGTTCCTGCAATGGCTCGCGACCGAGGACGCAGCCTTGCTTTATGCCCGCAGCGGCGGTTCGCCTGCGCTCCTGCCGGATGTGGCAGCAAAGATTGCCAAGGAGCGGCCGGACCTGGTTACGCTCGGTCAATATGCCGGCGCCTATGGCTATGTCATGACGGGAGCCACCTCGGCCAATGCCTTCCCGGTTTACGAACTGCAGGCGAAGGAATTCACCGGCTACTGGTCGGGGCAGGAAACCCTGGACGAAGCGCTCGCCAACACAAAGGCTGGCATGGAGAAATTGCTGAAGCAATAGTTGCGCCGGTAGATGCGGATGAGTGCAGCAAATCCCCTTCTCTCGCGAGTTCTAGCACTTAGCAGGTGCTGAGATGCTGAAGGCGCCATCTCCCCCACAAAGGGGGAGATAAAACAACGCATCCTGTTCCAGACCATTTGTAAAAGGAAAAACATGGTCGATTTGCACCACAAAGGCTGGAGAGTTTTTGCTAGCCCGCTGGTCGGGTTTCTCCTGCTTTTCCTCGGATTTCCGATCCTGATCGATCTTGTCTACAGCTTTTCTCACGTCAGTTTCACAAATTTGCGCAGCCCGGAAATCGTCGGTTTCGGAAATTACGGCGAGGTGCTCGGCGATGCGCAATTCTGGCGGGCCAGCTGGTTTTCGCTGCGCTTCGGCCTGATCACAGCAATTCTGGAATGTGTGCTCGGTCTCGGGCTTGCCGTATTCCTCTCGCCTCTCATCGAGAAGCGCTCCTGGCTCATGGCGCCCCTGATGTTGCCACTGATGGTGGCGCCCGCGATGATCGGGCTGATGTACCGGCTCGTGCTGCATGAGTTCGTCGGCCCGGTTCCGTATTATTTGTATCTATGGTTGGGCGATAGCCCATCATTCCTCAATGCGCAGAATGCCTTCTGGACGCTTGTCGTCGTCGAGACATTGCAGTGGACACCTTTCGCACTGCTGCTCTTTTATACCGCCTATCGGGCCATTCCGGACGATGTGCGCGAAGCCTCGGCTATCGATGGCGCTTCCGCTCGCCAAATCCTGACTGCAATTGAATTGCCCCTGATGCGCCCCACGCTCATCTTCACTTTTTTCATCCGGTTTATCGATGGATTTCGCGTATTCGACAATGTCTATACGTTGACCGGCAGTGGTCCCGGCGGTTCAACCACATCGCTGCCGATCTACATCTACGAGGCCTTCTTCAAGCAAGGCGCCATCGGCAAGGCAATCGCCGCTTCCGTCATTCTGTTCCTGGCATCGTTCCTTGGTTTGTACGCCCTGACATGGCTATCCCGCCGCGGGAAAGGCAGCCTTACATGATTAGGCTCTTGCGCTGGATCGTCTATGCCGTGGCTGCTCTTGCCCTGAATTTTCCGGTAATCGTCACGCTGCTCACCTCGTTCAAGAGCGGCAAGGAGATATCGGTCAATCCGGGATTCTGGATTTCGAGCCCCACCCTCGAAAACTATGCGACGGTTCTGCGGGTGAGCGACCGGTTGAACATTTTCGCCTATCTCTTCAACAGCCTGGCGGCGTCACTGATCGGCACGGGGCTCGCCATGATCATTTCTTTTCCGGCAGCCTATGCCATTGCCCGCGGCAGATATGGCCGCAAGATCCTGATGCCGCTGATCGTCAATCTGCGCGCAGTGCCGCTCATCATCTTTGCGATCCCACTTTACATGATGTTCCAGTTTGCCGGCCTGCTCGATACACAGCTTGGCCTCGGGCTGATCCTGACGATCGTCAATCTGCCGCTTTCGCTGATCGTATTCGTCAACGCGATCGCGGAAGTTCCCATCGAGATCGACGAGGCGGCAAAGCTGGACGGTATGAGCAGATGGGGAATCATGAAGGGGATGTTGTTCCCTGTCTGCCGCCCGGCGCTGGCGACGGTCTTCATATTCGGGTTCATCACAGCGTGGAACGAATTCCTGTTCGGACTGATGCTGACGTCAAACAGGGCCGTGCCGATGACAGTCGGCGCTTCTTTCTTCTTTGCGGCGAGCGGCGGCGGCATTCAATGGGGCGCGGCGTCGGCCGTCATGATCGTAGGCGCGTTGCCGCCAATGCTCATCGGCATCATCATGTACCGGCAAATCAGCGGCTCCATGACGGCAGGTGCGGTGAAGGGTTAGGGTCCGTTCGCGAAATCTCGCTTGCTGTCCGAGCCTCGCCGGTACAGAGTTGAGCCAAAAATGCGGGGGGATAATGCGTACCCAGATCGTCATAATAGGCTCGGGGCCATCCGGCCTGCTGCTCGGACAGCTCTTGAGTGATGCTGGTATCAGCAACATAGTCCTCGACCGCGTCGGCAAGGAATATATCCTCGGCCGCGTCCGCGCGGGGGTTCTCGAGGAAGGCACAGTCGACCTCATCGACAGGGCGAAATCCGGCACGAGGATGCATGTCGAGGGGCTGCGGCATGATGGCTTTTCGCTTGTTTTCGACGGACGCGATCATCGCATCGACCTGACCGGCCTTACTGGCGGCAAGCGCGTCATGGTCTACGGCCAGACCGAGCTCACCCGCGACCTGATGGAACATCGCGAAAAGAGCGGCGGCGGGAGCATCTATGATGCAAGCAACGTTCAGCCGCATGATTTCGACGGCAACTCGCCCTACGTCACTTATGAAAAGGACGGCCTCACCCATCGTATCGACTGCGATTTCATTGCCGGTTGCGATGGTTTTCATGGTGTCAGCCGCAAATCCATCCCGGAAAAATCGCTGCGCGTCTTCGAGAAGGTCTACCCCTTCGGCTGGCTGGGCATCCTTGCCGATGTGCCGCCGGTCAATCACGAACTGATCTATGCCAATCATCCGCGCGGCTTTGCGCTATGCTCCATGCGCTCCACAACCCGCAGCCGCTACTATGTGCAATGTGCACTCGACCAGAAGATCGAGGACTGGAGCGACGATCGCTTCTGGGACGAGCTGCGGCGCAGACTGCCTCCCCACCACGCGGACGCGGTGACAACTGGACCTTCGTTTGAAAAGTCAATCGCGCCCCTGCGTTCCTTCGTTGCGGAACCCATGCGCTTCGGCCGTCTTTTCCTCGTCGGCGATGCGGCGCACATTGTGCCTCCAACCGGAGCCAAGGGGCTTAATCTGGCGGCGAGTGACGTCCATTACCTTTTCTCCGGACTTGCCGAATATTATCGCGATGGTTCGGACAGCGGCATCGACGCATATTCGGTGCGGTCGCTTGCACGTGTCTGGAAAGCGGTGCGCTTTTCCTGGTGGATGACAACGATGATGCATCGTTTTCCGGATACGGGGGAATTCGACCAGAAGATCCAGGAGACCGAACTCGACTATCTCACCCATTCCCGCGCCGCTTCTACGGTGCTGGCGGAAAACTACGTCGGTCTGCCTTACTGAACGCGATTTCGGTCGGCCTGTGGCCGGACCGGAAACCCGCCATCCGGGAAACAGAACTGTTTCCATCCAAGCATGAAAGACTCTAGTGTCGGGAAGTCGCTCATTTGGATTCGCGCTCATGATCTCGCGTCACCTGCCGGCTTCGTCATATGTGGTACCGCTGGGGGCGCTGGCACTTGCCATTGTTTTGCAGCTCTTTGGCGTTGCGGGCAAAGGTCATGCCTGGGTTACGATCCTGGTTTCATTGTTCACCCTGTGCGTGCTGCTCGTCACCGTATTCGTCGTCCTCGAACATGCCGAAGCCCTGGCGTTCCGTCTTGGCCAGCCGTACGGGACGCTGCTGCTAACCTTTGCCGTCACGACCGTAGAGGTTTCGATTATCGTCTCGATGATGCTGCATGGCGAAAACAACCCGACGCTGGCGCGCGAGTCTGTCTTCTCGACGGTGATGATCGTCTGCGCCGGTGTCGTCGGCCTGTGTCTTACGCTTGGAGCATGGCTGCATCGCCAGCAGGATCTGAAACGGCAGGGAACAAGCGCCATCCTTTCGGTTCTGACCGCCTTGACGGTACTGACGCTCGTTCTGCCCAATTACACACTTTCGACGGACCCGGGCAGCTTTTCGCCGGTGCAGCTCGTCTTCGTCAGCTTCTGCGCCGTGCTGCTCTACGCGAGTTTCGTGTTTGCGCAGACGGTGCGACACCGCGATGACTTTCTCGATGAAAGCGCCGCTTATGCCGGTGTTCATGCGGGAAATACATCCAAGCGAGCACTTTACGCGAATGCATTTTTCCTGGTGACAGGACTGGTCGGCATTGTCCTGCTCGCGGAACAGGTGGCCGTCGGCATCGAGGACGGCCTTGCCGCGCTGAATGTTGCCCAGAGCGATGCCATCGTCGGCGCCTTTATCGCGACGCTGGTGCTTCTGCCTGAAGGCCTGGCCGCCATTCGTGCCGCGCTCAACAATGAATTGCAGCGCAGCCTCAACATTGCGCTCGGTTCGGCCCTGGCGACAATCGGGCTGACGATTCCAGCAGTCGGCATGGCAAGCCTTGTCACGGGGCGAGAACTGACGCTCGGCCTTTCGCCGGGCGATACGGTACTGCTGGCGCTGATCCTTTCGATCAGCATCCACAGTTTCGGAACGGGACGCACCAACGTGCTCACCGGCATGGTGCATCTGGTCGTCTTCATCGCCTTCGTGCTTTTGCTTGCGGCTCCCTAAGACACGAGGCGCATTTACCGTATCGTAGCCGTATATTTGCCGCCGCCGCATTTCCAGCGCCCGGACGAACATCTATCGTTGTCGAGGTGAAATGGATTCCGGAGCAATTCGATGAAGAGCAAATTCGGCAAAGTCATATTGGCGGGCGGTGTCCTCGGCCTGTGCCTGACAACGAGCGTCGCGGCGGCAACGATCAAGGAGCTGCAGGGCGCATGGACCATGAACGGAACCAAGTGTGAGGACACATTCAAGAAAGCCGGCAAGACGGTCGAGTTCAAGGACCGGACGGCTTCGACTTCAACGGGATTGCTGATCAGCGGCAGCAAGGTCACCGGGCCGAACGCCGTGTGCACGACAAAGAGCGTCAAGAAACTGAAAGACCGGCTGTCGGCGACGTTGTCCTGCACCGATTCAATGATCGAAAGCGACATGACCCAGACGTTCAAGATCGTCGATGCCAACACCTTTCAGCGGTTCGACCCCTTCGGCGACAATATGTATGTCACCTACAAGAAGTGTGACATGTAATGTTCGGGCCCTGCCCGCCTGTTCGCGGCGGGGCCCGACCTGGCTGTCAGAAATGCATGACGACGCCGAAGATCGGTCCCTGCTGGACGACGTTCATGACAAAACCGTCATTGCTGTAGTCGACGCCGAGCGCCCGATAGCCGGCGACGGCTGAAACCTTTTCGTTGAAACTGTAGCCGATGCCTCCGGCGACATCCCAGTCGACATCGGCGCCGCCGCCGCCTACAAGACCCCAACCGGTAAAATAGACCTTGTCGGTGATCGAATATTTGGCACGTATGCCGCCGAGGCCATCGACCCAGGTCGCGCTGTCTTCACGCTTCACACCATCGAGAATGCCGCCGCTAAACGCAATCTCGGTGCTTGCATTCCAGACCCTCAACCCGGCGACAACATCGAGGTTGCCTCTGTCGCTCTGCAGCACGGAATACCCCGCGCCGACGAGCCCGGCAAAGGTTTCGGAGGTCACGCTGACATTGTCCGCGATAATCCCTCGCGGCGTGCCCCGGCCACTGGAGATCTTCGAGTACATGATATCGGTGAAAATGCTGTAGCGATCATAGCGCGCCTCGCCAATGGCCATGGCGGCAAAATCGAGCTCCTTGAGAATGTCGCTAAATTTCATGTCCATGTGCACTGTCGGCAGGCCGAACAGACCCGAATCGCCCGACATGCCCGCCGCCCAGAAATAGGGGCTGACCGCAAAGGTCCAACCATCCTTTTCGATTTGCTTGAGTTCCGGCGCCATTGGCGAGGTAATGTCGGCCGCCGAGACCGGGCTTGCAAACAGCAAACCCGCCGCAAGCGCCGGTGCCAAAGTATTGAAAAGTTTCATCGCTGTCCCCCTTTTGAACGTCGCGATCAGTCGTCAACCGAATCCCATGTTTGATCCGGATTGAACGATCTTATCTCCTTAACCATCTTGTCGGTAGCCGGTCCGAGATCCTTTTCGTAAATAGTCCCATGATGACTGACGACGAAAGTCTTGATACCGGTTTCGCCATATATTGCGGGCCAGGCGATCAAAGCATGTCCGGCGATCATGTTGCCATTGATGACAAAATCATACTTGCCGCCGGCAATGTTGCTGCCCTGGCCTTTGAGTATCCGGTAGCGATAGCCGAAATAACCGCGGTCTGACTTCGCGCTGGCTTCGATCTTGGCATCATCTCCGAAACTGCCGGCAGGGCTTTCCTCGCCGCCGTCCGATTTCCAGTAAAGACCGTCGTGCTTGCCCTCCTCGCTGATCAGCTTCTGAGCAAATTCGAGCACGCCATCACCATCATGATCCTCCTGCGCGTAGGCAGTTTGGGCGAGGATATAATTACGCAACGTCTCTAATGCCTCGTTTTCATTCTCGCCGATCCGCCGCGCCAGAATCTCCTCGAGCCCCTTTTGCGTATCGAACTGCCAGCCGGCGTCCTGCTTGACCAAGGGAAACGGAAATGGCCAGGCAAGATTTCCGAGGACAACTTCCTTGCTGCCGTCTTTCCGGTCTTTCAGTTCGGCGCGTTCCGTGGAGGCCTTCTGGAGGTCGGTCAGACGATCATCGAAGTCGTCTGATTTCTTGGCCGCTTCGGCATTCAGACCAAGAACCTTGGCCAAAGCGTCTGCATCCTTGGCACCGAGATCTTTCTTCAGAGCATCAAGCGCATCTCCCGGTTCCTTGAAGGTTTCCGGCTTTGCGCCAACGAAACGTTGAAGCGAAGGCTCCGCCGCGATCAAGGGAGACGTTGCCGCCATCGAAAGAAAGGCAGAAGCGAGAAGTATTTTCAAAGTTGAGCGATACATTTTCCTGATCCCTTCACAAGGAATGGTGATGGCTTCGACAGGTCACCGACGACCGCGGCCTCCGCCACCCCGGCCTCCGCCGCCTCTGCCTCCGCCGCCACCCTGGAATCTCGGGCGTCCTCCCCCGCCCTGGACCCTGGAACCACCGCCACCCTGGACCCTGGGACGTCCGCCGCCGCCACCCAGGCTAGCATTGCCGCGCTGGGACGAGGCGCGGGCATCCCGGCCAGAGCCATAATTGCCGAGAGCGCTTGGCTGCCTCGGACGATTATCGACGCGGCCGCCTGTCGGCTGTTGCCGCGGGCGATCGGGACGGTTTGCATTTGGCCTGTCCCGATTCGGGCGATTGGCGGCGCCGGCGCCTTGTCCGATGTTGCGGTTACCCGCTCCCGCTCCTTGCCCGATATCGCGATTGGCCGGGCGATTTGCCCCTTGACCAGGGCGATTGCCGGCAAAATTGCCGCCATCCCTTTGCTTCAGCTGGTTCTGGACATCGCGGCGCACATCGCTGCTCTGGATCCTTGATCCGAGTGCGCCACCCGCGGCGCCTGCAAGCCCGGCACCGGCGAGTCCGCCAAGGTTACCGAGGTTGCCGAGCTGGCCGCCGTTTTCCCTTAGATCAAGCCGGTTTCCCCTGTTCTCGCGAACATTATTCGCAATGGAATCCCGGTCGAAATTGAATTTGCTGCTGTCGAAATTGAGGTTGTTGATATTGTTTTTGTCAAAGTGAAAATCGTTGCGATTGATGTCGCCAATGTTGATGTCGACGTCGTTGCCTCCCCATGAATGCCAATTATCCCAGTCGATTGCAGCGCCAAAAACTGCTCCCGTGATAAATCCGCTCCAATAGGGCGCATATGGGTAATAGTACGAAGGATAAGGATCGCCATAAACGATCGGGGCTGTCGCAACATAGGTCGGGCTGGTCAGGATGACGGGGTCGTAGGTCGGGACATACGTCACCTCCTTCTTGGCTGGGCGGATGACAACGTTGTCGTCGTCGTTTGTCTCTACGACAACCTTGTCATTTGACTTGATCGTACCATTGTCCACTGCCTTGTCGCGGAGTTCCTGTATCGCCACAAGCAGATCTTTTTGCTGATTGACGACCGCCTCGCCCAATTGCTGAGTCCATTCGAGATCGTCGTTCATCATCGTCAGTACTGTTGGATAGTTGAGAAGCGATATGACGCTTCCGTCCCAAGACGGATCGGGTTTCGCATCCGGCTTTGCTTTTGCCTGATCCTGAAACCGCGCCGCCTGGACGATCTGAAGAGGGTTGAGCGCGGCCGAAAGCACGAGGGCCACAAGGTCGTCGGGATAGAGCGCGATGCGCGCCGTCAGCGTTTGCAGCTCTGCCGCAGTCAGGAGTGCGGGCGCCGGTGCCACGGGTGCGGCAGGCGCTGTTGCGGCGGGCGCCGGTTGCGTCTGCGTCCAAGCCTGCATGCCCGGCCCGCACATCAGCAGCGCTGCCGAAGCGACCACGGCAATCGTTTTTTGGTGCAATGACATAGCGGCTCTCCTCAAATTCCACGTTTCTGACGACGTGCGGCACCCCGGTAATTGCGTGCAATCGGTTCGCTAGGGCATCAAACCTTTTCCACAGACAGGACGGCTCCGGCGGAATCGATCAGGCAAGTCGAACGCTGACCTTTGGAGTCGAGGATGATCTGATATTTTCCGCCATCCACCGCGGCCGAACTCACGGGAAGAACCGTCGCGCTGTCGCCGCCAAACTTTGTCGCCGAAGCGCTGGCGCAGGCCAGTTGCAAATCGGCTGGTGCCGTCTGCGCGGTGTTTCTTGCCATGTTTTCGGGTGTGGGGCTGTTGTCCGACATACATCCTGCCAGCGCCAATATTCCACTCGCAACCGTAAGGAAGCTGATATTTCTCAAATGTCCTCGACCCGATTTGCAAAGCATCGTTTTCCCCCTGACTTTGCTGCTCAAACACCCTTGTAGAGTGACGCGCCCTGCATGAGCACGATCACTTTCGCTCCGACCTGAATCTGTGAAGCCAGATCGACAATGTCTTCATTGTTCATTCTGATGCAGCCCGACGACACATTGAGCCCGATAGACCAGGGCTCCGGCGTCCCGTGGATGCGATAGATCGTATCCTGATCGCCCTCATAGAGATAAAGCGCTCGGGCTCCGAGCGGATTGTCGGGACCGCCGGGCATTCCCCCTGCAAATTTCACGGCATTCGGGTCGCGCGCCACCATCTCGGCGGGCGGCGTCCAGGTTGGCCATTCGGCTATGCGCCCGACGCGTACTATACCCGCCCATCCGAAACCGTCCCGGCCGACGCCGATGCCGTACCGGATGGCTTGACCACCGCCTTTGACGAGATAAAGGAAATGCTGGTTGCCATCGATGATGATGGTTCCCGGTTTTTCAGCCGTCCGGAACGGAACCATCTGCTTGCGGAATGCCTCGGGCACCTGACCGTTCGCCGCGTAATATTTGCGGGCTTTTTTGCTGTCATAGGCGATCCAGGTCCGGGTCTTCGTATCGTAGATCTGCGTCTTTGGAACCTGGGCCAGTCCCGCCGCGATACCACCAATGAATAACCCTGCTGCAGCCAGAAAAACGGCTGAGTGCATGCCAAGAAACGATGCGGACCTTCTTTTCATTTCGCCGTCCCCTTCAACCATTTTTGCACCCGGTCCGCATGTTTTCCGACCCATGCCTTGGCGTAGTCGGCTGGCGGTTGACGGTCGACTTCGACCGCATAGCTCATCTCGGTGATTTCGTCGGGCGTGAAATCGATGTTTTCAAGGAACTTGGTCACTTCCGGACTCTTCGTAGCCAATGCCTTAGCGTAAGCGATGTGGAAGCGCGCGGCATCCCAGGCGACAGGTGCACTCGATTTGGCCAGCCAGTCGGGATCGTCCGCAGGCAGGATTACATGCCACTTGGACGCGTCGTGCGCGGGCTCTTCAAGCTTGACGATGTCATGCAGCTTGAAGACGACATGGGGGCTGTAGCACGCAAATATGATCGGCTTGTCCGTCGCCTCGGCAGCATCGACCGCCGCCATGCCCATTTCCTCAGGCATTTCAAGAAGCCGCATTGTCTTGGCATAACCATAACTGTTGGCCCGGATTCGTTCGATGACCGTGGATGACCATGTCTCGGCGCCAATCCACATCTCTCCCTGGCCGTCGCCGTCCGTGTCGAAGGCCGCGGTTTTTTTCGGATCGAGAAGGTCGGCGACTGAATGAATTCCCGTTTTATCAACTGTTTGCTTGGTGGTACAAATTCCCTGCCAGGCGGGAACGCCGAAATCCGCAAGCTGAACTTTATCGCCATATTTTTCCACCAGCGAATTGAGGTTCGGCAGCCAGACCTCCGGATGGACATCGACCTCCCCGGAAGCAAGTCCGGCGAAAGCGGTCATCGTCCCCATCTCCTCGACGTCGACGCTCTTGTGCATGTTCGCTTCGAGGGCTGTCTTGATGATATTTGCGGTCACCTGGCCCGACGGCCAATTCGGCATGGCCACAACCAGATCGGCTGCGATTGAAGCCGCGGGAAACGTCATCCAGACTGACAGGACCAATCCCGCAAATTGACCGAGCCTCGTTAATCGTTGCCTCATCTGCCACGCTCCCACATGATATGATCGGCATTAGCAAGCATCGATTGCATTATCGTAAGTACGTAACTGTTAATTTTTGCCGGAAGAGCGTTTCCGGTGTAAAACTTAGAGGGTCCATTCGGACGCGTGGGGTAGTATGACAAGGATTCTGATCGCGGATGACCATGAGATCGTCCGGCAAGGCGTGAAAGCGATCCTGTCGAAGCGGGATCGCTGGGAAATCGTCGGCGAAGCAGCCGACGGGCGCGACGCTGTCGGGCAGGCGCGACTGACCGAACCGGAAATAGCCATTCTCGATTATGCCTTGCCCTTCATCAACGGTGTGGAAGCGGCGCGGCAAATCCGGCTGCACAGCCCGAAGACCGAAGTCCTGATATTTACCCAGCACGATAATGAAGCTTTGCTGCGCAACATACTTGAAGCGGGCGTGCGCGGCTATTTGCTGAAGTCCGATGCCACGCAGTATCTCATCCAGGCAGTGGAAGCATTGGAGCACCGCCAGCCGTTCTTTACCAAGACGGTGTCTGACATGCTCGTGTCATCCTATCTCGCTAAATCCGATGCTACGTCGAGTATTCTCACCTCGCGTGAAACCGCAGTGGTCAAACTGATCGCCGAAGGCCATAGCAACAAGGAGACGGCAGCGGTGCTTGGCCTTAGTGAGAAGACCGTCGAAAGCCACCGCGCGGCCGCGATGCGGAAACTGGATGCCAAATCCACCGCGGCCCTTGTTCGATATGCCATAAGAAACCGGTTGATCGAGGCTTGACGATGGTTTCGCGCAAAATGGTCAAGCACTACCATCACTCACCCGCCGCAATTTCCTCGAGCGAAAGCATCGACATGAATTACATCTCCGGAGCGACTGAATTTCCGCAGGCACCCCGCCGTCGCGTCGCCGCCTTGCCAGTGCTCGGATTCATACTCACGCTCGCATTGGCCGGTTGCGCGGGGCATGCCAGAGGCGTAATGACGCCGGTGGCCATAACGGGTGCAACCGGTGGTTCAACAGTCGACATGCTCGTCGTTACCAGCCGTGTACCCTCGCACGATCCGGCGACGCTGTTTACCGGGGAGCGCAGCCCGACGCCTTATTTGACGGATATCACCGTATCTATCCCTTCCGATGCCAGGCGCAAACCGGGAACGGTGCAGTGGCCGAAAAAGGTACCGCCGAACCCGGAAACGGACTTTGCCGTGACAAAAGTGCGGCAACTGCATTCCACGGACGAGGGACGCGCCTGGTTCCGCCAGCACGTCGTTAACGGCCATGCGATGGTCTTCGTCCATGGTTTCAACAACCGCTATGAAGATTCGGTTTTCCGCTTCGCCCAGATCATCCACGATTCCAAGGCGCAGGTGACGCCAATCCTGTTCACCTGGCCCTCGAGGGCACGCGTCTTCGATTATAATTACGACAAGGAGAGCACCAACTTCTCGCGGACTGCGCTTGAACAGGGCCTGCAAACGCTTGCCAAGGACAAGGACGTCAAGGAAATCACGGTCATGGCCCACTCGATGGGAACATGGCTCGCCATGGAATCGCTGCGGCAGATGGCGATACGCGACGGCCGGGTGCAGCCCAAGATAAAGAACGTGATCCTTGCCTCACCCGATATCGATGTCGATGTCTTCGCGAGGCAATGGAACGAGCTCGGCAAGGACAAGCCGAAAATCACCATCTTCGTGTCGCAGGACGACAGGGCCTTGAAGGTGTCGCGGTTGATCTCGGGCGACGTCGATCGTCTCGGTGCGATCAATCCGGCGGCGGAGCCTTACAAGACCAAGCTGGAAGCGGCCGGAATAACCGTCGTGGATCTGACCCAGATCAAAACCGGTGACGGACTGCGCCACGGCAAATTCGCCGAAAGTCCGGACATCGTCCAGCTCATCGGACAGCGGCTCGTGACAGGACAGACGCTTACCGATTCAGACGTTTCCTTCGCTGACGGCGTGACGGCGGTCGTGGCGGGAGGCGTCGGTACGGTGGGCAAGGTTGCAGCGACAACCGTGAGCGCGCCGCTCACCGTGCTGGAGGGCAACAAGATCGAATATAGACGCCCCAAATCCGACAGGGTGAACGAGACCCTGAACAGCAAGCCACCCACGCCCGAGCTTAGTTACTGAGCAAAGAGGGGGCCCGAGCGTGTCCGTAACTGCCCGACTTCGCGGTGGGTGCAAGGGAGAGCGAATTCGTCAATCGCCGGTCCCGCCCGGGCGGGGCAAGGGGAAGGGAGGCAACCCCCTGCCCTTGGCGATTCTGGTCCAAAATAGCGCCTGCAGCAACGATGTTACAGTAACATCGTTGCAAGAAATGCGACCTCGACGCATCTTTGTCGCCTGAGGGCGTTTCTCGCGCCGATCCCGGCAAAAAACGCTGAAAACAGGTTTACTGCATGATACGCCTACTGCCAGCTCTTTTGATCCTGCTCTGCGCCTCCGAGATCGCCGCAGCCGAGCCGCTGCAATCGCGCATGCTCCAGCGGCAAACGGCCCGCGCCATCCGCAATGCGGGGTTCTGGTGCGACAAGATCACCGATGCCAGGATCGACAAGGTGCGATCCGCAGGCGGCCCCACGATCGTGCAGGTCACCTGCGACGACCAAACGACGTTCGCGCAATACAGCCTGACCATGAACGCTACCAACAGCAAGGTAACGAAAATCGAACGTTGGAAGTGAACCCACCAGGTTTCGTGCCAACGGACGTCTAGTTGGATGCGTCAGCCACCGGAGCAGGCAGGACAAAACCTGCCTTCGTCAAGCCGGCGCCAAGCTTGTCGACGATCTCCGGCGAATAGTGGCGGGCAGCCATATCGGAGCGGAACGATGCGGGGAAGTGCTTGCGCCTGGCGTTCAGCTGTTTTGCCGCTTCGCTAATATCTGCGGCATTCTTCATCTGGCCCGCTGCTGCAAGTTCGAGAATGTTGGCAATATAGTTTTCCGACCTGCCCATCTGCTGCACGCGGAGCAGCGCTTCCGCAAATTCTCCGCGCCGGTAAGCATCAAGCGCAAGCGTTAGCCCTGCCTCGCTGGGCGCGGCGCCGTCGATCATCCCGGCCTTGACTGCCATTCCCACACCTTCCGCCCATCTGCCTACGGCGAAAAGCATCGTTCCCAGCCGGGCCGGGATGAGGCTGTTGCCCGGATTAAGTCCCATCGCACGATATCCGGACACGAACGACGCTTCCGTCTGACCGTTGCGGAATTGTGCCAGCATTTGGGCATATCCGGCGCGGTCGGACGTAGGGGCGAGCGAAACGGCTTTGTTTGCCAGCGTGAGCGCCTGCGCAGTCAATTCGGTCGGCGCTTCAGGCGCCTCCAGCTCAAGATTGACGATTGCGAGTTCGGCGTTGATGTCTGGATTGTTCGGTGCGTCCAGCAGTGATGTACCGAGGCAAGTTTGCACCTCATGCAACAGGCCGGTATCAAGCTGTTCCAGAGCCACGGCAGACCGCAGGACGCAGCCATTGCCAAAGGTCGGCGACCTCAGTTCACGCGTCAACTCCAGGCCGTTGATCACGCCGCGTGTGCCGGCGAACCGGTTTGCGAGGTCCGTAATCAGTTCGTAGCGAACGTCGATACCCGACCTTCTGTCGACCTCGACGCGCTCGACTCCGGAACGCAGGGCCTCTCCCGTCGCAGGATTGACAACCTGCCACCACACCGCATGGGCGTGGTCGTCAGGGTGATATTTGAGGATCACATCGTAGCGACTATCCATTCGGCTCTGGGCCCCGAACAGGGACCCGGCTGCCGATCGGATCCCGCCCGTTTCCGATCCCAGGTCTCCTGCAGCAAGCTTGAGCGTCTGATATTGCGACAGGGCCGTCATCAGGTAATCGCGGATCAGTCCAGCCTCGATGTCCGTCTGGTCACCGGCCAATTTCATCTCGATCGCAACATTCGGCTTTTCCGAATAGACAGGTCCCCTTCCGGCAAGGAACCACAGGAAACCGCAAGTGGCCGCCACAAGCCCCGCGAGAACGAGCCGCCGGTCGGAGATCCTGCTCTTCCAGCCGGAATTTGTCCTGCCCGTTTCGGGCGCATCAACAAGGTCCGCCTCATCGATAGTTTCAGCCTGGGGTGCGGCCTTGGTGAAAACAGGAATATACCGTCCGCGCGGCAGCTCGATGCGGACGCTGCCTTCTTCGGCGTGAGCCTCATAATATTGGGCAAGAGAGGCGCGAAGCCGTGTCGCTTCTATGCGAACGATTGGATCCGTGGTGGGATCAAAACTGCAGGGACGGCCGAACACATCGACCGCGATCGTATAGGCCTTCACCGCAGCGGCACGACCCTCGAACATTTCGCTGGCTACAAATCGCAGGAAATTCCTGTTGCGATCGGTCGAGTGAAACTGGGGATCGGACAAGAGCCTGTCCAATTCCTGCTTCGCTTCCTGTTCAGTGACCTCTTCGGTTTCCGTTGCGTCGATATTGACGTCAACTTCCATGGCAGACCCCCGTGCTTCAGCCTGGAATAGAATTGAACGGAACAGGACAAGAAGCCATAGGGTGAATACCCCAGGTTGTACCGGAATTATACTGAGACACTTAGTTTAAACAGGATTGATCAGGAAACAAAGAGCTACGTCAGATTGATTGGTCAAGGCATTTTGCTGCGCGCGGCAATGCAAATATCAATAACTTCGTTTTCGATATCGGAACACAGGGTCTCGTATTCCACCAGCAGTCTGTCGTCCGAGGAGCCATTTCTCCGCAGGCGGTCAAGAGTTGAACTCGCTTCGTCGAAGGCATCGCAGAGGCTTACCAAAGTGGAATTCCGGGTACTGAGCATCTGCAACTGCCCGCGCATCGCCGGCAGTTTGAGCATCAATTTCCAGAGCCCCCTTTGGGATGAAGCCGTTGACATTGCCGATGCTGAACCTCCGCTTTCGTCTTGAACTAAGCCATTCGAGCTATATGCCGCCAAAGGCAGGCGAACCGGCAGTTGCAGAACGCCCGGTTTCTGTCCGACGATAGTGCATAATTGATGCTCGCCGCGGGAGTACGTTACGGTAAAAACCGCAGGGACAGGTCCTAAGGGGCGGAAAATATTCTGATCATGTTCAACGTGGAGGTATGGCCTGGTCGTTTCTGGCCCCGCCTTTGTTACCGTTACGTACTTACAAACCGGCAGTCCGGTGGCGAACGTGTCCGCGACGAACCAGGCCAACGCACTCATGGAACACGCGAATTCAAAATCCCCGCCCGATATGATTTCGGTGGACTTGTCCGCGCGGCGTACCGGAATGTCATTCCAGCGGACACGGATGAGCGCCGACCGCACCTTGATGTCGGTGATCCGCACGTCCCTTTCACTGATTGGCTTCGGATTCACAATATTCCAGTTCTTCGAGAAGTTGCGCGATGCGGGCACCCTCACCCATGCCGGGGCTCCGCGCAGTTTCGGACTGGCGCTGGTCCTTCTCGGCATATGCATGCTTGTGATCGGCATCATCTACCACACGCAGTTCATGCTCGAACTGCGACGTACCCGGGAGAAAATGGTAGCGGATGGCATCATTCACGGGGAGAGCCGCTACCCGGTTTCGTACACACTTGTGACGGCAGTTATCCTGCTCCTGATCGGTCTCTTCGCTGTCGCGAGCATGGTTTTTGACATGGGCCCATTTCGGGATGGAACGGGCAGCTGATTCCCCAAGTCGTTCAAGAGGAGTTATGCAATTGGCTAAAGATAAAAAGAGTGGCAAACCAAAGAAGGGTGGCGGTCAACCCAATATTCTCGTCATTTGGGGTGACGATATCGGCATCTCCAATCTGAGCTGCTACAGCCGCGGTCTCATGGGGTATCAGACGCCCAATATCGATCGCCTCGCGAAGGAAGGCATGATGTTTACCGACAGCTATGGTGAACAATCCTGTACAGCCGGAAGATCGTCCTTCATCACCGGCCAGAGCGCTTACCGAACGGGTCTTTCCAAAGTAGGCATTCCTGGCGCTTCGGCCGGGCTTCAGCCCGAGATCGTGACAATCGCGGACCTGTTGAAGAACCAGGGCTATGCGACAGGACAGTTCGGCAAGAACCACCTGGGAGATCTCAACAAGTTCCTGCCGACGGTCCATGGTTTCGATGAATTCTACGGCAATCTTTATCACCTCAATGCCGAGGAAGAGCCGGAAATGTACGACTACTTCCCGGAGAAGGACTTCCCCGGCCTGCGAGCGAGCATTGGACCGCGCGGCGTGCTCCATTCCTGGGCGCAGGACAAGGACGATCCAACGGAAGAAAAGCGCTGGGGCAGAGTGGGCAAGCAGAAGATAAAGGATACCGGACCGCTTACAACCAAGCGCATGGAAACCTGCGACGAAGACTTCGTCGATGCGGCCAAGGATTTCATCAAGCGCCAGAACAAGGCCGGGAAGCCATTTTTCGTTTGGCTCAATACCACGCACATGCACCTGTTCACCCATACGAAGAAGTCGAGTCTCGGACAGGCCGGACGCTGGCAGTCTCCCTATCATGATACGATGATCGATCATGACAAGAACGTCGGCGACATGCTCGACTATCTCGACGAGCTTGGCATCGCCGAAGATACGTTCGTCATGTATTCGACCGACAACGGACCACACATGAACTCGTGGCCGGATGGAGGCATGACGCCATTTCGCAGCGAGAAGAACTCCAATTGGGAGGGTGCCTTCCGTGTTCCGCTGCTTGTACGTTGGCCAGGGAAGATCAAGGCGGGCTCGGTATCGAACGAAATCGTCCAGCACCATGACTGGTTGCCGACCTTCCTCGCCATGGCAGGCGATCCCGACGTGATGGACAAGCTCAAGAAGGGCTATTCCGCCAACGGCAAGCCATTCAAGAACCATATCGACGGGTATAATCTGCTACCGTACCTGACGGGCGAAGAAAGCAGCAGCCCGCGCAAGCTCTTTGTCTATTTCAGCGACGACGGCGACGTTCTCGGTATCCGCTACGACAATTGGAAAGTCGTGTTCATGGAACAGCGCTGCCAGGGTACGATGCGGATTTGGGCGGAGCCATTCACGCCGCTGCGACTTCCGAAGCTGTTCAATCTCAGGACGGACCCATACGAGCGTGCCGACATCACATCGAACACGTATTATGACTGGTTCCTGCACCACGACTACATCCTGTTCGGCGCATACACGATTGCCGACAGATTTGCAGCAACGTTCAAGGATTTTCCGCCGAGTCAGAAGGCAGCGAGCTTCACCATAGATGATGCACTCGCAAAAATGTCCGAAGCTGCCAGCGGCAAGTTCAATTAGAGATTATTACGGGCAGCTTCGCAAGACGGCCGCCCGCCACCCGTCAATCGGCCAGGGAAAGAGACATGACGCTGACGCAGATCATCGGATTCGCGATCAATGCGAGTATGTTTCTCATTGTCTTCGCACTTGGCTTGCGTGCGACCTTCGATGACGTGACGCATCTATTCCGCAGACCAAGTCTCTTCGTCCGTTCAATCCTTTCCATGAATATTTGCATGCTGGCGGTTGCGGTGGTGTTGTCGTTGCTGTTCGATCTCCACCCCGCCATCAAGATCGCGCTCGTTACGCTTGCCATTTCTCCGGTTCCGCCGGTGCTGCCGGGAAAGCAGGAAAAGGCCGGCGGCTCGGCCTCCTATACAATCGGCCTGCTGGTAGCGACGGCACTGGTTTCGATTGTGCTCGTTCCCCTCGCCATCAATCTCCTCGGGAGTTCGTTCAACATCGATATGGACGAACCCGCAAGCGCTATCGCTTCCGTGGTGCTGATCTCCATAATCGTTCCGTTGGTAGCGGGCGTTGCCCTCCGCCACTTTACGCCTGACCTTGCAAGCCGCATCGAACGCCCGACCTCCCGTTTTGCAACGCTGCTTTTGATCGTCGCCGTCCTACCGGTCCTGTTCATCGCCTCGTATGCCATCTGGGCTCTGGTCGGAAACGGAGTTGTCATTATGCTCGTGCTGTTCACGCTCATTGGCGTTGCCCTCGGTCACTTCCTGGGTGGTCCCAATCCGGATGACCGTACTGTACTTGCGCTGGCCACGGGAACGCGGCATCCCGGTGTTGCGCTGGCCATAGCAAACTTGAATTTTCCCGACGAGAAGGCCGTCATGGCGGTCGTGCTTTACCATCTTGTCATTGGTGCTATCGTCTCGATACCCTATGTGAGATGGCGCACTCGCATTCATGCGCTTCGTCCGGAGATGAAATGATGCTCGATCAACCGGAACAAACCCAAAGCAGGGCCGCTCCTTTCGACAATATGGTGTGGATTCCGGGCGGCGAATTTCAAATGGGTTCGGACAACCACTACCCCGAGGAAGCCCCAGCGCACCCCGTCCGGGTCAATGGTTTCTGGATGGACAAGTTTACGGTAACCAACCGCGACTTTGTCCGTTTTGTCGAGGCGACCGGTTATGTGACGCTGGCTGAAAGACCGGCCAATCCAGAAGACTATCCGGGCGCCTTGCCGGAAATGCTGGCGCCATCCTCAACGATGTTCAAGAAGCCCTCGTCTCCAGTCGACATGAGCAATCATTTCAATTGGTGGGTCTATGTACGCGGCGCCAGCTGGCGCAACCCGCGGGGTCCCGCGAGCACAATCAAGAAGCTTGGCGATCATCCCGTCGTTCATGTCGCCTACGAAGATGTCGAAGCCTACTGCAGCTGGGCCGGCAAGGAATTGCCCACCGAAGCCGAATGGGAATATGCGGCCCGCGGTGGTCTGGACGGGGCCGACTATGTCTGGGGTGATGAGTTTACCCCGGGTGGAAAGCACATGGCCAATACCTGGCAGGGCAATTTCCCTTACCGGAACACGCTCGACGATGGATACGAGTACACGTCACCGGTGGGGTCATTTCCAGCCAATGGCTACGGGCTATTCGACATGGCCGGCAATGTCTGGGAATGGACCACCGACTGGTATCGAGAGCACGGCAGGATAACGAGCCCTTGTTGCACGGCAGACAATCCGCGTGGCGGCACGCTTGAGGAAAGCTTCGATCCGCGTCAACCCGCTATGAAGGTCGCGCGAAGGGTGACCAAGGGCGGCTCGCATCTTTGCGCACCGAACTATTGCCGGCGCTACAGACCGGCGGCGCGCATGTCGCAGCCCGTCGATACCTCGATCTCGCATTTAGGTTTCCGCTGTATCGTCCGGCCCAAGGGATAGGACGCTCGATGCTCAGGGACCTGTTGATCCAGCTCACAGAACCAATCGTCTCGATCATCGACATTTTCGCGTTGATCATCATTGCGATCGGCACGGTGGATGCATTTGTCAACGGCACCAGGGTGATGTTTTCGCACCCGGAAGGGCACCATGCGGTCCGGCACGTGTGGATGCGCTATTCGCGCTGGCTGGTGGCGGGACTGACGTTCCAGCTTGCAGCTGACATACTCGAAACCTCGGTCACTCCGGCCTGGGACGACATCGGCCGCATTGCGGCGATCGCCGTGGTCCGCACCTTCCTCAACTTCTTTTTGGAGCGCGATCAACGGGACATCGGCGAACTTCAGCGTACTCCTGACTAACCGCGCACTTTCACCGAAATCGTGGTGCCCTTTCTTCCAGTCGAAATATCAATCGTGCCGTGGAGCGGGCGAAGCCGCGCCTCCATACCGGAAAGACCAACGCCGACATTCCGGCGCCTTCGCCTTTCGATGCCGACACCATCATCCTTGACGGTGAGCGACAGGATCGTATCGGGCTCGCTCCCCTGGCGGATCAGCCTGATCGTTGCCTTGGCGGCGTGGGAATGACGATAAATATTGGTCAACGCTTCCTGGACAATACGGAAAATGGTGAGTTCAACATCCGGCGGGGGTCGTTTTGCCGCCAATACGGGATCGACCCTCAGTTCGATTTCCAGTCCGCTTCGCTCCTCAAAACCCACGACGAGTAGCTCAAGAGCATTCGGAAGGCCGGATTCGTCAAGCATCGGAGGATGCAAGAGATAGGATAGTGTGCGAAGCTCCTCATTGCTTTGCGAAACGAGTTTCGATGCGCGCGCCAGCGCTCGCGAGATTTCGCCGTCATTATCGGGCAGTAGGGATTTGACATTCGCCAGTTCCATCGCCGCGCCGATCAGGTGTTGGCCCGTGGAATCGTGAAGATCCCTGGCAATGGAGCGGCGCTCCCCATCCTGTGAAACCAGAAGGTGTTCGCTGACTTCGCGCAGCGACTCGTTCGAATACATAAGGGCAATCGAACGGCGTCGTGCCAGCCACGCTGTGGCGAGAAACGCCGCAAGGGCGATGCCCAGAACAGAACCGTAGACGCGCACCGACTGCCGCCAGCCAGCAAGCAGTGCATTCTCGTCAATGCCGTAGGTTACGTAGAATGGGAAACCTTCGACCTTCCTGTAGGCCACCATCCGGTCGATGCCCTCCGAGGAAGAAACGTGGTGTATCTCACCCGACACTGGATTCTCGGCTGTCGCTTGCCGAAACCAATCAGGTATGATTGCGCCGCCTTCCCAGAACGGGACGTTCACCACGACTTCGCCGTTCCCGCGCAGGAATTGTGCAGCGTCCGAGGGAGAAGCCGCTCCATCGAACAGTCTGGTGAAATATTCGATCGGCATCGTGATCAGTATCAAGCCGTCGAACTTCCCGTCGGGCTGGCGTAGAGCCTTGCTCATAGTCAAGGAGGGTTGCCCGTACACGCGGCCAATCAACGGGTCGCCTATAAATGTGGCATTCGATGTATGATCCCGATGATAGCGGAAATAATCCCGGTCGTTCACATCAAGGGAACTACTGCGATAGCCTTCGCTGGTAGAAACCAGTTTGCCGTCGCGGTCTACAAGGGCAATAACGCCCGAGTGCTTGAGAAATTGCTTCTGGGTAGCCAGAAATTTGACCAGACGCTCCGAGGAAGCAATTTCCGACCATGACATGGGTTCAACTTCGGACGAAATACCCTGAAGCACCATGTCGTTCGCCTCGAGTATCTTGCTGACATACGCTTCGAGCAGTGCGGTCTTCTGGCGCAACTGGATTTTCGATTGCAAGACCATCCGGTCCCGGCTCTCGACAACGCCGACGACGAACACCGTTATGATGACGCCGACACTCATGAGCAACAAGAGGCCATAAGGCAAAAGCGGGAGCGCAGGCGCGTTCACCGGCACGCCGGGCGACAACGCTTTTCCGTCCGGAAGCATAAGGCCAAGTCGCCGCAAAAATGCCGGGATGGCAGCTATGCCCCAGCGATCCGCGGATCGACGCAGGATTTTCACCGCCTGCTCCCTATGCGGCGCTTCAATCTGCGCGGTATGATTTTGATTCCCTGCCCGATCATCGTTCCCGAGTGAGAGTGGCTTTCCCTCACATGCCACGCTGTTGTTTTCAAGCATCCTATCACAAAACAGGTCTTCGCTCGCTGCTGCAGGGAAAATTTGATCCGCCATGGTGGCATTGCTTGGGGGGAGAGGTTTCAATTTTTGCCCAGATGCGCAAGCGCGGTCCGCAGCGGAGCATCGGACACCTGAATAATGCCGAGGTATGGGTGAGCCATGTCGATAATCAGAAATATTGCTCCTCCGACCGAGAGAGCGCACACGAACAACATGCCAATGACCGTGGCGTTGGCCGGCGCCAACAGCCCGAACGTGAAAAAGAGCAACGCAAGCCAGAAGACAAGAATTACAAGGAAAGCCTGGGGCAAGCCTTCGCCTCCTTTCTCGAGGAGTAACCAATGCGCCTCCGCAATTTCTCCGCTGATCGCAATGGCCCGCGCTTGCAGCTGGCGCTTGGCGTCGGTTTCGGGAGAAAGGGCTCGCAATTCATCCTGAACGGGCTCGATCCCCAGGTCGCTTCTGCCCGCGTCCGGCGTTGTATCATCGTGATCAGCGTCGACCCAGGAGTCTTGCAGCCGCAGGCTTACCAATTCCGCAAGGAGACGCCGCGCCTCCTTCGTTTCGGGGCCGTAATGCGCCATGACCCGGTCAAGCAGGACGACGCGCGCCACCGATGTTCTCAGCTCTGCCTCGGCGTCATCGAATGCCGTCTTTGCCGATGCGATCAAGAACCCGACCGCGAGCGCTGACAATGTTCCGACCACTGCCGTTGCAAGCTTGATCGCCTCTTTTGAGTCCATATTCAGGTGGTGTTCCGGCAGGTGGTCACGAAGAAATATTCCAGCCACCACAGCAAACGACAGGCAGATGAACGTAATCCCGCCGATTGCAAGAGCACTCATGGTTTGAATTTCGCTGCTGCGTTGCTCATGGGCCGTAAACTCAAGTGTCCAAGACCTTTGCTTCCGCCGGGCGCTTGCGCGTGGCACGCCACTCTTCAAAGCGCTGCATGACGACAAAGAAGGAAGGAACGAAGAGAACAGCAAGGCAGGTCGAGGCGATCATGCCACTGAAGACCGTGATGCCGATAGACTTGCGGGCACTAGCGCCGGCTCCGGTCGCAAATACCAGCGGTGCCACGCCGAGGATAAAGGCAAATGACGTCATCAGGATCGGCCGGAAGCGAGCTCGCGCCGCCCCTGTCGCGGAATCGATGATGGATTGCCCGGATGCACGCAACTCACGCGCCATCTCAACGATGAGAATGGCATTCTTGGCTGAAAGCGCGAGGAGCAGGATAAGGCCGATCTGCACATAGAGATTCACTGCCACATGCAAGCCCAGGAAAATGGAAACAGGACCGATCAAAGACAATGGCGCAGCCAGCAGCACCGATACTGGCGCGATCCAGCTTTCATATTGCCCGGCCAGCACCAGATAGACCAGCAACAACGCAAGAGCGAAGACCAGGATCATCTGGTTGCCGACCAGCTTCTCCTGATACGACAGCGCCGTCCATTCGTAGCTCGTGCCATTCGGCAGAGTGGCGGCAGCGATCTCTTCCATAAGATTCATCGCCTGGCCCGACGAAAATGTGGCCGCCGGCACGCCGACAATCGAAGCCGAAGGATAGAGATTATAGAGACTGATCAAAGAGGGCCCCACGCTCGGTACGATGGTCAACACCGTTCCGAGCGAGATCATGTCGCCATTCATGTTGCGCACAGTCAGATTGTTGATGCTGTCCGGGGTCAGGCGGAATTGTGCATCGCCCTGGACGTAGATCTGGAACACCCGGCCGAACTTGTTGAATTGAGCGACATAGCTGGAGCCGAGATAGCTTGCTAGGGTATTGAAAACCAGATCGGTCGTCAGCTGGAGAGACTCAATCTTCTCGCGATCGATCTCCACGGTATATTGCGGCGCATTGGCCTGAAAAGGTGCATTGACGCTTTGAATACCCGACTGGGATTCGGCCGCTTTCACTATGGCATTGGTCAGGCTCTGCAGTTTGGCCAGGTCGAAACTGCCGTCGCGCAGTTCCGTCTGCATGGTGAACCCGCCGGCGTTGCCGATACCCTGGATCGGCGGTGGCGGAAGAACGAGTACCCTGCCCTCGCCTACGCCTTTGAGTTTCGCGTTGAGCGTTTTGTAGAGGGAAGCCAGGTCCTCGCCAGGGCCGCGCTTGCTCCAGTCGTCGAGCATGATGTAGGCAAGACCGGCATTTGCGAGTGCGGAATTATTGTCGAGGGCAGAAATGCCGGCAATCGTAATGACCTGGGAGACGCCCGGCGTTTCCTTCGCGACCTTGCCCAGTGCCTCCAGCGACTTTTCCGTTCGGCCAAGGGCAGCGCCGTCCGGAAGTTGCACCGCCGCCAGAAGATAACCCTGATCTTCGATGGGCAGGAAGCCGGTTGGCGCACGCGACATGCCGTAACCAGCGGCGGCGATGATAGCGAGAGCAATGACCGCCATGAGGCCACTGCGGGCAACCATCGAACCGATCACACTGACATAGCCGTTTTCCAGCCGCTGGTAGACTGCATTGAAGCCACGAAAGAAGAAATTTCGTTTCTCCGGCGGTACAGGCGGGCGCAACCACATGGCGCACTGGGTCGGCTTCAAGGTTGCGGCGTTGATCGCGCTGATGAACGCAGTGGCCGCGATTACGAGCGCGAATTGCGAAAATATCTGACCGGTGATGCCTGGTAGAAATGCAGCGGGCAGAAACACAGCCATGAGAACGAGCGTGATGCCGACGATCGGCCCGAAGAGCATGTCCATCGCGCTAATGGCCGCGTCATGGCCGGACATGCCGCGCTCCATATTGTGCGAGGCGCTTTCGACCACGACGATGGCGTCGTCAACGACGATGCCGATTGCCAGCACGATGGCGAACAGGGTCGAGAGGTTGACGGAAAATCCCATGGCGGCCATCGCAGCAAATGCGCCGATGATAGTCACCGGAACAGTCGTCGCGGGTACCAGCATGGCACGCCAGTCCTGCAGGAACACGAGAATAACGATCAGCACCAAAAGTGCGGCTTCAAACAAGGTCTTGTATACCTCGCCGATTGCCTGACTGACGAAGGTCGTCGTGTCGAAGGGGATGGAATAAGCAACGCCCTGCGGAAATCCGGCAGCAAGCGCCTTCATTTTTGCGCCTACGCTCTTGGCCACGTCCAGTGCATTGGCACCAGGGGACAGGAAAATCGCAAGGCCTGCGGAATCCGATCCATCGAGCCGGAACACCTGACTATAAGTCTGCGCACCGAGCTCAACGCGGCCGACATCCCGCACGCGCGTCATGCCGCCATTGGCGTCGGTCTTGACTATGACCGCACCAAACGCGTCGGGATCACTAAGGCGGCTCTCGACATTGATCGTATATTGGAAGGATTGGTTCTCCGGCGCCGGCGGCATGCCTACCTGACCGGCGGTCACCTGCTCGCTCTGCTGCTGCAGCGACTGGATGACGTCTTGCGCCGTCAGGCCGCGTGCCTGCATCTTGTCGGGATCGAGCCAGATACGCATGGAATATTGGCCGGCGCCAAATACCGTAACATTGCCAACGCCGGGAATTCGCGCGATTTCGTCCTTGAGCGCTATGGTAGCGTAGTTGCTGAGGTAAAGACTGTCGCGGGTGGCGTCTGGTGAGGTCAGCGTGACGATCTCAAGAATCGACGTCGACTTCTTCTGGACATTCACCCCCTGCACCTGCACCGATTGCGGCAATGAGGCGAGCGCAGCTGAAACGCGATTCTGCACAAGCACTTGTGCCGCGTCGAGATCAGTGCCTATGGCGAATGTCACCGTGAGTGAGTAGCTGCCGTCAGAGGCCGCGTAAGACTGCATGTAGAGCATGTCCTCAACGCCGTTGACCTGCTGTTCTATCGGCAACGCCACCGTATCGACCAACGTGCGTGCGCTGGCTCCGGGATAGCGGGTCGTGACCTGCACGGTTGGCGGCACGACATTCGGATATTGCGCGACCGGCAGCGAATAAAGCGAAACAAAGCCGATGACGACCATGAGGATGGCGATTACATTGGCCAATACGGGCCGTTCTATGAAGAACTTCGAGATCATTGCGCTGCGCCATTCGCCGCAACGGCGCTAAGATCCTTCAACTGTGGCTCTATCTTCTGGCCGGGTACGGCCGACAGCAAGCCTGAGACGACGATGCGATCTTCCGGTGTGACGCCGGTTGTCACGACGCGCAATTCGCCAACCAGCTGCCCGATCTCTACCTTGCGCTGCTCGACGATATCATCCTTGCCCGCAACCAGGACATAGCGTCCGCCCTGATCACTCCCAATGGCACGATCCGGCACGAGCAGCATTCCCGGTTCTTCGAACAGAGGAACGCGGACGCGGACGAAATAGCCAGGCAGCAATTGCCGATCGGCATTGGGCAGGACGGCACGGACTGCCAGCATGCCGGTCGATGCGGTTATAGTGGGCGCCACATAGTCCAGCGTCCCCACATGCGGGAAACCGGTTTCATTTTGCGTACCGACTTCGGCGGGGACCTTTTTCAAATCCTGCGCGGTCATCCCGCGTTTCGCCATGGCCGCGCGGATACGCAACACGTCCCTCTCACTGACGTTGAAATTGACATAGATGGGATTGAGCTGGACAATCGTTGCAAGCGCCGTGGTGGACGCGATAACGAGTTCGCCTATTGACACCAGCCGCGCGGTGGCGACACCGTCGAACGGCGCTTTTACCTGCGTGTAGCTTAAATTGAGCTGGGCCTGTCTGACATTGGATGCCGCCTGTTGCTGAATGGCGAGGTCGGCCTCACGTTGCGCCTCCGCCTTCTGCAGATCTTGTTGTGTGGCAAAGGTTTTGGCCACGAGCGCTGCCTGACGTTCGTATTCCGCCTGCGATAGCTTTACGGAGGCGTCGGCCGACGCCTTTGCGGCATTCGCCTGGTCTAACGCCAGCTGGTAAGACTCGGGCTCGATGACGAAAAGAACGGTACCGGCTTTTACGGCATCCCCGTCATTGTACTCGATTTCCTCGATGAAGCCTTGTACCCGTGCAACCAGCGCAGTCTGGTTAACCGCTGCGGTAGTACCAGTCACCTCAAGATAAGGCGTGACGTTCTGTTTTACCGGACGCGCTACATCGACCTTGGGCGGCGGTGGCGGAACGTAGGTGTTCTCTTGACTACAGCCGGCTAATGCCAGCCCGAAGAATGTGATGCAGGCAAGGACTAACCTCCTGCGAGCGCCGAAAGAGCGTTCAAATTGCCGTGTATGCAATCCACTTGTTCCGGCCATTATATCCCCCAATTGGCCTTTGCAGAAAACGCATGATCGATGCTACGTTATTCCGTATCTGAGAGATAGCTCTCCATAAAAAATTGTAGGGGGTTGTTATGCGGATGATTTTGACTGTCATTGGAGTGGGGATGTTTTGCAGCTCGGCCATGGCGCAGACGGCTGCCGAACGTGAAGCATGCATGGCGGACTTTCAAAAATACTGCCCCGGCGTCGTGCCTGGTGGGGGGCGGGTTATCGAATGTCTAGCCAAGCAATTGGACAAGCTCACACCCGAATGCAAGAAAGTGGTGCAGTCGCACGCTCCGAAATAGACGGATCAGCTGCCCATCAAATCATGATGTCGCCCAGTTCCTGTTTCGCGACGGCGCGCAGGCGTTGAGCTTCGTCTTCACCGATCCAGCGATACGGAAAGCGTAAGCGCGTGCCCACCGGGCCCCAATTGCCGATCGCGCAAAGCAATTTATCCAGCGCAGCGTTGGAATAGCCAGCCTTCTGCCTGAAAGGAACGATGTGCTGATCCATGAATTTGCAGATGCGCTGTTCGATTTCGACGGCAGCGTCAATATCGGCTAGCATAAGGTCGGTCCAACGCTGCGCGCCGCGTGGACTAAGACAGGCGACGTTGGAAAATGCACCTGCTGCCACCTCTTCCCTGATGCCTGTCGCGAGGTGATGCCCCGGCACGAAAAGCGAGACGCCGCTCAGATGGTCGCGTGCCTCGGCGTACCAGTTCGCATCACCGTCTGCCAGTTTCACGCCAACCACGCCCGGCGATTCAGCCAATATCGCGCCGAGTTCCCTTGGAGCAAGAACGCGTTTTGCATGCGGCGGGTTGTAGAGGAGGATCGGAATGCCGTTGGCAATCCCGGACGCCCTGTTGAGGTAGTCTATTGCCTCTTCGTCCGTCAGCGGCCACCAATCGGGCAAGATGACCTGAATGGCAGCGGGGGCCAGTGCAGCCGCGCGCCGGACACGGTTCAGCATGATCGCCGGGTCGGGCTGACAAGCGCCAATGACAAAGGGTATGCCCATCTTTCGGCAACGCTCGGCAAGCATCAGCTGAATGCGATCGAACTCTTCTTCAGTCTGGTTGTGGAATTCGCCGGCGGTTCCGTTGGAATAGATACCATCGACGTTCGCATCGATCAGGATGTCCATTTCAGCGCCAAGCTTGCTGAATTCAATGCTGTCGTCCGCCTCGATGGGCAGGAGTAGACTGGCCCAATTCCCCTTGATCGCATGTTCCGCTGATTTCACACTGGGCTCCTAGTTCAATCGTCGCGGATACAGGCCTTGAATTGGCCGGGCGAAACTTCGCGCAATTCAGGTACCGTATGGGCGCAGGCCTCCAGCGCGACCGGGCAACGTGTCCGGAATACACAGCCGCTCGGCGGATTGGCCGGGCTTGGAATATCGCCCTTCAGGATTTGCCGGTTGCGGGGCGCATCCGGATCCGGCGACGGGATCGCGGAAAGCAAAGCACGCGTATAGGGGTGTTGCGGCTGCGCATAAAGATCAGCGCTTGATGCGATCTCCATGATGCGGCCGAGATAGAGGACAATCACACGGTCACAAATATATTCGACAACCGCGAGATCGTGCGAGATGAACAGCATGGTCAAGCCGAGCCGTTGCTGCAGATCGCGCAGGAGATTGATGACCTGCGCCTGGATCGAGACATCCAGCGCAGAAACAGGCTCGTCGGCGACAATGAATTCCGGTGCGAGCGTCAGCGCGCGGGCGATACCGATGCGCTGACGCTGCCCGCCGGAAAACTCGTGTGCATAGCGATTGACGGCTTCGGCAGGAAGATCGACCTGCATGAGAGCGTTTCGTGCCCGGTCCATGCGTTCCTTGCGGGTGCCGATGCCCTGGATCTTGAGGCCTTCGGTCAAAATCTCGCCAATGGTCATGCGCGGCGACAGGCTGGCAAAGGGATCCTGGAATATATACTGCATACGCGGCCGCGTTCGCCGCATCTGCGCGGCCGAAAGTGTCGTCAGTTCTGTACCATCGAATTTTACACTACCCGAGGAAGGCTCGACCAGGCGCAGGACCGAACGGCCGATCGTTGTCTTGCCGCTGCCGGATTCACCGACCAGTCCAACCACCTCTCCCTTGGCGATGTCGAAGGAGATGCCTTCCAGGATATTGAGTTTCGTGCCGCGGGAAACGTAGTGTTTGCCCAGATCGCGAACGGTGAGGAATGGCGCAGCGCTCATCGGCCTACCTCCTGCCACCGTATGCAGCGGCTCCTGTGCATAGCATTGACCTCGGCGAGGGGAGGCACCGCTGCCCGGCAGGCATCGATCGCGTAGCGGCAACGAGGCGAAAATGCGCATCCATCCGGCATGTCAGCAAGACTGGGGACGACGCCTGGAATAGCCGCCAATTTCTGGCCGGTCTGCTTCATGCGTGTTGCCTCACCGAGCCGAGGCATCGACGCCAGAAGTCCGAGTGTATAGGGATGGCGCGGATTGCGGAAAACCTCACCGACAGGCCCCTCCTCCACGATGCGCCCCGCATACATGACCGCAACGCGATGAGCGATTTCGGCTACCACGCCAAGGTTGTGCGTGACGAAAAGCATGCCCATACCACGTTCACGTTGCAGCTTGATCAGAAGATCGAGTATTTGCGCCTGGATGGTCACATCAAGCGCCGTCGTCGGTTCGTCGGCAATCAACAATGTCGGATCGCAGGCAAGCGCCATGGCAATCGTCGCGCGCTGACGCATGCCGCCCGAAAGCTCGTGCGGATACTGTCCCGCCCGGCGTCTCGCATCGGGGATGCCTACCTGATCGAGAAGTCGCACCGCCGAGTCAGTGGCCGATTTCCGGTCGGCATTGTGATGGATGCGAAGCGGTTCAGCGATCTGATCACCCACCGTGAACACCGGGTTGAGACTGGACATCGGCTCCTGGAACACCATGCCGATGTCGTCTCCGCGGATTTTGCGCATCTGTTCGTCATCCAGCGTGACGAGGTCACGGACAGCGCCATCCTTGCTTTTGAAGTGGATACTACCGGCGGCAATCGCACCGACATTGCGGGTCAACAGCCCCATGACCGACAGGCTGGTCACGGATTTGCCGGAACCGGATTCGCCGACAAGCGCAACGGTTTCGCCGGCAGCGACCGATAGGTCGATGCCATCGACTGCGGTAATCTCGCCGCCGCGGGTGCGGAAGATTGTCCGCAGCCCGCGAATGTCGAGAATGGGATCCACGCGCTCGTCCATATCCCGTCTCAGCCGAGCAGCCCGGTTGAGCGCAGGATGGCGTCGATCTTTGCGGATTCTGCCTCATCGAGCGCCTGTCTGGGTCTCGGCATGACGTTCGTATCAATGATGCCGAGGCTGCGCATGGCGGTCTTGAAACCGCCCACGCCCGATGCGCCACCGCTAACGCGGCTTTGCGCCACCCAGACGATCTCGAACAGGCGGCAGAGTCGTTCCTGCTCCTTGCGCGCCGCTGCCCAATCGCCGCGCTGCGCAGCGTTCCAGAGGCGGACATAGCCATGCGGGTCCACATTGGCGAGTCCCGGGACCACCCCATGCGCACCCATCGACAGAGAATTGTCGACGACTATCTCGGAACCGGTCATCAGGAAGATGTCCTTGTGCTCGGCGAGATCCAGCAAGGCGTAACGGAAATTGCCATCATCGCCGCTTGAATCCTTGAGGCCGATAATGGTGCCTTCCTTGGCGAGCGTCGTCACTGTCGATCGAGCCAGCTTGGCATGGACGCAGACAGGGATATCATAGGCGACAAGCGGAATGTCGACGGCATCCTTGATATAGCGGAAATGGTCGATGATCTCGGGCTGGCTGGTGACAGTGTAGTATGGTGCTGTCACGACGACGGCGGCAGCTCCCGCTGCCTTTGCGACCTTGGCATGGCCAATGACGTTGTCGGTCGTCGCATCGAGAACGCCCGCAATGACCGGCACGCGGCCATTGACGATCTTGACCGAGTGCTCAAGAATTTCCTGCCTGGTCTTTTCGTTGTGGAACACCACTTCGCTGGTAGACCCGAGCACGAATACACCGTGGCAGCCTGCGCCGAGCAGATGTTCGAGCACGCGCGTGTAGGACGGATAGTCTACAGTGAAATCCGGATTGAGAGGTGTTACGACGGGAGGAACAACCCCATGAAATTTGGTCATTTTCGCTTTCTTTCTTTGTCAGTTCAGTTCGGCAGGAGGATCGAAGGCATCCCTTAGACCATCGCCAATAAAGTTGATTGCAAGGACGGCAAGGACCAGCGCCCCACCGGGGAACAGCCATTGCCAGGGGAATTGTTCGAGAACGGCCGTCGAGCGCGCTGCGTTGAGCATGTTTCCCCAGCTGGCGGCTGGCGGGGCAATACCGAGACCGAGGAATGACAGCCCGGCCTCGAGAAGGATCGCATTGGCGATCTGCAGCGTCGCATAGACGACGAGGATATCGATGGAGTTCGGCAGGCCGTGCCGGAACAGCAGATGCCCGAGCCCTGCTCCCATGCCGCGCGAAGCCAAAACGAAATCCCGCTCCCGGAGTTCAAGCAGCCTCGATCGGATCATGCGGGACAGGAGTGGCCATGACAGCAGCGAGATGACAAGCACCGTCGGCCAGATGCCCGTACCGGCAATCGACGCCAGCACCAGCAGGAAGATGACCGGCGGCAGGGTCATGACCAGATCGACGAAGCGCATGGTGACAGCATCGGCCCAGCGACCGGCAAGTGCGGATATTGCACCCACCAGAAACCCGATGATCGCCGAAAGGATTGTCGAGGCTACAGCTACCAGCAGCGAAATACGGCCGCCTTCCAGAACACGGACAAAAACGTCGCGGCCGACACCATCGGTTCCGAACCAATGGCTAGCCGTCGGTCCGCTGTTCATGGCGAGCAGATCGATGTCGTTCGGCTTGAATGTCCACCACAAGGGATAGGACAGGATCATCGCGAGCATCGGCACGATGATGCAAACGCCGAACAGCGCGGCCTTATTGTGGCCGAAACGGTGGAATGCGCGCGCCATTGGACCCGGGCTGTGGGAAGGTGAGCGTGCCAGCATCTCAACCGACCTTGATGCGCGGATCGATGATCGCATAGGTGATGTCGGTTAGAAGGTTGACGACAATCACACAGGCACCGATGATCAGTGTTGCGCCCATGATGACCGGATAGTCACGCGTCTCGACAGCATTGACCAGCAACAGACCCATGCCCGGCCAATTGAACACACTCTCGATGAAAATCGCGCCGCCGATCGCAAGACCGATTGTCGAGCCTATGACCGTGACCACGGGCAGCAGGGCATTGCGCAACGCATGCTTGGCGATGACCCAGAATTCCTTGACGCCCTTCGCCCGCGCCGTCCGCACATAGTCCTGATTGAGAACTTCAAGCAGAGACGAGCGCATGTAACGCATGATCAGGGCAGCCTGGGCGATGGAGAGCAGTGCTGCGGGCAAGAGCAGATGATGGAGCAAATCTCCGATGGAAAATTCCGCACCCGGCGTCAGCATGCCACCCGACGGAGCCCATCCCAGGCGAACGGCGAATATATAAAGGCCGATCAGCGCGCTCAGAAACGCCGGGCTCGAAATGCCCACGAGTGCGAACACCGAGAATGAGAGGTCCACCGGCGAATTCCGCCGCACCGCGCTGATAACACCAGTGACGATCC
This sequence comes from Phyllobacterium sp. 1468, assembly GCF_031455525.1. NCBI lineage: Bacteria > Pseudomonadati > Pseudomonadota > Alphaproteobacteria > Hyphomicrobiales > Phyllobacteriaceae > Phyllobacterium > Phyllobacterium sp. 1468. Next base: position 205,619 of record NZ_JAVDSX010000006.1, on the reverse strand, counting down.
CCACGATAATCGCGATGACCAATGCCGATCCCATCAACAGAACTGTAGGACCGATGCGCGACAAGACCAGCTCCAGCACCGGCTGATCCTGACGCTTGATCGAGAAGCCGAGATTCCCCGCGACGGCCTGTTGCAGCCATGCCAGGTATTGAACCGGCATTGGTCTGTCGAGCCCAAGCTGGCTGCGCAGGTCGGCAAGCTGCTCTGGCGACATCGGGATGTTCGGATCGATATAGGCATCGATCGGATCACCGGGAGTGAGACGCAACAGCAAGAAGATAAGCACGCTCAAGGCAAGGAGCATGCCTACTCCTATCAGCAGACGTCGAAGACTGTACTGAAGCATATTCGTTCCGTTTTGCCGGGGTGGCCAACGCCACCCCTTAAGCCACGATCAGGCACGGGCGATCATTCGCCGAGTGACCATTTTTCGGGATGAGCCTGATAGGGGCCACCACCCGGTGCCGGCGTCCAGATGAAATCCTTGACCTTTGACGACACAACGCCATAGCGGTTTGCCACCCATAGCGTTGCCCATGGCAGGTCGGAATTCATGACCTTGCAGACATCCTGATACCGGCCATCGCGCTTGGAAGCGTCGGGTTCGGCAAGGGCAGCGTCCAGCGCCTTGTTGAGTTCCGGCATACGCGCGCGCACCACATTGGGGCCTGCTGGCGGGATTTGTTTTTCATTCAGGCCGACGTTGATGCTGCCCGCGTCGGGTCCGCTTTGAAGACCGGCATAGACCAGCTGGAACTGCGCGACATCCGGCTTCGGGTTCAGGACGATGCTGTTGTACGTCGGTGTATCGACGGCGCGCGGCACGACATTGATTCCTACCTGCGAAAGCATGGCTTGCACGGCGGCGAGCACGTTGGTCGCGAGAGGTGTGGTGTAGTAGGTCAGAAGGGTAATCGGCTTGTCGCCATTGATCTGCGACCACCCGGCTTCATCCAGAAGTTGCTTCGCCTTTTCCGGATCGTAAGCGTAAGGGTCGATGCCCTGCGGCACCAGCCGGTCAGCGACATAGGCGCAATTTGCCGGCTTGGCAGCACCCGCATAGAGGCTCTTGATGATGGCGTCGCGATTGATCGCATACATCACCGCCTTGCGCACGCGCGGATCTTTCCAGATCGGTGACTCATGATTGAAGCCAAGGTAGTTGACGACGAAGCTGTCACCTTCGATGACCTTGAAAGCTTCATCACCCTTGAACGTCGACACATCATTGGAGTCGACATAGGTGAACTGGATTTCGCCGGCACGAAGGGCAGCGATGGCGGCTGCCGGATTGGCGAAGTACCGATTGATCACCCGCTCTAGTGCGGGTTTGCCACCGCGATAGTCGGTATTGGCTGCAAGTTCCACATATTGGTCGGTGACGTATTTGGTGAACTTGAAAGGTCCGGTCCCGATTGGCGAGGTAGACCACCAGGCGTTTTTGGCGAGTTGATCTGCCGGTATCGATGACAATGCATGTTCGGGCAGCATCATCACCTTGGTCATCGTGTCGAGAGTGCTTGCGCTTGGCGCACTCAGCTTGACGATCAGGGTATGATCATCCGGAGCTTCGACTGATGAGACTGCTTTTAATCTCGCGGCGAGCACTGACCCGGACTTCGCGTCCATGGCCAGACCCATGGTGAACTTCGCGTCCTTGGAGGTAAACGGCTTGCCGTCATGCCATTTGGCATCCGCTAGCTTGAACGTATATGTCAGTTGGTCTGAGCTGACTTCGTAACTATCTGCCAGAACGCCCACGACCTTCTGCAGTTTTTCGTCATAGGTAACGAGCGGCTCGAAATAGACACTAAGCCAGGTAAATCCGGCTGTGGCCGCAAGCGGGTTGAAGTTGCCCTGGAACCCTCCCGGTCCGACATCGAATCCACCCGACAAGGTTGCAGACTGCGCTGCGGCGGGAGCCAAAGTTACACCTCCGATCAGCGCGGCTGACAGTGCCAGCGCTGAAGCTATCATTCGTAGTTTCATGGTATCCTCCCATTTGCCGTATTGGTCTTGTTATGTGCAATCACGCGAGCGATCCCCTCGTAGTGACTGTCGAGGCGGTTGCGGGCGTCTTCGAGATTTCTGGCCTCCACGGCATCGACGATCGCCTCATGATCGCGCCACGTCGCCATCGGATCTGTATTTTCCAGATTGACGAAATCGGACGCCTTGTAGAACGCGAGCCAGAACACCTCGATCAGCCGCACGAGCGTCTCATTTTCCTGACAGCGGAAAAGCAGCCGGTGAAAAAGCCTGTCTTCATCGACAAAGGCTTCATTGCGCTCAGCATGCACGCGCATGCGAGCGACGACCTGCCGCAACTCCTGGATATCTTCGGCGTTAATCCTCTGCAGGGTCTTGCCTATCAAGCCGACTTCGAGCGTCCTGCGAATCTCCAGCACTTCCTCGATCTGGCGCAGCGCCCCGCCCAAGCCATAGGCAAGATTATCAAGCAGCGGCTCGAAGGAGAATGCCTTGACGAAGACGCCAACACCGCGCCGCGACTCTAGAACACCAACCGACTCCAATGCCTTGATTCCTTCGCGCAGCGAGTTCCGGCTGACGCCGAGTTGGCTGGCCAGTTCGCCTTCCGGCGGCATGGGCGCCCCTGCTTCCAGGCCATTTTCGTTGATGTAAGCCCGCAAGCTTTCTTGCACGGATACATGCAGCAAAGGCGCGCGGTGCAGAGGCTTGAGGGATTTGAATGCCATTCTTCGGATTCCAATCTCGGCGAATACTGAAGTCGGGACTACATACTCACTTGTAGGATATCTGTCAACCGGACATCCATTCTCGATTCAAATCCTCACAATTCAATGTGAAGAAGTGAAAATAGTAATCTGTTGACAGTCTTCAATTTGCTCCGTACGTTTCGATGAAGCCAATATCAGCGGAAAACCGACTTGTCGGTTCCGTAAACACTCGGGAGGTGGAATGGCATTCCTGGAATTAGACGGCCTGACCAAGAGCTATGGTTCGCTTACGGTTGTCAAAGGCGTCAATCTAGCCGTCGATAAAGGCAAACTCGTTTGTCTTCTTGGGCCTTCGGGCTGCGGCAAGACAACAACGCTAAGGCTTATCGCAGGCTTCGTTCCCGCCAACGCCGGCGAGATACGCGTCGGCGGAAGAACCATATCATCAGCGCACTCGACCGTACCGCCCGAGGGGCGCAACATGTCGATGATCTTCCAGAGCTACGCGCTGTGGCCGCACATGACGGTCTTCGAGAATGTAGCTTACGGCCTGAAACTACGGCGTCTTCCACAATCGGAAGTGACCAAAAGCGTCCGGACGATCCTGGCAGCCACGCAGCTCCTTCCGCTGGAGAATCGCTATCCGGGTGAACTCTCCGGCGGCCAGCAGCAGCGTGTATCGCTAGCGCGAGCGCTGGTCATCAAGCCCGAAATCCTTTTGCTTGATGAGCCACTTTCAAACCTCGACGCCAATCTGCGCGAGGAAATGCGCTTTGAGATCCGCCGGCTTCACGACGAATTTCGCTACACGACGGTCTATGTGACGCATGATCAAGCGGAAGCCATGACCACCGCCGACATGATTGTCGTCATGAATGACGGCCGTATCGAGCAGGCGGGTTCGCCGGAAGATATCTACGAACGTCCGGAGACTGAATTTGTCGCCCGCTTCATTGGCGGCACAAATATTCTCAGCGGCACCCGCGGCGATAAGGACAGCGTTGTTGGCGAAGGCGGGCTTGTGCTTCGATGCGGCAGCGGCAGCACTGCTGCTTCCGGAAAAACAGCAGTTTCGGTTCGGCATCATGACATCGAACTGTCGTCGGCCAAGCCCAAGAGTGCGGATACGAATGTGACGGTCGGCACAGTCACGCGGCAAATCTATCTCGGTTCGCACCGGGACTATCTCGTTTCCATCGCTGGTGGAGAAACGGTGCGTACAGTCGCGCCAGTCAACGTTGCGATCCCGGTTGGCCAAGAAGTATGGCTGCATTTCCCACCAGAGAAATGCCGGGCGCTCGCACAATAAGGGAGGAACTATGCATGTGGAAGAAAGCTTTATCTGCCGCACTCTTAGCTACGGGACTGGCGGCCGCGCCCGCCGCCTGGGCTGAAGCACCGGCGCCGTATCAGATTACCCCCGAGCTCGAAGCGGCCGCCAAGGCTGAAGGCAAGGTCGTATTTTACACCGCAACCGACGTCGCGGTGGCAGAAAAGCTCGCCGAGCTCTTCAAATCCAAGTACCCGGGCATAGCAGTGCAGGTGGAACGCGCCGGATCCGAACGGGTCTTCCAGCGCATTGGTCAGGAATACTCGACCGGCATCTACAATGCAGACGTCATCGAGACTTCCGATGCAGTGCATTTCGAATATTTCAAGCGCCAGGGCTGGCTTGCGCCCATGGTGCCCCAGGAAGTGGCCGACAAATGGCCCGCCGATGAGCGCGACCCCGACGGTAACTTCGCCGCCTATCGCGCGCATCTATCCGTCATCGCCTACCGTACGGACCTGATGAAGGATGCCGACGCCCCGAAGACATGGGAAGATTTGCTTGACCCCCGTTTCAAGGACAAGATGGTCAAGGCGCACCCAGGTTATAGCGGCACGGTGATGACTTCGACATTCGTGCTGAGCCAGCTTCTTGGCTGGGACTATTTCGAAAAGCTCGGCAAGCAAAACATAATGCAGGTGCAGTCTTCGACCGAGCCTCCGAAGAAGCTCGCCCAGGGCGAACGGGCGCTCGAAGTCGATGGCAATGAATACAACGTCTTCCGTCTCATCGACGAGGGAAAACCCATCAAGATCGTTTACCCGGACGAAGGTACACCGCTCGCTGTGGGTAATGCGGCGGTCCTGAAACAGGCACCCAACCCGAATGCTGCCAAGCTGTTCTACGCATTCCTCTTTTCGCTCGATGCGCAGCAGCTCAACAGCGATTTCGGCGGGCTGAGATCATTCCACCCGGGCGTCAAGGAAAAAGCCGATCGCACGCCTTTGGCGAAGATCAAGATTCTGCATTCTGATCCTGAGAAGCTCGAGCCTGAGATTCCCACCATCAAAGCCAACTATGAAAAGTATTTCGGGACATAATTGATCATGACCAGTGACATTCAGGTTCAAGCCTTGCCGGTTCAAGGTCGGCGCCGCGGCATCGATTTTTCATGGCCGACCTTCGCTCTGTTGACGCTTGTCCTGAGTGTCCTGGTTCTCCTGCCATTGTTCTGGCTCGTCTATTACAGCTTTCGAAGCGATACCGGCGCGGGCGCGACCTTGGCCAATTACATTGCCCTGGTCGCCGACCCGACGCTTCTTCGCGCTTACGGCCTTGCTATCGGAATGGCCTTGGCCGTCGGCGTCCTCGCCTGCCTCATCGCAACGCCGATGGCATGGCTTGTTGCGCGCACGGACTTACCCGGCAGACGGACGATCCGGATGCTGGTGACAGCGTCGTTCGTCACTCCACCCTTTCTTGGTGCTATCGCCTACGAGATATTGGCCGCGCCAAACAGCGGCATCGTCAATATCATATACAGGAGCGTTTTCGGTCTCGAAGCGTCCGAGTATCTGGTGAACATCTATACGTTCAGCGGCCTCGTCTTTGCCATCGCCTGCTTCACCTTCCCCTACGTTTTCACGCTTGTGGCGAACGCACTCGACAAAGTTCCATCCGATCTAGAAGACGCATCTTCAATTCTCGGCGGCAAATCCATGACGACGTTGCGGAAGGTGACTATTCCGCTGGTCCTTCCGGCCATGCTTGCGGGAACGTTGATTGCCATTCTGCAGGCCCTGACGATGTTTGGCTCCCCGGCGATCCTCGCATTGCCTGCCGGGTTTCATGTGATCACCACAAAAATCTGGAGCCTTTTTCAGTTTCCACCGCGTCTCGGCCTTGCGGCCGCCGCTGCGCTGCCTTTGCTGATTATTACCGTCATTCTTCTGCGCGCACAGAAATCCATCCTCGGACGCAAGGGCTACACGGTGCTGGGCGGCAAGAGTGGCACACCAAGGATCACCGAACTCGGCCCATGGAAATGGCCGGCCATCGCCTTCGTTTTTTGCGTGCTCAGCCTGACGATCATCTTGCCCTATCTGGCTATTATCAAGACGGCGTTCACCGGCACTGTCGGCGACCCGATCAACCTCAGCACACTGACGTTGAGCCATTGGCGGTTCGTCCTGTTTGAATTCTCGGCGACACAGCTCGCCCTTCGCAATACGTTTCTCCTTGGATTCTTGACAGCGACTGCCGTCACCGCCATCGCGCTGATCGTATCTTATCTGGTAATCCGCCGCTCGGTTCCGGGTTCTGGTTTCCTCGGCGTCCTTGCCACGGCCCCAGTTGCGATTCCGGGCATCGTTCTCGGCGTTGGCCTGTTCCTCAGCTATGCCAATCCCACCTTCCAACTCTATGGCACCATCTGGATCCTGCTCATCGCTTTCATGACCATCGAGCTCCCGGCTGGTTATCAACAGATGTCCTCGGCCTTTTCCGGTGTCCACCCCGAACTGGAGGAAGCTGGCCGCATCGTGGGCGCTTCACGGTTGAGAACCCTTTGGGATATCACAGCGCCGTTGCTGCGGACGAGCGTCGTCGCGGCCTGGTGCTTCGTTTTCGTCGGCACAATTCGCGAACTCTCCGCAACGATCCTGCTGACGACCGCCAATACCAAGCTCGTGTCGGTCATCATCTACGATCTTAACGAGAGCGGCGATCTCGGGGCGATCTGTGTTCTCGGCATCATTCTTCTTGCCGCTTCTTTTGCCGTGGTGTTTGTCGCCAACCGGGTTCCGGTACTTGGTGGTTCGCAAATGAATACGCGAGGCTAGCATTGCTGCCCTGCCTCTCGCAGGGTCGCCAATCGCTGGAATTGCTGCTAAACGAGGCTGGAGGAGCAATCCGCAAGGTTCTTGCTCCCGCTTGTACTGGAACCTTCACAATGGCTTGCGCATGTCAGAGATAACGAACGCCCCGCAAAATCTATCCGCGATTGATTTCCTTCGCACCCGTTCGCTCGCCAATGTTGTACAGGCCGAGATCGAGCGGATGATCATCGATGGCGAGCTCAAGCCCAATGAGCGGGTGAACGAAAACGGTCTTTCCCAGCGCCTCGGTGTGAGCCGCGGACCTATCCGCGAAGCCTGCAGCGCGTTGGCTGCCATGGGCCTTATCGAGATCATCCCCAACCGCGGCTTCTTTATACGGGCGCTTACCAATGACGAAGCCCAGGACCTGTCGGAAGCCCGGGCCGGCGTCTTCGGATGCATGGCCATGATGCTGGCCGAGCGCGTGACCGACGCCGAGATCGCCATCCTTCGAGCGCTATTGCAGCGCATGGATGAAATTGTCGAACTCGGTGACGTACACATCTACTACCCGGTCAATCTCGAGTTCCATAAGCAAATCACACATATGGCCGGTAACAATCGCCTCGAACTCATCTACCAGAGCTTTGTGCGCGAATTGCATATCCAGCGCTATCGCGCCCTTTCCAGCCACGACGTGCTCCACATCTCCAACGAGGAACATCGTGCCATTGTCGATGCGCTGGAAGCGCGCGACCCCGTTCGCAGTCTCATCGCTGCGCGCACCCATATTCTCAATGGCATCGTACGTACCCGTCAAGCTGGACAGCCAGGGCCGGTTGAACAGGTTGAGAAACAATCGCGCAAAGCGAGCGACGAGAAATCCCGCGACGAAACCTGAAGCTCGATCCGACTACCAAGATTTTGCAAACACAAAACTGTTGACAATTAACAATCCTCCCAGCACAGTCGATTTGAGAATTTACTCAAGACAGACGTGAAATAAGAGGATTTGGGATGAATCAGAACAAGGCAGTCGACATCGAGTTGACGAAATACGTGGCCGAATTCGTGGTCGAAACAGCATACGCTGATTTGTCGGATGAGGTTATCGAACTCGGCAAGAAATCAATACTCGACGGCTTCGGTCTTGCCCTGTCCGGTTCGGTTGCCAAAAGCGGCGAACTTGTTCGCCAGCATCTCGGAGATCTCGGGCTTGCGGATGGCGCCGCGACCGTCATCGGCGGCGGCCGCAAGGTAGCGCCTCGGTTCGCCGCATTTGCCAACGGCGTCGGCATCCACGCGGATGACTATGACGACACACAATTGGCCGTCGCCAAAGATCGGGTCTACGGCTTGCTCACACATCCGACGGCACCTGCCTTGCCAGCTGCCTTTGCGATCGGCGAGCTTGTCAAATCTTCCGGCAAGGACTTCATGCTGGCATATCACCTCGGCGTCGAGGTCGAGTGCAAGATCGCAGAGGCAATCGCGCCCCGTCACTACCAGACAGGTTTTCACGCGACGGCTACGTGCGGAACTTTCGCCGCAGCAGCTGCAAGCGCCAGACTGATGGGCTTCGACGTCACAACCACGCAGCGTGCGCTATCGATTGCCGGCAGCCAGTCCGCGGGTTTGCGCGAGAATTTCGGTACGATGACAAAGCCATTTCACGCAGGGCGATCCTCGGAGAGCGGCGTTGCGGCTGCACAGTTCGCGTCCTACGGCTGGACCGCCACGCCTCGGATACTTGAGGCACCGCGCGGGTTCTTTGCCGCAGCAGGCGGCGGCTACGATCAGAGCGCCATTTTCGACAAGCTGGGCGCGCCTTGGACTTTCGCCAATCCTGGCATCTCCATCAAGCCGCATCCGTCGGGCTCCCTCACCCATCCCGGAATGACTGAAATGCTGCGCTTGATCAAAGAGCATGGCATTCGCGCCGAGGACGTGAAGCATGTCCGCGTCGGCACCAATTCCAACATGCCGAATGCCTTGATCCATCACCGTCCCAAGGATGAACTGCAGGCGAAATTCTCCATGGAATTCTGCATGGCGATCCTACTGCTCGAAGGCCGTGCCGGCCTTAATGAGTTCACAGACGCTGCGGTCGAACGCGAGGATGTCAAGGCCATGATCGAGAAGGTCGATTTCGTTATAGACGATGAGGCCGAAGCAGCAGGCTATCACCTTATGACAACGCTGATCGATATCGAGCTCAAGGATGGCCGCAAGATTTCCGGGCGCGCCGATTTTGGCAAGGGCAGTCCGGCATTCCCGATGAGCTATGACGAGGTCGCAAACAAGTTCCGGGAAAACGCCGAGTTTGCGGGGATGTCCCGCAGCAAGGCGAATGAGATAGTCGAACTGGTGCGCGGGCTGGAAACCCTTAGTACTCTGGACGATCTGTCAGCGCGTCTTATCTCCGTCGCCTGACGAAATCCATCATGCCAGACTCGGGAACATTGGGTGGCGGTCCGCGTGTCTTCGACCGCACTCTCGCGAGAATGGGTCTGGCATTGCTGATCGGCCTCGCGGGGGCGGTCGCTGCTCAAGGCATCTCTATGCCGCTACCGTATCTCCTCGGGCCGCTTCTGGCTTGTGGCAGCGCCTCCATCATGGGTGCGCCACTTGCTGCATTGCCCTACGGCCGGGAGCTTGGCCAGGTGGCCGTGGGCCTGGCTATCGGCTTGCGCTTTGTTCCGGTCGTGATCATTACCATCGTCAAGCTGCTGCCGTTCATGCTGCTTGCTACGATCTTGATGATCATTGCAACGATGATTGCCGCGTTGATACTGCAAAAGCTTGCCGGCACCGATCGCAAGACCGCCTTCTTCGCCACCGCCGCTGCCGGGCTTGCGGAAATGGCCGTGGTCGCCCATCAGAAGAACGCGGACAGTGATACTGTCGCTGTGGTCCATTTGATCCGCGTTACTTCGATCGTAACGATCGTTCCGTTCCTGGTAGCTATATTTGGCGAGGATGGCGGTATTCATCTGACGCCGATCCCTTTTCGTGGCGAAGCGATCCCGCTGGTTGGCCTGTTCGCCGTGGGCGCTGCCGCTGCATTTCTCGTGCGAAGATTGAAGTTGCCCAATACCTGGCTGCTTGTCCCGGCTGCGATAGGCGCCCTCGTTTCCGGCTTCGGCTTTGGGCCGTTCGCGGTTCCGTCGACTGTGCTTACGATCGCACAGGTCGTCATCGGCGTTTGGCTCGGCTGCCGCTTCAGACGATCGCTCCTCGGCAGGCTGTGGCGTGTGACAACTTCGGCTCTTGTCACCACGGCGTTCCTGCTCGCTGTTGCCATGGCAATAGCCTTGGCGCTTTCGGCGGCGACGGGCCTTTCGTTCGTCACCAGCTTACTGGCCGTAGCGCCGGCCGGCGTGACTGAAATGGCCCTCACCGCTACGGGGATGCATCTCGATGCGACGACCGTCACCGCATTCCAGATCACCCGGATTGCTGTGGTGATGACGACGATCCTCTTCACTTTTCGGATATTTGAAACCTTTTCGCGTCGCCTCGACGCATCCTCTGATTGAAAGGATCATTCCATGACAAGCCATCTCGTGATCGGCATTCTAAACGGCGATGACATCGGCCATGAAATCGTGCCGGCAGCCGTAGCAGTGACGCGCGCAGCGGCCGCCAAGACGGGTCTGCAAATCGATTGGCGGCCGATGCCGATCGGTCGGTCGGCGCTTGACACACACGGCTCGACTTTTCCCGAAGGGACGATGGAAACGCTTTCGAAGATGGATGGCTTCATTCTCGGTCCAATCGGACATCAGGCTTATCCAAAGGTACCCGGTGCAATTAATCCGCATCCCATCATGCGCAAAGGTTTCAACCTCTTCGCCAATGTCCGTCCCACAAAATCGTTCCCTGGACTTGGCGCCATTCACGAGGGCATCGATCTCGTCATCGTGCGCGAGAACAATGAGGGTTTCCAGCCCGACCGCAACGTGGTTGCCGGCTCTGGCGAATTCCGGCCGACGGAAGATGTGACGATCTCGGTTCGCGTCATTACACGCGTCGGCTCATCGCGTGTGGCACGGGCCGCATTCGAAATCGCGCAGCAACGTAAAAAACGACTGACGCTTGTCCACAAAAACACCGTGTTCAAGCTTGGTTGCGGCATGTTTGTTGAAGAATGCCACCGGGTCGCCAAGGAATTTCCCGAGGTGACTGTCGACGAGGTCATCGTCGACACCATGGCGATGCGCCTCATTCGGGATCCGCAGAGTTTCGACGTCATCGTTACCACCAACATGTTCGGCGACATATTGACGGACGAAGCGGCTGGGCTCGTCGGCGGTCTGGGTATGGCACCTGGCCTGTGTATCGGTGAGGGCAACCTGGCGATGGCGCAGGCCACACACGGCTCCGCTCCCGATATCGCCGGCAAGGGCATAGCCAATCCATTCGCCATGATTGAATCCGCACGGATGATGATCGAGTGGCTGGGCCATAGCCGGAAGATAGCTCAGGCCGTGGAGGCAGCGTCCATCATGGAGAAAGCAATCGCTACGGCACTCGGCGATCCCGCTACGCGTACCCGCGATATCAAGGGGACCGCCGACACGGCCGGAATGACAAAAGGAATTATCGCGGCGCTGGGTTAGGTCGTGAACGGTTAAATCTGATGGAATTGGCAGTTCGCCAAGTTCGCCCAAGACCCTCCCTGCTGTTTCGCAGCTTCCCTCCCCATAATGGGGAGGGTAACAGCGCCATTGTGCGGCCTACGGCGCCGCCCTTGGACTAAGCCGTGATCTCTTCCGGCTCCTGGCCGCTGAAGAATTTCCAGAACGCGTCATAGACCAGATCGGGACGTTGTTCAGCCGGATAATGGCCGGTTGGCATCGCCCAGCCTCGCATGTCGGGAGCCCAGGGCCGCCATGCCTCGAGCGGAGCGAAATGACGCCCGCAATGGCTGTTGGAACCCCACAGAACCAGCACCGGACAGTCGATCTTGCGCTTGCCGAAGTCTGCCGTATCCATCGCCAGATCGACACTGACGGTCGCCCGGTAGTCTTCACACACGGCATGGATCTGCTCAGGCGTGGTACAGCGCTTGTATTCAGCCATCGCTTCCGGGCTGAATATCTCAAGGCCGACACCCTTCTTGTTTAGTTTATAGTCGATGTAGTAGTCGAGGTCGGCTGTCAGCAGCTTTTCAGGGAATGGCGCCTTCTGTGCCATGAAAAACCAATGATAGGCCTCGAGACCCCAGCCAAGAGTAACGTTGGTAAGGGCATGATATGTCGGCACAATATCAAGCGAAGCCAGCCGCTCGACGCGATCGGGAAAATCGAGCGCCATACGGAAAGCAGCGCGCGCACCGCGATCATGTCCGGCGACCTGAAACTTCTCGAAGCCGAAGTGCGACATGACTTCTGCGTTGTCCTCCGCCATGGCACGGAATGAATAGGCCGAATGATCGTCCTTGCCATCAGGCTTCGAACTGTCGCCATAGCCGCGAAGGTCAGGGGCAACAACGGTAAAACTTTTGGCGAGCGCGGGCGCGATCCTATGCCAGCTGACATGGGTCAGCGGATTGCCGTGCAACAGCAGAAGCGGCGGCCCTTCACCACCGATCGCAACATTGATCTCCGCGCCCGCAGTTCGTATCCGCTCATAGCGAAAACCGTGCATCAGCTTTCCCTTTTCTTCAAAGAACGGGGGCACCTTGGACATCGGCTCGATTAGCGACATCGCATTTCTCCTTCTCGCTTGCTATCAATCCTGCATGATCTCCTGGAGACCACGTCATGCCCATTTCTGTAAATTGTCAACAATTTATAATTGACAATCACGAAAAAAATCGCCATCCGAGTAAATGAAAACGGAATTGCCAAAAATGCCCCGCCAAGGAGTCAATTCAATGAAGACACACAAGATCGCAGCCATTCCGGGCGACGGTATTGGCAAGGAGGTTGTTGCGGCCGGGCTTCGTGTCCTTGAAGCCTGCGCAACCCGCGATGGCAATTTCACTGTCGACGTCGAGAATTTTCCTTGGGGATCGGATTTCTATAAAGCGAATGGCGTCCTGATGCCCGAGCGCGGCATCGATGAGTTGAAAGCCTTCGACGCTATCTATTTCGGTGCAGTGGGTGCACCGGACGTTCCTGATCACTTGACGCTATGGGGCCTGCGCCTTGCCATTTGCCAGCCTTTCGACCAGTACGCCAATGTACGCCCGACTCGCATCCTGCCGGGTATCGAAAGCCCCTTGCGGGGCGTTACCGCCGAGGATCTCGATTGGGTAATCGTCCGCGAGAATTCGGAAGGGGAATACGCCGGCCAGGGTGGCCGGTCGCACCGGGGGTTGCCTGAAGAAGTGGCGACGGAAGTCTCTATCTTCACGCGCGCCGGCGTGTCCCGCATCATGCGCTTTGCTTTCCAGCTGGCGCAATCGCGGCCGCGCAAGCTCCTGACCGTCGTCACCAAGTCGAATGCTCAGCGCCATGGCATGGTATTGTGGGATGAGATCGCCCGCGAGGTTGCAAGCGGTTTTCCCGATGTTACCTGGGACAAGATGCTGGTCGACGCGATGACCGTACGCATGACGCTCAACCCCCGATCGCTCGATACGATCGTCGCCACAAATCTTCATGCCGATATTCTCTCTGACCTCGCCGCCGCCCTCGCCGGATCGATCGGCATCGCACCGACCGCAAACCTTAATCCCGAGGGACGCTTTCCTTCGATGTTCGAACCCATCCACGGTTCTGCCTTCGACATCACCGGCAAGGGCATCGCGAACCCGGTCGGGACATTCTGGTCGGCGGTCATGATGCTGGAACACCTCGGAGAACCCGCTGCCGCAGCACGGCTCATGCGAGCCATCGAACGGGTCACCGCTGATCCGGCACTTCACACGCCGGACCTTCGCGGCAATGCCACCACAGATATGGTCACCGACGCGATCTGTGCGGCAATTCTCGGCGACAACGAATAGGAAGGAAACAAGATGCCAGCCAACAGTCTCAAGATTGCGGTGATTGCCGGCGACGGCATCGGAAAAGAGGTCGTCCCGGAAGGATTGCGCGTCCTCAAAACGGCCGCGGACCAATTCGATCTCGATTTGAAGTTCGACACCTTCGACTTTGCATCGTGCGATTACTACGCCGAGCACGGTCGCATGATGCCAGAGGATTGGAAAGCGCAGATCGGCGGCCATGACGCGATCTTCTTCGGCGCCGTCGGCTGGCCGGAGACCGTTCCGGATCATATTTCCCTATGGGGCTCGCTCCTGCAGTTCCGGCGCGAGTTCGACCAATATGTGAACCTGCGCCCCGTACGGCTGATGCCAGGAGTGCCGTCACCCTTGGCCGGCCGCAAGCCCGGAGATATCGACTTCTTCGTTGTTCGCGAGAACACCGAGGGTGAATATTCTTCAATCGGCGGCAAGATGTATCCTGGAACCGAGCGGGAGATCGTCATACAGGAGACGGTGATGAGCCGCATCGGCGTCGACCGCATCCTCCGTTTCGCTTTTGAGCTTGCCCAGAGTCGAGGCAAGAAACACCTGACGTCAGCGACCAAATCCAACGGTATCTCGATCACCATGCCCTATTGGGATGAGAGGGTGGAAGAGATCGCAAAGTCCTACGCCGACGTGCGCTGGGACAAGTATCACATCGATATTCTTTGCGCGCACTTCGTGCTCAACCCCGATCGTTTCGATGTCGTTGTCGCATCCAACCTTTTCGGCGATATCCTCTCGGACCTCGGCCCTGCCTGCACGGGAACCATCGGGATCGCGCCTTCGGGCAACATAAACCCGGAGCTCAATTTTCCGTCGCTGTTCGAGCCGGTACATGGTTCGGCGCCGGATATCGCCGGCAAGGGCATCGCCAACCCGATCGGGCAAATCTGGGCGGGAGCCATGATGCTCGAGCATCTCGGTCACCCGCAAGCGGCGGCAGCTATTATTCATGCAATCGAGGCGGTGCTCGCCAATCCCGCTTCACGGACCGGCGATCTCGGCGGCACAGCAAATACAATTTCCTGCGGAAGTGCGATCGCCGACGCGCTTTCGTCGTCCAATGCGAATTCGTCGAGGGCGTCATGAGTAAAGAACTGCCAATCATTGCCCTGACACCCGGCGATTGCACGGGAATTGGTCCGGAACAGACCGCGCGAATTCTGCACGACCGGCGGATGTCGAGCACCGCCCGCATCGTCGTTGTTGGCGATGCACGGGTCATCGATCTCGGGATGCGCCAGGCAAGGGCATCATTTTCCTATAAGCGTTATACGTCGCCCGCCACGATCGATTGGTCAGACGACACCGTGCCGCTCATCGACCTCGCCAACACCGATCCCGCACTTTATGCACCCGGGGTCGGCAGCGCGGAATCCGGTCGCGTAACCGGTGAAACATTGTCACGGGCAATCGATTTCGCCAAGGCTGGAGAAGTCGACGCCGTTTCCTTCGCACCGCTCAACAAACGCGCCATGTATGATGGCGGATGGAAATTTCCCGACGAGCACAAGATGTTCGCCCATCTGCTCGGTCACAAGGGCTATTTCAGCGAGATGAATGTACTCGACAATCAGTGGATGTCGCGCGTCACATCGCACGTTTCGCTTAGGCACGCCGTCGAGCAGATCAACCGCCCAGCAATCGAAGATGCAATTGTTCTGGCGACGACAATGATGAAAAAGGCCGGGATCGAGTCTCCACGGCTTGCCGTCGCAGCACTCAATCCGCACGGCGGAGAGGGCGGCTTGTTCGGAAGCGAAGAAATCGAAATCATTCGCCCTGCTGTCCAAGCGATGGCGGCGAAGGGCATCAATTGCGAGGGTCCTTTCCCGTCCGACACGGTCTATCTCAAGGCTTTCGCCGGAGATTATGACGGTGTACTTTCCATGTACCATGACCAGGGCCAGATCGCGACAAAGATGCGCGGATTCAATAGAGGCGTGACGGTGACCGCCGGCCTCGATACCGTCTTTACAACTCCGGCACACGGGACGGCATTTGATATCGTCGGCAAAGGCGTGGCTGATATCGGGGCGTTTGAAAACGCAATAAAACTTGCCAGCAGGCTGGTTCAGTTCAAACGGCTCAGCGCGCTACGGGCTTGAAATCCAGGTACCCAATGTCGATGCCAACATAGCGGCGAGACCGCCAAGTGCCAGTACGCCCAAGACCGGAAATCTTGGCGCGAAGTACAGGATTACGCCTGAAAGGCCAGCGATTACTAAGGCTGTGACCCCTCCATCGGCGAGCCTGAACAAAGACAAGACGCCAGCGATGATCAAGCCGATACCGACGGGCGCCAAACCCTCCCGCATAGCGCGATGCCATTTCTTGTCGCGATGATGGTTTGTCAACTTGAAGACTGAGTAGCATAGTAGCGATGACGGAACGAACAGAGCGAGCGTCGCCACGAAAGCGCCGAGCCAGCCAGCGACCTTCCAGCCAATCACGGTCGCAAGCATCATTCCAGGTCCGGGGGCGGCGCGCGACACGGCGAACAGATCGAGAAATTCGCGAGAATTCACCCAGGCATGAACAGTGACCGTTTCGTGCTGGATACCCGCAACAATCGCTGCGCCGCCGCCGATCGAGGTGAGCGAAAATGGGATGAACACCAGCGCGATTGCAACGAGGATGTCGAAACGCACTTCAGATTCTCCGCCAGGCCAGAGCGACGCTGATCGGGGCGATGACGCAGGCAACCGGAATGAGGGGAAAGCGGAAAATTCCGACAAGTACCGCCGTCACCGCAATGGTAACAATGGACGGAGGAAATCGCATCGCCCTGCGCACGCCGTGAACACACATGATGATCAAGAGGCCCATTGCAGCGAAGGCGACGCCGTCCGAAATCACCGGCAGCAGGGGATAGCCGGCAAGGGCATCGAACAACTGGCAAAGACCGACGACCGCAAAGAACGGACCGACAAGAAAGCCAAGAACGCAGGTCAATGCGCCCACAGGTCCGCGCAATTGTTCCCCCATGCAGATGACCAGATTGACCACATTCGCACCAGGGAGCATTTGCGAAATCGCCAGACTGCTCGAGAAATCCTCTTCGTCGATCCAGCGCTTGCTCAGGACGAACTCCCTGTAGAGCCAACCGCTGAGGCCTCCGCCGAAACTCAAGACACCGATCTTGAAGCAGAGTAGAAAGAGAGAACGAAGGCGTGGTGTTTCTAGCGGAGAGGCAGGGACTGGAGAAGTCAAGGGCTGTGTCCGTTGCTTTGTCTGAACGACTCTAACTTGATACGCGCTGATCCCGTCTTGGGTCTCCTGCTGGCGTTAGTCAACCGGCAATTTCACGTGTTCAGCACATATTGTCGTGACCACTCCGCACCCTGCTTCAGGGCAGGAAAGCCCCACCGTTCACATGCATTGTTTGTCCCGTTATGAAGCGCCCTGCCGGGCCGGCAAGATAGAGCACCGCGGCCGCAACTTCTTCAGGCGTGCCGCGCCGGCCGACCAGTGTACGCGTCGTATTATGGTGAGCCGGCTCGCCTCCGGATGAGGTATGGGCGCGATTGGTATCAATCATTCCGGGCGAGACCAGGTTCACAGTAACGCCCCGCGGACCAAGCTCATGCGCCAAGGCCTTGGTGAACCCATCGAGCCCGGCCTTGGCTGAAATGACGTGGGCGCGGTTCATCGCTCCGGTATAGGCGGTCAGACCACCGATATTGACGATTGCTCCCCCCTCGCCTGCGATCAGGTGAGGGATCGCAGCGCGGCTCATCAGGAACGCTCCGTCCAGGGTCACACCCATGACCTCGCGCCAATCGGCGAAAGTCAGCTTCTCGACTGGAGCTTCCCTCCGGATGGCCGCGTTGTTGACGAGCAGATCGAGACCGCCGAGAATTTCCACAGTCTTGCCGACCAGCCGATCCGCGTCGGTCTCTTGTGCCACGTCGCCGAGAAGCACAATTGCCCGGCCGCCGTGTGCTTCGACTTCGCGTGCTACGGATTCAGCCGCCGCCTCGTCCGACCTTGCAACGATGGCGATCGAAGCGCCAGCTTCGGCTAGTGCAAGGGCGATCGCGCGTCCGATATTGCGCGATGCACCCGTTACCAGTGCGACGCGGCCATTGAGCTCCCGATTGTCCTTGCTCATGCCCGCGCCGCCCTCAAATCCACTTTGCGGCCCTCTGCTATCTGATTGAGGGTGTCACGCAATGCTGCGATCTTGCCGCTGTCAAAGCCGCCGAAACGCAGATTGGCCTCGAACTTGGAAGCCAGTTCGGCATCCGGCAATGGTTCATGTGCGCCGCCCCGCATGTAGGCCTGATTGAATTCGTGCACGGTTCCGTCCTTCAGGGTTGCCTTGAGGTGGCCGGTGAAGTTTTTGGGATAAGGATCGTTCGGATCGATTTCGTAGGAGATCTTGGCGGCAAGGGCCCGCACCTCCGGGTCCTTGACACGTTCATCGGTAAACTGCCCGAGACCCGCCTCACCGTCGAGGAAACCGACAGCCATGCAGAAGGGAGTGGAGAATTTTCCGGCATAGCCGTTGGGCGGCCGGTGCTTTTCAGGGAGTGGTTCCCACAGACGATGAACGGTGCCCTCGCCTACCTTGCAAGTGATAGAAACAATGTCCGCCGGTAGCACACCCGCGGCTGCCAGCTTTTTCGCACAATCGATAAACGGCTGTGTCATTGTTCCGCACGCGTAGGGCTTAAAAGCCAGCGTTTCCAGGATCCAGGTTTTGCCAAGTCCATCGAGCAACGGTGCGAAATCCGGCGTCTTCGATGGAGCAAAGGCCTTGTAGAACCCATGCGAACCGTCGAACACGGTAATCGGTCCTGTAAACCCGCCTTCTGCAAGAAGAGCGGCCCGCAGCCCCGCCTGCGCCGCAGCCCCGGCATGCAGACGCTTGGTTGAGCTGCCATCGGCGAGATATTCGATGATGCCGGACGCGAGACTTCCGGAAATGCCGAGTGCCCTGCCGATCGTTGCGGCGTCGAGACCGAGTGCCGCACCAACTGCGGCGGCGGCGGCGGGAGCACCAAATATCGCGGTCGGATGGAAGCCGGCCTTGTGGGTCGCCTGCGGTGCAACAAGGCTCATCCGGCACATCAATTCGGAACCGACGGCAATGCCGCGCATCACTGCCTTGCCATCGAGACCGCGCTTTTCGGCCATCGCCAGAACAGCCGAGACAATTACCGCGCCGGCGTGAATGGGTCCTCCCTCAAAAGTGTCGTCATAGTCCTCGCCGTGGGCGGCTGTGCCATTGACCAGCGCGGCATCGTAAAGCCCAAGACCGCGATCGTGACCATAGGCGGTGCACGACCCTTCATCCACTGCACTGGCGACCGCGGCGCGGACGTAGTCCGTGTGTCTTGCAGCAATGGAAAGACCGATAATATCGAATACCAGGCGGCGGCAGACATCAGCGACTGCAGATGGTGGCGCGGCCTCCTCGGCAAAGGCCGCCAGTTTGACCGCCACAGGCGTCGATGTCGGGACGGAATGGTTCATGAATGCGCTTCCTCGATTTTGGTCTTGCGGGCGTCGCGGAATTCGCGGCTAAGCGAAAAGACGACGAAGATGAGAGCGATCAACAGCAGGCAAACGGCGATCGGATCCTGAAGGAATATCATGTGATCGCCGCCTGACAGGACGAGCGACCGGCGATAGCTCGATTCCACCATATGGCCGAGCACGACACCGAGGATCATCGGCAGCACGGGGAAGCCGGCGATCCTCATAAGATAGCCAACCAGGCCGAGTGCAAGTGCAATGCCGAGATCGAACAGACTGTTGTTCAGGGTGAAGATGCCTGACAGGATTAGAGCAAAGATAAATCCGGCGCGGTAAGCCCGTGGTCTGTTAACAAGCCAGATGCAGGCGGGCAGGATAATCATTCCGACGCCGATCTGCGCGATGATAGCGATGAACGAGCCGACATAGATACTGTCGATGACCTGCGCGCTCTGCTCGAACAGGCGGGGGCCAGGGATCAGCCCGTGCATCAGCAAGCCGCCAAGCAGGACGGCTGTAGAATTGGAGCTTGGGATACCGAAGCTGAGCAGCGGGATTAGGGCTGTACTTGCCACCGTGTTATTGGCAGCTTCCGGCGCTGCGACGCCTTCCTCCGAGCCTTTGCCGAATAGCTGTGGTGTTTTCGACCAGCGCTTGGCTTCGTTGTAGGACATGAACGCGGCGATGGATCCCCCGCCTCCCGGGGTCAATCCTTCGAACAATCCAAGAATGCAACCGATAGTCTGCGAGCGCTTGAGCTTGTTCATCATCGACCAGCTTGGCAGCTTGATCCTGATCGTCTCGTTCAATTGCAGGACGGTCGACGAGCCGGATTGGCTCATGAGCTCGGTAAGTGCGAACAGACCAACCATGACGAGTACCGGTTCGATGCCGCCAAGAAGATCGGGAATATCGAAGGTGAAGCGGGTAACCCCGGATATCGGGTCCGTGCCGACCGTCGCGATCATCAATCCGACGGTCGCGGCGGCAAGGCCCTTGATCAATGACCCTCCGCTCATGGAGGCGATCACGCTGAGGCCGAGGATGCCGAGACCGAAATAGGATGGCGGCGTGAACGCCAGCGCCAGCCAGGACAAGGGCTCGGTCAGCAAAATCAGCATCGCCAGTCCAAAGAGACTTCCAACGACGCCGGACATCAGCGAAATGCCGAGTGCCTCTCCGGCACGTCCCTGGCGATTCATTTCATAGCCGTCGATCACCGTGGCGGCCGAAGAGTTGGTGCCGGGCGTTCTTATGAGAATGGCCGGGATCGACCCGCCATATTCAGCACCGATATAGACGCAGGCCAACAGCGCAATCGCTTGGGCCGGGTCCATCGTGTAGGTGAAGGGCAAAACGAGTGCCATGGTGATGGACGCGGATATGCCCGGCAAAGCACCACCAAGAATGCCCCAGGTGAGCCCGCCAATGGCAACGAAGAAGAGTGGCGTCTCGGTCAACAGGTGGATGATGTCCCAGAGTGTGGTCATCAGAACATCCCTTGAAAAAACGAGCCTACCGGCTGATGGACGCCGAGCAGTTTTACGAAAATCGCCCAGTAGAACACCGCACCGCCAACCGCCGCTGTCACCACCACCCAGTTACGCGGGGCGCCCTCATACAGTGCGACCGCGCCAATCAACAGGGCAGTGCCCGCGACGTAGCCGATAAACGGAAGGACAAAAACGTAAACTGCGCCCAGAAGCAGAAACCCGATCGCACGCGGCAAACCGGCGTCGCCCTCGTCGTCGGCGTCTGCTGCTGCCGCCGTTCGAACCCGTCTGGCGAGCATGGCCCGTGCCATCAAAAGGACAGCAAGAATGGCAAGGATAACGGACAGCACATGCGGCAAGCCGGTGGCACCCACTTCATCGGACAAGGTGCTGTCGGCTATTTCACTGGACCAGGTATAATACGTCCCGGAGACGGCAAGAAGAACAACGCCGCTGATAAAATCTTTGTTCATAGGGTGGCCCTCATACGCTACAGGGACCGGCCCATGCGGCCGATCCCCTGGCGTTGCTATTTGATGGCGCCGGTCGACTTCAGAAACGCTTCCGTTGTCGATCCGAAATTGTCGATGAAAGCCGGATAGTCCTTGTGAGCGATGAACTGGGGCACCAGAACTTCAGCAGTGTAGGCTTTCTTGTAATCCGGGTCCTCGAGCAGTTTTTTGATGGCTTCGTCCCATATGGCATTCGTGGATTCCGGAATACCTTTAGGCCCGGCGAGGCCACGAAACTTCACAAGGCTAACGTCAAAACCCGACTCCTTCACAGTCGGCACATCCGGCTTCTCGGCAATGCGTTCAGGATTGAAGGTGGCAAGCAAAGTGATCTTGCCGGCATCGAGCTGCGAACGCAATTCCTGGATTTCACCAATGCCAATGTCGAGTGTGCCGTTGAGAACATTCAGCATCATATCGCCACCACCCTCGTGGGTAACGATTGCTGGCGTGACGCCTGCTGCCTTCTTGAGTTGCTCCGCCGCCTGACGTTCGAGCGATGCGGGATTGGCGGCGCCCCAGCGCCCGCGCTCCTTCTTCGCGTGGTCGATGACGTCTTTCAGCGATTTGAAAGGCCCATCGGTCCGTGTGTAAATCACCTCACTATCGGCGAAGATATTCACCAGCGGATCCATGTCCTTGTATGTATTCTGCGGCTTGCTCATCAGCGAAGTATAAATGTAAGTCGGTGTCGTCGCGTAGAACACGCTCCCATCGGCTGGCGCTGTCGCAACCCGTGCCATGGCCTTCGCCCCACTGCCGCCCTGGACATTTTCCACAATAAAGGTGGCGCCGATATACTTGCCCAGGTATTTCGTCATCTCGCGCAGGAAAACGTCACTGCCGCCGCCAGGACTTGAATGGGTCACCAGCGTCACAACTTTATTGGGATAAGGCAGCGGATCGGCCTTGGCCGCTGCGCTGGATAAGATAGCGGCAGTGGCAAGGCCGAGCACCGCCACGCCGATCGATTTCATGAAATTCATTGTCTCTCTCCCTTTCAAGTACCGTTTCTTCAGAACGGCTTCCCTCTCTTCAAGTCATTCGGTAACGCGTTCCCGTTCGCCGCTGATGAGTGTAACAAGTCTTCCGACATCAGCACCTTTATCGACACTCTGCACCAGTGCCAGCAGTTCATCCTGGCAAGAGGTGTCAATGACGCCCTCCGCGCACATGCGAAACTTATCCTGAAGTCCAGCGTCGCTGATCGGATTGGAAGGCCCGCCGCGGTAACGCTCATCGGCCCATTGTACCAAGCTACGCCCGTCTTTGGTGATCACCTCGATACGCGAGCGGATCTTGTCATAGCCGAGCGCATCGATCTCAAGATCGTTGATGACATCCGTGCGAGCTTGCAGATCCTGCATTGCATCTCCGGCAACAAACGCGTCCTCGAATTCATGGTGACTGGCGCGACGGCACAACACGATCATCGCGAGCAAGGCGGGCATCGAGAATTTGGCCTGGAGATGATTTTGCGCTATGGGATAGCGAATAGGCTCGATGATATTTTTGCCGGCAAAAAAGCGGACGCGTTCGACCTCTTGCGGTTTCAGATCGTGATCCAGGACCAGCTTCAGCATCGCGTCCATCGATTGATGCGTGAGAATACCCGACGGGTATGGCTTGATGCTGACGCCGGGCTCGACAATGGTCAAAGGAGCACCGAAACCGGCCACGGTTTTTTCCTGATCAAAGCCCTCGCCCATGACGGAAAAGAAGCCCCATGGGCCGTCGAGTGCGGCCGGATCCGCTTCGAAACCAGCGGCAGCGAGACGCGCCGCAGTGACACCGTTTTCGCAGGCACGCCCGACATGGAGCGGCTTGGTCATGGTGCCGAAATTCACCCGGATGCCCGCGGCAAAACTTGCTGCCAATCCAAGTGCATGAGCGAGCTTGTCTCCTGTCAATCCCAAAAGCTTGGCAGCAGCGACAGCTGCACCGAAGGTTCCGACCGTGCCGCTCGTATGGTGTCCGCGGCGATAGTGACGCGGCTTCATCCACTCGGCAATCTTGCACTCGACTTCAAATCCGAGCTGGAACGCGAGCATGAGGTCCCGGCCATCCACATTGCCTTTTTCACTGGCAATGATCATAGCGGCAGTAAGGGGTGGAACGGAGGGGTGGGTCAGCAGACCATAAATATGAGCCGGATCATGGGAGACCTGTGTATCGTCCCAATCGTGCGCATGCCCGGCAGTTCCCCAAACGCGAGCGGCCAGCGATGCGGGCACACGCGCCGATCCGTTTCCCGGCAAAGGCGCATCCTCGCGCCCTCCCTGAGCAAGGGCGTCTTCGACAAGAATGCGCACCGACGCTTCTCGACTGCCGGCGAGATAAAGGCCGACGGTGTCAACCATGCAGCGGCGACCGACGACGAGCGCTTCTTCCGGCAGGTCCTCATAGGTCGTGCGTTCGATAAAACGTATGGCCTGGGCCGTGATGTCGGAAGATAAATTCACGCGTCTTGTCTCCTGATGAGATGCAAAGTTGGCCAGATATTGTGCCATCAGAAAACTAGGATGTAGAATGTAAATTGTCAACAATAGTTGTAAATTGTTGACAATTAGCTCGCCCGACTGGCGATGCTCCCGACCTCAGGCGTGCGGAGGCAGTGCGGCGCGATCCCGCTTCGCGGTGAGCCAATCCCGGACGCGGTAATAGCGTAGCGTCAGTTGCGGTCCAAAATTCATGTAAAACGGCGCCGCCGTCAGCGGCTCGAGCTTCAGCGCCAAATCCCTGTCAGGCACGCCCAGAGCCCATTCCGATAAGATGCCGCCTAACATGCTGCCTGTAGGAACGCCGCGCCCGGACAGTCCAGTTAGCGCGACGACACCCGGAGCCAAATCGTAAAGACGTGGAACTGTACGATATTGCATATCGAGTTCGCCAAACCAGAAATAGTCCCAGTGGATGTCTCGATCGATTTGCGGATGAAGCCACTGGAGCCGATCAGTCATGACCTGCTTGGTATACGCCAGATCCTTGCCCCGCCGGCCCATGGGGAACATCGATGCCACGATGCGCCCTTCAGCGTTGTATTTATAGACGAAGATGTCGCCGCGCCCATCGTGGATTGTCGTGTTCTGCGGCAAGATGGTTTTACGTGCAACGTCACTCAGTGGCTGTGTCGCGGCCACGAACACACGTTGAATCTTGAACGTGTTTTCCAATCCTGGCCAGCCACCGACCGTATAGGCGCCGGTACCGAAGATGACCTTGTGTGCAATCACGCTGCCTTCGGCCGTTTTAACCTCCCATCCTCCAGCCGCGCGCTCGACCTTTGTAACAGCCGAATGCGTATGGACCGCACCGCCTTCCGAGATCACGGCGCGTGCCAATCCACGTGCATATCCGAGTGCATTTAGATGCCCCGCTTCGGAATGAAACCAACCGCCGTGGAAACGGGGGCTGCCAGTAATCGTCTCGACCTCGCGGCTGTCAAGCACGCGGGTCTTTGCCCCAACGGCGTTATAGTCCTGCGCCTTTTCTTCGATGGTTGTCATGGCACTCGGCGTATGCGCGCCCATCACATAGCCATTTTGCTGCCATTCGCAGTCGATGCCATAGCGCGAGATCATATCCGCCACACGATCATTGGCGCGGGTTTGGCGCTGTATCAGCCGTTCGGACCAGGGCGCGCCGAGCATCTTGCGAAGCTCCGGCAAGCTATAATGCGTGAACGTCGGGGTACAGTGTCCCGCATTCCGGCCAGAGCCACCAAATCCAATCTCCTGTGCCTCTAGGAGCACGACGTTCACACCCGAACGCGCAAGTTGCAGGGCAGTCGTCAAGCCCGTGTACCCCCCGCCGACGATACAGACGTCAGCCGCGGTTGTTCCCTCCAACTTGGATGTTTCTGGCGCAGGCGCCGCCGTCGCATACCAGAGCGTCGCTTCGAAGGGAGAGAATTTCGGCACTATCCGCCCTCCCCTAGTTCAAGTCGCTGCGCGCATCCAGGGCGTCGCGCAGGCCATCGCCGATGAAATTAAAACTGGTGACTGCAAGCGTGATCGCCACACCGGGAATGATTGCCAGCCAAGGAGCGGACTGCAGATATTGCTGCGCTCCATTGAGCATATTGCCCCAGCTCGGAAGCGGCGGCTGAATGCCATAGCCGAGGAAACTCACATAGGCTTCAAGAAGTATCGCTCTGGCCACAGTCAGCGTAGCAGCGACGATGATCGGTCCCATCGCATTCGGCAGCAGTTCGCGAAACATGATCCAGCGATTGCTGAGGCCAAGCATGCGTGCGGCCATGATAAAGTCGCGCTCGCGCAGCGAGCGCACTTCCGCCTCGACGATGCGTGCAACTTCCATCCAGCTGGTGATCGCGATAATCACGGTGATCATGATCGGGCTGGGCTTGATGAAAGCGGCCAGCGCCAAAAGCAGGAAGATGCTGGGAAAAGACAGGACCGCATCGACAAACCGCATTAGGACGGTGCCGATTCGTCCGCCGTAATACCCCGCGACGACGCCGATCGTTGCACCAATCATTGTGCTCAGGATCATGGCGGCAAAACCGACAAGCATCGAGATCCTGCCCGC
Organism: Phyllobacterium sp. 1468; assembly: GCF_031455525.1. Lineage (NCBI taxonomy): Bacteria > Pseudomonadati > Pseudomonadota > Alphaproteobacteria > Hyphomicrobiales > Phyllobacteriaceae > Phyllobacterium > Phyllobacterium sp. 1468. Next base: position 179,809 of record NZ_JAVDSX010000006.1, on the reverse strand, counting down.
CATCAGGAGGCGCGCCGCAATATCACGACCCAGCGGGTCCGTGCCTAGAAAATGATAGCCGGTAAGCGGGGGAGAAAAGCGCGCGCGTAGATCGATATAAAGGTCATTGTATGGGAGGAGATATGGCCCGATGACGCATGCCAGGGTCAGCAGGATCACCATGACGACACCAAGCGCCGCGAGCCTGTGCCGAACGAACCGCCGGAATGTCCGGCTGTTCCACCAGCCGGATTTTATGGGGCGATGGATGGGTGGTGAGGAAACGGACATCGCGATCTCCCTATGTCAGCCGGATGCGTGGATCGACGAATGCTGTAAGCAAATCTGCCGCGAGGTTGCTCAGAAGAACAAGAATCGCCGAGAACATCAGCAGTCCCATCACCACCGGGTAGTCCTGATAGCCGAGACTATCGAGGAAAAGGCGTCCCATCCCCGGCCAGGTAAACACTGTCTCAGTGACGAGCGCTCCACCAAGGAGGGTCGGTACCTGTAGTCCCGCCAGGGTTATCATCGGCAATAGAGCATTGCCGACGACATGCTTCATCAATACGCGCCGCGGCGTCATGCCCTTGGCGCGCGCCGTACGAACGAAATCTTGGTTGATGACGTCGAGCGTGGCGGTGCGCATGTAACGGCTCCAGACCGCCACGTCGACCAATGCCAGAACCATGGCTGGCATGATCAGATGAATGGCATAGTCCAAAAACGAACCATTGCCGATTGTGTACATATTGCCCGCCGGCAGCCAACCGAGCTTCAATGAGAAGATGTAAATCGCAACAAGACCGAACCAGAATGTCGGAATCGACAGCGCCACCATGGCGCCAACTGTCGCTGCATAGTCGAAGATCGAGTAGCGCTTCGTTGCTCCCTTGATGCCGACCCAGGTTCCAATGGTGACCGAAATCACCGTGGCTGTCCCCATCAGCAATAGAGTAGCCGCGAAGTGACCACCAATGACATCGAGAACAGGGCGGCTGTCTCGGAAAGACCTGCCCCAGTCGCCGCGTAACAGGCGCCAGAACCAGTCCGCGTACTGCACGACCAGCGGCCGATCAAGGCCCATTTGCGCAGAGATTCGGTCGAGGTCCGCCTGCGTCATGCCAGGTGTCAGCGCAAATTGCGACAACGGACCGCCCGGTGCCAGATTCAGCACGGCGAAGCCGATCATGGATACCAGGACGAGCAATACAAGGCTTTGTCCGAGCCTGTTCAATAGGTAGCGTGTCATTGCGCCGATCTCCGATAGCAGTTCGAAGGCAGGAGAGGGCCAGGGATCATCACCCTGGCCCTGCGGGTCCTATGCCTGCTCCCAGTACCAGGTCCCAACGTTCCATGAGTCGATGCGATTGTTCACGTTTGGCGTAAAGCCAGTCATGCCCTTCTTACGTCCGCGAATCGTTGCGTATTGGAAGATCGGCAGGAATGGCAGGTCGTCCCGCATGATCTCCTGGATTTTAAGGTAAGCTTTCTTGCGCTCCTCCGGCACGAAGACCTGTCCGCCTTCGGCAAGGAGCTTGTCGACCTCGGGATTGGAGTACTGCCATGTGTTTTGCCCCGCACCTCCCTTTGCGTTGATCGAGCTCGTGAGGAAATAGTCGGACGTATCGGGATCGGGTCCCGTAAGAAAGTCGAGACCAACCACGACGGAGTCAAACTTCGACTGCATCCAGTATTCGCCCCACATGACCGCCGGGGGGAGATTGGAGATGGTCATCTCGACGCCGATATCCTTAAAGGATTGCTGCATGAATTGCTGCACCTGTTCCCGGATGTGATTGCCCGCCGTGGTCGAATTGGAGAACGAAAGCCGGACACCGTCCTTGGCGCGGATACCATCTTCGCCCGGTTTCCAACCGGCATCGTCGAGTATCTTCTTGGCTTTCTCGATATCGAATTCATGCTTTGGCAGGTCGGGATTGAAGTAGAACGACTGCTGCGGCATGTAGGTTTCGGTGGGCGCCGGCAAACCGTAATAAAGCGCATCGATAATGGTCGTCTTGTCGAGCGCGTGGTAGAGGGCCTGACGGACAGCCCGATCCTTGAACTGCGGCTTCTCCATGTTGAAAGTCACCGACTCGACAGTGCCGCCCGGAACAACCTGAACCGTCTTGCCTTCCAGCGCTTTCGCCTCATCGTAGTGATCCGGCGTGATCCATTGCAGGCCGGTCACATCGATATCGCCCGTCTTGAACTGCGTGTAGAGGACGGTGAGGTCCGGGATGTATTTGTATATGACCCGTTCAAGATAAGGGCCGTCGCCATAATAATCCGCGTTGGCGGCGAGCTCTATGTGATCGCCGGCGACGCGTTCAACCCATTTGAATGGCCCCGTGCCAACGGGCGCATTGTTGAACGGCGCGGTGTTTCTGTCTTTTTCCGGCTCTAGGATGTGTTTGGGCACGATAAAAGTCGCCGCAAGGATCGAAGCGTAGGGCGCATAGGGCTTTTCCATACGCCAGGTGATTTCCGTCGGCGATACAACCTTGATGTCACGTACCTGGTCGTGGCCGGCGCGCCGCGCGCTGCGGAAATCCTTGTCGACGACCAGATCGAGCGTAAATTTTACGTCGTCGGCGGTGAAGGGCTTGCCGTCATGCCACTTCACGCCGTCGCGCAGTTTGACCTTCCAGTTGAGACCGTCGGCGGAGATGCCGCCATTCTCGACTGTAGGGACTTCCACCGCCAGGGCGGGCGTAAACTTCCCTTCCGGATCGACGTTGAAGAGCGGATCGAAGACGCTGAAATGGATGCCCTCGTCGACCTCGATATGCAGCATATGCGGATTGAAGACGGTAGGTTCCTGCGAGAAGCCGATGATCACCTGTCCCTTGGGCGCTGAGGGCGGCGCGGCATGGGCTTTATCTCTTCCAAGAATCGCCGGCATGACCAGGCCAGTTGCACCAACCATACCCATCATGGCGAGTGCCTGACGCCGGTTGGGGTGGAGAATTGCATTTCGATGCTTATCAGACATTGTCGTTTCCCTTCTTTATTGGTTTGTGTTCAATGTTCCAGTTTGCATTCCATCTGCTTGTCGGCAGAGCATTCTCATTACGGCGGGCTCCTCAACCACGCCGATCTCAGAAACCGCTGAGTGGCCGAACCTTTGATCCGTCACTGAAGCGGGAAAAACGGAACTCTGTGGGGTCGACGACGGGCGTGCGGCCAGTAACGATATCCGCCATCAGTCGACCTGCCGCCGGCCCGATGCCAAAACCATGGCCCGAAAACCCGGTGGCGATGTGAAAGCCAGGGATCTCATCCACGGCGGAAATCACAGGAATTGCATCCGGCGTAACGTCGATGTAGCCCGCCCAGCGCTGCGCGATCTCCGCTTTGTTAAAGACCGGGAACGCCGCCTTGAGCCCATTGAAGGCCTTGTTCGACATATCCAGCGAAGGCTTGGGGTCGAGGACTCGGTTATACTCAAACGGACTCGCCTCATCCAACTTCCAGCGTGTCGGGAGCCGCACCTCATCCAAGAAACGGCCGCCCAAGCGAAACGACAGCGATCCCCATTCCATCTTGAGCGCCGGAAGGAATTTGAAAGCATAGCGAAAAGATTTTGGCACGATGTCGACGATGTTTTCGTGACCGGAGGCAATCGTATAACCGCCATCCTGGCGTTTCCGTATGGCAAAATCCTTGGACCAGAGTGCCGATTCCGGACCGCCTTCCAGCGGCTTCGTGCGCATGACTGTGTTCATAACCTTCAGCTGCGGCAGGTCGATGCCGTAGAGCCCGCAGAAGAGATTGGACCAGGCGCCGCCGGCCAATACGACAGCGTCGCACGCGATGCGTCCGCGCTCGGTGACAACACCGGAAACCTTGCCGCTGGACGTTTCGATGCCTCGCACGGCACACTCTGTCAGGATTGCCGCGCCTTTGTCGCGCGCGGCTTCAGCGACTGCGGGTGCGGCCTTTTGCGGTTCGGCGCGACCATCAGCGGGCGTGTACAGGGCCCCCTTGAGTTTCATGCTACCGCCCGGCAAAAGGTCATCGAGTTCCTTGCCACTCACCATTCTGCTTGGCAGCTGATAGCCCTCGAGATTGTGGCCCCATCGCTCGTGCTCTTCATAGGACTTGTCATCAGGGCAGGCGAAAATGATACCGGCGCGTTTGTAACCCGTGTCGCGGCCAAGTCGTTTATCGAAGCCTGACCAGATGCGCAGCGCCTCGGCCATGAGAGGAACTTCACGCGGGTCACGGCGGGAGATGCGCACCCAGCCCCAGTTGCGGCTCGACTGTTCCTGACCGATGCCTCCTTTTTCGCACAAGGCAACCTTGTGACCGCGCTCGGCAAGTTCGAGCGCCGTGGACGTTCCGATAATGCCGCCGCCAATGACAACCACATCGACTTTTTCGGGCAGATTTTCATCGCCGTGCACGCGCACGACATAGGGACCGGGCATTTAATAGGATTCCTCTAACTGGCAGTTGATGGTGAATTCGGCGACGCTCGCCTCATTGGGAAGATCGAGCAGCATTGCCGTGATACGGGCGATGTCCCTGGGATCGGTCAGGAGGTTGTCGGCACGGTTGGTCAGAGCTCGCGCCATGTCGGTTGCGACAAATCCAGGGCAGAGAGCGGTTGCGCGTATACCCAGGTCCCAACCTGTATGGCGAATGCCATGGGCCAGAGCCACCGCGGCAAACTTGGAGATTGAATAGAGGCTGGCGGTCGAAGATTTCACACGCTTGCCGGACAGCGAGCCAAGGATAACAACGCGGCCTCGCCCGCTTTTGCCAAGAGCGTCCCAGGCTGCGACCGCGAGCCGGCGCGGCGCCTTGACATTGATCGCGAGCATGGCATCGAGATCCGCATCATCGGCCTCGATCACGTTCTTCGGGATCATGATGCCGGCATTGGCGATAATCGCGTCAATGCGGCCGAACCTCGCTAGTGCTTGCTCGGTCCATGCGGCTTCCGCTGAAGGATCACTTGCATCGTAGGCAACGGGCTGCACGCGATCCGGATCAGCCCAGTCAGGCAATTGCGGGCTGCGCATGCCGAGCGACAACCGCCACCCTGCGTCACCAAGAAAGCGTGCAATCGCCTCACCTATTCCTCTGTTTGCCCCCGAAATCAGGACGACACGTTCTTCCGTCATTTCAATGTTATCCTCCGGTCATTCCGACCATCTTCCGGTACGCCCGGCGCAATATATCCATCACCTGAGCCTGCTCTTCTTCCGCAATGAATGAGAAAAAATCCTTTGACTGCTTGGTGACAATGGGCCGGATCATGGCAGCAAGCTCAGCACCTTTCGGGGTGACGTAGAGCTCCTGCGCGCGTCGTTCACTGGCAGAGGTTTGCCGCCTGAGAAGATCATGTTCGATCATCTGCTCTATGAGACGGCCCATCGCCGAGCGGTCTTTCATGATGATCTGCGCGATCACGGACGGGCGGATGCCTGGGTGACTGTCGACGAGAAGCAGCGTTGTAATCTTGCCGGTCCCGCGTGCCACATCGCACCCGTCCAGCCGGGCATCGAGATCGCGGGAAACCGCAATGTTCATGGTGCGGATGTAGAAACTCAACGTGTCTTCGAGCACATCGAGATCGACATGTTCAATCGTGGTCGGCTTCGGCATCATCTTCGGCATTCGAGCAAATTCCTTCCGCGCCCGCGACGACGCATTGCATTGCGTCCGGGATTCCAAGGCTTTTGAATTTGTTATGCAGCTTTCTATTTTGCATGCTTCGGCAAATAGTGGACAAATGCAACTATTTTTTTATGAGAGGTTGCAGGAATACCGAACAAACAAAGAAATTGCCTGTTTGGCGAGCCAAACGGGCATCAAAAAAGCACTCCAAGCCCAAAAATCAGGCAGCAGGCTCCCACTGGCTGCCTGGAATCGCCGAGACCAGCCGTCGAGTATAGGCGTGCGCCGGACTGCGGAAGATTTGCGAGGGCGGTCCGAATTCTACGATCTCGCCGCGATACATGACTGCGATGTCATCGCAAATCTGGCTGGCTACACGCAAATCATGGGTGATGAAGATCATTGCTACGTGGAGGAGTTTTTGAATTTTTGTCAGCAGTTCCAGGATTTGAGCCTGAATGGAAACATCGAGCGCCGAGACCGCCTCATCGGCGACGAGAAGCACCGGATCGAACATCAGGGCACGGGCAATGCCAATACGTTGTCTTTGCCCACCTGAAAACTCATGCGGGTAGCGATCGTAGGCACCTTCATCCAGGCCAACAAGTTCAAGGAGCTGCACCGCCTTCGCCCTTGCATCGGCGGCGCTGACACCGTGCGCCATCGGTCCGACGACCAATATTTGTCCGATAGTGTGGCGGGGATTGAGTGACGCGAAAGGATCCTGGAAAATCATCTGGATATAGGGGCGCATCGACCGGAATTGCTTGGCGTCGAGCGGTGCGATGTCCTGACCGTTGAAAAGTATCTTGCCGCCATCGGCATCCATGAGCTTGAGCAGTACCCGCCCAAGAGAGGACTTTCCAGAACCGGACTCCCCCACGACGCCGAGCGTGCGGCCCTTGCGGATCGTAAAACTCACGTCATTGACCGCATGGACCCTGCGCCCCTTCGTGAAGAAGCTCCCGCCGCTCGTATAGATTTTGTTGAGCTTTTGCACGTCGAGCACGACCGGGGTCTCTGCGTTGCTCGCCCTGTCCTTGTCGCGCATGCGAGGCACGGCTGCCGTCAGGCGCTGCGTATAGGGATGCGATGGATGGTTGAGCACGTCATCGGCTTTGCCCTGCTCGACTATCTTGCCCTTTTCCATGACAACGACGCGATCGGCAATCTCCGCCACGACACCAAAGTCGTGCGTGATGAACATGACGCTCATGTGCTTGTCGCGCTGAATCTTGCGGATCAATTCCAGAATCTGCGCCTGCGTTGTTACATCAAGTGCCGTCGTCGGTTCATCGGCAATCAATACGTCGGGACCAAGAGCCAGCGCGATCGCGATCATCACACGCTGCCGCTGTCCGCCGGACAGGCGAAAGGGATATTGGTGCTGCATAAGTAGCGGGTCTGGCAGGCCCACCTCATCGAGCAGATCCAGCACCGCTTTTGCCCGCGTTTCGGGAGTGCCGACATTGTGCACCTCCATGACCTCGGCGATCTGCGCGCCGACCGTCATCAAGGGATTGAGCGCCGAGAGCGGATCCTGGAAGATGATCGAAACAGCACGCCCGCGCAGGCCGCGCACATATTCGTCCTTGGCCTCGAGGATATTGATGCCTTTGAAGCGGATCGCGCCTTTGCTGGCTCGAATGGACGATGGCAGCAGGCCCATGATCGCATTTGCGGTGACCGACTTTCCCGATCCGGACTCGCCGATAATGCAGAGAATTTCACCAGGTCGCAGCTCAAAGGAAATATCTTCCACTGCGTAGCGCCGCTCCATGCCTTGCGGCAGATCCACCGTCAGATTTTCAACGGAGAGAATTGCACCTCCATTGACGACTGTGCTTCCTTTTTCAACTGCACTTGTCATAACACCAGCGATCCTTCCGGCTTTGAAACAATCTATTCAGTCATCTTTCCATTCGATGTCTGCAATGACAAGCAAGCAATTTCGATGCCAGATCAACCTAAGACGCTTGCCTTAAGCCGCGGATCGCGAAGATCCATCATGGGTGGATACATCTTTTTACTGGCTATAATATTGGAACCGAAGCCGATAATTGTCTTCAATGACGAACACTTCGAGCCGTATTCCTGCGAAGACATTAACTGTATTTTTCTGCTTTTCATGTTAGCTTCAGGCATGACAGACGTTCGGAATATGCGCCTGCACTCAAGACCTTCCTTAACGCCCGCGGATGCCGAGGCCAACCGGTGGAGCTTCGCGCTTGAATCGGCCGGTCTCGGTGTTTGGGATTCCAATCTTACCACCGGCCAGTGCTATTATTCAGCGACGTGGAAGAAGATGCTGGGTTATCGTGAAGACGAGCTCGGCGACAGCAGCGATCTTTGGCTGGCACTCATACACCCGGACGACAAGCAGCGCGCCATCGAAAGCGGTGAACGGCATATTTCCGGCGAAACATCGCAGATTGAGACCGAGTTCAGATTGCGCCACAAGGATGGTCACTGGGTGTGGGTTCTCGACCGGGGACGTGTTGTCGAATGGGACAAAAATGGTCACCCATCGAGAATGATCGGCGTCCAGACGGACATTACCGATCAGAAGAACACCGAACTGGAACTGACATTGCTGAACGAGCGCATTCAACTCGCGCTCGACGCTGGCCAAGTTGGACTATGGCATTTCAACAGCGAGACCGAGATCGTCTTGTGGGATCGCCGCATGCGCGAGATTTTCGGCATAGGCCCAGGTCCCGATGAAGTACCCCGCGCAACGTGGCACAATCTTTTGCACCCGGACGACGCGGCCAGGGCTGAGCGTGCGATAGAATCCACGTTTGAGACCGGCGAGCCCATGAAGACGCGCTACCGGATCATCAAACCTGATGGTGAAATCCGCCATGTGTTCGCCCTGGCGCGGCGTGTCCGCCATGAAACCATGCCCGACATGTTGATGGGTAGCATCTGGGATATAACGGAAGAGGTTCTGAACGCGGAGGCGCTAGCCCGGGAAAAGGACCTTTATCGCGTCACGCTCCAATCCATTGGTGATGCGGTTCTTACTACGGATGTCGAAAACAATATTACGTTTGCCAATCCAGCGGCGGAACGATTACTGTTGCGTAGTGCTCAGGAACTCACTGGTTCACGACTGGAAGATGTACTCAATCTCATCGATGAAGGAACCGGCACCACCCTTGTCTCCACGACGAGCCGTGCAATGCAAATCGGCCAGACCGTGGAGAGCGCTGAAAACGCTCTCTTTGTCCGGTCGGATGGAGGACGGCGTTCTCTGAGGGATATCGCCTCCCCGCTCTTCGATCTGACAGGCGCTATAACTGGGTCGGTGCTGGTGATTCAGGATGTCACGAGCGCTCGAAACCTGCAAAGAGAGCTTTCCCACGCGGCAACCCATGATGCGTTGACGGGACTTTTGAACCGGACGGCATTCGAATCGGCCGTATCGGCGCTAATCGAAAAAAGCGGCGACAGAGTTCCCCATGTGCTGCTTTACATAGACCTCGACCGCTTCAAGATGGTCAATGACACGCTTGGTCATGCGGCCGGCGATGCGTTGCTCAAAATGGCAACATCGAGCATGAACAATGCTTTACCCGACTCCGCCATCATTGGACGGCTGGGAGGCGATGAATTTGCCGTTCTCCTCCCGATCAGCAAATTCGAGGAGGCAGAAGAAGCCGCCGAGCGCTTGATTAGCGAGATCAGAACCATTCAGCTGCCTTGGGACGGAAAAATCCAGAACATTGGCGCGAGCGTTGGAATAGCAGCACTCGATGAACCGGGTATCACACTCGCCGACGCGATCGCCCGCGCCGATGCTGCCTGCTACGCCGCAAAGGCAGAAGGCCGCAATCGCAGCGCCATCTACAATATCAATACTGGCGCGGCCCGGCAGAACCTTGCAAGTATTCAGGCGGCATCTGGAATTCTGGAAGCATTGTCGGAAGGAAGACTTCAAGTTTACGGCCAGGAGATCAGAGCAATCTCCAATACAAGCGACCATAGCATCTGCATCGAAATTCTATCGAGGATGACCGGAGTAAACGGGGAAATCATTGCCCCAGCCGAGTTCATTCCCGCTGCGGAACGCTTCGGCCTCATGGGAATAGTCGATCGCTGGATTATCCAGCATACGCTTGAGACCTATGGCCCAAAATTGATGCAGATGAAGAACGTGTCGCTCGCAATAAATCTGTCTGCAAATACAATAAGCGATCCCACGCTCTGGCCATTTCTACAGTCAACGATTGAAAAAACCAAAGTTTCTCCGTCTCGCTTGATATTCGAGATTACGGAAACAACTGCCGTCAATAATTACGAGGCGGCAGAACACTTCGTGAGGGAAGCACGCGCAGCCGGATGCCGTATAAGTCTTGACGATTTTGGCACCGGCCTCAGTTCATTCGGATACTTACACCATTTCAAGGTGGACAGTATCAAGATAGACGGGGCATTTATCGAGAAATTGTCCAACAGCCGGCTCGATCAGGCGGTCGTTGCTTCCATCAACGGTATCGCGCGCGAACTTGGCGTCGATGTTATTGCCGAACATATCGAGGATCTGCAGGCGGTCGACATTCTTAAATCGCTTGGCATAGGCTATGGTCAAGGCTTCCTGTTCCATCGTCCACAACCGCTTCAAGCTCTGTTAACGAGTTTGGAAAAAGTGGAAGCGCGCTAGCTGAAACGCCCCAAGACAACCAGCCACACGCAATTTTCAATCTACAGTGGATAGAATCGTGCCGGAATCGAGGATTCTTGTGCGAGAATCGGAGGTTCTTGTCCAAAATCGGCACATTTTCATCCAAAGCTCTGCTGCGATGGCAATGTAGCTTTCCCGTTTTTTCTGCTACGCGGATACACGGGGAGGAAAGCCGGAAATGGGTTACGATGCGGATGCGATCATCATTGGCGCGGGTCTCGCCGGGCTCGTCGCGGCGACCGAACTCACCGATGCCGGCAAGAAGGTGATCATACTCGATCAGGAACCGGAACAGACGCTCGGAGGTCAGGCCTGGCGATCCTTCGGCGGATTGTTCTTCATCAACTCCCCCGAGCAGCGCCGTCTGCGCATCAAGGATTCACCCGAACTCGCATTGCAAGACTGGATGGGCTCGGCGGGTTTCGACCGCCCGGAAGATCACTGGCCGCGCAAATGGGCGGAGGCTTACATCGATTTTGCGTCGGGCGAAAAACGCGCATGGCTGTACGCCCAAGGCATGCGCTGGTTTCCAGTCGTCGGCTGGGCGGAACGTGGCGGATCGCTGGCCACCGGACATGGCAATTCCGTTCCGCGCTTTCATATCACCTGGGGCACGGGTCTCGGCGTAGTCGAGCCGTTTATTCGCCGGGCTCGCGAAGCCGAGCAGCAAGGCCTCCTCAATTTTCGCTTCCGGCACCGCGTAACGGCGCTGGTAAAAAGCGCCGGGATCGTTGAGAGCGTCGAAGGCGAAGTCCTCCAGCCGAGCGAGGTCAGGCGCAGTGAGCCAAGTTCCCGCATTGCTACCGGATCGTTCGCCCTCAAGGCGCAAGCGATCATTGTCTGCAGCGGCGGCATCGGCGGCAATCACGATCTGGTGCGCAAGAACTGGCCGTCTCGGCTCGGAACGCCGAAGCACCTCATCAGCGGCGTGCCGGACCATGTCGACGGGTTGATGCTGGGCGTCGCTCAGAAAGCTGGAGCCCATCTCATCAATGAAGACCGCATGTGGCACTATGTCGAAGGCATCAACAATTGGGATCCCATCTGGACAAAGCATGCCATTCGCATTCTGCCCGGACCCTCCTCGCTATGGTTCGACGCGCGCGGCGACCGCCTGCCCGCGCCATGCCTGCCCGGTTTCGATACGCTGTCGACGCTCAGCCATATCATGAAGAGCGGCTATGATTATTCCTGGTTCGTGCTGAACCACACGATCGCCAGGAAAGAAATAACGCTTTCCGGCTCGGAACAGAATCCGGACTTCACCTCGAAGAGCTGGCGGCAGGTGCTGAAGCGCGCGCTGGGCGGTGTCCCCGCTCCCGTGCAGGCTTTCCTCGACAATGGCGAGGACTTCATCGTCGAACGGGACCTCTCCGCACTTGTCCGCCGCATGAACGCGCTGACTGGGGACAATCTGATCCATGAAGACAAGTTGCAGGCGCAGATCATGGCCCGCGACCGCGAAGTGGACAATCCATATACCAAGGATGCCCAGATCACGGCGATACGCGGCGCCCGCAACTATATCGGCGATCGCCTCGTCCGCGTGGTACCGCCGCACAGGATACTCGATCCGAAACATGGGCCGCTGATCGCCGTGCGCCTGAGCATCCTCACCCGGAAATCGCTTGGCGGCATCGAGACGGATTTGAGTGCGCGTGTCTTGAAGCCCGACGGCGAACCGTTGGCGGGGGTCTATGCAGCCGGTGAGGCAGCTGGCTTTGGTGGCGGCGGCATGCATGGCTATAATTCGCTCGAAGGAACCTTTCTCGGCGGCTCCATCTTCTCGGGCCGGACAGCCGGCAGGGCAGCAGCGAAGGCTATGTAGGTCCCGACCCTAATCAGGACCTCCTTTCCTCGTCACCACATTTCCATCTTGCGATCCCAAGCGAAATGCCTATGCTGTTGTCACTGACAACATAGAGCGGATACCATGAACGCCGTTGACGAATTTCGTAGTTTCAATCGCTTTTTCACAAAGGAAATCGGACTGCTCGACAAGCACTTGCTTGCCAGCGACTACACCTTGGCAGAGGGCCGCGTATTATATGAACTCGCCAACAATGGTGAGCAGACGGCCGCCGATATCGGTCGCAGTCTGCACATGGACAAGGCTCATCTCAGCCGCATCGTCTCACGCTTCGAAAAGCGCAAACTTGTGCGCGTTCGTGCCAGCTCAACACATGGACGGCAGCGTCTCATAACGCTGACCCCCGCCGGCCAGGAGGTCTTTTCCAACCTCAACCGGCGCTCGCAGCTTCAGATGGAGCAAATCCTCTCACCCTTGGATGACGATGCCCGCAGGCAGCTGGTATCGTCCATGCGTCAGATCAGAAGCCTCATCGGCGCCGAAAGCCGTTCTCCAAACGCGGTGACGTATCGCGGCCTCCAGGCCGGCGATCTCGGCTGGGTCATCCACCGGCAGGCAGTGCTTTACTATCAGGAATACGGCCTGGACTGGACCTATGAAGCGCTGGTGGCTGAAATCCTCTCGAAATTCGTCACCAAATTCAATCCGCAACGCGAAGCAGCCTGGATTGCCGAATATGCTGGTTCGATTGCGGGGTCGATATTCCTCGTCCAGAGCGAGGATCCTGACGTCGCGAAGCTGCGCCTTCTCTATGTCGAACCGAGCGCGCGTGGCCTTGGCATCGGTCGAACGCTCGTTGCAACCTGTGTCGAGCGCGCTCGGGAACTTGGCTACCGGCAGATCAAACTATGGACAAATGACGTCCTCGTCTCGGCGCGCCGCATATACGAGGCGGCCGGATTTCGCCTGGTCGATGAGGAAAAGCATCATTCCTTCGGCCAGGATCTGGTGGGGCAGACATGGATACTCGATCTTAAATAATTTGGAGCGGACCTAGAGCCTCTCATCGTTAGCTGGAAGCAGAGAATTGCGCAGCCGACCATGCGCTCGATCCAACGCCGGTAAGGCTACGCCGAGGCCTGAAATGTCTCCTGATAGCGCAGCCATCTGGACTGCAGCACGAACCAGAGCTCGGGCATGATGCCGAGCGTTCTGTCGATGCGTGTTGCAATGTCGAGCGTGATCGGATGCTGACCGGCAATGATGGCGTCGACGATTGCCACCGGCATCTCGACGCGCCGTGCAAAATCTTCGGTTGAGAGACCGTTGCATTCGATGCACTGACGCAAATGCTCGCCAGGATGGATCGCCCAGTGCGGCGTCCAGCGATTTGCTGTGTTCATCTGCTTTACCGATCAAGTTTGATTCGCGTACCCGAAAGATAATCGGCGGCCATGTCAGGCGGATGAAAAATTCATGGCGCAAAAGCGGCGGCAGCGTTCCTCAAGTCACAATGTGGTTAGGTCGACTTGCCGATTTCGTCGACGTGATGCTGGATGCTCATCCGATCGAGCGATTTTAGCGGGAGGTTGATGAAAATCTTCAACCGGCGATCAAGTTCCATCATCGTACGGGAAAATGCCTGCTTGCGCTCCCATGGTTCACCGGTTGCCAGGACAGGATCGGACGATTCCCAATGGGCCGTGACCGGGACCCCCGGCCATTCGGGCATGGGCTCCCCCGCGGCCTCATCATTCAACGTGAAGACGAAATCGAGGTCACGCGCGCCTTCAAGGCCGAACTCGCGATAATGCTTGGGGTGCAGGCCATCCACAGGGAAACCGGTCTGCTCGAGCAATTCTTTCGTTTCAGGATCGATCGCGTCCGCGGGCTCCGTGCCGGCGCTATAGGCGGCGAAGTGGGGCTTTCCGATGCGATTGAGAATTGCCTCGGCCATCATGCTTCTTGCAGAATTGCGATGCGAGAGAAACAGGACGTGGAAGACTTTATCGTTCACGGCGGTATCTCCTTACACTGATCGAAGCCAAGATATTTCAACACAGTATGATTCAAAAATGTGACACCACCTCGACGAAAGCTGTCCAACGCCGCGCGAAGGGCCGCCCCAGGCTGGTTAAATTCCCGGATTCGTGTATGATTCGCCAAGTTGTCAAGCGTGCCTGCGTCATGGTCAATCATGGGGGAACAGCATGCCCGACAGACATGAATTTCATAGAGTGGAAATTTGCGGCCGTATCTTCACAGGATCAATTTCTGCCGAGGGTCCGTGTTTGAAAATGCTCGAGAACCGCACCTATGGTCGCGGTGTACCCTTGGGCGTGGCACTCTCGATCTCCAAGGGTGCCGGCAGAACCTATTATGCGATCTGCAAATACAACGAACCGCATATCCTCCTGCCGCGCTTTTCCGATGAAGACGTCGAAATTGTCGCGCGGGAATTCGGCATCCCGATTTCGGGACGGATACGTCCGCTGTCATTCACGGAAAGTCCCGCCTGGATCGCCTTGAGAAAATGGGCGAAAGAACATCCAGGGATTGCCCGGGCGTGCTCCCATACGGACAGCTACATTCCGGGGTGGTACAGCATGGTCTCCAGGGAAAACAGCGCAGGCTTGCTGCAGCGCGTTTAGGGCTCTAGGGGCTAACGGTATCCTGCGGCCTGCAACTCGAAAAGCTCGGCATAGCGCCCGGCCTGGGCGACAAGTTCCTCATGCGTACCGGCAGCTTCGACCTTGCCATCAGCGAGAACGAGAATACGGTCGGCCATGCGCACGCTGGAAAAGCGATGGGAAATGAGGATCGCCGTCTTGCCTTCGCTGAGTTCCTTGAAACGACGGAACACCTCGAACTCGGAGCGGGCATCGAGCGCCGCTGTCGGCTCGTCGAGGATCAGGACTTCGGCCTCGCGCATATAAGCTCTGGCGATGGCAATTTTCTGCCATTCGCCGCCCGAGAGCTCAACGCCGTTCTTGAAACGCTTACCGATCATCTGCTCGTACTTGCCGGGAAGCTTGGCGATGACACCATCTGCCTGGCTTCGCGACGCCGCTTGCGCGATGCGGGAATGGTCGTCCCGATAGGCGATCCTGCCAACCGCAATATTATCGGAAGCACTGAGATTGTAGCGCACGAAATCCTGAAAGATCACGCCCATATTGCCCCGCAGCGCCTCCAGATCATATTCGCGCAGATCATGGCCATCGAGCAGGATACGGCCTTCATCCGGATCGTAAAGCCGGGTCAGAAGCTTCACCAGGGTCGTCTTGCCAGCGCCGTTTTCACCGACAAGCGCCACCACTTCACCCGCATGCAGGGTGAAGCTGAGATGGCGGACGGCCCAGCGCTCGGCACCGGGATAGATGAACCCGACATCGTCGAACACGAAGCCCTGACGGATCGGATGCGGGAAAGGCCGTGGATTTTCCGGCGAAAGGATCTCGGGCTTGACCTCGAAGAAGCCGAACAGATCATCGAGGTAAAGCGCCTGTCCCGCCGTACTTGAAAAGCTTGCCAGTAGCCCTTCGAGCAGGGTGCGCAGGCGCCGGAACGAACCGGCGAGGAAGGTCAGATCGCCAATGGAAAACTCGCCGCCCAGGGTGCGCAGAACAATATAGGCGTAGGCAAGATAATAGCCGACGGTACCCATCGCCGTGAAGAGGCCGCCCCAGCTGGCACGGCGCAGCGCGAGCATGCGATTGGCCGCATAGAAATCGGTGGCGAGACGGATGTAGCGGTCTATCAGGAAACTGTGCAGCCCGAAAATCTTGACTTCCTTGGCGGTCTCGACGCTGGCCGCGGTCTGACGCACATAATCGAGTTCGCGCCGCTCCGGCGTGCGGACAAAATCGAGCGAATAGCTTTGGGCATTGAAATGCGCCTCGCCCAGGAAGGCCGGGACCAGGGCCAGAAACAACAGGACGATGAGCCAGGGCGCATAGACGATCAGGCCGGCGGCAAAGCTTGCAACCGTCACCATGTCCTGTGCCTGGCTGAGCAACTGGCCCATCAGCGTCATCCGCCCGCTCGACTGACGACGGGCCCGCTCGAGCTGATCCTGAAACTCGGCGTCTTCGAAATCCTCCAGATCAAGCGTTGCCGCATGCTGCATCAGGCGAACGCTTGAGCTATTGGACACACGCTCCGACAGCAGGCTGTCGATCAGGGATACGACGCGCCCAAGAATATCCGACAGAACCGCCAGCGCGAATTCGGCAAGGAGAAGCAGACCCAGCCAGTTCAGGAGGCCGCTGTTCAGCCACTGCGACACGGTTTCCGGCTTGTTCGGCGTTTGCACCAGCAAGACCACATCGTCGATGATCAGCTTGCCAACGAAAAGCGTTATCACAGGCAGGAGTGCCCGGCCCAGACGCAGGACGAGCGATGCCGCAGTCAGATGCGGACTTGTACGCCATACCATCAACAGGAATGGCCAAAGGTTCTTCAGAGCCCCGAAACGTTCCCGGAGAGTATGGACCTCTGGCAAGGGCGGCCCTCCCAGGGCTCGCCCGGGTGCCCCTCGCGGAACCCGTCCGCCACTGCTGTAAGTCCTCGGCATACAAGATAATCCTGTTTTCCGGCGGCTGTTGTCAATCGCGCGAAACTGGGGAGCAAACGGCCAGGGAACTTGATGAAAAGCAGTCGCGTCTCAGCGTTGCTTCGCCTTGCGGGCAGCATAACGCCGGTCGCGCTCCGCCTTGCGTGCCGCTTCATCGGCGAGGACACGCGCGACATGTCTGTTTGCTTCGATCTTGGCGGCTTCCGCTTCGGCCAGTGCGGCCGCGGCCAGCGCCTCGGCTTCTGCCTGTTTGCGGGCCAGTTCTTCTTGTGCCAACCGCTCTTTTTCCGCACGACGCACTTCACGCGCCGCTGCGATTGCTTCCCGCTCGGCACGTTTTGCCTGCATCTCGGGATCAGTCGGCTTGGGCGCACTATCGAACTTCTTCAGAAGCAGTTTCTTCGCCTCGGCTGCAGCAGTGCGGCGCTCAGCCAATTCCTTGAGATTTTTCAACCGGTGGTCATCCTTGTTCGTATGGTGTGGGAGCGGCTTGAGCTCCCGAGGTCAACTTCATTGAAAAGGCCAGGCATCGGCCTGGCCTCCGTCATATATTTCAGTTTAAGCCATGGTCACGCTCTTGGCGACCACAAACTGAACGCTGATCAGGCAGCGCTCAATTGATCGGCTGACATCTTGCCCGACTTCTTGTCGCGCACCAGCTCATAATTGATCTTTTGGCCATCATTGAGGCTGCGCAATCCAGCGCGCTCAACAGCGGAGATATGCACGAACACATCTGCGCCGCCGTCCTCAGGTTGAATAAAACCAAAACCTTTTGTGGAATTGAACCATTTAACTGTGCCTGTGGCCATTTTAAGCCCTCCCTGCCAACATCAACCTGGTTATCGTACACATGCACGATAACCGTTTCTATCGAGTTTTGAAGGAGAAGGTAGAGGCGCTTGCACGCGAAAAACTTCGACAATCCAAAATTCAACGCATCTTTTATAGAATTGAATTGGAATTGTTTCAACTCGCTTCGCACAAAACAATTTGGGTGAGAAAATTTACGCATGCGGCCAAATATTGGTATCATCTGGTCCAACCCGGCCATCTGGCTTCCGGAAACACGCAAACCGAAAGAATTGATATGACCGAGACGTTCGTAATCGCGCAGGGCGGCGGGCCGACTGCAGTTATAAACCAGACCCTGGCGGGCGCCGCGATCGAGATCCGCAAGCGTCACAAGGGTGCGCGCATTCTTGGCGCCATACATGGTGTACGCGGTATACGCGACGGGAATTTCGTCGATCTTTCCGCGTTGAGCGAACAGGAGCTCCGCCGTATCGCGGCAACGCCGAGCGCCGCTCTTGGAAGTACGCGCGACAAACCTGACGCAGCCTACTGCGAAATCATCCTGAAAGGGCTTAACAAGGCCGGCGCCACCGCGTTCATTTATATCGGCGGCAACGATACGGCCGGGACGCAGCAAATTCTCGCCGACGCCGCCGGCAAGGATATCGCTTTTGTCCACGCTCCGAAGACGATAGACAATGACCTAGTCGAAAACGATCATACGCCCGGATTCATCTCCGCAGCTGATCTCGTTGCCGGTGCTTTCCTGAGCGTCGACCTCGATTTTCGCGCCTTGCCGGGAATTTATGTTGGCATCGTCATGGGCAGACATGCCGGCTTTCTCACGACGGCGGCAGCCGCATGGCAGCTGGACGAAGAGAGTGGTCCCCACCTGCTCTATGTCCCGGAACGGGCGTTTTCGCCGGAACGGTTCATCGACGACGTGCGCGAAGCCACCGACCGCCATGGGCGCTGCATCGTGGCGATGTCGGAGGGCGTCACGGCGGAAGACGGACGATCCGTCGTCGAAACCCTGGTTCCAGCCGACCGGCTCGAGCGTGATGCACACGGGAACGTGCGCCTCTCGGGCGGAGATCTCGGCATGACCATCGAAGAGTTGATCCGCAACGGGCTACCCGGTGCACGCGCACGCGTCGATACATTCGGCTATCTGCCACGCGGCAACATCGCAACCATCAACGACACGGACGCACGCGAAGCATTTGAAGCCGGTGTTTTTGCGGTGGAAGCTGCGGCCCGCGGTGGCGGATCCGTAGCCTTGCAGTATGAAAATGGAAAAACCAGCCCGCAACTGATACCGCTCGCCAATGTCGCCGGAAAGACGAAGCATCTGCCGGATGATTTCATGCTGCCCGATACAAACCAGATTTCAGCGCAGGGCCGCGCCTATCTGGAAAGACTGCTTCCGCGCAAGTTCGACCCGGCAAAGCCTTTTGTTTGAGTTTCAAAACCCTTGTGTTCTGCAAAAGCGCCGCGTAGGATATTGCGTATCGGTAAAAATTATCGCTGTATTTTCTCTTTTGTGAAAGTCTGGCCGCTTGCGGGAACACCTTGATCAGACGGACAGGCGGCTTGTCAAACAGCTTTCGCAGGACGCGCAGCCGGGGTTGACGCGTCTTGCTGAAACGATGGCGATGTCCGTACCGACGGTACGCACACGCCTTCGCAACTTGCTGGACCGAAACCTCCTGAAGATCGTCGGATTGCTCAACCTGACGGAACGCCCCGAGCTGATCTCGGCCATCGTCGGTGTCAATACGCAGGGGCGCGGCCGCGTACGCGAGATCGCGCAACGGATCGCAGCGCTCCCCTTCGTCACATCGGCATGTGTCGTAACCGGACGGTTCGACATCATCGTCGATGTGGTCATCGCAGGCGACATCGCCGATCTTTACCGGGTGACCAGCGAATTGATACCCGGGGTGGGCGAGCTCGGAGAGATCGTACGAAGCGAGACCTTTGTGGTTATGGCATCGTGCAACAAATGGGTGAGTTTACCGGAGGGATGCTGGACCGATCCGGCAATGGCGCCAAAAATAAATTAAAGAGCCCGACAAGGGCGGGGAATAACAAAGGAGGACGCAAGAATGAAAATGACTCGACTATTCGTCGCAGGGATTGCACTGCTCGGCATGACCGTAGCGGCAAATGCCGGCACACTCGACGACATCACCAAGCGCGGCGAACTGCGCGTCGCTGTTCAGACGCAGGGCCCACCCTTTTCCATGGTCGATTCAGCTGGCAAGCGCACGGGCAGTTCAGTCGAGCTTGCCGAACTGATGGCCAAGGAAATGGGCGTCAAAATCACGTTCCAGGACTATGACTGGGATGGTTTGATCCCGGCACTGCTTTCCGGCAAGGCCGATCTGCTGGTTGCGGATATGACTCCCACACTGGCCCGAGCGATGAAAGTCGCCTTTACCAAGCCTTTCATGTACACGGGAAGCGCCGTTTTTGCCAAGACCGACAGCAAATTCGGAACCATGGATGCTTGCAAGGCCAAGGGCACGAAGATCGCCGTGCTTCTCGGAGCAACGGGCGAAAAAGTGGCAAAGGAGACATTCCCCGATGCCGAGATCAAGAGCTACAAGGGCGGCGGTCCGCTCCTGCTCGACGCTGTCAATAACGGCCAGGCCGATTGCGGCGTAAACGATGTCTCGGCGGTCAAGGGCCAGCAGGCGGCTTATCCGGCCGGAAGTTTCACCATCATGCCGGAAGTCCTGTCGAAAGAGCCGCTGGCTTTCGCCACACGCTATGACGAGCCGGATCTTCTCGTCTGGATGAATCTGTTCCTCGATCAAGTCGCTCTCGATGGCCGACTGCAGAAGAACCTGGATTACTGGGTTAATTCAGAAGACTGGAAGAAAGATCATCAATAGCAGATCTCGGACGGTCTTGCGTGGAGCCAACGCGCTTCACGCATGCCGTCTGTCCGCTTTTGATCGCGCCTGTTCTGCCCCCTGAGGGATCTTCCCGGCATGCTTGAAAACTTCAGCTTTCGCACCATCGTCGAATATCTGCCCCTGTTCGGGCAGGGATTTGCTGCGACGTTGTGGCTGTCGATCGTTTCGTTCGCCGGCGCCCTCGCTGTCGGTATCATCCTGTGTGCGATGAACCTGCAGCGCTCGCGGCTCCTGCAGCTTCCGGCAAAAATCTATATCGACGCGATCCGCGCCACACCTCTGCTGGCACAGCTTTACTTTCTCTATTTTGGCCTGCCACGGCTGGGGGTCGTTTTGCCGGAGCTTTTCGTCGGCATTCTCGCTTTGGCCCTGAACAGTGGCGCCTATATCGCCGAGATCATCCGCGCCGGCATCCTGTCCATCTCACGCGGGCAGGTGGAGGCCGGCATCGCGTCCGGGATGACCTATGCCCAGCGCATGCGGCTTGTAATCCTGCCGCAGGCCATCCGGGTAACTATCCCGCCACTGCTCGGCCAAGCCATTGTTTTAGTCAAAGACTCGGCGTTGCTGTCGTTGATTTCCGTCGCCGAACTGACACGTGCCGGCCAGTTGCTGGCGTCCGACAGGTTCATGCCCGCTGAAGGCTTCCTGACGACTGCCGCGTGCTATCTCGTGCTCTATTACGGATTGAAGTCACTGGCAGCATTCTCGGCGCGCTGGCTCGGCGTGCGCCCGATCGGGAGCAGAACATGATCTGGTTTCAGCTCCAAAGCCTGATCGGAAGCTATCCACTGGCGTTGCGTGGGCTTGGCATGACCATTGCCCTTTCTGGAATAAGCCTGGTGCTCGGTACCATCCTTGGCTTTGCGCTCGGCGTCTTGCGCACGAGTGGCAGTCGCATGCTGGATTCTATAATCGGGTTGTGGGTCGACCTCATTCGCGGGACGCCCTTCCTCGTTCAGATATTCCTGATCTTCTTTATCTTGCCTGAACTCGGCGTCGAGCTCGGTGCCTTCACCGCAGGCATCATTGCGCTGACCAACCTCGCAGCCTGCTTCATTTGCGAAATCGTCGCAGCCGGCATCCGCTCGGTACCCACCGGGCAGGTCGAGGCGGCGCTCGCGTCAGGCTTGTCGCAATGGCAGCGGATGCGTCAAGTGGTGCTGCCGCAAGCGATGCGTGTCTCCCTGCCACCCCTCGTTGGCCAATATGTGCTTCTCATCAAGGATTCGTCGGTCGTCTCCGCTATCGGTCTGACAGATTTAACCCGGGTCGGCTGGCTGGTGGTTCAGCGGGTACCCAATGGGTTGCTCGTGTTCGCCATTGTCGGCATCGGTTATTTCGTCGTGTGCTATCCGCTCATCCTGCTCGCCCGCCGGCTGGAGAGACGGATGAGCGCCGCCCATGGCGAGGTACAATTGTGACGCGCTCTATCAACAAAGGCCGCAAGATATGATCGAGTTTCGTGGTGTCAATAAATGGTTCGGCGCGCTCCATGTTCTCAAAGACATCACGCTCAGTGTCGAGCCGCGCGAGGTCGTGGTTGTGTGCGGCCCAAGCGGCTCGGGCAAGAGCACCCTGATCCGCTGTATCAATGGCCTTGAAACGATCCAGAACGGCGATCTCGTCGTCGATGGGCAGCGTCTCGGTGATCGTGCCACCAACATGACCGAATTGCGTACCGAGATCGGCTTCGTCTTTCAGGCCTTCAATCTCTATCCGCACAAGACCGCGCTGGAAAACGTCACGCTTGCACCGATCCACGTGCGGAAAATCGCGCGCGCCGAGGCCGAGGCGTCGGGCCGCGAGATGCTGGCGAAGGTCGGGCTAGCCGACAAGTTCAATGCTTATCCGTCCGAGCTTTCCGGTGGCCAGCAGCAACGCGTCGCTATCGCGCGTTGCCTGTGCATGCGCCCGAAAATCATGCTTTTCGACGAGCCCACTTCAGCCCTCGATCCCGAGATGATCAGTGAGGTACTGGACGTGATGGTTGGCGTCGCCGAGGAGGGCATGACCATGATGGTAGTGACGCATGAGATGGGTTTTGCCCGCAAAGTCGCACAGCGGGTCGTGTTCATGGACGCCGGAGCCGTCGTCGAAACCGGCACGCCAGAAGAGTTTTTCTCCGATCCGAAGACCGATCGAAGCCGTGCCTTTCTGAGCAAGATCCTGCGGCATTAGAGCCGATGCGCGACAAGAGCCGAGGGCTCAATCCCCCGGCCTGATCGCCGAAATCAGGCGACGCCGCCATTGGCCCGCAGGATCTGGCCATTGACCCAGCCGCCGTCAGGGCCAACGAGGAACGAGACGACACCGACAATATCACTGGGCTGACCAAGGCGTTCGAGCGGCGGCGCCTTGGCAGCCATTGCAATTACTTCCTCGCTTTTACCCTTGAGGTAGAGGTCGGTGGCGATCGGCCCGGGAGCCACGGCGTTAACCGTAATGTTCCTGCCGCGCAGCTCTTTTGAAAACACATGCGTGAAGGCTTCGACCGCTGCTTTGGTGGCATTGTACAAAGAATAGCCTGGCATCTTGAGACGGAGGCTCGTCGACGAAAAGTTGACGATCCGTCCACCGTCCCTCAAACGCTTGGCTGCTTCACGTAGCGTGTTGAAAGTACCCTTGGTGTTGATGGCGAAGTGGCGATCGAATTCTTCGTCGCTCGTATCAGCCAGCGACATCATCTTCAGGACGCCGGCATTATTGATCAAAACGTCTACGCCCCCGAACGCTGCTTCAGCGGAATCGAACATGCGCCGCACTGCTGCCGCATCAGCGACATTCGCCTGTGCGGTCACCGCCTTGCCACCGCCGGCCTCGATCTTGTCCACCAGATCCTGGGCTTCCTTTGCGCTACCGGCGTAGTTGACGACGACGGTGAAGCCATCACTGGCAAGCCGTTCTGCTATTGCTGCACCGATACCGCGTGATGCGCCGGTTACGATTGCGACCTTGCCTGTCTGTTGTGTCATGGTCCTATTCCTCTTCCTGGACTGTTCAATGACGAAACAATGCATCATGGCAAAGCGCGGATAATCACCCATTTCTTGGCATCACTATCCGAATAATACGAACAAAGGTCTTGCGTCTGGCGCGTTGGCCGTTTCATGATGCGATCCAACCAGTCTATAACCGGAACGTGCCAAATGGACAGATTTGAAGCGATGCGCGTCTTCGTGCGGGTCGTCGAACGGCGCAGTTTCACGCTCGCCGCCAACGATCTTGGCCTGCCGCGCTCGACGGTGACCGATGCGGTGAAACAGCTGGAAGCGCGGCTCGGTGTCCGGCTCCTGGAACGGACCACACGGCAGGTCAGTCCGACCCTTGACGGCGAGGCACACCACCGGCGATGCGTCTCGATCATCGCCGATCTCGAGGATGCGGAAGGGGCATTCGGCGCGGCCAGGCCCAAGGGTTTGCTGCGCGTCGAGGTTCAGGGGACACTGGCGCGATACTTTCTGTTGCCGGGTTTGCCGGCCTTTTTCGAGAAATATCCCGATATTGAAATCAGCATGAGCGAAGGCGAGCGGTGGATCGACCTCATCCGCGAGGGCGTAGACTGCGTGTTGCGGTTCGGTATCCTTCCGGACAGCGACATGATTGCCCGGCGCGTCGCGACGCTGGAACGATTGACATGTGCGGCGCCCCTGTATCTCGAGCGTTTCGGCACGCCGGCAAGTTGGGATGCGCTGGACGGTCATCGCATGATCGGGCTCCGGTCGCTGACGACGGGTGCAGTGCGGCCACTGGATTTCATGATCGGCGAGCAACTGGAAAACGTGACGTTACCGACGGCGATTTCCGTGACTGGCACAGAGAGCTATCTTGCCACTGCGCGATTGGGGCTCGGTCTCGTTCAGGTGCCGCGCTTCCACGCCGCTGACGATCTTGCGCGGGGCACGCTCATCCAGCTT
Organism: Phyllobacterium sp. 1468; assembly: GCF_031455525.1. Taxonomy (NCBI): domain Bacteria; kingdom Pseudomonadati; phylum Pseudomonadota; class Alphaproteobacteria; order Hyphomicrobiales; family Phyllobacteriaceae; genus Phyllobacterium; species Phyllobacterium sp. 1468. The sequence continues at coordinate 155,490 of NZ_JAVDSX010000006.1, read as the reverse complement.
CTGCCCGATTGTCCGCCACGCCCGATGCCGGTCTCCTTGCTCTACCCCCGCAATCGGCAACTCTCCCCACGGGTGCGGGTGTTTCTCGATTGGGTGGCCAAGGAGGTCGCATCGAAAAATGCCATGACTTGAACGTTCAGCACGACCACATATCCTGCATATGTTGAGAATCGTAATAATTTCGTGCCAATAGGTATGGCGTCCAGCAACGCGTCAGCAGAAAGCAGAGCCGTGGAATTCCTGCACACCGGCATTACATTTCTGGAACCGTACATCCAGCAATATGGGCTTTATGCGATTTTTGTCATCATATACCTGGAATCCTTCGGCGCTCCGCTTCCTGGCGAAAGTGCGCTTATCGCGTCGTCGCTTCTCGCTGTGCGTGGTGATCTCTCCGTAACCGACCTGTTTCTCACCGTCTGGATTGCTGCCGTGCTCGGCGACGGTACCGGCTATGCTATCGGGCACTTTGGCGGACGGCCCCTGCTGAAGCGCTATGGCTGGCTCGTCAAACTCACCTCCGAACGTCTGGAAAAACTGGAAGAGCTTTTCCGGCACCGCGGACCAATCATCGTTGTCGGCGCACGCTTTGTCGTTGTGCTGCGGCAACTGAATGGATTGGTTGCCGGCTCGGTCGGGATGCCGTGGCACAGTTTCTTCCTCGCCAACATCCTTGGGGCCGCTCTATGGGCGGCCGTCTGGAGCTTTGGTCCCTACTATTTCGGCGGATTATTCCACGAGTACTGGCGCTAAATCACTTCTGCGGAACATATTTGCGCCAGTCGTGCTCCTCGCGGAAACCAAGCACCTCGCGCGTCTTGCGATTGGAAAGCGGCGCTTCGAATTCACCGAGCTCGCGCCGAATCGGTACGCCGGGACAATATTTCTCGAGGAATTCCCGCGTCGGTAGCTTCGCGGTGATCGTGTCGTTGACGGCATTGAATACCTGGAAGCCAAGGCCGTCCTTGCGGATCGCAAGATCGACGATCTGTCCGAGGTCACGCGCATCGATGTAGCTCCACGCGTTGCGCTTGCGCGACATCGGGTCGGCGAGGAATGCGGGAAAGCGGTCGTACTCATGCGGTTCGATGACATTGCCGATGCGCAGCGCGTAGATATCGGCGCCATAGCGCATGGCAAAGGCGCGGGCGGTTTTCTCGTTCAGCACCTTGGACAAGCCGTAACTGTCCATCGGGTCGGTATCGTAGTCTTCCTCAAGCGGGAAATGATGGAAATCCTTGTCGCCTTCGGCGAAGCAGACGCCATAGGTGGTCTCGCTCGACGCGACGATGACCTTTTTGATCCCGAGCTTCACCGCGGCCTCGATGACATTATAGGTCCCGATCGTATTGATGCGGAATGTCTCGTTGTCCGGCTTGATCAACACGCGCGGTACCGCTGCGAAATGCACGACTGCATCAATCGGAGCGGGTCCTTTGCCGGTCTCGTAGCCCTCGAAACCAAAGTGGCTGGAGAGCACGTCGAACATCTGGCCGCTGTCGGCAATATCCGCATTGATGGTGTTGACGCCGGGATAGTCGAGCGGGGCGAGATCGACGTTCAGGACCTCGTAGCCCTTGTCGACGAGATAGGGAACCACGTGACGGCCGGCTTTACCGGTACCGCCTGTGAATACGATCCGCTTCTTCATTTTTGCATTCTCCTTGGCAACTCATTCACTCTGGCGGAATTTGCGCATCCGGTCGAACAGCACCGCGAACAGGATAGCGCCGCCGATGAAACAGCCTTGCCAGAAGGCATTGATGCCAAGCAAACCAAGACTGTTACGGATCACTTCGATCAACGCCGCCCCAACGATTGCGCCGAGGGCCGTGCCGACGCCGCCCGCGAGGGCCGCGCCGCCGATGACGGCTGCGGCAATGACCTGCAGCTCGAGGCCGGTACCGATATTGGTAGTGATCGCACCGAGCCAGCCGGTCTGGATGATACCGGCAATACCTGCCGAAAGCGACGAGATCATGTAGACCGCCACCTTGATCTGGCGAACCGGCACGCCGGTGAGGATCGCCGCTTGCTCGTTGCCGCCAATGGCATAGATATACCGTCCGAATCGCGTCCAACGCAAGATAAAGCCAGTCAGCAAGGCCAGCACGACCATGTAGACCACGGGGTTGGCGATACCGAAAAACCATGCACCGCCGCCAAGCGCCAAAAGTCTGTCGTGGTCCGGCCCGAACTGGAAAACCACCGTATTGCCGGAGGCCACCATGGCCAGACTGCGTGCGATGGACAGCGTCGCGAGCGTCACAACGAATGGCGGCATGCCTATGTAGGCAATAAGCAGACCATGGCATGCGCCGATGACGAGGGCCGTGGCGATGGCCGCTGTTATACCGGCTTCGATACTGTAACCGGCATGCATGACGACACCGAGAATCATGCTGCAAAGGCAAAGCACCGAGCCAACGGACAGATCAATGCCGCCTGTGATGATAACGAGTGTCATGCCAAGCGCGATGATCGCGACGAAGGTGACGTTGCGGGTGATGTTGTAGAGGTTTTTGGAGGTCGCGAACGAATCCGTTGCGAACGACAAAAAGATGCACGCAACGATGACGGCCACCAAAACCCAGAAAGTCTGGCTGCTCAGTTTTTCGGCAAGCCAGCTCTGCTGCTTGTGCGCAATGGTCTGGTCAAGTGTAATTGCCATAGTCGACCTTCTACCTATCTCTTAGCTTTGCCGACATGCCGGCTACGCAACCTGTTCGATGGCACCGGTGATGAGGCCGGTGACTTCTTCGGGGGAACTTGCCGCAATCCGCTTGTCTGCAACCTTGCGCCCCCGGCGCATCACGATGACCCGGTCGGCAACATCGAAAACATCCGGCATGCGGTGGCTGATGAGCACGACGGCAATCCCCTGATCGCGCAGGTGGCGAATCAGATTCAGTACCTCGGCAACCTGACGCACGGAAATCGCCGCCGTCGGTTCGTCCATGAGCACGATCTTGGCCTCGGAGAGCCTGGTCCTCGCAATCGCCACAGCCTGCCGCTGCCCGCCGGACATCTGCTTGACGAGGTCACGAGGACGGGTTTCGGATTTCAGCTCGGCGAAAATCTGGCCGGCACGCTTATACATCGACGCATAGTCGAGAATGCGGAACGGCCCGATGCCGCGGCGAATCTCGCGACCGAGGAACACATTTGCCGCTGCGGTGAGGTTGTCGCAGAGGGCCAGATCCTGATGAACGATCTCGATGCCGTGACGGCGCGCCTCAACCGGCTTGTTGAGGACAAGCTCGGCCCCATCCATCCGCATGGTGCCATGGCTGGGACTGAAATTGCCTGCGATCATTTTGACGAGCGTCGATTTACCCGCGCCATTATCGCCCATGAGGCCAACGACTTCGCCCGCCCCGATGGAAAATGAAACATCATTGACAGCCTGGATGGCGCCGAAATGTTTTGAAATGTTGGTGAGTTCCAGAACTGCCACCAGCTGTATGCCTCCCGTGCATGTTTGCTCGCGCACCCCGTATTCTCATTGAAACACGAAGCTTTTTGCGATCCCGCCCTCCCCTCCCAGGAAGAGCCGTGACGGGCATTTACGCAAACGCCGCCCGGGGCGTCAATCGGCTTTCCGCCGAATCCGGTCACCATAGTGATGAAAAGTCGTTTTATATGACAAATACCCATTGACGGGTGAACTTTGCCAATATTAGCTGGCGATCGGAGGAATGTATTTGTCCGTAGCGCAGCGGATAAAGTTCGGAGGGGACCCAAAATCTGCAGGTTTCAACACCGGCCATTGCGCACCTATCGACGGTAGAAGACTGAATGGCGGGCATTTCATGTCCGTTTGTTTCCAAGGGAGGATTAAATGAGAAAGTCACTATTGTTAGTCGCCGCGGCCGCTCTTGCACTTGGTGCGGGACCTGCCCTGGCAAAAAAACAGCTCGTCATCGTCGTGAAAGGTCTCGACAATCCATTTTTCGAGGCAATCCATCAAGGTTGCGAGAAGTGGAACAGCGAGAACGCCAGCTCGGAGTATGAATGCTTCTACACCGGCCCCGCATCGACGTCGGATGAAGCGGGCGAAGCACAGATCGTCCAGGACGTACTCGGCAAGGCCGATACGGCTGCGATCGCCATCTCGCCATCGAACGCCAAGCTGATTGCTCAGACGATCAAGACGGCCAATCCATCGGTTCCGGTGATGACGCTCGACGCTGATCTCGCCGCCGAAGACGCTGCCCTGCGCAAGACCTATCTCGGCACCGACAACTATCTGATGGGTTTCAAAATCGGCGAATACATCAAGAAGGGCAAGCCGAAGGGCGGTACGATCTGCACGATCGAAGGCAATACGGGCGCAGATAATATCCTTCGCCGGGCGCAAGGCATGCGCGATGCGCTGACTGGTCAAAAGGGCCTTGCCGCACTCAAGGGCGAAGGTGGCTGGACGGAAGTTGCGGGCTGCCCCGTGTTCACCAATGACGATGGCGCCAAGGGCGTTCAGGCAATGACCGACATCCTCGCCGCGAATCCGAAGCTCGACGCCTTCGGCATCATGGGCGGCTGGCCGTTGTTCGGCGCCCCGCAGCCTTACCGCGACCTGTTTGGTCCCTACAAGGAAAAGATCGCCAGCAATGAGTTCGTCATCGGCGCCGCCGATACGATCGGCGATGAAGTAGCGATTGCCGGCGAAGGCCTGGTTACCGCACTCGTTGGTCAGCGGCCTTTCGAGATGGGCTACAAGGCGCCCTCCGTCATGATCAATCTGATCGAAGGCAAGCCCGTTGAAGATCCGGTCTTCACTGGTCTCGACGAATGCACCAAGGATACGGTTGCGACCTGCATTCAGAAGTAAGCTTAAAAATTGGGAGCGCCCGACATAGGGCGCTTCCAAACACTGAACTATCGCAAATTGCCCTGGCTCAAGGTCTCATTGAAGAAGGTTTCCAGCCGCTTCCAGTGCCTCTCACCCCCGACAGCGTTGTAAACGCCGTGATCCGGCACCGCCCAGCCGTGGGCCATACCTGCATAATTCTCGATGATGTGGTCGACTTCGGCGGTCCTTAACGCTTCGGCGAGGCGCGCCGATTGCTCTGGTGGAAAGCTGCCATCAACCCCTGCAACGCCCACGTAGACGCGGCCTTTGATACCGCCTGCCAACCGATGCGGGCTGTCTTCAGCGTCACTGGCAAGATTGCCGCCGTGAAAGCTCGCCGCTGCCCCGACCCTGTCCGGAAAGGCGCCTGCAGCGGTAATGGCTCGTCCGCCGCCCATGCAATAACCGACTGCCCCGACGGGACCGGTTGCGCCAGCTGCCGCCAGCGTATCGAGAAACGACGCCGTATCGCGTTTGGTCATTTCCTGGCTCGTGCCGCGCACCATAGCCATGATCTGCGCCTTGGCTGTTTCGTCGGAAAAAGCCGTTCCGGTAAAGGGGCCGTAGGCTCCGAACCGATAGAACAGATCCGGCAAAAGAACCACATAGCCGACATCTGCCAGGCGTTGCGCCATGCCATCCAGAGCAGGCCTCGGACCCATCGCATCCATGTAGAACACCACACCGCGCTCGGCGCCACCGCCGTTTGATGGCGCCGAATCGGCGCGAAAGATGGCGGCTTTGGCCGTGCCGTCGGCGGTCTTGATATCAATGTTCTGTTTCATGGATCTTTCCTGTCGTTTCGGTTCAGACGCCTCCAACCGTGCAAAGCGCCGGCTCCTCAATATCGGTCAGCGACAGCCACGCACAAACACAATCGCTTGAAGGGTTCGCATTCAGGAACTGTTTTCAGAAAAATGAATCAATGTTTGGAAAATGCATCGATCAAGGCGTCGCACGTCTGCTTCAGCCGCTGTTGCGGGCCTTCCGTACCGATGCTCTGGCCACAGACACGCGCGCCTTCGACGAGGAGTACGAGCGCCTGAGCGAGCTGTTCGTACTGCTGAACGCCCGCCTGGCGGCATAGCTCGATCAAATGCTGCATATGCGCTTTTTTAGCGTCCATGATGACTTTTTGGGCCGGATGGCCGGCTTCTTTTATTTCAACCGCCGCATTGACGAGATCGCAGCCGCGCAAATCATTGAAGATGCGTTGGGCAGCTTCATCGACCCAACCCCGCAACTGCCGGGCCGGATCGCCGGGATAGGCGTTCTCCAGATCGACCCAGATACGTTCTTTTTCGCTCGAGACCTGCTTCAGGCACTCGCAAACCAGGTCGTCCTTGCAGCCAAAGTGGCGATAGAGCGTCATCTTGTTGGAGCCGGCAGCCTCGGCAATGGCATCGACACCGATACCCTTGATTCCATGTTGGCGGAAAAGCTCTATGGCGCTCTTCACGATCCGCTCACGAGGACGTTCCAGTGTGGTCACGAGCTTGTCAGAATTATCTGCTAATGTTTTGGAAGGGGTACTTGACATTGATGTTACCGCTTAGTAACTATTGGGACGTTACTGACCGGTAACACACATTGAATGCCGAAGTCAATTCACTCATTCGCCACCCTGCCCGTAACCTCCAACGCCGTAATTTTGATCCAATACAGTTTTACTGGTCATCGAAAAGGAGACCAATATGTCCCAGTTTTATTCCGACCTCACACAGTCACAAGTCCTTTCGGACCCGCTGATCAACGCTGTCATGCGTGCTGATCGCGTCAGCCGAAAAGAGCTCGAGCTCCTTATGACGACCGTGGCGACCAAAAATTTCAGTGATGAAAAAGTCAGCGAATGGCGCCGTCCGTTACCGGTTTTCGTCTCGGTGCAGCCGCCGAAGGGCAGCACGGACCTTTTGAGCAAGGTATGCCAAGGGGCGGCTTGCTAACGACTGATTGAGACTCGATCAAAAACTGCGGCTCTTCTACGGAAGGGCCGCAGTTTTCGTTTAAACTCCAGAGCAAATTTGTCCATTCAGAACGATTTGCTCTAGGGTTCACGATCCACTAATCTGGTCCGCGACTGCTGCCCGACACTCTCTTCTCCAGGACCGCTTCGGTTATCGAGTTCGGCAACCGTCGCGGTGTCTCGATCAGGCCAAGCATTGGCATGACGATGATAAAGAACGCAAAATAATAAAGCGTCGCGAGCTGGGACAAGATGACGTAAGCGCCCTCCGCCGGCCGCGATCCCAGCCAGCCGAGGAAAAGCGCATTGGCGACGAAGAGCCAGAAGAACAGTCGGTACCAAGGTCGGTAAACCGCCGAACGCACCTTTGCGGTGTCGAGCCACGGGACCAGGTATAACACGGCGATGGAGCCGAACATGGCCAGCACCCCGCCTAGCTTGGAATTGATCGGGCCGATGTTGAACGTAACCGCGCGCAAGATCGCGTAGAACGGCAGGAAGTACCATTCGGGCACGATATGGGCTGGCGTCTTCAGCGAATCAGCGTTCGTGTAGTTGTCCGGATGACCGAGATAGTTGGGTATGTAGAAGACGAAATAGGCCAGAACGAGCAGGAAGATCACAATGCCAAAAGCGTCTTTGACGGTCGCGTGAGGCGTAAAGTCCACAACATCCGTTGGCGATTTGACCGCGACACCGGTCGGATTGTTCTGGCCGACAACGTGAAGAGCCCAGATGTGCAAGGTCACCACGCCGGCAAGCATGAATGGCAATAGGTAGTGCAACGCAAAGAAACGGTTGAGGGTCGGATTGTCAACTGCGAAGCCGCCCAGCAGCAATTGTTGTATCCAATCGCCGACCAGTGGGATGGCGGTGAAAAAGTTGGTGATGACGGTTGCACCCCAGAAGGACATCTGTCCCCAAGGGAGCACGTAGCCCATAAAGGCCGTCGCCATCATCAACAACAAGTTGGTACAACCAAGCACCCAAAGAAGCTCGCGGGGTGCCTTGTACGAGCCGTAATAGAGGCCACGGGAAATGTGGACGTAGACCGCAATGAAAAAGAATGAGGCACCGTTCGAATGCAGATAACGCAACAGCCAGCCAGAGTTCACGTCGCGCACGATCTTCTCGACTGAATTGAAGGCCAGCGTCGTATCGGGAGCATAATGCATCGCCAGCACCACCCCAGTGAGTATCTGCGAGACCAGCATGACGGTGAGAATGCCGCCAAACGTATAGGCGTAGTTCAGGTTGCGCGGGACGGGGTAGACGATAAAGGAATCGTACACGAGCCGCGGCAGCGGCAAACGGGCGTCGAGCCAGCGTTCGAACCCGGTCCTGGGCGTATAGGTTGAACGTCCGCCGATCATCGAATTTCTCCTTGCCGCCCGATCGGCAGCAGCTTTGAAAGTGCGATAGGCAGCGTCATTTCCGATTGTCCTCGTACCAGGTTACGCAAAACCAATTTGCCAAACTTCAGAGGTGCGGGCCATCGTGCTGAGGACGGGTGTATTTAATACCATAGTATGTGGTTTCCCGGATAAGGCACTGTGGCGGACCGTCATTGCCCGCCGAAAAAAACCATCGATCGGTCCCGCTGGATCACTCCGGGAATTATCAAAGCACCCTTGAAGGTCGCCAGTTCCTCTCGGATCCATTTCAATTGCGTGTTGTGACATTCGGTATGTGGTCCCCCAACCAATGGATGGGATGTCCGAGTTCGACATCGGCGTTAATTCTAATGTGCGAGCCGTGTTAACCGGACGCGACAGAGATGGTGAATGCAGGCGTTTTTCCGGTTTCTTCCTGCAGCCAACGAATTGGCAGACGAGCATCCTACCTGTCCGGCTCCAACTCAAGGAGATATCTGCATGAACGGACATACACCGTTTGAAACGATCAACGCGTCTCGCCGCGATCTTCTTCTGCTTGGCGCCAGCGCGACGGTTTTCGCCGCAATGCCTTCACTGGCATTCAGCGCCCCACCTCTTTCACCAACCAATTCCAACAATCGAAGCGAAAGGCCTGATGACATGGGCATACTTAAAACCAAGGACGGTACGGAGATCTTTTACAAGGATTGGGGAACGGGGCAGCCGATCGTCTTCCATCACGGCTGGCCCCTCTCCAGCGATGATTGGGATACGCAAATGCTCTTCTTCCTGGATAAGGGCTACCGCGTCATCGCTCACGACCGTCGTGGCCACGGGCGCTCGACCCAAACCGCGACTGGCAACGACATGGACACCTATGCGGCCGACTTTGCCGAACTGGCGGCGGCGCTCGACCTGCGGGACGCCATACATGTGGGACATTCGACCGGCGGCGGCGAAGCTGCCCACTATGTCGCCCGTCATGGCAAGGACCGCGTCGCCAAACTGGTCCTGATAAGCGCCGTTCCACCGATCATGGTGAAAACCGCCGCAAACCCCGGTGGCTTGCCGATCGAAGTCTTGGACGGCTTGCGTGCTCAGCTCGCTGCAAACCGGTCGGCATTCTATTGGGATTTCCCCATCCCGTTCTACGGTTTCAACCGCGAGGGCGCGACCATATCCGATCCAATCCGCACCAACTGGTGGCGGCAGGGCATGATGGGCGGCGCGAAGGCCCATTACGACTGTATCAAAGCCTTCTCGGAAACGGATTTTACGGAAGACCTGAAAATCATCGACGTTCCAACGCTTGTGATGCACGGCGACGACGATCAAATCGTTCCCATTGCGGACTCCGCGCTTCTGTCGGTGAAACTCCTGAAGCATGGAACGTTGAAGGTCTATGAGACATATCCGCATGGCATGTGCACGACCCATGCCGACGTCATCAACGCCGATCTTCTTGCGTTCATAAGAAGTTGAGAGATGTCTGCGGCTGGTGACCATCAAGGCATCGGCAAGACCGAATTCTATCGAACCGGAGCGGCGACTACCGGCACTCTTCCTTGTCGTTAACTCCGGGACGGCTCTGACGAGCACGACAATGCGGCGTCAAGAAAGTAAGATGAGGCGAACTGCTATGCAGAACTTCCAGGAAAAAGTTGTCATCGTTACAGGTGGCAGCAGCGGTATAGGATTGGCTGCAGCCCAGCAATTTGCATCACGGGGTGCGAAGGTGCTTGTCACAGCCTAGCCGCGAGGATGGTCTCTCACAGCTACAGCCAAGCGACAGATGCCGAATCTGTCGACTGCTGCTCCCTCCCGACTTTAAGGGCCCATCGTTCGTGGCCGCTCCTTATCGCTAATCGTCGGGAAGCACTGTCCAGAGTTTCTTGGCGAAGCCGCGCTCGTCGAGTTTCCACGCACTGCTGACGATCTCCGCCCGCCCGTTACGGCATCTGTACGAAAAGACGGCGTCATGGCCGATCGCAAAAGCCGGAACATTGTCCTCGTTGCGATGCTGCCGGCAGAACTCGACTGATCCCGGGTTATTGCGGGCATTGTTCATTTTCACGCAGGGCAAGTTTGCACCGACGAAGCAGACCATGATCTTGCCGTTCATACAGCGATAGTGTGCCTGCGTTTTCAACTCTGCCTCGTCCGGGGTGGCCGTGGCCGCTGGGAACAGTTTCTTGAAGGCTTCCACCGTCCCACCATAGAGAGCATGCGAATATGCGCGTATCGTGTCGTCGTTGCGCTCCTCGCTGCACAATTGGTGAAGATCAGGGCCAGGCGCCGCAGCAACAGCAACGCCGGTCATATGGAAGATCGCTATAATTCCGAGAAGCGTTGCCGACAAGGCGAACCGGATGTTCGAATAGCGGAATACAGTCATTGCACCCTCCTTGGAACATGCGCAAGGATCCTTGCGGCAGGCATCTGAGCATACTATTCGGGCCACTCCATTGACTAGGGGCCGGGTTTCGGTGCGTTGGCCGATATCCTGCCATTTGGCTACGTTCCTGCGGATAGTGGCGTGAAGTGCGCAGTCCACGTCCGCCAGTCTCCGCTACATAGTATGATTGTCTTGACGGACCCAATCCGCTAACGCAATTTGCGATTTGCCAATCTAACAGATTGCAAACAAACGATGTTTGTGCTTATATTGAATGAACATTCAATAAGTAAGAGCGAATTTATGCAGGTTGATCAGCGCGATTTGACGATTCCGAACAATTGGGACCGCCGGGGATTGCCGGCCTGGAGCTACAGCAGTCCGGCCTTGCTCGAGCTCGAGAAGGAATACGTCTTTCGAAGCCATTGGCAGATAGCCGGGCATATCTGCGATGTGGCCAATGCGGGTGATTATATCGCGCTTGATATTGTGGGCGAGCGGGCGCTGATCGTGCGTGGCAAGGACGGCGAAATCCGCGCCTTTCACAATATCTGCCGTCACCGTGGATCTCGCGTCGTCACCGATAATAAGGGCACATGCAACAATGCGCTGGTCTGTCCCTTCCACGGCTGGGTTTATAACCTCGACGGCACCCTGCGAGGTGCGGCGCGTCCGCGCTCTTTCCCGGCAATGGACAAAAACGAATTCGGTCTGTTGCCACTCGAACTCGAAATCTGGATGGGTTTTATCTTCATCCGTTTCCTCAAGAGCGCGCAGCCATCGGTCGCGACGTTGATGAAGCCGTTCGAAGCGGAAATTGCAAACTACAAGATCGCGGATATGGTGCCTGCCGGGTTCTGGACGCAGAAATCGCCCGTCAACTGGAAGTCGGTGCGCGATGTCGACAACGAGGGATATCACGTGGCCATGGCACATCCGGCGCTCCAGGACCTCTATGGCTCTACCTATTACGACGAGCCATTCGTCAATGGCGTATCGCGATCTTTCGCGAGCTATAATCCCCATGCGGGACGGCGCTGGAGTGTGCGCAATTATATCAATCTGGCACCGGAAGCGACGCACCTGCCGGCAAACCTTCGTAACGCCTGGATCTATTACGGGATTTTCCCGAATTCCGTAATCTCGGTTACGCCTGAGGGAGCGCAGTATTATCAGGAGTTTCCGTTGTCGACGGGCGAGACCCTGTTGCGAGGCGCTGTATTCCGCCGCAAGGATGAGACGCGGCAACAGCGGGCTGCCCGTTATCTCGCCTCGCGCATCGATCGCGAGACGAGTTCGGAAGATGTGCAGCTGACGAAATGGTCAAATGAATCGATGCTGTCGAAATCGTTCTCGGGGTTCTATCTCTCGGACCTCGAATACGGTGTTCGTTCGCACCACGACCACCTGCGCAACGTGTTGCCTGTCCTGAACGTCGAAAAGGCACCGGCAGAAGCCGATGTGCCGTTGCTCAACACACAACTGTCTGCGCAAATCTGATCGTATCGACATGGAATAACCCGGCGGGATCGCCGGGTTATGTGTCGTAAAAACTATCCTTGCCAGACACCCTCATGCCGCAGATCGTCCATCGTGCGTGAGATCCCTTCCCGTAAGATACCCACCATATCGTCGATCTGGTCGCGGGTAATGACCAGCGGCGGAGACATGACGCACATATTGATCAGCGGCCGCACCAGAAGGCCGAGCTCATGACAATGTCTATCGATGCGCATTCCTACATTTGTATCGAGCTGCAGCGGATTCTTACTCTCGCGGTCGGCAACACACTCGACGCAGGCCATTAGACCGATCCCCCGCACTTCTCCAACCAGAGGCAGATCCTCCAGGGTTTTCAGTTGCTGCTGGAAATACGGTGCAACATTCTGCGCATGGGTGAGAATGCCGTTCTCGAGCAGGTCGAGATTGGTGAGAGCCACGGCACAGCCCACAGGATGGCTGGTGTAGGTCAGCCCATGGGCGTACATCGCCGTCGGGTGGTTCGAACGGCGCAATTCTTCAAGAAGGCGCTCTGAAATGACCATGCCGCCGAGCGGAAAATAGCCGGAGGTGACACCCTTTGCAAAGGTGATGATATCCGGATCGATATCGAATACATCCTGCGAAGCGAAGACGTGCCCAAGTCTGCCAAAAGCCGTGACCACTTCGTCGGCGATGAACAATATTTCATTGTCCCGGCAAATCTTGCGGATACGGCGTAGATAGTTTTCGGGCGGTAGAATGACGCCACCTGAGGCCTGGACCGGCTCGCCAATGAAAGCGCCGATCTTGTCGGCACCGACGCGCAGGACCGTCGCCTCGAACTCGGCGACCAGCATGTCCGCGAATGCAGCTACGCTCATGCCTTTGGGACGGCGGAATGCATCTGGAGATGATAACTTGACCACGAGTTCGTCTGCCCCATCCATCCAGTCGCGATCGCGCGGACGCCCGTTCAACGACGCGGAAAGATAGGTGGAACCATGATAAGCGCCGCCGCGTGACAGGATCAGTTTTTTCTCGGACCGACCGCGGGCATTGTTGAAAAACTGCATGAAACGCAATGCGCTCTCGACCGCGGTTGAGCCGCCGGTGGTGAAGAAGACGTGATTGAGGTCGCCGGGCGCATAAGCGGCGATGCGTTCTGCAAGCACTGCGGATGGCTCGTTCATCGTATACCAGGGCGTGTTGTACGATAGCTGCATGGCCTGGTCGTACATGACGCGGGCAAGCTCCTCGCGGCGGTGCCCCACATTGACACACCACATGCCCGCAGGCCCGTCGATAAGCCGCTTGCCCTCGCCGTCGGTGATGTAAATTCCCTCGCCGCCGCTAATCAGCGATCTGGCCTCGGCGCCGATTTCTCCCGCATAGGGCCATGGCTGAACAAGATGCCGCTTGGCCAAATCGATTGTCTCGTGATTTGCAAGCGCCGCTGCCGTCCCGGCTTCCCGTATCTGCTTTACTGCCGCCATTGTTCCCTCGCCAATTGCCGGAAATTCCGGCGTAAATTATATTCAATTATCGGAAATCAATGAGATTTCTCTCATTATATTGAATGTTCGTTCAATCAATATGTCAGAAATAACACTTGATTTCAATCCGGAGATAGGCGCATGATGCAAGAAAGATGGCACCAAAGGGAACGTGCTGCGTGAATCGAATGAATGGGAACAATATGCTCCGGTACCTGATAGCATATCACGCGCGTGGTCCGTTCGAATGACGGCACCGGCGGAAGGGATCGCCGCACTGCCTGTTGTGCGAAAACCAAGAAATCCTGTTCTGCAATCAGAAGCTGCGCGTGGTCTCGGGCTGATAAGCCCGACGTTTATTTATGCGGTGATCTTCCTGGTCATTCCGATTGTTCTGGTCATTGCGAACAGTTTCTGGACGCAAAACTACCTGACGATCGACCGGACCTTCACCCTCGAAAATTACCGTGTCGCGCTGACTGATCCCATCTACCGCGATCTTCTGATGCGATCACTGTGGATTTCCCTCCTGGTCAGCTTCTTTACAGTTGTTCTTGCGTACCCGATTGCTTTCTTCATCTCGTTCCATGGCGGCAAGCACAAGGGCCTCTGGCTGTTCCTGATCACTATTCCGTTCTGGACAAGCTATCTGCTGCGGGTGATGTCGTGGAAGGTCATCCTTGGTTATAACGGCGTTCTCAATGCAACGTTGATGGGCCTGGGAATCACCAACGGTCCGTCGGACGCCTTCCTCTACAACACCAGTGCGGTCGTGATCACGTTGACGCATGCATGGGCAACATTTGCTGTGCTGCCGATCTTCGTCTCGCTGGAAAAAATCGACCGCTCGCTTGTCGAGGCGGCGACCGATCTCGGCGATGGCCCATTGCGCAGGTTCCTGCGAATTACCCTACCCCTGTCGGCGCCCGGAATCATTTCTGCAACGCTTATCGTGATGATCCCGACTGTCGGCGATTTCGTCACGCCGCGTCTGGTCGGCGGCAAAGACGGTGTGATGATTGCCAATGCGATCCAGGCCCAGTTCGGCAAAGGTGCAAACTGGCCACTTGGCGCAGCCCTCTCCGTGACGACCATGGCTGTGGTGACGGCGATGGCGGCCTCCGTCGTTTTGGTCATCCGCATGGCAGCGAGGCGAATCCGATGAAGACCTTGCGAAGCCTTACGCCAGGTTGGCTGAAAACCTACGCCTTCCTTTACGTCATCTTCCTCTATCTACCGGTGATTTTCCTGCCGATCTTTTCGGTCAACACATCGGCGACACCCAAATTTCCCCTAAGCGGTCTCACCTTCAAATGGTACGGTGACCTGACCCGCACCCCGGCCCTGACAGATGCGGCGTGGAACAGCTTGCTCGTCGGCGTTTCTGCGTCCCTGTTGAGCACCATATTCGGCATATGCGCCGCGCGTGCCATCACACGCTACCGCTTTCCCGGCAGGCGCACCATCAATGGTCTGCTCATGGCGCCTCTGGTTCTGCCGGAAATCATCGTCGCGGTCTCGATGCTGCTGGTCATGCTGCAGCTCGGCCTTAGCCTGTCATTGATCACAGTCGTATTCGGTCATGTTCTCATTTGCATTCCATATTCGCTAAGCGTGCTGACTTCCGGTTTCGAAGGGTTCGACAGGAGCCTTGAGGAAGCCTCCTCGGACCTTGGTGAGAGCGCCTTCGGAACGTTCCGGCGTGTGACACTGCCCATGGTTTCGCCTGCAATCATTTCGAGCCTGCTTGTCTCCTTCACCATCTCGCTCGATGAATTCATCATGGCATTCTTCCTGACCGGTACCGAAGCAACTCTGCCTGTCTACATCTGGGGTCAGTTGCGGTTTGCAGCCAAACTGCCGGGTGTGCTCGCGCTCGGTACGTTGCTCCTCGCTGGTTCGATTATCCTTTTGACCATCGCAGAAATCGTGCGACGCCGCGCAAGCAATCGCACCCAGAATATGGGAGGCGTGATTGCCTGAACGCTCTATGATCGAGATTTCGCGCGTAACGCGCACCTACGGAGCCTTCAAAGCGCTCGATGAAACGTCGCTCACGATCCGCGAGGGCGAGTTTTTTTCGCTTCTCGGCCCTTCCGGATGCGGCAAGACAACACTGCTCCGTATGATTGCCGGTTTCGACACGCCGACAAGTGGATCCATCTCGGTCGATGGCCAGCCCATGGATGGTATTCCCGCCAACCGGCGGCCGACCAATATGGTGTTTCAAAGCTACGCCATCTTTCCGCACCTCAATGTCGAACAGAACGTCTGCTACGGGCTGAAACGGTTGCGCCTCGGACCAAACGAAGAAAAGCGCCGTGTCGAGGAAGCCCTGTCGCAGGTATCGCTGACCGGACTTGGGAAGCGCGGCGCGACCGAACTGTCCGGCGGACAGCGTCAGCGTGTCGCTCTCGCCCGCGCCCTCGTCATGCGCCCCAAAGTGCTTCTCCTCGACGAACCGCTTTCAGCGCTCGACAAAAAGCTGCGGGAGCAGATGCAGGTTGAACTGCGGCGGCTGCAACAGGCTGTCGGCATCACGTTCATTCTCGTCACGCACGATCAATATGAGGCGCTGGCGATGTCTGATCGCATCGCGGTCATGTTCGGCGGGAAGATCGCGCAGGTCGCATCGCCGAAAGAAATCTATCAGCGGCCGGTGAACTGTCAGGTGGCCGACTTTCTCGGCGGCATGAACTTCGTAAAGGCCGAGATTGTCGAGGAAAACGGTGCTTCGATGATATTGGACACCCCAGGCTTCGGGCGGGTGAAAACCGAAAAGCCAACAGCATTTGTCAGGAATGGTAAGGGTGCGACGCTGGGGATAAGACCAGAGCGCCTGCGCGTCTTATGGGATGATGCGACCGATAAATACGAGGTGGCCGGCAAGGTTGTCGACCGGCATTACTTCGGCGAGATAACCCATCTGATGATCGAGATACCTGGCTTCGACAAGCCGCTATCTGTGACGGAAACCAATAATTTCGGCGCCGACGACATTCCAGTCGGTGCTCCGATCCGTCTTGCCTATGACCCCGACGCGTTGGTCGCACTCGCCGACTGAAGGCGCTCGATGACAGGCTGGGCCGCCAGGCGGCCGGCAATGATGGCTCCTTCAATATAGCCGGGAAACGATGGCGAGAGTTCCGACGAGGCAAAAGTGATGCCGGCGAAGCCGCGGCGAAGGGTATTTTCGGCTTCGGTCGCGTTCATGACCTCGACAATGTCCGAATAGCCACCACCACTCCACGGATCGTCGATCCAGTTGCGGATGAGGATGTCCAGCGGCGCGCCAGCGTCCGGCCCAAGAGCCACCACCAATCTCGACACCACCTCCTGCTTGAGCGCCTCCTCACCGTGGCTCGACCATTCGACAGCAACCGGTCCGCCGACGAACACGACGAGCGCAGGGTGCTGGTCATCTTTGCTCGCATCGCACGCATAGAGCCCGCGGGGATCGACCCAGCTGACGCTGCCGCTGAGGCCCGTCCTCCGCCAGAACGGTTGGGAATATCGTATGAGCAACTTGACCACTGTGCCGCTCTTCCAGGAGGCGAGCGCGTTATTTGTCGCGTCTGGCAAGGCGGGATGGAAGATGATCTTGCGCGCCATGACAGGCGGTACGGCGATGATGACCTCGCTGGCCGAATAAGCCCCGGAGACGGTGCGGACCGTGAAGCCGGATGCAGTCGTCGCGACACTGTCGACGGGCTCGCTCAATAGCAGCGATTTCCCCAGCGACCGCGCCATATCCCCTGCCAGCGAATGCATCGTTTCCTTGAGGAAATACTGAAGTTCGGAGACTTTGTTGGTGATGCGCCGGTCGTTATCGACAATATACCATAGTGGAACCAGCTCTGCCGGGACGCACCATAAACCTTCGATCAACGACAGGAACCGCATTTTTGCGGCGGGGTCGGCCTGTTGGCGGTCGACCCATGCGCGCACGGTCAAACCGGACAGCGCTGGGTCGGTCGGATCCAGCTTCCGCAGGCGGCGACGCAGAGCCATCGATCCTGCGGAAACTTTTTCCGCATCATGCCTGCCGTGCGGCGGCGGCTGTGCAACGCTGTCACCCCGAACCGGCGTTTCGACGAATGTCTTGGCGTGTGCCCGTGCCAAGGCCATGATCTCGGGCATGTCATCGCAGATGAACTGACCTCCGGTATCGTAGAGATCATCGCAGCTATTCATTTCTGCCTCGACGCGGCCGCCCACCCTGTCCCGCGCTTCAAGCAGGACAAAGTCGATTCCTGCCCGTTGCAGTTCGCTCGCCGCCGACAGGCCCGTAAAGCCTGCGCCGACGACGACAACGCGCGGGGGAATGTCGGCGCTCAATACCCAGCCTTGATCTTCTCGAATTCAGCGATCATCTTCGCTTTCAAGGCATTGGGCAGCGGCGACTGGAACAAGGTGTTCTCGGCGGATTTGTCGTTGTTGCCATAGCCCTTGTCGGCCAGGAGTTTTGGATCGACCGAGGCCATGCCCTTGGCGTTCGCCATGCCATATCCCCAATCGTTCACCATGTAGGTCGCGATTGCTGGATCGTTGACCGCATTGAGAAAATCATAGGCCTTCGCTTCGGACCCGGGCGCATCCTTGAAGCGGACATAACCGCAGACCCAGGTTGAATTCCCCTCGTCCGTGTCGGGCTTTCGGGCCGCCGGAGTGCCCGCGAGCGTGAGTTGCGTCGCTGCATCGTTCCAGGCCCAAGCCAGATCCACTTCCCCGCCGCCCATCGCCTGCACGATCTCGGTGGTATCTGTCCAATAGAGCCGGACGTTTTTATGGACTTCACGAAGAAAATCCGACGCCTGCTTGAATTGTTCGTCAGTCATCTGGGTCCAGTCTTTCAACCCGATCGCGAGACTGGCCAGGGCATAAGCATCATCGACATTGTCGCCGATAGACACACGGTCCTTGAACTTCGGATCAGCAAAGGCTTTCAGCGATTGTACGTCCTTCGCATCGACCTTGTCAGTATTATAGGTCAGCGACGTATTCCCCCAATCCCAGGGCATGAACCACGCCTTGCCGTCCGCTGTGGTTGCGAGATCCTTCATCGCCATGATGTTCGGCGCAAGATCATTCCAACCGGCGATTTTCGTCGTATCCAATGGTTGTAGCAGGCCCGCTTCGCGCCACTTCTTCACACTCTGCGAGCATGGATGTCCTAGGTCCGACTTGAAGCCGGAACGCACCTTCTCGAAAGCTTCATCCTCGTCGCCAAAAAAAGCAAATGTCGGAGACTCACCATTCTTGGCGACATAGCCGGGGTGGAACGAGGGTTCCTCATAACCTGCCCAGTCAAAGACGATGAGATCCTTGTCTGCGGCGATTGCGATCGTCGCGACCGCGGCCGAAAGCCCGGCGGCTACTCCGAGTATGATGCCAAGATGGCGGCCCGATTTCTTCATGCTCATTCCCCTTGTTGTTATCCGTTTATGCGGTTTTCTTTGTCCGTAAGGCCTCTCTTGAGAAGTGTTTTGGAAATACGGAGGCCAGATAGTCACAGGCGGCAAAATGGGCCGATTCGCGCGTCACATCTTCGGTGCCCATCATGAGACGCAGCCACAGACCTTCAAGCATCGCGCTTAGTCCAAGCGCTGTTGCCGTGGCATCGAACGAATAATCGCCGTCGACCTTGAGTTTTCTGCAAATGTCGATGATCACGTTCTGATAGTCTTGGTCCCGCGCCCCGCACAGTGCCTGATAGGTCGGCCGGGATTTCGCCTCCCCCCAGAAGGCACACCAGGCGGCAAGCTTTCTCTTGTTGCAGATGGCACGATCGAAATCGGAAGCCACAACGCCGGCAAGTTGCCCGGCAGGATCATCGCCGCCCTTTGCCAGCGCGTTGCGCCAGTGAACGGAATATTCCTCCGACATATACTGCAACGTGGCGATGAGCAGCTTTTCCTTGCTCTCGAAATGGAAATTGACGATGCCGCGCGAAAGACCGGCACCATCGGCCACATCCGCCATGGTGGTCTCGGAATAGCCGCGCTTGGCGAGCGAATCGATCGTCGCCTCGATCAGCTGCAGCTGCCTCGTCTCTTTCGAAGCCTTTCTACCCCGCTTCTCCCCGTCCTTTTCCTTAATCGGTGTGACCTTCATGCTGACCTCTTCTACAACTGGCCGGTCTGCAACTCATGCCCGGCATCTTCACGCCGATGAGTGAAGTGAAAGTCGTCATTGTCAAGCTTGCCCTGCATCATTTCCAAGCCCGGATCATCTCTGCCTCCGTCATGGGCGCACCGTCCGCAATCCGGCTCAACAATAACCCAAGTCGTCCGAAATGCAATCATATTTGTTGAACATTCATTCAATATGTGCTGGACAAGCCGTTATTTCTCGTGTGAATTATGGGGCAAGAACAGTGGGAACGGATATCGAATGAAAAGTTGGGACGCCATCGTCATAGGCGCGGGACATAATGGATTGGTCAACGCGTGCTACTTGCAGCGGGCCGGGCTTGATGTGCTCGTGCTGGAGAAGAACGACTGGATCGGCGGCGCCGCCACCAGTCGGTCTCTCACCCCCGGGTTTCTCTATTCGAACTGCTCCTATGTCTGTTCGCTGTTCCGACCAGAAATCATGCGCGACCTCGAACTGCCGCGCTTCGGTTTGCAGGTCATCTCGTATGAGGGCGGCGCGGTGTTCACCCGGGACGGCGACTACCTGGCCAACTATCGCGACCACCACGCGCACCGCCGAGAGTTCGCGCGTTTCTCGCCGCGCGATGCCGAAGCCTATGATCGATATGCGCGCGACGTGACGAGACAGTGCCGGTTCATACAGCCGCTGCTCATGCGAACAGCCGCTGATCCGACGAGCTTTCGCCCGCGCGATATCTCCGAACTCATGTATCTCGGCAAGAAATTCGCCGGTCTCGGCGCTACCGAGATGGCCGATACATTGCGCTTCTGGACGATGTCGATTTCGGATTTCCTCGATGAATATTTTGAGACAGACGTGATCAAGGCGAATTTCGCGCTGTCCGGAATCATCGGCACGGCACTGGGGCCAATGTCACCCGGTACGGCCTATGTACTGCTTCATCACTACATGGGCGAAGTTGACGGATCTGTCGGTGCTTGGGGTTATGCCCGTGGCGGCATGGGCGCGGTCACCAAGGCGCTCGCCGCCTCTTTCGAGGCGTCCGGCGGTACGATACGCACCGGGGTCGAAGTTGATCATGTTCTCGTCAGGAACGGATCCGCCAAGGGTGTTGTACTCGTCGACGGTAAAGAAATACACGGCAAGATGGTCGTTTCGAACGCCGATGTGAAAAGAACATTCCTCAAACTCGTCGAGGAGAAGGAACTTCCCGGTATTTTCCTGCGGCGCGTCAGGAACTTCAAAATGCGCGGATCATCTGGAAAGGTGAATATCGCGCTCGATTCAATGCCGGAGTTTCCGGCACTTCCGAAGGATTCGCCGGTTTATCGCGGTGACATGCACTTCACCGATAGCGTGGAACGCATGGAGCGCGGATACGATGACTGGAAAGCCGGGCGGTGGTCGGCCGATCCTTTCCTTGACATGGTCATCCCGACGACGCTCGATCCGACAATGGCACCGCCAGGCAAGCACTTCATGAGCTGCTTCGTCCAATATTGCCCACCCAAGGTAGAAGGCAAGGAGTGGACAGACGCTGACCGCGATGCATTCGGCGAGACGGTGATTTCGCAGATCGCCGATTATTCTCCGGGTTTTCGTGATCGCATCCTACATATGGAAGTGCGTACCCCGCGCGAACTCGAAGCGGAAGTCGGCCTGACGGAGGGCAATATCTTCCAGGGCGAATTGACCTTCGATCAGTTGCTGTTCAACCGCCCTGTACCCGGTTACGCGCAATACCGCTCGCCGGTTGGCGGCCTTTACATGTGTGGTTCCTCCACCCATCCCGGCGGCGGCGTTATGGGAGCGCCCGGACGCAACGCTGCAGCTGAAATCCTGCGTGATCTGTCACGTGGCACGAAACATATGAGTCCCGCCCATGACGTCATTTGATGCGATAGTCATTGGGGGCGGCCACAATGGATTGGTGGCCGCCGCTACCCTCGGGAAAACCGGCAGAAAAGTCCTCGTGCTGGAAGCAGAGCGTGAAACCGGCGGTGCTGCGCGCACCGAAGAATTCGCACCCGGTTTTCGGACGTCTTCGGTAGCCCACTTGATCAACCGGTTGCATCCCGAAGTGATCAAGTCTCTGGAGTTGCACAAGCACGGCCTTAAACTGGACTCCTCTCGTTTCATGCCGACCACGGTGCTTTCAGCCAAAGGGGCGCCGCTGACCCTTGCCGGCGCGTATGGCGAAAGTCTCGCGGGCGCGTCTAAGCCGGAACAGGAGGCGTGGAACGGACTGCGCAGTCAACTCTTCCGCTACGCCGGCATCCTCAAACCCCTGCTCGCGCGCAGGCCCCCCGATCTGCGGGGCATGTCCTTTGCGGAAACGTCGGCCATGGCCATGAGCGGCATCTCTCTGCGCCGGCTCGGCAAGGAGGACATGCGCGATTTCCTGCGCATGCTGCTCATGAATGTTGCGGACGTGCTGGATGAGCATCTCGAGGATGACCGGCTGAAAGGTCTTCTCGCTTTTGATGCCACGCTGGGCAGCCATCTAGGGCCGCGCTCCCCGACCTCCCTCCTTGGACTTTACTATCGGCTTGCGGGCGAAATTGGTGGCAAGCCCGGCGCGCAGATGCACCCCGTCGGGGGCACGGGCGCCGTGATCAAGGCCATCGAACTGGCCGCGGAGCAGGCCGGCGTGGCCATCCGCTCGAATGTTCCCGTCGCCAGGATCATCATCGAGAACGGCCGGGCAGTCGGTGCCCTGCTGGAGAGTGGAGAGGAAATCCGGGCAAAAACGGTTGTATCCGCCATTAGTCCTCGCACGACGTTTCTCAATCTTGTTGGGACCCGCGAGATCGATACAGGATTTGTCCGAAGGATCAATAATATCCGTGTCGATGGCGATGCCGCCAAACTGCATCTGGCCTTGGACCGAATTCCGCAATTTTCAGACTTGGGCGCACCCGAGCTGAATGGACGGCTGGTCATCGCGCCTTCTGTCAATCACGTGGAGCGCGCATTCAATCCCTCCAAATATGGAGAATTCTCGCCCGAGCCCGTCATGGAGATAACCTTGCCAAGCTTGCTCGACCCGTCGCTGGCGCCTGACCGAAAGTGCACTCTCTCCGCCATCGTTCAGTATGCTCCCTATGCATTGAGGGAGGGTTGGACCGCGGGTAAACCGAAGTTCCTGAAGGCAATTCTTGCACAGCTGGAGGCAAATGCCCCAGGAATCGGCAAGTCGATCCTCCACGCCGAACTCCTCACGCCGCTGGATATTGAACAGCGTTATCGCATGCCAGGTGGACATTGGCACCACGGAGAATTGCAGGCTGATCAGATGTTGATGTCCCGTCCCGTTTTCGGTGCCGAAGGCTATGACACGCCTGTCGACGGACTTTATCTTGCAAGTTCCGGCTCACATCCGGGCGGCGGTGTATCAGGGGTCCCGGGATTGAACGCGGCGCGGCGCATCATAGCGAGGAAAGGATAACGTCATGAAGCACAGCGACCCAAAAAAGCTGCTGATGGCGAGAGCCGCCTCCCAGGACCATTTCCGCACGCCTCGCATCGCTTCGCCGTTTCAGCCGCGCATCGAGGCGTTGATGCGAACCGAGGAATGGTACGATTGGGCAGGCTACAAGGCTCCCCTCTCGCTTTGGGACGAAGAGCTCGAATATTTTGCCATTCGCAGCCAGGCGGCACTCTTCGATATATCGCCCATGGTAAAATACCGGGTCGAAGGACCGGATGCCGAAGCGTTTCTCAACCGGCTTTCCCTTCGCGATGTGAGGAAGTTGCGCCCCGGCAGAGTTCTGTATACGGCCTGGTGCGACGATGAAGGCCGCGTGCTCGATGACGGAACGCTTTTCCGCCTGACCAAAAATCGGTTTCGCCTGTGCAGCCAGGAACGGCATTTGCCCTGGCTGCTCGACAGCGGCATCGGGTTCGACGTTAGCATCTTCGAGGAGACCAGGGCTATCGCGGCTTTGGCCCTGCAGGGTCCGGCATCCTTTGCGGTCCTGCGCGATGCGGGCTTCAGGAATGTTGACACGCTCAAGGTCTTCGATCTGGCCGAATTCGAGCACGAAGGTGGTACCGTTACGATCTCACGCACAGGCTTTACCGGCGATCTCGGCTATGAATTGTTCGTAGACCAGGCACTGGCTCTCGGCCTTTGGGATCGGTTGTGGCAAGCGGGACAACAGCGCGGCTTGCGCGCGATAGGCTATGCCGCACTCAACCGGGCGCGGCTCGAAGCCGGGTTGATCGTGGCCAATTCGGATTTCATGACCGCCGAGCATGCCATCCGCTCCGATCGCGTGCGAATGCCGGACGAGATTGGCCTCGGATTTATGATCGATATGGAAAAGCCCCACTTCAACGGGCGGCGTGCCATCCAGCGAGCCCGAGCCAATGGAGGCCTCCGGCACGTCCTTGTGGGGCTTGAAATCGAAGGGAATATCCCTGCAGAACACGCCATCGTCTACCATCAGGGCAAGCGCGAAGTCGGTCTTGTCAGCGCGGCGATATGGTCGCCAATGGCCAAGCGCAATATTGCACTGGCCAGCCTGGAGCGGCCCTACGGAGACACCATAACCGGCAATCTTTGGGTCGAGATCTATGCCATGCGCGAGTTGCGTTATCAGAGACTGATGAAGCGCGCCAAGGTTGTACCGAGGCCTTTCATCAAGCTTGACCGGCGCACCGCGAACCCGCCAGCGGATTTCTGACATGTCTGTGCCTGGCGACGATGAGCGAGAACAGTGGGCCTTGGTCAATACGCCGCTGGGACAGGAATGGTCGGGGCGAACGCGCTATGCCGCTGCCATGTACTTCCATCGGCGGGGGGAAATGAATGCGGAGACATTGGAGATCTATCGCATCTGTTCGCGTCTCGATTGGGAGGATCCTCTTGCGATCCTGAGATCGCATTCTATCGGAAGCGACTGGTTGGCAAAGATCAATGAATATCAACATGGGGAAGAACGATGAATATCAAAAGCCTTTTACTGGGTTCCATCGCAGTTCTCGCTGCGCCCTCCGGCGTATACGCTGCGGATACAGTTGTTGTCGCCGAACCGGAACCCGTTGAATATGTGCGTGTTTGCGATGCATACGGTACCGGCTTCTTCTACATACCGGGTACAGAGACCTGCCTGAAGATCGACGGCTATGTTCGTTACGATGCTGCAGGCGGCGACAATCCATATGATGGCACAAATGTCGGCGCCAAGGGCAACGAGACCTGGTATAAACTCACCCGTGCAGAGGTTCGCTTCGACGCCCGATCCGAAACCGAACTCGGCACATTACGCTCCTATGCCGAGACCCGCCTTGAATATGAGAATGGCGTCTCCACCGGTGGTACACTCCCGCAAGCCTGGATCGAACTCGGCGGCTTCCGCATCGGTACAGCTGATGAACTTTTCGGATCATTCGTCGGCTACGCCGGCAACGTCCTCAATGACGATGTGATCAATTATCAGTCGGGCCAGAGCAATCAGGTCAGCTATACCTTTACAGGCGGCAACGGCTTCTCGGCCATGATCGGCGCTGAACAAGGCCAGGATGATGTTACCGGCCTTGGCGGACAATACGTTATCGAAGACTATATGCCTCACGTTCTCGCCGGTGCAAAGCTCGAGAAAGATTGGGGCGGTGTATCCGGCGTCGTGGGCTACGATTCAAATGTCGAGGAATTTGCCGGCAAGCTCCGGCTGGACGTCACGATCAACGACAAGTTCTCGGTCTTCATCATGGGCGGCTATCAGTCCGGCTATGACAATGACTTCGATCCCGCGACAGGCGATGTCGATCAGTTCAACCGCAACTGGTTTGGTACTTGGGAGGGCGATTGGGCTGCGTGGGGTGGTTTCACCGCGAAGGTCGCCGAAAAGGCAACGCTCAATGGCCAGGCGGCATGGGAAGACGAAGGTACCTATGCTTTTGCACTTAACGTCGAATATGAACTCGTCCCCGGTTTCGTAATCACACCGGAGCTCAATTACACCAAATTCGATGGCGCTCGCGAAGCCTTCTCCGTTGCCAATGGCGGCGACGACGACGCTTTCGGCGGCACAATCCGCTTCCAGAGGAATTTCTGAACCCCAGCAGGCATCCATTGTGAAGACATGAAAACGGCCTGATCTTTCAGGCCGTTTTTGTACGAAGCAAAGCGTCCCCGATGCTCATCTGGGTACGGCGGCCGCGACCCCGATCGCGGCGGCGACCCTTTCGATATCCGGCAATTGAAGGACACTGGTGGCAACGCGTATGAAATTGATGGGCTTCATGGAGAATTTTGAGCCTGGATGAACGGCGATACCGCGGGACGCCAGGGTTATCAGCGCAAAGTTCTCCGACATGACCGGAACGAGTACGCTCAACCCGTCTCCAGCATCAATTCCTATATCATACCTAAGCAATGCCGAGGCAAATGCTTGCCGGCGCTCCCGATATGTCGTCCTGGCCCGACGGATGATCTCATCCGTCGGGGTGTCCTGAAGAAGCCAGGATGCTGCAGCCTGCAAAATCCTGCTCGTCCAGCCTGCGCTGAAGCTTCGATAGGATTGAATCTGTTCGACGATACGCGCTGAACTAGACAACACAGCCAGCCTCAGATCGGGCCCGAGGGTTTTCGAATAGGAAAGGATATGAATGACGCGGTCCGGAAAACGCCGGCCCAGTGACTGCCGGGCCGCCTCCGATATATCGCCGACACCATCGTCTTCTATGATAAGCGTTTCGGATTCCTTGAGCACGTCGCCCAGCGCTTCAAGCCTTTCCGCCGTCATGGAGGAGCCGGTGACGGAATGCACCCTTGGCTGGAAAAGAAACGCCACCGGTTTTTCTTTCAACGCTTCCCTGAGCGCGTCCGGAAGCGGTCCGTGCCCGTCGCATGCAACCGGGATGATGGGAACGTCGAGATCCTCCAGAATATCCAGAAGCCGCATTGCCGTCGGGTCTTCTATTGCAACCGGCGAACCCGCAGGCACCAAGGCATGCAGCAACGTATATACGGCGTTGTACCCTCCATTCGTCGCCAGGAACGCGCCAGGATCATACGGCCAGGATGGACGAATCACCTCTTCCAGCTCGGGCAGGATGCGAACCCTTTCGTAGCTGTTGAGCGCTTCGGCCTTCGCTCCATGCGCCAGCGCAGCTTCCAGCGGCGGAAGCAAAGACCTGTCCGGTGACGCCGTCGCGAGCTCCAAGGTGTCCGGCACGTAATTGCCGATGTTCACGAGGCGCGTCGGCCGGGGCGCAAATCGGTCGCCCATGACCCAGGCGCCGTTCCTGCCTCTTCCGCCAATGATCTTGTGGCGGCGCAGATCGGCCCAGGCGATGGAAACCGTCGCCGGACTTATACCCAGCGTGAAGGCGAGATCGCGCACGGACGGCAGTTTGGTTCCGACCGGCAGCAATCCCGAGCGGATCATCGCGCCCGTTTCAAGCGCGATGCCGCGCGAAGTCCGATCGCCGAGACGATGAGCAAACCATTGGGCGTCGAATTGATCCGTCATCATCTGAACTTTTAAATGTTTAATGTCATAATAACATTTGATTGCATGAACATAAACATTTACGGAGGTCTAGTCAAACCGCCGGAATGAGGAAATCCATGCGCGTTCCCATAAAAATTGCCGCCCGCGATTGGGACTATCTGACTCCACTGATTTTGGGCGACGTCCCGTCGGACCTGATCGACCTTGAGGTGGACCGCGTCGGAACGTTGATCCCCGATCTTGCTTCGAGCGATAACTATGACGCCGCGGAAGTTTCCTTCAGCCGCTACACGTCCGCGATGGCCGAAGGCGCGGAAACCATTGTCGGCATTCCTTGCTTCATCATGCGCGGCTTCCGCCACCGGTGCATTATCACCACCGAAGCGAGCCCCATGACGCGGTTGTCCGATCTTGCCGGGAAGCGGATCGGCGTTACGGGCTGGCGCGACTCCGGCAATACCTGGACGCGGGCTGCCTTGCGCAGGGAAGGCGTCGGTATCGGAGATGCCTTCTGGTTCGCCGGTCGCCTGACGGCCAACCACCCCATCGTCGATCGGCTCGATGGCTTTGGCCAGCCCGGCAGGATCGAGGCGGCTCCCGGCGAACGTCCCATGACGGAACTGTTGGCGAAGGGCGAGCTCGATGCGATCTTCACTCCCTTCATGCCCGACGGCTATTTCGAGAACGGAGCGGGGTTTCGCCAGTTGTTGCCGGATTTTGTAGCCGCCGAAAAAGCCTATTTCGATGAAGTCGGATATGTGCCGGGCATGCACATAATTGCGGTCAAGGCAGAGCTGGTTCATGATCATCCATGGCTCGTCGACGAATTAACCCGCCTTGTCGACGAAAGTCAGCGGCTCTGGACCTCAAAGCGACGCAAATATGCCGAGACGACGCCGTGGATGTTCGACGAACTGCTGCGCTCGGCGCGGGACTTGCCGCCGACGTGGAACGAAAGCGGTCTGGACGCGAATTTCAGGATGATCGAGGATTTCGTTACCGAATTGCGTGAACAGGGCATCCTGCAGTCCGAGCTCACGCCTCATTCGCTTTTTCCGTTCGAAGCTACGCGCCGCGCAGGCGTCGCCTGAAACAATTCACAGAGGAGTGTACCGTGAAGAAATCGATCCGCATTCTCACCTCACTGGTGGCGGCTCTGGCCGCAACCGCTGCATGGGCTCAGGACATTCAGAAACAAACTCAAAATGAAGAGTTGCGCGCGCGCCTGCCACAGGACATCCGCGATGCGGGCAAGATGGTCGCCGTCAATAACGGCTCCTTCCCTCCCTATGAAATCGTCACGGGAACTGAACTTACCGGCGCGACCAACGATATCTCGATCGCCATAGGCGAATTGCTCGGGATCACCATCGAGCATGCCTCCGTGGCCGGCCTTCCGGCCCTGCTCAGCGGCATCAATTCCGGCCGCTACCAGTTCGCCATGGGACCGGTGGGCGACTATCCCGACCGCCAGAAGGCCAATGACTTCATCGACTGGGCGCGCGAATATGTCGTCTTTGCCGTGGAGAAGGGCAATCCGAAGGGCATCACGTCGCTCGATGCGTCTTGCGGAAAGCGCATCGCCGTGATGGCCGGCGGCTCAGCGGAAAAGGTCATCAAGGAACAATCCGAAAAATGCGTGGCGGCGGGCAATCCCGCCGTTGAGGTCCAGTCATTCACCGACCAGCCGAGCTCGATCCTGGCCGTTCGGTCGAAACGCTCCGACGGGTTCTTCTCTTCACAGGCTCCCTTGACCTATTTCGTTCAGCAGGCCAACGGCCAGCTCGAGCTGGCCGCCGTAGGCCAGGCCAACGGATTCAAGGACATCTATCAGGGCGCCGTGGTGAAAAAAGACTCACCTCTGGGCGGCGTGCTCCTCGACTCGTTCAAGATCCTGATCAAGAACGGCACCTATGCCCAGATCATGAAGAAGTGGGGCCTCGAGAGAAATTTGATCGACACTCCCGGCATCAACCAGGGGAAGTAGAGGGCCATGTCCGGTTCTGCATCGACCCAATCCGACGATAGGCTGCGCGACGTCAAACTCGCGCACGTGCCGTTCCCCGTCACACGCCTGGCCCTTTGGATATTCACTCTGTCAGTTGCTTTCGGATTCGCCTATATCGTAGCGATCAATCCGAATTTCGGCTGGCCGGTCGTAGCCCAGTATCTCTTCGACCCGACGGTCATGCAGGGTCTGTGGGTCACACTCGGCCTGACGGTCGTCGCAATGATCATCGGCGTGGTTCTCGGACTCGTCCTCGCTATCGCGCGCATGTCGAACGACAGGCTGGCGTCGTCGCTGGCCAGCCTGTTCATCTGGTTCTTTCGCGGAACACCACTGCTCGTGCAGCTTATTTTCTGGTACAACATGTCGACGCTCTTTCCACGCATTTCCATCGGAATCGCGAGCTGGGACACGAACGACCTCATCACACCGTTGACCGCAGCCATTGTCGGGCTGGCCCTGAACGAGGCGGCTTATATGGCGGAGATCATCCGCGGGGGTCTGCTGTCGGTGGACAAGGGTCAGGCCGAGACGGCGGAGGCCTTCGGCATGAACCGGGCGCGCGCCTTGTGGCGTATTATCATTCCGCAGGCGATGAAGTCCATCGTGCCGCCGACCGGCAACCAGCTGATCAGTATGATCAAGGCGACCTCGCTCGTCAGCGTCATAGCAATGGCCGATCTCCTCTACTCGGTTCAGTCGATCTACAACCGGACATTCGAGATCATCCCTATGCTGCTGGTCGCCGTGCTCTGGTATTTGTTCATCACGTCGATCCTCAACATCGGCCAGGGCGCCATCGAGCGTTATTACAATCGTGGCGATCGTGGCTCGACGCCCGCGGACAGGACAAAAGAAAACGCCACGCCTATGGTAGGAGCGGCCCATGAGCATGTCTGAAACGAGCCTCGTGCGGGCCCGCAATGTTCACAAGGCGTTCGGCCCGCTGGAGGTCCTCAAGGGCATCGATCTCGACGTCGCGCCCGGAGAAGTGGTTGTGATCCTTGGTCCGTCAGGTTCGGGAAAATCCACCTTCCTGCGCTGCATCAACCACCTCGAGGCGATCGACCAGGGCTTCATCGAAGTCGATGGAGAACAGATTGGCTATCGACTGAGGGACGACCGGTTGATCAAGCTTTCCAATCGCGACATCGCCGTGCAGCGCAGCAAGATTGGCATGGTGTTTCAGCAGTTCAATCTCTACCCGCACATGACGGCGCTGCAGAACGTTATCGAAGCACCGATAGGCGTCCATGGCCAGAACCGGAATGAGGCCATCCGCTATGCCAAGGAACTTCTCAACCGTGTCGGGCTGGCGGAAAAGATGGACGCCTATCCGCGCCAATTGTCCGGCGGGCAGCAGCAGCGCGTGGCGATCGCCCGCGCGTTGGCGATCCGGCCCAGGCTGATGCTGTTCGACGAGCCAACATCAGCCCTCGATCCGGAATTGGTGGGCGAGGTGCTGGCCACCATGCGCGACCTTGCCAAGGAAGGTTTGACCATGATCGTGGTCACCCATGAAATAGGTTTCGCAAAGGAAGCGGCGGACCGCGTCGTGTTCATGGACGGAGGTGTCGTCGTCGAACAGGGTCCGCCGGCCGAGGTCCTTACAAATCCATCCCATCCCCGCACCAGAAGTTTCCTCAGCCGCTTCATCTGACCGGGGAGCGGGACCAAACATGGAAGACAGTCTCATGCCACAAACTTCAAACGAGTTCGCTCGCATCGCGGATTTCGACGACCGGACCGCCGAGCTCATCGAGACGCGCAGGCATCTCCACGCACACCCGGAACTCTCGTTCGAGGAGCACGAAACGGCCGCCTACGTCGCCGATCGCCTGGAACGCTGGGGTTACGAAGTGACCCGTAATGTCGGTGGCCTCGGCGTGGTCGGTCGGCTTCGGCAGGGTGCAGGCGGACGCAGCATCGCCATTCGCGCCGACATGGATGCCCTGCCTATCCTGGAAGCAACCGGCCTGCCCTATGCCAGCACATCCGCCGGCAAGATGCATGCATGCGGCCATGACGGCCACACGACAATGTTGCTCGGCGCAGCAGAATATCTGGCGCGTACCCGCCATTTCAACGGCACCGTTAATCTGATCTTCCAACCTGCCGAGGAAGCCGGAAAGGGCAGCGGCGCCCAGAAAATGATCGAAGACGGGCTTTTCGACCGATTCCCCTGCGACGCGATCTTCGGATTGCATAATCATCCCGGCGCGCCCGCCGGCACCTTCCTGACGCGGCCGGGCCCATTGATGGCGGCCTCTGACACCGCGACGATCACCATTGTCGGAAAGGGCGGCCATGCTTCGCGCCCGCATCTTACAGTCGACCCAATCGTCGTTGCGGCCAATCTGGTCATGGCGCTGCAGACGGTCGTATCCCGTAACGTAAATCCTATCGAGACCGCGGTCGTGACGGTCGGAACCATCCATGGCGGCACCGCGTCAAACGTGATCCCCGAAACGGCCGAGATCGTGGCAAGCATTCGCTCCTTCTCGCCGGAGGTGCGTGACATGCTTGAGCGGCGCGTGCGTGGCATCGCAACATCGATTGCCGAAGCGCACGGGGCCAGCGTTTCGATCGACTATGAGCGCGGGTATCCAGTCGTCATCAACGCGGAGAAGGAGACGGCCTTCGCGATTGACGTCGTCAAGGAACTGGTGGGCGATACCAAAGTCGGAGTGTGCCCCATGATTCCGGGCAGCGAGGATTTCGCCTATTTCCTGGAACACAAGCCGGGCTGCTTCCTGCGTCTGGGCAATGGCGAGAACTCGCCGATCCTGCACAGCTCGAAATACGACTTCAATGACGACAGCCTGACCACCGGTGCCGCCATGTGGGCCCGGCTCACCGAGCGATTTTTGTCGTTGTAGGTCCCGCCAAATTCCAGACCTGCAACCCGGCAGCCGAAGCTGCGTCTGAAGGAGCAGACAAGTCTACTCGACTGCCGTCACCTCGGCACCGCGCGTCCGGAGTTCTGGAAGGATACTATATGAGCCGCTCAGCAACCCGATCGGCAGCATGGCAAAGGCATTGGTGCCGGCTGGCATGTTTGCGATACGCTCGACGAAAAGCGCGCGCAGGCGATCGGCATCCATGAAATCGGTGGGCGTAAAAATTCCCTTGGCGGTGATTTCCTCGCCAAGGCTGGCGATCTCTGCGCTCTTGCCCGCCTTGTAAAGTTCATCGAGGTATTCACCGATGGGCCCGATACGACGGCGCAGGTCAAGGAGATAGGCGATCGAGTCTGGGCCAACGGAATTGATCATCTCCAAAGTCGGCGGCTTTTGCATCGACCGCATCTCGCTGTCGGAGGCGAGCGTCTTGACAGAACGCCCGATGGAAACGCCGTAGTTCGCGAGCTCGAGGCCGATACTCGGCGCGTCGGCAGTGAAGGAATGCTGTCCCTCACCAATAAGAAGCAAGCCCACTTCGAAACCGGAAAGGCTCTCGGTCGCATTCCTCGCTTGCGACGTTGAAAGGATTGCCTTGAGCTCTTCCTGATAGGGCTGCGGCAGGCGAGGGAAGACGGGTCTAAGATCGCTATTCTTGAACTTTGTGGTGGACAGGGTCAGGCCGGGGTTCATATCGATCAGAATCAATTTGGATTGGTCTATCAGACGTTTTCCCTCGGCCACGATATCCGGGAAGAAATCGGAGCGGACGCGGACGTAGCCGAACAGGACAATCTCTTGCGACGGGAATTTGGCGCGCCAGAATAGGCCGCTCTTCCCATTTGCCGCTCCTGATATCTCCGGCAAGGAGAGCACAACCATAAGTGCCGCAAATTGGCGGCGGTTAATGCGCATGCTGCCTCCCGTTGAACCGTCCCAAGGCCTCGTTGATGGCGGTGCTTTCGCAATTGAATTAACCTTGTGAAACAGCATTTGTTCCGGTTGTCATCAAATTCCGGAGCGCAAAACGTCACTACGGTTCTTCACCGACCTCGCTGCGCCGGGGGCGGATGTGGATCCCAATCGTGTATAGATCGCGCGGCAGCTAAGGAGGCAACTGTATGGAACTGACGATCGGCACGATTCTTGTCGCCTTTGCCGGCGTATTCCTGATCAGCTTCATGAGAGGGGCGTTTGGCGGCGGTTTTGCCATCGTCGGCATTCCGCTTCTGTCAATTGTCATGGATCCGGTCACCGCCGGCGGTCTGCTCGCGCCGCTGTTCATCGCGATGGATCTGGTCGCCCTGCGCTACTGGAAGCCCTCGACCTGGTCGAGGCCGGACCTTGTGCTCCTCCTGCCGGGACTGGTGATCGGCATCGGGCTCGGCTATGGGCTTTTCCGCTTCCTCGACCACCGGGCCATCGCGATTGTGATGGCGGTCGTTACTCTGGTCTTTGTCGGATTTTGGTTTCTGAGAGGCGCAGAGGTGACGGTTCAACCGCGTTCGACCCCGAAGGCGATCGTTGCGGGTCTTACCTCGGGCGTAACCACGATGGTGGCGCATTCCGGTGGGCCACCGCTCGCGATATACTTGTTGCCCCTCGGCCTCAGCAAGGAAATCTACGCTGGAACGACGAGCATGTTTTTCACCGTCGGTAACGCGACCAAGGCGGTGCCGTGGCTGCTGTTGGTGAAGCCTACCTCCAATGTCTGGACCTTGATGGCTATTTGCCTTCTTGCCATTCCCAGCGGCGTCTGGCTTGGTTGGCGGCTTCACGGAAGGCTCGACCAACGCCAGATCTATCGCGCCTGCTATGGATTGCTGGTCTTGACGGCGTTGAAACTGTTGTGGGATGGCGTTTCCGGATTTTTTCCGTGATCATGCGAGAAGAAAAGCCCACTAAATTGCACATCCCTTTAGAAACAAACTGGCGCACATTTTCGCTCGAGCTACAATCTCTTCGGCCTTCGGCGCTGGCATTTGGCGCAGCATGGCTGCACGCTGCGGTTCCATGGCCATCATTCCCCGCAACATGCCGCTTGCGGCATGCGGATCGTCTAGCTTGATGCGTCCATGCTCGACCTGTTCGCGAAGCCACGCTTCCATCAACGCATTGGTCCTTACTATTGCTCGTTCGTAGAAGGATGCCGCTAGTTCCGGGAAACGATCGGATTCGCCAATGACGAGGCGCGTGATCCCAATCGTGTCGTCGGAGAGCGTCAGCATGCCGTAGGCTGTCAGCACGTGTTCAAGGCCGGCCTCCAAGTCATCATTGACATGCCCCGCTGGATCGACTGCCAGCAAAAAACGGCCAATTCGAGCGGATATCATGCAGGCAAACAGATCTGCCTTGGTGGGAAACAGCCGATACAGGGTTTTGGTCGAAACGCCGGCATTCTGTGCAATGGCGCTGATGCTCGCCGCAGCATAACCGCTTTGATGAAACTGTGCGTTGGCAGCTTCGACAATAAGGCTTCTCGTATCGTCGTCGCAACGAACTTGTGGCCGGCCCCGCGGGCGCTTCTCGATCTTGTGAATTACGACCATATCTATTTTCCAAAATAATTATTGACAGTTCATTTATACGGCGTATTTTGGAAAACGTCAAGTTTCGTAAATAGCATTTATCAATTGGAGGCCGCAGCCCAAGTGACGGCGACCCGGAAATTCGGAGACCACAATGAGCAAGCTGCAAGCCTTAAACAACAACGTCGTTCAACCCGCTGAGATCGCCCCAACAGCCGAAGCAGGTTCGCCTGTCCGCATCGCGGAGGCGCCCCAGCCGCCGGTCCCGGATAGGCCGGTCCGGAAGCGTGGCCGTCGCTTGCTTTTCGGTACAGCCGCGATCATCTTGGTTGCGGCGGGCGTCTACTATGGCCACGATTATTGGACGACAGGTCGTTTTCACGTCGAGACAGACGACGCCTATGTAAAGGCGGACAATAGTTCGGTCGCGCCAAAAATCTCGGGGTACATCGCCGAAGTCCTCGTCAAGGACAATGAAACGGTGAAGTCGGGGCAGCCCCTCGCCCGCATAGACGACCGGGATTTCAAGACGGCGCTCGAGCAGGCGAAGGGTGATGTCGCGGCCGCAGAGGCAACAATTCAAGCAAAGCAAGCCTCCCTCGCAATCCAGGAATCCATTATCGCTGCGGCGCGGGCTACGATCGACGTCGACCAAGCCAATGCGATCTTTGCCGAACAGAATAACAAACGCTACGCAACGCTTGCCACGAGCGGTTATGGCAACATCCAGAACGCCCAGCAGGCCGCCTCCCAGATCGCGGCGGCAAAGGCGACCGTGGTCCGCGACAACGCTGCGCTGGACGCCGCAATAAAGCAGGTCGATCTGTTGAAGGCAGAGCTGGCACAGGCAAATGCGGCTCTGGAGCATGATCTCGCCGTCCAGCACCAGGCCGAACTCAACCTGTACTATGCGACGATCGTTGCGCCCGTTGATGGTGTCGTCGGCAACCGCACGCTGCGTATCGGCCAGTATGTTCAGGCAGGGACGCAACTGATGACCGTCGTGCCGGCCGCCTCGGTCTATGTAATTGCCAACTATAAGGAAACGCAGCTTACGGACGTGCATGCCGGCCAGCCGGTCGATATCGACGTCGATATGTTTCCGGACCGGGTCTATCACGGCCATGTCGACAGCCTTGCCCCCGCGAGCGGCCAGGAATTTGCCCTGCTGCCCCCCGACAACGCAACGGGCAACTTCACCAAGGTCGTCCAGCGTATTCCTGTCAAGATAATTCTCGACGCCGATAGCGCGTCTGCTGGCGACTTGCGTCCCGGTATGTCCGTCCAACCAAGCATCGACACCAGGGCCGACGCTAGCCAGCGCCAGAGCCATTGACGGCCGCGAAGGAGCACCGTTATGTCTGCCATCACGTTCAATGCCGCGTCGGTTCCACAACCACGCGCCAGCACGAAGGAATGGATTGCCGTTCTCGCCGGCATGATCGGCGCGTTCATGGCGATCCTGAACATCCAGATCACCAATGCATCGCTGCTCGACATCGAAGGCGGCATCGGCACCGGGGTCGACAACGGCGCCTGGATCTCGACGTCGTACCTCATCGGTGAAATCGTCGTTATTCCCCTCACCGCCTATTTCAGCAGCGTGTTCTCGTTTCGCCGCTACATACTGGTGAATACGATCCTTTTCCCGCTGTTCTCCATAGCCTGTGCCTTCACCCACGACCTCGGTTCGATGATTGTCATGCGCGGCCTGCAGGGCTTTGCCGGTGGTGTTCTGATCCCCATGGCCTTCACCATGGTCTTGACGAAGCTGCCAAAATCACAACAGCCGGCCGGTCTCGCCCTCTTTGCCCTCTCGGTCACCTTCGCGCCGGCCATTGGCCCCACGATCGGTGGCTACCTTACCGAGAACTATGGATGGCAGACGATCTTCTTCATCAATGCCGTCCCAAGCGCCGTCATGGCCGTCGCACTCGCCGCAACGCTGGATAAGACGCCAATGCAACTCCATCTTCTCAAAGAGGGCGACTGGGCCGGCATATTCACCATGGCAGTCGGACTCTCGGCTCTTCAGACCGTGCTTGAAGAAGGCAACAAGGACGATTGGTTTTCTTCCCCCTTCATCCTGAAGCTCAGCGCCGTCGCCGTCGTCTTCCTCGCAACCTTCATCTGGATCGAGCTGACCGTGGAAAAGCCTTTGGTCAAGCTCAGCCTCTTGAAGCAGCGGAACTTCGCCATTGGCGTGGTGGTCAATGTCCTCGTTGGTGTTGCGCTGTTTGGGACGGTCTATATCTTGCCGCAATATCTGGGGCAGGTGCAGCGCTACAATGCCGAGCAGATCGGCAATGTGCTGGCATGGACCGGCCTGCCACAATTGCTCCTGATCCCGCTGGTCCCGATGCTGATGAAGCGTTTTGACGCCCGTTACATCGGCTTCCTCGGCATCAGCATCTTTGCCGCAAGCTGTTTCATGAACGTCATGCTTTCACCCGACAATGCCGGTGATCAGTTCTGGATCCCGAACATTGTTCGTGCGATCGGACAAGCGCTCGTATTGACGCCGATCACCGCCATTACGACGGCCGGCATCGCCGCCGCCGATGCCGCTGCCGCATCGGGTTTGACCAATATGCTGCGCAATCTCGGCGGTGCGGTCGGCACGGCAACGCTTGGAACAGTTCTGACCAAGCGCGAACAGTTCCATTCGAACATCATCGGCCAATCCGTCACGCTGGCGCGTGATGAGGTTCACCAGCGCCTCGATCAACTGACCGGTTATTTCATCGCCCACGGCGTTTCCGATCACGCCCTCGCTGCCCAGCAGGCCGTCGTCGCGCTTGGCCGGCTCGTCAAACGCCAGGCACTTATCCTTGGATTCGGCGATACCTTTGCGGTTATAGGCGTTCTCCTTGCCATCGCAGCAATCGCCCTGTTGTTCGCCGAAAAACCCAAAGCCGCAGGAGGGGCCGGCGCTCACTAGGGATAGCGGCCGGAACGGCTTCAGAGCCATCACACAGGCGGCGATCCACAGTTTCCGCCTGTGCAGCGGTCACGCGGCACCCCGCCGAGCTACGCAAAAGTAATTAGCCAACTTACGACATTCCGCCGAAGGGTATGGCGCTAGCGATTTAAAATATTATTCCCGCGCAAGGCGGTGGACCGTTAGAAATCTGAATGTTACGTTTCGTCGTGGGAGGACAGTCCGCATCCGATGAGGAGATCGGTTACGCAAGTTGGAGAGAATTCGATGAGCAGAACTGTCCTGAACGCCGTGGGTGTACCGTTGCATTATAGCGGAAGCTCGACGGCATGGTTTTCCGCAGCCGGATCCGGTTCCGAACTTCATGGGACGAATGGCAATGATTCCCTGTGGGGCGACAGCGCAGTCGACGTCACGATGCGAGGCGGGATGGGCGACGACATCTACTACCGCTATTCAAGCATCAATCGCGTCTATGAGGCAGCCGACCAGGGCATTGATACCGTAAACACATGGATGAGTTCCACCCTGCGGGAAAATTTCGAAAACCTGACCGTCACGGGCGACGGGCGTTACGCCTTTGGCAACAATGCAGATAACATCATTACAGGTGGTTCCGGCAGTCAAACCATCGATGGCGGCGAGGGAAACGACTTTCTGACCGGCGCCGGCGGTGCCGATATTTTCATTGTGACGAAAGGCAACGGCAGCGATCTCCTCACCGATTTCGGATCCGACGATGTGGTGCGCCTGGATGGTTACGGACTGACCTCTTTCGAGCAAGTTAGCAGGAACCTAACTCAAGAAGGCGCTGATCTCAGGCTCTCTCTCGGAACAGGCGAAAGTCTGGTCTTTACCGATACGACCGCGGACGAACTCCGGGCGGATCAGTTCGAACTGAGCCTTGACCGCTCCACTTTGACCCCTACCTTTTCCGACGATTTCAATTCGCTCCAGCTTCATGACGGCGATACCGGTGCATGGGAGGCAAAATATTGGTGGGCGCCCGAGAAGGGAGGGACCTTGTCAGGCAATGGTGAACTTCAATGGTATGTCAACCCTGCCTACCAGCCCACAGCCGCGGTCAATCCATTTTCCGTGAACGATGGTATCTTGACTATTACCGCCGAAAAGACGCCGGATGCGATCAGATCCGAAGTCGAAGATTACGACTATACATCTGGCATGCTGACGACTCATCCCTCCTTTGCCCAGACCTACGGCTATTTCGAAATTCGCGCCGACATGCCGGACGATGCGGGTGCATGGCCTGCTTTCTGGCTGCTTCCCGAGGACGGTTCCTGGCCTCCTGAACTCGACGTCGTGGAAATGACTGGACAGGATCCGAAAACCGTCAATGTCACCGTCCATTCGAACGAAACTGGGCAACAAACCTCAGAGACAGCCGCCGTGCATGTCGGCGATACCGACGGATTTCACAGCTACGGCGTGTTATGGCAGGAAGATGAGGTCGTCTGGTATTTTGACGATGTTGCCGTCGCGCATGCGGATACCCCATCGGACATGCATGACCCGATGTACATGCTCGTCAACCTAGCCGTCGGCGGCATAGCAGGCACGCCAACGGACGGCCTGGGGGATGGTTCTGAAATGAAAATCGACTACATGAGGGCCTATTCTCTCGACGAGCTGGGTGTTGATACGGGCCCCGACGTGTCCCCGCAAACGTCCGACTGGCACACATAAGACGCGTGTTGTCTCTCCATCCGGGAACCAGAACCGGCTTTGAATAAGCAACTTGCTCTAGTCTACTGGCAGCTTGCGTGCGGGCCAATCGCTTCTTGGTACCGCGTTGCCAATCCCGAAGCTGAAGGAAACGACTTCCATCGCTGCCGCATCGACCTGGCATTTGAAGTCCAGATTGTACCAGTTGGACCTGTTTCGAAATGCCCCCACCCGGGAACTCAATGTGCCGCTCGCGATGGTTCGGCTGGACGGGCTATATGCCAGCAAGTCGGCATCGGGCCTTTGATTGCGAACCTGTGCCATTGCTTCAACGTTGCACAACTCCATGATCCTTCGGTTTATCGGGAGATTGCCTATCGCCTGCCTCACCCTCGGGTCAGACAAGGCATCGGGTGAAAACAGTTTTTTCGCTCGGGCAAGTTTGAGCGGCTTCTGTTTGCCGCTTTTCGACTCCGCCGGCTTGTTCTGTGCAGGTGCCTTCTGACTTTGTGCGAGTGCTTTTGCATCCGCTACCTGTTGCGCCGTCGGAGCTTCGTCCTTGCGCGGTACGTCGCCTCTGTCCGTCACGGGAAGATCAAGCTTCGGCAAGT
Source organism: Phyllobacterium sp. 1468 (assembly GCF_031455525.1). NCBI lineage: Bacteria > Pseudomonadati > Pseudomonadota > Alphaproteobacteria > Hyphomicrobiales > Phyllobacteriaceae > Phyllobacterium > Phyllobacterium sp. 1468. The sequence continues at coordinate 115,675 of NZ_JAVDSX010000006.1, read as the reverse complement.
CAGGCTGGGTGGCGGACGGCGCCTTTTCTGCGGGCGGCTTCGTCTCCGTCTGCGGCTTTGCCGGAGACGCATCCTGCGGTGTCGAATCGGCACTTTGAGGCGCCTCTTGCTCTTCGGGAGGCAGTTGCGGCTCGATCACCTTCTCGTCGGTTTTGGCCAAGGCGGACTGGAACGCCTGTGGCGGCGGCGGAGACAGTGGCGCCGCCGGTTGTGGCTTGCTCTCGGCTGGCTTGTTTTGCGACTTCTCCGGCGGCTTGGGCGGCGCCGGAGGCACAACCTCCACCTTGATAGTTTCTTCCGGTGGCTTGGGCAGCGCCTCGGTCAAGCGGAACAGCAACAGAAATGCCACCGACAGATGCAGGGCGACAGACACGAGTGCGCCCCATCCCCTCCACGGCTTCTTATAGTGTTGCATTGTTCAGACGATACCGGACCCGCATCCTTGAAACCTAGGCTTTAGCAGGGTCGGCAACAAGAGGCCGCGATCGGATAGTCGAGTTGCCGGCGGCGCAATGCCCCGCCGGCAATTCGATCAGACGCTGGCGTATGCCAAAACCTCATTGGCTCCGCGATAGATCATCTCCAACGACACGTAAAGAATGATCAGAAGACCAACATAAGCGATCCAGCGGTGACGTTGAAGCAAGCGCGCAATGAAACTTGCAGCAACACCCATAAGGGCGATCGACAGGATCAAGCCAAAAACCAGTATTTCAATATGATCGCGCGCAGCGCCGGCTACAGCCAGCACATTGTCGAGCGACATCGAAACATCGGCGATGACGATCTGCCACGCCGCTTGCGCGAAAGTCTTGCGCGGAGCACCCGCAGCAACTTGCCCGTCACCATCAATATCCCCCCGCAAAAGCGCCTCATTCGCTTCGGTCTCCTCGGCATGGCTGGTGCGCAGCTCCCGCCACATTTTCCAGCAGACCCAAAGCAGCAGGATACCGCCCGCAAGCAACAGACCGATGATCTGCAGCAACTGGGTGGTGGCGATCGCAAAGATGATGCGCAGCACCGTGGCAGCGATAATACCGAGAAGAATGGCTTTGGCGCGCTGATCCTTTGGCAGACCAGCGGCGGCCAGGCCGATGACGATTGCATTGTCGCCAGCCAGGACCAGATCCATCATGATGACCTGGAGAAGCGCTGAAAGTGCGCTGGCACTGAGAAGTTCGCTCATGTGGTACCCGTTTCCATAAATTGGGGGCGCCCAAATTCCGTGAAATATCCGAAATCACAAAGCAACGGCAATCTGCACTTTCGTTTCGAATGCGGACTGAACTGTGAAAAAATTACGGTCGATTATATTCCAGGAAACCAGGCCATCCAGTTGAACACTCAGTCCGACATCGCAGCTCCAAGAACTGCCAGAGGGGCCCGGCCTGATGCGACATTCCTATTCGAATCGCGCCGCGAACTCAAGAGGTCATATCCGGATTCGAAATCAGGCTGTGGTTCGATCCGCTCATCGGCCTCGCCAAATCCCTTGACCTTGAACCAAATTCCCTCCGGCAGAACGCTTACATCCAGGCATGAAAGGCTCTAGGTTCTGCTTGCAATCGAGAGGGAAGCACATGACTGATATTTGGTTTCGTACGGGTGAAGCAACGGTTTTGGCTGCGGAGGGTCAGGTGACCGACGCCATGCCCGAGGTTGTCATCGGCTCGGTCAGGGGGCCGGTCGGGCAGGCATTTGCGTCGATGATGGGACAGGTCAAGGGGCACACACGTATGTTCGTGGTGCGGGATCTCAACCAGGCGGTACGCCCGGCAACGATGATGACCACCAAAGTCACAATCAAGAGCATGGCTTACGCGGAACTGCTTGGCGGGGTCGTACAAGCTGCGATGGGCGATGCGATCGTCGACTGTCTGATCGAAGACATTCTCCCTCGCGAGCAAGCCGATGACCTCTGCATGATCATTACAGTCTGGCTCGATCCCCGCTGCGTCGACGATGAAAATCTCGACCATAAGGATCTTTACCGTACCAATTACGAAGCGACAAAGCTTGCAATTTCCCGGGCAATGACCGGTAAGCCCTCGGTCGAAGAATTGATCGCCAACCGCAAGACAGTCAAACATTACGCGCTGGAAGGCATCATCGATTATTGAACGGTCGGGGTGCCCCGCGGACTACCTGGCTTGGTCCTTAGAACCCAAACGATTTCTGCGGTGGTTGCGGTGATTCGAAATGAACACCCTCCAGCTCGAGCATGCGCGCCTTGGCAACGGAGCCTCCGGGCGCGGAAAAACCACCGACTTTGCCCCCGGCCGCCAATACGCGATGGCAGGGAATAATCAACGGCACCGGGTTCTTGGCCATAGCTTGGCCAACATCACGCGCAGCTTCCGGTCCTGCGCCAAGTTGCTTGGCCAAGGCACCATAGGTCGTCGTATGACCCCAACCCAGCTGCCGTGCCGCAGCGTAGATTTGCTCGAAAAATCCGTCCTGTTCGCCCAGATCGAGCTTGAAGCTGAAAAAATCGATCTCTTCGCCCTCGAAATAGCGCTTTGCCGCGGCCACAGCCTGAAGCACCTGCTCGGAGGGCCGGCCGGGTTCAGCGCCAGGTATCCTGCGGAGCAGCAACCGTTCTGCCGCGTCAGCATTTTTGGTCGGCAACTGAAAGCGTGTGATACCGACGTCACTCCAGGCAATACCGCAGAAGCCACCCGCGGTTTCAAAGATAAGATAATGTTGCACTGTCCGGCCCATCGCACCGCCTTCGCATTTCAACTGCCATAAAAATCGTGCAATCGGCGCGCGAATTCAACCCGATTCTTGCTCTTACAACATCGCAGAAGCCGTCCCATCCCATCATCTTGGTTTCCAATGTTCGATGGCGTCGAAACAATGTGCAAGCCAGCATCTAACTATTTTGATTTAATAACTTGACTCCTTTTATCATATTATTTTATAGCACTCCCTGCGACATCGCTGGCGATTTTACTCGGGCATTTAAAATACAAATGCACGGATGAGAGCCATTTTATTCCTCATTGCAATCATCTGTCACGAAGATATCAAAATGAGAAAAGAAATAAATCTATACGACGACAATACCCTTATCGATGTATTGATACGATATAAGCCAAAACTCCTGAAAATTGCCGAAGGTGTTCTGCATTCCCGCGTGCAATCGGAAGATATATTTCATGATGCTGTCCTTAAGGCATGCACCATGCGGTCAAGCTGCGTCCGCTGTCCGGTCGGCTATGCTTGCCGCATGGTCTACAATCTGGCGTTGGATGAGGCCCGCAAACGGTCCTATGAACGGCTCAACATGACACCCGTCGACGGTATGGAATCCATCCCCGCCCCGAGCGTCAGCGCGCTTGACTGTCTGGTGACTGCCGAAACCTTATGGGAGGTACTGAGCTCCTTGAACAATCTGCCGAAGCGCACTCAGGACGCATTTGTCCGCCATCGCATCGATGGTATTCCACAAAAGGATATTGCCGAAGAACTCGGGGTATCCAGAACCCTCGTCAATTTCATGATCAGAGATGGGCACCGGGCCTGTCAGCAAACCCTCAGCGCAGCTTAGACAAGGGGCGGCTGCGGACAAGTAGCAACGCAAACACCGGTCCACCCAGCAGCGTAGCGACAAGCCCTGTCGGCAATTGCCACGGGAAATAGGCGGTGCGGCCGATGAAGTCGGCCGTTGCCATAAGCAACGCTCCGCATAGGGCCGAGCCCATCAGGTGTGGCAGGCCGCGTGTCAGCCCAAGCCGCTGAGCGAGATGAGGAGCCATCAGGCCGACAAAGCTCAACGGGCCTACGATCAGCGTGGCCACGGCAGTAAGCAGCGCGGCTCCTGCCAGGATCACGACCTGCAGCTTCTTCACATCAACGCCGTGTGAATGCGCCGACAGATCGCCCAGGGCGAATTGCTGTAGCGGACGAACGAGGAGCATAACCGCGATCGCGCCGACGATGGCCAGTGCCGATATTGTCAAGGACATGGCACTACTGACACCATAGGTCGAGCCGGCCATCCAGCTGATCAGTGACAAGGCACGGGGGTCGCCGGAGGCAAGCACGACAGAGATCAGGGCCGTTAGAAATGCGCCCAGTGATACACCAAACATCAGAAACTGGTTACCGGAGTGCGCCGCGCGGCTCATCGCGAAGAGGATAGCGAGAACTGTCCCGGCACCCAAAAAACCGCCGATAAGTCGATGGCCGATGGTCGGTTCCGGTACAACGAACAGGATGCATAGCAATCCGAACGCCGTTCCGGCACTGACACCCAGAACCTCAGGACTTGCCATGGCGTTGCCGGTCAGACGCTGCAGCAGGCTGCCGGCAAGCGCCAGCATAATACCCGCGGAAGTTGCGGCTACGAGCCGGGGAAGCCGCCATGGCAGCAGGGATTGCAGTGTCGCGCCGGTGCTGCTTATCCACGATCCGTCGATTCCCCTGCCGAAAAATATCGCGACCATTGCTACGGCCAGGACGAGAGCGGCAAGCGCCGCTATCAGGATCAGAGGCCGGCTGCTCGCGGCGGGCGACCCTCCGGTCCTGACCGCCGTTTGCAGCGAACCGCCACGGTTCAACATGACGAACAGAAGTACCGGAACTCCGATCAGGGCAGTCGCCGCACCGGTCGGAACATAACTTCCTGTTTTTTCGGCGTAAATTTGCATGATCTGATCAACGATGATCAGCAATCCAGCGCCAATGAGCGGAGCAGCTATGAGCCGGGTATTGATCCGCCGGGCGCCAACGGCCCTCGCGATCGCAGGCGCAGCGAGGCCGAGAAAGCCGATCACACCTACAGCGCTGACCGTGAACGTCGTCAGGGCAACGGCGACAAACAGCGCAGCAGCCCGGACAAACTGCAATTTAACTCCAAGTCCTTGCGCTGCCTCACCAAGCGTCAGGACGCCCAGCTGCCGGACCAGCAGCAACGCAAGCATGGTACAGCCGACAATTTTCGGGAAAAGTCCGGCAACCGAGCGCCAGTCATTCTGGTTCAACGATCCGCCACCCCAGATGAACAGACCTGAAAGATAGTGGTCGTTCATCAGCGTCAGCAGCGTAACGATTGCCGCACAGTAGAGGCCGGTAACCAGGCCTGTCAGGATGACGGCAATCGGCTGGAACTTGAATCGCCATGCGACGGCAAAGACGACGGCCATTGCGGCGAAGCCACCGAAAGCCGTTGCCGTGTCGCGGCTCCAGCCGAGAAGCGCCGGAAACCAAAGCATCGCGACGCCGAGGGCGAGTTGGGCCCCCGCCTCTACGCCCAAGGTGGAAGGTGAAGCGAGCGGGTTGCGCAACACGTGCTGGAAAAGCACGCCGGATAGTCCTAGCGCAAAGCCGCAGACGCAAGACATCACCAGCCGGGGCAATAGACTATAGTGCAGAAGAACCGCCTGGCTATCACCGGCGGACGGCGGCGAAAAGACAGCATGTACTCCGGTGCCGCCGACTAGAGGACCGAGGTTGAACGCCGCGATGGCGGCGGCGATGCACCACAACAAGCCGGTGGCGAACCATGGACGGGCACCAATATGTTTCATGCGCTGCCTTCGACAAGCAATCGGGCAAAACGAGTTGCCGCAGGCAATGTGCCAAACATCAGCACGCTCGCCATACGCCGAACATGGCCTGCTTGCGTAAACGGCATGCTTTGCCAAAGGGGACTGCCCGGCAAGTTTGCCAGCACATCCGGCGGTACAGGATCCATGTAAAACAGCCGCGCGTCGCCAATATCAAACAGATCGGCCATACCGATATCGCCGAATCCCCATTCGTTGGTTGGCCGCGTCCAGGCATTCTCCAGATCGAGACGGTCGAACACATCCTGAAAGATGCCACCGGATCCATATATCCGGATATTGCGTTCGTCGATGAAGGTAATGACTGCGATCTTTCCGAGATGGCTCGTCGCCGCCCGTGCTGCGCGCAGTTCCATCTCAGAGCGCTCGATGAGTGCTTCCGCTTCTGCCGTTCGCCCCAGCATTCGGCCCAGTTCCCGCGTCGCGTCAATGATATGGGGAAACGGTGATGTCCCGAGCGCGTGTATCGGGAACGATTTGACCGGCGCGATCTGTTCAAGTTGTGGCCTGACCCATTCAAGATACGGCGTCGACAAAATCAGATCGGGTCTCAAAAGCTGTAACAGCTCCATGTTGATCTCATGCGAGGAGCCAAGATTGGCCACGTTCGGCGGCAAATGCGGTTCCACCGTCCAGTTCGCCCATCCCGTCGTATCGATCAGCCCGATTGGCGGCACGCCAAGCTCAATCAATGTCTGCGCCAGACCATAGTCCAGCGAAACGACTCTCGGAGCAGAACGTCCACCCTCCGCCTTTGCTGGCAACCAACCAAGCGTTGCCGCCGCACCAAACAGAAAGTCGCGTCTATGCATTGAGGACATTGGCTTAGAGGACGTAACTGATCGGCGTTTGCGTTTCCGGATGCCGGAATATCCCCATACGCACGCCATAAATCGCATCGAGCCTGTCCGCAGTAATCAGCGTCTCGGTCTCGTCGTGAGCCACGAGCTTGCCGCCGGAAAGTGCAATCAACCGGTCGCAATAGCGCGCTGCCATATTGATGTCATGCAGAACGATGAGCACGGAGCGACCGTGATCGTGCGCCAGCTTCTGGATGAGGCGCATAACTTCGATCTGATGATTGATGTCGAGAGCTGAGATCGGCTCGTCAAGAAGCAGGCATTCGGTATCCTGTGCGACCAGCATCGCCAGGAAGGCGCGTTGGCGTTCACCGCCGGACAGCGTATCCACAATACGATCGGCCATCGCCGTCATGGATGTCAGCTCCAGTGCTTCCCCGACCTTGGCCCTGTCATTGCTGGAGAAACGTCCAAGCGCTCCGTGCCAGGGATAGCGGCCGAGAGCAACGACTTCCCTTACGGTCATGCCATCGGTGTCGGGAGTCTGTTGCGGTAGATAGGCAACCTTCCTGGCATATTCCTTGGACCGGAACGATCCCAGCGCCTGCCCCAGACATTCGACGCGGCCGTGCGTCGGCGACTGAAAACGCGCCAATATTTTCAGCAATGTGGATTTTCCGGACCCGTTGTGGCCAAGGATACCGACCACCTCGCCCTGCGGAATGTCCAGCGTCAATGGATGGAGCAGCGTCCGTCCATCGACGTCGTATCCGATACCATTGAGCGAAAAAGCGGATGCGTTCATCACATACTCGCTAGAACTTGGCCGAAAGGGTAGCCTTGACGGCGCGTCCCTCGCCATAGATGCACATCGGCGAGCCATTGTCGTCACCAGCGCACGTCGCGTAGTACTCCTTGTCGAAAACGTTGCTCGCTTTGAGTGAACCCTTCCAGCCATTCTTCTCGTAGCTGATAGCCGCATCCACAAGGGTATAGGACCCGACCTCGATCTGATTGGCGTTGTCACCGAACGAACTGCCGACATAGCGAACACCGGAACCGATATTAAGACCTTCGAATGTCCCGCTCTCGAAGGTGTATTTGGCCCAGAGAGACGCCTGATGTTCCGGTACGAGTGCTGGCCTATTGCCAGTTTCGCCTTCGACGTTGCTCGACGTAATTTCGGCATCGAGATAGGTGTAGCTGCCTGTCAGACTGACGCCGTGAAAGAGGTTCACGACGGTTTCGAGCTCGAAGCCGCGATGCCGCACCTCACCCGTCTGAACCTGAAAATTGGGATCATCGGGGTCCGGCGTCAGCACGTTGGTCTTGGTGATTTCGAAAATCGAACCGGTAACCGTTCCCGGGAAATAATCCGGTTCATACTTCACGCCTGCTTCATACTGCTGGCCCTCGGAAGGCGAGAAGGCCTGTCCGTCAAAGCTTTGACCGATGGTTGGCGTGAAGGATTCAGAATAGCTGATGTAAGGTGTCAGGCCATTATCGAACAAATATCCGAGACCTACCCTTCCAGAGAAGGCACCGTCGGATTGCTCGCTGGTTGAATTGCTCAAGCGGTCAAAGGTCTTGTCCTCGACCCAGGACTGGCGTCCACCCAGAGTAAGCAACCAGTGATCGTCGAATTTGGTCTGCGTCTGTGCATAGAGTCCGACCTGATCGACGGTCTCACGGCGATCGAGATAAATTGGAGGAGAGGGAACATCGATGCCGTAAACGGGGTCAGTGATGCTGAGGCTCGGCCCGGTATCGAAACCATTCTGACCATCAACAGTCTGGCGGTCGTATGAAAGGCCTATCAGCAAGGTATTCTTGATGCGTTTGCCCTCATAATCGTACTGAACACCGGTATCGACGCTGAAGAGCGTTGCCGTTTCGTCAACCGTGAACGCCGTGCGGTTCATGGTGTCATCATCGATCATGCTGGAATAATAAAGATGTCTGTAATCGGTCTCCTGCTGCGAGTAGCGGAGATTTTGCCAGATCTTCCATTCTTCATTGAAGCTGTGCTCGAACTCATAGCCGATGGAGCCGTGGTCAGCATCGAACCGGTCGAAATTCGGATCAGATGCGGTGAAGCTACGAGAGAATTTGGGTATATTCGGGAAAGCCGGACTTGCAATTGGCAGGAATGTATTCGGCGTCAGTTCATCCCACTGGTAGTTGGCGAGAATCGTCAACGAGGTATCGGCGCTGGGTGACCAGGTGATGGCGGGTGCGATGAATACCCGGTTGTTCTTGGAAAAATCCGTTTCCGTCTGCCCATCGCGGAAAAGACCTGTCAGGCGATAGGTCCATACCCCTTCCTTGTCGAGCGGACCGCCCAAATCAATCCCCGTCTCATAGGTGTTGAAGGATCCGTAGCTGCCATAGGCGCTGTAGAGGGGGTCCTGGGTCGGCCGCTTGGTCACGAGGTTGACAATGCCGCCAACCTCATTCGAGCCATAGAGGACGGATGCCGGCCCCTTGAGCACCTCTACCCGTTCCAATCCGTATGGCTCGGCTTTGAAACCAGAGAAGTCGATGGCCTTTTGCGGCAGGCCGTCGCGATAAACGGCGTACGGGCCAATGTCAAAGCCACGGATCAGGAATTGATCGAAGCGGTCGTCAACACCCCAAGGTGAGGCCGTCACGCCGGAAGTGTAGGCTATCGTATCCTCGATCTGCTCCGAGAAACGGTCGTCCATCTGCTCGCGGGTAACAACCGAAATGGATTGGGGGATTTCACGGATCGGCGTGTCAGTCTTGGCGCCTGTCATCGTATTCTTGGCGATATAACCTTTGTCAGGCCCAACAGGGCTGGTATCGCCATCGATGACGATAGTGTTCAGCTGGATTGTTGGCGCTTCCTGGGCAGCTGCGATATTTGCCATCATCAGCCCGGCAATCGACGTCGTCACCAGCAATCGGGCACGACGCTGTCGCCTTGATGAACTGGCTTCGATCCAAATCACTGCCTTGCATCCCCGCATGACACACCCCTTGTAAAAGCTTGACTCTGCTTGATAATTTATATGAGTTCGTTACTCATATTTAAAGATGACTACATTTGTCATCTTATGTGAGTCAAGGCGCGATCGGTAAAATGCCGATTTTTTTTGAAGCGCCCGGCCCAATCAGCAAGAGGCTGTGGCCTCGATGCTACAGACGCGCACCGTGCAGCGCTTGCTGGATATCGCTCCAGATCACTTCCGGCTCCTCGAGACCGACCGCAAAGCGTATGGTTTGCGGATTGACGCCGAAACGAACGAAGGAAGTCATGCGGTCAGGAATCTGCAGCGCCGCCTTTGCTGGAACCACAAGCGTTTCCGGTCCGCCCCAACTGACACCAAGCCGGATATGACGCAAGGCGTTGACGAAACGCGCCACATCGATATCGGGGCTTAGATCGAAGGCGAACAGTCCGGAAAAGCCCGTCAGCGTCTTCTTGCCCGGATGATCGGAAAAAGCGGGATGACGAACGAGGGCAATGTCCGGATGTTGCTGAAGATGCTTGGCGAGCACGAGTCCGTTACGCATATGTTCCTTCAGCCGCACCTTCAATGTGCGCATACCGCGAAGAAGCAGCCAGGCCTCGAAGGGTGATAGCTTTGCGCCGATGTACGGATAGGTCGAGCTGTTGATCTTGGCGATCAAATCGCGCGGACCAACAACCACGCCGGCAACTGTATCACTGTGGCCACCAAGATATTTGGAGGCAGCGTGAATGACGATATCGACGCCATGCTGGATCGGCTTCTGGAACAGCGGGGTTGCCCAGGAATTGTCGATGACAGTCGTAATGCCATATTCCTTGGCCATCGCCGTCAACGCTTCGATGTCCTGCAATTCGAAAACCATCGAGGTCGGGTTTTCGAGGTAGAGCAGCTTCGCGCCGGGCAAGGCAGCACGGACCTCGTCATGATTGGACGGATCGACAAAGTCTACAGTGACGCCAAAACGGGCCAGCAGCTTGACGAAAAGCCGGTAGATATCATTGTAGAGATGCTGCACCGCGACAACCCGGTCACCGGCTTCGACAAGGCTCAAGATCGTTGCTGTTATCGCCGCGGTGCCACTGGAAAAACCGCGCCCGTCCTCGGCACCTTCCAGCCGGGCCGTAAGCAGTTCGAACTCTCGCACCGTAGGATTATCACCGCGCGAATAGATATAGTTGCGGGACCGCCCAGCGAAGACATCCTCCATGGCCTCATAGCTGTCGTAGGTGAACAGGGAGGTCTGAAATATCGGCGGCGAAACCGCGTTGAACGCTGCATTATCGACTGGCGAAAACAGATCGTCCGGCATTTCGGCATTGAATTCCTGCGGTGGCATGGCTTTGTTCATGAGACCCTCTCAGACGCGATGCTGTTGAAACTGGTGATCGGATTGAATGACGACTGGTTACGGAGCTGGCGCAGGGTCATGACAAGGATAGCCAATGACATGAGCGCAGTTAGAGCGGGCGCAAGAAAGAGGCTGGCCAGGACTCCCTGGAATTCAAACCAGTGCGGCAGGATGAAGAGCAGCGGCAGCAGGAAATAGCCGTTCTGCGCAACGCTGATAAATCCCGCCAGACGTGCCCGGCCTTGGGCCTGCAAGAGTACCAGCAATATTTGCCTTGCGCCGAAGAAGACGAACGGGATGTGCGTGACGACGAGTGTCTGCGCCGCAATGTCCGCGATCTGGATGTCATTTGTGAAAATCGCGGCAACAGGATAGCGCAGCAGTATGGCGCCAAGACCGTATATGACGGCAAACATGGACGTGAGCACAAGCAGCGTTCCAGATGCCGAGAGCAACCGAGCGGCATTTTTCGAGCCGCTGGCGAAACTCAACACCGCCTGCCCGCCGAGCGAGAGGCCAACAATCGGCAGCATGCCGAGAGTCAGGACGCGCATTGCAATTCCGACCCCGGCAATGCCGTCGTCCCCACGATAGAATCCGGCGAAAGTGAAGAGCACAGCGAAGCTGATACTGCTCAACATGCTTGTGAGCGTTACCGGCAATCCGATGAGGAGGACCGGCTTGAGAACATCGAGGCGCAGTGCCATGAACCGTGCCGCAACGTGCAAGGTCCCGATCCGCCTGCGGAAGTAGAGGAAATAGGCGCCGAGCGCTGTAAGCTGCGATATGATGGTGGCGACCGCTGCTCCCGCGAGCCCAAAATCGAACCAGAAGATCATGATTGGATCAAGGACGATGTTGAGGGCAAAACAGCCCATCAACGTCCACATGCTGAAGCGGGTGTTGCCCTCTGAAATGGCGATAAAATCCGAAAGTATCTGCAGCATGGTCAGCGTCACTGAAAAGGCGACGATGGCGAGATAGTGTTCGGCCAAGGGCAGAATAGCCTCACTGGCGCCAAAAAGGATGAGCAGCTCACGCTTGAAAAGGAGAATTGCAACCGTCAGCCCGAGCCCAAGCGGTATCGCCAGTGTGACGAGGGTTGACGCCGTGATGCTGGCCCGCCGCGGATCGCCGCCCCCGAGAGCCCGGCCGACGGCTGTGGCAACGCCAACGCCGAGCCCTTCGCCAATTGCTCCGACCATCATCAGGATCGGCAGGACTACGGTGATCGCCGCGATCTCATGACTGCCGATCATGCCGACGAAGACCATATTGATCGTGTGATGGACGGCATTGATCGACAGGCCTGCAACCGCAGGCATGCCGAGCCGGAAGATAAGACGAGACAGTGCCGGATCATTCAGATCATCGGGTGCAAAATAGGACCGCTTCGGCTTCAAGGTCATGGTGCCGGAACCCAGAGACGATCGTCAAAGAAGCGTTCCCGCGTCAACATTACCAGCAATGCCCGCTTATGGGGGAAGTCAAAGTGCTTGACCTTTGCAAAGCCCGAGCGGTCGAGATTGCGGATCTGCTGCTCGTGGCTGGCGCGCGGCTCGCCGACGATGCGCTGTGTACGCGGATCATCGAGAAAGATGAAATGCATCAATGACGGGAGCCAGGCGGTGATCCATCGCTTGCCGCGATAAGCCGGGTCGCCGATAGCGACATGCCAGCCGCGATCATAGTCCTGCGCATCATAATAGGGGCCGAGACGGTTCTCCTTGGCCCAATAGACCTCGAAATACCCGAAAGGCACACCGTCGAAACAGCCGATCAGCGCGAGCATGTGCGGATCATTCAGTCGCTCCTCGAGAATAGCCGCGTGCTTCTGCCTGTCACCAGCATCCTCCCAGATCAAATTGACCTGTTCGTCGTTCATCCAGCGATGGAAATGCTCGAGATCGGCGTCGGGGTCCGCAACCCGAAAAGACAGGCTCTGATCGAGCCATGGAATATAACGGTCGTAGACAATGCCTGCCGGCTTTCGCGGCCGTTTCGGATGATATTGTCCATTGGTCAAGACATACACTTGCGGGTTCGGATAAGCCGGTTTTGCAATCCATGGCGCCGCCCATTGCCAGAACGCTCGCGGATCGATGAACAGGCGATCACCATCAGATGTGCCAAGCGGGAAGTCAGACGCCGGCATATTGCCGACCTCGATAGTCCCGATGTCGCGTGACTGTGCGGTCATGAATTCGATGGCGGACGACAAGACCGGAATTGCGTCGCACTCCTTGAGATCCGGCAAACCGAGTTTCAACCCGTCCGGTGTCGTCTGCACCAAGATCGTATGAACGCCGCTGGCGGTCGAAATCCGCAATGTCTCCGGCGTTGGCTGCACAGCCCTCGTCAGGAAGCGGAATGAGACGGGAAGCCGCTCAACGCGTGTTTCTTTGGCGAGGTTGGATATGAGGGTCATGGCACACTCCGAGCATCACACCGCAACTGTTACCCGCGGCTTTCCTACAGAGACGCGCTAAGCCGGCGTCGATTTAGGCCAATCTTTGAAAAATTTTTCTCCATTCTCGCTTAAATTGAAGGCAACCTCGTCCGTCTCTTCATCATGTTCATCTGTTTGGGAGTCTGCATGATGTCTGCAGGAGAGCTACTGCCGGAGACTTGGCCAGAAACCTGGCCCGAGACCTGGAGCGTCGTTCGCGACCGCGAAGACCGCTATTCCGTCTGGGCTGACGACAAGGCGCTGCCTGCCGGTTGGAGCAGGGAGCCGATCAGCGGCACGCGTGATGAGTGCCTGCAAAAGATCAAGGAAATCTGGATTGATCCAAGGCCGCTCGGCCTGCGTCAGGCCATGGCTTAAGCCCTACGCTCGCAAATTCAGATAATGGACCGGTGAAAATATGAACAAGCTATTCGCACCCAATCAGGCGAACGATACCGTCGTGTTGGATGACGTTTCTCGCGGTGTCTCCGACAGCTTTCCTTTAAGCCTTGCACAAAAGCGCATCTGGTCGCTTGAGCAGATCGGCAACAGCACCGTTTTCCCTTTGCAGGTTCTCACCCTCGGCTGGAACACCTCCGTTACACCGGATCAATTGCAGCAGGCGGTGGCGCAACTGGCAAAACGTCATAGCGCTCTGCGCACACGCTTCCGCCGTTTCGCCGGGGGGCGTATCGAACAATTTTCAGACCTCGGCGAAACTCCGCCGACAGAGACGCTTGGAAGCGACAGCAATCCTCTGACAGCAATTGAAGCGGCAGAACACGCGGCCGAGTTTATCTCCCGCTCTTTTAATTTGCTCAGCGGCGTATCCTCCCGCTGCCAGTTGATCGTAACGGCGCAAGGCACGCTGAAATCGACCATCGTCCTCCATCCGATTGTCTGCGACGATGCCGCTCTCTCGATCCTGCAACGGGACCTGATCGCGCTCGTCAACAATGAGGCACTGGCCCCGGTCATCGACGACAACCTGTTGCGCGGGGCCCGCGAAGAAGAGTGGCTTGAGACGACCGATTTCACCACTGCGCTCGCGCAATGGCGCAATCTGATCGGCGAGGAATATACCGCAACGACTTTGCCGACACGTTTCAACGCGACCGGCTATGCGGGTGCCAAGCGCCACCACCGCCCGTTCGAACTCGATTCAACACTATGGACCAGTATCAAGCTCTACGCGAAGCAGCACGAGCTGAAGACGGATCTCGTGCTGTCCGCAGCATTTGCAGTTCTCCTCGCCCGTTACAGCGGCTACTACAGCTTGCAGCACGGCGTCCTTCTAGCAAACCGGGATGCAGAAGGACGCGGGCAAATCGTCTGCCGCGTGGAACAGATTTTGCCGCTCAAACTCGAGCTAACCCCCAGAGCACGCGTGCTCGATGTTTGCCGTGTGGTGGATTCCGCAATTGCAACTGGCAGGCGCAATCTGGTGCCGTTTGAGCGACTGGTGCAGGAAATCCAGACGCATGAGGAGCGGGAACAGGATGCGATAGTCAAATCGCTGTTCGAGTTCCGCGAACCCCGCGCGCAATCCGATCTCGCGCCGGGTTCGTCGTTTACCCTCGCCCCACGTTCCGATATCGAGCTTGCGCTCGTTGTTTCACCTAATGAATCGGGCGGGTTGGATGCGCTGTTCGACTGTGCGGAGGATATCTACGAACCGGGCTTGATCGAGCGGGCCTCTATCCATTTTTGCCGGATCCTGGCCCAAGCCATCGGTGGGACGGACATCCGGATCAAGGATATCCAGCTCATTGACGAGGATGAACTCGACATCCTCTCCGCTCCTTATGAGGATGAGGGCGTCAATGACGATCGCCCCGTGCACGAACACATTGCCGCCCATGCGGCACGCACGCCGGACAAGACAGCCATCATCTATGCCGACGAAGTCTGGAGCCACGCCAAGCTCGACCAAAGCGCCAACAGACTTGCACATCATTTGATCAAGCTCGGCGTTGGTGCCGACATAAGCGTTGCCATCGCGGTGAAGCGCTCGCCGGAGGCCATTGTCGGCATCCTTGCAACGCTGAAAGCAGGCGGTGCGTATATTCCGGTGGAGCCCGATCACCCGACAACGCGCAATCACCATATCCTGCGCGATGGCGGGGTGAAGGTGGTCCTGACCAACAGCTGGCTGCTCGATCGCATTCCTGCCGGACTTGACGCTATCATTCTGGAGCTGGACAAGCTTGACCTGAGCGAAGAAGCCGACACAGCCCCTGATGTGCAGGTACACAAGGACCAGCTCGCCTATATTATGTATACGTCCGGTTCGACCGGACTTCCCAAGGGAGTGGCCGTCGAACACGGTCCCCTGACCCACCATATGCAGAATACCTCCCGCGTCTATGGCATGAGCGAGGTATCACGCGAATTGCCATTTCTGCCCTTCAGTTCCGATGGCGGGCACGAACGATGGATGAATCCGCTTATGGAAGGCGGTAGTATCATCCTTCCCGACCAACCACTTTGGACCCCGGAAGAAACGTTGACAGCGATGCGCAAGCATGGTGCCAACAATGCCAGCATTCCGACGACCTATCTCCAGCAGCTGGCAGAATGGGCCGATCTGACCGACAGCGCGCCCCCAATGCGGCTTTATTCGTTTGGCGGCGAGGGACTCGCCCAGCAGACTTTCGATCTTTTGTCGAAAGCCCTGAAGTCGGAATGGCTGATTAACGGATATGGTCCCACCGAAACCATCATGACGCCGATGGTCTGGAAAGTGCGGGCTGGTCAGAAATTCGAAGGGACCTACGCGCCGATCGGTCGCGCGGTTGGCAATCGCCGCGTCTATGTGCTTGACCCTGATTTGAACCCCTGCCCCATCGGAGTGACCGGTGAACTTTATATCGCCGGCGAAGGCATGGCCCGTGGCTATATCGGCAAGCCTGACATTACCGCCGACCGTTTCATTCCCGACCCGTTTTCAAAGGAAGGCGGACGCCTCTATCGTTCCGGCGATCTCACGCGCTGGCGCGAGGACGGCACGGTGGAGTTTGTCGGCCGCGTCGACCATCAGGTGAAACTGCGGGGCTACCGCATTGAACTCGGTGAGATGGAAGCTGCACTTTTGCAACAGGATGACGTTGGCGAAGCGCTCGTCGTTCTGCGCGACGACGATGCGACCAGGCAGAAGGTGCTCGTCGCCTATGTGGTGCCAAAACAGGGAAGACAACTGGAGATCGTCCATATTCAATCGGCGCTCGAGCGTGCCCTGCCCGCCTATATGGTTCCCTCTGCGATCGTTCCGCTCACGAGCATGCCGATCAATCCGAACAGCAAGCTCGATCGCTTCGCACTGCCGGCGCCAACACCCCTCTCGCGAACGATCATCGAGCCTCAAAACGCGGCGGAAGCAGAAGTTCTCGATATCTGGCAACAGATCCTGAGCGTCAGCCCAATCAGCGTCGAGGACAACTTCTTCGCCATCGGCGGCAATTCACTGGGCGCCATCCGGATTCTTTCCGCGTTGCGTCAGCGCAAGCCGCAGAACCGCACCACAATTGCCGACCTCTTCAACAATCCGACAATTCGCTCCTTCGCCAAAGTTATTGAAGCCGGCAACGATCAGGCTGGGAGCGAGGTCATTGTGTTACGCGCTTCGGGCACAAGGCCCATGCTCTATTGTTTCCCAGGTCTGCTGGTCAGCACGCGCGAATATGTCAAGCTGGTCGACTATCTCGGAGCGGACCAGCCCGCGACCGGCTTCATCTGCTATTCGCTCTCCGAGCAAAAGCAGATCGGTGCCTCGGTCGATGAGATCATCGAGAGTTATGTCGACTACATCAGGAGCCACAGCAAAGGCCAACCTTGCTATTTTCTCGGCTGGTCATGGGGCGGACTGCTTGCCTATGAGGCGGCGCGCAGGCTCGGCGACGAGATCGATCTGCGTCTGATCACCATGGTCGATGTCTGCGACCTCGGAACCGAATTCGCCATTGGTTCCACGCCGCGATTCAAACCCGGTGAGCGCGACCAATTGCACCAGATGGTGCAGGAGTGGCTATCGCAAACTGCGATGCGCGCCGAATGGGACCGGCTGCTTGGTGTCATGGACGCCGATACCTACGACCAGTTCCTGCGTTTCGTCGGCGACGAGAAGGATAAACTTCCAACAGATGGTCCCGATATCAGCAGTCGCGAACACACATTCTGGATCCTGATCGACAATGCCCTGATCTTCCGGCGTCATCAACTGCAACCTCACAATGTACCCATCCACTCCTGGGCGGCAGACGACAGTCTGAACCGGGGCCTCAACCTCATTGATTGGCGCCGCTATTCCCCTCGAGCCAACCCTGCGGAAATCATCTCCGGCACCAACCATCTGCACGTGATCGGCGCCCAGGCGTTTCACAGCCGGCTGGCACACCGGCTGAGTGAAGCTCTTTGACCAACGCGTCACCGAAAGGAATTCTGATGACTGCGATGTTTGCAAACAATGATCGTCCCGCCAGCGATACCCTGGATTTGGCCGGTATTGGTATCGGACCTTCGAATCTCAGCCTGGCATCGCTCCTCGATGGCGTCGGGAACGTCAGGGCGCATTTCTACGAGAGCCGTGCAAGTTTCGATTGGCACCCGGGCATGATGCTGCCGGATGTCGAACTGCAATCTTCCTATTTGAAAGACCTCGTCACTCCGGTCATGCCGACCAGCCCATGGTCGTTCATTTCCTACCTCGTAGCGCATAAGAGGCTCTACGCCTTTCTCAACGCCCATTATGATGCGGTGCCCCGACGTGAATTTGCCCGGTATCTCGAGTGGGTAGCTAGCCGGCTCAAAAACCTCCGTTTCAACGCTACCGTGCGAGAGGTCAGATTCGACAGGGATAAATTTCTTGTCCAATTTGATGGCAGTGCGGTAACCGCCAGAAATCTTGTGCTCGGTACGGGAACTACACCATCCGTACCGTCCTGGGCGACACCCTTCCTCGGTGAAAGATGTTTTCACAATTCGGAGGCAAAGCACCGCCTGCCGGGCCTCAAGGCGTCGCGCATTGCGGTTATTGGCGGTGGACAGAGCGGCGGTGAAGTCGTGGAAGCACTACTGAACTCAAAGTCAGCTCTTAAAGAACTCAACTGGTTCAGCCGCCGGCATAATTTCGAGCCCATCAACGATACGGCATTTTCCAATCAGGTCTTTTCGCCGGAATATGTCTACGCCTATCTCAATCTCAACAGCGACCAGAAACTGGACGCACTGAAAGCTTCGATCCTGACGAGCGACGGGCTATCTATTTCGACAATCAACGCTATCTACCGGCGACTTTACAGCCTGCGCTACCTGGAAAACCGGAACCTCGAGGCGAAACTTTCGCCCAACCGCGATGTCATCCAGGTGGAAGCCGACAAGGATGGCTATCGCCTGATTGTCCGCAATCGTTTTGATGGGGGCGTTGAGGTCGCCCATGCCGATGCAATTGTCCTGGCGACGGGGTATCAGTTCAAGCTTCCCGACGCATTGGCCGGTTTAGAGGACCGCATTCAGTTCGACCGTCACGATAGGCCCGTCTTGGACGACAGATACTGCCTCAATTGGAGCGGCCCAAAACAGAACCGGATCTTTGCGCAGAATGCGGGACGGTACAGTCATGGGATTGCTGACTCGCAGCTGAGCCTCATGGCATGGCGCAGCGCGCATATCATCAACGCGCTCGTGGGCCGGCCGCACTTCGATCTGGAGCCGCACGACTCGCAGGTGAACTGGCTTTCGAGCGGACATGACGCTCGGGGGCTGGACATTGCCGTCGACTATTGACGACCAACCGGGGCGGCAAATTCACGCTGACGAAAGAGCAATTCCCCTCCCCCCGACTGGGCTGAAACAGCAATCAAATGACCGGAGGGGGCAAGAAAAAGGCGGTGATGCCACAAGGCGTCATCGCCGCCCGGCATCTTATCCATGCGAATAGCGTTTGTCTGGTGATCCAACCGGATATTCAGTTGTTCCGGCGCTGCGGTCAGGCCGGTGCCTGTCGCCTTGAGGTAACTCTCCTTCAATATCCAATAGCTCAGAAGCCGGGATTGACGCGCCGGGCCGCGCAGCACCGAGAGCATCTCGGACTCTGCCGCCGAGCAAAACAATGAAGCCGTCCCGGGTTCAATCACCGTCGTGAGGGCTTCGACGTCGATACCCAGTGCCACGGCGTCCCGGCTGATCGCGAAGGCCGCGAACCCTTGCGTATTGGACAGATTGAAGGTGATTCCGTCGGATTGCCCGGCAAGAGCGGGTTTGCCGTGCAGTCCAGCGACGATGTCCAGGTCGGCGATCGGCACGCCCGTATAAAACGAGAGGACCGACCGCTGCAGGTAGCGCCCCGCCATGAACGCTCGAGCAGCTTTTTCAAAATGAAAGCTCGCAGCTCGCGCCCGATCGTCGGGGACCAACGCGACACTTATTCTGGTCCAGTCCGTGTCAGGCCCATAGGCCCACCACCAGATATCAACACCGGATGCCACTCGATCAACGCGAACACCTGGCAAATCCGACAGGGAATCGCACGGCAGGAACATGACTATATTCTTCTGACGGCGAATGCATTCTGGATCGCACGATTGACCGCAACCGGCAGCAAAGACATGTGATTCTCACCGGGATGGATTTCAAACTGCGACTGTATCGGCTGGCCTGGCAGGCTGTTCAGCCGCTCCATCAGTTCCATGGCGTTGATATCGTTCAGCGTGACTTTCTTCTGTTCGAGCCGCTCAGCCTCGTCGGCTGCACCAAGCTGAAACGGCGCGAGTTTGTCGGTTTCGTACTCACCGCAAGAGAGGAACAGCTTCGCGTTCTCCCTCGTCTTCGGGGCGGCAACAAATGACGCATAGAATTGATCGATCACGCGGTCTTCCCAATAGATCGATGGACTGGCGGCGATCCAGGTTGTAAAGGCCGAAGGCCGAGTGAAAAGACTGTACAGCACGAAAAGACCGCCGAAGGAGTGGCCAAAGAGCGCTTGGCGGCTCCGGTCGATCGGATGCGTTGCCTCGACGACCGGTTTTATCTGTTGCTCGATAAGCTCCAGGAATTCATGGGCACCGCCGGTTTTCACTACCGGGCTGTTTTCGTAGAATGGCGGATAGGTTCGACCGGGCGGCGGGCTAAGATCCCAGGAGCGGCGCAGGGGATCATATGCAGCGTCGACGGGATAACCGATCGTCACAATGACTCCATGGCCGACATTCGTACCGCTCGGATAACTCGCCTGCGCCCGCATGACATCGGCTGCCGTGCCGATCACCGCATTGCCGTCCGTCATGTAAAGCACCGGCCAACCCTGCTCAGGTGCTTCTCCGGGCGGAGAATAGACAAATATCCGGTAGACCGCGCCGTTTCCATCGGAAATCACATCGTGAAATGTTGTATGTCCGACCAAGGCGGGCGATGAATTCGGAAATGCTCGCATAGATCCATCGCTGTGGGATTTCGGTAGAGGTCTGCTCATGGAGCGGCCCTTGCCGTTTCAGTTATAAAACATGACTGATTTCGTCAATATTTTATTTCGCGAAACCATGCGCAATAAAAAGGCCGGTGCGAACACCGGCCTTTTTTGTTGGTTCCAATGGTTCAGGCTATCTTCTCTCGAACCGGAAGTTTCCAACCCGGCCGGATGAAGTGGCACGTATAGCCGTTCGGAATGCGCTCGAGATAATCCTGATGCTCGGGCTCGGCTTCCCAGAAATCCCCTGCAGGTGCAACTTCCGTCACCACCTTGGCAGGCCACAGGCCCGAGGCGTCGACATCCTCAATGGTGTCCTTTGCAATCCGCTCCTGCTCTTCCGACGTATAGTAGATCGCCGAACGATAGCTCAGCCCAACGTCATTGCCTTGACGGTTACGTGTGCTCGGATCGTGGATCTGAAAGAAGAACTCGAGTATTTGCCGATAGCTGATGCGGTCGGGATCAAAGATGATCTCGATGGCCTCCGCATGGGTTCCGTGGTTACGGTAGGTTGCATTCGGCACGTCGCCGCCGGAATAGCCGACGCGTGTCGAGATGACACCGTCATAGCGTCGGAAAAGATCTTGCATTCCCCAGAAACAGCCGCCGGCCAGCACTGCCCGTTCTTGTGTCATTGGATGTCCTCCATTCATTTGTGATGGAATCTGCAGCACCTTATGCCTTTGAGGCACACTCTGTCACTGCATCGTTTTGGTAGAGATGTCGGGATTGCGGCTCGAGAATTCAATCCCGGCACCCGCGAGTTGAGGCCTGCCTTGCGCAATCAACGCAGCCAGAGGGGACGGTTCCCGAGGGTCGGTATCGTAGACGCATGGCGAAATCAGTACTGCCATGCCGATAAGGGATAGAATGGCAAATCGCATGATGTGTCTCCTTCAAAGTTTTGGCCTCGGGCCTGTCGCCCGAGGCATGGCCATCTGCGGTCAGCCCTGCTTTGCCATCGGAGCCGACACAGTCTTGGCGGCCTCTTGGCCTTTCGCCTCGGCCAGCAGATCCTGAATCACCTTCTCGGACTCCTCGTAGTCGCCTTCACCGAAATGGTGGTACCTGATCTGGCCCTTGGCATCGATGAAGTAGTGGGCTGGCCAATAGCTGTTGTCGAACGCTTTCCAGATGGCAAAATTGTTGTCGATCGCGACCGGGTAATCAATCTTGAATTCGTCTATGGCCTTTTTGACGTTTTCGATCTTGCGTTCGAAGGCGAATTCCGGCGCGTGCACGCCAATCACGACCAGGCCCTGATCCTTGTACTTTTCCGCCCAGGCCCGAACATAGGGCACGGTGTGGATGCAGTTGATACAAGCGAATGTCCAGAAATCGACCAGCACCACCTTGCCGCGAAGCTGCTCTGTCGTGAGTGGCGGCGAGTTCAGCCACTCGACTGCTCCATCGAGTGAAGGAAACTGGCCCTCAACCGGCAGATCGCTGCGGAATGCTTGGCTGGAGTTGAGCGCAAGCTGAGGACCGTCAGTTGTGACCGTTGCGCTAGCTGATGCCGGCTTCTTGGTATGCGATCCGTCTAGAAGTGCCTGTTCTATCCTGCTCGTTCCGACTGCTGAAAGCCGCGCAAGCAACCCGGTGTCGGCACCAAAACCAATGGCGGCAACACCTGCAAGTACCGCAATGCCCAAGCCGCGGCGCACCCACTCACCCGCTCCAAGCGATTGCTTCATGGCCGTGAACACGCGGCCACCGATGAGCAGTGCCAAGCCCAGCGAAGTTGCTGCGCCCGCCGAATAGGCAAGCAGAAGCAAGGTTGTCTGGACATTCGCACCCTGCAGGGCGGCACCGGTCAGAACCAGCCCGAGGATTGGGCCTGCACAGGGCGCCCACAGCAAACCCGTTGCAACACCGAGAACCAGCGAACCACCGGCCGTCGGCATCGAGCGTGGTCCACCTGTCGCGTTCAACAGCCTGTTGGCCAACGCAACGACGGGCCGTGTCAGGGTTGTTGCAAGCCGCGGCGAGACGAGGGTCAAGCCGAAGATCGCAAGCAGCCCGATTGCAGCGTAGCGACCATATTCATTGGCGTGAACCGCCCAGCTGCCGCCGACCGCCGCCAGTGTCGCGACAAGAGCGAAGGTGATCGCCATGCCCGCGAGCAGCGGCAGCGTGCTTTTGACGAACGGCTGTTCGGCCCGTGCGAAAACGAATGGCAGGACAGGCAGGATGCATGGGCTGAGGATTGTCAGCACGCCTGCAAGGTAAGCAATAACCGGAAGGGTCATCATCGTATCCTTTGGATCGTTAAAGGAGCGCCGAAGCGCAGCGGCCGAAGTTCGACCGTTGCGGGGACAAGACGCCTGCGACGTATCCCGCATGTGTCTCAACCAGCCAAAATTGTAAGCCAATGTATCCGCGTTGCGCCTGGATACATTGGCCCACAATTTTTCCGCAAGACCCTCGCCCGCGTGCGAAAAATGCCTGCTAATGTAGTGGGATCAATAAATGGAAGGCGTTGCGCGATGGATCACATCGACCACATCCTGATCGTCGATGACGATCGCGAAATAAGGGAACTTGTTTCAGGTTACCTCAAGAAGAATGGCTTGCGCGTCACTGTGGCAGCAGACGGACGGCACATGCGATCATTTCTTGAGACGGATTCCGTCGATCTCATCGTTCTCGATATAATGATGCCCGGCGACGATGGGCTGGTCCTGTGCCGCGAACTTCGGGGTGGCAAGCACAAGGCGACGCCAATTCTTATGCTGACAGCCCGAACCGACGAAACCGACCGCATCGTTGGCCTGGAAATGGGCGCAGATGACTATCTCGCAAAACCCTTTGCCGCACGGGAGTTGCTGGCCCGCATCAAGGCGATTTTGCGCCGTACGCGCATGCTACCGCCCAATCTCCAGGTAACCGAGGTCGGCCAGCTTCTGACCTTTGGTGATTGGCAACTCGATACTACCGGCCGGCATCTGCTCGACCGCGAGGGAACCGCCATAGCACTTAGCGGCGCCGAATACCGCCTGCTCCGCGTGTTCGTCGATCATCCGCAGCGCGTGCTTAATCGTGATCAACTGTTGAACCTCACCCAAGGGCGCGAGGCTGAATTGTTCGACCGGTCTATCGACCTTCTGGTAAGCCGCCTTCGCCAGCGGCTTGGCGATGATGCGCGCGAACCAGCCTACATCAAGACCGTTCGCAGCGAAGGCTACGTCCTCGCAATGCCGGTCGAGATTTCCGAGGTTCGCCCATGAGCATCGGTGCCGTGCTTCGGCCGTTGCGCTTATGGCCGCGCACTCTAGGATCGAGACTTTTCCTTATCCTGCTTGCCGGTTTGCTGCTTGCGCAAGGACTCACCTTCAGCGTCCAGTTTCTTGAGCGTTACATGGCCGCCAAGGCCGTGATGCTCAACACGCTCGAGAACGATGTCGCGACGTCGGTAGCTATTTTCGATCGCCTGCCGGCGTCCGAGCGGGCGGACTGGCTTCAGCGCCTCGACAGGGGAACCTATCGATTTGAGTTGGGCACCGGACTTCCCGGCATCGACACCCTGACCGACCAGGGTGCGGGTATCGCGGCGAAGATCAGGCAAGCTGTCGATCCGCGCTTCCCCATAACATTCCAGTCCATCCCGGGCGGTGGCAAACGGCTGCAGGCTCATCTGACCTTGAGTGACGGAAATCCGCTGACAATCGATGTGAATCCGGCGTCGATCATGCCGTTGGCGCAATGGCTGCCCTATGTTCTCGTCGCGCAGCTGCTTCTCCTCATTCTTTGCACATGGTTTGCCGTTCAGCAGGCAATCCGCCCCCTCATAAATCTTGCAAATGCGGCCAACGCGCTCGACCCGAACAAGAA
This sequence comes from Phyllobacterium sp. 1468, assembly GCF_031455525.1. Taxonomy (NCBI): domain Bacteria; kingdom Pseudomonadati; phylum Pseudomonadota; class Alphaproteobacteria; order Hyphomicrobiales; family Phyllobacteriaceae; genus Phyllobacterium; species Phyllobacterium sp. 1468. The sequence goes on along the minus strand of NZ_JAVDSX010000006.1, from coordinate 91,216 downwards.
AACACCGCGGTTGAGCGAGACGGGCCCGCGCGAGGTCGCCTATGCCGCAACAGCTTTCAACGCCATGCGAGATCGGATCGCGCAATACCTTGAAGAGCGCGTGCAGATCCTTGCGGCCATCTCCCACGATCTTCAAACGCCGATAACCCGCATGAAGCTTCGTGCGGAGTTTGCCGAAGAGTCCGTTGAAAAGGACAAACTGGTTCAGGATCTGACCGAAATCGAGAGACTGGTCCACGAAGGCGTTGCCTATGCGCGCAGCGCGCATGGAAATACAGAAAAAGCCTCCCGTCTGGACGTGGACTCTTTCATGGAAAGCCTCGTCTATGACTATCAGGATACCGGCAAGGCCGTGACCCTGAGCGGAAAAGTCGAAACTGCGATCGTCACCCGGCCGCACGCCCTGCGCCGCATCTTCACCAATCTGATCGACAATGCCTTGAAATTCGGTGGAAGCGCCGAGGTTGCTCTTGAGAAAGACCCCCAGGGGACAGTCATCATCAAAGTGCTCGATCGCGGCCCGGGCATTCCGGAAGATCAACTTCAGGCAGTCCTCCAGCCATTTTTCAGGCTGGAACAGTCGCGCAATAGGGGAACAGGCGGCACGGGGCTGGGACTGGCAATCGCGCAGGAACTAACGCTCGCCATCGAGGGGACGCTTAACCTCACAAACAGAACCGGTGGAGGACTTTCCGCCGTGATCGTATTGCCTCCAACGTTCAAGCCGCAATAGAACCGCGCCTTTACGATCAGCTTGCGTCTGCGCGAACATACAAATGGAACTGGTGGAATACTCTGTCGAAAACGTACCGCACATTTGTATCTCAATGTACCGGGCTCGCGTCCCTACACAATTCGTTTCAATTCCCGCCAACTTTGACACATGCGGGATACGTCTCTAGAGCAAATTCCTGAAGCACATCAACGTTCAAAGGACCATACAATGACCCAAGTCGAAAAAGTGCTCTACACAGCCAGAACCCACACCACGGGCGGGCGGGATGGTGGCTCTGGCCGCAGTGATGATGGCCATCTCGACGTCAAATTCTCAACCCCCGGCACCGCAGGCAGCGGCACCAATCCGGAACAGATGTTTGCTGCCGGATGGTCGGCATGTTTCATCGGCGCCATGGGCCTTGCAGCACGCAAGATGAAGGTCGCCATGCCGGCAGACACTGCCGTCGATGCCGAAGTGGATTTGTGCAATGTCGATGGCGCCTATTTCCTTCAGGCCCGGCTCAGCGTCAGCCTGCCAGGTCTCGAGCGTGACGTGGCACAGGCGATAGTCGAAGGCGCACACCAGACCTGTCCGTACTCCAAAGCCACACGCGGTAACGTCGATGTCGTGCTCAACGTCGTCTAGGCCTGCCAGCATCAGTCTGAATCAACTTCAGCAATGGATACGATAAAAATGTCGCAAGAAATCAACCATCGTCGCCGGGGGCTTCTCGGTATAGCGGCCGCGACTTTTGCTGCCGCAGCACTCATCCAGTCTGTCAGGGCAAACGCGCAGACCGGCGCGGCAAAATCGGCCGCACTGCCTGCCATCAAGCCGGGCACGAATACTTCTCTTGGTCCAATCAAGCAGATCGACGCCGGCGTCCTCAATGTTGGATATGCCGAGGCTGGCCCGGCCGACGGCTACCCGGTCATTCTTCTGCACGGATGGCCATATGATATCTATAGTTTCGCCGACGTCGCACCTGTGCTTGCCGGCGCAGGCTACCGCGTGATCATGCCCTATCTGCGCGGCTACGGCACCACCAAATTCCTTTCTGGCGATACTGTCCGGAACGGCCAGCAGGCCGTTGTTGCTGTCGACATCATCGCGTTGATGGATGCACTGAAGATACAAAAGGCAATCCTTGCCGGCTTTGACTGGGGCGCGCGCACGGCCAACGTTATTGCGGCGCTATGGCCCGAGCGCTGCAAAGCTCTGGTCTCGGTAAGCGGCTATCTGATCGGCAGCCAGGAGGCGAACAAGAAGCCGTTGCCACCGAAGGCAGAGCTTGCCTGGTGGTACCAGTACTACTTTGCGACCGAACGCGGTCGCCAAGGGTACGATAGCAACCGGCATGATTTCTCCAAGCTCATCTGGCAGCTCGCGTCACCGAAATGGAATTTCGACGACGCAACGTTTGACCGGTCGGCAGAGGCGTTCAACAACCCGGATCATGTCGCGATCGTCATCCATAACTATCGCTGGCGCTTGAGCCTGGTGGAAGGTGAGCCACAATATGAAGATCTGGAAAAACGGCTGGCAACATTCCCGGTGATCGCAGTTCCGACGATAACACTTGAAGGTGACGCCAATGGCGCGCCGCACCCGGAACCTGCAGCCTATCGCAACAAATTCTCGGGAAAATACGAGCACCGGACCAGTAGCGGCGGTATTGGCCACAATCTGCCACAGGAAGCACCGCGCGACTTCGCTCAAGCCGTCCTCGACGTCGATACCTTTTAGCGAATACTGCGGTCTCGCAGACGCGGGTCCGCAGTCTTTTCACGAAGCCACCAAGTCATTCGGGACCAGACCGGACTGCCAATGCGCGGGAAATGCTGATCGTTCTCGTGACGCAGGTCACGAGACTACCGATCGTTATGATGACCAAAGCCACAAGAAGCGACCAGTAGCTCCCGAAGAGCCATTTTTCCATGCCCTGTGCAACGAGACCCGCGGTGAGCATTGCCATGCGGCGCTGTTTCGCCATGATGCCGCTGAAATCCTGAGCCAATCCCAACGATCCACCGAAAACCCTGATATAGGCGGTCAAGGCGGCGAGCAGTGCGCATAGCCAGCCAAGCCAAGGGTAGCCTACGGCATATCCAACAGGAACAAGAAACAGGCTATCGCAGATCCGGTCGGGAAATTCGTTGTAGAGAGGCCCGCTCGGTGTTTTCTTGCCGCCTTCGATCGCGACCATTCCGTCGACAAGGTTGCAGATCAATCTCATCTGCACGCAGGCGGCCGCACAAAGCCACGCGATTGGATGGACCGAAAACCCGATGAGCGCGCCCCCCACGACCGCAAACGCTATCGACAGCAGCGAAATGCTGTTGGCGGTGACACCCACTTGTGCGAGATACTTGCTGAGCCTGATGGCCCAGGGAGACGATCGGCTGGAAATAGGGCGGCGCGCGACTTCCTCTTGCAGTTTACTCATTCACTTCCCCCCACCTGCCGACACGCTCGCCGAGATTGCCCTTCCGCAATCGAAATTGAAAGTGGTTGCCGGTATTTTTGCTGCGCCGACGCGTTGCCAGTTGTACAGTAAGCGGATGTGGGCCCGTTTTCCCTAGCGGAACCCACCCTCGAGATGCGCGTTGCACATTGGCTTTGCTCAAGCTTTGAAAGATGCCGCCATGAGACAGATTCTAGCGGGACTGATTTTGGCTTTTACAGTGGCGGAAGCTGCACGTGCTGACGAAGCGGCGTTCCTCCGATCCCTCGAGGGCAAATGGGCGGGTAAGGGCGCGGTGCGCATACGCACGAACGTCCCGTCCATGACGGTTTCTTGTACCTTCGACTCGTCGACCACCCCTTCATCGCTTGCGCTGGAGGGCAGTTGTACCGGCTTGATGGTCATGTCGCGCGCTGTTGCCGTCAACTTGACATCGAGCGGCGGCAGATACACAGGCTCCTATACCGGATCAGCCACCGGTGTAGCGCGCCTTTCCGGAACACGGCGCGGAAACGCCATTAACCTCGGCATTCTCTGGGCCAAAAATGTCAATGGCGACCGCAAAGCACAGATAACCATGCGGAAAGTCGGCAATAACGGTATGGTGCTGACGACGACCGACATGGATCCCCGATCCCGTACGTCCGTTGTCACGAGTGAAATAAATCTCGTGCGCAATTAGCTGGGCAAAAATATTCTCCATTCCGCCACCGCAGCGTACCGTGTCACAACAATCGCGGGTAAGAAACGGCAGCTTGAAAATGCATGACAAATTTCTGTTCGACGGACCGGAGGATGCGCCGGTCACCATTCTTCTTGCGCACGGTGCAGGCGCGCCGATGGATTCAGCCTCGATGACAGCCGTGGCCAGGGCTCTTGCCGCGGCGGGTTTTCGCGTTGCGCGTTTCGAGTTCGGCTATATGGCGTCCCGTCGTACGTCAGGCGTGCGAAAGCCGCCGCCTCGCGCCGAAAAACTCAACCCGGAATACGTCGCAGCCGTCTCGGAATTAGGCGCGACAGGTCCGCTGATCATTGGCGGCAAGTCGATGGGTGGACGTGTCGCCAGCATGATCGCTGACGATCTGCATTCTGCCGGAAAAGTCGCCGGTCTCCTCTGTCTTGGCTATCCGTTTCATCCGCCGGGCAAGCCGGATCACCTTCGAACGAAGCATCTCGCCGGGCTGACGACGCCTGCGTTGATCTGCCAGGGCACACGCGACGAGTTCGGCACGCGAGAAGAAGTTTCGGGTTACGCGCTGGCACACAAGATCGAACTTCTCTGGCTGGAGGACGGTGACCACGATCTCAAGCCTCGCAAGAGCGTATCCGGCTTCACGGCCGCCGACCATCTGCGGACGCTGGCGGCGGCCGTGACGGAGTGGACGGGCCGGCTGGCGCTGTGACCCGCGCTTTTCATACGGGCGCTCCAGATTCACGCTTAATCATTAGTCACCAAACTTGCTTTCTCCCTATTCCTGTCCAATTTCTTCTGTATTGATCGCCACAAACTGTAGCCATCCGCGCTAAAAGCGCAGCGATTTTCCACCACAATGTAAGACGGAGCCACGATTTGTTCGGTACCCAGAAAGCTATTCTCTCCCTCGTTTTGGCAGGGAGCATGACAACTGCCGTAATGGCGCAAGAACCAAAGATTGTTGGAACCTATGTCAACGAGTCAGGCGGCACGAAAGTCCGGCTAAGCGAGTGTGATGCCGGCGTTTGCGGCACGATCATATGGATGAAAAATCCGGTCAACGACGTCAACAATCCCGACGCTTCCAAACACGACCGTCCGGTGGTTGGTCTTCAGGCAGTCACCCTGAAGTCAACCGGATCTGGATCGTATACGGGCTCTCTTTACGATACCGAGAGCGGCAAGACCTATGCGGGCAAGGCAAAATTTTCCGAAGCGAGCGTTCAACTCTCCGGTTGCGTGCTAGGCGGCCTCCTCTGCAAATCCCAGACGTGGCGGCGCGAGTAGGGTCAAGTGCGGCAAGGATCAGCGATCTTTGCCGCACTTTGCGTCCTTAGGCAGCGACCGAAATGTCGCTTTCGAGAGGAACGGATGCGATGGTCTTGAGAATTTGGGACGCTATCTGATAGGGATCGCCCTGTGAGTTCGGGCGGCGGTCCTCGAGGTATCCACGGTAACCATTGTTTACAAAGCTATGCGGAACGCGGATGGATGCGCCGCGATCAGCCACGCCGTAGCTGAACGTATGGATGGATTGCGTTTCGTGCTTGCCAGTCAGGCGCAGGTGATTGTCGGGGCCATAGACGGCGATGTGATCGGCCGTTGCACTCTGGAACGCGCTCATCAACTGCTCGAAATACTCTTTGCCGCCGATTTCGCGCATATATTGCGTGGAGAAATTGGCGTGCATGCCCGAACCATTCCAATCGGTATCGCCGAGAGGCTTGCAATGATATTCAACGTCGATGCCATACTTTTCGGTCAAACGTTGCAATAGATAGCGCGCCAGCCAAATCTCGTCGGCAGCCTTTCTGGAACCCTTTCCGAAGATTTGGAACTCCCATTGGCCTTTAGCCACTTCGGCATTGATGCCTTCGTGGTTGAGGCCCGCTGCCAGGCAGATATCGAGATGCTCTTCGACGATCTTGCGGGCGATATCGCCGACGCTGCTATAGCCAACGCCCGTGTAATATGGCCCCTGCGGTGCTGGATATCCGGCTTCGGGGAAGCCGAGCGGACGGCCATTTTTAAAGAAGAAATATTCCTGTTCAAATCCGAACCATGCATTCTCGTCATCCAGAATGGACGCACGCTTGTTCGAAGGGTGCGGCGTAACGCCATCCGGCATCATGACTTCGCACATGACAAGAGCACCGTTCTTGCGCTCGCTATCAGGATAGATGGCCACTGGCTTCAACACGCAATCCGAACTTCTGCCCTCGGCTTGCATCGTGGAGCTGCCGTCGAATCCCCACATCGGCAAATCCTCAAGCGCGGGAAAACCGTCGAACTCCTTGACCTGCGTCTTGCCGCGAAGATTCGGCACCGGGGTATATCCATCCAGCCAAATATACTCGAGCTTGTATTTTGTCATTTTTTACCTTCCTTGTCTGAAGGCGTAGCGATCCAGGATATTCCGATGATCGAGTAACGCCAGCTTGCACCATGAGAAGACGAAGCATGTTCCATGCCAATTGACCTGGTCGTCCTGAAATTCTTCAAAAATTGCAGCGTCCAGAGACGCCAGCCGTCAAAATAAGAACGATTCATGACGGGCGGGGCAGTCGCAGATATCTTCCCTTCGATCGCGACGTAGCCAGTGCACCAGCAATATGCGCGGAACAATCGCCTCTGGTTTCAGCGCAGGTAAACGAACCGCCCTAAAAAGCATCAAAGTGATTTTAATTTGAGCATCGCAAAATTTAATTTGCTTCAAGCGGGAGCACGCGAAAGCCGAGTTGGCGGTCTGGGCGGAACATCCGGCGATATAATACGTTGATATCAACCTTATAATGGCATAGACTTTTCTGTGGCAGGCTCTTCCCTGCGACTGGGCCGCCGGATCGAATACACAATCACCCAAAGGATCGATCATGACCACCACCCATCCACTGACACCCGCGGCGGAGCTCGTGAAGCTGAGCGAGGCGCACTTTCCGAATGAAAGCAATGAATACCGGCAGGCGCGCAATGCTCTGTTGGCGGAAGAGATCGAATTGAGGCGCCATATCGAGCGTGTTGCCGAGCAACGCCGGGCATTGCCACCGGGGGGCGAAGTCTCCAGGAATTATCGGTTCGAGGGTGAGCACGGCCCGGTGAGTTTCGCCGATCTGTTCAATGGCAAACAGACACTTGTGGCCTATAGCTATATGTTCGGGCCACAGCGCAAACGGCCATGCCCCATGTGCACCTCACTGCTCAGCGCTTGGGACGGCGAGGCCCGTGATGTCGAACAGCGCGTCGCCTTGGCAGTGATCGCGCGCTCGCCGATCGAGCGGCTTGCCGCCTTCAAAAGGGAACGTGGCTGGCACGGCCTCAAGCTCTACTCCGACATGAGCGGCGATTACACCCGCGACTATGTGAGTGCGGAGGATGAGGATATCGCTGCCTTCAATGTCTTCACCCGTCGCGATGGCACAATCCGCCACTTCTGGAGCGAGGAAATGGGCGCCACCGGTGATCCCGGGCAGGACCCGCGCGGCGCACCGGACCTCATGCCACTGTGGACCATTCTCGATGCAACGCCCGAGGGTCGCGGCAAGGATTGGTATCCGAAGCTCGACTACTGAACAGAATTGGTTTGGATAAGCCACGCTTCCTGGAAGGGCTATTGAGATTCACGCTGTAACCTCAAACAATCAGGACAACACCCGTGATTGCAAGCGCCGCGATCCAGATGGCATCAAAGTTGATCCATCCGCGGCGCAAGAAGGCGAGGCCAAACCAATCGTAAACCGCAATTGCGACCAGCAGGATCACCATCAGCATCGCCGCCATATGCGTGCCGATTGCCGCCAGGGCTATCGGCAATGAACCCACTGCTGTCAGCTCTTTGGCGGGGCTGGCCGAGAGGCAAAGTGGGACGACAACCGGAACAAGCATGAGGCCTGCCCCATGGGCGGTCGCCATCAGGAAGGACCACAACCCAAGCCCTGTCATTCCGGTGGTCATGCCGACCCTGACACGGTGGCGATGGCCATAGGTGGCGTAATAGGCAGCCCATCCGAGCAGCACCGCGCCCGCGATGATTTCGAGAACGCGCTGGTCGATGATGAGGCCAAGCAATACGGCCAGAAATGCAACGACAGCGATCGAAATCGCATGCCCAATGGCGATAGGAACTACCGACAGGAAAACCGTTCTGCGGCTCCTTCTGTGCAGACCGAGTGCCACGGCGAAGAGCCAGCCCATTGCGGGATTGAGACCGTGAAAAACGCCAAGGCCAGCAAGCACCAGCCACGGGGAAATGGCTACCATCTATGCTGCCATTCGTTTTGCGGATGCCGGCCGCATCAAGGATAGCAATACGAGTCCGATGAGCAGTCGCCCCCTTCCAGCCGCACCTGATGCGGACGATGGCCTTTCGGCCAGTCAACGAAGAAATTCTCGTCAAACGTGATCCCGCCGTTCTCCCCCACGTCCAGCTTCACCATCCAGCCGTCGATGCCGTCGGGATAGAACTGCGGATCAATGGCGCCATAGAGCGAATTGGTGAAATAGACACGCTTCCCGTCCCGGCTGATCTCGACCATTTGCGGCCCGCCATTGAGCGCACGATTGTTGGCCTTCGGGTGGGTGGCCCGCGAAACGATCCCGCCAATTCTGACCCGGCCGGTTTCTTTCGGGTGGAAAGGGTCCGATACGTCATACTGGATCATATCGCCGGTGCCCCAGCATGAAACATAAAGGAAGCGGTCATCCATCGACAGATCGATATCGGTGACGAGTGGGGCAACCGCCTGGAAGCCCTGCAGCACAGGCGGCAGCAGTGAGGCATCGGCAGGTTCGGCAGGAATTTCAATGATCTTTTTCACGGCCCATTTGTTGCCATCGCGGTACCACGTCCAGATCGATGCCGAGAGGTCCTTCAAACTGATGACGCAGCCAACGAAACCATAGGCCTTGGTCGGATCATGCGCAGGGCGTAGTTCGAACACGAGCTGGTGCTCTTCACCGAAATCGATCTCCTGCAGATGCTTGCGCTTGTGGAGGTCCCAGAAATGCAGTCTGCGTCCATATTTGCTGCCGAGCAGAATCTCCGGGACAAGCCCATCCTCGAACGTATCGGGCGTACCCCATTCACTTGTGATCATCGTGTCGTGGCCGAGGTGCCACCAGAAATCATAGGCGAGCTTTTGCGGCCCGCGATCCATCTCCCATTGGCCAAGCACATTGAAGCTTTCAGGATCGAGCAGGAATATGCCACCGGGCGCCTTGCCCTCGGCGTTTCCAAGCGCATTGACATAAATCTCCTCGGGTCCGCAGTGAATGGTATGCAACCGGGAATATCCTGCCTTTTCGGCAATTTCTTCGGGCTCGATAACCTTGACGATCATGGGATTTCGCGGATCGGGCTTCGTGTCGATGATGTGCAGCCTCGACGACCGCAGACCCGGCACGACGAGATAACGCCTTTCCATGTGAGGGTGCGGCGCATTGGGGCAAAGGCACGACGAGCACGCATTCCAGCCAAAATGATGCAGTTCGTCACCCGCATTCGGCATGTTGACCTGGCCGACGATCCGGGAATAGGAGGGCGATTTCGGATCTACATCGACGACGGCGATTGCATCGGGTTTCTTGCGATCCGGATCGAAGGCGGCCACATAGGCCAGCTTTTCTGCCGGCGCCTTGGCGGCCATTCTCGGCGAGGGATAAAATGAGGGATCGGGTTGCCAGGTTGCCATGATGGAACTTCCTCTTGACCAAAACGAAGTCTTGCGCAGTGGTTTCCGAAAATGAATGTGACGGGCGATCTTCGCATCTGGAAGAAGCGCTGTCCAATCAAGTCATTTGCTGACAGACGCGGTTCTAGAGCTCTCAAAGCGAGACGTCCGTCGCCGTAGAGTTTACACACGGGCTCTCAGAAGTCGACACGCGGCGTGTCCTGCATCGGAATCTCAAAAAGCATCCAGAACGAAACCCCGTGGGTCTCCTCGTACCAGGTCTCGAAGCGCCCAAGCGCATCATCGATACCTGACATTGCATCAGGCATCTCCGCGCTGCCCGAAGCACGATGAAGCGCAATGGCCACAGGCGCGAAACGTGCAAGCGTTGCATCCCGGGTTTCACTATCCGACGACCAGCCCAGCCTCACCCGCAACAGCGCAAGAGCGCGCGCGACGGCGATTTCCTCAGCGCTCCGTTCGGCAGGGTCACTATCGTCCTCCATTTGCGGCATTGCCGCCCCCGGCGAGCGCCCGCATCAGATTCATCCGGCGAAAGGCGAAAGCACGTTCGCGCTCGAGTGTCGCTATGTGTGTTGCCGCCTCCCGCCGATAGGCGGTCTCGGCCGATTGCGCCTTGTCGGCTGCTTGCTGCAGCTGCTCGATATAAGCGGTTACCGCCGTCATCGGGAGCTGCCGGAGTGGCCGGACGATGGCGGAAGAGAGTGGGAGTCGAACCCACCAAAGACCGTCTCTCGGCCCCTCCCGGATTTGAAGTCCGGACGCCCCACCGGGGACGATTCTCCTCCAGAAGCAGTATTTTCACCGGTCGTACCCTCTGACGTATCCGCGAAGAGATCTAGACGGTGTCGATTGACCCGGCGAAGGTCGCCCCGGCGCAATGTAATGCTGTGATGATCGAAGAAATCAAGGATCTGGATTGCAACCTTGCGGCCATTTTCGACCCGGTCACGAAATTGCGCGGCGGTAAACCAGCCTTCAGCGGAAGCTGTGCTGATCTCGACGATAATGGCAACCATTTCTGCAACCGTGCCTCGCAGGAAGAAATGGTCGTGTGCCACCTCATGTACCTTGCCAATGCGGCTGCCCAGCTTCAGCAACCGGCGCACCTGCGGCTCCGGCACAGCAAACAACGCGGCGATATCGCGGACGCGCGGCGGGCGGAAACGTTCGGCTCCGCCAAGGAGCGGTTCGATAGCATTCCACAGCTGCTCGTCAGGCGGGGCCATCGTCACTTCGTGCCCGGAAAGACGGACCCAGGCTCCGTCCAGCGTTATCTCCCCGCCACGGACAAGACTTTGCAAGGCTGAACGGAACACAGGTACGGGCAGGCGCAACTCAAGCTGCGTGCGCAGCCGTTCAATGCCGATCCCCAGCAAATCTGGATTGTCAGCATGGAAAGTTCCAAGCCGGTCCAGAAGATCTCGTTGGAATTTCTTCCACTGCGCAAACGATATGGCGACAACCGAAGCATCAACAGGCAGCTGCACCGCGCCCGCGAGCCCCGCCAAGGCACTGACATCTGCCGTCGCCAGGGCCCGGTCGCGGGCAAAGGTCGTAACGTCCAGATAAAATGGCGGCACTCCAAGCAATGCTTCCAGCGTCCGACCCGGCTCGAGCAATTCGTGCGCATCGAGCTGTGCCCTACGCTCCGGCGTGCGCCGTTTGCGGGCCGGGGCACGCAAATCCAGGAAGCGGCCGCCACCCATCGTGCGCCGCGCAGACGTGTCGCGGATGACGTAGCGATCGCCAGCCGCTGCAGCGATCGGCCGGTCGAGCACAAGCTGTACGCGGGTACGTGCCCCCGGCGCTACTGGCTCATCAGTCAGCAAAGCGATGCGAGCGCCTGTCTCGGTCGACGCATGATGCAGCCGTACGGGGAACCAGTGACCGATCGGCTTGCGTTCGGAGCCAAGCACACGCAACGTTGCGTCAATCCGGCTCGTCGGCGCATGCAGGGTGGCGTCAAGCACCACGTCGCCGCGATTGATCGCCGCCTTCGTGATGTCTGCGCCGACGAGATTGAGAGCACAGCGATCACCGGCCCTGCCAACGTCACTCGGCCGGTTCTGTGCATGGATGGAACGGATGCGGGCGGAAAGGCCTGAGGGGCTTACCGTCACATGTTCATCAACGGAGATCATTCCTGAAAGGACAGTTCCGGTTACAACCGTACCTGCCCCCTGTATTGTAAATGAACGGTCGACCGCCAGCCGGAAGCGGCCAGTTGCCTGGCGGCGGGCGAACTTGCGAGCAGCATCAACGATTTCATCGCGCAATGCTGCGATGCCTCGACCCGAAACCGTTGAAACGGCAATGATCGGAGCCTCGCAAAGCGCCGTGCCCGCGAGTTCAGTTCGTATTGCGGTTTCCACCTCGATGAGCCGCTCTTCCTGCACCAGATCAGCCTTTGTAAGTGCAACGACACCGCGTTCGATGCCAAGCAGATCGATGATGGCGAGGTGTTCGAGTGTCTGTGGCATTACTCCGTCATCGGCCGCGACGACCACCAGGGCAAAATCGATGCCGCTGGCCCCGGCAAGCATGGTGTGGATGAACTTCTCGTGCCCCGGCACATCGACAAAGCCAAGTATCTCTGCCCCTTCTACAGGCAAATAGGCAAAGCCGAGATCGATCGAGATACCGCGGACTTTTTCCTCCTTCAGCCGATCCGTGTCGACGTTGGTCAGTGCCTTGACCAGCGATGTCTTGCCGTGATCGATATGCCCTGCGGTACCGACGATCATGGCTCGCCGGCCTTGTTGACACGCGTCACGCCCACATCAAAATTTGCGATGCCGGCAAAATTGGCCGCAAAACCGGTCTCGTTTTCAACGCAGCGCAGGTCCAGCACCAGCGCTCCGCGCTCGATACGGCCGATGACCGGCATCGGAAGCCGCCTGAGTGCAGCTGCGAGTTCAGCGAGCATGCTCCCGCTGCTCTCCGTCGGCGTCAGGGCCAAGCCAGCGCTCGGCACGGTGGAAAGCGGCAAGGCTCCCGAGCCGATCTGGCTCTCGCACGCGACAACGGCAACGCTGAAAGCGCCTGCCAGTGCGTGCTGCACCAGGGGCGCCAATCGCTGCGCCTGCGCGTCGATGTCGCCCTGCGAACGGGTCAGCAGCCGCATGGTGGGCAAACGCTCGCTCAGGCGAGCCGGATCGCGATAGAGATGCAATGTGGCAATGAGCGCCGCCAGGCGGATTTTATCGACGCGCAGCGCCCGTTTCATCGGGTTCTTGTTGATCGTCTCAATGAGCGACCTGCGACCGACGATGAAACCGGCTTGCGGGCCGCCCAGAAGCTTGTCACCGGAAAAGGTTACGATGTCCGAACCCTCAGCGATCGCTTCACGCACGGTCGGTTCCTGGGCAAGCCCGAAACGGGTGAGATCCGTCAGGGTGCCTGAACCGAGATCATTGACCAGGGGAATGCCCTTGCTGCGGGCAATGCCAGCCAGTTCGCGCGCGCCCACCTCCTTGGTGAAGCCTTCGACGCGATAGTTGGAAGTATGGACCTTCAGTATCAGACCCGTATCGAGACCGATGGCATCGCGGTAATCCCGGGCATGGGTGCGGTTCGTGGTACCGACCTCGACTAGACGCGTGCCGGCGCGCGCCATGATATCGGGCATGCGAAAGGCCCCGCCGATTTCGATCAACTCACCACGCGAGACGATGGCTTCCCTGCCCCCCGCCAGGCTGTTCAGGACCAGAAGAACAGCCGCTGCATTATTGTTGACGACGGTCGCCTCTTCCGCGCCCGTGAGTTCGCAAATCAAAGATCGCAGGTGATCGTCGCGTTCGCCGCGCTTGCCGCTGTCGAGATCGAATTCGAGAGAAACGGCCTCGCGCATGGCCGCCGTTGCAGCCTCGATCGCCGCATGCGCCAGCAATGCACGACCGAGATTGGTGTGCAGTACCGTACCGGTCAAATTGAACAGGGGCCGCAGCGATGAGTTGCCGGTCGCCTCGAGGCTGGCCAGCGCAGCAGCCATGACGGTTTCCACCGATGGCGGGTTATGGCCATTGCGCACGTCCGCACGTGCCTGGGCCAAGGCGCTCCGCAAGGCTTCGGTGAAAGCCGGACGTCCAAACCGCTCGATGATGCCAGCTGCCGGCGCCGACTGCAGAAGCTGGTCTACCGAAGGAATGCGACGCAAGCTGGCATTGCTGTCCATTTTATCTCCTAAAAGCCGGCCAACAGCGGAGAAAACCCGCCGCGGTGATAAGGCCCATCCCGCATCACCAGATCGAGGCTCAGGCTCGCCACATCATCGGCAGCGGGGTCGGCCGCGGGCTCCTTGTCCTGATACAGTATCTTCGACCAGCCATGGCATTCATCGCAGGTCTCGGCCTTGACGATCCCGCCTTGTCCGTCGATCTCCTGATAACCGATGCCCTTGGTGGAACCGCAGAGCACGCATTTGACCCGGACATAGTGCCAGAGTGTGCCGCAGAGTGAACAAGAGCAAAACCGTGCGCCGTGCGAACCGGGCCAGCCGACGACCATCGAAGACATCGGGGCGCCACCACAGACGGGACAAACGCCATCGGCGACCGGCGCCAGCGCGGTCACATCAAGAACGGATGCAAGACGGGCGAAATATAGCTGCAGCCCCGCCCATACAAAGACATGCTCGGCAATCGCATCGCCGGGCAATGTGTTGGAGAATACGGTCTGCGCCATCGCAAGACGTTTGGCAGGGTCGGCTGCTGTCACGCGAGCCAGCGCTTTGGCCGCGGCAACGGGCTTCTCGATTGTGGCAGCCGCGGCGAACAGGCGATCGAATAAAGTGCCGATCGACCGATCGCCCTCGACCAGACTTCGGTCGAGTGGTGGCATTTCGAACGCGCGTGCACGCGCAATCGCTTCGGCGTCCGGGCTTTCCGGCCGAGGCAAATCCGGCTGGATATCGTTTTGGGCTTGGGCGACGTCTGCAAGGAAATTCAGATAGGGTGCCAGATCGCTTGTTTCAGCCAACTGGCGCAGACGTCTTGATCTGGTAGAAAACAGCGAAGCGGGATCGGGCAGGCGTGCAAAGGGCGGTGACGCAATATTCCCAATCGCTGTTGGATCCGGTACGACCGCGCTTTTACGACTCATAAAACTCCCTCACGAACCCGCCGGGCCACGTGGACCGATGTTGAACGCCCTGTTACTCGGCGGGCGTCGATTTGCCTTTTGATGCTTTGCCGACCAGCTCACGCAACCATTTGCGATGATGCCTCCACGCCCAGCCGCCAGTCACAGAACCACGGGTCATTGCCCTTATTGTACCGCGCACCCAGATCGCTGCATAGACATGGATGATCCAGACACTGATCGCACAAATAGCGGCAATCGCGTGAATAAGCACGGCCCATCGTTTCTGCTCGATTGTGGTGAACACCGAGAAATACTGATCCCAGATTATCAGGCCCGTTGTAATCAGCACGATGATAAGAGCCGACATCGACCAGAAGACAAATTTCTGTCCCGCATTGTATTTACCCACCTCCGGCAAGCGTTCTTCATTTCCCGTCAGCACATCCCGAATGCGCGCAAGCCAGGTGCCATCCTCGCTCTTCCAGAGATTGGCTTTCCAGAAGCGGAAAAACAGGCCGAAAAAACTGAAGAACAGGAGAACGCCGATCCACGGATGAATGATCCGCGTCAACGGGCCTCCGCCAAAGAGCCCAGTCAGGAAAAAGAGGCGGGGATGGAACAAGGCAAGGCCGGACAGCGCCAGGAGCACAAGGCTCGTCGCCGTGATCCAATGATTGACGCGCGCACCTGCCGTGTAGCGGTCGACGGTAACGGGCTTGCCTGGATGAACGCTATCGCCCTTCTCCACGTCGTAATCCGTGCTCATGGACGAGGTTCCTCTCCGGCCAGCCTTTCAGCGGCCTCTTCATCCTCCTCGGAAACCCGGTTCGGACCGGCAACCAGATAATGCATGAACCCGGCTGCAGCAGCAAAACCGATCACAGCGAGCCCTGCATATTTCGTGACACCCTTCCAGGCCTCTACGATCGGGCTGATGCGCGGATTGTTCGGCAGTCCTGCGTAGATTTCCGGTTTATCCGCATGATGCAGCACATACATGACGTGCGTGCCGCCGACGCCCGGTGGATCGTAAAGTCCCGCATTGGCAAAACCGCGCGATTTCAGATCGGTGATGCGCCCTGCCGCATGCTCCTTCATCTCATCCTTTGTACCAAAAACGATCGCTTGCGTCGGGCATGCCTTGGCACAGGCTGGTCCCTGCCCAACGGCGATGCGGTCGGAGCAGAGCGTGCACTTGTAGGCGGTGTGACTGACCTCGGAGATGCGCGGAATATTGAACGGGCATCCCTTGATGCAATAACCGCAGCCAATGCAGTTCTCGTGGACGAAATCGACGATGCCATTCGAATATTGCACGATGGCGCCGGGTGCCGGGCAAGCCTTGAGGCAGCCCGGATCCTCGCAATGCATGCAACCATCCTTGCGGATGAGCCACTCGAGATTGTTCGTTTCCGGGTTTTCCCACTCGGTGAACCGCATCAGCGTGAACATATCCGGCGTCAGGTCATGCGGGTTATCGTAGACGCCGGTATTGATTCCGATTTCCGGATGCGTGTCGTTCCACTCGATACAGGCCGATTGGCAGGCTTTGCAACCGATGCACTTGGAGACGTCGATGAGCTTTGCCACTTCGGTCTGCCGTTGTGCGGGTGGTGTCACGTTTGAGGCCGACCGGCGGATCAAATCCTGATCGCCGAATTTCGGCGGTACAGGCTGGGTCGTCGGGTTTGGGACAGGCGGGAACATGGTAACCTCCTATGCCACCGGCCCGGCGATGGGCTCTATATTGACCAGGAACGCCTTGTATTCAGGCGTCTCGATATTGGCGTCACCGACGAAAGGCGTGAGGGAATTGGGGCCGAAGCCCTTCTTCGCCGCCCCGGTGAAACCCCAGTGCAACGGAATACCCACCACATGAACCGGCTTGCCGTCGCAGATCAACGGTTTGATCCGCTTCGTGACCACAGCCTTGGCCCTGACCGATCCACGCTTGGACCACACGCGTACCCAGCCGCCTTTGACGATGCCTTTCTCCTTCGCAAGTTCTTCCGATATCTCGACGAAGAATTCCGGCTGCAGGACGGCGTTCACCCAGACATGCTTGGTCCAGTAGTGGAAGTGTTCGGTAAGACGGTAGGACGTTGCCGCATAAGGAAATTCCTGGGACGCGGGTTCGGCAAACTGCGCGAAATCGCCCTTGAACACCCGCGCCACCGGATTGCCCCGGATTTTCGGGGCGATGAGGTTTGTCACTGGTGACTCGAACGGTTCGTAGTGCGACGGGAATGGACCATCCCGCATCATCCCAACGACGAAGAGGCGCGATACGCCCTCCGCATTCATAATGAATGGACCGACATCCTGTGGCTTGGCGGTCGGGGCAATATCCGGCACGTCGTAGCCTGACCATTTCTGGCCGTCCCACTCGATCAGCTTGCGACTGGGGTCCCAGGCCTTGCCATTCAGGTCCGCCGAAGCCCGATTATAGAGGATACGGCGGTTGACGGGCCACGAAAATGCCCATTTCGAGTAAGCGCCGGTCTCGTCAGGGTCCGACGTATCGCGCCGGGCCATGTTGTTGCCGTTCTCGTTGAAGCAGCCGGAATAAATCCAGCATCCGCTTGCCGTGGAGCCATCATCGCGCAACGCGGCGAAGCTTGGCACCAGTTTGCCGGCTTCAACTACCACCTTGGTCGGATCTGCCGGATCCATCACCGGAGCCAGCGCTTTGCCGTTCAGTTCCTTGGCAAGTTCCTCGGCAGTCGGCTCGCCCGGATCGGCATACGACCAATCAAGGTTGAGGATCGGATCGGGGAATGCTCCGCCCTCCTTGCGGTAAAGGTCTCGCAGGCGCGTATAGATTTGCGCCATGATCCAGTTATCCGTCTTCGCTTCGCCGGGAGCGGTACCGCCGGGCCAATGCCACTGCAGCCAACGCCCGGAATTGGTGAGCGAGCCTTCGTCTTCAGCAAAGCAGGTCGAAGGCAGCTGATAGACTTCCGTCTGGATTTGCGAAGAATCAACGTCGTTGAACTCGCCGTGATTTTCCCAGAACCGCGAGGTTTCCGTGTCGAGGGGATCCATCGTCACGAGGAATTTGAGCTTGGACAGGGATGCGGTCAGCTTCGTTCTGTTTGGCGCTGCAAGCAGGGGGTTGAACCCCTGGCAGATGTATCCTGTCATCTTGCCCTGGTTCATGAGTTCGAAGGCGCGCAGCACATCGTAACCCGGCACATCGAGCTTGGGCAGCCAATCAAAAGCGAAATGGTTTTCCGGCGTCGCCGCCGGGCCCCACATCGACTTGAGGAAACTGACGAAGAACTTCCTATAGTTCTGCCAGTAGCTCATCTGGTTGGGCCGGAGCGGCTTGAAGCCGCGTGTCGACATGTAGGTGTCGAAATCCACCTCTTTTTCATTTGGCAGCGTCATGTAGCCCGGAAGCAGGTTCGACATCAGGCCTACATCCGTCAGCCCCTGAATATTGGAGTGCCCGCGCAGCGCGTTCATGCCACCGCCGCGTACGCCAATATTGCCGAGGATGAGTTGTAGCATCGCCATCGAGCGGATGTTCTGCGAACCCTTTGAATGCTGGGTCCAGCCGAGCGCATACATGGACGTCATCGTCTTGGTCGGCGTCGAGCATTGCGAGATCATCTCCGCAACCTTCAGGAACTTCTCCTTGGGCGTGCCGCAGATGCGCTCGACCATTTCGGGCGTATAGATGGAGATATGCGCTTTCAACAAGTTCCACACGCAGCGTGGATTGGTCAGCGTGTCATCGACCACAGCGTAACCATCGTCGCCGATCACATAATTCCAGGTCGACCTGTCATAGTCGCGCTTTGTCTCGGCGTAACCGGTAAACAGGCCGTCCTTATATTCAAAGCCGTCCTTGACGATGAAGGCGGCATTGGTGAATGCCTTCACATAGTCCCACTGCACCTTGTTGTTCTGGATGCAGTAATTCATCACACCAAGCAGGAAGGCTATGTCCGACCCCTGACGGATGGGCGCATAGAAATCAGCCACCGACGCAGAACGCGTGAAGCGGGGATCGACGACGATAAGCTTGGCACCACGGTTGGCCTTGGCCTCCGTGACCCATTTGAAACCACAAGGGTGTGCTTCGGCGGCATTGCCGCCCATGATGATAACAAGGTCCGTATTCCTGATATCAGTCCAGGAATTGGTCATTGCACCACGGCCAAATGTTGGGCCCAAACTGGACACCGTTGGGCCGTGTCAGACACGTGCCTGGTTATCGAATACCAGCATACCTGCGCTGCGCACGACCTTATAGGTGGCAAACGCTGTTTCGTTCGTTGTTGCGGAGGCGGCAAGGAAGCCGGTCGTCGTCCATCGATTTACGGTCACGCCGTCATTGTTCTTCTGGACGAAATTGCCGTCGCGGTCGTCCTTCATCAACCGGGCGATGCGATCAAGCGCGTCATTCCAGGAGATACGCTCGAACTTGTCCGAGCCGGGCTTACGGACCATCGGATACTTCAGACGCGTCTCGGCTTTGACGAAGTTAAGCAGGGCGGCGCCCTTCGGGCACAGCGTTCCGCGATTTGTCGGGTGGTCGGTGTCGCCCTCGATATGGACGATCTCGGCCTTTTCGCCTTTTTTCAGGTCGCCCTTCGAGTACATGATGATACCGCATGCAACCGAGCAATAGGGGCAGGTGTTCCGGGTTTCGGTGGTGTTTACGAGTTTGAAAGCGCGTATCGCTTCGGCATGGGCGGCTTCGATCTCGCCAAAGCCAAAAGCGCCAAGCGCCGTACCGGCAACACCCGCGCCGGTCGCCGCAAGAAACTGGCGCCGCGAGAGTTCCATGTTCATAGCATGTTATCTCCCTTTAAACCGGCACTGCCGATAAAGCATGCCGGAGATCAGACACAAACCATTGGCATTTCAAGTAAAATCCTACCTGACCATATTTTATTGTCAAATCAATAAGAAGCCATCAAACATGAATGTAATTATCAGATTAAAATGCGTGCTCTGAGCACCCTTGGTGAATGGCGGCAGTACAATACTCGCCGCCTTTACTGCTCAATTCGGGGACACGCGAATGTCAGCAATGACGAATTGACGTTCAATCTCAAATGGACAAGAATAAATGCGTGAGCTTACTTGTCGCTCCCGAGTTTCGGGGCAGTTGTGATGGTGCTTCAGACGCAGAATGCTCCCCGGTTGCGGCGGGCTTTTTCTGGAGTGCGCCTTCCTGTCTTCCGCAAAATCCGAAAAGCTTTCACCACGTACAGTTTAGCCGTCTGCCAGTGCCATTGATGTCATCAAATCGGGAGGGCATGAAATGATAGATCGCCGCGAATTCCTGAAAATCGGGGCCGCAACGGCAGTGATGGCCGCAATGCCAGGACGGGCGTTTGCGGGTCCTGCTTTTGCGCCAAAACCTGCCGCCTGGCGGACCTTCGAAATCACAACCCGTATCGAGCCCTCAGGCACCGAGGGCAGCGGGCGGGCGTGGATTCCATTGCCCGGTTTCAGCGCCAGCGACTGGAACCGGCCAGAAACAAGCACATGGACGACCAATGCGACCGGCGCCAGGATCGTTCATAGTCCGACCAATGACACTGACATGCTGCTTGTCGAGTGGAAAGCCGGCAGCGTAGCACCTGCCGTCGAGATCATCAGCCGTGTTGCCACACGCGATCGTGCCATCGATCTTTCCAAGCCAGTGAGCCCCACGCCGCTTAACAGTGTCGAGCGCGCACGATATCTGGCCGGAAGCTGGCTTGTCCCCACTGATGGCATCGTCAAGGAAACATCCGACAGGATCGTCGGCGATACTGCGAACGAGATCGAAAAGGCGAAGTTGATTTACGATTGGGTTGTTGAGAACACATACCGGAATGCGGCCACGCGCGGTTGCGGTTCCGGTGATGTCGTGTCCATGTTGAGGAGCGGCAACCTTGGCGGCAAATGTGCCGATCTGAACGCTCTCTATGTCGGCCTTGCCCGAGCCGCCGGTCTGCCTGCACGCGATGTTTACGGTCTCCGCGTTGCGCCATCCAGCTTCGGTTACAAGAGCCTCGGCGCCAAGAACGAGATCGTCACCAAAGCACAGCATTGCCGGGCGGAAGTCTATCTTTCTGACTTTGGCTGGGTGCCTGTTGATCCAGCGGATGTTCGAAAGGTCATGCTTGAGGAGGCGGAGGGCGGTCTTCCGGCTGACAGTCCCAAGGTGGTTGCGGCGCGCGAGACGCTGTTTGGCGCCTGGGAAGGCAATTGGATCGCCTATAATGACGGCCGCGACGTGATATTGCCCGGTTCGAGCGGAGCGGCGCTCGGTTTCCTGATGTACCCGCAGGCCGAAGTTGCATCGGTCAGGCTAGATTGCCTTGAACCCGATGCGTTCAGATATGCGATCCGGTCACGAGAGATCACGATCTGACCCGATCCAGACTTCGAAAAATCGCATGGAGCCGCATCATGGATGATAGAACGTCATTGTCGCCGGTACGCCTCACCTCGCTGTCCCATGGTGGCGGATGCGGATGCAAGCTGGCACCGTCTGTCCTGCAGCAATTGCTTGCGGATCAACCCGTCACCGGACCGTTTGCCCGGTTGCTTGTCGGCACCGAGACCGGTGACGATGCCGCCGCCTGGCAGCTCGATGACGAAACCTGCGTTATCGCGACGACGGATTTCTTCATGCCCATGGTCGATGATCCTTTCGACTTCGGCCGGATCGCCGCAACCAATGCCATCTCGGATGTCTATGCAATGGGCGGAAAACCGATTATGGCACTCGCCATTCTCGGCATGCCGATCGACAAACTGCCGGCCGAGATGGTGCGCGAGATCCTGAGGGGCGGAAGTGCGATCTGCTCCGAGGCCGGTATCCCTGTCGCCGGCGGCCATTCGATCGATTCTCCCGAGCCGATCTATGGTCTTGCGGTCGTCGGCACCTGCCCCATCGCCAATCTGCGGCGCAATAGCGGTGCCAGGCCCGGCGACGCGCTGATCCTGACCAAGGCGCTTGGTGTCGGTATCTACTCGGCGGCGTTCAAGAAAGGCATGTTGCCGGCGGATGCCTATTCCGAACTCATCGCATCGACGACGCACCTCAACCGCATCGGCAGTGAACTCGCCAAGGATGCGGATGTGCATGCCATTACCGACGTCACCGGCTTCGGCATTCTGGGCCATGCCCTCGAGATGGCAAGGGGATCGAATGTGCACATCTCGCTGCGCGCGGACGATATTGCGGTTTTCACCCACGGCGCCCAACTCGCAAAGGAAGGTTTCGTCACCGGTGCCTCGCATCGCAATTGGGCGAGCTACGATACAGACATCGTCTTGCCCGACGATTTCCCGGTATGGCGGCGTCACCTGCTGACCGATCCCCAGACCTCTGGCGGGCTTCTCGTTTCCTGCAGCGCAGGACGTGCCGAGGACCTGCTCCAGCAGATCACCGCTGCGGGTTATCCTGCAGCCCGAATCATTGGATCCGTTGAGGCGGGTGAGCCTGGATTGCACGTCGTTGCCTGACAATCGCCCGACATTCTCCCTCTGAGCAACGAGCGTTCCGCGACAGGTATCTGGTCTCGGGTTCGGAACCAAATCGCCCATCGTCGATTAGGCATGTTGAAGGGAAGGGTAAATCCAGGGAGAGTAAACTCATGAAACGCATACTTCTTCTAACCGCTGCCTTGATGTTCGCGGGAGCCGGTCAGGTTCTCGCGCAAGATACCGTCATCGTTGAAGTGCCCCAGCCGGCGCGGGACTATGTGATCGCCAACCCGTCTGAAGACATCATGATCGATGACGATGTGGCCGTCGGAACCGCAATCCCCGAGGATGTCCGGTTGGTGCCTATACCGGACAGCCCGGACTACAGTTATGTCTATGTTAAGAAGCAGCCGGTCATCGTTTCGACGAAAGATCGAAAAGTTGTCTATCTGTCCCATTGATTAAAGCTTTGCCAATCTGATGAATGGAGAAAAAGCCCGCTGCCTCGCGTAGCGGGCTTCGGTATCGAGGTGACAAGCCCAATGCCGCTTAATCCAACTCTGGAAGATATTGTCGTTCGATTGCTGCTGACCGTCGCTGCGGGCGCGATAATCGGGCTTGACCGGGAAGCCGGCGGGCGTGCCGCCGGCTTTCGCACGACGATCCTTGTGGGCCTCGCGGCTTGCGCGGCGATGATTCAGGCCAATCTCTTGTTATCCACGGACGGCAAAGAGCCCGGGTTCTTCGTCAATATGGACGTCCTGCGGCTTCCACTCGGCATTCTCACGGGCGTCGGTTTTATCGGCGGCGGAGCCATATTCAAACGCGGCGACATTGTTACCGGCGTGACCACCGCGGCCACGCTCTGGGTCATGACCGCAATCGGGCTGGCATTCGGTGGTGGTCAACTTGCCCTGGCAGGCATGGTCACAGCGCTGGCATTTCTGACGCTGTGGGCCTTGAAATGGTTGGACAACCGTATCCCCCGGGAGCACAGAGCGATATTGTCCATCATCCACACATCGGGCGAACCCTTGCCGGATATTGAAAGTGGCATCCGTCCTCTCGGCTATCGGGCGCGTTTCGTGAAAAAAGTTCGAAGCGCCGAAAACGGCCACTCGATTGTTTCATACGAGATTCGGTGGCGCCGGCCTGAAACAGGAGCTCCGCCCACCGATCTTCTGGAATTCCTGGAAAAGAATTACTCGGTCGATGGGTTTGATACGATAAGGCAATCCGATTAACAGAGACCATCCTTGCGGCGGTCGGGACAGACACTAACCAAGCATTTGACCAATCGAGGAAAAGCCAAAAAAGACGGCGAGCTTGAGGACTCGCCGCCAAGTTGGTGAGCCCTGAATATGGGCGGCGTAGCTGCATCATGGGCTCAGCTGACCTGGAAAATCAGCGTCCAAAAAACAAATGAAATCCGAATTGGTTCCCCCTTCGTCTGCTGGCGGACTGAATAAGGCGTTGATCTTTTCTCCTTGCCCGGTGGACCGCGACCAAACCGCCCCATCGGCATCGATCAGGAACAATTGCCCCGGATATCGGTTTATCTGGCATGTCAACCAAGAGGGATGATGGAAATGAAAACGATCACATCCGCTATAATCGCCATTGGCGCGATCGCCTTTGCGTCGGGTACCGCTTTGGCTGCATGTCCAGACACCACAGGGTCAGTGAAAGCTGAAGCTCAAAAGGGCATCGCCAAGGATGGCAGCAAGGCGCCACTGGAAAGTGACGCCAATAGCCAGACTCAAACCGGAGCAGCAAGCACTGGGACGACGACCAGTAGCAGTGAAGGTCAGGCGGTCCAAAAAGACGGTAAGACCATGCCGTTAGCCAACAAGGAAGGTGGCGGCGACCCTAATCTTGCTACGTCGCAGCAGGACGTTACGGCTCAACAAAAAGGCGATAAAACCGCCTTGGCCAAAGCAGAGGATTGTAAGGATTGATTAAAATGACGAGGGGAGATCAACCGACCTCCCCTCCGTACCGGGACCCGGCTTGCATTTTAAGCCGGGTCATTTTTATACGCAGTTGTAATCTAGTACCAGCGTCCGCGGCCGTACCAGCCGCCTCCGCCCAGCACAAGCAGTATAAGCACGATGATAAGAAGTGTGGTGAGATCCATGGGTGGCCTCCTAAGTTGCTTAGCGACCGCGCACGCGTTTGGTCTGGCAGAACAACGTTCCTATGCAACCAATTGTTCCATTTCGGGCATTTGAAGGCTGACCCCGCGAGAGCGTAAGCCGGAATTTTTGCTTGGGCGGGAGCACGTTTTTGTGAACGCAATAGCCCAGGCCGCAACGTGATTGGACTTCGTGATCCTTTGGAGTCACTTTTGTGGTGGGGTTTTATTGCAATGGGCGGACCAACTATTGTCAGAGTAGGAGGCCAAAATGAAGCATCATGCCCTTGAACAACTGCAGATCGTGGCCGAGGTCGATCAGGACTACCCTCGCCAAACCTTATCCAAAAGCCAACGTCTTGAGCGTTGGGCGGCGCTGCTTGAACGGAATCCCGAGCGGCGCCTTTCGACGTTGCATCAAACAGAGTATCAACCGGCCAGTCAGCGCGCTGCCATGCGTGGAGAGGGCTCCCCGATCTCGGTGGCGTTCGACGATCCTGTCCTGCGTGCTGCCGGTTTGGAAAACGACAGCTATGGGGAAGCCAAACGCTTCTTCGAACTGACTGACCGCCAGTTGCACAACGTTATTTGCTATTGCCATTTTGGCGCGACGGTAAACGCCGCGACGGCTGCCTATTACATCCGTCGGCTCGTGCCCACAGGGACAAGGCGAGGCATGTTGGCTCGGTTGCGCGAGATGTTTGTCGGTTAGAACCGTCGGCGCTTCAAGGTCTTCCTTTAAAGCGGCACGCTCCTCCAGCGGCCGCAGGCAAAGCTTTGTGTGTACGGATGATCCAGAAGAAATAGAGCGGAACATCCTTGCGGTGCAAAGCTGAATTTATTTCCGACTTTGCGGCCCGCACTTTCTTACGGTAGGCGAGTTCTTGTTAAGGACCTGTTTAGGTTAATATTTTTCTTCATACCGCATCTAACTTCCAGTTAAGTTCCGTTCACTGGACTTCCTAATCCCCTAAATCTTTTGAGCTATAGCGCTCGCCGTTGGGTTTTCGTCTCTTCCATCTTGGACGCCTGGCCTTGAATTCGAGATACGCGTAAGCCGCTGGCATCCGAAGATATCGTCGCTGCTTTGACATTGCAAATGTTGGTTCATTTCGCGGTGACCAAGCGGACGTGCGAGCCGCTAGCTCTAAGTTGCGCCAACACCATCGGCCAGACCGAGAACTCGCCCCTCCCCGCCTTGTCTGTGAGCGCTCTCAAATAGCCGCCGGCGGAATTGATCTCCTCGGCTCGTTCGAGGATGCACGCAATGGCGATGGCCGCATTTTTCTGTCCGAGGACATCGCAGGCTTCCTCGTATGCTGAGGGGCTGACGCCAAGCATGGAGCGGACGATCACGGCTGCTGCCATCAGATCCGACCAATTTGCGATACCGTTCCTCGCATAGGCTGTGATTTGCGGACAAGCTTGTCGGACAAGGCCGAGCGGCACGGGTTTGGCATCAGGGAGCCCCGGGTCTGTACCATCGCCCCCTCCCCTTTCCAACGGGATTGTGATCGCTTTGCCGTATCGTGTTTCAATGGCCACTTCTGTTTCAGGTTCCAGCGCAGTTTTTGACCCTTGGTTTTTTCTGAAGCCAGGTTCAAGATCAGATTGGGATTGGGTGTTTGAATTCTGTTTGTGGCGCTCAGAATGAGACTCTTTGGCGCTTGTTTTTTGAAAATTGAGCTTATCTTCCAATAGATTGGATATCTCCAGCTGGAGACATTCCAGTCCATCGACAGCGGGCTCCAGATCGCCGATCGTTGCCTGACGCGGTATATCATCTATCACCGCGCGAAACCGCTGATACTGGGCGCTCCAGTCAATGTGCGGCAGTTCTTCAAAGCCAAGTTCGATCAGCTTGACGATATCGCGGCGCAGCAGCGTGACGCGCTCCTTCATCAGCTTCAGTTGCAATCGCTCCGAACGCACCCGTTCGGCCAAAGCCTCAAATTCAGCCGCACGCGAGACCAATGGCGCCAAGGAGAAGCCGAATGCCTCGCCGCCCTCCCCTGCCCTCGCCTTGCGGGCGTAGCGCTTGCCATTGGGGCTGTCCTTGCGGAAAATCAGTCCGGTTTCCACCAGCGCACTCAAATGCCGCCGCAGCGTCGCCGGGGCCATACCGTGTGCGCGCAGCGAAAGTTGCATGTTCGATGGAAACACCACGAGACCGTTGGCCTCACAAAGATCCGTCTGTGGGTAGAATGTCAAAAGCGCGTTCAAAACGACAAGCGCCCGATCGGAGATTCCGATGAGTGCCCTCGCCTCACACAGGCTCCGAAACAATTTCCATTTGTCGATCGACGCTTTCGGATCGATCTCCAGCGCCTGCGCCTGCGTTGCCAGCATGCCAAGCGACAGCGACCGCCGCCCGAAGGGCGTCGTGAATGCATTCCCCGTCTGCATTGTCTCTTACCTTTCTAAAGGCAAAAGAAATCCGCTCGCCAAAACGACGTCAAAAAGTCTTGACACTGATTCGGGGAAATGCGATTCTCGATCCTGCTAGAGATATGAGAGAAGCCTTCCGAGACAGCGATGTTGAGGTGGGCTTTTTTCTTTTGCGGATTAATCTCCTGTTTTGGTTGAAGCTTGCGACCCCTGGAAAGCCCGATAGAGCTCGTCGAGGTTGTCTGCAATGTATGCGCCAAAGCGTGAGGCGTTCTTCGCCTTCAAAGCCAGTGTGAATGCCTTGCCGCTATCCTTGATTTCCACCTTCACCGATTTGTCCTGTGCCGCCCAGGCTTTGGCCGCCGGCGCCACGCCTTTCGCCGGGCGCTTGGTTTTTGCCAGGAAATCCGACAGCAAAGCAAACCGCGCATCGCCGGTTTCAGCGGCAAAATCATCCGATCTTGTGAAGTTTGCCGCCCTCTCGGCATTGCCCGGCATCTGCAGGAGCTTTGACAGCTGCCACCAACGGTCCCGCCCGGTAGCCTTGGCCGAGCCGATCGCGAGTATGATCGCCTCCGGAATATGAGCCGCGACCGACTGCATCTTCGAAAATGTCGTCGCATCCAGGGCAAGAGCGGACTTGATGACTGACTGATCATAGCCGAGGTCGGCGAGACGCTTGGCAAACAATGTGCGTTCGATGAACGACAGATTTGATCGGGCAGCGTTTTCCTGGCCCTGAGCAATCACGTGATCCTGATCGGCCATCGGCTTGACGACGGCACGAACCTGTCGTCCGAGCTGCTTGGCAACCTTGACGCGGCGATGTCCGAAAACAACCTGATAGCGGCCCGAAGCGGCGGGATGCGGACGCACCAGTATGGGCGAGTCCTGGCCCCGCTCCTTCACGGCGGCAAGCAGTTCCTGAAAAGCCTCGTCGTCGTCGTCGATCCGGTCTGACACGAAAGAGCCGTCGACAAGTGTCGGGTCAAGTTCGACAACACTGCCTTTGGCGAGTTCTTCGAAGGAACTTTTGATCGAACGCGAAGCGCCGCTGACGACATAGGACAATGCGTCATTGCGCTCGGGTCTTGCCGGCGCCGGGTTCATCACACTGCTAAAAATGTCTTTACGGGCCATCTATCTGCTCCCGTTTCGGATTAACAAACTGATTTCACAAGCAAAAAGCTTGGTTTTTACCGCCGTAAAGCCGCTTGTCATTTCAGCGCCCCCACGCTCTGTGGACGAGAGCTGTAATTTCTGAATTCACAGCGTCCAGCGATTCAATAGCGCGTTCATAGGTCGTGCGCGTGAAGCTCGTTTTCTCGACTTCGTAGAGTGTCTGCTTGGTCAGGCCCGCATCCGATACCGCCGTCGATTTCAACATCGGATTGGTGAGGATCTCCTCCGCCAGCATGGACTGCATGAACCCGACCATCTGGGCTTGCGGGATATCCATCGGCTCGTAGCGTGTAATCAGATAGCGGAACCAATCGAGTTCGACGCGTGCCCCTGCTTGTTTGACGGTCTTGAGGATGCCGCCAAGCATCAGCAGGAATTGCGACATCGACATGAGGTCGAGCATCTGCGGATGCACGGTGATCAATACGGATGTCGCAGCCGACATGGCCGTCAGCGTCAGATAGCCCAGTTGCGGCGGGCAATCGATAACGACCACGTCATAGCGGCCATCCACTTCCTCAAGCGCGCTGGCGATGCGGGTGAAGAACTGGCGGCCGTCACGCGATGTCTTGTCCTGCATGGCAAGCGGCGTGTCATATTCATATTCCTGCAATTCGAGATTGGCGGGAATGATGTCGAGGCCAGGAAAATTGGTCGGAAGAATGACTTCCGCCACGGGCCTGCGCTCGTCGTCGTAACGGATGGCTTCGTAGAGCGACAGGTTCCGGTCGAGTTCCGGCTGGAAGCCATGCAGTGCCGACAGCGAGGCTTGTGGATCAAGGTCGATGGCGAGCACGCGGTGGCCGGTCAGCGCCAGATATTGCGAGAGATGTGCCGCAGTCGTGGTCTTGCCGGACCCGCCCTTGAAGTTGACGACGGCGATAACCTGCAGCTTGTCGCCCTGCTTGCGGTGCGGAACATACTTCTTCACTTCGGTGCGGCCGTTGCGGTCGAGATAATGGCGCAGCTCCAGCATCTGTTCGGCCGTATAGGAACGGCGGCCTGACGATACCTGGGCAGGGACCGGACCTTTTCCTTCGAGGTGCAGGCGCTTGAGATTGTTCTGCGTCACACCAAGGTAATGTGCTACCTCGGCCATGGAGAACTGCCGCAATGTCTTCTTCGCATTCGGTGGAAATTTTTCCATCCGAAGCTGATTCAGCCGGCGAGAAATCTCCGCACCCTGATCGAGAATCTTGTCGTCGAACTCGAACTTTGGCAGAGGCATTGCGATGTTCATCGGAATCGAAACCTCTAATAGCGCTTTTTCAAAGCAATCCTTTTAAGAACCGCTATTAAGCTCCGATTCGATTGATCCGGCAAGATTTTTTAGGTTAACAAAAGGTTAACGCGCGTGAAGCTAACAACTTTACTGTACAATTTTGAATTTCGGATAAGTGACTCCTGGAGTGCACGGATTTGTTTTTGCTCGATAAATCCGCTGATTTTACCGCAGTAAATATCAGCGGATCTTGAGGAGGAAATATCCTTACAACTCCCTCTCTGCCGTTTTCTTTCTTGATTTGTCGTCTTCCACCAGTTCGTACCACATCGCATTCAGTACTGCGAAGGCGGCAGCGAAAGGCAGTCCGAGGAGCCAGGCGAAATACCACATGTTCTTGTCCCTTCGTTAGTAAGCGTGACCGCTCTCGTCGTTGATCGTGTCCTCGTCGACCTTGCCCCAAAGGACGTGGTAGACCCAACTCGTATAGGCGACGATCAGCGGAATGAAGATCACCGTGACAACCAGCATGATGAACAGGGTCAGATGGCTCGACGATGCGTCCCATACGGTCAGGCTGGATCTCGGATCGAGCGATGACGGGAGGATAAACGGAAACATCGAAACGCCCACCGTCGAGATGATCCCGAAGATCGACAGTGCGCTTGAGAGGATCGTCGCGATCTCCCATCTTGCTCTCAGCCCGATAAACGCGCCAGCCGCACCGATGAAGCCAAAGACCGGTGCCAGAAGCAGCACGGGATAGCTGCCGTAATTGGCAAACCATGCGCCGCTTTCTTCAACGACGGTTTTCAAAAGGGGGTTCGACGCGGCTGTAGGGTCAATTGGGCTGGTTATGCGATAACCGCCGAACCCGGCCCATACCCACAGCCCGGCGAGGCAGAACAGGATGATGGTGATCAGCGCGGCAATAACGCCATATCCGCGTGCACGCTCTGCCACGGGTCCCGAAGTCTTCAACGCCAGCCATGCGCCGCCGTGCATGACCAGCATGGCGACCGAGAGGAGACCGCACAGGAGCGCGAACGGGTTCAGAAGACCGAAGAACGAGCCTTCGTAGAAGATGCGAAGGTCATTGTTAAACCGGAAGGGAACGCCCTGCAAAACATTGCCCATAGCCACACCGAAGATCAGCGCCGGCACGAAGCCGCCGATGAATAAGGCGCAATCCCAGGCAGCGCGCCAGGTGTCGCTATCCCGCTTCGACCGGTACTTGAAACCGACAGGGCGCAGGATAAGCGATGCCAGTATGACGAACATGGCGAGATAGAAGCCCGAGAAGGATACCGCATAGAGCGGCGGCCAGGCGGCAAAGATCGCTCCGCCAGCAACGATAAGCCAGACCTGGTTGCCTTCCCAGACCGGTCCCACCGTGTTGATGACGATGCGCCGTTCCATATCGGTTTTTGCCACGAACGGCAGCAGCGTACCGGTGCCGAGGTCGAAGCCGTCGGTGATGGCGAAGCCGATAAGGAGGACGCCGATCAGCAGCCACCAGATCACGCGCAAGGTTTCATAATCGATAAATTGATGCAGGATCATGATGGTTTACTCCGCCGGTACGATGTTGGGGGAAATCAGCTTTGCTTCCGGCTCGAAATCGGGTTCCGGGCCCTTGCTGATTGCCTTGAGCATCAGCCCCATCTCGACGACGAAAAGCGTCGTGTAGATCGCGACGAACCCGGCGATCGTTAACAGCAGCGAAGACGCTCCGAGGTTGGAAACCGCAGCCGCCGTTGGCAATATGCCTTCGATCGTCCATGGCTGGCGGCCGGTTTCGGCAACGACCCATCCGAGTTCCGCCGCAATCCAGGGGAGGGGGATCGCAAACACCGCAATGCGCAGCAGGAGCGGATAGGCGTCAATCTTGCGCCGTATGGAGAGGATGAAGAACGTTGCCGTCAAGAGGATGAAGAACACACCCAGTCCCACCATGATGCGGAACGACCAGAACAGCGTTGGTACGTTTGGCACCGTGTCCCAGGCGGCCTTCTCGATCTGTTCATCGGTCGCCTGGCGCGGGTCGTCCACATAGCGCTTCAACAGCAGCGCATAGCCAAGGTCGCCGCCGTTCGTCTCAAAGGCATCGCGCACCTCCTGACCGACAGCGGTGGTGCTGCCCGCTTCGCGAATACGCTGGAGCGCATCATAGGCAAGCAGTCCGTTGCGGATATTGACTTTGGCGCGATCGACCAACTCCTTGATGCCGGGAATGTCGGTGGTCAGCGACCGCGTGCCGATCAGGCCCATGACCCAGGGAACGCGCACGGCATAATGCGTCTCGCGCGCCTCGGTGTCGGGAAGACCAAAGACCGTGAAGGCCGCCGGCGCCGGTTCAGTCTCCCACATGGCTTCGATGGCCGCGAGCTTCATCTTCTGATGCTCGCCGGAGAGGTAGCCGCTCTCGTCGCCAAGGACGACAACGGAAAGCGCGGAGGCGAGGCCGAACGACGCTGCGACAGTCATCGAACGCCTGGCGATCTCGATATGCCTGCCCCTGAGGGCATACCAGGCCGAAACGCCGAGGACGAAAATCGATGCCGTCACGTAGCCGGCAGACACCGTGTGCACAAACTTTGCCTGCGCGACCGGATTGAACAAAACCTCATAGAAATCAACCACTTCCATCCGCATCGTCTGCGGATTGAAGGCGGAACCCACGGGGTTTTGCATCCATCCGTTGGCGATGAGGATCCACAGCGCGGAGAAATTCGACCCCGCCGCCACCGCCCAGGTCGCCGCCAGATGTCCGACCTTCGAAAGCTTATCCCAACCGAAGAAGAACAACCCGACGAAGGTTGCTTCGAGGAAGAACGCCATCAGCCCTTCGATCGCCAGCGGTGCGCCGAAAATGTCGCCGACATAGTGGCTGTAATAGCTCCAGTTCATGCCGAACTGGAATTCCATGACAATGCCGGTGGCGACGCCGAGAGCAAAATTGATGCCGAACAGCGTACCCCAGAATTTGGTCATCTGCCGCCAGATGACGCGTCCGGTCATCACATAGACCGTCTCCATGATCGCAAGGAGAATCGACAGTCCAAGCGTCAAGGGCACGAAGAGAAAGTGATAGAGAGCTGTGATCGCAAATTGCAGGCGCGACAGCGCCACGATATCGAGTTCCATTACTTTTACCGGGTCATCCCGGCCCCCTGTTAGCGGCATTCACCTGGAGTGAATGCCGAATGAAATGGCTGCCTCAGTCTTGTCTCAGTCTGGCCGCAGCGCGGCGAGGGCAGCGTCGAATTCCTCTTCTCCCCGTCGCGGCGCGCCGGCAATGCGTCCGCGTTCGAGAATAAGCAGCCGGTCGGCGATCATCGCCTCTCGTCTGATATGCGTCGCGATGACGACGGAACGGCCATGCATTTGCGCCTGAAGGCGCTGAAGCACATCGCGGGCCGTGTCTCCATCGAGACCCTCGGTGGGCTCATCCAGCAGCCAGAGTGGCGTATCGCGCAAAAGCAGCCGCGCCAGTGCCAGACGGCGTGCCTGACCGCCGGAAATCCCAAACCCGCCTTCGCCAAGCATGGTATCCAGACCGGCCGGCAGGGCGGCGACGAGTTCTCCCAGGCCTGCAACAGCGAGAACGCCGAGAAGACGTGCATCGTCGGCATCCCGATCGGCAAGCCGGAGATTGTCACGCAGGCTGTCCTGAAAGAGCTCTGTGTTCTGCGTGAGAAGCGTAGCGGGAAGGCATGCGAAGCTGCCGGTTTTAGCCGCGATCTCGCCGGCGATCAGTGCCAGCAGTGTGGACTTGCCGGCACCGCTCGGCCCGACAAGCGCGAGGCGTTCACCGCAAACAAGCGACAGTGAGAGATGCCGGAGCGTGGGGAGGGATGAGCCATCGTAGCTGACCGAAACGTCCTCAAGCTGAACCACCAGTTCGCCCCGTGGCGGAACCGGTGGTTCGGGGGAGGGGAGGGGGGCGACGTTCGGCCCGATGCGCTTTGCGGCAAGCACGGTCCGCCCGAGTTCAACCGCGCCACGACGCAGCCCCGCAAAGGGTTCCAGCGCCGCCAGCGCGATCAGCAGACCGAGGGCCGCAACAGGCCCACCGATCACCCCGTCGCTGACCAACACAGCGACCGCGTAAAGTGTTCCGCCGAGCAGGATTGCCGAGGCCATGCCGAAACCGGCCGTGACGAACATCTCGATACGATTTAGCGCGTCATCCGTTTGCGACAGGCGACGATCGGAAGCCAGCACTGTATTCCGCTGGGCGTCCAGCCGTCCGACCATGACCAGGTCGATTTGCCCGGCGACGAGATCGATGGCGCGCGAGCGCAGGGTCTCAAGGGCGTGAGCGCGACGGCGCGATGGTTTTAGGGCGAAGCGTGCAGCGATGAGTGGAATGCCGAACCCGGTCAGCAGCAGCCACGATTCTGCGGCAAGACCCAACAGCGGATGCATGAGCCCGAGAGCGACAGCGATGGTGAGGGCGGTGCAAAGCGCGACAGCTGCAGGGACAATAATGCGCAGATAGAGCGAATCGAGAGCATCGATATCGGCCGTGAGTCGAAACAGCAGCCTTGCCGGACGCTTCAACAGTCTCTGGGCCGCTTGCGGTCGAGCCCAATTGCGGAAAACCTCTACGCGCAATCCCGCCAGCACACCAAGTGTTGCGTCATGCGTGGTCAAGCGCTCGCCGTAGCGAGCGGCAGTGCGGGCAAGAGCCAGAAAACGGATCGCTGCGGCAGGCGCAAAGACATCGAAGGCAAATGCGGTGGCTGACGCCAGCCCCGCTATTGCCGTGGCCGTAATGAACCAGCCGGAAAGGCCAAGCAGGGCTATACCGGCGAGCACTGTTGCCGCCGCGAGCAGAGCGCCCGCCAGAAGCGCCGCGCGCCGCTCAGCGAGGAATAGCGCCAATATCGGCCGCAAGTAGCTCCACAGGGCCATTACACGCCCTCCTGCGATGTTTTCGACGGCAGGATGACCACTCGGTCCATACGCCTCGCGAGGACAGGGTCGTGCGTCGCGACGATGAGCGTCTTGCCGGCTGCGGTTCTCAGCAGGATATCCATGATTTCATTGGCAGTGATCGCGTCGAGATGAGCGGTGGGTTCATCCGCGAGAATCAGTCCCGCGTCCCGATTGGCCGCCGCACGCGCCAAAGCCAGCCGCAGGACTTCCCCGCCGGAAAGGCCTGATCCGCCTTCACCGATCGGCGCGTTTGCGTGCGCATTGGCTACGTCCTGCAAGGCCGCCTTGCGGAGCGCAGTTCCGACTTCATCGGATCCGATTTCCGGGCGGCCCAGCGCTACATTGTCGGCAACCGTGCCCGCGAAAATATGGGGCTTCTGTCCAACCCAGGCAATGCCTTTCCGAAGCTCTGCCGCGGTGGCCAGCGTGAGCGGAACGTTTCCAATTGCGATCCGCCCGCTTTCTTGGGGCGCGAGCCCCGCGATCAAAGCGAGAAGGGTCGATTTTCCCGAGCCGCTTGAGCCCAGCACCGCAATGTGCTCAGCCGGCAAAACATCGAGGCTGAACCGGTCAAAAACCGCTGGGCTATTACCCTGGTGGTGGAACGTCATTTCTTCAACGCGGACGCCGGGAACTCCCGCATGTACCGCCGTTGTGTGCGTAGCGCCTTTGCCGGCACCCGGCATGACAACCCCGCCGCTCGACAGCGCGTCCAGCGCTTCGAGCGCAGCCCCACCCGCAGCGCGGTCGTGCCAGACCGCGGACAACTCACGCAGAGGCTCGAAGAAAGCCGGTGCAAGCAGAAGAATGAACAGGCCTTCGGTCAGGCTCAAACGCGCGCCCCAGGCGCCGAAGTTCAACTGGCCGAGCAGGTGGAAACCAACATAGACGGCGACCATGGCGACACCCAGTGCTGCAAACAGCTCGAGCACCGCGGATGACAGAAACGCTATTTTGAGTACCGCCATCGTACGCATCCGAAGCGATTGGGCATTGTCGCGCAAGCGATGTGCGGTCAAATCCACGGCGTCCAGTGAACGGATGGTGGCCAAACCGCGCAGCCGGTCGAGCAGGAACGCATTCATGCCGCCCATTTCGACAAGCTGTTTTTCGCTCGCCGCTTTGGCACGCCAGCCGATCAGCGCCATGAAAACCGGAATAAGAGGAGCGGAAATGAGCAGGACTATAGCTACCGCCCACGACAACGGCAGAACACAAAGCATAATAGCGACGGGAACAATTGTTGCCTTCAACCGCGCCGGGCGAAAGCGCGAAAGATAGGGCACGATGGCCTCTGCCTGCTCGGCCAGCACGCTGGCCGCGAAGCCGGAAGCGGCTCTATTCACATCCAGCGGGGAGCGCCGGGCCAGCGCCGCCACAGCTTTGTCCCGCTTCCCGGACAGCACGGCGCGGGCTGCCCGAAAAGCAAGCCGGCTTCCAACCGCGTCGAGCAGCGTCCGGAACATGCCAATCACAACGACGCCAAGAACCAGCCAGTGGATGCTCGCCATTCCTTTGCCGGCAACGATGTCACCCACACCTGTGGCGAGGAGCAAAGCCTGCGGTAACCACAGGAGGGGTGCAAGGACCAGCACAATGGGCGCTGCCCTCTCGGCGCGTGCAGCGTGGCGAGAACTTGCGGATTTTTCCGCTACATTTGATGACGTGGTCCGCACCGCTGCACTGTCGTCCGCAAAACCACTCTGCGTGCGAAGCGCTATCGAGGACGAATGTGCTGCCGGTGCCATCACTTCAACCCTTCTCGGGAGAACGCTTCGACCTGCCGAGGGATACGATCTTGTCCTTCGCCTCCAGCAGTCTTGTGACTTTCGCACCCAGCGTCAATAGGGTCGCCAAGCGGTCCGTCTCAAGTTTCTTGACGTCGTCGTACCAATTGGTCAGTTGCTCGATGAGGCTGTGCATTTCACCCATCCGTGCCTGCGCATGGCGTTCTGCGTCGCTGGCCGGCTGCTGCATCAGGATTTCGCGCAAAACAGACAAGGTCGGATCGACTTCTCGTTTCTTTCGTTCCTCTGCAAGTGTGCGCAGAATCTGCCAGACATCGTCCGGCGTCGTGAAGAAGTCGCGGCGGTCGTCGGGAAGATGTTTGAGCAGGACAAGGTTCCACGCCTGCAATTCGCGCAAGCTCATCGACACGTTCGAGCGGGAAATTCCCAGCGCGTCGACGATCTGCTCGGCATTGAGAGGATCGGGCGAAACATAAAGCAGCGCGTAGATCTGGCCGACGGTGCGGTTGATTCCCCAACGGCTTCCCATCTCGCCGAAATGCAGAACGAAGGATTGAACGAGGGGCGGTAGATTCATCGGCTTATCCCGTTGCAACTGTTATTTCAGTAATTACTGAAATCACGATATTTAGCAAATCGTAAATTTGCAAGGGGGTGAATTTGGAATGTCACAGGAAAGGGGCAGGGGAGGGGTCCAAAAAACGCAACAAAAAAGCCCGGCCCGATCGGGGCGATCGAGCCGGGTCAGAAAAGTGTCCGTATGCGCCGCGTCTATCTCCCCCCTTGCGAGGAGAGACAATTGGCATCAGCCGAAAGGGTTTAGTTCAGGCCCAGCTTCCCACGCAAGGTCGACAGGTCTTCGGCCAGCGTATTCACGGCAGCAGCCAGCACGGCGCGGTCATCTTCGGTGAGCTTGTCATAGAGCTCATAGCCGTCAGCCGTCTTGTACTTGGCCAATGTCGTATCGACCTTGTCGAAATTGCCCGATACCTTGGTCACGAAAGCGCTGTCTTCCTTTTCGACCAGCGGACGCACGAGATCAAAAATCTTGCGCGAGCCATCGAAATTCGCCTTGAAGTCCCAAAGATCGGTGTGGCTGTAGCGGTCTTCTTCACCCGAAATCTTGGTCGCCGCGACTTCTTCCATCAGCGCGGCCGCACCGCCGACGACCTTCTCGGGTGGCAGCGTCAAGTCGGTAATGCGCTTGTTGAGCTCGGTCACGTCGGCCATCAGCTTGTCGGCAAATGGTCCGAGGTCCTTGGTGCTGTTCTCGGCGAAGAGGCCGTATTCGATACGGTGGAAACCGGTGAACTCCGGATCCTTTTCCGCCTTTTCATGGTCGTCGGCGCGTGAATCGATCGAACCGTCGAGATCGCTGAACAATTCTGCGATCGGCTCGATCGCTTCGTAGCTCATGCGCGTCGAACCGAAGAGCGACTTGGCCTTGTCCACATCGCCTGCCTTGACCGCATCCGTGAATGCCTTTGTGTCAGTCACGAGTGTTTCAAGGTTTTCCGACACGTAGATCTTGTAGTCGGCAATCGGTTGCACGAGATCGAGCGGCGCAACCTCGGCATTTGCCATTCGCGGCAAAGCTGCAGCTGCAAGTGTCAACAGGCTGACAGACAGTACAAGTTTGAGTTTCATCCTTAGTCCCCTTAAGATTTGCGGACCACGTCGTGGCCCGCTGCTTCCAATAATGTCCGGCCGACAAAATCGCTTTCGTCCTGCGGGCCGGGTGGCGTGAAGAAAAAGCCGCCGCCAATGGGCTTGATGTATTCCTCGAGCGGCTCGCCATCGAGCTGACGCTGTACCGTGATGAAGCCCTTCTCCAGATCCGCCTGGTAGCAGATGAACAGGAGCCCCTGTTCGAGCTGGCCGGATTTGCTCACCCCGTTTGAATAGTTGAACGGGCGGCGAAGAATGAGGTTTGCCTCGGAAGCCTTCGTGCGAGAATTGGCAAGCCTTATATGCGCGTCGAGGGGCGTTACCGTCCCTTCCGGATCCTTGGAATAGTCAGGCACGTCATGCTCGGTATTTCCGCCGCCATGCGGTGCGCCGGTCGCCTTCTTGCGGCCAATGATGCGTTCCTGCTCGCCAAGCGGCGTGCGGTCCCAGCGTTCGACGAAATTGCGGATGATGCGCACAGCCTGATAGGATCCGCCGCGGGTCCATTCAGGCTCGGTCCCGTTCTCCGGCACCCAGACGATCTTGTCCATCAGCGCAGCATTATTGGCATCGGGATTGGCTGAACCGTCGCGGAAACCGAGGAAATTGCGCGCGCTTTCGTGGGCTCCGTCCGGTTTCGGCGGCAGGACCGGCACCGAGCCTTCCTGTTTCCAGCGAAGCACCATCAGGTCCGGCAGGTTTTTCAGGATGTCGCGCAAGGCGTGAATGTTCGTATCGGGGGTGTTCGAACTGATCTGCAACGCCAGGTCGCCATGACACAGATCGGCATCCAGCGCATCATTGCGGAAAGCCTTCATGCGTGAAAGACGCACAGGTTTGTGCGGCGCCAGCCAATCGCGGTCGTCGAAGAACGAAGAACCGAGCGAAACCGTGATGGTCAGGTTGTCAGGCGGCACCACCGGCCCCAACAGTCCCGAATCCGCCGGCGGCAGCTTGTCGTCCAGTTCTGGCGGCGTGCCGCCTTGCATGAGGAAAGCGATGCGGCTCGACAGCGTCCGGAACAGCCGCTCCACGTCGGCCGGCGTCTCCGCCAGCACGTGAAACGAGGCGATCATGCCTGCAGCGGGGCGCGGCGTGACAATGCCCGCCTGGTGCAGACCGTAGAACGACTGGCGCTCCTGCGTCTTGTCGCTGACCGGCGCATCGGTGACCTGTCCCCCCTGCTGCTTTTCCGCCGCGCGTGCCGTGGTCAATCCCGTGGCCAATGCGCTCCCTGCGGCACCGACACCGAAAAGCACGTTGCGCCGTGTTGTCACCAGTTTGTTGTCGTTGGTTGTCATCGCCG
Source organism: Phyllobacterium sp. 1468 (assembly GCF_031455525.1). Classification (NCBI taxonomy): domain Bacteria; kingdom Pseudomonadati; phylum Pseudomonadota; class Alphaproteobacteria; order Hyphomicrobiales; family Phyllobacteriaceae; genus Phyllobacterium; species Phyllobacterium sp. 1468. Next base: position 52,536 of record NZ_JAVDSX010000006.1, on the reverse strand, counting down.
TTACTCCAGTCCTACGGCCGCATTGAGCTTGCCGATCGCCTCGGCCAGCCCTTGCATCTTCTGCGCCAGCGCCTTGCGGCTATCCGCACTCACCTTGTCGTAGGCTGGATAGCCGTCCGGACCCTTGAGGGCAGCCAACGCGCTGGTGGTCTCTGTCAGGCGGCCGTCGATATCGGCCACCACCTGCGGTGCGGCCTGCACCGCAACGGGCTTCAAGAGCGCCATCATCCGCGAAACCCCGGCAATATTGGCTCCGAAATCGGCAAGATCGGTCTGGGCGTAGTGATCTTCACCCGCGGTGATCTTCGTATCGGCAATCTGCCCGACAAGCCGTTCCGCACCCTTGGCGATCTGCTCGGGCGGAATACGCAACCCGCGGATCCGGTCCTTCAGCGCCGTCACATCAGCCAGCAGCTTCGCCGAGACCGGCGCCAGCCCGTCAAGGCTGTTCTTGGCGTAGAGGCCGTATTCCACGCGATGGAAACCGGTGAATCCCTGGTCTTCCTCACGCTTTTCGAGGTAGTCCGCGACCGGATCGATGGCGTTGTGGAGATCGGCAAAGAGGTCTGCCATCGGTTCGATCTGTTTGTAGGGAGCGCGCGCCTTCTGATAGGATTCCCGCGCCTTTTCGAGATCGCCGGCCTTGATGGCGTCATCGAGCGCCTTCGTCGCCTTCACCAGCGAATTCGCCTGCATCGCCATGAACACCTGGAATTCGGCCAGCGGACCGATAAACGATGCCAGCGCCGGCCGTGCGGCCTCGGCCTCGGATTCGGCCGAAGGCGTGACGTGCAGGGTTCCGCGCGGGTTGTTGAGCAGGCCGCAGGTAATCTCGTAGGTTCCGGCCTTCAGTTTTGCCTGCATCGTCTGGGTAAAGCCCGGCACGATATTCTCGCGCTCTTCCAGAACCATCACGCCGTCGAGGATTTCCCACTCAAGCGCGCGATTGGATTTGTTGACAATAGTGAATGTCGAACGCCCGGCCGGAACCGTAATCTCATTGGGAACGCATGCACTGTCGTTGATCGTGACAGTGATAGCCCCGTTTGAACCCGCCGATTTCAGACCTTTCGATGCATAGTAGAAGGCCACGCCGCCTGCGACAACGAGAAGGGCGGCCCCGGCAACCGCCAGCTTCATCAGTTTTTGCGATGACGGACGGGGAGAACTGGAGCCAGCGGTTTGCGTCATAAAATTTCTTTCGGGGTGGCGATCAATGGGAAGGTTGGGCCGCGGCCGTACGACGGCCCGTTGGACGCAGGAACATGAAGATGCTGATGGATAGGAAGGCGACATAGACGATGACTTCACCCAGCGTCGGCATATCCTGATAACCGAACATTCCCGAGAGCAGCGTACCCAATGGGCTGCTGACCGGCAGGATCCCGCTCAGGTCGATGACGACAGTCTGGAGGCTGTTCCAGACACCCGCCTCGTGGAAATGGCGCAATGTGCCCGCCAATATCCCGGCAGCGACCACCAGTATGAAAAGCCCCGTCCAAAAGAAGAAGCGGCGCAGATTGAGGCGGATACCGCCCATATAGATGCCGTAGCCAAGCACGATCGACACCAGAATGCCGAGAAGCGCGCCAAGCGGCGCATCGCTGTTGGTGCTCTGCTGGAAGATGGCGAGCAGGAAAAATACCGATTCGAGCCCTTCGCGGGCCACGGCGAAGAACACCATGGCGATCAGCGCGGGAGCCTGTCCTGTCGAATGAGAAAACGCCGAGTCGATCGAATGGTGCAGTTCCGATTTGATCGAGCGGGCTGCCTTGCGCATCCAGAACACCATCGACGACAAGACGATGACGGCAATCAGCCCGACAATGGCCTCGAAGAATTCCTGGGCCTTCTGGGGAAACTCCGCGCTGACCATCTGCAGCCCGGCTCCGACGAAGAGCGAAAGCGCTATGGCAAGCAGAATCCCCACCCAAACCGCCGGCATCCATTCGCCCCGACCGGTCTGCTTCAGATAGCTCGCGACAATGCCCACGATCAGAGCCGCCTCGATGCCCTCACGCAGCATTATCAGGAATGGAACCAGCATAAATCAGACCCTCGGCCAACCATTGACGTCTCTTCGAGACGCGCCTTGGGACCGCGGGAGTCATAGACTGTCGCGAAAAGCGAAGCAATAACAATATATTAGAAGAATTCTAAGGAATAACCGGAGGAAATTTGTCAATTATTCCAATATGTTGATTGTTTCAATCCACAATCGAATGCAACCCGACGTGGACGCGTCCCCCTGCACCGCCACATTCTTTCCACAATTCCTCCCGGTGGTCGCGAAATCAATGCGCAACGCCCGCCACGCCAAGCAGTTGATCGACCGTATCCCGATCACCCGCCAGCTGCTCCGAGGAACCGTCCCACACGATGCGGCCGCGTTCGAGAATGATCACCCGCTCGGCAAATTCGAGAGCGCTCTGGATACGCTGCTCGACGAGCAGGATAGTCATCTCGCCGCTCGAGGCGAGGCGCGAAAACGCTGCCATCAGTTCTTCGCAGATGACCGGCGCCAGCCCCTCCAGCGGTTCGTCGAGCAGCAGCACAGTCGGCTTGCCCAATATGGTGCGGGCAGTCGAGAGCATCTGCTGTTCCCCTCCGGAAAGTTTTGCCCCGGAATTCGTCCGCCGCTCGTAGAGGCGCGGGAACATGTCATAGGCCTCCTGCAATGCGGTGCGCGGCCTTCCCTTCAACCCGACAAAGAGGTTCTCTTCCACAGTCAGCGATGGAAAAATGCTGCGTGATTGCGGTACGAAGCCGAGCCCGCTCCAGGCCCGCGCGGAGCTTTCCATGTGGGTAAGGTCCGCATCGCCGAGTTTAATCGTGCCGTCATAGCGCCGCGTCTGCCCCACCAGCGTTGCAAACAACGTCGTCTTGCCGACGCCGTTTCGGCCAAGCACCGCGATGCGCGAACCGGCCTCGGCGGCAAAGGAAATATCTTCGAGCACCCGGGTTGGGCCGTAACCGGCACTCAGACCTTTGACTTCAAGCTGCGCTGCCGGCATTGGCATATTCTCCTAGGTCGTAAACTCATAAATCTGGTAGAAATGGCGCCTGAAACGGCAAGAAGATGCGAGGAGAAGCGTGAAGGGCGGGGTCTTTCCCCCGGCCGAGCGGTTCGACGCTGCAGCTTGCCGCCGTTTCAGCGTCCGGAGGATATGGTCCATCTTCCCGGCAATAGCGTTGCAAGGGACTTGAAAATGGATAAACATTTCCATCGTCCTTGCTCCTTGTATCCGAAAAGATGGCCTCATAGCATTTCCATCAGATTTATGAGTTCACGACCTAGGTAGACCTCGCGCACCCGCACGTCATTCGTCGCATCGACAGGCAGGCCGTCGAAGATGATTTCACCGGCCGCCAGCACGATCACCCTTTTGGCAAAACGGAAAACCAGATCCATGTCATGCTCGATCATCAGCACCGCGAGATCGGCCGGCAGTTGCGCCAATGCATTCTCGATCAGGAACGTATCGCTGTGCGGCACGCCCGCGGCCGGTTCGTCGAGTAACAGTACCTTCGGGCGAAGCGCCAGCGCCAGCGCAATTTCCAAAAGGCGCTGTTGCCCATAGGCGATCTCGCTGACCGGAACCCTTCCCAGCGCCGTCAGATTGAGCGTCTCGAGAATTTCATAGGTTTCCTGCATCACGTCAGGCATGGCCTGAAAGGAACCAGCCATCCGGCCGGACTTGCCTTGCCGCTGCAGGATCGCCAGCGACACATGCTCTTCCGGGGTCATCTCGGCAAAAAGCCGGGTCACCTGAAACGAGCGAACGAGCCCGGCTCGCACACGCCTCATCGGCTTGAATGTCGAAATATCTTCGCCGTCCATTAGGACCTTTCCGGAGTCTGGACGCAAATGGCCGGTCACCAGATTGACGAAGGTGGTTTTTCCGGCACCGTTCGGGCCGATCAGCGCCACGCGGTCACCCTTGCCCAGCGTCAGCGACACATCATGCGTAACGTTCAGCCCGCCGAAGGTCTTCTGGAGATGATCGACCTCGAAAAGCGTCGTCATTTGCTGCCTCGCCTGTATCGTTCGACGAAGGTCGCGGCCGTGCCGTAAAGGCCCTTGGGTGCAAACAGCACCACGGCAATCAGCAGCGCGCCGACGATCGTCAGCCAATGGAACGGATTGGCCGCAGAAACCAGATCTTCGATCCAGACGAAAGCTACGGTGCCGATCAGCGCTCCGTAGAGCGACCCCACTCCGCCCAGGACCAGCATGACCAGCGCTTCAGCGGAATTGGTGAAGCTCAGGCTGTCGAGGCCGACGACCTGTGTCGATACCGCGTTGAAGGCGCCGCCGACACCCGCGACCAACCCCGAGATCACATACATCTTGATCAGGGTGAGCTTGACCGAGGCACCCATAGCGCTGACCCGGACCGGATCCTGCCGGATACCCTGGCAAAGCATGCCGAAGGGTGAGCGAACCAGAATGCGCAGAAGTATGAATACAAGCAGGAGCAGGACTATGCCGAAGACATAGGCGGTACGGCCCCAGAGATCGAATTCGAAGAGGCCGAGGATGGGATCGGGCGTGATGCCGGAAAGCCCATCGCTGCCGCCCGTATATTCCGATGCCTTGTTGGCCGCCTCGTGAAACAAATGGATGATGGCGATGGACAGCACGAGTTGGGCCAGGCCATGTCCGCGCAGGATGACGATGCCCGAAATCAGGCCCGCCAAAGCCCCGCCAACTGCGCCGATGGCGATCATGGTGATCGGTTCGGTAATGCCGAAATGCGCCGCGGCGATTCCGGCAGCATAGGCACCCCCGCCGAAAAGTGCGGCATGGCCGAGCGTCGCAACGCCGCAATATCCGGTTACCAGATCGAGCGACAGCACCAGCAACATGATCGCGATCATGCGCGTCAACAGCGCCAGGTTGTCGGGAAACAGGAAGTATCCGGCTGTGGCTGCAATCAGGATGACGGCGATGCCAATGAGGTCGTGCCACCAGCTCCTGGTCTGCGCGGGTATTGCCGTAACATAACCCCCGGCGCTCATTTGGCTCTTCCCATCAAACCGCGTGGAAACACCCAGACGATAGCTATCACCGCGAGATAGAAGAAGAACTCGCCATATTCCGGCACGAGGTAACGCCCGGTCGTATCGATGGCGCCGAGCAGCAGGCAAGCGATCAGCGCGCCGGGGATGGAGCCCGCACCGCCGACCGAAACGACGACAAGAAACGTGACCATGTAACGCAGGGCGTAATAGGGTTCTACAGGCAGCAGTTCCGCACCGATCACCCCGCCAAAGGCTGCAAGCCCGACAGCAAGCGCGAAACTTGCCGCATAGACGATCTTGGTGCGAACGCCGAGCGCCGCCGCCATTGCCGTATTATCCACCGAGGCGCGCAATTTGACACCGAAGGACGTGCGCTCGATCAGATACCAAAGCCCCAACGCGACAACCACACCGCAGCCGATGGCAAAGAGCTTGTGCGCCGCGATGGTGCGGAAACCGATATCCACGGGACCCTGCAGTCCAGCGGGGAGGGGGATCGTCTTCAGCGTCGGACCGAACACGTAATTGGCGAGGCCGATGACGCAAAACGTGATGCCGATGGTCATCAGCACCTGAGTCAGCTCCGGTGCGCCGTAAATCCGCCGGTAGAGAAAACGCTCCAGCGGAACAGCCATGATGATCGTGCCGAGCACCGCAATCACGATCGCCAGGCCATAGCCGAGCCCGAGATCCCGCGCCGCATAGGAGGCGATATAGCCGCCGATCATGGCGAATGCGCCGTGGGCGAGATTGATCACGCGCATCAGGCCCATGGTCACCGAGAGGCCAATCGAGATGATGAACAGGATCATCCCGTAGGCCAGGGCATCAACGCCGATACTGAAGAACGTCTGCATCAGATCATTCCGGTTGGCGCATTGGGCACGGGCTACTTTGCAGCCAATCCCGGGTCCGGCTGCTTCTCGAACGTCTTGATTTCCTTGTTGAAATAGACTCCATCGGCACCCTTCGATACTTCACGCAGATAGATGTTCTGGGTGATGTGTCGCGTTTCCGGATCGATAGAGACCGGACCGCGCGGACTTTCCCACGCCAGACCCTTCACTGCATCGACCGCCTTCTGTGCATCCTGCTTGCCGCCGGTCGCTTCGATCATTTTGCTGATGACAAACATGCCATCATAGGCGCCGACCGAAGGGAAGGAGAGTTCGGCCGGGTTGCCGATTGCGGTTTGGGCGGCGGCAACGAATGCCTTGTTTTCCGGCGAATTGTGCGCCAGCGAATAATGAAACGTCGTCAGGATGCCGAGGCCCGCATCGCCAATGGCCGGCAGATCGGATTCCTGCGTCAGGTCGCCCGGCGCGAGAAACTGGATGCCCGCCTGCTTCAGGCCGTTCTCATTATAGGCCTTGACGAAACCAAGGGTGGTTGGGCCCGACGGCAGGAAGGCGAAAACCGCCTGTGCCCCGGAATTGCGCACCCGCTGCATCACCGGGCTGAAATCGTTGGTCGACAGGGGCATGCGGATCGATTCGACGACCTTGCCGCCTTCTTTCTCGAACGTCGTCTTGAATGCGTTCTCCGCATCCACACCCGGACCATAGTCGCTGACGACGGTAATTGCCTTCTCCACACCGCGCTCGCGCGCGATCTTCGCCATCGGCGCCGAGGTCTGCCATGTGGTAAATGACGTGCGGACAACCAACGGGCTCTTGGTGACGATCGCCGACGTCGCCGCGTTCATGATGACCATCGGAACATTCGCCTGCTTGAGCAGCGGCGTGACCGCCATGGCGTCCGGCGTGAAATAGAAGCCGGCGAGATATTGCACGCCTTCCTTGACCACCAGTTCCTGCGCCAATGCTTTCGACTGGGCCGGGTCGGCCTGCGGCACATCCCGGTAGAGGACTTCAATCGTATTCTCGCCGACCTTGTCGCCATGGGTTGCAATATAGGCGTCGATGCCGGCCTTGAAGTTTTTGCCCTGGATCGCAAATGGTCCCGAGAAGGGACCGACAACACCGATCTTGATGACCTCGGCATAGGCACTTGCACTCATCAAAATTGATGCGGCGACAGCCAGAATAAGCTTTTTCATGGTTCCTCCCTCAATCGAAAACGGCTTTTTCAGAACATTGCACACGACCCGCGGTTTCCGAAGCACGAATGAAACGAAAAGATGCGATCTCACTCAAAACCGAGCGATTCTTATGCAAGAAATACCGATTCTGGCGCAAGTTTTTCCACTCGCAATTGCATTTTAGTTGCGTGTGGTTGTGATCACGCCTTGCCAAGGCTCTCAATCGAACCAAGCAGGCTACTTGCGGAACGCAATGCGGTCGTCGTCGACGCAACCATGGATGGCAATATCATCCACTCCAAAGTCCATGCGGCACCCGAACGTTCCTGCTCGTGAACCAAGGCGTGGTGCATGCCGGAAATCTGCGTGGCGTTGTAACGGGCGAGCGCAACCAGAAGTTCAGCAAGGACAGGATTTTGCTTGTGCGGCATCGCCGACGACTTCCCGCCACCGCTCAATTTGAGCTCGGCCGAGCCTTGTGCGAGAAGCGCAATATCCTGGCCGATCTTGCCGAGCGAACCAGAAATCAGCGATAAAAAGTCAGCAAATTCAACGATTATGTCACGCTGGCTGTGCCATTGCGGCGAATCGTGAAGGCCGAGTAACCCGGCCATTCTCTCGCGAACCGCTGGTCCTTTATCCCCCAGTTTTTCCAGCGTTCCAGCCGCCCCGCCGAACTGGATCACCGGGAGATCGCGCTTCAATATATCGAGGCGCCTGCGATGACGCAGCAGCGGCCCACGCCAGGATTCGATACGATCCCCGACTGTTATCGCGATGGCGGCCTGCATGCGGGTATGCCCCATCAAGCCATTGTTGCCAAACGTCTTTTCAAGTTTATCCAGATCGGCGATGATATCGGACAATCCGGTTTCGAGGCGAGTTACGACCGGCTTCAACCGGATCATCAGGCTCGTGTCGATGACATCCTGGCTGGTCGCCCCGAGATGCAAAGACCCGCGATGTTGCAGTGGAATGATGTCGCGCAATTGCCGGATAAGTTCCGGGATAACGACACCATCCAATGCAACCATCGATTTCAGCGCAGCCATGTCAGCCGAGAAATTCTGGCACGCATCCCTGATCGCCTCCGCTGCCGCATTTTCTATAATATTTTCAGCGGCTTGCGCTTCGGCCAAAGCAATTTCGAACCGAAGCATTGCGGCAATATCGTTCTCCGCCGAGAAGCAATTCGCTGCTTCTTCATCGCCCATCAAACCGGATAAAAATGGATGATCAAAGGGAGAAATACTCATCGCCTATACATCGAAAAAGATGGTTTCCTTGTCGCCTTGCAGATAGATATCAAAGACATAGCTCGACCCATCGCGTTTCGCGATCAGCGTCGGGACGCGATTGCGATGCTCGATGCGTTGCAGGATCGGGTCCTTGTCATTCGCCTCTTTCTCGTCGTCGAAATAGATCCGCGTCTGCAACCCTATGTTGATCCCTCGCGCTACAATCCAGACCGTGACATGCGGTGCCATCAAACGCCCGTCCTTGTAGGGAACCTGTCCCGGCTTCACGGTTTCGAAGCGATATTCGGCCGATTCCATATCCGTCGGACAGCGTCCCCACCCGGTAAAATTGGGATCGGCGGTGCCGCGCAACTCGGATGGACTGTTGTAGAGCCCCTTGCTGTCGGCCTGCCAGATCTCGAGCAAGGCGTCACGCAATGGCGTTCCGGTGCCGTCGAAAACCCGGCCACGGAGGGTAATTCGCTCGCCCAGTGTCTTGTCGTTGACCATGGAGGTGCCAAGATCGTTCTCGTAAACTCCTGTAATTTCACAGAAATTCGGCGTGCAGCCGATATGAACATATGGTCCCGCTGTCTGCGACGGCGTTTCCTTGAGGTAGCCTAATTGTTGCACCATCAGTTGCCCTCCATCCGGTTCTCGAACAGGGTCGAGCGGCGGCCGCGCAACACGATGTCGAATTTATAGGCGCGTGCATCCATCGGAATGGTGTTGTTCATATCGAGCGTCGCGATGAGTTGTTCTATCGCTGCCTTATCCGGAATGGATTTGACGATCGGGCAATTCCAGATCATTGGGTCGCCCTCGAAGTACATCTGGGTAATCAACCTCTGCGCGAAACCATGGCCGAACACCGAGAAGTGGATATGCGCCGGGCGCCAGTCATTCACACCGTTTGGCCAAGGGTATGCGCCCGGCTTGACCGTGCGAAAACGGTAGTACCCATCATCGTCGGTTATCGTCCGGCCGCACCCGCCAAAATTGGGATCGAGCGCCGCAAGATATCCCTCGCGCTTGTGCCGATAGCGCCCGCCGGCATTGGCCTGCCAGAATTCCAGGAGCGCACCCGCAACGCCCTTGCCGCGCTCGTCAACAACTCTGCCGTGAACAACAATGCGCTGCCCGATCGCGCTCTCGCCGGGCTTCGCATAATTGTAGATAAGATCGGCGTCGAGCTCGCCCAGCAGCGAATGGCCGAACACCGGCCCGGTGATCTCTGATAGCGTATTGTCGAATGAAATCAATGCCCTCTGAGGTGAGCGCACAACGCTTGTCTTGTACTCCGGCGTATAGGCTGGCGGATGCCACTGCCTGTCCCGCTGAAAGAATGCGCCGGTTTCCGGCTTCCTGTTGGACATTGTATGCCTCCCGTCAGGCTGTCTTTGCGGTGGCGAGGTCCTTATAGACCTGCTTCGCCAGTTTGATCGCATGGTTGGCCGCTGGAACGCCCGCATAGATTGCAACGTGGAGAAGCGCCTCGCAAATATCGTCCTGGGTCGCGCCAGTGTTGGCCGTCGCCTTGATATGCATGACCAGCTCCTCGTCCTGTCCCAATGCCGCCAACAGCGCGATGGTCACAATCGAGCGCTGCCGCTTCGTCCAGCCCGGCCGCGACCAGACATGACCCCAAGCAGCTTCAGTGATAAGCTCTTGAAAGGGCTTGTCAAAGTCCGTCTTGTTTGCCTCAGCCCGATCGACATGCGCATCGCCGAGGACAGCCCGGCGCGTCGCCGTGCCTTCGGCATAGCGTTGGGAAGGAACGTCTGTAGAAGTCATGCTCTTTCTCCAAGTTGGAACCCGTCGATGAACGCCCGTATCACCGCCGTCAGCGCTTCCGGCTGCTCCACGCAGGGAATATGTCCGGCATCCTTGATCACCTCGTAACGTGAACGAGGAATGAGCTTCGCCAGAGAAAGCACAATCTCCGGTGGCGTCGACCCATCCTGATCCCCAACGATGCAAATGGTCGGGACGGCGATGCGCGAGGCTTCGGTTGTAAAATCGGCATCGCGCAACGCGGCACACGTCCCGATATATCCTCCTATGGCCTGCCGGGTCAGCATGTTGCGATACCCGGCAAGTTCCTCGCGGCGTTGCTTGTGGAAAGGTGGAGTGAACCATTTTTCGAGCACACCATCCGCGATGGCTTCAATGCCGCCTTGCTCAAGCGCCGCAATGCGGGCAGCCCACATCTCCGCCGAGCCGATCTTATGGGCGGTATCGCAAAGGACCAGCGCACGCACCAGATCTGGCCGTGTCGCATAAAGCCCTTGTGCCACCAGCCCGCCAACCGACAGACCGCAGATAATCGCATTCCTGACCTCAAGATAATCAAGGAGCCCTGCAAGATCAGCAGTGTGGTCATCAATGGAATAGGGTGTGATACCGATATCCGAAAGACCATGTCCTCGCATGTCGTAGGTCACGATGGCGAAATCGCCGACAAGGCGAAGGATGACATCGCGCCAGATACGTAGGTCGGTGCCAAGCGAATTGGCAAAGACCAGTACAGGCTTGCCTTCCGGCGCGCCGATCAACTGATAGTGGAGTGTTACGCCATTAATGGAAACGAACTGCACAGAAGCCTCCCATTCAATAAACCATCATGGATTATCCGTATGGTTAGGTAAAATGATATTCTATCGCATTCTCTTAACTAGTGGGTTATGAAATGCCATGATCGACAGTCGCATCAAGTTTCGCCACCTACAAACGTTTCTGGAAGTCGCACGTCAGAAGAGTGTAATGAAGGCAGCTGCAATCCTTCATATCAGTCAACCGGCTGTAACCAAAACAATCCGTGAAATGGAAAGCGAGCTTGGGGTTGCCGTTTTTGAACGCGACGGCCGCGGCATCAGGATCACGCGCTATGGCGAGGTGTTCCTGCGCCATGCCGGCGCTGCCATCACGGCATTGCGTCAAGGCATTGACTCCGTTTCCAATGAACGGTCGGGGGAGGGTGTCCCCATCCGGATTGGCGCTTTACCGACCGTGTCCACCCGCGTGATGCCGCATGCCATCAGTTTGTTCCTGCAAGAGGAAACACAAAGCCGGATCAAGATTGTTACGGGCGAAAACGCAGTCCTTTTGGAGCAGCTTCGCCTAGGCGATCTCGATCTTGTTGTTGGCCGTCTTGCAGCTCCAGAGAAAATGACAGGTTTCTCCTTCGAACATCTCTATTCCGAGCAAGTGGTGTTCGCCGTCAGCGCCAACCATCCGCTTTTGAGTTCACAAGAGGATATCTTTTCGCTTCTTGCCGAATTCCCGATTCTCATGCCGACCAGGGCATCGATCATTCGACCCTTCGTCGACCGCTTTCTCATTGCCAATGGAGTGGCCGCCCTGCCTACCCACATCGAGACTGTTTCGGATGCGTTCGGCCGCGCCTTTGTTCGCTCGAGTAACGCGGTTTGGATCATCTCATCGGGGGTTGTCGCCGATGATGTCGACGACGGGAGTTTGGCTTTATTGCCTCTAGACACAAGCGAGACGCGCGGACCGGTAGGTCTCACGATGCGTGCTGACATGACGCCATCACTACCGCTGATGATCCTGATGCAGACTATCCGCGAAGCAGCAATAGAAGCATCCGCTGCCTAGACCAATAGGCCCGCAAGCGTATCGCGAGTTGATCGCATTACCGGTAGATAGGTTGCAATCATCTCCTCAACGGCAACCCTCGGCGCCTGTGCGCCGACGTTAAGTGCCGCAATGGTGTTACCCCGCATATTGCGCACCGGGATGGCAATCGAACAGAGACCGATCTCCAATTCCTGATCGATGACAGCATATCCCTGCTCGCGTATCAGTTGTAACTCAGCCATCAAGTCAGCAATGGTGGTCTTCGTATTCGGCGTATTTGCCTTAAGGTTGCTACTCTCCAGAATACTCTTCGCGTCGCCTTCATTCATCGCGGCGAGCAAGACTCGCCCCATGGACGAGCAATAGGCGGGCAGGCGGCTTCCGGGATTGAGATTGATCGACATTACCCTCTTGTGCGATGCCCGGGCGATATAGACGATCTCATTGCCATCGAGGACCGAAGCCGATGCGCTTTCGCCGGTCTTTTCCGACAGTTGGTCGAGAAAAGGCTGCAGCAGCCGGGGCAGGGGAGTCGCTGTAAGATAGGAATGGCCAAGACGCAGTATTCGCGGCGATAGCGAGAAGAATTTGCCGTCATAGTCGGCATAGCCGAGTTGTGCCAAGGTCAACAGACAACGCCGGGCCGTCGCGCGTTCGAGGCCGGTAATCCTCGAGACATCGGTGATCGAAAGGCGCGGATTTGCCGCGTCGAACGCCTCGATTACCGAGAGGCCCTTGGCAAAACCACTGATGAAGTCCGTTTCTCGCATACCAGACCATAGCACGTTTTGTGCGATATACGAACAAAAATCATATAACGCACAAATTGTTTGACCTTTGAGCCATTGAAGCACTAATCAAAAGATGAGGAATTCGGGACAGGGAGAGAAATGTGGCGCGGATTTGCACGCTTTCCGAAGCGATTGAAGAGAATGTCAAGGACGGCGATTCCATCGCGATGGAAGGGTTCACACACCTGATCCCTTATGCGGCCGGCCACGAAATCATCCGGCAGGATCGCAAGGAGCTTTTTCTTATACGGATGACGCCAGACCTGATCTACGACCAGTTGATCGGCGTCGGCGCAGCACGCGGTATGAAATTCTCCTGGGGCGGCAATCCGGGCGTTGGTTCGTTGCACCGTTTTCGCGATGCAGTCGAGAACCAGTGGCCACGTCCGCTCGAAATCGAGGAGCATTCGCACGCCGCCATGGCCAACGCCTATGAGGCAGGGGCAGCCAACCTGCCATTCGCGATGCTCCGGGGCTATATCGGCGCGGATCTTGCGAAGGTTAATCCGAATATCAAATCGATCACCTGCCCGTTCACAGGCGAAGTCCTGGCGGCGGTGCCGTCGATTCGCCCTGACGTGTCCATCATCCACGCCCAGCGCGCAGACCGCAAAGGCAATGTGGTGATCGAAGGCATCGCCGGCGTCCAGAAAGAAGCGGTGCTTGCGGCCAAACGCTCGATCGTCACGGTCGAAGAAATCGTTGATGAACTCAATCCGCCGTCGCCCAATGCGGTGGTTCTGCCGACGTGGGCCGTCAGTTCTGTTGTTCACGTTCCAGGTGGTGCGTTTCCGTCCTATGCGCACGGCTATTATCCGCGCTCCAACGCTTTTTACATTGCCTGGGACAAAATTGCCCGCGACCGCGATAGTTTTACGGCCTGGATCAATGAGAACGTTCGTAGCGGAAAACCCGAAGATTTCGCCCGCCATGTCGGCAAGCGGTCTGCAAAAGCAGCGTAAGGAGTATCGTCATGTCCATTGAATTTACACCGACAGAGATGATGACAATCGCCGCAGCCCGCGCCTTGACCAATGATGAAGTGTGTTTCGTCGGCATCGGAGCGCCGTCGGCAGCCTGTAACGTTGCGCGGCTCACCCACGCTCCGGATATCACACTAATCTACGAAAGCGGCACGATCGGTACCAAACCCGACGTTCTGCCGCTTTCTATCGGCGATGGAGAACTGTGCGATACCGCCTTGTGCACGGTATCCGTGCCGGAGATGTTCCGCTACTGGTTGCAAGGCGGCCGCATTACCACAGGGTTTCTCGGCGGCGCGCAGATCGACCGGTTCGCCAACCTGAATACCACCGTTGTCGGCGACTATGACAAGCCGAAAGTCCGCCTGCCGGGTGGTGGTGGCGCACCCGAAATCGCCAGCAATTGCGGCCAGATCTACATAACCATGGCGCTCAACAAACGAGGTTTCGTCGACCATCTCGACTTCATCACGTCGATGGGGCACGGGGAGGGCGGCGATCATCGGGCGCGGCTTGGGATGAAAACCAAGGGTCCGACGCGCGTTATCACCGATCTGTGCATATTCGAGCCCGATCCCGCTACCAAGGAACTAACGGTTGTGTCGATCCATCCCGGCGTGAGCCGTGCGTCGGTCGAAGAGAATTGCGGCTGGCCAGTTCGGTTTGCGGAGACGGTTGCGGAGACGCCGGCCCCGACGACAACCGAAATCTCTGTGCTCCGCGACATCAACGCCCGCACCAAAAAAGCCCATGAGGCCGCCTGATGACCGAAGTTTACATCTGCGATTACATACGCACCCCCATCGGCCGCTTTGGCGGGTCCCTGGCCTCCGTTCGCGCCGATGATCTTGGCGCTATTCCGTTGAAGGCACTGATCGAACGCAATAAAAGTGTCGATTGGGAAGCTATCGATGAAGTGATTTTTGGTTGCGCCAACCAGGCTGGTGAAGACAATCGAAATGTGGCGCGCATGGCGCTGTTGCTCGCCGGGCTTCCAGTCAGCGTCCCCGGTACGACGATAAACCGCCTGTGCGGTTCGGGTATGGATGCCGTCATCACTGCCGCCCGCGCGATCAAGGCCGGCGAAATCGAACTTGCGATCGCCGGCGGTGTGGAATCTATGTCTCGTGCCCCTTTCGTAATACCGAAAGCGGAGAGTGCGTTTTCGCGTCATGCGGAAATCCATGACACGACGATCGGCTGGCGTTTCATCAATCCACTGATGCAGCAGGAATACGGTGTCGATTCAATGCCGGAGACTGGCGAGAACGTTGCCGAGGATTTCAATGTATCACGCGCCGATCAGGATGCTTTTGCCGTGCGATCCCAGCAAAAGGCCGGGGCGGCGATGGCGAACGGACGCCTTGCCCGCGAAATCACGCCGGTCACGATTCCGCAGCGTAAGGGTGATGCAATCATCGTCGACCGGGACGAACATCCGCGTCCCCAAACCACGATCGAGCAACTGGCGAAACTCCCCACGCCTTTCCGTAAAGGCGGGTCGGTTACAGCGGGGAATGCGTCGGGCGTCAACGACGGCGCGGCGGCCCTGATCGTCGCTTCCGAAGCCGCCGCGAAGAAATATGGCCTGACCCCGATTGCCCGTATTGCCGGTGGCGCAACTGCCGGCGTACCGCCCCGTATCATGGGTGTCGGGCCCATCGCAGCCTCGGTGAAGCTCTCTGCCCGGCTTGGCATTTCGCCGAAAGATTTCGATATCGTAGAACTCAACGAGGCCTTTGCCTCCCAGGGACTCGCGACACTTCGGGCGCTCGGCATTGCCGATGATGCAGAGTTCGTCAATCCAAATGGCGGCGCCATTGCGCTGGGTCATCCACTTGGCATGAGCGGTGCCCGCATCACAGGCACCGCCGCGCTAGAACTCAATCTGCGTCGCGCGAAACGTGCACTCGCCACTATGTGTATTGGTGTCGGGCAAGGGATTGCCGTCGCACTCGAAAGAGTCTGATTACGCAGATTTGGCTATGCCGGCCCGGCGCGTTTTTTGTGCGCGTAACCGCGCCAGGGTATTCTCCGCCCATTGCCAATCCGGCGCAAGTTCGGTGCTTCGAACAGCAGCGTCGATGGCTTTATCACGCTGCCCGTTCACCTCGTGGAGCTGCGATCTCAACAGATAGACTTCCGCGCGTTCGCGCGCATGGAAGAGAGCTTCAAGCAGACGATCTGTGGCAATCAGACCCTGTTCCGGATTGGTCTTGGTGCGAACGCGGAGGTTGGCAAGCTTCAGCAGCGGCCAGGTCCATTCGGGCTTGGCATCCGATGCGCGCACAAACGCCTCGGCAGCTTCTTCGATATTGTCCAAAGCTTCGTGGCAGCGCCCGAGCAACTGCCAAGCATCGGACGAATCCGGACGGCGAGCAATATATTCGTGCAAGGCATCAGTACAGGGCTGGTATTTCTGTTGCCGGAACAGCACTTGCGCGAGCTGATAATTCCACCAGTCGACGCTGCGATCGAGTTCGACGGCTTTGCGCAGCTGGGCCTCAGCCTCTTCAGGCTGCTCCAGCCTCATCAGCGTCAAGGCGAGTTGATGCCGCGAGCGCGCGTTCCACGGCTCAGAGCTGACCGCGCGTTCCGCGTAAATGCGCGCCTCATCGAGCTTCTCACCAAGCCGGGACAATTCGACCGAGACCATATGCTGTGCTTCGGGATTGTCCGGATGATGGTTTTTCAGCTCCGCAACAAGATGCGGAGGAATGGCTTTGCCGCTATGTGCGGACAACAGCGCCTGATAGACAGCGCGAACCGGGAAGATGGCAGGTTCGATGCTGGCCGCTTGGTGTGTTGCGAATGCCAAATCCTCCTTCGATAGAAGCTTCAGCTTGGTACGCACCACCGAAGCGTAGGTGAAGCTCGGCGTATCGATGGGTGGCTCGATCAAGAAGCGTTCGACGAATTGCGACAGGACAACGTCCGGCTGGTAGGCCTCGATCAACTCGCGATCAAATGATTTGCCGTAGACATAGACGAGCGTGCTGAAGCTCTCTTTGAGGAAAGGCAACAGGTTACCGCCAAAGGAATCGCCGAACATCACGCAACGTGGCAGCGTTGTGTCCTTGTTGACAAAAACCCTGATCCTCCCGCGGTTCGGAATGCGGTTGTCGAAGGCGAGGCGGCCAGCGGCGCCTTCGATGCGGGCCGACAAAGTGGGCGCAGAAACAGGCGGTTCGAACTTGATGCCAAGATCACCGACATACGGGACCTCTTCAAAAGCCACGCGTGAGGCTTCGACCCGCAGCGGTTCGATACCACTGTTTGAAAGGCCTGCGCAAAAGGCCTGATAGCCGATATAGGCGCCAAATCCGCTCCAGTGCGTATCGCTTTTCGGATAGGTTAACCCTTGCATTTTCCCAGCGCGGATTGCCTCAAGAGGATAAATGATCTTCCGCGCGCGTTGCGGGCCAAGGGCAGCCATGATCTGGTGGATGGGGCGTTGTTCGGCAATTTCCACCCAGTCCGGAAGTTGTTCTGAATAGACGAGCTCCTTGTTCGGAGCTACGAACATCAGATGTTGAGCACCGAGCGAGGCCACATATTGATCGCGTTCGAGGACCAATTTTCGCCAGGCGTCGACGCCTTGCTGATCCAGCAAATGACGGCCGGTGATCTGGTCGATAACGCGATTTGAATCATGATCGAGAAAAATCCAGCCATTTTTGCCCAGGAGATATTTCTTGCTCTTGTCTGCGCGCGACGTGGAAACGAAATCATCACTCATGAACACCTCCAGAGCGGCACGTCCTGCCACTCGCTGTTTTGGAATACGCGAATGCTTTTCACCGCGGTTGCCGCGCCATTCACATCGCCGTCATCTTTACCGGCGAAAGACGCGACCGCGTTGCTGAAGAGAAGCTGCGCAGGCGTGTATGCGAAGGTGTTTCCCACCTCGTATATTTTCCGGTCGTCAAAGAAGAACTGAAACCGGTCCTTGCTCCACAGCATGCCGTAGCGATGGAAAGCGTCGGCCAGTTTCAAGCGCGGCCGGTAAGTCTTGGACAAAACCTGCCTGTCAGGTCGCCAGCGGCGCGCTGTCACCTGAACCAGATTGGGATACTTGGCCTCTGCCACGTCGAGCTCAAAGCGGGTATCGCCTTCACTCTCGCGCACGGAGGTAAGCCAGAACGCGTTGTTTACACCGGGCTCATTGGCGATTTTCATTTCGCACTCGAAATAGCCGTAGCATTGACGAAAATCACGCGTCCGCACGTATCCGCCGCTGAACGGTCGTTTATCACTCAACGCGCCAGTGTTGCGGCCAAGTTTCAATGAAAGCCCGGCGCCCGAAATTGCAACATTCCCGGGTATCCGAATACTCCTGGTCTCTCCGCCGCTGTCATTTACCTTGATCCAGCGTTGATCGAAGCCGGCATTGTCGGTGAAATCGTCATTGAACGAAAGTCGCCATTTTCCCTGCGCGCGCTGAAGTGGAACGGGAATATCCGAGCAAAGCGCGTTGGCAAGTACAGGCCGCGCCAGCAATCCGGCCGAAGCAATTCCCAAGCCTGCGAGGCTCAGGAAGGAACGTCGGCTGAATTGCGCGCGGCTCTGCGTCATACCGCGGCCTTGGCTGGAGCCTCCTTAAGGCTGCGCAGGCTGGTTTCGAGATTCCAGGCACGATTACGCAAGGTTTCCACCTCTCCGGTCATGAAATCGATCTCGCTGCGGAACCAAGCCACAGCTTCATGGATGTTGTGCGGAACCTGAACCAGATTGGGTACCGAGAGCGGCTTGTCTGCCGGTGCAGCCACGGGCTTTGGCAGTACGTGGTTGAGCTTGTTTTCGGTCAGGAAGCGATGGTACTCGGCATAGTTCAGGCGATAAATATGCTGGACTTTGGAGAAGTCCGCTTTTTCGAGCATTTTTTCGAGGTTGATCGGCAGGTAGTCCTCGATCTCGATCGATGGAATTGCGAACAGTGAGGACAATTCTCGAATACGCGAATCATAGGTGAAGAATACCGCCGGAATTCCCTGATGCAGGGCTATAACATTGCCGTGCAGCCGGAAGCCAACCATAACATCAACGTTTGCAGCTGCGTCGGCCGCCCACTCTTCGATATCGAAAAAGGCGCTCATGCGATTGTTGAGCATCTCTTCCGCTTCAGCGTGGCCAAGCAGATTGAACTTGGTGAGGATAGCCTTAATGTTGTCCTGCTTCTCTTTGCCGGAAGAGAAAATAGCAAGTGTCTCTTCGCGTTCGCCCTGCGAGTAGAGTTTGCTCGAAGGACGCTTGGCAACCGCATCGATCAGCGCGCGCTGCATCCTGTTGGTCTTGGTTGCGTTGCTGGCGTAGTCAGCAGAAAGATATTTATTTAGGGTCAGGCCGACGCGGGCAGTCGCCGGATCGATGGATTTGATCGTGATCGAGGGGCGTAAGGAACGGTAAAAGCTCGGGCAGCCGATCACCCGCACATTCTTGATGCCGAGATCGTTGAATATCTCCGCGCTGTAGAAGCCACGAACGCCAATCGTCTCGCATTTGTCGGCGATGACCTTCCACGCCTCGACGGTACCTTTCGGCACGTTGAGCTTCTTGTATTTGCCGGCCTGTGCACCGACCCCGATGGCGACGACCGGGCCTTTGAGCTTCTTGAGCAGTGGTACGACATGGGCAAGATCGACGGTTTCCGTCAGATAGTTCGAACCGCGCACGACCGTAGCATCATAAGTGCCGTCTTGTGGCCAGAGCTTTTCGTTACCGGCGTGCGAGAACTGCACGTTCTTGATGTCGTCATAGGCGAGGGCCTTGAGCGTGGCGTCATAGACGAGAACGTCGCCTGTGTTGATGCCACCCTTGTTGAAGGCCGCGAGCGGATCCTCAAACTTCAAATAGGCGGATTTGTTGCCAGGCTTGACCGCGGCGCCACCATTCAGAACAAAAAGTTTCTTCATCGTTAGTTCCTCAAATTATGCATGTGGGCTGATCCGGCAGCAGCGATCTGCAGCGGCCTGATTTCGGAAATTTCGTCACGCTGTTTTGGCGCTGCCTCGCGCGAAAACCGTTCGAAATGCGGTACGCGCTCGGGCGTGGTTGGCGCTGTCTGTTCGACAAGCTTCAGGGTCGTCTCCACCGGGAGGGTGGGGAGCCGGTCGGGGAACCATGACTTCAACTGGTTCACCAATGGTTCGACACTGTGTTCCCACATGAGAGAACCGCCGCGCTCCGCGGCAGCTTCAGAGAGGCGACGCAACGCAGCGGGATCCTCTGACAATGCCATGATGATTTCAGTCAGTTCCCGGCTGATAACGTTGTCGTCCGTCGCCTCGATCAGCAGACCATCGACACCGTGATCGATGAGTTCGCCGACCGCGCCGACTGACGTTGCGATGGGCACGCAGCCCAGCCGTTGAGCCTCGATAATGGTCAGGGGTGCACCTTCCCAGCGCGAAGGCAACACCACCACGTCGGCCCAGGCAAAGGCTTTGTTCAGATGCCGGCTCGAAAAGACTGGCGGTTCGACATGAACACCAACTTCAGCGAAACGTTCTTTCCACGAACCCCCGGCACCAGCGTCCATGACATCGCTACCAATGATCTTCCAGTCGATCGGCGCTGAGCGCTGGCGCAGGTCGCGAACAGAGGAGAACAATCGCTCAATACCCTTTTGAGCGTCGAGCCGTCCCAGGAAAAGAACATTGAGCCTGTCCCGCTGCGGCCTGTTGCGGCGCGCTGCAAGGGCAACCTCCTGTTCCTTTGAGGAAAGCGCATAACTTGCTGCATTTTGGATGTGCATGAGTTTGGCATCCGGGACGCCCATACCATGCAACCACTCGGCCATGTCCCGGGAACAGGTCAGGATGGTGTCGTAGACATGCTCGAAGGCGAGAGTGAGGTACGGATGGCCTGCATCGCGTCCCATTTTCGATTTATCGAGCACGTGAACATAGTTCAGCACCTTCATACCGCGCCGGCGAAGTTCACCGAGCATGGAATTGACCGGTGCCGCCTGATTGTTGATCACCACATCCAGCCCGGCCAGAAAGCCCATGATCAGCTCGGCTTTCGCGGCCTCATCATGGCCCATCAATAAATCATGCCCGGCAAACTGATTGGGACCGCCCCAGAGCGGGTAATCATCTGCGAGGAAGTTGACCGTCTTGAACACGCCATCGTTTTCGGGAATGCGATTGTAAACCGGCTTGCCAAGCAGGAAGAGGTGGACTTCGCAGCCTGCATTCTTCAACGCCTGCGCCACAGCATAGGCGACTTTTTCGACACCGCCGAAACTGCCGATGGGCAAAAGGAATCCGACACGCAGTGGATTGGACGCGTGAGCGAGTCTTGGCATTACGGGTCTTGCGCCCACGGCATGCCGCAGCAATTCGAAATAGCGGCTGCGATTGGGAAAATAGACGGAACGCCAGAGCCAGCGGTTTTTGGACTGCAGTCTATAACCGGAATCGCGCAGCGCCCCCAATGTGGCGAGAAGCGCATTGGTAGGAGACAAGGCGGTACTTTGCATTTCTCTCGACGTGAATGGTCCGCTGATGACAATCTCGATGACATTCGGGCTTGGAACCGGCTTGTGCAGGGAGCGTGCCCAATCGTCGGATGCATCATCTGCGCAGGTCGAGAAAATATCGAACGTACACATCCAGCCGAAAGGCTTGTCGGCAAGCGGTTCCGCATCGCTGATCTTGCGTATGTCAATGCCGACCTTGGCGTTGTTCCGCTCGAAGCGAATGGCGACGAAATGGTGTTTTTGAGCAATCCGCTCGCCCAGCCACAGCAAATTGTGGATCAAGCCGAGCCGGGTCAGGGCCTCTCTGTGTGCCGCCGTCATCCATAATAGAAACGGCGGAACACCGAAGGTTTCCGGTTCAGCCTTCGCAGCCCAGAAACGCGTGACAAAATCTTCCAGACTGCATTTGGCATGCTCGACTGTCGGATCGGTGAATAAATCCACCGCATACGTACCCATGCCGATCGCAGCATAGCGCGGCGTTTCCTCGTGTTCCCAGGCAAGTAGCGTTTCGGCGGCAAAGAGTTTCTTATGTTTCTGCCGGATGTAGGTCAAAATGCCTTCTCGCGTGCGATTTGAATCGCGCAACATGCTCTCGGCGCGCTGCCGGTATTCGAAGCCGAAGAAAGGATAGTTCGCACCAAGGAAGCCACGTCCGATCGCCTGCAGCCAGAAGTCCCAGTCCTCAAAACCGGCCTTCATGCTCTCGTCGAAGCGCACGCCAGCATCGAGCATACGCCGCGAAACCAGACTGCCGGCTTCGCATATATTGTCAAACGTCAGGTGCAGCAGGCGCGAGTACTGCGTTGTGTAGTTTCCATTCCACTCGATGCCGAACTTGTCGATATTCGGATAGATCCAGTCGACCTTGTCGTCCGACTTCATGAAACCGAGAATGTCGCGGATCGCCGTAGGCGTAATGCGATTGTCGGCGTCGAGAAAATAGACGGCCTCGAGATTTGGGAAATTACGGAGTGCAAACTCGATGCCATAATTGCGGGCGGAGCTCAGTCCTCCATTGGCCTTGCGGAGATAAAAGACGTTGGCATGAGCCAGCGCATATGTGCGTCCGATTTCGCCGGTTTCCGGATAGGGACAGCCGTCATCTATGATCACTGCTGCGATCCCGAAAGGCGCTTCCTGCGCCAAAACGGATTCCACTGCTTCGGCAAGAAGCACAGAGTGCTTGTATGCCGGAATGAGCACTGCGACCCTGGTGCGGGGTGGACCATCCGAGTCGATATCGGACGGCAATTGCGTGCTGATTTGTTCTCGGAGACGTTTGATCTGGTCCAGCATGAAATTATCCATTGACCATGAGGCTGATGTTACGGAATTTCGCCCAAGCGAAAGCGTTGTCTCCCGGATTCTCCTTCATTCGGGTCGCGATGTAGATGTTTTGCCACACGCCAACCTGCTCAGTGATGAAGGCGTTGAGCCGCGGCTCTTCACCCGGCGTAACACTGATCCAGCCTGAAAATCCTTCGCCGGCGCCGGGTGCCCGGTGCTCATCGAATAGCTGACGGGCATTGCGGATGTCGCTCGCAATTACCAGGGCAAAATCGACATCCTTCGACTCTTCATTATCGACGACTGCACTGGACGAGATGCGGAGAATATTAGGCGGGCAGGCCGCGGGGATGTGGCCGATCGTTATTCCCGTTGATGGCGGATGGCAGCCGATGGCTCTTTCTTCGGGCAGAGGAAGAATGGCTGCGAAGTCGAATGAAATCTCGTCCGTATTGGACAGGTCTGCCAGTTCGAGAATGCCGACTGCCATCGGCATTTCCCGAAAGCCGCCACCTCTCGCGTCGTGGGATTGAGCTGGCAGATAGTTTGCCCAACTCGGAAGCAGAACACCGGGCATTCCGCACCAGATTTGCATCGCAAGGCTGTTCTTCAGCAGCGGTGTGTCGTTTGCTGCGTCGCGCACCTGGAACATGTCGAGCGGTTGAAGTCCGCCAAGTGACAACAGCGGCATTTCATCATCCATGCCCTCGATACGAAGGCGCAGGCTCAACGTCCGCCGCAAGCCGGCAAGCGTTCGCGAAAGTCCCAGATAGTTCCAACCCTGACCAAGTTTTGAAAGCGGCACCACCCAGCTCTCTACAACACACATATCTTCCAGCGTGACCAGTTGGGCATGCAGGGTGGTATCATCACGTTGCATCAGACGTTCGAAATGGATGGCGATAGCGCTCACGCCTGCGCTGGCGACTGGAAGGATTTGCGATACCCCTTCGAAAGAAGCATCGGCCAGAACGTTGGAGCGCGAGGAACTGCTGACCGGCTCGTTTGAGAAGGCGAGATCGAAGGGTTGCAATCCCTGCCTGTCGACGAAACTCTCGACAGCAGCAAACCTGTTCTGAAGATTGTCATTCAAGGTGCGCAAGGCAAGCAATTCGCGATTTGACTGGGTGATTTTCCTCGCTTCGAACACCACTAGGCTGGCGAGCTTCTGGATAATCAAACCTGCCGTTTCAATCTCCCGCCCAGCATGCCATTCAAAAACGGTTGGTTCGTCTACGACACCACGGCTTTTCAACCAGTCTAGAAGTCGCTTTTCCCTACCCCGGTGAACGGGATTGATGAGCACAGCCAGTGTGCACAAAGGCGCCTCATGCATCTCGAATTTTCTGCCCGATGAATCCGACAGCATAGCGGCGTCATCCTTGACACCTTCGAAGCCCAGGATTTTTATGGATTTCCACAAGCCTTCGGGCAGCTCGTCATGGTCAATACCCATGCGAAGCAGGATCGGTTCCTTCAACAAATCTATTTCTCTCAAGGATTTCGCAACCGGCGAAAGCTTGTACGAAGTCTGAACCGTCATTTCCCTCATCCTTGACCAACCACAGGCGGCTAACCGTGTCTCTATACAAATAGAATGGCAGATTGATGAAGCTTGTCACATAAATATATTGCAGCGCAACACTAAAATATTTGATTGTGCGCGTTTTATTCTTCGCGTAACTTACAATCATTGTAAAAGTAATTTATTTCAAAATTCAAAGTATCTTGTGACTTATTGCATGTTACTATAGCAGCGCTGGCGGCCAACCACTTTGTCAGGCGGCGTCGGACGATGGAAATACATCGGCCTCGCCGCCTTCCGCGTGGATTGTCTCGCCATCCGGGAAACAGAACTGGCTTTGAACAGACAAAACTTGCTCTAGACGGCAATGCGCTTTTCCGGCTCGTCATCTGCTCTCATCGATTGCAGTTTTCGTTCCCAAGCAAGAGCGTCCCCAACAATCAGATCAAGATCGGCACGCTTGGGTGAGAAACCAAATTCATTGCAGACCCGATCATTGCCAGCCACCAGAATAGCTGGATCACCGGCACGTCTAGGCGCCATGCGCACCGAAAAATCAACGCCCGACACACGCTTGACCGCATCGATGATCTCAAGCACCGAGTAGCCATAACCATATCCGCAATTGGCTGAGGTGCTTTTGCCTCCAGCTTCCAGGTAATTCAGCGCGCAGAGATGCGCCTGAGCCAGATCGCTGACGTGGATATAATCGCGGATGCAGGTTCCGTCCGCTGTCGGGTAGTCCGTACCGTAAACCTCGATGTGAGAGCGTTCGCCCGTCGCAGCCTGGCTGGCGATCTTGATCAGATGCGTTGCGCGGGGGAAAGATTGTCCGGAACGCAGCTGCGGATCGGCGCCGGCCACGTTGAAATAACGTAGCGCAACATAGTTGAAATCCGGATGAGCGGCTGCCGCGTCGCGCAACATCCACTCCGTCATCAGTTTTGACGTGCCATAGGGTGAAATGGGTTGATGCGGCATGTCCTCGGTGATTGGCGTCTTCTCGGGCTCGCCATAGACGGCGGCTGTCGACGAAAAAATGAAATGCCGGATACCTTCGGCGATAGCCGCCTCGATCAACGCGCGCGACTGCACCGTGTTGTTGCGGTAATAGAAAAGCGGATCGCGAACGGAATCCGGCACAACGATAGAGCCGGCAAAATGCAGGATCGCAGTCACTCCGTGCGTGCGGATCACGTCGCGCACGAGCGCCTGATCGCCAACATCGCCCTGGATGAACGGAACGTCTTCGGGCACCAGCCAGGAAAAGCCGCAGCTCAGATCGTCGAGCACGACAACGGATCGTCCCGCGTCTTTCAATGCGAGCACCATGTGGCTGCCTATATAGCCAGCACCACCTGTAACAAGAACGGTCATTGGGGAACTCCTGGAATTCTGTTTGAGGGATTGTTTGTAAGGACCCGGCTTTTGCCAATTAGCGAATTTTGGTTAGACCTCCTCAACCTGCTGCGTTTCCCCCCAAGAAAGTCGCGCTGGGTATCATGCGACGCGGCGAACCGAATCTTGCACCTGCTTTTCAGTGTCGACCATTTTGTGATCCACACCGTTTTCCGTCAGAAAGCGGTACATTTCGCCATAGGTCCGGTACCTAGCTTGATTATATTTGTCGAAGAGTGCCTGGTCCCAATAGTCCTCCAGCCTGAACTTCCCGCCGCTAAACACATCGAAACTCGGAATTTGATAGGTCTCTGCAAACTCCACGGTGCGGCTGTCATAGGTGAAGTAGATGGAAGGCACGCCATTGGCCAAGGCCATGAGATTGCCATGCAGCCGATAACCGAGAACAAGTTGTTTTGTCCGGACGAGACTTTCATAATCGGCGACGACGTCGGAGTAGAACATGCGCTCGCGATAAAGCTTTTCCACCGTCTCATCCAGATACCAGTCGGAAACCCATTTGTTTGCTCTCAGAGCGGCAATCGCTTCCTCTTTCTGGTCATCGGTCCCGAAAACCAGTTTCTTTTCTTCGACTTCGCCCTGTGCCATCAGGGTCGCATCGAAGCGACCTGCCATTTCCTTGACGAGATCGCGATGAAACGTCAGGTAACGCTCGATATCCTGAGCGTAGGTCGGTGAGACCTCACGCCGGATGGTGATCCCGATATTTCGCACGTCATCAAGCCGCGGTAGCTTTATTCGCATCTCGGGATCGTTGCGACGAAATGCGGTCGGACAGCCAATAATGCGAACGTTGTTAATGCCGATATCGCTCATGACCTGTGCAGAATAAGCTCCACGCACACCGACGGAAACCGTTGAGTCCGCTATCACCTTCAGAACTGTCTTCGTTTGCTCGGAGAGTTCCAATTGGCCTTCCACCGGAGCTTGCGCTCCTATGCCAAAGGCAATCACCGGCAGACCGAGCCGCTTCATAACCGGGATGGCATCGGTCCAGTCCATGTGCTGGTGAACATAGTTCGAGCCGCGAAGAATGACGTAGTCATATTCCTCCCGCAGGCGATCGATGTGATCCATGTTCGGATTCATAATCGGCAATTCAGCCTGCTTTTCGTAGTTCATCAATTTCAACGACGAATCGAAAACAAAAGCATCGCCGATATTATGGTAGTGATTGATACTACGTTGCACATCGCTGTGCTGATACCAGCGAACACTGTCGTGATCGTAGACCTCGCCCGATGGGATCATTACCAGTACACGTGCCATGGGGTTTCCTTCTCGTGGCATTGAAAGCTGGCGAAAATTCAGCTCGCTTGCGAAAGAACGACATCGGTCCTTGCGGCTATGTTGATGGGCTGTTGCCGGCCCGATTTGAGCAGGTCGCCATAGAGGGCAACATGCTCTTCGGCGCAATCGATGTAGTTCGTCGGCCGGCGGACACTGTGATGAAGACGATCCCAAATCAATGGATCAGACAACACCTCCATGAAACGGTCTGCAAGATCCTCGGCGCTGCGAACGCGAAAATGCAGGCCATCCTCACCATCGCGTACTTTTTCGGCCATCCCGCCAATATTGGAGCAGATGATCGGTCGGCGATGATGCAATGCTTCCTGAATAACGATTGGCGAATTCTCCCACCATATTGAAGGCATGACGACCCAGTCGACCGATTGCATCAGGCGTGGCATTTCAGCGTTCTGATACGCTCCATAGAAGCGCACGCGCGAGCCGGCCTCGCCGATCAGCTTTTCCATGCGTTCCTGAAATTCGCGCGGCTGTTTTTCAAGATTACCGCCAAAAATCATCAGGCGAGAATCCGCGCCCCATGTTTCTTCCGGTACACGGGACACGGCATCAACCAGCACATCTATCCCCTTGTAGGGTGTCATCTGTCCGAAATAGGCAAAACGGTTGCGACGCGGTTTTGGGCCTGTCAGCTCCCTTGGCGGCGTTACGCTTTCAACGGAGATGCCGTTCTCGATCACATGCAACTTGTCCGCATCGAGACCCCATTCCGCATACTTCCGGGCAAGAAAGACGCTTGGCGCAACGAAGGCATCGGCAAGTTCGAGCATTCCGCGGACAAATCGTTCGCGCTTCAGAAAGCGGGCGGGGGGAACGTCGGGGAAACAGGCGTGGCAATCGATCGGCGATGCCTCGTTGCAGAGTTTCGACGAGCCGGCTTTTACCATCTGACCGTCATTATTGCAGATCGACAAATATTCGTGGAACGTCACGAGGATCGCCGTATCAGGCAAGGCCTCGCGTATGGCGTAAAGGGTTTCCAAACCCAGGCCCATGACGTGATGAAAATGCACGACGTGCGGGTTGAGATCCCCAATAAAGCGCAAAAGATCGCGGCGAATTTCGTCGGTGTTGTTGTTCGACATATAAAAGTGGTCATATTCATCCGCGTGAAAGAGTATCTCGTCACTGCTGCGCCGCAGACTCATCAGGGCCGTCGTGCCATGGCGTGGTATTGGATGATTTGCTCTCGCCAGATAGACGGATTGCACGCCTGGCAACGTATTCAACCCCTTGTGGAGATTGTAGGATGCAATCTCGCCACCGCCGAGTGAGATGCTCGGATGCGCGTGCGAAATCACCAGAACCCGGAGTTGTTCGGTCATACCGCTGCCTCCGTCGTTGTCACACGATCTTTTGTGAGAATGTTTGCCCAGCGCGCATCGAAGACCTGACGATCGATACGTTCGATGAGCGCAATCGTTGACGCCTTGTCGGCAACGGAAATGTCGTCGGATCCCAGCATCTGGGCAGATGGAAGCCAGTAGGATTTCAGGCCCGACTGCTTGAGCTTCAGACCGAGGTCGAGGCCCTTTTCATGCGTGCCAAGATATCCGCGTGTAAACCCATCGACCGAAAACAACGCCTCTCGCGGCATCACACAACATTCGAATGTCGCGGTCGCTACTTCCGTCGTTGCCATTCCTGTTACGGCATCAATGGGATATCCGGCATAACGGCTGATCAGAGCGCGGTCGGATTGCGCGCCCGCAACCCATGTGCCAGCCCAGCGGATCGAGTCGTCTTCGTAGGCAAGAGTGGGCGAGAGGACGCATTCCTTGCGCGCTTCATAGGCCGCCAGTAATTTGCTGAACCATCCCGGATTACGTGGAAGCAGCGAGGCCGCGAGAAAAACAACCGTTTCGGTGGAAACGGCCCGGGCGCCCACCTCAAGGGCATCGTAAAGATCTTCCGAGCCGCTAGCCGAAACGAGGCGCAGATGCAGACCGTAGAAATCGGCAAGCCGTCGGACCTGGACCCCAATGCGGTCGACAATCTCAGTCGCCGCAGCAATAACGATAGGTGCCCGACGCGTTTCCGGGTCGAGGGCTAGCAACGCAATGAGGGGTGCAACCTCTTCTACGCGTTCATCAACGCCAATAATCAGCGCCGGTCCAAGAACGTCCTCGAACGAGCCGAGATCGACCACACCATAGATTGCAGGAGCAGGGCGGTTCACTCCACGTAGCAGCGGCACGAGTTGTTGATCGACAATATGCCGTAGCGCCCAAGCGTTCGGGTCAATCGCGCGGATCTGCCGGACAACCGCATCGCGCGACGTGATCCTCGTCGGTGTCAGAGGCATGAACGCGCGGCGCCCATCGCTCAGACCGAGCTCTACATAGAAAGGTGCAGTGCTGTCCCCATCGAGTTCGGGTGCGAAGGCAACAAACCCATGGGCATGGCGAGTGGGGTCAAGCCCGGCGTTGAACGGCGGCTTGTTGTCGAATTCCCGCGTGACATCGGGCCTGTCGATACGGGTCCAGTTTGCATCGAGCTGCGTTTCGCCGCGATGCCGGCGCAATTTGACGTCCCCCACATGATTGTCGGGATCGAGCAACCAGCCGGAGACGAGCAGGCCGCTACCCTCCACACGAAACACGTGGTCGATGCCCATGCGTACCGGGAAGGGGAGGCTGGAGATCGTCTCGGTTCCATCGAAGCGATTAGCGGCTGAGCGCATACGAAGGAGAATCTCGGTAGAGCTGCGAACACGAGGCAGAATCGCTCGCACATGGCTGGGCGTTTCACGCGCGCCTGAAATCAGACGGCGGTCGTAAACCTCGGTGAAGCGCCAGCCGCGACGCCCGCGAAACAGAAGACGCTCGATGTCGTTCGGCTCGACGATTTCGTTGGCGAGCAAAAGCCCAGCAAATCCTGACGATTGTTCGTTCAGATCGGGGCGTGCGAAAACGCTGATCGCACATTCAGCAAGTGAAGGCGACCGGCCGCTGATCAAAAGCCGTGTGACGGAAGGCGTAAGGTCCTGCGCCCATCCTTGCACGAAAATCTCACCCTCATCGCTGCCGCCGATCAGTTCGATGCAACCATCTGAGCGTGCGCCTGCCTGCAAAAGGATGGTGATCGCCGAAAGCTTCTTACGACCGATCGGTCCAGAGATCAGGCCTTCAACGAGTCCATCGATCACGGAAGGCAAGCTGGAACCGGAAAGGTCGGTGATCATGGCAATCAGCTCGCCAACCGAGGCAGCGCGGCTGGCAAAAGCATAGCGCGTCACGTTTGCCTTGTGCTGGAACATGATGGTTTTCAACGCGCCGCGGCGTAGGATATTGGTCGGAACAATCGCCACAAATCCGTGGGTGCCCGCGGGGGATGCATCTTTCAGCGGCCAGCTTACAAGGGTAACCTTGACGCTCATGGCGGGATCGCCATTGAGAAAAACCGTGGCCTGTTCGGAAGTCAGGCTGCCGATGCCGAGCACAAGAACAAGCGTGTCGTCTATGGGGCAGCCAACCACGGTTTCGCCTTGCATCACCACGGGGAGACGTTCCGCGGCTTTACCAGTCTTTATCGGCAAAACGTTTTTGTCGTCTCGAAGCATTCAAATCTGCTCCATGATCAAGGCATGACTGACATTGACAAAATAGCCCCGGCAGCAAAGCCCACGAGAACGAATAAAAGCAAAAGCAACGGTTTAACATCGCCACCGGAGCGTTTTTGCAGTGACTCCATGCGCTTTTCCATAGCTGCTACGACACCGTCCATTCGCATCAGATGAACATCCAGTTCCGTCAGGCGCTGGTTGACGTCACCGCGGAGATTTTCAATCGAATTGCTCACATCGGCAGCGTCGACTGCATTGCTACCGCCTGATCCATCGATGACCGGCGCGATACGCTGCAACGAACGCTGGTTGACCTGCAATTGCCGTTGTGCCGCCATCAACATATCGAGCTTGTCGAGGATACGCGTCATCGGCGCAGCGATCAGGGCCTCGGCGGCTTGTTCATCAGGCTTTGGTACGCGTAAGGCATGTTCAATACCTGCGCCATTTATTGCAACGACTACGAGTTCACCGGCGCGCATGGCCGCAAATTGCGGGAGCATCACATCAAATGCATGCGCGCCATCGCCAATCCCTGAACGCTTCAAATCCGGGCGGTCTTTGTCGGCGACAGCTTCTGCAATAGGCTTGCCATCCAGAAGCACGCGAATAGTCAGCCTCTTGGTTGGCGCAGCTGGATCGAAAGCCCAACCGAACAAACGGCCGTCATCGATAGCGTCGACCCGTCCCTTTGTCGGTTCAAGTTTTTTGGCCTGTGTGTTGTCCTGTTGGGGAGCGGCACTCGGCTGAATTGGCGCCTGTGCCGACACGTTTGTGATTATTGACATAATGGTCCTCTCAGGCTGCTTCGACATGTGCCGGACGCAGCGTCTCGATCAAATCGAGATAGCGCTCAGCCGTCCTGTCGATTGTGTCGGGGTGGCGAGCCCCAAGCACAAGAGTCTGGCGTAAGTCAGGAAATTCAGCGATACGTCGCATGGCGGCCGCCAGCGCCATTGGATCATTAGGCGCGACGGTCAACCCGTTTATGCCGTCGTCAATCATTTCGGCCATTCCACCGATATTGCTTGTGATTACCGGACAATCCTGGCTTTGCGCTTCCTGGATTACCAGCGGCGCATTTTCCCACCAGATCGAGGGCATGATCGCGCAATCGACCGTGGCGATCAGATGGCCTATATCTTCACGCCGGTAAGCTCCACGACGCTGTACGGCGGGTGACGTTTCCGCGAAGAGGCGATCTATATCAGCAACGAAACTTTCGCTCTGGAACGGCGCCGCACCATGAACCCGCAGTTCGAATTCGAAATCCTCGGAAATCAGCTGCTTTGCTGCTTCGAGCAGGACAGTCGCACCTTTCCATGGATTGAGATTACCGAAGTAACCAAAGACCGGTTTAATGCGTTGAGCGACTTCTCGCCTTTTCACCTCGACCCTTTTGGGCTGACCGTTGGGGATCACGCTGATCAAATCTTCAGAAATGCCCCAGTCGACATAGCGCTGCTTGAGAAATTCGCTCGGCGACACAAACCCATCGACGGCACTCAGAAGAGACTTCAAATGGCGTTCACGCAGAACGAACTTATCAAGCGCAATTTCCTTGAAACAGCTGTGGCACCGGTCCGGACTGGCACCGTGGCATAATTCTTTGCTCGTTGTGCGCACCATCAAACCATCGTGGTGACAGATCGGGTAGTAATCATGCAGCGTCATGACTATCCGGCATTCGGGCAATGTGCGGCGCACGATATGCGGAAACTCGGCACCCAAAAGCAGGAGATGATGCAAATGCACGACGTCCGGCCGGAAGTCGCGCAGGAGTTCGACGATGTCCGGAACGACGCCATAAAGATCGACCTGACTCATGAAGAATCGGTCGAAGTGCCCCGACCACAGCAAAATTTCATCACCGTTGGTGCCGATACTCTGGAAGCTCGTTCCCGGCCGTGCCTCACGGTGAATATGATTGGTGGCGCCGAGGAACAGCGCTTCGCATCCGGCCCGCTGATAAGCACGGAAAAGGTCATGAGCGAATATTTCCGTGCCACCTGGGTGCAAAGCCGGATGATTATGTGCAGCCACAAGGACGCGGGTCATCGATCGCCCCTAGTGAGCTCGGCCACAAACAGATCCTGATAATGATCCGAAGGGACACCGCGCCAGTGACCAAATGACTTGGTTGTGACCGACAAACCGGCACGCGTCAGCGCACCATCCAGAAATCCATCGTCGAAACCCACCGCAGCCAGCGGCGGCAGTTCTGGAACGAACCAGCACGGACCTTCATCGTAACGCTGAAATCCGAGCCGCGCGTCACGCTTTTTCAAGGGGTTCTCCGATGCAACCTTATCAACGACGAAGCATGTCATGAATAGGCGGCCACCCGGCGCAAGAACGCGTTCCACCTCGCGCAGATAGGCGCTAACCTCTTCGTCAGGCAGGTGGGTAACGACGGACGTCATGATGATAAAATCGAATTGCCGGTCTTCATACGGGAGAACCAATTCGAGCCCATCGATCGCACCCTTCGGATTATACAGCGAGTGTGCGATATCCAGATGGCGGAATTCGAAGTTGGAATACACAGGGCTGATCATCTGGCGGCACCAGTTGATCCCGCCGGCAACTGGATCGATGCCGCAATAGCTGCCTTTCGCAAAGTCAAGATACTGGGTTAACGGGACAGCCATGCGCCCGATACCACAACCGATATCGAGGACCCGGCTATCTGGCCGCACACCACCCTTGCGGATGAAATGACCGAGGAACTCCGCGCCGACGGCCTGGTAATTACCGTCTCCGACGAAAATGCTATCCGGGTCAGGACAGGGTAGAAACCGGTTGCGCAGGACCGCTTCCATCAGCCATTCAACATGATCGTTATTGAATGCGGGGACATGTTCGGTAAAAGCTGTCTTGAGTGCAATAACCTCAGTCAAGCGGCGCTCCTTTCAGACTTTTCCTTGACGAAAGAAGTGACGGTGTCCCCGTTTATTTGAACGGGCACCGCTTCATCGAGATAGGTCGTCATTAATTCTGTGATGTCGTCGTCCCAGCGTTGTGTATGCAGCCAGGAATTATATTGGCTTGCGAGACCTCGCATGTAGTCGCTGCTGCGACGGATAGATCGGCGTTCGAAGTGGTAGAGCGCAACATTCGGCTCGTAAGCCACCTGAAAACCAATCTGCCGAATTTTCAGGCATAGGTCGCTGTCCTCGTAGTCCCCGATGACGTAGTCCTCGGTGAACCCGCCGACAAGATCATAAATGTCCTTGCGGGTAACGAGACATGCACCGGTTACGCCCGGCACTGTTCGCGCAATTTGAGCCGGCGAATAATAGCCCGGCATACCCTTGTAGAAATGATGGTTGAGCCAAACGCCGCGATGGTCACGGGCAAAGTACAACCCGGCATGCTGCAGGGAGCCATCTTCGAAGAGCAGTTTCGGCCCGATCGCACCCAGCTTCTTCTGTTCGAGCAAGGGCCGGGTGAGTGTGTCCAGCCAGCCCGGGCCGCAGGGAACAACGTCGGAATTCAACATGACCAGCATGGTACCTGTCGCAAGACTAGCACCGGCGTTACAGGCACGGGCATAGCCGCTGTTGCGATTCATGGTGGCGAGCTTCATCGGCAAATCATGCAGAATATGCAGTCCGCCAAGCATGTGCTCTGTATCGTCCTGGATTTCCGGAGAATCGAGCACAAAAATGATTTCTGCATTCGCCACAAGCCAAGGATCGGTTGCCATGGCCGAAAGCTGGAAGCGCAAAAAATCGAGATTGCGATAGAGGGGGATTACGATCGAGATCAGAGGAGATGCCGGTCCCACACCGAATTCCTTGATATCTGCAATTCTCACCGTCTGGCCGAGCTTTTGTTCGACTTCTTTCAGGGCTGGCGCAAGAATATTTTCGAATACCTGGCTACGTGCATGTTGTGGCGGTACTGCCCGCAAAATGCGGTTGCGCTGTGCCGACGGTTCAAAGGGCTGCATTGGCGGCACCAGCAGCGCGGTCGTGCCCGAGACGAGCCGCATCTGAAAGCGCGGCTGCAGCAATGGTCCAAGATTTTTGGCTTGAGGCAGCCAGGCGACAAAGCCGGTCACGTCGGCGCCAAGTCCATCCGCGCGTTCGCCAGTCTTGCCAGGAAACTTGTAGAAATTGGGCTGGAGCGGCAGAGCGCTTCCATTGCCCGAAATATATTCGATACGGGACAGCATCGCTGCGGGATCGTGGGTCCAACCGCCGACGAGCAGGCCGCCATCGAGTGCGATCGCGAGATCGATTTCGGCGGCAGGATGCGTCCCTGACTTTGCGATCTGGCGAACTGGCAATGGGGCGCGCATCTGCATATCGATAGCAATGGCAGCGCCAGAACCGGGGACCTCCGCCAGTTGGCGCACGAGGAACTCACGCAGTTCCATATCGTTCTGCCGCTTTTGCCACCACTTGGAAAAGTCGAGCTGGCCATCGCTGTCCGATAATTTGCGGACGGCGATACCGTTTTTCCCCGTAAACACGAAGTGCAATGATTGCGGCAACGCCCGGGCGGACTCCACCAGGAGGTGGCACGCCTGCCAGCCCTTTTTGGATTGGCGCCCTAGACCCAGCTTCGTCGGCAGCGCCGTTATGGAATTGGTGCTGATTGCATGGATGGCAGTCACGTCCCCAAGGTCCGGATCCAGTGCGGTTTCCAACAGGTGCTGTCCGTCAATCGGCTGACCACAGCCGCGCACTTGCCGGGGCTCGGGCGTCAGCGCCAGGGTGATTTCGCGAACAACGCTGGCAAAAATCGGATTCTGCGACAGGCGAAAGGCGCTGCGCCATGTGCTCAACATATTGTTGAGCAGCTTGATATGTCCGGCAGCCGCGAGATTATCGACAGCACGGTCAACATCGAAAGAGCCAAGCTCGACGGCCGGATAAAGAACAGTTTGTTCAGTCGGCCCGAGCGCACCGGCGGACATGGTGAGGTGGATCGGCTCATCTTTTGTGCGCATGGCCCATAGAATACGCTGGCCGCCCGTTTCAAGGGGAATAGTCAAGCTGATGAGCGGAACGAACGGTTCCGGCGTCTCCAGCGTACATTTCGTTGATGCCCGTATGGAAGCCGGAAGGTCCCAGATCACGACGGCCACATCTGCACAGAGACGCGAGATTGAAATGCTCTCGATATCGCCAGCAATATCCGTCGAATGGTCGAGGTTCAACACGTTGCCCTTTCATTCACGTCAGAAAAAAGCGCGCCCGGCCGAAGGGCAGGGCACGCCATAATTACTATCAATGAACGACGAAGTAATCGCCGGGATGTTCCGTGACATCGTCGGCATTGACGCCAACGAGCGTGACGGAATCGCCATGACCGAGATCGACGACAACATTGCCACCAACCTGCGTAACACGATCGGCAAGATCGTCAGCCGAATGAATATCCTGCCCGTTGATACCGCTGGAGATCTGGAGGACGTCTTCACCAGGGGTAAAATCGAGAACAACGTCATTGCCGCCGCCGCCAGTGAACAGGAATACATCACTGCCTGCGCCGCCGATGAGGGTATCATTGCCTGCGCCGCCAAAGAGAGTGTCGTCGCCGGCACCGCCGGAAAGAACATCGTTTCCGGCATCGCCGAACAAGAGATCAGAACCGGCACCACCGGTAAGAACGTCATCTCCGTGGCCGCCGAAGAGAACGTCATTTCCCTCGTTACCGCTCAGTATGTCGTTTCCATTGTCGCCGAAGAGGATGTCAGTTCCCTCGCCGCCGAAAATCGAGTCGTTGCCGTTGCCGCCAAACAACAAATCGTCGCCGGCGTCACCGAATATCGAGTCATTTCCGTTCGAGCCAAAAACAACGTCATCACCGCCATTGGCGTGGATGAAGTCGTCAAAACGCGAGCCAAACAAAACGTCGTCGTAGGCGCCGCCTTCTAAAGTGGCCATCTGCTTCTCCTTCTGTCCTGCTTTGAGTCTACAAATTGCCGGAAAGATTCCGACGATCGATGCCTAAACGATTGTGCGCTGCACCAAATCGAATTGCAATCTAGACTAAGAATATAAATGTGGCAATCCATAGTAACAAATTATTACGTCCATGTATTATGACACTTTTATATTAGAATCTATAATTCCTGTTTAAAGCAAAACTACTTGTTATATCGATTTGTATTAAGTGCAATTTAATTTGAAATTTGAAATATCTCTAAACATGGTGCACTGCGGTGAGAATATCCAAATTAATCCTCTCTGAAGGCGCGGTTAAAGCTGTCGGAGATGGGGGAAATGATGTACTCGATCGCTTTGCGCGGCTTGTGGACGATCAGCACCTCGGCTGGCATCCCCGGGTAAAGTTTGATCGTCGGGTTGGAAGCCAGCGATTGAGCAGCGATTTCCGCACGCGCCACGAAGTACGCCGTATCGGTCTTTTCATCGATAACCTGATCCGCGGCGACGTAAGTGACTTTGCCGTCGAGCGGCGACAGCGAACGCTGGTTATAGGCTGTCAGGCGAACCTGCACCGGCGAACTGACAATCACGCTGTCGATGTCGCGCGGGCTGATTTTCATTTCGATAACCAGCGGTTCATTTTCCGGAACGATATCGAGTATGGCTTCACCAGCGGCGACCACACCGCCAGGTGTCCGCAAACGGATATTGGCGACGACGCCTGCCTGCGGCGAGCGTATTTCGACACGGCGCATGACGTCTTTGGCCGCCACGATGCGCTCTTCAGTGTCGGCAAGATCAACCTGGCTCGTCGTGATTTCTCCTGCAATCTCCGATTGCAGATCGCTTTCAATACCTATGAGAGAAAATTCCGCGCCTGCTTTTGCCTGCTCGGCCTTGGCTTTGTCACCCGCATACTCTCCGCGGGTTCCCGCGAGTTCGCTCAATCTGGTGTCGATTTCGGTCAACTTCGACTTCTGGGCAAAGCCTTTTTTAACAAGCCCGGCGATCGCCTCACGTTGTTCATTGATCAACTCGATCTGTCGGTCTGTCGCTGCCATCTGCGCATCGGACGATTTCGCTTGCTCCGTATATTGCTCAATCGTTTTCTTCTGTATGTCCACGCGGCTCATTTTTTGCGCGTAGCGTTTCTCAAAGAATATTCTCTCAGCCCTTATTGCACTCTCAGCGGAAATATCGCCCATTTCGCCGAAGTTCTGCGGAAATATGATTTCAGTCTCTCCTGCCTGCTCGGCACGCAGCCGGGCTAACTTTGCGATAAGCCCCACCCGGCGGCTCTGCAGGGATTGCAATTCGGACCGGGCCTTGGTGTCGTCAAGGCGGACGAGCGGCTGACCGACTTTCACTTCATCGCCTTCCTGCACCAGCAAACGATCGAGGATGCCCCCCTCGAGATGACTGACTGTCTTTCGCTTCGAATCGACGATCACAGTTCCGAGTGAAACGGCAGCACTGCCAAGTTCTGCAGAATAGGCCCATCCAAAAAACCCGCCAAACGCGATCAAAATCGTTGACACACCTGCGATGATCAACTTGCGCAGGGGGGACTTTCTATCTTCCCGCTCGAGATCGGTGACCCATTCCGGACGGACGGACCCGAACTTGGTGGGGAGGGTTTCGCCGCCCGACACGGTACGCGGCGCCAATAGTTGAGGGGCGCGTTTCTGCAGATTCGTGTTGCCCGTCATGATGCGGTGGCTCCCATTTTTGGACCGGTCGGGGTAATGGACGACACGACGTCCGTGCGAGGGCCGAACTGTGTGATGCGCCCGTTCTCCAATACGAGCAGTTTGTCAGCCACCTGCATGATTGTTGGACGGTGGGCAATCATCACCACGATCGCTCCATCATCACGGGCCTGTTCGATCGCGCGCATCAGCGCTCTTTCGCCGACTGCATCGAGATTGGCGTTCGGCTCATCAAGAACGATCAGGCGAGGACGATTGTAGAGGCAACGGGCGAGGCCGATGCGTTGACGTTGACCGCCGGAAAGCGTCAACTTCCCGTCACCCACCGGCGTGTCGTAACCAAGTGGCAGCCGCCCGATCATTTC
Organism: Phyllobacterium sp. 1468; assembly: GCF_031455525.1. NCBI lineage: Bacteria > Pseudomonadati > Pseudomonadota > Alphaproteobacteria > Hyphomicrobiales > Phyllobacteriaceae > Phyllobacterium > Phyllobacterium sp. 1468. Next base: position 14,288 of record NZ_JAVDSX010000006.1, on the reverse strand, counting down.
ATGAACATCGGCAAGCCGCGCCGCTTCGAGCACACGATGCGGATCACCGTCGCCCATCCGCGCGATATTATCCTGGATGGTGCCTTCAAGCAGTGCCACCGATTGCGGCAGATAGCCGGCAATCTCTCCGAAGGAGCCACGTTCCCAGAGATAGACATTGTTCCCGTCGAGAAATACGCCGCCCGATGTCGGCTTGACGATCCCGATCATGAGTCGTGCAAGTGTCGATTTGCCGGCGGCGGATGGGCCGACAATGCCAAGTACTTCGCCTGGCGACAGGCTGAAGGAAATACCCTTGATGATCGGCATCTCGACACCCGGAGCCGCATAGACCAGCTTGTCGATGATCAGGTCGCCATGAGGCCGGGGCGTTGGCATTGTCTGGCGCACAGCAAGATTTTGTGCAAGCAGGGCCTGGATGCGTTTCCAGTTGCCAACCGCGTTCACCCATTGACGCCAGGTCTCGACCACATGGTCAAACGGCATCAGCAGCCGACCAACGATAATGCTGGTCGCGATCATTGCACCGGGTGAGATCGCCTGTTCCATCGCCAGCAGGGTTCCTGCGCCCAGCGTTGCGACCTGGATGATGAAGCGCAATGTGCGCGCAATGGACGCCATCGCCCGACTGCGGGTCCCTCCAAGATCGAGCAGATCCAGCGCATTCATCTGCAAACCCCGCCAGCGTCTTGCCAGAGCGGGTAACATTCCCATCGCCTCGATGGCTTCGGCGTGCCGCAGCGTTGCACCGATTTTTGAAATGGCCTCAATGTTGGCCTGATTTGCATCCTTGAGGAGGCTGCGGGTTAAGAGATCAGTAACTACGCCGCAACAAACAAGGATGATCACCCCCACGACCCCGATGATCCCGAAAACCGGGTGCAACAGAAAGAGCACGGCGAGAAAGATAGGCGACCAGGCTGCATCCAGTGGCGCGCTTACCGCGGAGGAAGTCAAAAAGGTACGCAGCTCGGTGAGATCGCGCAAGGATTGCGTGGCCTTGGGAAGGCCCTGATCCACTGACGCCTGCACGGCGGCTGTCAGAATCGGCAGATTTAGCCGGCGCACCAGCGCGCTGCCCATGGCCTGAAACGACAAAGCCCGGATAAATTCGAGAATGCCGTATACCAGCAAAGCGCCCACAGCCAGGATCGTCAGCATAAGCAGAGTGTCGGTGCTGCGGCTGTTCAATACCCTGTCATGCACCTGCAACATGTAAAGGGGTACCGTAAGTTGCAAAAGGCTGATACAGAAACTAAGTAATACGGCGTAGAGGAGACCCGCCAGAAAAACCCGGCGGGCCTTGAAAATCAGCGCTTGCGGCGTCGGGACTTCCGGCGTCGTCGCTTTTTTTCCCACATGGCTCTTGCCATTTGTATCGATTTGACGAGTATCATTCATGTGTAATCTGCCTTGGAAATGACACAGCTGCCAGTTAGCCCCAACGACCTTGGTCTAAGACCAGAGACTAGTAAAGTAATACCGTGCAGAATGTGACAGAAAAAAGTTTATATGATGGGGGAAATAGCGAAGGAGCACCGAAAATACACTCGCAACTTACTTCAAAATTTGAAGTAAAATGACCATGGAGACAAAGATGATACAGAAACTTCTGCACGAAGGAGTGGAAGTCGAAACATCTATTGATGGATATTACGCCGCCGATTTCCCCGAAATTACAGCGGAAAAACAGGGACATAGACACCCGGTTCATACGGTCGTAGTTACACACTTCGAGCTAGCTCGAATGATTGAGAGAGTAAATCGCCGTTTCGCCAGTCTGCTCAGAACAGAAATGACGAAACTGGGGATTGAAGACGTCGGTCCGGCACAGGCAATGGTCCTGATGGCAATCGGCGACGTCGAACTCTCCGTTGGGGAATTGCTGGACCGGGGGCACTATGTCGGTTCGAACATTTCCTACTACCTGAAACAGCTTGCCGATGGGGGTTACATCGACAGGGTCGCTTCACAGCGGGACAAACGGTCTGCAAGGATTCGATTGACGGAAAAGGGAGAACAGCTTTGCGCCAATCTGCGTGACGCTGGCGGGGCATATAATCGCGTTCTTGCCAGAGATGCCGATGATCTCCGCAATCTCGAAATCGCGTTCCAGACGCTGCACAGGCTAGAGCTAGTTTGGGGCAATGCCGCGCGTTATGGCATCTAACTCGGCTTCGATCAGTCTTTTGAGTCCCGGAAGGGGCTGATTTCATGCATGTGGCCTTAGTTCACAGGCGTGGTTTTGGCCAATTCGCAGCCTTGGCTGAGCATCTTGCAACGAGCGGGCATGATGTCAGCCTTATTTGTGAGACCGTGGACCGACGCCTCCCGTCGGTTCGCGTGATCTTGCACCGTGCAGAACCTGGCCCCCGGGCAGATGCCCGGATGGCCAGGCATCTGGGCATTCCGGACCACCATGTCCGCATTGGTCACCGTGTCGCGGAAACATTCGATGCGATGGTGCGCCATGGCGAACGGCCGGATATCGTCATCGGTCATATAGGCTGGGGTAGCATGATGTTCGTCAAGGATATCCTGCCAAAAGTGCCGGCTATCGGCTATTGCGAATTTTTCTACAAGGCCGAGGGCGCCGACGTCGGTTTTGCACCCGATGATCATCCGGACGCCGAAACCCGTAAACGATTGAGACTGCGCAATGTCGCGCAGCTTCTCTCACTGGAAGCGATCGACGGCGGGATCAGCCCTACCCACTGGCAAAAGAGTCTTTATCCGGTCTTTGCCCGAAGTCGGATAGCTGTCTGCCATGAGGGCGTCGATACGGAAATTTTCCGCCCTGACCGCAACGCGTCGCTGCGGCTGCCCGATGGGCGCTTGTTGAAAGCGGGCGATCCGCCGATCATCACTTTCGTCGCTCGAGACCTCGAACCCTATCGCGGTTTTCCGCAAGCACTCGCGGCGGCGGCAAAGGTCATACGCCAAAATCCGGATGCGCTTTTCGTATTTGTCGGCGGCAATGGCGTCAGTTATGGAACGCCACCACCTGGTGGAGGCTCCTGGAAGGATGCGCTACTCGCCAGCCATGACATTCCGCCGGACAGAATCGTTTTTCCCGGGGCCATTTCGCACGATCTCTTGCGTAAGCTCTACCAGATATCAACTGCTCATATCTACCTGACATATCCTTTCGTGCTGTCGTGGTCAGTGATCGAAGCAATGTCTTGTGGCGCCCTGATAATCGGCTCTGATACGCAGCCGGTTCAGGAAATTGTCCGATCCGGGACGAATGGCCTCCTCGTGCCATTTTTTGATACCGATGCTTTGGCCGATACGATCCTTCGAGTCCTCCAAAAGCCTGAGGATTTTCTGCCGCTACGCATCGCTGCCCGTAAGACGATCGAGAATCGCTTCCGACTGGTGGATTGTCTTTCGCGGCAGAAAGCTCTGATCAATTCCGTCGTCAAAGCTGCATGACCCCGCTATCGGTTTCTGCTTTGCCGATTGACCGCCGCATTTCTGTCTTGCACCTCGCGCAGGTTCGTTTCGCCCGTGTGTTCGTGCGAAAGTTGTGCAGGCGCAGAAGCCATTGAAGTGTTTCCAGATGAATTGCGGACACCACGTCCTGCGGCCATAGAACCGACGACGTGTCTGCTGGCATTGCCCGCGTGAGACGCAAGATTGGTAAACCATTCCTGGCTGCTTGTCGCAATTCGGCCGCTGAGCGGCACGATCTGAATAAGCAAGAAAAATCCCGTCAGACAAACGAGCACAAAGGGACCGGCATCCTTCATGGCAGGTATGCTGCCCTTTGCAAGGCTTAACACCAGCGCTTTCACGACATCCTGTATACCGATATTGTAGAAACTGAGGAAGGTTGTCAGAAAGATCGGTATCAGGATTATCTGGATCGTGCCCGTGAGCCAGCCGGAAAAGTACCGTGACGGGATTTGGAACATCAGCAACACGATAAAAAATGGAGCGAGCGCAAGCATGATCCACAACGCAACTTTTGCAAACAAGAGGAGGGCAACCGCATAGCCAACGAACAAGGCGGCGGCAATCCACACGATCGCTGCCTGCACCGATGAACTCAATGGAATTGTCAGCGGATTTTCCGCGGGATTTTTTGTTTGCGCAATCGGGCTTGATTTTGCCGGGTTTGGCGGACTGCCTTGTTCCGGACCCGGTTGAGGCAGAGAGGGGGCTGCCGCGACTGCCGACTGTTCGATTTTGGCTGACGCAGTCAGCGCGAAACCGTAGACAGAGTTGAGGTCGTTGGCGAGAGTGCTAAATCCCATGGCTTTGCCACTGCGAGGATTGACAATATTGTTGAGCATGACGGAACTCACCATGTAGGGCGCGTTGGTGAAAAGTCCGTACAGCGCGACCTGAAAAGGTCCCCATGCGGTCACGAGCGAGAAGATGATGGCTATGCGGACGAGCTTGAACACCATACCGGCGATGCTGCCACCCTGTCCCTGCCAGAACCGGAATCCCCAAAAGATCAGGTAAAGCGTGAACAGCGCGGCCATGACGGGTGTGAGATAAAAGGCGAAGACGCCGTAGGTAGCAGCCGTAAAATTTGTCCCCAGGCTGTCGATGTTACTCGATAGTGCGGCTATAGAATTAGCTCCCTCCACTGGACACTCCCGATGGCTTTGGCGGCCGGATGACAATGTCGAACGCCTCGTTGACGGGTCGCAGCGGGCCGCAGTCCCGGGCACCATAGGACAAGGCCGAGGCGGGCAGGTCGCAAGGCGTCTTCAGTTTATGACCGCCTCCGCACCCCACGCACATTGCAGCGGCGAAAAGCACAGCGATAACGGGTATTATTCTCAAGGCTTGTCTCCTTGCCCGCAAAGCACCGGCAGCCATTGTTTTGGATCATCCCCGAGCTGTTCGCGCAGAACCGTCAGTTCGTGGACTGTTTCGGCCCGGCCGGAAAGCACCTTCAATAGATCGTCCATACCGTTCAGACGAAGTCTGGCTATCACTGATTCCTGACCGTGTTTGATCAGGAAGGAGCGGCTTGCCGGATCCGTTGTCTTGATCCATTCGACTTCCCTCGACGAGAGGCCAAGCCCACTGCCGTGACTTTCCAGATCGGCGCGTGGGTTGGGAAAGAAAATATGCGTCGCACTTTGTTCGATTATTGTATTGGCGATCTGGGAATTGACGATATCCGAGGCGCTTTGTGTACCGAAACCGATAATTCCGTTGAACTTGCGGATTGTCTTCATTTTGTCACGGATGAAGGACGCGAACACCGGATCTTCGAGTAGCCGCCAACCTTCATCCAGAAAAATCAGGACAGGATTGCCGTTGAGCAATTCATCCAACCGATGAAAAATATACATCAGCGCGGCGCTGCGGGTGAGGGGATCGTCCAGGATTTTCGTCATGTCGAAGCCTGAAATCTCCGACCATGTGAACCGATCTTGCGGATTGTTGAACAACCAGCCCAATTGATCAGGGCGAAGCCATTTCTCGAACCGGGCCAGAAGATCGTCATCGCCGGCGCGTATCCGGCCACGCAGCAAAGTTGCAAAGGCCGGCAGCGACCGGCTATCCGACCCGGTCGACATGATCTGTCCAATGGCTGCGCGGATGACGCTTTCCTCGCTGGCAGGCAGCGACAAACCATCCGGGCGGCGCAGCATCAACGAAAACAACTGGAACAGAAACTCGCGATTTCCCGCTGTGTCGGGCAGGGCGAGGGGATTGAACCCCGTCGGCGCACCTGGTTGAAGGACTTCGTAGTTGCCTCCTAGTGCTCGAATGAAAATTTCGCCGCCGCGATCCTTGTCGAAAAAAATGCAGCGTGGCGTTGGTTTGATGCGCTGCGACTGCGCCATCAGAAACGAAAGGGCCACCGTCTTGCCGGAGCCGGACGGCCCCACCATAGTGAAATTACCGAGATCTCTGACGTGAAAATTAAAGAAATATGCGCTTTGGCTGGTTGTCTCCAGCAGTGAGATGGCGCTGCCCCAGTGATTGCTTTCCTTCTGGCCGCTGGGAAAATTGTGCAACGACAGAAACCCGGCAAAATTCTTCGACGAAATCATCGCCGACCGGGCGATATACGAAAAATTGCCCGGCAACTGCGCCCAGAATGCTGGTTCGCAGTTCAGATCCTCGCGCAGCCAGATAATGGATTGATCGGTGAGCGTAGCTCCGACGGAGCGGATGCAGCGATCGAGTTCGGCTTTGTCACCGCCGAGACACATGACCGACAGGTGGTGTTCGCCATAGATGGAGCGCGAGCTCAAAAGCTCATTGCGTGCCCCGGCGAGTTGATTTCCGACAATCGAACCGGCCTCATCGGCCATGGAAATCTGGCGGTAGACACGCTCCATCTGGTTCTGCGCCACGGGCTTGTCGACAATGGAAAAACTCTGGCTGACGATAAATTCGTGCGGAACCTTCAGCAGGCCGTCGAGAAGGAGAGGGCCCGTATAGGACGGATATTCGCGCACCGACAGCATGGCACCTAGCCGTGAGTCTCTTGGCGGTGTAGCGCCGACGAACTCTACAGCATTGCGTCCGAAGTGGAGCCGCTTCATCGCAAGCGCACCATCGAGCGGCATGCGCGGCAAACGCATCGAAACTGGATCAAGCCCGTTGAGTATCTGAACCAGAAATTCCAGCGGCTCGGAGAAATAGTTCCCTGGTGCAGATTCACGGATACCGAGCACACGCGCCTGATAATCCTGCAGGACCTCACGCACACCTAGAACAGCGTCGTGCAGTTCGCGAAGCTCCTCATCCTCTCCCAGCCGGGCACCCTTCGCCTGGCCTTTGGTGCCACGGTGAGCAAACAGGCTGCGCGTCAAGCTGTCTATCAATCCGACCTGACCGCGCAAAGGACGGCGGACGATGGTGATATACATCTCGTTGACGAACATGCGCCGTTCTTCGAGCTGCGCCATATATCGGCGGTTCAGTTCAGCTGCAAATTGATTGTCGAATTCGCCCTCGAGCTTCGGCTCGAGCCGGCGCCGGATCATGTGACCATAGACCGCGTAGCGACTGCTGCCGAGTGAACGCAGGATCGTATTGCGCCCCTCAAGCTTGCCATTGATTTGCGCCATGTCCGCAGTCTCGAAACAAAAGCCATCGAGCTTCAGCATACATAAGAGCAGCCCGTCCTTGGTGCGCAACACCGTGTCATCGACATGGCGTGCGTAAGGAACGTGTGTGGCAACGGAACGCTCCCGCTTGGCTTGTGCTCCAAAACGCATCTCCTTGCGCACCAGAGGGGACATCATGTCTGGTCCCCCGGTGCATAGCTTTTAACGCCCCACAGGACTTTCGACTGCGGTGGTGTCCTTGCGCCTTTCACCCGGAGAATGTTGAAAATCTGCTCGTCGCGTAGCGTGAGGAAGTAGCCGAAACTATGGATAGGCAAAACCAGAAATAGCGTGAAGAGGCTCTTGGTTGCGAGGAAGACCACCGCGGTTACCACCATGTTGAACATGGCATACATGTACGGCACGCCAAAAAGCGTCGGTGCTCTCGTCAGGGCCTTGACCAGCGGGGTCATGTCCGGCGCATCCTCGGTCATCTAGTCAATGACCCAAAGCGCTCTGAAAGAACGCCACGATCTGCGTCGAGCCGAACACCAGCACAATCCCCATAATTACGGAACCCGCAATGCTCCAGGTGAAGCGTCCCGACCAGGCCAGAAAGCCGCAGCTGATGACAGCCAGGATTGCGAGCATGGAGGCAATTGGGCCTGTGAGAATTGAAATAAGGGTCTGCAGCACACCTGTTACCGGCTGTAGACTTTGTGCAAAGGCATCCCCGGCAAAAATCGAGAATAATAACAGTACGGAAGCTTTGAAAATTGTTTTACGTAAAAACATTGAATTACTCCACATGAAGAACGAATCCTTGGGACCACGTTTCCCGACTGCCATCCTCGGGCTTTTCTTGTTTGTTGATGGTGCCGTCCCCACCCGCCTTCGCTGTCGGCGGTTCAAGTGGCTTCCATCCATAGAGATCGGTGAGAATGGCAGAGACGTAACGAACGGTTTCCGGATAAAGCGGGACGCCGCGGCTTTGCTCGACAGCCCCTTCACCGGCATTATAGGCCGCCAGCACATAGAGCGGGTTTTGGTACCTCTTCTGCAGCAGACGCAGATAACGGATCGCGCCGCGCACATTGTCTTCAGGATCGCAGATATCGACATCAAAACGCTTCGCCGTTGCCGGCATCAATTGCATCAAACCGACTGCGCCCGCACTTGAGACGCTGTTCATGCGAAAGCCACTCTCTTGGCGGGCGATCGCCAGTACAAGATCAAGGTCGAAGCGTTCCTCTCCGGCAACCTTGCGAACAATGGCCTCGCCCTGAACTGAATCGATTGGAGACGCAAGCTTGCAGGGCGCCGCCGCAGAGGGCAGTGGTGCCGGTGCGGCGTTCGTGTTCGAAACCATGTCGTCTTGAACGACTGTAACCTTCAGAGGCTGTTCGCCGGAGGCAGCATGTCCCGAGCTGCAGAAAGCCGAGCCCAAAACGACGCCGATAGCGGTAAACAAAACGCGCCTGTTCATTGGCTTCGACCTATCGAAACGATCCCAGCGTTCTCGAATCTGGTTAGATCGTTGCTCATAAGTGCGACCGGCCGCTGCAGATTGGCGCGAACGAAGGGATCGTAGAAGATCTCCGTAACAACGCCTGGACGGCCATCCCGACGGCCAAGCTGGATGACCAGTGGCAATGTCGTGCGCAGCGTATCGATGATCTCGGTCTTGCTGAGACCTAGCCCGCCGCCGGCGCCGCTTTGCATAACGAGAAGCGCCAGCCGCGTGTAGGCGGCAGACGGAGAGTTGGCATGGACGGTCGAGAGCGAGCCGGGGTGGCCGGTATTGATTGCCTGGAGAAAATCAAGGGCCTCGCCACCCCGGACCTCACCAAGCAACAATCGATCCGGCCGCATGCGCAGGGATGCCTCGACCAGGTGACGCGGCTCGATGCGGGCAATATTTTGACTGCCGCGCGTCGCGATAAGACGGACATGATTCTCCTGCGGAGGCGTCAGTTCCGGGGTATCCTCGATGGTAATCAGCCGCTCGTGCGACGGGATCTCCTGCATTAGCGCATTTAAAAAGGTTGTCTTACCAGAGCCCGTGCCACCAGAAACCATAATGGACACGCGACGTTGCACGGCTTCACGCAGAAACGTCCAGATATTCCCTGCAGCGAGCAATTTGCATAGATCGTCTTCGTCGTCTGTCAACTGATGCTCGCTATCCGTCACCAGAGCCGAGTCCAACGCCCCTGAAGCCGCGTAATCGGAAAGGAAAAGGCTGCGGGCGACCTGCCGGCGGAGGACAATGGCACCCCCTTGCGGCGCGGCAGGCGGCAGTACAACCTGGATACGCGCGCCGTCCGGCAGAGCGGCCGACAATAGCGGCTCTTCGTCATTGACGAATTGGTGACTCGCCGCGGCAACGCGTTCCGCCATGAATCGGATTCGTTCGGCCGTCAGTTCAGGCACCGCATGGCGCACCATCGCCGCGCCCGAGCTTCCCCCCGCCTGTTCGATGAACACTGCGCCGGGCTGATTGATGCATATCTCGACAACATCCGGCGTTTGAAGAAAGTGGCGCAGGGGCGCAAACGCCAAATCGATCAATGCGGAGAGGGGTGCTGCAAGGCTCACGGCGTGCCCCCTTTGTAGACTGGCTGTGTACCTTCTCCGGTATCCCAGCCGCGTCCCTTCTTTAGCTCCTTGAGCTTCTGCATGACCGGATCCGGGTAAAGTTCGGAGAAATCGAGATCGCGCCGCACGAAAATCGACACCGGTGTTCCCTGATCAATGGTAATAGTTGGCGGGATGTTGATCTGTGCCTTCAGGGCCTCCTGGGCGAGCTGCGTGAAATTCTGGACCGCAAGCGCAGCGCCTTGCATGGCCAAATCGCCGGTCCGATCATCATTGTCCGGATAGGTCGTAACCGACCTGAAGCCGCCGGGATACTTAGCATCAGGAACCAGCGTCTGTATGGGTCCGGTGTAGGTGGTCTTGTGCGTGCTGCCAGCCGCCATCAATTGCGTACCCGCACTGATGATGCTCAGCACGCCTGCGGCGCCAAACCGCTTCAGGTAGTGGTTGTTGACATCACCAGCTGATCCCGACCGACCGAGTTCATCGGTGCCGATCGAACCGAGATTCATTGAAACGCCGTCAGCACGCAGGAGCCGCGTCCACACGATGAAGGCGCGATTCTGACCCTGTGCAACGCCTGCATTGTATTCGCCGATCATTCGCGATGCTGCCGGGATGAGAATTCGCCTTCCATCGAACGACCAGATATCCTCGGTCGTCACGGCCCGCACCATGCCAGGCAGATCCGTCTGCACGGCCGTTTCAAGAACCCCGCGGATCATCGTTCCCTGCGGCACAAGTGCATCGATGCGCTTTGTCCGTTCGGCCTTTGCAACTTCAACCGGCTTGGCTGCCATGGCAGCCAAGAACTGCCCGTTGGGATTGGCGTCCTGGAATGTAGCGCCTGCTTTCTCCCCATCCGCCGGTGGCTTCGGCGGCTCGCCTGCCTGTCCTTCGGTTTGACCGGTTTCGGTCACCACCATCGGGGAGCGATAGCGTTCCCACTTTTTCTCGTCGGTCTCTGATTCCCGCGCCAGCCGCTCCGCCTCCGCCATGCGCCGTGCTTCTTCCGCCTCCGCTTGCAGTCGTGCCCGCTCGGCAGCGGCATCTGCATCGGTCTGCGATGGCTTCGCTACCTCGGTTGCTGGCTCAGGCGGTGATTCTTTGACTGCGGGCGGAACTGCCAATTGAACTTTGCCGACTGGCGACAGCAAGTTTTCATCTCCCGTATCGACATTATCAGGCGCTGACGGACGTTGAAGCCAGAAGGGCATTGCGAGCAGTGGCAAGCTGACCAACGCGAACAGCACGATCAGCGCCGTCTTGTTCAAACTACGCTTCGGCTCGGCCAGCTTTGATCGTGCAGCCTCTTCGAGTTCTACATTGAGATGGTAATCGGGATCAGGCATCTCACCTCATCCTTCTGTCGGAGGAGTTGCTGGCAGCGGAGGCAACCGGGGCGCTTTTTTTCAAGTTGAAAAGGCAGAGCGCATAGTCGCCGCGCCGCAGCATCCACTGCTTGGCGATCTTATCGACAACGATGTAATCCCCCTCGCGGCGGAAGTTGGCGAGTATCTCGCGCTTGCCCCCTTCGACGATAAAAATGGCCGGGATATCGCCTTCAAAGCGAAACCAGGTCTTCACGCCGTCGTCAAAAGCGTTCGTGGGTTTGAGTTCGCTGTCGCCGCGGAAACTATAGTTGGTATTGGTATCCTGAAACTGGAAATTGTCGCGGTTCGGCTCCGAAACGAGCCGTTGTGCTTCTGCCAGAAGTTTTGAATCGGCCTCTTCATCCGGATAGCGAAATTTGACCATGTATGTCTGATCGCCTTCCGATTCCGCGTGAGCGCGCAGGATAAAGGTGTAAACGTGTTTGTCGCTCACAACATTCATATTCGTTGTCGTCTTCGCTTCGACAGGTTTCAGAAAGATAATGTTGCCACGCTTGTTGGGTTCGATTTTCCACGAGAGGCTGTCACCCACCGCCACGGTCTCGATCTTTTCGGCATCCCCCAGCACGATCATCGTCGAGACGCCGTGGCTTGCATCGATGGAAACCACATTGGCCGAACTGTAGATGACCGTGCGGACACGCGCGTCTGCCGCACCACGCCGCGGGGCTATCTCTGCAGACGTTTGTGTCATCGATCCCGCAAGACTCACGCCAATCAGCACCAGTCGCATAGGGGGCGCGATCAATTGCAGGAGTCGCCCGGTCATTGCTGGCCACCGCTTCCCGGTACACTTTCCCGATCGCGGCGGTAATCGATAATCTGGAAACCGAGCGGATTGTCGAAACGCCATTCATTGGTCATCGGTTCATGGGAATAGCGGAAATGCATCAACGCTACCCAGTGCTCTTCCGGTCCCGTGTCCTGGCCGACGCGCTGCGTCGAAAACCGCACGATTGCCGTGCGGCTGTTGGGGACTTGTATTGATTTGATGGTTGGCAGTACCCGTGTGGTGTTGCTGAAACGGTTTACGGGATTGGTCGGACTGGACGGCGCATACAGGTTCAGAAGGTCGCGCGCAGCGTCACCGGTCGACAACATCTGCGCCATATCGAAATTGTCCTGTACTGCAGAAGGATCGTAGGTCTCCCGTGCCCGTATGTAGCGCACGACATTCATCCTTGTGACCGCTTCTGATTGTGCCAGATCGCCTTCCGCGAGAGGCCGTTTGATCTCCATGAAACCGGTGGTCTTGTCGACCTCGATGACATAGGGCTCAAAGCTCTTCAGGGGCAAGAGCAACGCCAGACAAGCCATAGCCGTAACCGCGAGCAGTGCGCTGACACCGGCGACGATCCAGGCCATGGAGCGAGAACGTTTGACCGAACGGATGACATCGTTTTCCCAGCGGACCGCCTCGCTAAAATAGCGGGCGTCAGGGCCGGTTTTCTCTTCATGCTTTGACGCGTGGTCGCTCATGGAAAAAAGCTGGAAAATAACGCGGGGCACGCACGCGACACTTGAAACACTGGATTCAAAATCATTCCGCCTAAATCGGTTGAATTATACGCTTTACGTTCAAAAAATGCGGTTTAAAATTCAAAGTCAGTTGAAAATTGGCCTTTGTGAAAGCCTGCAACACAATGCGAGTATTTAGTTGGCCTAGTTCTGTCAATGAGACTTAAGTATTATGAAATCGTCGTTCTATGCTACCAAATGGGCAAAATTTAGACGATTTACAGTGAGTTAAGTTGTATTTCTACCAAGATACCTTTCATTGAAAATATTGAAAAACTTCGGCACGATACGGCACCCCAATCTTTTTCAAACAACCGCAACGTGTTAAGCCGTGGACAATGAGCAGTGCGAGCGCCAAAACCATGAACGAAGCCGATATCGTCGAAATCGAAACCTGGCTTGATCTGCAAGGATTGTCGGGCATGTCAGAGATGGATCTGTTCAACGGCTTCTGCGCGCGATGCCTCGCTGCAGGCATTCAGCTCGAACGTGCGAGCGCCTTTGTGGATACGCTTCATCCGATATATGAGGGCAGGGCATTCCCATGGCGGCGAGATGGAGAAGTCGAGAAAGCTATCATCGAATATGGCTCCTCACAGCAAGGCGAAAGCGCTGACAACTGGCAGAATTCGACTTTCTACCATCTCCTGCAAATCGGCGAGGACGAGATGCGCCATCGGCTTGCCGAGGTTGATAATATCCGCTTCCGGCATCTGACGACTCTCAAGAGCGAGGGTTGTACCGATTATCTCGCTTTCATGAATCGGTTTTCGAGCGAAGGCAGCATCGGCGAGATGGACTGCTTCTATTCCTCCTGGTCGACCGCTGATGCAGAGGGTTTCTCCGAGCAGGATGTAGACGCGCTCAGACGGTTGGTGAGGGGTCTCGCTCTCGCCGTCAAATGCGCTTCGCTCACGCGCATCGTCAGAACACTGGCCGATGTCTATCTCGGCCGTGACGCAGCGAAACGCGTGCTTGCCGGGAGGATCAATCGCGGTTCGGCCGAGCGCATCGAGGCGGTGCTATGGTATTCCGACTTGCGGGATTACACTCGCATCTCCGATGCAGCAGCACCTGATGCGATCATCCCCATGTTGAACGACTACGCTGAAGCCGTCATTGCATCGGTGCAGGAGGCGGGCGGCGATGTATTGAAGCTGATCGGGGATGGCATACTTGCGATTTTCACCGAAGAGGATTCAGCAAGCGCGGCTACCGCTGCATTGAAAGCGCAGATGCACCTGCGCAAGCGCGTTGTGGTACTCAACAAGACACGCAAAGCCAGCGGTGCGCCCGCGACGGATGTTTATCTTGGCGTTCATATCGGCGAGGTCTTCTACGGCAATATCGGTAGCGATACACGGTTGGACTTTACCGTTGTTGGACCTGCAGTCAACGAAGTCAGCCGCATTGCCTCCATGTGCAGGTCGGTTGATCAGGACGTTCTTCTTTCCGACCGTTTCGCCGCAGCTTTGCCAGAAGAACTGCGCGCAAAACTGGTATCCGTCGGCCGGTTCGCGCTGCGCGGCGTAGGCAGAGCGCAGGAATTGTTTACGATTGATCCGATAATCCTCGAAAAATATAGAGCGGCTGGCCGGGCACAACACGCCGCCCAATCTCAATAGGCATTCGCGGATAGGGCACTCAGCCATTGTGGGTTCTACTTCAAATGCAACGGCGGGCGAGGGTAGGCTATAGTGGTGGCGATATGATTTCAACAAGCTGGTCTCTGAACACTTCGGTTGGT
>NZ_JAVDSX010000005.1:0-431604 GCF_031455525.1 Phyllobacterium sp. 1468 | reverse complement strand
GTCAAGATGATGCGGGCAGTCGGGGATGTGGTTCCATTCGACTGGCGACTGATCGTCAATGGCTATCTTCCAGAATACGCCTATGAGCGCGGCGCACTCGACACCAGTCTGCCGCTCGCGGATCTGCGGCGACGCGCCCATATCGCCGAGCGGGCCAAGGCCGCAGGCCTCACGCCGGACTTTTCCCGGCTCATCAGGCTGGATGTGCCATCTCCGGTTGAACGGCAAAAACAGTGATAAGACGCCATCGGGATGAGTCGAAGCCCAAACAACCGCAGCACCAAAAACAGGGAACCATTTCATGAAGACTTCCGTACCGTTCGTATCAATGCTGGCTGCCGCACTCTTGGTTGTCCTCCCGGCGCGGGCGGCCGATGTCGTTTCGGTGATGGCGCCCGAAGTCAACACGACCGAGAAGGATGGTTGGACCTTCGCCTTCAGCCCATACTTCTGGGCAGCGGGACTATCGGGTGACACGGCTCAGTTCGGCCTGCCGTCGGTGCACATCGACGCCGATTTCGGCAACATCCTGGACGATCTTGATTTTGCCGCCATGGCGATAGGCGAGGCACGTCATGATCGCTACAGCATTTTTGGCGATATCATGTACACCAAGATATCGAGCGGCTCGGCTACTCCCAGGGGCATTCTGGCGGAGGACGTCGACGTGTCTTCGCAAACATTTGCTGGCTTGGTGGGCGCGGGGTATTCGATCCTGCAAAGTGAGAGGGGCACGCTCGATGTCGTCGCTGGCGCAAGGGTCTGGTACGTCAACACTGATATCTCATTCAGTGGTGGCATTCTCGATGGCCGTGAACGCAGCGACAGCGCGACCTGGGTTGACGGCCTTACCGGTCTGCGAGGCAAATACGCGCTCACCGACAGAGTATATTTGACCGGCTGGGGGCTCATTGGGGGCGGCGGTGCGAATGTCGACTGGGACATTGCCGGCGGTATCGGCTACGAGTTCAACAAGACGGTATCGGCGGTTTTGGGATACCGGGCGCTGGGTGTTGACTACAGCAGCGACGGGTTTGTTTTCGATGTCGTCCAGCAGGGTCCCATACTGGGTGTGGTCATGCATTTCTAGCATCGTCTTGCATCGTTCCTGGGCCGGTAGGATCGTGCCAACAACGCGGCTGCCACAAAGAAGTGCGCAAGCTTCGCAATTTTAAGAACGAGTGCAAAGTTCCATGCTCTTCTTCTGATGAAATCGTGCAACGTCGAGGGACTGTTATGTATGAGGTTTTTGTCTTCGGATATCAAACGGAATGACATCGGCTTGATTGAGCGCCGTTTCGATCTCGACTGACAGGCTGTGGACCATTTCCGCGTATTCCGCGCAGCGCTGCTCCCGTAGCGGTTCAATCGATATTTCCCAGTGCAGCAATGCCGCCTGCGCATCCGCCAAGTCGGTGCACAAATCCCGGAAATCATCATCAGAAGCGGCCAGCCGTTCGATTGACCGAGCTCGTTCGGGAAAGCTGCGTTGAGCAGCAGCCACGCCCTTGTCCATTTCGGCCCCCTTCCGTCGCGACTGATGTGGCGCCATGACGTGCCAAGGTTGAGTTGCTCGCGCATGATCATGGACGGAACACGGTTTGGGGAGTAGGTTACAGTAACATACGGTCAAAATGCCGACCGTTTCTTTTCATTGGGGGATGAAAACAAAATGCAAGGCTCCATGATGGCTGACATCGCTCAGCCCGAGCAGACCGTGCGGCGGCCACCCGCTCCGGAAGATATCCGCTCCCAACTTGATCGCCTCATTGCCAGCCCGGAATTTCCAGACACGGGTCATGCGCATTCGTTCCTGCGCTATGTAGTGGAAGAAACTCTCTCCGGCCGTTCCGAGCGCATCAAAGGCTATTCCATAGCCATAGAGGTTTTCAAGCGCGACGAGCAATTCAACCAGGACGATCCCGTCGTGCGGATCGAGGCGGGGCGGTTGCGGAGGGCGCTCGAGCGATATTACCTGGTTGCCGGCCAGAACGACCCCATCCGGATCGACATTCCAAAAGGCAAATATGTTCCGTTCTTCAGTTGGAATGGACCAATGGCCGAGGAAGCTGCCCACCGCGTTCCGGAGCGGTTACCCAAATATCCTTCGGAGCGCAGGAGATGGTCGGTTTTGTTCGGTTTGCTCGGCATCCTCGTTGCGACCTTGGGCTACTGGATGGCGAGCCCTTTTTCATCGCCAACCACCGCCGCTGGCCCCGACGGGCCGACGCTGATGATCGCGCCCTTTGCCAATCTCAGTGAAGGATCGGAGACCCGTCTCTATGCGCTCGGCCTCACCGAGGAACTCTTGACCGCTCTTCCCCGCTTCAAGGAGATCAGGGTTTTCGGACGCGAAACCTCCGAGGCCTTCCCACCGGAAGTGGACCCTTCGCTTGTCCGCAGGGAACTTGGTGCCAATTATCTGCTTGCCGGTGCAGTTCGTGTCTCCGGTGACCGCGTGCGGGTGACCGCACGCTTGCTCGATACAAAAACCGGCGCCATCCTGTGGTCGCAGACCTACGACGATGATGTTCGCTCACGCGGATTGTTTGCCATTCAAACCGATGTTGCAAATCGTGTCGCAACTGCTGTGGCCCAGCCATACGGCATTATTTCAAAAGCGGTCGCGTCCAGTCCCCCACCTGCTGACGTCGGCGCATATGACTGCACGTTGCAGTTCTATGGTTATCGTGCCGAATTGAGCGTGGAAAAGCACGGAACGGTTCGCACGTGCCTTGAAAGCGCGGTTGCCCGCTTCCCCTCCTATGCCACGGCGTGGGCAATGCTGTCGATCTTGTATCTCGACGAGGACCGGTTTGGTTACAACCCGACGTCGGAATCTTCAACTCCATTGGAGCGGTCACTGCATGCGGCCCGGCGTGCCGTGGAACTCGACCCGGGCAATACACGTGCCCTTCAAGCCTTGATGACGGCGTTGTTCTTCAACCGGCAGCTGACCGAAGCGCTCCAAGTAGGTGAGCAGGCACTCGCGACCAATCCCAACGACACGGAGCTGTTGGGTGAGTACGGTGTGCGCTTGGCCATGGGTGGACAATGGCAACGCGGAGCGGCGGTGCTGGATCAGGCGCTGGCTCTCAACCCCGGCGGTGCGGGCTACTACCGCGGCACCAGGGCGCTGGCAGCCTATATGCTGGAGGACTACGAAACGGCGCTCGTCGATATCAGACAAGCGAATCTGCAGAAGTTTCCGCTTTTTCATATTGTCGCCGCCGTCATCTACGCAGAGCGCGGGATGAAGGAGGATGCCGCCCGCGAGGGAGACTTGTTTATGAAAATGCGTCCCGCATTCCTTCCGAACATTACCGCGGAACTTACAAACCGCAACTATCGACCTGAGGATCAGGTCCGCATCATTGCCGGGCTGCGCAAGGCAGGGATGCCGGTTCCGGACGAGACGGCACAAGCCACTTCGCCGCCCCCCGCCTCCGATCTTCCTTCAAGGTAGTGGCCTTGGTTCTCTTTAGCTGCAGCCCTGCTCCTGCGTGCGTTGAAACATGTAACATACGCGATGTTACGGGCGTAATTCCTTGGTGGCGTGTACTTTCCATAGCAATAGGGAGACTTGATGAGTGGTCGGGTTTGAATGCCAGTCCACCAGATTTCACCACAACTGAGTGGAGGGGCCGAGGATGATGATTGCCCAACATTTGATCCGAACCATTACAGCGTCCTTATCGTCGGCCGCGCTCGCCCTGACAGTCTTTGCCGGAATGCCGACGGGCGCGACGGCTGCCGAAGCTGATGCCAAGACACTGCTCAAGGCAATGTCCGACTATCTGACCGATCAGAAAGCAATTTCTTTTAATTACGACAGCAATCTGGAAGTCGTCGCCCAGGACCATCAGAAATTGCTGCTTGCAAGCTCGGGCAAGATCGAGATGGGGCGGCCGGACAAACTTCGCGCCACCCGGCATGGCGGTTTCGCCGATGTCGAGATGGTGTTTGACGGAAAGACACTGACGGTGCTGGGCAAGGATGCCAATCGCTATGCCGAGGTGGACGTGCCGGGCACCATCGACAACCTCGTCAATCGGTTGAGAGACACACTGCACAGACCCCTTCCGGCCGCCGACCTGATCCTCGCAAACGTCTATGAGGAGCTGATGCGCGATGTGATCGATGTCAAGGACCTCGGCAGTGGTGTGGTCGGCGGCACGGAATGTGATCACCTCGCATTTCGGGCAAAGGACGTCGACTGGCAGATCTGGATCGCCCAAGGCGAAAATCCCTATCCCTGCAGGTATGTGATCACCGCAAGTCAGGTGGACCAGAGCCCCCAGTACAGCATCCAGATCAGTGACTGGAAAACAGGCATCGATGTCGTAGCGGACGACTTCAGTTTCGAAAACAAGTCGAAAGCCGAAAAGGTGGATCTAGAGAAGCTGCCTAATATTGACGAACTCCCGATCACTTAGCCCCCGGAGGCACAAAATGATGATCTCAAGGAAACGTAAGTTAAGCGTGCTTGCCGCAATCATTGGTTTGTTCGCACTGGAGGCAGGGGCGGAGCTCTCGACCAGCCTCTACAGCTTTGTCGGGACGGCCGAGGCCCGGATCGGCCGTCCGCTCACGCCCGTCAGCGTAGCCGGCGTGGCACGACGCACTGTCAGGAGATGCGCTGTGGGGGTATATTATTGTTAGCCGGGGAGATCTCTCATACTCGTAGCACGGTTGCTTCGTCAAAGCGCATGCTTTGGATTGTGATGCTGGCGATCGCCGTTACTGCAGGCTGTGCCAGCCGACCGAAGAACGTGTTGTCACCTGTCGCCGAGACGTCTTCGGGCGCAACCAAGGTTGAGATGCTGGTGACAACAACGCGAAGCCGTTCCAGTGTTCCCGGTCAAATGTTCAGTGGCGAGCGCGGGCTGACACCGTCCTTTGCTGACATAACGGTTTCGATCCCTCCAGGCAAGGTGCGAAAAGTCGGTGAGGTCGCTTGGCCGAAGAAGCTTCCCTCCAATCCGGCGACGGACTTTGCGGTTCTGAAAGCCAACGCATTGTCGTTGGACGAAGCCAAATTATGGCTGAATGCTACGGTGAAGAAAAACCCGGATCATAGCGTCATTGTGTTCATTCATGGCTTCAACAATCGCTTCGAAGATTCCGTCTATCGTTTCGCGCAAATCATGCAAGATTCGGGCATCCCCAATACGCCGCTATTGGTTACCTGGCCTTCGCGCGGCAGCCTGTTGGCCTATGGATACGACCGCGAGAGCACCAACTACACGAGAAACGCGCTCGAAGCGCTGTTCCAATATCTGGCTAGAGATCCCGAGGTAAAGGATGTCTCCATACTGGCGCATTCCATGGGCAACTGGCTCGCATTGGAGTCCCTGCGCCAGATGGCCATCCGCAACGGCAAACTGCCGCCGAAATTCAAGAACGTCATGCTTGCCGACGCGGATGTCGATGTCGATGTCTTCCGTTCCCAGATCGCAGACATGGGCAAGCAACGACCGCAGTTCACCCTTTTTGTTTCCCGCGATGATCGCGCGCTCGCGTTGTCTCGGCGGGTGTGGGGGGATATACCGAGAATAGGCTCCATCGATCCAGAACAATCTCCCTACAAGGAGGAACTGGCCGCCAACAAGATTAGGGTGATCGACCTCACCAAGATCAAGGCCGGCGACAGTCTCCATCACAGCAAATTCGCCGAATCCCCGCAGATTGTACGGCTCATTGGTGCCCGCATCTCGCAGGGCCAGACCTTGACCGACAGCAGGGTTGGCCTCGGCGACAAGATCCTCGAAGCCACGACCGGAACGGCGGCAGTGGCAGGCAGCGCCGCTGGATTGATCCTTTCCGCCCCGATCGCCGTCGTCGATCAGAATTCCCGGGACAACTATGCAAATCACATCGCCGGGTTGAGCGGCAAGTCTGGAGGGCAAAAGCCAGCGGGTAACAGTTGCAAGCCCAATTCGCTTCAGCCAACAACGTGCGATTGAAGTTCCGGCGGGCGCCACGACCGGGGAGCACCAGTCGGCCTCGCTGATCTGGTGAAATGCTGCCGCCGCCGGTGCGCAAAACCAGCTGCGGATGCGAGCTACGCGTTCACCCACCAGCAGGGCTCAACGTCGTATTGGTGGAATCCAAGAACGACGATCCGTGCAACTACAGTAACCGGCAACGGGAAGGTCCAGACAATCGAAGCAGCAACAGCGCGCTACTGCGGTCAGGAGTAGTTGTTCGCGTTCGTAAGGATACGCCGCGCAACGGGTAATAACGGACGTAGGCCACAGTAAGATACCCCCCGCAGGAGCGGCGCTTCGATAGGTTTCACTACACCAAGGATTGCAAGAGCGGGCCCCGGGCTACGGCAGTACTGATGGTCAGTTTAACCGTTACGTACTTTTCTCTATCGCCACTACCTGCAATTGGTTGGAACGAGCCGCGAAGGCTGTCACGTAATGAGGTGTGGGGATGTTTATGTCGATCTTACGCTTGGGATTTCTATCCGCTTCTGTAGCAGTCTATGCAGTTATCCCTGCCGCACAGGCCCAAGAGAGTGCAGCGGACCTCGCCAAGAAACTCTCAAACCCCATCGCCTCGCTCATCAGCGTGCCGTTCCAGGGCAACTATGACGGCGGTTATGGCCCGAACGATGGCAGCAAATACACCATCAATGTTCAACCCGTCATTCCGTTCACCTTGAACGAGGACTGGAATGTCATCTCTCGCACGATCGTGCCGATTGTCTGGCAAAACCACATCGCAGGACCGTCCGGCGATCAATTCGGGCTTGGGGATACGACGCAGAGCCTGTTCTTCTCGCCTAAGAGGCCCACGTCGAGTGGTATCATTTGGGGTGTCGGTCCCGTCTTTCTTTTGCCAACCGCTACGGACGACTTGCTGGGTGGCGGGAAGTGGGGCGCGGGCCCGACCGCCGTAGCCCTCAAGCAATCCGGTCCGTGGACCTATGGCGCTCTTGCAAACCAAATCTGGTCGTTCGCGGGTGAGGACGATCGTCAGGACGTGAACTCGATGTTCCTCCAGCCCTTCATTTCGTACACGACGAAGAACGCCTGGACCTTCGCGCTGAACACCGAGAGCACCTACAATTGGCAGGCCGAACAATGGTCCGTTCCTATAAACTTCACGGTCGCGAAGCTCGTGAAGGTAAACAAGCAGCCAATTCAGTTGACCGCCGGCGTCCGTTATTGGGCCGAGAGCCCTGACAACGGCCCTGACGGCTTTGGCGCACGCCTGGCCATTACCTTCCTGTTTCCGAAATAATACATCGCGGCTTCCGCGGCAAACGCCCTAGTCCGGACGAAGCCGTGCATCGCCAAACAGATCCCTATTTAAGGTTTCACTATGGTGGACAGGAAGTTTGTCGCCGCCCGATGGACAAGACGAGCAAGGTTTGCCCGGCCTAGCGGCCCTTAGAGCTGGCGACGAGAGCACTTTTTCACGAGATCGGGTAGTAGCGGCCCACAAAGACTTAGTTCTAAATCGGTCAGCATGGGACATCGTGCTTCCACTGATTGCAGGGGTCGCACTCGTCTTGAACACAAGATCATTGCTACGGCTGCATTGCCCGCTAGTAGCATGGCGGATAGGGGTAAGGTCCACAGGCGGGCCGTGTATAGTAAGGGTGCGAATAGTAGTAGGGGGCTGCGGCGGCAGCAGCAGCACCTGCATACCACGCGCCGCGATAAGCGGCTCGTCTTGCCGCACCAGCGAAGGAGACTGGCGTAAAGGGCATACCGATAATGTCTATGAATGTAGCAGCAGCGCCAGCAGCACCGTCGATGTTTCCTTCCAGAACATCGACCTCAAAGGCCAACGTTTCGCCTTCCAGTTTCGGTGCCTTCAGTGTGACAACGGCATCCAGCACAGATTTGCCGTCCTGGCTAAGAACCGACACGGTCGCATTGGGTGGGTCCTTGGCGAAGCTGTCACTTCCAGCGGCCCATTCCTCGATCAGAGATGAGGTAGACACATGACCGGCGGCTCGGACCGGACGATCGGCGAACATGATGGAGTTTGGCGAAACACCCGTAAGAACGAGCCGGCGGGCAGTTATGCTCGCGCCCCGAGAGTTAAGAACGATCAGCGCGGGCTCGATTTTCGGCTTTGCTGCGCCAATTGATTTTGCCGCAGGTGAAGCGATCGCGTCCTCTGCTTGTGACGCATGACCTGACAGTGAAATACCGGCGATCATCGTGACCGCGAGTAGAGTTGTTCTAAGTACCACGAGTGCCTCCTTGGAATGACCTGCTTGATGGTAAAGTTTCAGATCTGGGACAGGTGTCACTCGCTTTGGCTGGCAACACCTGCAGCAATGTGTGGTTAGCCAGCTTCCTCGATCGGTGGGATTGTCCAGGTACCGTTGATGATTGACGGATCGTTCTCATTCGGCCAGTACATGCGCAACATCAAAATGAACTTCCCCTCAGGCGCAGGCAGCCAATTGGCCTCCTTGTCGGCACCGGGGGATGTATGCTGCAGGTATAAGTCGAGTGATCCGTCTTTGTTGTACTGCAAATCCTGGCGCGGGCTGATCGAATAGCGGTTGAGCGGGTTCTCAACGAAGAAAAAATTCTCGTTATACATTGTGATCGACCAGAAACCGGATACGGGTGGCGTCTGTCCCTTCTCGAAGTGGATAACATAGTTCTTCCGGCCTTCGTAGCTGCGTTGGTGCGCATCCTTTTCCGAAGTCGGATAAACCGCGTCCTGGGGCCGATTAGCGCCGAGTCCGATCGCTGTTATCAGGGCGCGCATCAAATAGTCGGTGCCGTAGAGTCCCGTTTTCGTGGTAAAGGCCCAGCCATTGATGTCCTTGACATGGCTATTGATCTTGAATTGCAGCATGATCCGATCGACGGCAACTACCGGGATGCGATCGCGGAAGTCGGCCTTCAACCTGCTCGCGTCAAAATCCTGACCCGCAACCAGGCCGATGCGCGCGAAACGCTCGAGTGCCGGCGCATCCGCGTCGGAAGGTGGGTTCGCTTTCATCAATTCGGCAAGTAGCGTGAAATACTCCACGACACCAAGGCGATTGACCTGATCCCGCACAGAAGTCTTCATATCGATCGATGAATCAACTTTACCCGACGGTGGCGTGTATTCCTTGCCGTAGGCGCTCAGCGGGACGAGCTTGAATTCATCCTGGAGTGCATGCACCGCGGCATAATCCTCGGGCGTTCCGGAGCAGTAGATGCGTCCAAGTAACCAGACTATATCGGTCGGGGCTTTATACTGGATCACGCCATCCGGAAGCGTTCCGCTCCAGCCCGGGCCTGTGATGGCATAGGTCTGAGCGCCCGTTCCGGTCGTTCGCTTACCCGGAACCTGAAAGACATTCGTCCATCCGTCAAGCATTGGAAGCAGAAAGTATCGGCCCTTCATATCGGGAACGCTGAGGATGTATGGCTCCTTGCCGACATTCATGAAGGCTGTCGTGTAGAGCGTATCCGCATTGGGCGCTGTAACATCTTTGAACGAGGCATCAGGATATTGCCGGAGCTTGATGATATGACCCATGGGGGCTCGCGTTCCCTTTGGCTCTGCAACATTGGTCATGACGCGACGGGTCATCTCCATTGTCACAAGAGGATAGCCATAAATGTACGCGTCGGTGGCTAACCAGAAGTCTTCCATGCCTTCACCGACGCGTAATCCTCCTTCGCCGAAATCCGCACGAGCAAGGGATATTGTTGATGCGCCGGCCAGCAAACTCAGGCTTCCGAACGTCATAGTTCGACGGGTGATTTTCATCATTATCTCCAGACAGTGGGCACGACTGGAACTCTGCGGCGCTCAAGGTCCACGCCGCTAGGTAATTTACTGTAAATTACCGTAGGTTACGCTTAGGTATCTCGGGCTTAGTTTATGGGGTCCGACCAGATTTAAAAATTGCGACCGAGCAAATAGGTTAGACAAGGCACCCTACCCTCTTGTGCCCACTGGCCATCAAAACGGATTAGACCTGTCGCTTCTGGTTTGGATCAGAAACCCAGCCGAGTTGCGAGAATAGTTTCCAAACAATGCGCACCGTCTCTCGCGTCCAAGACCCGTATCTTCGGCAATCTTTGAGATCAACTCCGCACATCGAGCAGACCCTACTCTCTTCGCTGCGCATTCTCGTCTTATCCTAGCGGGCCGAAGATCTCGGCCGCTATCCTCTGCGCAGCCACGAACCGCCATCAATGGGAAAACCTGTTCAAAGACAGTGTCAAAGGGGAGACAACGAATGGCCTTCCGTTCGGATCGCCATCGTTGTCTGTTAATGAACTCTATCTAGCTGTCAAATCTTGACGAGTTTGCTTCACGCAGCTTTCGCAACGTCTTCGCTGTGGTGAATTTCCGTTCCCAGCACTTTGAGGCATTCCCTGATAAAGGCTGCCAGTGCAGTCCAACCCTTGGCGGACACCATCGTGCCATCAACATAGGCTTCTGTCGGCGACAGATCGACGTAAGTGCCGCCTGCAAGCGTTACCTCCGGCTCGCAAGCGCCAAGCGCGCCTACTTTTTTGCCGCGGACGACGCCATCCACCGCAATGAGAATCTGCACACCGTGGCAAATCGTAAAGATGGGTTTCTGCTTATCATGAAAGTGCCGGACAATCGCCTGCACGCGCTTGTCGGTCCGGATATATTCAGGGCCGCGGCCGCCTGCAGCATAGACGGCATGATATTGATCAAGCTGCGCCTCGGCCTCCGAGAAAGTCTTGTTGATTGTAAAGAAGTGACCGAGCTTTTCGGTGTAGGTCTGATCCCCTTCAAAATCGTGCAGTGATGTCTTGATCTGGTCGCCGGCTTTCTTGTCTGGGCAGATTACATGCACCGTGTGTCCAACGGCCTCCATCGCCTGCTGAAAGACGAAAATTTCATATTCCTCGGTGAACTCACCGGTCAGCATCAGTATCTTCTTGCCTGGCATGATTTGCTCCTCTTGGATAAATTGAGGCGGCGTGCGCCGCCTCGTCAGTGAATGTTCAGAACGGTGAATCCGGAAAGTAATACTCCTTGGCATTCTCCTGGGTGATCAGCGGCGCATCGAGTTTTACTGTACCACGCACCGGCGCTTGGCCGACGATGTTGGCGACAGTCATGTAGATTGCCGTCTTGATCATGGCCGGCGGATAAGGTGTCTCTACAGGTGTCATTGCATCGCCGTCGATGACCTTCTTGACGATGTCCTTCATGCCATTACCACCGAGTGCCAATTTGATATCCTTGCGCCCAGATTGTTTCACGGCTTCGAGCACGCCAAGAAGCATGTCGTCGTCATTGGCCCACACCGCATCAATCTGTGGATACTTTGCGAGATAGTCCTGCATCAACTTGAAGGCTTCATCGCTGTTCCAGTTTGCATACTGTATATCCAACACCTTCAGATCGGTGCCTTGGATCGCATCCTGGAAACCTTTGATGCGTTCGTCATCGATGACGGTAGGGATGCCACGAAGGACGACAAGATTGCCCTTACCTTCAAGTCTGTCGATCAGAAACTTTGCGGTGTTTCGTCCCACGGCGATATTGTCACCGGCAAGGTACAGGTCCTGGATCGACGAGTCATTCAAACCTCGGTCGACGACGGTGATGAACGTGCCCGCATCCTTGACAGCCTTGACGGGCGTCGTCAGTTCCTCAGACGTATATGGTAAAATCACCAGCGCGTCGAGCTTACGCCCTGCCGAGAGATCCTCCAAGGCACTCACCTGAGCCGAGGCCGACGGTGAAGTCTTCACGATAACTTCAACGTTCGGAAAGGCCGCGTTGATTTCCTTGGCGGCAGCCTGCGCATGATAGACGATGCCGGCCGTCCAGCCGTGGTCCGCTGCCGGTATCGACACCGCAACAACCTTCTTGTCGGCAGCCAGCGCCTGGCCGGCGATCAGTAGTGCACCTACGGCGGCAGCCGCAATCCATTTCGTAGTATACATTCTTTCCTCCCAGAAATTTGGACTCAACAAATTAAGAACCCGCGCGGTCCAGACACGGATTATTTCGAAAACCGTTGGATAAGCATGGCGATGATGATGATGACCCCTTGGACACCCGCCACCAGATATTCCGAGACGAAGTCGGACAACACCATCAAGTTGGCAATAAGCTCAAGGATGACGGCGCCGGCGACGGTCCCCCAGACATGGCCCTTGCCTCCACGGAGAGCCGTTCCGCCAATAACAACCGCGGTGATAACCTGCAGCTCCCAAAGCACCCCCGTAGTCGGCGTTGCCGCGCCGAGGCGAGGCACATAGCATATAGCGGCGACAGCGACGCATGTGCCCTGAATGGCGTATGCGATAGTGCGTGTCTTGATTATCGAAATGCCGGAGTAGCGCGCGACATCCTCGTTAGCCCCAACAGCCGCGCATTTTCTTCCGTATTTCATCTTGTAGAGAATGAAGGAGGCAACTGCAGCGACTGCCACCGAGATGATGATCGGCAGCGGTATCCCTGCAAGCGTGCCAAAATAAACGGGGCGATAGGCGTCGCGAAGGCTGCGATCGATTGGGATTGAGCCCCCGTCGGACATGTAGGTGATCAGCGCCCTGAAGATACCCATCGTCCCGAGCGTGGCAATGAACGGCTCGATCCTGCCGATTGTAACTATGAGGCCGTTCATCAGCCCGCAAAGAAAGCCGACGACAATCGCCACCATCATTCCGGCCGGGATTGCCATCATCCCCCATTCCGCCGCCATCCTGTTCATGAACAGGATGGTTATCCCGGTAATGAAGGCGGCCATTGATCCGACCGAAAGATCCAATCCCCCAGATGAGATCACGAATGTCGCCCCAACGGCGATGATGGCAATGAAAGCGCTTCTGGTGATGACATTGGCGAGGTTTGTTGCCGAAAGAAAATCGGGATTTATCAGAAACCCGATCAGCATCAGCACGATGAGAGCGACAAAAGGGCCTACATCTGTCCAGCCGATATTCCATTCCCGTTCAGGCCGGATCGCCGTCGAACTCGCCATAATTGTCATTTTGTTCCTCCCACGTTGCCGTCGGCTGCGGCGTCGCTTGTCGCCAGAAGCGCTACATTATGTTCCGTCATAGCCTCGCCCGAGACCTCTCCTCTTAGGCGTCCTTGCCGCATCACCAGGATCCGATCGCAGAGACCGATCAACTCCTGCATTTCCGAAGATATGACGATGCACGCTTTCCCTTCAGCCACGAGACCTTGAATGAAGGCGTAGATCTGGGCCTTGTTGGCGATGTCGATACCCCGCGTCGGTTCGTCGATGACAACGACGGATGGAGTGATCAGCAGGACCTTGGCAAGCAGCAGTTTCTGCTGGTTGCCGCCGGAAAGCTGTCCGGCCTTCACACCGAAGCTCTTAAGCCGGATGTCATACTGTTCGACCGCGGCCCTCAAGGCATCCTGCTCACGCGATCGCCGCAGGAAAATACCCGGGTGAAAGCGGGCCAGTGCCGAAAGCGTCAGATTGGGGGCCAGCCGTTCGTGAAGCAAAAGACCTTTACCCTTGCGGTCCTCCGTGAGGTAACCAATACCGGCATCGAGCACCGCACGAGGCGAACGGATATTGATCGGCTTCCCTTCGAGTTCGATGGTGCCGGTTGCCGGGCGCAGCCCCATGATGCCCTCGAAGAGCTCGGTGCGGCCAGCGCCGATCATTCCGGCGAAACCAAGAATCTCTGATTTGTGAACCTGGAACGAGACGTTTTTGGCGAACCCTGGAACGGACAGGTCGCGCACCGTTAACATAGCCTCGCCTGCGGCTTTGGTGCGCTTTTCCGGATAGAGGGCAGCGAGATCTCGGCCGACCATGAGGCGCGCCATATCCATCTGGGTGAGAGTTCGACCGGGATAGGTCCCGATCTTTTTGCCGTCGCGCAGAACCGTCACCTTGTCGGCCAGCCGCTGCACCTCATCGAGACGATGGCTGATGTATAGGACTGCTGCGCCCTGCTTCTTCAGCTGCAGAATAATCGCAAGCAGTCTTTCGACCTCGTCCCCCGCGAGAACAGCGGTCGGCTCGTCGAAGATGACGATCCTGTAGTCGTCCAGAAGCGCGCGTGCAATCTGGACAAGTTGTCGATCCGCCAGCGCGATGTTTCGCACAAGAGCGTTCGGCGACACCAGACAACCGAGTTCGGCAAGTTTTTCCGTCGCAAGACGCAGCATTGTCCGGTCATCGACGACGCCATTTCGCATCAACTCGCGGCCAAGAAACAGATTTTCCGCGACAGTGAGCGCTTCGGCCAGCAAAATTTCCTGGTGGACAAGGGCAATGCCGGCATCTTGGGCCTGCTCCGGTTTGGCAAACCGAACATGTTCACCATTGAGCGCTAGTGTTCCGGCGGTCGGCTCGATATAGCCTGACAAAAGCCGCATGAACGTCGATTTCCCCGCTCCGTTCTCGCCAATGATCGCATGGATCTCGCCCGGCAATATATCGAGCGTAACGTCGGACAACACCGTGACCGATCCGTACTGTTTGGAAACACCTTCGGCGCGCAGGATAGAGTGGCGAAGGGGCTCGGCCGCCATATCAATCTCCCCCTCTCTTTCCATGCGTAAGACACTGGACATCTGCAGGTCCTTAGTCGAATGCCGGCAGCAGCCGGTCCCGCGAACGTTCAAGGTGGGTTCGCATCGCCCTCTCGGCCCCAGCAGCGTCACCTGCCGCGAATGCGGCGAGCAAGGCTTCGTGTTCGTCCAGCGCCTCCTCTGTCACGCGAGAATGAAACATCAAGCGGAAGATATGGAAGTGCGTGTGCTGGTGACTGAGCGTCTCCCGGATGAGCTCATTTCCCGCAATCTCCATAATTTTGTCGTGAAACAAAGCGTCTTGCCTTGCGAATGTTGAGTAGCGAAGCCGCTCGTCGGCACCTTCGCCACGTCCCATGATCCCCGCGGCAGTCTGAAGGGCGGCAAGCTTATCCTTGTCCATCGCAACCGCGGCCCGCGCGGCACTGTCCGGCTCCAGCAGCAAGCGGAGTTGGTAAAGCTCGTCAAACCTCCGCCGGGCGATTTGTGGTGCCGCGCTGTATCCAATCAGGTGCGTCTTTACGACCAGCCCCTCACCTTCAAGGCGGCCGAGTGCTTCTCGAATCGGCGTTTGCGAAACATTCAGCTCTCTAACAAGATTGTCGACTGTAATGCGCGATCCCGGCGCTATCTTCAAGGACATCAACTGGGCGAAAATAGCGTCGTAAACGCTACCCGACAAGCTGTTGGCGCGCTGAATAAACCCACTCGGATCCGGCGTGTCGGTTAGATTTATTGATTTTCGGTTTTGCATTTTTAGCCTCTTGACATGACCCGTTGCTAACACGATGCTGAACGATATGCAATACTATATCCTATAGGATTTTATATCGGGAGCTTTCGCGTGGAGATTGTTGGTCTAATGCCTCTCGAAGTTACAAGAGGATCGGTATGCGCTGGCGCACATCATATTTCCGGTTGCAGCGGCTCGTTCATGGCGCTGTCGGATTTACGAATTGCAACATGCCAGAAGCCAAGCCGTCGCACGACACGAGTAGTTTCTTGCAACCAGATCCGGGTCCGACCCGAGGGATCGATCTGGCCTGATCTGATCGCGCGCTTGGCTTCAAAGACCGCAGCGCTCAGGCCCGTTTCGCTGCGGGGGATTCAATCCCCAAGTTTAAGCCGTGTGAAATGACTTCAAGCTCAGGCCGCGCGCAAGACAACCGTTGCGACCGGCATCTTTCGATAAATTCTCTGCCAAAGGACATTGACGATGACCCTCTTTGCAGCCATCCGGCTTCCTAAAGAAATCCTGTTCGGCAAGGGACAGCGCCACGCTTTGCCCACCATCGCTGCGCGACTTGGCAGGCGGGCGCTCATATGTACGGACGAGCGGTTCGCAGGAACCCCGGTATTCAGCGAGATCCTTGCCGCACTAAGGAATGCGTCAATTGAAACCATGGTGCACGACCGGGTCCTCCCGGACGTTCCGCGCGATTCCGTCGCTGTTTGCGTGCAGGAAGCGCGACCTTTCGCGCCAGATATGGTGATCGGCATTGGCGGCGGAAGTTGTCTTGACATGGCAAAATGTGCCGCACTTCTTTTGAGCCACGGCGGCAGTCTTCCGGAGTTTTACGGGGAATTCAAGGTGCCAGGCCCGACGTTGCCTGTCATCGCCGTTCCGACGACGGCGGGAACCGGGTCGGAAGTCACACCGGTTGCGGTGATATCTGACCCCGACAGGACACTCAAGGTCGGCATATCCAGTCCCTATCTCATTGCCGCAGCTGCTATCTGCGACCCCGAACTGACAATGTCGTGCCCGCCAGGACTAACCGCCATCGCCGGAGCCGATGCCTTAACACATGCGATCGAGGCCTTCACTGCTAAACGACGCGGAGCTGATCCCAACTTGGCGCAAAACCACGTGTTCATCGGCAAGAGTGCGCTGACGGATCATTTCGCTTTGCTTGCCATCACCCTCCTCGGCCGCAGTCTGGAAGCGGCTTACAGGGACGGCTCCGACGAAAATGCCAGGGCCGATGTGATGATGGGAGCATTGGCAGCAGGCTGTGCATTTGGCACCGCAGGCACCGCAGCTGCCCACGCCATTCAATACCCGGCGGGCGCCCTGACCCATACCGCTCATGGGCTCGGTGTCGCGACTATGATGCCCTATGTGATGAACTACAACCGATCCGTCTCAGCGGCCGAAATGGCGCAGATCGGTTCTGCCCTTGGCCTCGGGCCATGGGAGGAGGCCACCGAACGAATGGCCAAGTCCGCAATTGAAGAGATCCGCAGGCTCTTTGCCGCCATCGGCATTACTGGAACGCTCGCAGAACTCGGGCTGTCCGCCGACAAGCTTGAGTGGACCGCAGAGCAGGCGCTTGGCATCGACAGATTGATCAAAAACAACCCGAGATCGTTTGATCTCGATACGATGAAGCGACTCGTTCAAGCAGCCTACGACGGCGACCTGGCCGCTTCCGCAGTCTAAACCCGAGGATTAAAATGAACCTTGCACAACAGATGCCTCTTCCCAATCGCCAACTGCCAAACCTTCAGGCTGCCGCTCGCGGCCTTTATATCGATGGAGTTTGGCGGCCTGCGCAGAATGGACGTGAGATCGACGTTATCGATCCTTCCACCGGCACCGTCCTTGCAACGGTTCCCGACGCCACCATCGAGGATGCTCGCGCAAGCGTCGACGCGGCGTCCGTTGCAGCCCCAGCGTGGAGCGCGACTTCACCTCGAAAACGATCCGAGATCCTGCGCCGCTGTTTTGAACTGATGACAGAGCGCGCCGAGGAGCTGGCCACCCTGATTTCCATGGAGAATGGCAAGGCTCTCCGTGACGCCCGCAGTGAAGTTTCCTACGCGGCCGAATTCTTTCGCTGGAATGCCGAGGAGGCCGTGCGCATTACTGGCGAGTTCGGTATCGCGCCATCCGGTGCGAACCGGATCATTGTGGATTATCAACCAATAGGGATATGCCTCCTGATCACCCCGTGGAATTTTCCCGCAGCGATGGCAACACGCAAGATTGCACCCGCATTGGCGGCTGGTTGCACTGTGATCCTCAAGCCTGCCAGCGAGACGCCGCTGACGGCCTACGCGCTTGCTTCCATTTACGAGGAAGCCGGCGTACCCCCAGGGGTCATCAATGTCCTGACGACTACCGAGCCAGCCCCATTCAGCGCTGCGGTTCTTGCGGATCCGCGTGTAAGGAAGCTCTCATTTACAGGGTCGACTGGTGTCGGACGTCTCCTCCTTGCAGAAGCGGCCAAGCACGTGGTCTCTTGCTCGATGGAACTCGGTGGCAACGCACCGTTCATTGTGTTCGACGACGCAGACCTGGATGCTGCAATCGATGGCGCGATGGTCGCAAAGATGCGGAATGCCGGCGAAGCTTGTACGGCAGCGAACCGACTTTATGTCCAGTCTGGTATCTACAACGCATTTGCGGAGGCGATCACAAAGCGGATGGAAGCGCTCAATGTTGGCGCAGGGATCGATCCCCTGACCGAGTGCGGTCCAATGATTACGCAAAAGGCGGTGGAGAAGATCGACCGACTGGTCAATGACGCAAAGGGCAGAGGGGCGCGCGTCCTCTGCGGCGGAGAGTCGCCCATACGCACCGGTTTCTTCTACCCGCCAACGGTGCTCGCGGACGTTCCGGCCGACGCCGATATGGCACACGAGGAAATTTTTGGACCCGTTGCACCTCTCTATCGATTCGAAACGGAAGACGAGGCAATCATTCAGGCTAACGATACCGAATACGGACTTGCCGCATACGTCTACACCCGCGATATTGCCCGGGGGTTACGTGTCTCCTCCCGCCTTGAAGCCGGCATGATCGCCTTGAACCGGGGGTTGGTATCTGACCCAGCCGCACCGTTCGGCGGCGTCAAGCAAAGTGGGCTTGGCCGCGAGGGTGGACAGCACCACGGAATTGCTGAATTCATGGAAGCCAAATATATTGCAGCGAGTTTTTAGAGCGGTGGAACAATCATTGGAAACCGACCCGTTTCGCATCCGCGCTCATGTGCAGGACTTCGACACGATCATCGCCGAGATCGTCGCTGCAAGCTCTGCCACCCGCCATACACTGCCAATGCTCGCGGATATCGCCTATGGAAGCGACGAAAGCGAAACCCTGGACATCTTCTTTCCGGAAGGACCTCGGCAAGCGCGGCCGGTGCATATCTTCATCCACGGCGGCTACTGGCGGATGTTTTCCAAACGAGACTATTCCTACGTTGCCGATACCATCACCCGCGCGGGTGCCATCGCCGTCATCTTGGACTACGCATTGATGCCGCATGTCCGGTTAGAAGTGCTGGTTGATCAGGTTCGACGAGCCAGGCAGTGGGTGCGTGACCATATCGCGCGCTATGGGGGCGACGCATCGCGGTTGACTGTTAGCGGCCACTCAGCTGGCGCACATCTCGCAAGCTTTCTGTTCCAAAAGCAGGCCGAGAGTTCTGGCATTGCGGCGGCTCTGCTGCTTGGTGGTATCTACGATCTGAAACCACTGCAGCAATCGTTTCTTCAGGCTGAAATCGGCCTTACCGACCAGGAAGTCGCCGCCTTCTCGCCTTTGTCGCATTCTCATGACGTTCACACAAACTTGGTCGTGGCCGTGGGCAGCGAGGAAACACCACCGTTTCATCAGCAGGCGGATGCCTTCACGGCGTCGTTACAGCGACAGGGATTGAACGTTTCCAGGGAAACGATCGTAAATTCTAATCATATGAGCAGTGTCCGCGATCTCGGTCGCCACGAGACCGTAACCGGGGGGCTTCTCAGCGAACTCATCGAAAGACATTCGTGAAATATAAATGATGATCAGGCGGGACAGGTGTGAAATACGAACCTGACCTGCCACTGGGAATTTCCTCCAGAATTTATTAGAGTCCGACCTGACGAAGGACGGACGATGAAGAAGCAAAGATTTACGGAAGAGAGCGTATCATCGTAATTTTGCGGGAGCAGGAGGCTGGGACAAAGACAGCCGATCTGTGCCGCAAGCACGGCATTCAGAAAGAACGTTTGTAATTGGAAAGCCGAATATGGACGTCTCAGAGCACGACTATACGAAAAAGCTGACGGCTGCGGTGCCCGTGCCCGATCCCGCGCGCCCCGCGATCAAGTGCGACGTTGCGGCCGATAAACTGAAAACCCTGTTCGGTCCATCGACTATTTGCCGCCGGTCCGCAAATATTGTGAGGTGTCAAACGAACACCTCGTTCAGGTCGGGTGACGAAAAGCAAGTTGATTGCACGTCCAAGACGGTTTGGCGATCGCCCGAAATAGCGCGAGAACTTCGTCTCGCATGCAAATACGATCGTTGCGTCGCGGGCGAAAGATTGCGACTCGTCATGTCATCGATCATGCGCCGGCGCAACGGGTGAAAACTATCGTCGTCAACTCCTGTTTTGAACCTTGGGCAAACAACCTAATTCTTCGCAAAATCCTGCTCTCCAAATGCCGCGCAAGCGGCTTCGTTCAATCCTAATTGTCCACACACTCTACGTAAGTTCAGACTATCTTTCGGGCACGCGGATCGGGAATGGGAACGGCAGCCATCAGCGCGCGGGTGTATTCGTCCTTTGGCGATTCGAAAACCTCGCGTCGCGTGCCCATCTCGACTATCCGTCCTGCTCTCATGACGACGACGTTATGGGACATACGCTCAATCACGGCCATGTCATGCGAGATGAAGAGGTAGGCCAACCCCATCGTTTCCTGCAATTCGAGCATCAGATCGAGAACGCGAGCCCGCACTGAAACATCGAGCGCGGCCACGCTCTCGTCTGCAACGATGAGCTTTGGCTCCAAGGCAAGAGCGCGCGCAATGCAGATGCGCTGGCGCTGACCACCGGAAAACTCGTGTGGATAGCGGCTGGCGGCGTCAGTCTGTAGGCCGACACGGCGGAGCAGTTCGGCGATACGATCGTCTCGCTCGCCCTTGTTGGCGAGACCGTGAATGATCAGCGGTTCCGCTATCGCAGCCCCCACAGCCATACGCGGATCCAGCGAGGCATAAGGGTCCTGAAAGATCATCTGCGCCGAGCGTCGGATGGGCTGCATCTGGCGTGCGCTCAGCCCGCCAATATTCTTTCCATCGATCACCACATCACCCGTGAATGGGATCAGGCCGAGCACGGCCTTGCCGGTCGTCGATTTGCCCGAGCCGCTTTCACCAACAAGGCCGAGCGTGTCGCCCGGACGAAGCTCGAATGATACATCTGTAACAGCGGAAATAGGTGGCATGCCCTTGAACAGCCAACGGGTCGGATTTCCATAAGTAACGTTGAGATTGCGCACAAGGAGGACTGGCGAACGATCTGGCACCTCCCCGCGCGCAACTTCAGAACCGATGCGAGGTGGTCCGTCCGTCCCGGCATGGGCACCAAGGCGAGGGACGGCGGCAAGCAACTGTCTCGTATAGAGCTCCGTCGGACGCTCGAAGACCGTCAAGGCACTGCCTTGTTCAATGATCCGCCCGTTCTGCATGATCGCAACACGGTCAGCCATCTCGGCGACCACGCCCATATCATGGGTTATCAGGATGATCGACGCCCCGAATTCCCGCTTCAATTCCCGCATCAGTTTGAGGATTTGCGCCTGTACGGTGACATCGAGCGCCGTCGTCGGCTCGTCGGCAATCAGGACCTTCGGTCTGCATGAAAGAGCCATCGCTATCATGACCCGTTGGCGCATGCCACCGGAGAGTTCGTGCGGATATTGCGTCAGGCGACGGCCGGGCTCGGTGATGTGGACTGCGTCGAGCATTTGCCTGGCTATCGCTTCGGCCTTGCCACCTTCGATTGCCTGATGCTCACGGATCGCTTCGATGAGTTGCGTTCCGATTGAAAGCACAGGATTGAGCGACGTCATCGGTTCCTGAAAGACCATGGCCATATCGCCGCCGCGTATGCTCCGCATTGCACGATTGGATAGCTTGGTCAGCTCGCGATCGCCGAGCTTGATGCTGCCTGATGCAATCTGCAGGGATGCGTTGGGTAATAGTTGCATGATTGACAGCGACGTTACGGATTTGCCGGATCCCGACTCCCCGGCGATACACAAGGTCTCGCCGAGATTGAGATCAAAACTGACGTCCTGAAGAACATGCCGCCTGCCTTCCGGCGTGCGAGCATCCACACACAGATCTCGTACTGACAGGACTGGCACCGATATCGGTGTAACAAGTTTCACGCGAACACTATCCTCGGGAAGTAGAACGAAACCACCCAGTTGGGCGCGTCAACGATCTCGCTGATCCGCAGATCGCCGCAGACCGAGCAGAGCAGGTAGGCATCGATCGGGCTCATACCATGCTCAGCCCCAAGCAGATCGATCATACGCATCAGGCTTTCGCGGGCGCCTGTCATAAGATCGGGCCCAACACCTGTCGTCACCTCATAGCCCGCACCATCGAGATGGCGGGTGACGGGCTCTGTCGTCGTAAACCTTGGACTTTTCAGCCGGGCGTCCTTAACGAGTTCGATGGTGGCTTCGACCTCCATCTGGCTTTCGATGGCCGTTCCGCAAACTTCGCCATCGCCCTGCGCTGCATGCGTGTCGCCAATGGAAAACAGCGCGCCTTCGACTTCCACCGGAAGATATAGCGTTACGCCCGCCGTCAGATCGCGGATATCCATATTGCCACCGACCTGCCGCGGTGGCACCACCGAGTGCAATCCCGGTTCCCCAGGAGCAACACCGATCGTACCGGCAAAGGGCTTCAAGGGAACGCGTCCGCCCGGACCATAAAGCGAAGGTGTCATGGCGACCGGGTCGTAGGTCCACATATGCAAAGCCGGTTCTGCAAACTGATCCGCAAGCAGGCCGAATCCTGGAATATTAGCCGTCCAGCCGACGCCTGAAGGCACGAAGCGGCGGAGTGTGACCTTCAGCGCATCACCGGGTTTGGCACCCTCCACGTAGACTGGACCCGTAACAGGATTGATCTTGCCGAAGTCGAGATTGGAAAGGGTTTCAAGCGTCGCACCCTTGCCGAGTTGTCCACCGGAGGAGTCCAGACATTCGAAATGGATCGTCTCGCCCGCCTTGGCGACAAGCGCAGGCTCGAAGTCGCGGTTCCAGCCGAAATGATGTCTCGCGCGATGGATGGTATGGGTGCACGTAACGCACATGGCAGCTCTCCAGAAAATTGAATATCATTCCCCGGGACGTTTTACGCCCCGGGGATCACACGAAGGCGATTACTGCTTCACGTAGATGGCGTCGTAATTGATGACGCGGGTTGGATCGATATAGATATTGTCGGCACCACCCATGCGTAGCGACTTGGCAACGACGCGGCGCTCGTTGATAAGCGGAATCCATGGAGCATCGGCCATGATGTCTGTGAATATCTTGCCCCACGTGGCTGAGCGTTCGGCCACCTTAGCCGGGTCAGACATCGAATCCGCAGCGACCGCCCGCTTGTCGATATCCTGATTGCAATACCAAGACCAATTCCAGCCACCGGCTACAGCGCCGGAGCAGCCGAGGATTGGTCCATAGAAATTCGACGGGTCCGGAAAGTCCGCGATCCACGCCATGCCACCAGACCAGATCATGGGTGCTTCACCCTCGGTCCCGCCTGCAGCAATAACATTCGCTTGCGCCAGCGCGCGAACTTCCGCCTTCACGCCGACAGCCGCCAAATCTTGCTGAATCGCCTGCGCTATACGGGGCTGTGGATCTGTGTTGGTGGAGTAGAGCACGGTTTCGAAACCGGCTGGGAACCCTGCCTCCGCCAGCAGCGCTTTGGCCTTTTCAACATCATAGGCATAGCCGGTAAAGCTCTTGTCATAGCCCGGCATTAGTGGCGGAAGCGGCTGGTTCGCCGCCGTCGCACGGCCGTTCAGGATACGCGTGATGCGATCCTTATTGATTGCCATGTTGAGCGCTTGGCGAACCTTAAGATTGTCGAGGGGCTTCACCTTCGTGTTCAGCGTAATGTAGCCGGTCTGAAGTTGTTGGCCATCGACGATCATCTTCGGACCATCGGCAGAGTTCTTGATCTCGAGAAACTTTGCCGGAGGTATGCCATCGCCGGCGATATCGACTTCGCCCTTCTGCAGCCGTAGCAGCGCCACAAGTGGTTCTTGTCCCACTTCGACAGTGAACTTGTCGATGTGCGGCATGTCCTTCACGAAATAATCCGGATTGCGTTCAAAGACGAGGTGCTGACCAATTGTCCAATCCTTGAGGACAAAGGTACCAGAACCGACCGGATTCTTGCCAAAGTCGCCACCCGCTGCCTCGACTGCTTCGTGCGGAACAACGGAAGCAAAATTGATTGCAAGGACGTGAAGGAAGGTCGCGTCAGGACGGGACAGGTGGAAGATGACAGTCGCGTCGTCGGGCGCCGCAATACCGTCCAATGTGGTCGTCTTGCCACCTGTGACGTCCTCATACCCCTTGATCGACCCGAAGAAACCAGCGCCGGGTCCTTGAGTCTTTGGATTTACAGCCCGCTCGATTGAATATTTCACGTCGGAGGCCACGACTTCGCGGCCGTTTGTAAATTTCACACCCTTGCGAAGTTTGAACGTATAAGTGAGGCCATCATCCGAAACTCCGAACGTCTCGGCGAGCGATGGAATCAGATTGGCCGTCCCTGGTTCATAATCCATCAGCCGGGAATAAAGGCTCTTGATCATCGACCAGTTGACCCAGTCGTAACCGATCGCTGGATCAAGGGTGGCGATGTCATCCTTATAGGTAACAATGATATCGCCACCTTGTTGCGGCGTGTCCTGTGCAAACGAAGGCAGCGGCGTTAGTGCCACTACCGTCGCAATTGTTGTGTTTCTAAGCCAGCTTTTGAACATATTGTTTCCCCTTTTTGGTTGTTGGAATCAGCGTGCACGAATGCGTGGATCGATAAGCGGTGCAATAATGTCCGCCACGAGATTGCCGAGAACGATGGCCAGCGCCGAAACCAACGTCACACCCATGATGATCGGGATGTCGACCTGCTGGATCGCCTGCCAGGCGAGTTGGCCGATACCGGGCCAACCGTAAACCGCCTCGACGACGACGACGCCACCCATGAATTGGCCGATATCGATCCCGATCATCGCAATGATGGGGAGCATGGCGTTGGGAAGGGCGTGCCGCAGGATAATCCGCGCGGACGATAGACCCTTGGCGCGGGCGGTCCTGACGTAATCCTGATTGAGAACGTCGATCATGGCCGAGCGCACCATGCGGGCGTACCATCCCGCACCAAGAATACCGAGCGTCGCCGCCGGCAAAACCACATGGGCTGGCGTGCCGAAACCGCTCATCGGGAACCAGCCAAGCATGACCGCGAAAACATAAAGAAGAAGCAGGGCAACAACGAATTGGGGAGCGGAAACGCCAACAAACGACGCCATCATGACAACTTTGTCGACGGCTCCACCTCGGCGGAGCGCCGCAATGATGCCGAACGTGAGGCCAAGAACGACTTCGACCAGAATTCCCGCCGCCATCAAAGCAAGTGTGGCTGGGATACGGGCTGCGATTAGAGCGCCAACATCTGTCTTCTGCGCATAGGAGCGGCCAAGATCGCCGTGCAGGATACCCTGGAGATAGGCCCAGAACTGAACCAGCAGCGGTTGGTCGAGACCAAGTTCGCGGCGGATATTGGCAACCGTCTGCGCCGTCGCACTGCGGCCTGCAATCATCCGTGCCGGGTCAGCTGGCAGGGCATAAAGCAGCAGGAAGGTGATTGCCGCCACACCAAGCAAGATCAGAGCGGTTTGCACGAGGCGGCGCAGGATAAGAAGGGCCATATCAGCCACGCCCCCTCTGCGTCGGATCGAGAATGTCGCGCAACGCATCACCGACGAGATTGAACGATAGCGCCGTCAAAAGGATGATTGCACCGGGAAAAAACACGAGCCATGGCGCCGCCTGGAAATAGCTTTGGCTTTCGAAGATGATATTGCCCCAGGACGGCTGCGGCGGCTGCACCCCGATGCCAAGAAATGACAACGTCGCTTCCAGAAGCACCGTTGTCGCTATGCCGAGTGTTCCCCAGACAATTGCTGTCGGCATCAGATGCGGGAGAATATGCATGAACAAGATGCGGAAATGTCCGGCGCCGAGCGAACGTTCCGCGAGTATGAAATCCCGTTCGACCAGGCCTCGTGTTTCCGTATAGACGATGCGCGCCACCTGCACCCAGTTCACCAGCGCGATAACCATCGCGACGATCCACAGGCTGGGTCGAAGCAGCGCCGCCAGTACGATAGCGAGAAGAAGGGCGGGAAACGCCATCATCAAATCTGTGAAGCGCATGAGCAGCCCGCCAACGAAGCCGCGCAAATACCCAGAGAGAATGCCAATGACCAATCCGATCGCGACGGCGATTCCGTTGGCGACGAGACCGATGACCAAGGAAGTGCGAGCACCGAAAAGCAGCCGCGAAAACAGATCGCGCCCCAACGTATCTGTTCCAAGCAGAAACTGGTCGCTTGGCGGCATGGGAGCCCCTTCAAGCGTCAGCCCGTCGAACATCTGATTATCGGGACTATAGGGAGCGATAAGGGGCGCTGCGATTGCCATTACCACAACCACCACAACGACGATTAGCCCGAAAAGCGCTGACGGCTGACGCAACATGGCCTTCACCACGCGCATCAACCGGCCTCCGGCAGGGGTTCTGCGCCACCGACAATCGAGGCAGCGACCTGTTCCATCGGAAGCCTTTTCTGCATCGCGCAGTTGCGCAAGATGCTGTAGGCATGCTCTTCGTCAATCTGGCGGACCGCCATGATTTTCTGTACCGCAGCATGAACCAATGGGCGGAGGCGAATACGCTCTTCGAGGTGCAGCAGTCTGTTGCGAACCGCTTCACGCTCCTTGTGGATGCTTACTGCCATAACCAGTGCAGGATAGATGGCCGACGCGGTGATCGGCTTGGATATGATCGTGCAAGAGCCATGTTCCATGAGCCAGGCGATGCGGCCCGGCGCTTCCGATCCGAGAAGTGCGACAACTGGCCGGGGAGCGCTGGCACCGCTCCAAGGCAGAAGGTCGCTCCATCCCTGATCCGCATCAACCAGAATTACGTCTGGCAGTTCATCGGCATCGAGAGGTATCCATTGGATTGTCACGTGGAAACCTAAGAGCTTCAATTGACGCGTCAGTCGCTCCGTCGTGGCGTCGGAACGATGCAGGACGGTAACCCGCCAACCGGTGAAGTTCGGCGTCTCCTTCATGATACGATCCGCAATTTTGGTGCGGAGCGCCTACGGCGTCCGGTTAGATAGGGATCAGCAGCAATTGCGGGCCGTGATGCGATGATATCGAAACCGTTATCAACGGTGATGCGGCCAAGATGAAATGGCAGCGCTGCATGGTTGGTTTCAGCGTCGATGCGAATATTGCCATGCACGGTCGACAGGGGCGCTCCCGACAATCGGCGACGAACGATTTGCGGGTCGTCCGTTCCGGAGGCCAGAATGGCTTCGCCGCACATTTTTACAGCCGAATATGCGCTGGCGAAGAAATTGGAGATGCGCCGCTCCGTCCCGAAGCGCTTTGCGAGGCGCGCCTTGAACGCCAGATTTTCGGGCGAATTAAGGCTGTCGAAGTATGAAGCTGCCGACAATTGTCCCGTAGCAACGCCGCGACCGACCTCGCCGAGTTCGCATTCCGTCAGATCGCAACTGACAACGGGGCAGTTCTCGGGCTTGAAGGCCGGGTCGCGATCTCCAAGCTGCTTGAAAGCTTTCAGGAAAGCATAGCTTGCCGGACCGATGAGATTACTAAGGACGAAACTTGGCCTGCGTTGTTCGATGTCATTAATGATGCGTTCAGCTGCCGTTTCCTCGAACGGCAAATAACGCTCACCGAGGATCTCACCGCCCGCCTCGTTTATAAGTTCACGCGAAAGCCTATTCATCTCCCAACCCCAAACATAATTGGCGCCGACGAGATAAGGCCGCTTGCCATAGCGGGGGAGGAGGTATTCGAATAAGGGAATAAGGTGCTGATTGGGGCAAGCGCCGGTATAGATCACATTCTCGTTGGCTTCGAACCCTTCATAGGGGCACATGTACCAGAGCAGACCGTCGTGTTTTTCCACTAGCGGTATGACTTCCTTGCGCGCCAAAGACGTGATCGTTCCAACAATGTGGCGACATCCGGAATCGCGCAGCATCGAACGCGCGCCTTCGAGATATTCCGGGATATTGCCATGAGGATCGATAAAAACCGGCCGGATCGTATTACGATACGCAACGCGCAACTCTTCGATAGCAAATTCGGCACCGTCGCGCGACTCGCGTCCTATTGCCCCGTAAGGCCCGGTTGTCGAATAGAGAATGCCGATCTTCACAGCGTCCATTAACCTGCCAATACCAAAAACCCCACGACGCTTGCTCCCATCAAGGACGGGGCGTCATGGGGCGAAACTGCCCGTCGACTATCGAAAGTCATGTGATTGCAGAAGCTATGCTCAATCTGCAGGCACGATTAAAATACGGGCAAGCAATTCTTGTCAAGTGGGAATCGATTAGTGCCGAGGCTTGGTCCATCGACACCGAAAAATGCTCACAGATGCTCGCGATACCCTTCAAACATTCTCGTGAAGTGACCTTTAAAAGGCTAGGCGGCAAACGATGAAGTGTAGCCTGGATCGCAGGCTCATGCCTGAATGCTACAGCGCCTTGATTGTCTCCGAAGCTCATCAAAAGGTGAAATTTGACTTCGCTTCCAAGGTGGCCAAAAAAGCTATGCGGCACATGTGGGAGGCCGACGTTTATCCCAATGCAATT
This sequence comes from Phyllobacterium sp. 1468, assembly GCF_031455525.1. Classification (NCBI taxonomy): domain Bacteria; kingdom Pseudomonadati; phylum Pseudomonadota; class Alphaproteobacteria; order Hyphomicrobiales; family Phyllobacteriaceae; genus Phyllobacterium; species Phyllobacterium sp. 1468. Next base: position 403,363 of record NZ_JAVDSX010000005.1, on the reverse strand, counting down.
CTTGTTCCATAGTATGAGCAAGCCGCAGCAGAGTGGCTTCATCTCCGTAACGCCCGACCAATTGCACCCCGACAGGAATTCCGCTCTGCGTTTCGCCCACCGGGACTGACATGGCGGGCAGACCGGACATGTTGAACCCAAACAGATAGCCGGCATCGGACCAACGATGTAAATATCGTTTGAGATCACCGTCTTCCATCGACCAATAACCGACAGGACGTGGAGTCTGAGTTAAAGTTGGGGTGATGAAGACATCGTACGCAGCAAGGTCTTTCGCGATTTCTTGACTCGCTTTTCTGACAGCCGCGATACCATGAGCATAGTCGATTGCAGAGAGAGATCGACCGTATTGTAATAAGGACCAATTGAAGGGGGCAAGTTCCTGTTGTTCCACCGGTCTGCCGCTGACGCCTGCTAGTCTATCGAAATCGGCCGCAGTTTCCACGGCATTGATGACATTGTAATGCAGCCAAGCCGCTTCGAGGGAGACTGACAGTTCGTGTTGTTCCACGTGGTGACCGAGATTTGCGCATAAGCGAAGCGTTGCTTGAAGGGAGTCCATAACCTCGGGAGCGTATGGCTCCCCCCAAGGCTGCTTGAGTGCATAACCAATACGCAACCCTTTGGGTGGAATCGCCAGCTGGCTCAACCACGGGCTTGTGGGCATGGGTACTATATACGGATCTCCAGGCACCGAGCCGGCAACACTATCAAGGTAAGCAGCTGTGTCACGGACCGTGCGTGTTACGCATAATGTTGCAATGCTACCGTGCCAAAGATCAACGGTTTCGGGACCATACGTGATGCGCCCCCGTGAGGGCTTCAAACCGACGAGCCCACAGCATGATGCCGGCACGCGAATGGAGCCGCCGCCATCCGATGCCTCTGCGAGTGGCACCATGCGGGCGGCAACAGCAGCTCCTGCCCCCCCGCTCGAACCTCCCGGTGTTATCTCTGGATTCCACGGATTTAGTGTAGGTCCGTACAGCCGCGGTTCTGTTCCAATGGACCAGCCCCCCTCCGGCGCATTGGTGCGACCGAGCAGCAGAAAACCGGCGGCTTTGATCCGGCTGACCATATCTGAATCATGATCGCAGACGAAATCCCGCATGTAACTAAGTCCGTTCGTCAGACTTGTTCCACGCCACATAGATCCAATATTCTTCAAAAAGAACGGGACGCCACCGAACGATCCTACAGGTGGAGTTAAGGCTGCCTTACGTGCCAAATCGAAGGTTTCGATTACCATTGCGTTGAGCCGCGGATTTAGCGCCTCGACAATAGCGATCGCGGTGTCCAATAGTTCCACTGGAGTAACCTGACGCTGGCGCACCAGCATCGCGAGTTCAAGCGCATCGCTTCTTGCGTAGAGCTCTGTCAGATCGGAAGCCGCCATGTCCGTAATTCCTCATCGCTCATCATCAGTCGGCATTGTCGCGCAAAGGCCTGACTTGCTCCACCAGCCTGCGGACCCGCTCGATCTCAACGGCGTTCCACCAGACACCATCGAACTTGAGACTTGAACCAACGATCGCGCCGTCAAGTTTACGCAAGAGTTCGCCAGCATTGCCTGCCGTAATCCCGCTTCCCGCAATCACGGGTAGCCGTGTTCCGCTGCGCACTGCAGAGATTTCGGTGTCGGGCACAGAGTCTCCAGTACGATTTCCAGTGGCAATTGTTACATCCGCACCGTAGAACTCCGCGTCAGCGGCCTGCTCACCTATCGAACGATCGCCGACGATGGCATGCGATCCGTGTTTCACATGCACATCTGCAAAAATGGCAACGTCCTGCGCGTCGATCTGTTTGCGGTAACGCATCGCCTTCGCGCTTTCTCCTTCGACAATACCCTCGTTGCTGACATAGGCATTTACCCACTGGTTGACGCGGACAAATTTAGCCCCGCTGGCTTTCGCGATCGCAAGCGATCCAATCGAACCATTGGCGAGAAGATTTATGCCCACAGGAACGCCAACATTGCGCGCCACTCTATCTGTAATCACCGTCATTGCCGCGATGATTTCCGGGCCGATTTCATCTGGTTTCAGGAACGGAATATCGCCGTGGTTCTCTATAATGATGCCGTCCATACCACCCGCAACGAAGGCATCTGCATCGCTCAAGGCCCGACTGATAATTGCCTCCATCGTTTCATTTGCATATCGCGGGGTTCCAGGAAGAGGCAAAAGATGTATGTCCCCGATCAATGGCTTTCTGATCTTGAAAATTTTGTCGAGGTGGGATGATCGTTGTTCCGAGATAAGCATCTTGCTTCCAATTCACTGAGTTCATGATCGACTGCCGTCGGAAGACAGCGGGCGTATTGCTGCCTCCACTATTTGCAGCCTTGTCAGTTTCTCGTCGGCTGTTGGTTGCTTGGTTGCCAGCGCACCAAATGCTTCCACGATGTAGGATGAGGAGACAGTCGCCATTGCCGCGCAGCCGACGGGAGACTTGCCCGCAGCCAATCCTGCGATAAATCCACCGCAATAACCGTCTCCAGCCCCGGTAGTGTCCCGGACCTTGACGGGAAGTGCGGGCACGTGGGTAAGAGTTCCCGTTCGAGCCTCACACACAAGTGACCCTCGCGCTCCAAGCTTGGCAACCATATGACATTTGTAACGAATAGCATTTTCCTGAAGCCAGGATTCAAGGCTGGATGGCTGCCAGATGCGCTCAATCTCCGCTTGGCTTGGCAAGAAGGCCGTAAGATAGGAGAGGAAATCCAGTTCAAGGTACATTGAAGATTCGATGAAATTGTCGGAGAGAATGTCCATCGTCAAAATTGGTTTGGTTTTTAGTGAGCCAAGTTTTTTCGCATTGGAAATGGAACTCGCGGGCCCCTGCGGAGCAATATGGAACGCGCTCGCTCGGGCGTAAGATTCCGGTAGCGGCCCGCGTTGTTCATCAAGATCGAGAGCATTGGATGAGGAAAGTTTTGGTACCTGCTGTTTGTGAATGTCGCTCTCATGCAGCAACCACAATTCCAGGCCATTGCCTTGGCATTGACCGATGCCTGACGCGTCAATCCCGCGTTCTTCAATCAGCCTGCGTGTTTGAGTAAAATAAGGCTTGCCGGCCACTGAGTGAATGCCAACCCCTCCGCTCCATATGTGAGCGCCCACCGCGGAATAGAGTGCGCCTCCGCCCTGCACGGCCATCGAACATGTGCCGTCGGCGAGGATAATATCGTCCGTTGTCAGCCAGCCAATCGTGACAACGTTCATCATGCGTGGCCTCCACGGTCCTTCAGACGACGGATAACTGGCTGGAGCATTGCCGCATAGACAAGGGCTTTGGATAGATCCACGATGTCCGAGAGAGCGGCCTGAGGTGAAGCGAGATCGAAGTGGCGATTGATGCCTGGGAATCCAAGGAGCAGAATATTGGGCGTCTTTAGCATCACGCTGATATCGTCACTACGTGAGGTGTAAATGTTGTTGGATTCTTGAACCTTTGTACCCAGTCCCGGCAAGAGATCGATTAAATGCCGCGCCAATGCATATAAACTTGGTGGCGTCACCGCGCCTCGGGCAAGACTCGAGAATTCACTGAGGACTGCACCCTCGCCTATGCGTACTGAATTCTGGGACTCGGGGGACATTTCTTCCGTATTCAAGGTCATACCGGCCTGCTGCATATCGGCGATGATCGCCAGATCCGGAGACGGAAGTCGATCGATGATGCGCGATCCTCCCCTACCCATGACCTGATTACCGGATCCCGTCGGTCCTTCTTCCTCATCCGGGAAAGCGAACAGCGCATCGACCCCGGCTTCGGCCAAGAGTGGAGCGGCTACTGCCAGTGCGGAGACTCCGCCGGCATTGTCAAAATGCCCGGTCCAATACCCATCCTCGTTCGGCAAGCATGGCGCTACCGGAACCACGCGATCCCCTGGTCGAAGACGGGTCGATTGATCCTTTGGCCTAAAAAAGGCCTTTCCTGATTCCGACTCAATCCAGCCGTCGTCGACGACAAAGTAACGCTCGTTCAGCAGATCGTAACGGTAGGCTTGTGCCTGCCGTGTTCCATTAATGGTGAGATGGTAGCAGAATGGAACAAGCGGGAATCTGCGTCCATCGAACGGTCGCGTCAAGTAACTGATCGTGTCCATATGTGCGAAATACCATAGGGGCTTTGGCGCTGACTGGTCACCTGCAATCAATACCGTGCTGGCTGTATTGCGAAAGTTGCAATCAAGAACCAGTTGCCCGTCTTTCAATGCCCCGTCGTTCCTGAGGAGCTCACGCAGGACCGGCGCGCGCATGGCAGTTGCTGCGGTCGAGGGTGCGGGTGTTTCAGCAATTGCCGTCAGATAGCGAGCAATCCTTTCGGGGGTGATGTAGGCGTCGACGACCGGCTGCATATCCCGCAACTTTTCTGAAAGGTTGGCCAAATGCTCTGCAATGGACGCTTCGGACGAGAGATTTGAATTTCGCATCAGGACCGGCCAGACCGAGACATGAAATAAACGGCAACAACAATTAGGGCACCCTTGAAGAGTTGCTGTACATAGGGGTCGACGCCCGTAAGGTTGAGGATGTTTGCCAGAACACCGATAATCAAAGTGCCAAGAAACGTGCCTCCGACGGAGCCTTTGCCGCCAAAGAGTGAGGTGCCGCCGACAACAACAGCGGCGATCGCATCCAGTTCGTAGCCTTGGCCTGCGATTGGTGTGCCGATGCTCAGCTGTGAGGCATAAACGAGCCCGGCCAATCCCGAAACCCCGCCAGCTATGACATAAACGATGATCTTGTAGAGGCGCACCGGGACACCCGACAGTCTCGCTGCTTCTTCGTTGGACCCGATGGCGTAGACACTGCGGCCGAATGCCGTGAGGGAGAGAATTATTGCGCTAACGGCAAGGATTGCCAGAAGAATGAGAGACGGAATCGGGATACCGAACAGGTAGTCGTTGCCAAGATCATAAAAGGCTTCGTTGAGGATCGGGATGGGCGTACCGCCAGTGTAGAGAAAAGCTAGGCCACGTGCGAAAGACAGCATTCCAAGTGTCATGATAAATGGTGGTATGCCAGCAGATGCGACACCCAGACCATTGACCAGACCTGCGGCCATTGCCACCAAAAGTCCGAGCGGGATAGCAATCGCCATGCTGTGAGTTTCTAAAAGACCTGCGTAGATGACAACTGACAGTCCGAGGATAGATCCGACCGAGAGATCAATCCCGCGCGTCAAAATGACGAAGGTCATGCCAATCGCGAGAATGCCGACAATGGCCACCTGCCGCAGAATGTTCAAAAGGTTCGCCGGTGTCAGAAACCTGTCGGAGAGAAAAGAGGCCGCGATCACAAGGATAATGAGGGCGGCCAATACGCCTACTCTCCGCCATATCCTGGCGGCTGACACGGAGTAGGTCTGGAAAGACGAAGAAGTGTTCAGCATTTGAATTGAATCTTCCGGTTATGGATCATTCGGCCAAAGCGGCCGCTCGCATGATTCTGTTTTCACTCGCTTCATCGCGCGACAAGGTGACTGCAACTCTGCCCCGACGCAAAACCACGATCCGATCCGCCAGCCTCAGAATCTCCTCCATCTCAGATGAAATGAGGATGACGCACATGCCAGACCTGACCAATTCATTGATCAAGCTGTAGATTTCGCTTTTTGCACCGATATCGACTCCTCTTGTGGGTTCATCGAAGATGAGAATACGTGGTTCGACGGCAAGGGCCCTGGCGATGAGAACCTTCTGCTGGTTTCCGCCGCTGAGAGTGCGGATTTCCGCATCGGGGCCTGACATGCGGACGTCAAGCCGCTTGACGGCGCCTTTGACGTAGCTCCGTTCCAATGAACGGTTTAAAAAGCCCAGTTTGCGAAAGCGGGCAAGATTCGAAATGGTCGCGTTTTCCAGGACAGATCTGTTGGGTAAGAGACCAAGCGTCTTTCTGTCTTCGCTGACATAGGAAATGCCAAACCTGGCGGCAGTATTTGGACTGCGCAATCGCACAGCTTTGCCGAAAACCTTGATTGTTCCGGATGTCGGGCGGGTTATCCCGGCCACTGCCTTTGCTACTTCGGTTCGCCCCGCGCCGATGAGGCCTGCCAATCCCACAATCTCGCCTTGGCGCGCGATGAAAGATACGTCTTCGAAAGTGCCCTGAACGCCGAGATGGCTAACCTCGAGGGCGGGCGAGCCGAATTCGCGAACCTGTACATCATGGATCGGAAATTCTCTCCCGATCATCCTGGCTACCAGCCAATCCTGGTCAATCGCTGAAACCTTACTGACGCCGGTTCGCGACCCGTCCCGCAATACGGTTACCGTGTCAGCCATCCGAAAAATCTCCTCGAGGTGATGCGAAATGAATACAATACCCATTCCCTCAGTCTTTAGTTTTGCCACCAGGTCAAATAGCGTCGACACCATGCTTTCGTCGAGGACAGCGGTCGGTTCATCGAGAATGAGCACTTTTGCCTGGAAGGAAATGGCCTTGGCAATCTCCACCATCTGCTGCTGTGCAATGCTAAGTTCCCCGACGGGACGTACAGGATCGATATCGATCATCAACCGTTTCAAGAGTTCCCTAGTATGCTCCCGTATGCGCCTGCGATCCACCAAACCCCACCTTGTGTGTGGAAAGTGGCCAAGAAAAATATTCTCCTCCGCTGATAGATGCGGAGCGAGAGACAACTCCTGGTGGATCACAACAACACCGTGGGCAATCGCATCCCCAGGAGATCGAAGAGTCGTTTCAACACCCTCAATCAGCAACTTTCCTCTGTCAGGCCTGTGAACGCCCGCCAATGTCTTGATCAGTGTCGACTTTCCAGCGCCATTCTCACCGACGATAGCGTGGACTTCTCCGGCATGGACCGTAAAATCCACGCCGGAAAGTACAACATTTCCGTCAAACGCCTTCGTCAGCGCTACAGCTTCAAGAAGGATTTTGTCCATTCCGATTGTCCTGCACTATGCGTGAGCGAGCACTACAAGTTGTCTGGCCAGAATTCATATCCCGGCCAGGACTGTCTCGCGTTACTTGCACGGATCAAGCGTGGGCTCGAAGTTGCCCCAGCCACGACCGATCCATTCATCGGCATTGTCGGCCACCACTGTCGGAGAATCCGGTAACTGAAGGCGCTTGCCGGGCATATCGTAATCTTGCGTGCCGGGTATTTCCTTCCCCATCAGTTTGTAAAGTGCCGCCCGGAGACCGACATCCGCTATAAACGGGGTATAGTTTCCATCAGCGCTGAAGGTTCCGGCTTTGACGGATTTGAATCCGGCATTGGAACCGTCAAATGTGTAATGCCGGATGTGATCGCCACAGCGCTTTGCCCGTGCAATCGCAAGCTGCGCGCCCCAAGACGATTCCTCCGCGTGGGAGAAGACAGCGTTGATATCCGAATGCGCCGTCAGGAAATCCTCCATGAGGGGTACCGCCGGTTCGCGTATCCATTGGCCATCGCCAACAGCCAGGACTTTGATATCCGGATATTTTGCCAGGACATTCTTCATGCCTTGATCACGATCCACAGCTGGAGAAGATCCCTTGAGGCCGGTAATGACAACGATATTGCCTTTCCCGCCAAGATCCTTAGCCATGTGCTCAGCGACTTGTTCCGCCATGGTGACATTGCTTTGGCCGATAAACAGCGTTTTGTCCGTTGGCACATCGCGGTCCATGACGATAAGCGGTATGCCGGCGCTTTGGACGGCTCTCGCCGCCGGGACAAGGGCAGCCGATTCTACGGGGCTAAGCAGAACGGCATTGACACCGCGGGCCAATAGATCGCGGACATCGTTGCTCTGCTTGGCGACATCGACGTTGCCGTCGAGTATAACAAGCTTGACGTTTGGGTGGCGGCAGGCTTCAGCCTGGAGCGACTCCAGCATCGAGACACGCCAGGGATGGTTGAATGCAGTCTGCGAGAAGCCGATGGTAATATCTTTGGTATCTCCACCAATAGCAATCGGACCTTCGTCAAGCGGCAGAACCGATGTGAATGGGAGCTGTTTGTAATCCGCCAAGAGTTGCGCACAGGTCTTCTGCGAGATGGGCTGGGCGTCCTCTGCATATGCGGAAGATGCGGGAGGCAGAATGGCGATTGATAAAATGGTGAGTAAACGTTTCAACATGCTTTGGTTCCCCTTTGCCTTGATGGCGATACATTGATGAACGGTGGTTCTGGAAAGCTTGATACGCTCCTTCTCTTTGGTGGATGGGCTCCTTATCGTTTGGCGAGCCAATTCACGATATTAAGCCAGAGTATGGGATAACCTTCCCATGCTACGAATTCCGGCGGACCCCAGTGGGGGCCACAGTCGGATGAAAAGATGGCGCTCCGCCCAGCGCCGGGTTCACGCACTGCGATGAAGGGCTGGTCGTCAAACCGCGCCACAAGATGAGCATCGGGATGCAAGGTAGACTTATTGAATCCTAGAAAATGCGGCCACTGGGTCAGACCTGCAACCGTAGGATGTGCCGTATCGACAATCTCGGGCCGGATGCCCTGCGGCTGTTCGCTCCTGTCATCAGATGCCTGAAGTGAAACAGGTAAAATCCCTTCGACCGGGCTATCTTTGTAATTACCTTTGGCCTGGATGCCCTGAAAGGTCAGATATCCGCCTACCATCAGCAAACCGCCACCACCGCGCACAAAATCGGCAAGCAACTGCAACCGGTTGCCTGATCGCTCCGATCGTATGATTGTGCGGTCCGGTAGAAGAAGTGTGTTCGCGCCAATATCGCTGAGGACCACCACGTCGAACTTATCGAGCTCTTCCTTGCTTGTCGGAAAACTGTCTGCAGCAATATGGCTCGGCTGGTATGTCACATCCACGCCAGCATCGCGAAGGGCTGCGATCATTTCGGTTCCGCCCTCATGATAGGAGGACATTTCAAAAGAATCGAAACCTTTCACATGTATGCTATGCGTCATCCAGGACTCACCGGCAAATAGAAGATTTATAGGTTCAGACATGCGTGAAGGTGCCTTTTAACTTGTTGGTTTGTCCGATAAATCTGCAGAGTCCGAAGTTGGTGATTGCCCTATTCGTGAGGTCGGGAAATGAGCGTTGAATGGTCTGGACAGCACACGATCCTGTATAAACTCCGCTTGCATTGTCATGACGTTCGTACGATATGACTGCAATGTGGAACAAACCGCTTGCCGAGTCCAGTCCTATTCCGCTCTGGTTTCAGATTGCGGAGAGGTTGCGTGATGCTATTTCCACCGGGATTTTCAAGCCCGGAGACGCATTGCCCTCCGAGACGCAGTTGAATGAGGTTTTCGGCATCAGCCGTTCAACTTCTCGCGCGGCCCTGGACAGACTTGAACAGGAGGGTCTGATTGTTCGCAAATCCGGCAAAGGCTCGATCGTCCTAAACCCACGAATCGACCAGCCGGCCAACGAGATGCTAGGCTTTTCTGATGACATGCGGCGTCGCGGGTTCACGCCGTCGCATGAAACACTGTTCGCCGGCCGAGTTCGCGCCTCAGCCGAAGTTGCAGAGGCGCTTGGCGTAAAAGTAAACTCGTCAATTTATCAATCGCGACGACTATTAAAGGCTGATGGAACGCCAATTGGCTTTGCCGAATCGTGGCTCTCACCCACATTCCTCCAAGATAAGCCTCCTCCCTCCATAAGGACTCTCAACGAAGGTTCGTTGTACGAATGGCTCCATCGCGAGTTTGGTGCAAAAGTTGTTCGCGCCTCAGAATACATCGAGGCAGCAGTCGTCCAGGCAGAAATGGCAAATCATCTCCATGTGGCCCCAGGTGCCCCCGTGCTGATTGTCCGCCGGAGTTCATTTGTCGAAGACGCACAACCGATCGAGTACGTCATTCTGTATTTTCGGGCAGACCGGTATCGCTTTCAGCTTGAATCGGGCGTAATTGTTTGAGACGGCTCTTGTTTGGGGTGTTTGCCAAATTGCAAGCGATTGAAGCAAGGCAACCGAGTTGAAAGCGCTGCTTAAAGACATTGGCAACGACCCAGGTGACTGGGACGTTGGTAACCGCGCGCACTAGTCAGGGATGCCGGTGTCTATATTCTTTAGACTCCAAGACTCACTTGACTCTTGACCTACACTATCTCCGTTCAGACGCTCGTAATTAATCCGCCGTCGACGCGTATGACAGATCCCGTAAGGTAGGAGGCGCGAGCGCTTGCCAGAAATGTCACGACGTCCGCATATTCCTGCGGTTCACCGTACCGACCAACAGGAATAGACGCTGTACTTGCGGCCGACACCTCTTCCACTGCTTTTCCTTCACGTTTCGCTTTTTGCTCATCGAGAAACGCGATCCGCTGCGTTGCTACACGGCCAGGTAGCACGATGTTCACGGTGACGCCATCTCGCCCAACTTCACCGGCAAGTGTCTTTGACCAACCGAGGAGTGACATTCGCAACGCGTTCGACAAGCCAAGATTGGGAATAGGAGCAACGACCCCAGAGGAGGTCGAGGTAATAATCCTGCCCCATTTCTTTTCCCGCATTTTTGGCAGAACAGCGTCACTGATCGCGATCACGGAAAGCACCATGCTGTCGAAATATTTCCGCCAGCTGTCTGCGCTTTGACCCGAAACCAGTGTCGGCGGTGGGCCGCCGGTAATGTTGACCAAGATGTCCACCGATCTCAATTGCTGTTCGATCAGGGACAGATTTGGCTCTATCGCCGAAAGATCTCCGAGATCCCAGCCAACCGCCATTGCTGAGCCGCCAATGGCCCGGATATCGGCCACGGTCTTCTCAGCGGCCTCCTTGTTGATATCAACCACTGCAACCTGGCTGCCTTCAATAGCCAATGATTTCGCAATCGCACTGCCGAGGCCACCGCCTGCGCCCAGAACGAGCGCGGTTTTCCCCTTAATTCCAAGATCCATAGGTGTTTCCTTTCCATTTCCGGCAAAGCCGGTTCTTCGTTGAAAAATGCCCTGTTTTAACCGGCCATCCAGCCGCCATCGACCATGAGATTGATGCCTGTGATGTAGCTCGCCATATCACTTGCGAGAAACAGGGCAGCGCCGGCGACGTCCTCAGGTACGCCGAGCCGTGGCCAAGGCGTGCGTTGCCGGGAGTATGCGAGGCCATCCGGGTCATTTGCGACACCGGGTTTGCCTGTGATGATCTTGCCCGGCGCGATCGCATTGCAGACGATCAGCTTATCGGCGTGGTCCACCGCGATCTGCCGGGTCATCTGGACAATGCCACCCTTGCTGACGCCGTAGGGGAAGTCTCCGGGGCAAGCGACCATGCCGTGCTGGGACGAGATGTTAATGATCCGGCCACGTACCTCATTGACCGGTTCCTGCTTCAGAAACTGCTGAGCAGCTCGTTTGCAGCAATAAAAGAAACCGGTGAGATTGACCCCGATAACACGGGCCCATTGATCTGGCGTCGTTTCAAGCAGGTTGGTTGACGTATATATGGCGGCGTTGTTGACGATCACGTCGAGCCGACCGAACTGCTTGACCGTCTCTTCCATCAGCCTGTCGACAGCATCCCAGCTGGAGATGTCGGTCTTGATGAAGATGGCCTTTCCGCCTTCGTCACAGATCATATTTGAAGTGGTTTCCCCACCCTCAAGTGGCGTCTCGATCACATCAACGACGACGACTGTCGCTCCCTCCTTGGCGTAGCGAAGCGCTATGGCACGGCCAAGGCCTGAACTCGCGCCGGTGACAATCGCAATTCTGTTCTGCAATATGGGCATTGGTTTACTCTCAATCCTGCCGGGCTATGACTTGGCCTTGGGCCTCTGAGACAAGCGATCCTTGAGACACGATCGCCCTGCCGCGCAGAAAGACGTCCGTGAGTTCAGAAGGAACGGTCCAACCATCGAATGGCGTGTAGGCGGCCCGGGACACCTGTTGCGCGTTGGTGATCCTGAATTTCCGGTTCCGGTCGATGATCACAATATCGGCGTCATAACCGGTAGCTATAGCACCTTTCGAGCGACCGAGACCAAAACGCTGCGCTGGGGCCAGAGCGCACATGCGCACAAGGTCTGTCAGCTTTATCACCCTCTCGTCGACCAGCTTCAGCATGACCGGTAGAAGGGTTTGCAGGCCGGGCATCCCGCCGGGAATTTCGGCGAAAGTACCGTAACGCGTGGCCTTCTCCGCCGCGCTATGGGGTGCATGGTCCGTCGCGACAATATCGATCAATCCCTCCGAAAGTGCCGCACGTAATGCCTGGACATCATCCCGTCCGCGCAGCGGGGGCGAACCTTTCAGGTTTGCCCCCAATACCTCGTAGTCGTCCGCCGTGAAAAAGAGATTCTGCGGCGTCGTTTCCACGGTTGCATCCGCCATCTCTTTAAGACGGCGCCACACACCAAGGCCAAGGAGAGAATTGATCTGGCGAATATGAATGCGGGCAGAGGACTGGGCGGCTGCCAAAACCGCGCGAGCGATACCGTTGGCTTCAGCCAGCGGCGGGCGGCTGGATAGAAATGCCTGAATGCCACCGGCCCGGTCGCGCGCCTCGCTGCCTGACAGAATAGACTGATCACCAGGCGAAATGCCTATCACGGTATTTTCTTTGCCGAATTTCTGCAATATTTGCTGAATGCTGTCGACGCTGTCAAAGAGATAGGCAGACGGCACATCTGCAGTAAAAAGCTCGAGGGATACGGGCCGAAGCTTGAGCATTTCCAGGACGGCGTTCATGTCCTTACTCATGACGCCCTGAAATCCGACATCGACGTTGAGACGCCCTTTCGCCAATTCCATCTTGTCGCGCAGCTGCTGACCTGTGGCTGTCCAGGGTTCGTCCGTCGGCATATCAAGCACAGTCGTGACGCCCCCGAGAGCCGCAGCTTTTGTGCCACTGTCGAAATTTTCCTTGTGAGTGAGCCCCGGTTCACGCAGATGGGCATGCGCATCTATTAGTCCCGGAAGCAGATATTTCCCTGCGGCATCCACATGTGTCCGGGCACCTGCTGTTTCTCCAGGAGAAAGGAGCGCGGCAATCCGTCCGTTGGCGATGGCAATGTCCGCTTTGCGCTCTCCTTCCGCATTGACGACGGTTCCGCCTGTGATCAGCGTATCAAACATTTGGCCGGTCCACATTGGTCAGCTCAAGCCCGGCAAGCGAGGCTCTTCATGTGTGACAATTTCGATCAGCGCTGCCTGGCCCTTGCCCGTCCGCTCAAGGCCACGCAGGAGCGCCGGCCGAAGGTTTTGCGGAAGGCTCACACATTCCCCGTAACCGCCCAAGGCTTCTGCAATCGGGGCATAGGCGCCCGACATATGGTTTGCGCCATATTTTCGGGAAGCTATCGGCATGCTGGCCGCATAACCGCCAAGCACATTGTTGCGTAGGACCACGGTCAGAATTGGCAAGTGACACCGGATTGCAGTTTCGAAATCGATACCAACCATGCCAAAGGCGGATTCACCCATCAGGTTGACAACAGTGGCGTTGGGCCGCGCGAGTTTGGCACCAAGCGCAAAACCGAGGCCGCTGCCAAGCTGAGTTGTCTTCCCCCAGCCTATATAGCTTCCCGGTACAACGGCCTCGTAGAATGGGCTAAACTGATCGCGTGGATTACCAGCGTCGTGAGTGACGACAGAGTTAGAGGGATTGACCACCTGCATGATTTCCCAAACGACGCGATAAGGTGAGATCGGCTCGCTGTCGGCAGTCAATAGCGGCATCCAGCGTTCCCTGAATGCGGACCGTTTCGAACGGATCTCGTTGATGACGTCGGCGCGATCCACCAAGACATGCTTGTGTTGATTGACATAGGCGATCATCTGCCTGAGAGCCGAGCGAGCATCGCTGACGACGCCTTGGGCGATGGGATAATCCTTGCCAAGGTCGCCCTCGTCCACCGTAACCTGCAGGAGCACCTTGTCTTTCGCGATCGGCAAGATGTAGTAGGATCGCGTCAAGCTCGTGCCCAGCGCCAAAACGACGTCTGCCTTGTCCATGAAGTGATCCACCGTGGTCGGCCTTGCCCTGCCTGCCGTCCCTAGCGCCAATGGATGGTTTTCCGGAAAGCCACTCTTTCCATTTGGTGTCGTCATGACCGGGATACCCAGCAATTCGGCAAACTCGACCAGTTCCTTCGAGGCGGAGGCGGCAAGAACTCCCTGACCCGCAAACACCACCGGGTTTTTTGCCGCCAGAAGTGTTTTGACGAGTTCCGCGATCTCGCCAACGTCACCCTGCGGTGCGCTGCGCCGTGGTCGTTGATAGACCTCATTGGTTGGATCGAATTTTTCCGCAAGCAAATCGACGGGCAACTCCAGAAGTACGGGAGCTGGGCGGCCATTGCGAACGCGGGAAATGGCCGAATGCATCAATCTGGGCAGATGTTCGATGCGGCCTGCTGTCTCGGACCATTTGGTCACGTGCCGGAAATTACGGCTGGCGTGGAAATTTGGGGTCACTGCTTCCGACCCGCGCGGATATCCTGTCGGCAAAAATAAAATGGGCGTTCGATCGTTGAAAGCTTGGGCGATCCCACCAAACGCGCTCTCAGCGCCAGGCCCATACTGCACTGTTACGACAGCCAACTCACCTTCAGCCACAGTGCGGGCGTAGCCTTCTGCAATGTTGATCGCGACGCGCGGCGTTCGGGCGATAACCGGTGGAATGTCGAGTGCTGCGCAGGCATCGAAGAGCTCGCTGTTGGGAAAGCCGATGATCTGCTTGACGCCTTCCAGCTTTAGGATTGAAGCGACGATCTGCGCGCCGGACATAGTCTGCCCTCCCGCCTTAACCGGGCTGATCATCAATCTGCCTGCCTCGCTCGCATCGACCCTGCGGATTGATTCATTCATGATTTTCGAGCCAATGACGCGCGATGTCTTCCCGCCGCATGAAGGCAGCAGATGGTTTATTGCTGACGTGCTCAATAACATCGCGCAGACCCGAGGCACGATTGGGCTGACCCATCCAGCGGGCATGAACACCGATGGTAAGCATCCGCCCCCCAGTCTCGTCAGCTTCGTCGACCATATAGTCGATGGCGGAACGGCAATCCTCGGCAAAATCGCGCGGATTGCTATAGCCGGGCGCTATCAGGTAGCGACTGTCGTTCAGCGTCTTGGAATAGGGGACAACCAGCAGCCGCGTCCCGTCGTGGTCGGCGTAATAGGGAAGATCATCGTTGCAAGGGTCGGAATAATACAGGAAACCACCTTCTTTAACGATCAGGTCACGCGTGTTGACGCTCGGAAAAGAGCGGCAGTTCCAGCCCAACGGGCGCCGTCCCGTCAGCTTCTTGTAAAGCGCAATTGCCTCATTCAGCTGGCGCTCCTCTTCATTGCGGTGCAAGGTGGAATATTCGCTCCAGCGCAGGCCATGGCCCAGCAGATCGTGGCCGCGTGCGTTCATCCATTCGATGACGGCCGGGTTGCGCTCCAACGCAACAGCACAGGCCGACACTGTAACTGGAATGTTAAAGCGATCAAAAAGACGCGCCAAACGCCAGACACCAGCGCGGCTGCCGTATTCAAAGTGGGTTTCGGTGCCGAGATCGCGCACCGGTGGGCTATTGAGAATATTGTATTCACCCCAATTGTCGTTACGACCATCATCCAGCCACGAGTATTCCGAGCCTTCTTCGTAGTTGAGCACCAGATTGATGGCGAGTTTCACGCCATTCGGCCAGCGGACAAAGGGTGGCTTCGGGCCGTAGCCTATGAAATCGCGGGGCTGGTGTTCTGTATGATTCAACGCGGTCTCACCCCTCATCATAGTCCCTTCCCTGTTGCGTCTCTCTCATTGGCGACTATCCATTGCATGTAGTCGTGAAAAGCCTCCTTGCCTGGACGTGGGCGCCAAGCCGTGTCGCGCTCAATACGTGCAAGGTCATAAGCACCCCACATGCCGCCTTTCAGTGCGGTGTCTTGAATTATGTTGGCAGTCTCCGGGGGGCTGACCTCGACCATCAGATCCGGTATTTTTTCCTGCGCCCAGTTGATCACGTCGCCGATGGTCGACGTGACGCCGCTCCCGATATTGTAATGGCGGTAACGAAGACGTGGCGCCATGAGCAGAGCGATAATGGCCTGTGCCACATCCGCCGAGTGTGCATAGTCACCTACCGGTTCCAAGCTGTTCGGACGGATCACCTCACCTGCCAGGGCCATGTGCGCGACGCGATTTGGTACGTGACGAAAATTGCGGCTTGTGGTTGCCCGGTCCATCGGACCATAAACAGATGCGAGGCGAACACTTAAGGCTGATATGCCGAAGAGATCAGCATAACGGTTGACGACCATTTCCGAGGCGAATTTGGAAATGCCGTAAAGGGTCAACGGCGCGACATATCCATCTTCCGGCAGCGGCTCTCCCGCCCAATCTGGGCCGTGATGGCGATAGATCGCACCAGAGCTAACATAGACAAAGCGCTTGACCAACGGCTTGGTCCGGGCCCATTCCAGCACCCTCACGGTTCCCATCAAGTTGACGTCGACGATGCGGGCCGGGTCCTCGGCTTCCGGCTGGCGCTTCGCTTCCGTTACACTGCCTCGCGAGATGGGGGTTATCGTTGCGCCATGGACCACTAGCGAAATGTCATGGCCATCAAGTTCGCTCGACCACTGCTTTGAATCCAGGATATCGGCTGTGAGCACGGTAAGACGGTCTCGAACGGGAGCGAAATAACGCTCAGCCATGTCGTCAAGTCCGGACCGGTCTAGAATAACGGCTCGGGCCTGAGGGTCGCGATCAAGCCACTCGCGAACCAGAACACTCATAACAAAACCCGTACCGCCAGTTACAAAGAGAGTCATTTCGAGATCCATTTCATTGTGGCGAAGAGATTCACCGAGTTGCAAAACCACCATCAGCGAGCAAATCAGTGCCGGTAACGAAGGAGGCGTCCTGGGACAGAAGAAAGGCAGCAGCGGCGGCAATCTCACCGGGTTGCGCTATCCGGCCGAGCAGATGCGCGGGTCCGAGACCTTTATTGGCTGTCTCAAGATCGGGCCATCGTTGCAAAAGCCTAGAAGTAGCCACTGCCCCCGGAGATAGACTGTTCACGCGAATGCCGTCGCCGGCATGATCGACCGCCATGGCTTTGGCAAGATGGACGAGGCCTGCCTTGGCTGCGCAATAGGCTACAGCCTTTCCGGTCGCCACATGACCAAATTGGGACGCGACAAGCACTATCGATCCGCCCCCGCTGGAAATCATGAGTGGTACCGCGAATTTGCTGGCGATAAATGCGCCCGTCAGGGTAACGTCGATTTCCAGCCGCCATTGCTCTTCATCGAGATCGACGACGGTGCCATCGAGCGAAGGTGCCGCAGCATTGTGGACCAATCCATCAAGGCGCCCAAAATGATCAATAGCAGCGCTCATTGACCGGGCCATGGAACGTTGATCCGTCACATCACACTCGAGCGCCAAGGCACAAGAACCCAGTTCCGCAGCAAGTTTTGCGACGCTATCCGGCGAAGCGTCCGCGCAGACTGCGCTTCCTCCTTCGGCTATGCAGCGCCGCGCGATCGCTGCCCCGATACCGCTTGCAGCTCCAGTAATGAAGACCACTTTTCCGCCAAGCCTTTTCCCCGATTGATCTGGAATTTCCATCATGACGCAAGTGTCCGTGAAAGATCCTGCCGTGGTGAAAAGGGTCGTTCTCGCGCAATGAATTGCCCGCGACCAGGCGTGGACAAAACCTTGCCATCATTCCAAACCAGTTCCCCGCGCGAAATGGTCATGACGGGCCAGCCCCGCACCGTTTGACCTTCATAGGGTGTATGGTCCGTTGCATGATGCAACATCGCGTTGTTGATGGTGACTATTCGATCCGGATCCCAGATTGCCAAGTCTGCATCTGATCCGACCGCCATCGCTCCTTTCCGCGGATAGAGACCGAAGAGACGTGCCGGTGCTGTGGAAGTCAGCTCGACAAACTTCTGGAGAGAGATGCGGCCACCATTGACACCAGCCGAAAACAGCAGCGCAAGTCGCGTCTCAATGCCAGGAATGCCATTTGGAATCCGGTTAAACGGCGTATCAGGACCGCCAGCAATCTTGTCGGCATAGTTCCAGGGCGAATGATCGGATGAAAAAACTTCAAGGGTTCCGTCAAGTATCCCGTCCCAAATCGCCGGTTGATTGGACTTGTTACGGGGTGGCGGCGTACAGACGCATTTCGATCCGGACAGGTCATGAGTGTCGATGTCCTCAGCCGACAGGAATAGGTATTGCGGACAGGTTTCCGCGTAGATGGGCAACCCTCTGGCCCTGGCATTTCGGATTTCCTCCACCGCGCCGCCGGCGGCAACATGGCTGACCAGAATGGGAGTTTCGATCAGTTCCGACAAACTGATTGCACGATGGGTGGCCTCCCGATCTCCAATCTCTGAGTGAGCTTTCTCGTGGTAGCGTAGCTGCGTTTTGCGGGCTGCGATAAATTTCTCAGTGAGCCAGCGGATGCAAGCGTCGTTTTCCGCATGTACCATGACCATTGCGCCCTCTGACCTGGCAACATCGAGAACGTTCAGTACCTCATAATCATCGAGCTTCAGCCCGTCATATGTGAGGTAGATTTTCATCGAAGTGCAGCCTTCATTAATCAAGGCCGGGATCTCGTTCCTTAGAACCTCTACCGACGGATCACCGACAATCAAATGAATCCCATAGTCAATGTGAGCCTTCGGGCGGGCCCGATCGTGGTAGTCGAGGACGATGTCTCGCAGCGATTGACCGCGCATCTGCATGGCAAAGGGTATAACGGTCGTCGTGCCGCCGCACATTGCCGACAGCGTTCCGGTGTTGAAGTCATCAGCCGTGGCTTTGCCTTCCCAGGGCTGCTGATCCATATGGCAGTGGCTATCGACGCCGCCTGGGAGAACCAGCCGGCCTTCAGCCGATATTTCCGTATCTCCCTTAGGCAAATCTTTGCCAAGCGCCGCAATTTCCCCACCACGAATCCCAACATCAATTTCAAGGGTTTGATCTGGCAAGACGACCCTTCCACCCCGAATGACGAGCTCAAAATCAGATGCACTGCTCATTCGTTTACTCCTGAGGTTACACAACTCGATCCCCTGCTGGCGGGTATCACGGCGTGTCTGCGCATGAGATTGAAACTCGCTGCGATTGCTACAAGCGCTGCTCCGCTGCCCAGCATTACAAATAGCGCTTGCGGCGCTACATGTTCCATCAGACCGGCAGCCAAGCCGGGCGTCATGACGTTGCCGATGGAGTAGAGAAGGAGCAGTCCGCCGGATGCCGACACCATATGGCGGCTCTCAATCTGTGAATTGGCAAAGGCGATAGCAACGGGATAGATGGTCAAAGCCGTCGCTCCATAGGCGAAAAAAAGCACGAAGAGCAACGAAACATACCGATTGCCGGACCATACAATCCCGGCACACAGCAAGGCAGCAACACCCCCTTGCACCAGTAACATCAGACGGCGATCCAAGCGATCCGACAACCAGCCCACCGGGGCCTGGGCCAGCATACCGCCGATACTGAATGTTGTGACCAATGCAACAGTCGTGGCGGCAGAAAGGCCGATACGAACACCATATATCGGCGTCATTGCAAAGACATTCATATTGGTCATGCCGGCCTGGAAAACGCCAAGGATTGTCGCAGGCGCGAGGATAGCAAGTTTCCATAGACCATAGCGCTGTTTAGCTGGCGCGATCGTCAATGGATCAGGTTGAGGTTCCCAGGCTGGCAATACTGGCCAGTAAGCGGCAATGAATTTGCAATAAACCAGACCAGCAACGAACGTCGTTGTCGCAATGAGGAACAGGTGCGGTGAATGCGGTCCGGCCACTTCGATCATCAATTGGCCGAACAGGACCGCAAGCGAGGTCATCAGCATATAGAGCGCAAGATAGGTGCCTCGATGGCGCTGGTCGGCGTAAAGATTGATCCAGCTCTCTGAAACGATGAACAGCGCTGCCATCGACAGACCATTCACCAGACGAAGACCCACCCACACGGGCATGAATATTGTCAGGGTAAAACCCGCTGTCGCCAGCGCCGCAAGCAAAGAAACCAGGAGAAAGGTCCTCTGATGGCCAAATTTGGCAACAAGAAACCGCGTCACGAGGCAACCGGCCAGACATCCCACCGGGAATGCGGTCAACACAATCTGGACCACGCGCGGGTTTATCTCCGGATTGCTCAAATGAAGTGAAACTGCTGTCGTCAGCAAGCCGTTGCCGGTGCCAATGATGCATATACTGAACAGAATCGGGAAAATGGCGCGGGACCGGGCCACTTTCTGCCAGAGTCTTGTTCCGGATGCCGACGGTTGAGTCACAATTATGCACACCCTTGCGCTGATACGCCGAATGGAGATGGGGTGGTGCGCAGCTCGTCAGCGTCGATATGGCAGGCAATCTCATGTGTGTCTGACATTTTTCGTAGTGGAGGCGGCGCGGAATCACATACTGCGCCGACCCTTCGGTGGCAGCGGGTCGCAAATCGGCAGCCGGCGGGAACATTGATCGGACTTGGTGTATCACCCGTCAAATGGACACGATCGCGCCTCTTCTCATCCGGATTGGGGCTGCGGATCGCCGAAATCAGAGCTTCGGTGTAGGGATGCGTACCACCGCCAAACACCTCTTCGACAGTTCCCTGCTCCATGACCTTGCCAAGGTACATGACAACAACTTTGTCAGCGACATGCCTGACCAACGCCAGGTCGTGGCTGATAAACAGCATCGTCGATTGTCTCTCCCGCTGGATATCGAGAAGAAGCGTAACAATGGCCGCTTGGACGGATACATCGAGAGCTGAGACAGGTTCATCAGCAACGATGAGTGCCGGATCGGCTGCGAAGGCACGGGCGATTGCAATTCTCTGCTTCTGCCCACCGGAGAGCTGATTTGGCTTGCGGTTGGCGATCGCAGGCGACAGCCGCACCATTTCAAGAAGCTCGCGAACGCGCTCTTCGACCGCGGCCTTGCCCTTGCGGATGCCGAACTTTTTGATGGAACGGCGGATCGAGAATGCCGCAGAATGGGACGGATTGAGGGTACTGTCCGGATTCTGGAAAATCATCTGGATGGATTGCAGAAGGTGGCGAGGCCGGTCTTTCGCCTGAATTTCCGCAACGTTTTCGCCAGCTATCCGAACCTCTCCCGAAGTGGCCCGGTCAAGTCCCGTGACGATGCGAGCCAAGGTTGACTTCCCACAACCGGACTCGCCAACGAGAGCGACAATCTCGGCCTTCGCCGCGTTGAATGAGACTGATTCATTCGCCTTCAGGGTTCTATCCCCGCCCAGCTTGTAAACTTTGGTCAGATCAGAAACCGCCACAGCTTCTATTTGAACCTGAGCCTCGCCAATCTGCGCAAGTTGGGCAGGTTGGGAACGTTTCATATCCCTCCAGCGAATGCAGCGAACCATATGATCACCGCCGATATCTTCAAGCGCGAGATCCGGCCTATCACACAGACCGGCCGTAAACCCTGTACAGCGCGGTGCGAAGAAACAGCCGACGGGCCGTTCTTGTGGCAACGGGATATGCCCGGGGATAGCGGCAAGCGACCGGCTGCGCTTGTCATGGGTTATATCGGGGATGCAATCGATCAAGCCCTGCGTATAGGGATGGCGTGGTCTGCGAAAGAGATCCCCGGTGGGGCCTTCTTCCACCATTTCGCCCGAATACATAATGCCAACCCGGTCGCAGGTCTCCGCAATCAATCCAAGATTGTGCGAGATGAACAAGAGACTTGTGGAATAGCGGGACCGCAATTCACCGATCAGATCAATAACCGCCGCTTCCACGGTAACGTCGAGGCCGGTTGTCGGCTCATCTAGAAGCAATAAGGACGGGCGCGCCAGGAGCGCCATAGCGATAACCACGCGCTGTTGTTGACCGCCCGAAAGTTGGTGCGGATAGCGCTTGAGCATATCGCTGGTGTCAGGCAAACGTACATCTGCAAGCATGGCGGCAGCCATTTCCATGGCCTCCGTGCGGGACACTCCCAGATGCAGAAGCGGCACTTCTGCAAGTTGGGATCCAATTGTTTTAACCGGATTGAGTGCGCTCATCGGGTCTTGATAGACCATGGCAATCTGACGGCCCCTGATTGCCCGCAACTCTCTCGCACTTGCGCCTACGAGTTCCTTGCCTTCGAAGCGGATGCTGCCACCGGCGATCACACCCGTGTTGCCGAGATACCCCATGATGGCCATGGCAGTCGTGCTCTTGCCGCAACCGGATTCACCGACGAGACCATAACTTTCCCCTGCCTTGACGCTAAACGACAGGGTGGGAACGGCCACCACGGTCTCGCTTTTGCCGTGAAACTCGATCCTCAGATCGTTGATATCAAGAACGGTATCGGACTGTGAACTGCCGGACATAGCCGCTCCCTTAGGGTTGGATACGATCAGGTTCATGGTTTCCAAGCCTCTCTCATGCCATCAGCGAGCAGGTTAAAGCCAAGTACAAGACTGACGAGGGCTGCGGAGGGGATCAGGGACATCAACGGCCAGACATTGAGAACCGTTACGCTCTCCTTGACCATCCCGCCCCAGTCCGGATTGGGGGGCGGTAGTCCAAGACCGAGGAAGCCAAGAATGCCAATAGTGATGATCGTATAACCAATGCGCAAACAGGCATCGACGATCAACATGCTGCGGCAGTTGGGGAGGAGTTCGACCAGCATGATATAAAGCGCGTTCTCTGCTCGCAGCCGCGCCGCCGCAATGTATTCCTGCTCCTTGAGGCCGAGCACCAAACCGCGCGTGATGCGCCCTATACCGGGGGCCGATGCGATTGTTGTCGCGATCACGATGTTCATGACAGAAGGCCCGATATTCGCGATCAGAATGACGTAGATGACCAGCACGGGGAAAGCGAGGATAATGTCGGAAAACCGGCTGATGACGGTGTCGATCCAGCCACCGTAATAACCGGCGAGCATGCCCATCGTAATTCCGACAATCATGGCCACGGCCACAGAAAGCGGGGCAACCGACAGCACCGTTCTTGCACCGAAGATCAGCCGGGCCAATATGTCCCGTCCCAGGATATCAGTGCCCAGCCAATGAGCCGCGGAAGGATATGGATTGCCCATGGCCATAACATCGGAATCCGTTGGAGACGGCAAAGGCAGAACGGGGGCCAGCACGGCCGCGGCAATCCAGAACGTGACGAGAAACAGGCCGATGAGAGCTGTGCGCGAATAAAAGATCCGCATCCAGTTGGACCGTGCTTGACGTTTTATACGGGCTACCTGAACTGCATCCGGAATATCTAGAGTTGCCATGATTTACCTCACCCGGATGCGTGGATCTAGCAGCATATAACCGAGGTCACCCAGCAGCTGCGTTACGACGGCAATGGCGACAGTGATCAGCGTTGCCGCCTCGAGAGTTGAGATATCGCCGAACAGGCTGGCTTCGAGTATCAATCGGCCAAAGCCCGGATATGCAAAGACGAGCTCGGTCACGACCACGCCGCTGATGAGAAAGTTGATCTGGAGGAGCAGTACAGTGAACGGTGCTATCATCGCATTGCGCAGGGCATGACCGAGGATCACACGACGTGTGCTCATGCCTTTCAGCACTGCGGTGCGAATATAGGGCCGTTCCATTACAGCGATCATCGAAACGCGGATCATCCGGGCGACGTATCCGAAATCGTAGATCACCAGCACAGCTACGGGCAGCACGAACTGGTAAGGAATCGCCCAACCTCCGTCACTGTTCAAGGGACTCGTCCCGGGTAGTATCGGCCAGAGAATGACGAAAAGCGTGACCAGAAAGACGCCGGAAGCGAATTCTGGAATTGATGTGAAGGTGATGCATATCACCGACAGAATCCTGTCGAGGGGTCCTCCTTCCTTCAGCCCCGACAGGATGCCAAAAATAATCGAAAGGGGCACGATGAGGAGAAAGGCGAGACCGGCGAGAATCGCGGTATTGCCCAGCCTGTTCCAAATCACGTCGTTGACAGGCAGCTTGTTGAGGGTCGAATAGCCAAAGTTGCCAAAATATTGCGAGCCGCGCGGATCTTTGAAATTCAGGCCAGTGCTCGGGTCCTGCAGCGGATCAGGGATAGCCCCAACGAGAACACCGAGCCAACGTCCATAACGTACGACAAGCGGATCGTTTGCCTTCAGCTTTTCCGTCAGCAAGTCGACCTGCTGTTGCGTCGCGAAAGGTCCAAGAGATTTGCGTGCGACGCTGCCGGGTGTGTATTCACAGACTGCGAAGACCAGAAAGGAGGCGCAGAGCATTGTCAGCAACATCATTGCCAATCGGTTGAGCAGGAATTTTACCATGTCATCGTTCCATCGCCATCAGCACTGTCCCCGGTCGCACGTTCGCGACTGGGGATGGCACGGAGGATTTACGCCGCGATCGCGTATTGATGCGCGAAGATATATTGCGAGGGGTGGAGTTCGAAGCCCTGGACCTTCTTGTCCATGACGGTCGAGAAGATGCGCCAGAAGGGTTGAACGATCGGCCCGTCATCTTGCATGATCGCCTCGATCTTCGCCATGACCTTGCTGCGCTCTTTCGGATCAAGAATCCCCTCTGCCTGGGTCAGCAGTTGGTCGAATTCGGCGTTGGAATAATGAGATTCGTTCCAGGCCGCATTCGAGCGATAAGCAAGCGATAGCGTCATGATGGCGAGGGGGCGATGGCCCCAGGCCGTCAAACTGAAGGGCGCCGTAGTCCAAACTTCCCAATATTGAGCGCTTGGCAGCGACTTGATATTGATGGTGACCCCTATATCCTTGAATTGCTCTGCAAGAACCTGTGCCGTATTCAACTCCCAGATAGGATCTGGACGGGTTACCATGTCAAATTCGAATCCCTCCGGATATCCTGCATCGGCAAGCAGCTTCTTCGCCTTTTCGATGTCGCGAGGAAATTTCGCAAGGGCCGCATATTCGGGATGGGACGGAGCAACGTGATGATCCTCCGCAGGCGTACCGGCTCCAAGAAGTGATGTCTGAATAATCTTTTCCCGGTCAATCGCGTAGCGCATGGCCTGGCGAACCCGCTTGTCCTTGAACTGCTCGGCATCTGGATGCATACGGGCAACAACAGTCTGAGTGGTTTCGACCTTATAGACTGCGACGTGCGGGAAGTTTTTCATTGCATTGACCTGGACAGCATCGGCTTCCGACAGACCGTCCACTTGCCTTGAAGCGACGGCAGCGATCCCCGCTCCGGGATTGTCGCCAAGATCGACATATTCAAACGTATCGAGATAGGGACCTGTACCCCAGTAGTCGCTGCGGGCCTTGTATTTCGCGCCCTTGCCAACCGTGTAGTCAACGATCTCGAAGGGACCTGTGCCATTGGCATCGGCGCCGAAAGCGCCGTTCTCGGCCGGATCGAGGATGAACATTGGATAGTGGTAAAGATGTTCTGGAACAGCGATTTGCGGGGCAAAGCAGTTTAGGCGGACGGTAGCGTCGTCGACCTTTTCTATAGCGTTCTCTGCCCAGAGTTTGCTCGACTTCTTGGGATTTCCCTTCTCGTCTTTCTCGCCGCCGTCATATTCCTGTACGAGATAACCGGTGAACAAGCCCAGCATTGACGATCCGATTGCCGGATCGCAGACACGCTTCAAATTCCAGACGACATCGTCTGCCGTCAATACCTTGCCACCCTTGCGCCATTTGACGTCTTTTCGAATGTGCAGCGTCCAGGTCTTGAGGTCGTCGCTGACCTCCCACTTTTCTAGAAGATACGGATGGGTGATGTTGTTGCGATCGGTCAAGGTCAAATATTCACAGACCTGGCGGATGACATTTGATTTCTCAGCAAAGTCGGCCAGGTGCGGATCTTTGATTTCCATACAGCGCATGCCGATACGCAGATTGCCGCCTTTGGGCATGTCTTCTGCCCTTGCGACGCTCGATTCGGAAATACCGGCAAGCGAATAGGCAGCGGCGGCTGACATGCCAAGAAGGGTGGCCTTACGCAAAAAATCTCGGCGACTGATGCCCCTGCTCGCGAGGTCGGCAATCAGCGTGGGTATATAGGGATGCTCATCTGTGTCCATGATCGCTATCTCCTCTTGATCACTAACGGTTCCGTTTTTTGTAAGCCACGGCGACGTTGCTACCCCGGCCTGCCTCGTTGCGAACTTCTGTCCGTCTCTTGGGCTTCGGATAATCTAAGAGCGATTTACATGGCGATATATGCACCGACTCGACGCTCTCTATGCGTGAAGCGACATAGTCATGCCAACAGTATGTCGCCCTACCTGTGGTTCTCTCGCCTGGTTACGGCAGGACTTTCCTTGAAGTGACGCCGATAGAAGCGGCTGAAGTGCGAAGCAGATTCGTAGCCGCAGATGTCGGCGATAGTATTGATTGCAAGCTCGGTATTGATCAGCAATTCCCTTGCACGCAGCAGCCGCAGTTCAATGTAAAATTTTGAGGGGCTCTTATTGAAGCTGGATTGAAAGAGTCGTTCGAGCTGGCGAACGGACATCGTAACGCTATTGGCCAGCTGCGCAATTTCGATCGGATCGTTTAGTGTCGCCTCCATGCGGCGTATGACAAAACCGAGTTTGGGATTTCGGATGCCGAACCGGTCCAAAGCATCCATTCTTTGCACATCGCTTTGCCGGCGAATACGGGGATGATTGAATTGATCGGAAATTTGCGAGGCCAGATCCCGGCCTTCAACGGCGGCGATCAAATATAGCATCATGTCAAGTGTGACGGTACCGCCGGAAGATGTGAGGAACCGGCCATCGATGGCAAATATATCGTCAGTCGCCAGACAATTCGGAAATTCGGCGCGAAAACTTGCAAGGGATTCCCAATGAACCGCACACCGTCGTCCTTCCAGCAGGCCTGCTTTCGCGAGAAAAAAGACAGCCGTGCTGACGGCACCAAGGATACATCCTTCAGAGTAAATCCGCCGCAGCCAAGCGAATATATTGGAATCGTAAGCATCCGTGTAATTGATTCCGGCGCACAATAATACAACGTCACAGCGCGATGCTCCTAACATTGACGCATCCGCATCGAACCCAAGTCCACTGCTCGACTTGACGTGACCACCGTCGGCGGAGATTAACAACCATTCAAAAGCAGTCTTCTTGGCCAGTCTATTTCCCTGCCGCAGGGAATCCAGCGCAGCGGAAAAGGTCATGAGCGGAAAATCCGGTATGAGAAAGAAGCCGATACGGATTGGACGATCGGCCTGGGCAAGCTGGTCGAAGGAAACAATTTGCTTGGGCATTTATCGATCCTGTCCCTGAAGAGCATCCTGCACGATGTGACTCTTCTGAACTCCACATTGGCACAGTTAGAAAATATACCCGGTACCCTTACTGTTTGAATAGATCAGCGCTTCCCGTTGGCAGTTGCCCAGGCAAGAGACATGCCCGGGCTATCTGCCGGAAAATTCGTGCGGAATCGATCTGGCCATCGAGACGTAAACACCGATACCCTCTAAAAGCTCGCCGACACGCTGACGGGCTTGCGAAGCTGTCGCGAGCCCATGGGTGACGATTGGTCCTGCAATCGCCTGGCCGGGATGTACGGATTGAGACTTTCGAGATGCGCACACCACGCTGGATACACCGCGAGATTGTGGCTTACTGCAACCCGCGCCCGCGCGGCTGGCGACCCCCGCGATGAGGGTGGGATATCCGCGGCGGAACGGTGCACGATGCGGCGGACCCGTTCCGGGCGGCCGAACCCGCCGCGAGCACGATGCGAGAGCGGCGCGGGCAAACCGTTAAACAGCCTGCCTTTTTCGGTCATACAGGGTCAGAGAGCAAATGGTGGGCCCGGAGGGCCCATCAACCTTATTGATTTTATTACATAATTTTAGGGCCGCCCTCTGAAATGTTTCCATAGTGTTCCGATACGGCCCTAGCGCCGCAAACGGCCCAATGCCGAACTTCAATCGGAAATGGCTCAAAGCGAAGCCGCGATCGACACTCTTTCTGCCAAGATGTTCTTGGACAGTTTCAAACAGGCTCTTATCGCTACTGATCTGGCGCCTGTTGACAAAATGTGGCAGCCGAATCTTTTTTTAACTAGTGTTTCCATGCCGCGCTGTGTCACGTAATCGGTAATTGCGATTAAATAAATCCACCATCCTTAACGAGCAGGTTGGGATGCGCCGAAGAAACAATTGGTTTTACCATTGAAGGAGCATCTAGGACTTTGGAGAGATCACTGCCGACGAATTCATCCCAGTGGCATCCCGCCGTGAAGTTGAGAACCTTGTCTACGAGAGGCTGTCACTTGGACTAAGACAGTGGCTCTTTACGGAAGCGCCGTCGCAAGTCTCCGCCACTTCTGCCCAAATGCACTGTTTGCGGTTGATCTTACCGCGACGAGATCAGACAGTTCGACGTTGAGACAAGCGAGGAAGCGCGTAGTACTTACGAACGCTCCGACCGGATCTTTTCGTTTGGATCGATCGAGCCTTATGGTAGTAGTGTCTGACAGGGCGGCTGCCTCATCGAGTACGTCAAGAATTTTCGCTCGTCCTGGAATGGGGAACCACGCGTCATATTTGTGCTGGTAGTTGATTTCATTACGCATTCCAGAGAGCCAGACGCCCGATTCAGAGCCGCCGGCCTTGATCACATCCGTAAGCTCACCAGCCGTCGCGAAAAAGTCTTGAGCATCCACTGCACCATTCGCGACGGCGTCCTTGGCGACGTCTCCTAAGAAATCGCAAAACAGTCGCCAGAAACCATCATGAACGCCTGCGCCCTCTGGTGCAGGCTTGAGAGTTATGGATGCCAAGCCAGGTGAGCTTGGATCGGCAACGAGCCGGAAGACATACGCACCGCCCTTCAGCTTAGCCGTGTTCGGATCGTAAAGCTTCAACACTTCAGTAAGGTATGAGGCACTTGGTCCATCAATCTTTACTACGCCGGAACCAAGCGCCCGCATCACCGCATGCGCTGCAAAGAAAGACGCATAGTAAAGCTTCAGTAGCGGCCACCCCGCCAATTGATGCGATGTTCTTTCAAGGAGCGCCACCGAAAACGACTCTCGGCTCGACAGCGCAAAGCGCTCGAAATCATGGTTAGCAAATGGCACAAAGTTACGAACATCAACGCGTTCAAGTGATATGGCCGCATTCGCATTGGTGTCAGCAGGTTGGTATCCACCTCCTCTAATCCAACCATGGAATCCTGTGGTCTGAGCAGCTTCCTGGCCGATCCGAGGAAGCATAAGTCTACTGAGATGCGAGGCTAACGAAACCATTCCGACACGGCCTACAAGGTGAGCTTGCTCCGTAGACGTTCCTCAAAATAGTCCCTGAGGGTTGTCCAGCTCGTCCCCGTAGACTCAAGCCGCTTCATCGGAAGATTTGCGAATACAGGCGAGACTATCTCTTGGAAGTTCGCTGCAGTGTATTGGGACCCGAAACGGTCAACAACTCGTTGTGCCACCGGCCGGAAGAAGGCCATAAGCGCCCTAAAAACAACTGGCTTTACAAGCAGTGAAATCGAAGTCCGCTTACCTAGTTCGGCCGATACAGCAGTAAGATATGCGTTCAGGATCGTGTAAATATCGTGGGTTTCTCGCCCGGCGAACAATGGGAGCAGCGGCTTCACAGCGTTGTTAAATGTTACCCGTGTGATTTTCGACCTAGACGCTTCCGCAGCGGATAGTAAGCCCGCCATCACACTGCCGATCTCTTGGTCAAAGAAATCGAACACATCCCGTAGGATCTCCTCGGATTCTGTCTCCGACTCAGCAAGTTGTTTGATATCCAGAAGTAGATGCGACGGGACAGGCCGTTGTTTCGTGTTGATGTCAATGAAAAGCCTTGTCTCTTCCTTCCGTGAGAGCCCGTTGTAAATCACGACAGGCACACGAAGAGATGTCCGCGCTTTGGAAAAGCCATATACACGATGTTGCCCATCAAGGATTAGGAAGGCCGCTTTGTCTTTAGTAAATTCCAGAGTCTTTCCTCTGCCAACGATCTTCAAATGTGCGCTGGGTTGTGCGGACAGCACTATTGAGTTTGGAATGGTGCCCATATCTTCATCGATATAATTCGCGATTTCCATCGCGCGCTTCTCGTCCAGCTCCCGTTGAAAGCCCTGTATAGGGTCTTCTTTTCGAGTTGTGACCACGCAAGTTTGGGCGAGGAT
The DNA here is from genome assembly GCF_031455525.1 of Phyllobacterium sp. 1468. Classification (NCBI taxonomy): domain Bacteria; kingdom Pseudomonadati; phylum Pseudomonadota; class Alphaproteobacteria; order Hyphomicrobiales; family Phyllobacteriaceae; genus Phyllobacterium; species Phyllobacterium sp. 1468. The sequence goes on along the minus strand of NZ_JAVDSX010000005.1, from coordinate 373,336 downwards.
TTCACTTGGCATCGTAAGAGTATAGAACTGGTGCCGACCTTGTTTCACTAAGCTCACGCTATAGCGCAGTCGATCTGTATCATTCAGTGAGGCTGTTCCTTTTTCCAAATCCTCAACCACTCATCACCTATCTCTTTTGTTCAGTGCTTCAAGGCAAGTAGTTGCATGATTCCTTGTCCTTTCCAATCATGGGAGGACCAATAGTTCTCAGTCTTTAGCACATGTATTGGATAAGGTGCTCCAAGGGGCTATTTGACTTTAGTAGGTCTGGTTTTTCCGGTTGGGCCATCGATCGGAATTTTGACGCGATAACCCTATAGGCCATTTTCCAAGATAGCGATGATTTTCTTCGCCTCGTCGACGGAAGTGGGGTCAGGCTTCTCCCCGAATACCTCCTCCGTCCAGCCTGCATAGGTTTCGATGTAGTGGACCCGTGCCTTGTAGTCAGACAGGCTGTTTGGTGGGAAAAACCGCATTATGGAGAACCCCGCGACCACCGAACACTGAACCAGTTCCTGTACGCACGCCTCAAGAAGTGATGGCACCAGAAACGGTCCCATGTGTGCATCACCGTTTGACTCGGATCTGAGCATGGTGAACCCAGCAAACGATGGATGGCCACATAGGACGCAGAGACGTTTATAGTGTGCTTCACGCTTCTTCTCTTTAAATCCGTCGCGCTTATCTAGTTTATCTCTCACCAAACCAGGACGAAAGACATTCTGGCGTTTGTCTTCCGGCGTGACCTTCCATATTTGGACCAGTGCGGGATCTGTCTTGAGGTAGTCAATCAGCCATCCGGTTTCGAGTACATATCGTATCTGTAGACCGGACGCTTGATAGTAGCCGCCAAACATTAATTTGAGACCGGACGCTATTGAGTTGAAGACACTCGCACTCAACAGCGCAACAATCAATTGGTCCTCACTCATGTCCGGCGTGTTTTTGCGAACGTATTGAAGCATGTCCATGCAGGTCTGGATCATTGAGACATGCATATACATAGCGTTGCTCGCCTCTATGATCTCGACAGACTTCTGGCGCAAATCCTCTTCGCCAGCGTGCAAGAGCGAAAGATTTTCAGGTATAGCTTTGTCATTATCCATCGCCGGGTAGTATCATAGCCGCAGCGCGAAATCTAACGGCGTGGCCGAGCGCTTTGATCTTGCATATGTTGTAGCCGGGTCGGCGACCCTATGCTCCGATCTCCGTTTTGCTATCACGATCCCCTCATCATCCTTGCGCGTTGCTCGATGGTCGTACGCAAGCCTTGTAAGATGGCCTGCGAACCAACCGATCCGCTGCAATCCAACGTACAAAAATTTGGAGAAGCGAAGCAACATTTACAACCTAATAGATTATATTTGCAATTATTACTTCATTAAGAAGATTATTCTAATCATATATCTAATTTAACCGACTCGGATGATAAAAATGAATCGAACTATTACAAATAAACCTTCGATAAAAACTGAAAAAACATTTATGATGGCGTATGAAATACTCCGACGCAGTGCAAAATGGCAAACATACGATCAGTTGACGATAAAGAAGAACTCCAACCTAATCGAGTTGTTCCTCGCACGACACGTTTCGCCGCCTGACAATTGCCAAACGTGGTCCGAAACTCCAGTCACTCATCTACGGCGCCATCACCTTATGGAATTGCTCGCAGAGAACAGAATGACGCCGCATAAAGGCAAGCACCTCCTTGTCGCTATCCGCAAGCTTATTTTTGTTGCCTTGGAATTTGAATGGATAGCAACGGACCCTTCTTACAAGATTGAGTGGAGGCCGGCCTACAAAGGTAGAAAAGCCTGGACGATCGACGCGCGTCAAAGATTCGAGGCTTATCATCCAATTGGAAGCGCGGCGCGCACCTGTTACGGATTGGCAATCTGGCTAGGCAATAGACGGGGCGATATCGCTAACTTGCGCTGGGACGATCTGGTCACGGTTGAGGTGGAACTGGAAGGCCATATTGAGGAGATTACTGGCTTCGAGTTCAGACAACGGAAAAACCGAAAACGAACTGGAGGCAAACTACTCTTCATACCCATGACACCTATGCTAGCCGAAATCCTTCATCCGCTGGACAGGTCCAAGCCCACTATCCTTGTTACCGGGTACGGCAATCCGTTTTCAGAAAAGTCGCTTACCGGCATGATGGCGCATTGGACTAAACAGGCGGGTTTGGATTCTGGATATACCCTTCACGGGCTCCGTAAGTCGTTGGGAAAGATGCTGGCGGAAGGTGGCGCAACCACCAGAGAACTCATGGAAGCGCTTGGTCACCAAGATATAGCCCACGCTGAATTGTATTCCCGCGAGGCGAATCAAAAGCTGCTTGCTGCGCAAGCAATGAAAAAACTGACGATCGGCGAGCTGCGAAGGCGATCTCGGACTCGAAGCAGCGAAGAATGATGCGCCCTCGAATGTCGATTGACTGCTTGAAAAATACGTGCTAACATATTGTTTTTGCAACATTTTGGTGGGCCCGGAGGGACTCGAACCCCCAACCAAGCGGTTATGAGCCGCCGGCTCTAACCAATTGAGCTACAGGCCCCACCTGAAATCAGACGCAATGGAACTGGCCGCGCGTCTCCCGCGATCAATAACGGGAAAAATCGCGAATGCAATCCCTGACTTGGACAACCGGGCGCTCTTGCTTTGATTTCCAACGGAAATTGCAAGCAAAGCTCACCCCTATTCCTGCTGGGCAAGCACTAGCAAGCGGCGGGCACTTTCCTCATCGGTGATGAACACCGTCGGACGAACGAGCGCCATCGCCCCATAAAGCGCCCTGATTTTTTCCTTGCCGCCAGACGTCAATACCCGCGCCGGCACGCGTTGCACCGTGTCGATGCCTACGGACATGACGAGATCATGGATGGGATGGTCCACCAGCTGACCCTGTTTGTCGTAAAAATGGAACAGAAGATCGCCAACCGCGCCGCGTTCCGCCAAGGAGGCCTGGTGGCCCTGATTGAGGAAACCGATGTGGTAGGGCGTGCTGGAGGCCGTTTCAATGGCCCCCACACTCAGAAGCACCAGGTCTAGATCCTCGGCCATCTCGAACACGCTTTTGAGACCACAGCGTTCAATCAAGGCGGTTTTGGTCTCGATACTGTCCACCATGGCGGGCGCGGGAATAAGATAACCATCGCCCTGAAACAATTGCGCGAATTGCCAGGCAAATTCCGCCGGGTTGAACCGCCGCGGCTGGCTGATTCCACCAAGCAGCGAGATAACCGTAAAGTTCTCAAGCGCCCGTGCTTCGAGATAGGACAATGTGTTGAGAAGCGTCCGTCCCCAACCAACGCCGACGCGCATGCCATTGCTGACGATCCCGGACAGATAATCTCCCGTGGCGGCCGCTATCGCCGGGATCGGATCGTTGTCCGGATGGGACAATGGCGCGATGATCACCTTGTCGAGACCAAATTGCCGTTCAACCTGCCTTTCCAGTGCGACGAGGTCCGACAGATAGCCCTGGATACCGATCTTGACCTCGTTACGCGCCCTTGCTTCGGCCAGCATGCGCACAATGGTCACGCGTCCGACACCAAGAATTTCGGCGATCTCGTTCTGCGTCATCTGCTCGATATAGTACATCCAGGCGGCGCGCATGCGCATCCGGCTGATTTTGGTGTCCGGCTGTCCTACATCGAGAGGAGTCTTCTGAAGGCTCTTCGGCGTACCATTCGTTCGCTTGCGTCGATCGCTCAATCATCCCCCTTTGATCGCTCCCGTGCTTTAAAGCAGTTATACTGCAGCAAGCCAGGGCGACCTTCACACTACACCTCACGAGAATGTTGTTTAGCAGGCCAAGAAAAAAAGGTACAAACGATTATCCACCTGCGCGCAAAGGTACGCCATCATGATCCGGGATATTTCAAGCGAGATTGTCGTCAGTTTGAAAGATCGGCTGCGCGATGTACGCCACCTGATCAGGGCAAGCCGGCAGGATAGAAAGCCCGTGCCTCAGGATCTGCCCGATATCTTGTTCGGTAAGGCCGCCCGCGCCATGGACAAGGCTTTAACTGCCGCGGAGACAATTTCGATCTCTCTGGTTTCACAGGATCCGGCGGCCCATTCGACCACCATCGAAGCGCGTGGTCTCGACGTCTATTTTCCCGCTGATGCCAGCAAAGGTGAGTCGCTGTTTCGGCGCGACGTATATTATCTGACGAAGCGGCTCTTGAACGTTTTGGGATCGCGCAATGCACTCATTCACGAATCAACATTCACATCCGTTCATGCAGCGGTGATTCGCCGCCACGGGGCTTTGTTGGTGGGCGCAAAGGATGGCGATCTGAACGGCATTGCAGAGGCATGCGCACGACTGGCGATGGAATTGCAATCACAGTATCAATCGGCGCATTTGCCATTGCCCGGATATGGCGGGCAGCAGCCGCGTCTGAACACGCAATATTTGTGCTTTTCCGCTATCGCACTCGCGATCGGTCTTGCCACCTATGCGGATCATGAACCGGACGATGAAAGATTGGTCGAGAGCGCGTTGTTGGCCTTGCAGGCCCGCGGTGACAAATTCGATCAGGCAATCGGCGCATCGGATAAGGTGAAAGCCCTGTCCGATCTATTCGCCTTCTTGATTCCCCACCTGCCCTAATTCCCAAGCGCATTTTTTTGCGCGTTGAATCGATGCCGGACTCATGCTGAGCTCCGTCAGCCCCATATTGACAAACGCCGGGATGAGATCAGCGCGGCCTGCGGCTTCGCCGCACATACCGACCATGATTCCAGCCTCGACGCCAGCCTTCGCCGTAAGTTCGATCGCTGCCATTACCGCCGGATGTGTCACGTCATTCAACTTTGCAACAGTAGGATTGAGCCGATCAGCTGCCATGATGTATTGGGTCAAGTCATTGGTACCGATGGAGAAGAACGCCACCTCTTTGGCGAGCGTGGGTGCAATCATGACGGCTGCTGGTGTCTCGACCATGACACCGAGGTCGAAATTTGCGTAGTCCTTCCCCTCGGCGCTGAGCTCTGCGGCACAATCATCGATCAGCCTGCGCGTAGCGCGGACTTCACCAAGATCGGAGACCATCGGCAACATGACCTTGATGTTGCCATGCACGGCGGCACGCAGGAGCGCACGCAATTGCGGTTTGAAAACATCCGGCCGGTCGAGGCACATGCGAATACCGCGCCAGCCCAGGAACGGATTTTCTTCATCCGGAAAATCGATACCGGATATCGGCTTGTCGCCGCCAATATCCAGCGTACGAACGATCACCGGGTGCGGCGAGAACGCTTTGGCAAGCGTCGCGTAGGTTTCGGTCTGCAAGTCTTCCGATGGCAGATGTATATGCCGCATGAACAGCAGCTCGGTGCGGAAAAGGCCAACACCCATGGCACCGGCTTCCTGCGCCGCTTCAATCTCCTCCAGGGAGCCGAGATTGGCAGCAATCTCGATGATAGTGCCGTCAGCACGCCTCGGTACGATATCCTTATAAGCTTTCAACGCCTGCCTTTCCGTTTCGGCGACGCCGATTTGCGCGTGGAAGCGATCGGCCGTCGTCTGGTCAGGATCGGGAAAGACATCGCCATTATTGCCATCCACCGCAACGCTCTTGACCTGCTGCAATTCCTGCACCGCAGGTCCAAGCCCGAGAACCGCAGGAATTCCGTGCGCTCGCGCAATAATTGCGACATGCGATGTTGCGCCACCGTGGCCGCATATCACACCGGCAATACGCTTCAATGGCGCGCGGGCCAGATCCCATGCGCCGATATCGTCGGCGATCAGAATTGCTCCGGAAGGAATAGCGTCAAGATTGGCATCGTCCTGCCCCAATAATGCAAGGCAGATCTGCCGCCCGACGGCATTCACGTCGTCGGCTCGGGCGTTGAGGTAAGGGTCATCCATTGAAGAGAAATCCGCCGCAATTCGTGACGTGGCGCCAATGACGGCAGAAACCGCATCCATGCCTTCTCTTACCAGAGCGTCCGCAGCCTGTGTGAGTTCATCGTCACAGGCAATATCCTTGAGGGCCGCGATAATGCCACGGTCGCTTTCTGCGAGATCCGTCGCGGCCAATGACATGTCCATGCGCTGTTGCACTGTCGCGAAAGCCTGCGTCAGTCGCCCGGCTTCTGCCGGTATTTCGTCCGCTGTCAGCAGACGGTTTTCGTGTTCGATCTCCGCCGGAAAAAAGCCGAAGGCTGGCCCGATGGCAAAGCCTTCGCTGGCAGCAACCCCGCGCAATTTGCCCGTTGCCGAGGCGTTTGGATTTGTCGACAAGACCTTGGGCTGTACAGGCGTGGGGTCGGCAGATGCTTTTTCGGCTCGTTCCTCTTCCGCGGTCCCTGCATGAGGATCTTCAAGGTATCCGATCAGTGCCTCGATTGCCTCGATCTCATCGGCACCACTTGCTCTTACGGTAACCGTCTCGTTTTCCTTGACGCCCAGCAGCATCAGCTTCACGGAACTCTTGGCACTGACGGATTTGTCGGCCTTGATCAACTCGATGTCCGATTCGAAACCCTTCGCCAGTTTGACAAATCTGGTAGCTGGCCGCGCATGCAATCCATCGTGCACCCGCACTATTGTCGAGCGTTCCATTCAAATCTCTCTTCGATAATTCATTACCCGATGGTAATCGTCGTTCCAACTTTCAACGCCGATACCAGCTCAGCCGTATCGATTTCCGATGCGCAAATTTCGCCTGGGCGTTCAACTTGATCGGACCCATTGAACGTAATGACCACATGTCCAATATCTTTGACCTTCTGCCAGGCATAATCGCCAATACCGGTGATGCTGGCAGAGACATCACCAATATGGATTGCGGCCCCTACTGGCGGTGTCTCATCAGAAGGCTTGCCCTCGACAGCATGCAGGATCGAAACCTCTGCAAGTTCAGGCGGCGCGCCATCCGCAAACAGAATGACCACACCTCCCTCGGCAAGATCCGCCACCTCAGGCCCGACGGCTGTTACCCGTGTTTTCAATAGGACTGACATATGGCGAACCTCTTTTTCTTCTTATTGAACTCAAAATACGATCAGGCTGACGATCCAGGCGATAACGACAGATACAGGCCCCATGATCTGGCGACTGATCAGAACCGCCGGCACACCGATTTCGATGGTCTTGGGCTTGGCTTCACCGAGCGCCAGACCAACCGGGACAAAGTCACAACCTACCTGCGTATTATAAGCGAACAGTGCAGGCAGAGCCATTGCCGGTGAAATCGTGCCGTTGGCAATCTGCGGTCCGATAATCGCTACACCGATAACCTGGGCAATAACCGCACCCGGTCCCAAAATTGGCGACAGGAACGGCAGGCCGCAGATGGCTGAAAGGATCAGCAAACCGACGATGTTGTTGGCAAGCGGTCCCATTGGTTGCGCCAGCACATCGCCGATCCCGGTATAAAGGATAAAGCCGATGAGCATGGTCACGAAGGCCATAAACGGCAGAACGTTGCGCACGACCTGATCGATGGTACGGCGACCGGCATTGAAGAAAATGCCGACCACACGGCCCATGGCGCGGCCGATAGTGCTGATAAAGCCTATTAAACCACCTTCGCCTGTGTCCGACGCTGCAGTCCGGCTTGACATGGATGCGGCAAGTTCTGCGGGCGTGGGCGGCGAGTCTTGGGACGATCTTGCCCCTGCAACTGCTGCCGGCTGCGAACCGTCGGCGAGTTCGATATTGGCTTCCTTCACGCCTGAAACGTAAATATCTTCAGTAATGAACTGCGCCAAGGGTCCTGCTTGGCCGACCGGCGTCAGATTGACGGTCGGAATGCGTTTGCGCGGATAAACACCACAACGGGCAGTACCGCCGCAGTCGACGACAACAACGCCCATCTCTCCTTCAACCGGGGGCGCCTTGAAACCATCAACCGCCTCCCCGCCCGTCAGTTCCGCAATGCGGCGTGCGACAGGATGAATGCCGCCACCGGTGACTGACACGACCTTGTTACGTTCTGGCGTCAGCTGAATAACGAGCGGGCCGCCCCAACCATTACTGCCTTTGGAAATTTTTACTGCCTTGTAAGTCTTTGACATTTTACTTCTCCCCGCCCCGACTTAAAGTTCAATGCCCTGACGGCGTGCCATGATGGCGGTAATGCGCTCGGTCAGCATGCCCTTCAGAAGAATGACGACCAGACCAACGAGCGCGTACCAGATTGCAACGTTGATGTGATAGCCGACGGGAACCGCGCCTTTTTTCTCAAGTTCGAGGAGCGCGACGAGAATACCGCCCCAGACGAAATATTCGCCCGGATTAATATGCGGGAACAGGCCAAGCGGTGGATGCACATAGGATACGGCTGCGTCGTAGAACGCGGGCTTGTGCTTTTCTTCGAGAAACGAACCGAACGTATAGGCCATAGGGTTTGTGAGGAAGAACACGGAAAGCACGGGCAAAACAGTGTAGCGCGTCAGTGCGATGCGACCTGCACCGCGAGCGATGCCATGCACGCGTTCTTCGCCGACTAGCTCCGTCAATGCGTAGAATGCGGTCATCAGCACGACAAGCGTCGGGATAATGCCTGTTACAAATCCGGCGAAGACCTCGCCGCCCTTCTGGAAGATACCGATGAAGTATTTACCGATGTGGGTCAGCCAGCCGAGCTGCTCCTCCTGCTGGACATTCTTCAGCTTGTCCTTGAATTCCTCGACAGTGATATCCCCCGTCGATTGCGCAAGCACGACAAGATCGTTGCCCGCATGCGTGATGGCCTGCCTGCCGTGGAGCGCCGCATCCGAGACCATCGACCCCGCAACCGAAATATGGTGCGCGGCGATGTCCGCATGTTGCGCCAGCATTGTTAAAATTGACATGTTCCCTCCTCCTTATCGACCGTTTTCCAAACGGCCGTCCCTATGCGTTGACTGGCTTAATCCCGATTAGACCGGACCGCTTCGGCTCTGCCCTGGCCTTGTCTATCTGCTCGATTGCACGTTCTGCAGCCTTGGCGATATTCGGCTCACCCAGACCTGTCATCACAGGATCGGTGCGTAATGCACTGAGCGAGATACCCTCAAACTCCTCGCGACGCTTGAATTTCGCAAAAACCGACCTGCCGCTCATCACGAGAAAACGCTGAACCACGAGGTCAGGCGTGACGAGTATAAGAACGATCACGCCTTTGCCGAAACGGCCCCGAACATTGCCCGCGCCAACAAAACCATCATTATATTTGGAAGTGATGCCTTTCATCACATCGCTGTAGTGGCGCATCTGGTACCAGACGCCCAGTGATTGCAGCGCCCACAAAATCCCAAGGGCCAGCAATCCCCATTGCCACATTGCCATGTCTTCAACCTCCCAACGCCCGACCGCAAACATATGCTATGATCGAACGAAAAAATATAGAACATTTGTTTTTTGTAATGTCAATATGTATGATTTCTGTTCTGTGAAAACTTGGCTTGTGCTGCATCACGGCGTATGACGTGATACAATGAACTTAAAGGTGAGAAGGCATGGATTTTCTGTTCAGAGACGAATTGGTCCATATGCCGGATTTACGGCACCGGCTTCGCCAACTGCGTTGGTTTCGCATGGCTTTTCGCAAGAATGCCGCGTTGATTGCGGAACACTACGGTTATCAGTTTGCCATCGACGAAACCAGACTGACCAAGGCCTTTCTCAACTGGGTCGAGACGGTTGAACAGCAGAAATCCTTTGCGCAGGTTGATCGCAAGGACTTCATCATTTTTGCCGCGGGCCTTGTGCTCAAAGAGCTTATCACCATAGGACCGGCAACACTCCGAAGCCATCCCAAGCAGAGCGATTCGCAGCTGACGGAAATGCAGGAGATTATCGCGTTTTGGCCTGAAGGGTTCCTCTATACCAATTACTGTGTCGGCGCGATCGCCGCAATCTGCGAGCAGGAATTCGGTACCGCTCCGAAGATCGACGCATGCGCGGATGATCTACGCACGTGGTGGTCGTACCGGGAGAACGTCCGCGAGATTCCGGACCAGGCGATCGCCTTCCTCGATAAATTCCTTGGCGCGGAGCCCAACTGGATCATGCCCAATCTCGCTTCGGCTCGCAGTGCCATTCAGCGCGCGCTCGTTTCGCCGAAACCGAGCGCTACGCTACCGAACGGCTGACCTCGGCCAGTACCCGCATGATCTTTTCACGCTGTTCGAGCTGCGGCATATGTCCGGTCCCGGCAAAGAGATGCACGGCGATCTCGCCCGGTAACCCTGCGGCATGTGTCGCCGGGATCACCCGATCGGCTGCTCCAAAAATCAAACGGACCGGAATGGTAAGGTTGGCAAGGGTCTGCCTGACATCGATGACCTGCGTTCCGTCAGCGAAAAAACGGTCGGCAACGAGCTGCTGGGCGTCGCGCAAAGCCACATTCTGCGATTGAGCCAGCGTTGCGCTGATAAATGGCTTGGTCAACAGACTTTCATCCTGAACCAGCTGCTTCATCCACGCAACGAGGCTCGGCTCGGTACGGGCACGGACAAACCCCGAAAGAAACGCACCATTGATTTCAGGTCCAAGCCCGGCCGATGCGATCAGGATAAGTGCACGAATGTCGAGATGGCTTCGGGCAGCCACTTCGGTCGCGACCGCGCCGCCAAACGAGTGCGCGACCAAGACTATGGGTCCAGAGTGATAGGCAGCAACTGTTTGTTCCACCAATTCGGCGATCGCATGCAGATCATCTGGAATGATGTGCGACGAAGCGCCATGGCCGGGCAGATCGATGGCCAGGATCGGATTGTCCAGTGTGCCACCGCCGAGCATCGGCCTCCAGCTGTTGAGATCGGAGCCGAAGCCATGGATCAGGACAATCGGCGCGAGCTGCGAATTCTTGCCTTCGCGCAGCCATGCCGCATGAAGCGGAGCACCGGCTTGAACGGCAGGTTCTCGAACCTGCACGACCGGCTTCGCGACCGCCGCGCCCTGCGAGGTAGCAATTTCGACATCTTTCTTCTGGATGCGTCCCTTGGGTCCAGACCCTGAAACCGACGTCAGGTCAATGCCGGCTTCCCTGGCAAAGCGTCGGGCAAGCGGCGTCGCACGAACGCCGTCAGTTTTGTCAGCGGTAGCAACCGCCGGTACAGGCGCGGTTTTTACCGACTCAGCGGCAGGCTTTGGCTCGTGCGCAGCAACTGGCGGTAAATTTGCACCGTTTGCCGGCACGGCAGCCGTGAAAGCCTCGTCTTCGGCAAAGATCCACGCTACGGCCAAGCCCACAGGAACTGTCGTGCCCTCCGCCGCCGTTACATTGCGCAAAATGCCCGAAGACGGTGCGTCCACTTCCATGGCAGCCTTGTCAGTCTCGATTTCGAACAGCACCTGCCCTTTGGTGACAGCATCGCCATCCTTGGCGTACCAGCGCGAAATCTGGCCGCTCTCCATATCCATATCGACCTTGGGCAGGATCACCTCGACGGGCATGATCAACGAATCCCTTTAACGAGATCGCGAGCGCTCTTTAGAATACCAGGCACTTGCGGCACGGTCGCTTTCTCAAGTTCCGGATTATAGGGTATCGGCGTCTCCGCGCCACCAAGGCGCACGATCGGCGCATCGAGATAATCGAAGGCTTCGCTTTCGGCGATCATCGCGCTGACTTCTGCGCCGATGCCAAGCGTTTTCACGCCTTCATAGACACACATCAACTTCGACGTTTTTTTGACGCTGGCGATGATTGTTTCCTTGTCCATCGGACGCACGGTGCGCAAATCGACGACCTCGACATTGATGCCTTCTTTCTCGAGCTCACGCGCCGCTTCCAGTGCCTTGTGCACCATGATGGCCGAAGCAACGATCGTCAGGTCGGTTCCCTCACGTACGACAGCAGCCTTGCCGATCGGCACGGTATAGTGCCCTTCCGGAACGTGCCCCTTCATCTTGTAGAGCAGCTTGTGCTCGAAAATCATAACGGGATCCGGGTCTTCGATGGCCGCGAGCAACATGCCCTTGGCATCGTACGGCGTAGACGGTTGAATGACCTTCAGGCCAGGTACATGACCAAACCACGCTTCAAGGCTTTGGCTATGTTGCGCCGCGGCGCCCGTACCGGAGCCGGCGGGAAAGCGCATTACCAGAGGCACCGAGACAGCACCGCCGAGCATATAGCGAATCTTGGCCGCCTGATTGACGATCTGTTCCATCGCCAGCGCAGCGAAATCCGAAAACTGGAACTCGAAGATCGGCCGCATTCCGGTCAGGGCCGCGCCGACGGCAACTCCCGCACCACCAAGCTCGGAGATGGGCGTGTCCATCACCCGGTCTTCACCGAAACGATGCACGAGGTCACCCGTCACCTGAAAAGCGCCGCCGTAGACGCCGATGTCCTCGCCCATCAGGAACACGCGGTCATCGGCCTCCATGGCAATGGCCATGGCTTCCTGGATTGCCTGCGAATAGCTCAGTTCGCGGATTATCTCGTCCATTAAATTTCAACCGTGTAAACGTCGCGTGTCAGATTATCGAGGGTAGGCGATGGGCTGTTCCTGGCGAACTCGATTGCCTCGGCAATCTCCGCCTCGGCGCTTGTACGGATCCCTTCGATATCGGCGTCGCTGACGAAACCGAATTCCTTCAGCTGATCCTCGAATAGGTGAATCGGATCGCGATTGCTGATCCAGTCCTCGATCTCTTCTTTGGTGCGATAGCGGTTGCGGTCGCTCTTCGAATGACCGCGGTGACGATAGGTCTTGCACTCGATGAGGGTTGGCCCCTCACCTCTGCGCGCCCGTTCCACCGCATCGTGCGAGGCTTCGGCGACATCGGAGAGATTGTTGCCATCGACGACAACCCCCGGCATGTTGTAGGCGACCGCGCGATCAGCAACGTTGGCAACAGCCGTTGAGCGCTTGGTCGATGTGGACATGCCATAGCCATTGTTCTCGCAGACGAAAACCACCGGCAGCTTCCAGATGGAAGCCATGTTGAGCGCTTCGTGAAACGCACCCTCATTGTTGGCGCCGTCGCCGAAATAGGAAATGACGACCTTGCCGTTCTTCTGTTTCTTTGCGGACAGAGCAGCACCAACGGCGATAGGGATACCACCTCCTACGATGCCGTTCGCACCGAGATTGCCCTTGGATACGTCGGCGATATGCATGGAGCCACCACGGCCCTTGCAGTATCCGGTTTCCTTGCCGAAGAACTCGGCGAACATTTTCGAGACTTCCGCGCCCTTGGCGATGCAGTGGCCATGACCGCGATGTGTCGAGGTGATCATGTCATCTTCGGCAAGCGGCATGGAAATGCCGACGGCACTCGCTTCCTGACCGATGGACAGGTGCATGGTGCCGTGGATAAGGCCGCGCGTATAAGACTCCTCTGCGCCCTCTTCGAAGCGGCGTATCAGATACATCTTGCGCAGTGCTTCCTTCAGCTGCTCCGGCGGATAATGCCGGAACGCGAAGGGAAGGTTGCTACCATCTTCGTGGCGCTTGGCGCTTGAATTTCTGGCGGATGCCATGTCGGCACTCCCTGTCTTGTGAAATCTTTAGAGGCTCACGCCCCATAGACCAGTTTGTCCTGGCGGGCTCTGAGTTCGACGATCTTCGAGCCTTGCGCAGGGGCGGCGTTGGCGCTGGTGATGAGTTCACCTTTCCTGATGGCCTGCGTGACGCTGCCGCCCTGCAACAGGCCGCAGGGGATGGCGCCGGCAGCACGCGCTTCGCCCGCCGTCATGATCCAGGCGCGGTAGCAATATTCGCCAATCGCATCGAGCTTGTCGCCGGGCTTCAGATCCTTCTTGGCCACGGCGCAGACCTCGGCAACCGGTTTGGCCAGCGGCACCATGTCCGCCTTGCCGTAAAGCACCACGCGCGCGCAGGTCAGCGGCACCTCGAGCGAGGTCAGATGATAGGGCCTGTGGAAGGTAAAGTACGGACCCTTGCCCATCTTCAGGTCTTCCATGCGCTCCGAGATGCGCGGATGCGACATGTCGGCAACGACGAAGACGCCGGGCGCCACGCCCTTGCCGATCGAATAGTCGACGACACCAACCTTCGAGAGCACGCCGCCATCCTTTTCCGGCACGAGCACCTTGGATAACTGGTCGAGCGTTGCCGCCGGACCATGCATGCCCGGCTTGTCCGGCACAAGCCCGGTGGCATTGGCGATCGCCGCCATCTCCACCATGGTCTTCGAGCCATCGACGAATTCGACCAGCATGCGCACATTCATGTGGCGGCGTCTGGCTTCTTCCGCGTAATCGTCGGGGATCGCATCGATGTTGAGCGGGTTGTTCTTGCCCTTGCCGGCAGCCACGATCGGATGGCCCATGGCCGAGACGAATTCAATCAGCTCCATGCAGGAGGACGGCTCATCGCCGGCGCCGAGCGAATAGGTGACGCCGAGCCGGTCCGCCTCGCTCTTCAGATAGGCGCCGATGGTCACGTCCGCCTCGACATTCATCATGACCAGATGCTTGCCGTGCTCCATCGCCTTCAGGCCGATCTCGGCGCCGACCGCCGGCACCCCGGTCGCATCGATGACCACATCGATCAGTTCATTGGCAAGGATCAGATCGGCATCGTCGGTGACGGCGATCTTGCCCGCCTCCATCGCCGTGGTCAGCGCCGACGCATTCGACACTTGGCGCGAATGGCCTTCTTCCTGATAGGCGATGTCGACAGCCTTGATCGCGTTGGGCAGATTGAGTTCGGAGATCGCCCCGATCTCGATGCCGGGCATATGCGCCACACGCGTGACGATGTCGGTGCCCATCTCGCCCGAACCGATCAGGCCGATGCGGATCGGTCGGCCCGTATCCGCCCGCGCCTGCATGTCCCGCGCCAATCCCGTCAATGCAACATTCGTAGCCATCAATGCCTCCCTGTGCCAGCCTCTGATGGAGACATCGAGGCCGGTCAATCAAGACATCGAATATTGAACATTTGTATTTTAGTCAAGACCTATGTGCACAATTGCAATAGGAATACCACGGACGGATTCGCCCCCGGGCGCCGTCACTCGAAGCGATGCCCTTCCCGTTCCGGATCGCGTGAGATCTCCGCCTCCTCCTCATCATCGGGCAAGGCCTCGTCGCTTTCCTGGTAGGGATTATCGTCATCTTCCTCCGGGAGACCTGCGTCATCCGCGTCGACTTGCCGCTCACCCAGAATGGCAAGCTCATCGTCGGCTTGCATCTCCGCGTCGCCGGTTTCGATATCCTCTAAGTCCGGCGTTTCGATGGGCATAGTCGATGCCGATTCCAGCGGCTCATTACGTTCAGGACTGTTGTTGGGTTCTCTGCCAGACATGTCATGCTCCTTTGGTTGCGAAGGAAACGCCTCAGAAACTATTTGGATGCATAAAATGCATAGGTCTTCGAATGTTTTCCCTTTTGCCCTAATCCACCCATAATCACCTGCGACGCAACAGCTCCAACTTATTCGGGGAGATATCCATGACATCGAAATTTCTGAGCCTGGCCTTTGCGACAACCGCAATGATGGCAGTGCCGTTCGCCGCGTTGGCCGACGAAACACCGCGTCCACGCATCGTCGTAACTGGCGAGGGTCAAGCAGCATCAGCGCCGGACATGGCCATTGTTTCAATGGTGGTGCTGCAGGAGAAGCCGACCGCGCGCGAAGCGCTCACGGCCAACAATGAAGCCATGGCCAAGGTTCTCGACGCAATGAAGAAGGCCGGCATCGCCGAACGCGACCTGCAGACGTCGGGCTTCAACATCGAACCCCGTTATGTCTACCCGGACAACAAGGATAATACACAACCGCCGGAAGCACCGAAGATTGTCGGCTACGCTGTTTCCAACTCTTTGACTGTTCGCGTACGTGATCTGAAGAAGGTTGGCGACATTCTCGATCAGTCCGTGACGCTTGGCGTCAATCAGGGCGGCAACCTCACCTTCACCAATGACAAACCCGAGGCAATTGTTGAAGAGGCCCGCAAGAACGCCGTTGCAAATGCACTGGCCAAGGCGAAGACCCTGACGGAAGCTGCAGGTGTAGGTCTGGGTAAAGTTATCGAGATCAGCGAGCAGTCTTACAGCCCGCGCCCGATGCCCATGGGCCAAGCCAAGATGATGGCGGCGGCACCGGCGGATTCAGTTCCGATAGCCACAGGTGAAAACACCTATAATGTGAACGTCAGCGTCACGTTTGAATTGAAGAATTGATCGGGGGCGATTGTCGGAAATGAAAAAGGGTGCCCGTGGGCACCCTTTTTGTCTCTTCTGGTAACTCGCTTAGAGTCCGTTTTGGAAAATTGCGGCGAGCCAGATGGCCTGGACAGCGTCAGATAACCGCCCCAGCTATTAGCGGATGATGGGGCAGCCGGGTGCGCGGGCAAACACAACGGCAGTACGCAGACCCCGCTTCCATCCAGTCACACGAACAACGTTGCGATTAGCGACGACCCGTGGGTCGCGGATTCCCATGCGGCTTGCCTTGCTGGCAGCCTGGCCCGGAGTGCAAACGCGATATGGGCGATGGCCGTAGCGATATTGGACATCCACGAGTGGCGCGGAAGTTGTTCCATGCTCGACCACGATCGGCGAGGCATAGGCTGGTGCCGCGAACGATGTGTTTGCGCCAAGGATGGCACCGATGCTGATTGCAGCACCGACCGCAAGCAACTTGAGTGAAAGACTAGCCATATGAGCGTTCTCCTGTTTGATTGTCCGGGAATGGGGGGAAGTGTTTTCAGAAATGCTGAAATCCGGACAGGCGCCCTTTGTTCCACAGACGATCTGAACAAATCCTCAACGCCTCATTCACATGGCGTTCACTCGGAAATCGCTCAGGATGGCAATTTTTCGCGCATCATATGATCAAAATAATCTTCGTCCTCTTTCATTTCGTGATCGAAAGCAGTGATCTTGCCACGCACCGAGATACCGGCTTCATGGACTGTTTCGGGGTCGCCTGAAACAAGGGGATGCCACCAATAAAGATCCTTGCCCTCATCGATCAGACGGTAACCACACGTCTCTGGCAGCCAATCGACTGTCCGCACGATCTCCGGTGTCAGGAATACGCAATCCGGCACCTTCTTCTTGCGATGGATATAGTCTGAACACTGGCACGTACCGGCATCCAATAAAGTGCAAGCCACTGTTGTAAAATAGATTTCTTCCGTGTCCTCATCTTCGAGCTTGTGCAGACAGCAGCGCCCGCAGCCATCGCACAGGCTCTCCCATTGCGAGCGGTTCAGCTCATCCAGGGTCTTCGTCTTCCAGAACGGTTCTTGAGGCATGGGGCTCAAATACATCCCGGACGCCGCCGCGTCCACGTTTTAAACATGAACGCGGGATGAACAGCGTCTTCACTTGAGATACAGGCTGCCCCTGCAATCCTTCATCCATTGCCAATCGGGATCGCAACGGACAAACGGTTGCCACGAACGGGAACAAGGTTGCGATCACAAACATTTGACGTGTTTCAACGACAAGAAACGCGAGACAGGGATGAACATGAAACGGACAGCACTCTTTTTTGCATCGACGGCGATTCTCTTTTCTTCACCGGCTGCAATGGCAGAACAGACCCCAATCAACCGGCCCTTCATCTCCTCAAACAGCAATGTACCCTCGCAAATGTTGGCGCAGGCGGAACAGACCACGCCTCAGGCGGAAGAACCTGTTGAGGAGCTGAAAAAACACAAGGGCGGCGACCACCAGGCAGAAGAAGCCAAGAAACGTGCCGCTGATGAAACAGAAGCCGCAGCGAAGGAACAGCGGAAGGCTGAAGAGCAAGCGAAACATCAAGCCGATCAAGCCGCCAAGGCTGCGGAAAAGGAAAATGAACAGAAGGCCGAAGAGGCAAAGCGCGCTGCAAATGCGGAAGCTGACAAGGCCGCCAAGCAACAGAACGCGATAGAAGAAGAAGCCAAGCAGAAAGCCGCACAGGAAGCCAAATCTGCAAAAGCCGCCGAAAAAGAAGCGGCGCAGGAGGCCGAAAAAGCCAAGCGGGCTACCGAAGCCGAATCCGATAAAGCTGCCAAGCAGCAAAAAGCTGTAGAAGAGGAAGCGCGAAAGAAGGCGGCGGCAGAGTCCGATGCCGCAAAGGCGGCCGAGAAGCAGACAGCCAAGGAGGCCGAAAAGGTCAAGAAGACGACGGAACAGGAAGCGGACAAGTCGGCTGAAGCGCAAAAGGCCGCCGAGGAAGAAGCTCGCAAGAAGACCGATAGTGCTCAGAAAGCGGCGGACAAGCAAACCGATAAGGCCGCCGAAGAGGCGAAGAAAGCAGCTGATAAGGCCGCCAAGCCGGCAGCTCCCGCACCCGATTCGCCCGCTACGGCCGAACAGCCTTCGCAGGCCGCGCCCGCAGAACCGGCCACCAAGGAAGCCAAGCCTGTCGATCCAAGCACCGGCAAAGCTGCGCAGCAGGAAGCCTTGCCGGAAAACGCTGCTCCAGCGCTCGACAGCGCCAAACGGGCACCTTCTGGTGAAACCCCGGGTTCAGCCAAGCAGGGGCAGACAGCCCAATCGCCAGCAGATCAAAAAAACGTTGCGCAACAGCCTGCCGTCGCAGCGCCAAAGAGCGATGCCGATGTTCAACAGGAGCTTGCTCCCGTCAAGATCGAGCCCGTACTCACCGAAAAGGGGACCCGCACCAAAGACCGCAGGCCTGACGAGCGTCCAGGCGATGTACAGGTCGTGAAGAAATTCGGAGATCGGACCGTCGTCAATATCGACAATAACGTCTACGTAGAGAGCTCCGACCGGCCGCGCATGTCACGCGACTCGAAGGACGTCTATTACGAAGACTTGCCGCGTAACCGTACGAGAGAAACCATCGTGCGCGACAATGGAGTGCAGATTGTCACGATCCGCAATCGCTATGGCGATGTGATCCGGCGCTCACGCGTGATGCCGGATGGCCACGAGATTGTGTTGACATACACGCCCGACTACGACCGTGAGGAACGTCTGGAATGGCGCGATCCAGGAGATGACCTGCCACCGCTCGCGCTCAACATTCCGGTTGGGGATTATATTCTGGACGCGGAAGAGGCGCCTCAGGAAGAGGTGTACGATTTCTTCGAGCAGCCGCCCGTGGAACGGGTTGAACGCATCTATTCGATCGATGAGGTAAAGCGTTCGGCACGCATCCGCGACAAGGTTCGCCGCGTCGATCTCGATACGATCACCTTCCAGTTCGGCTCCGCGGATATCGGCGAAGACCAGATCAGCCACATTGAAAGCGTTGCAAAGGCAATGGCGCAAATCCTCAAGAAGAATCCCGCCGAGACTTTCTTGATCGAGGGCCACACCGATGCCGTCGGCTCCGACCAGGCAAACCTTGTCCTTTCGGACAGGCGGGCGGAATCGGTTGCCCAGGCTCTGACCAATGTCTTCGATATTCCGCCGGAAAACATGGCTACCCAAGGCTATGGCGAGCAATATCTGAAGATCAAAGCCGACGGCCCGGAACAGGAAAACCGCCGCGTCGCCATTCGCCGCATCACACCGCTGGTTACCCCCGTGGCCAGCAACTGACACCGGCCTCCAACGAAAAACCCGGACCTAGGCCCGGGTTTTTTATGTTTATTGCTTGAGTTAAGTGTCGTGCTGCCTATTTGTTGACCTAGCGCCCCTAAGCCCGATTGTTCAACCGGACCCTTATTTTATGAAACGTCTTGAAATCTTCGTCGAAAACATCATCCTCGCCTCGCGCTGGCTCCTGGTTGTCTTCTACCTGGGCCTCGCCGCAGCGCTTGCGATCTACGCTTTCTCTTTCGCCGGCAAGCTGGTGGACTTCGTATCCAAAGTCACCATCCTCAACGAAACCGATACTATCCTCAAAATGCTCAGCCTGATCGATGCAGCGCTGGTCGCCAGCCTCGTCGTCATGGTCATCATTTCCGGCTATGAAAATTTCGTCAGCCGCTTTGATCAGGCCGATGAAGTTCACTGGCTTGGAACGATCGATGCCGGATCGCTCAAGATCAAGGTCGCATCGACCATCGTCGCTATATCGTCGATCCATCTGCTGCAGGTCTTTCTGAACCTGACACAGTTTAGTACCGAACAGTTGACATGGTTCACTGTGATCCACCTCGCCTTCGTATTCTCGGCGCTGTTTCTCGCCTACATCGATAAGCTGATGGTGAAGGACAAGGGCGACAAGAAGGCCGAGGAGCCATCGCTCTGAACGAACTGCATAACAAAAAGCCCGGCACTTGGCCGGGCTTTTTTGTCTGTCGTGACTCGGAATATCAGCTGTCGAGGAACGAACGCAGCTTTCTGGAGCGGCTCGGATGCTTCAGCTTGCGCAGTGCCTTTGCTTCGATCTGACGAATACGCTCGCGGGTCACCGAGAACTGCTGGCCAACTTCTTCCAGAGTATGGTCAGTGTTCATGCCGATGCCGAAACGCATGCGCAGCACGCGTTCTTCGCGCGGTGTCAATGAAGCCAGAACCCGCGTTGTCGTATCGCGCAAATTGGCCTGAATGGCAGCATCGATCGGCAGAAGCGCGTTCTTGTCCTCGATAAAATCGCCGAGATGCGAATCTTCCTCGTCACCAACCGGCGTTTCGAGCGAGATTGGTTCCTTGGCAATCTTCAGCACCTTGCGCACCTTCTCAAGTGGCATGGCGAGCTTTTCAGCCAGCTCCTCAGGTGTCGGTTCACGGCCGATTTCATGCAACATCTGGCGCGATGTCCGAACGATCTTGTTGATCGTCTCGATCATATGCACGGGAATACGAATGGTGCGTGCCTGATCGGCGATCGAACGGGTGATTGCTTGCCGAATCCACCAGGTCGCATAGGTCGAGAACTTATAACCACGACGGTATTCGAACTTGTCCACCGCCTTCATCAGGCCAATGTTGCCTTCCTGGATCAGATCGAGGAACTGCAAACCGCGGTTGGTATATTTCTTGGCGATGGAAATAACGAGACGCAGGTTTGCCTCGACCATTTCCTTCTTGGCCAGCGCGGCTTCACGTTCGCCCTTCTGCACCTGATTGACGATACGGCGGAATTCCGAGATCGAAATGGCGGTTTCCTGCGCCATGTTCTGAATTTCCGTACGCAGGTTCTTGATCGTCTCTTTTTCGTTCTTGGTATATTCTTTCCAACCGCGCGTCGTCAGATTGGAAACAGCCTTCAACCAATTCGGATCGAGCTCGTTACCTTGATATTCCTTGAGGAAGTCCTCGCGACGCACCCCGTAAGATTCGGCCAGCCGCAGCAGTCGCCCTTCGTTCTGAACGAGACGCTTGTTGATGTCGTAGAGCTGGGCGACCAGCGCTTCGATACGGTTTTGGTTCAGTGATAGCGACTTGACCGCCTTGATCAACTGATCCTTCAGTTCCTTATAGCGGCGTTCCTGGCTCGGCGACAGCGATCCGGAAGCAGCGAGGCGGTTCTCCACCTGCTGATCCTGCAATTTGCGCAGTTTCTTGTAAGTATCGGCAATAACGTCGAGGGTTTCCATGACCTGCGGACGCAGTTCGGCTTCCATCGCGGCAAGCGACAGATTTGCTTCATCATCCTCGTCATCATCTTCTTCGACGGGCGCGTCACCGCCAACATTGGTGATGTCGTCATCGTCGCGGCGGCTGCGCATCCGATCATTGGCGGCAGCAGGCTTTTCTTCCTCGACGCGTTCGATAACCGGAGCCTGTTTGGCTTCCGGCCCCGCATAGGTCGTTTCAAGGTCGATGATTTCACGCAGCAGGATCTTCGACTCGTTCAGATCCTCGCGCCAGATGATGATCGCCTGGAAGGTCAAAGGGCTTTCGCAAAGACCCGAGATCATGGTCTCGCGACCAGCCTCAATGCGCTTGGCGATGGCAATTTCGCCTTCGCGTGACAACAGTTCGACCGTGCCCATCTCGCGCAAATACATGCGGACGGGATCGTCGGTGCGATCGGTCGGTTCTTTCTTGGTCGTTGTCGGCGCTACCGCAGTGCCAGTCGACTCAGCGAGCTCACGGGCATCGCTTTCCTCGTCGGCGCTGTTGTCTGTTTCTTCAGCGTCCGCGTCCTGCTCGTCATCTTCGACAACGTTGATGCCCATGTCACTCAACATGGCCATGGTGTCTTCGATCTGTTCGGAAGTGACCTCTTCGGATGGGAGAACTGCATTGAGCTCGTCCATCGTCACATAGCCGCGTTTTTTCGCGAGCTTGATCATCTTCTTGACAGCGTCATCGGAAAGGTCGAGAAGCGGTCCGTCTGGCGCGCCTTCGCGCTCGACTTCTACTTCTTCGTTTTCCTTTGCCTTCGTTGCCATATTCTGTATCTCCAAGCGGTGTTCGCTTTGTTTCCCTGATGGGAGCTTTGTCTTATGCATGGAAACAACGAGCGCGGCAGCGCACCGGTTCCCCTACACCATCAAGGTATAAATGATCGACTAGCCGAAATCCTGTTAATGGCGGATTAACCCTGTTATTCCGTCACGCTGCATATCTGTCGAATTTTGCCGGCTTTTTTGCTTTACCCGCAAACGTCGACGAAATATCTTTAATTCGCGCACTCTGATTCCGTCATTATTGACCCACGTCAACCCCGACTCAACTGATTCGTGGGAAAAAAGCGAATCAATTCGGTCAAAACCCCTTGCCCGATCGCCCTGACGGTATTCCGAACCCTTCGATCAGCGCTTCAGTGGCCTGCGCATTGCGAATATCGTTCTGAATATCGAGGAGCCGGTTAAGGTTTTCATCGGTGGCTTCGCTCGCCAAGGCGGTTTCAGCTACTTTCAGCTCTTTATGTAGTGTGCTTGCGCGTTGATGCAAGTGAATCGCCTGCTTAAGCGCCTCCAAAGCGTCTTCTTCTGCCGCTTCCGCCGTGGCGGTCCACATGCGCGCACGCCGCGTCAATGCTTCCAGCGCCTCAATCAAGGCGCCATGATTGGTATCTACCATCGCCTTGCGCATCTCTGTCCCGTTGGCGACATGATGCTCTGCCATCGCGTTGAGCATGGCCGCATGAAAGCGCTTGAGGTCCGGATGGCTGAATTCAAGCCGCACCACCGTTTCGAAATCCTCCTCGATCAACCGCGGGTGATTGAACAACGTCATGAGGATAGCGGTCTCGCGCAAGGGAGGCGCTGCCGATGTGGTCTTGACCAAAACGGAACGCGCCAGATTGTCCGAAACCGCAAAACGGCCAGTGGCAGTACCCCTGCCCCGTTGGCCGTAACCATTCTGCTGGCCGAAACCGTTCTGGTTGTTACCGCGTGGGTTGTTGTTGCGCTGGTTCGAACCGAAGAACTGCTGGATGCGCTCACGCACATCCTGTGCATAGTGGCGGCGCACATTCTCGTCGCCGATCAGCGCCGTCATCTGTTTAAGGCGTGCTTCAAGTTCGGCGCGCCGCTCCGGCGTATCGAAGACGCCGCTCGCCGTTTCGCGCGTCCACAGCATGTCCGCCAGCGGTCGAGCATCATTGAGTACAGCCTGGAAAGCCTGTGGGCCGGAACTCTTGACCAGATCGTCAGGGTCTTTGCCTTCCGGCAGTACAGCAAAACGCAAGGAGAAGCCGGGCTTCAACACGGGCAGAGCCAGATCGATCGCGCGGTGGGCGGCCTTGATGCCCGCATTATCGCCATCGAAACAGAGTATGGGTTCCGGCGACATGCGCCAGAGGAGGTCGAGCTGATCTTCCGTCAATGCAGTCCCGAGCGGCGCGACAGCCTGGGTGAAACCGGCCTGTGCCAGGGCAATCACATCCATATAGCCTTCAACGGCGATGACGGCCTTTGCCGGTTGACCGGCCTGTGGTTGCGCCGCCTTTCTGGCCCGCAGGGCATTGAAGAGAATTTTGCCCTTATGGAAAAGCTCGGTCTCGTTGGAATTCATGTATTTCGCGATGGCATTGGGCGCCAGCGCCCGCCCGCCAAAGGCAATGATGCGGCCCCGCAAGTCCTCGATAGGAAACATGATGCGATCACGGAACCGATCAAACGACACCGGCTTGTCATCGCCATAGACCACCAGCCCACAGGCCTCGATCTGCTCCTTCGTGGCGTTCTTCGATGCCAGGTGTTCCTTCAGCGCGTTGCGGCTCTCCGGCGCATAGCCCAGACGAAAGGAATGCTGCGTCGCAGCGCTCAGGCCCCGCTCTCGCAGATAGGCACGGGCCTTGGCTCCGCCCGCCGCCTGCAGCTGTTCCTCGAAAAACCTGGTCGCCATCTCCATGACGTCGTAGAGCGTGGCACGTTTCGCCTCGCGTATTTCCATTTCAGCGTCGCGCGCTGGCATCGGCACGCCAGCCATTTCGGCAACGCGCTGCACGGCCTCGGGGAAACTCAGCCCCTCGAGCTCAGTCAAAAAGCGGAAATGATCACCGGTAACGCCGCAGCCGAAACAATGGTAGCGGCCCTTGCGATCCTCGCAGTGGAAGCTCGGCGATTTTTCACCGTGAAACGGACAGCAAGCCCAAAAATCACCCTTCGGCGCATTGGTCTTTTTGCGGTCGAACGAAACCCGCGTTCCGATCACGCTGGAGATCGGTACACGCTCCCTGATCTCATCGAGAAAGGACGGCGGAAATCGCATGCGGCTCTTCGTTCTTCAAATGGCGCTTCGGAAAGGCAGTTTCGGCAGCCTGAAACGTCATCCATCAGGCTTGAACCATACTGCATTAAATAAGAACGCGACGGAAGTCCGGCAAGTACGTCATCCCCCGCTCATAGCGTCGAATCGTTCTCGAGGAACTCCGGGCTTTTACGAGCCGGCAAACGATAAGTGACCGATGCAAAACTGTCATAAAATTGTAACAATACGCCAAAAGCGACACATTTTTTCTTAGCCGGAACATAATTTTTTCCCTTTTTGATCGATATGTTATCTTGATAAGTCGCAACTAAAATCGTGTAGTTGCATTACCGTGTTTTCCGTACTCGACAGGATCATCACAAGTGAACGGTTCCGCAATTTTGTTGCATCTGGCAGGCGCAGTAGCGCTCTTGCTGTGGGCGACACGCATGGTTCGCACCGGGGTCGAGCGCGCCTATGGCGAGCGTATGCGCCAAAGCCTGCGCGGCGTACTGCACAATCCCGTTCTCGCCGTCCTGTGGGGACTGATGCTTTCCATCGCGCTGCAGAGCTCGACGGCCGTAAGTCTTCTGGTCGGGTCCTTCGTGGGATCAGGTTTTGTCAGCGGCATTGCCGGCCTCATGGCCGTGAGGGGCGCCGAGGTTGGGTCAGCGCTGGTGGTCAAGATCCTGAGCTTCGACCTGACTTTGCTCGTACCCCTCTGCCTGGTGGCAGGGACCGTCATCTTCATGTCGACCGAACGAAGCAACTGGCGGCAGGTAGGCCGTATCCTTGTCGGCATCGGCCTTCTCGTGCTTTCGCTCGAAATGACCGGCCAGGCAACAGAACCTTTGCGCAACAGTGAACTGTTGCCGGTGATTGTCGGCTATCTGAACACCGATCCCGTTACCGCATTTCTCATCGCCGCGTTGATGACATGGCTGTTCCACTCGAGCATTGCCGCGGTGCTGCTGCTTGTGACATTTGCCTCGCGCGGCCTCATCCAGCCGGAACTCGGCATCGTGATGATTTTTGGCGTGAACCTTGGCTCGTCCTTCATCGCACCGCTTTTGACCCGCAATGCTGCCCCGCAAACCCGTATCGTGCCGATGGGCAATCTGCTGATGCGCGGAGCTGGCTCCATCGTTATCCTGATCCTTTATCTGACCTTCAAACCATCCGTGGCCTTCCTCGGTTCCACACCGGCCGATCAGGTCATCAATGGCCACATCCTCTTCAACATCATCATCTTGCTTGCCGGCGTTCCGCTTTCCGCGCTTGTCCTCAAGGTAACCAAGGCTATCGTCGCGCTCAATGTCCCGGTCGAACGGCCAAAATCGCTTGATCACGCAGAACTCAGCGCATTGGACGAAAGCGTTCTTGATACCCCAAGCCTTGCGCTGGCCAATGCCACCCGCGAGACCGTGCGCGTTTGTGAGACGGTGGAGATCATGCTGCGCGGGATCATCGGGCTCTACGAGAACCCCGTACAGGAACGTATCGACGAATTGTCCGCTCTTGATGACAAGGTCGACCGCAAGCACGCGGCAATCAAGCTTTACCTGGCCAAGCTGACCACGAAGCCTCTGAGCGACTTTGAAGTTGCACGCGCACGCGAATTGCTGGGTGCCTGCGTGAAGCTGGAACAGGTCGGCGACATCATCGTCCACAATATGTTGGCGCTGGTGCAGAAAAAAATGGACCGAAAACTCAAATTCACCGACGAAGGCTGGCTGGAACTGAGCAACTTCCACGCCAAGGTGCTGACCAACGCGCGTATGGCGTTCAACGTGCTCGTCTCACGCGACCGTGAAACGGCCCATCAACTGGTGCTTGAAAAAGACCACTTGCGCGATCTTGAAAAGCAGAGCAGCGAGCGGCATTTCCGCCGGCTTCGTGAAGGCACGATCCGCAGCGTCGAGACAAGTTCAATTCATCTAGACACGATCCGCGATCTGAAGCAGGTCAATTCGCTGCTGGCAGCCATGGCGTATCCTGTCCTTGAAGAACAGGGCCTTTTGAACACCACACGTTTGCGCGCTTTGCACAGCTGATCGTGCACGGCGAGCCGTCGGCGCATCTAAACGAACGCCATTTCACTTGTGCCAGTGTGTTTCGTGTTCAATAATCGCGATGAATGTGATTGTTGGATCCAATAAAGGCGCCCATGGCAGTGCCGATCAGCAGTCCAAGAAGTACATTGCCCATGATTGCTTCGCCAACACCCGCGCCAACTGACAGTCCAGCCAGCATTCCAATAATGGTAGACCAGGTTTGTTCTTTCATTTTAGCCTCCGTTTTTTATTATCAATGAACGCCGCAAAGTCATTCGAGTTCCACGGGGCGCTGGCAAGGAGGCCTTGTGGCCGCTCTGAAATTGGGACTGCTTTAAATGGGTTCACGCGAATCAAGTTGCGCGTCGCTGAAGACAACAAACGGGCAAAACACGTTTATGATGTTTCTGGATTTCGCGTGACAGGCGTCAATTTGAGCAAAGCGATCGGAACAAGAGAATGACCAATGCCGAAGAAGTGAAAAAAGGCTTGTGGGATGCGGAACGAAAGCTGCTTCACCATTTGAGGGCAATTCGTCGGCGCGATCGCAACATCAAGCCCGCCGATCTCGAAAATCAGCTCACACGCGGACAAAAGATCGCTGACAAAGTTGCCGCAACGATGGGATCCTGGTCATTCATCATCATCCAGACGACAATCCTGTTTTTCTGGATTGTGCTCAATGTCACCGCCTATGTGCGGGAGTGGGATCCCTATCCCTTCATCCTTCTCAATCTGGCTTTGTCGTTCCAGGCCGCCTACGCCGCTCCTTTCATCATGATGAGCCAGAACCGCCAGCAGGATATCGATCGGAAGGAAGCGGAGAACGACTATCGCATCAATATCAAAGCAGAGCTCGAAATCGAATTGCTGCACGAGAAGATCGAACTTCTTCACCAGAAGATCGACCAGATGCGGGAAAAGGAAGTGGTGACCCTGGCGGAGGCAGTCGAGGAACTCGCAACACAGAAGCAACCGCCTGAAGAGGCCGGTGACACTTCCAAATAAAAAGGACCGCTGCGGGAGGAGGTGCAGCGGTCCTGATTGCAAATGTACCGCGGGAGGAGGTGCAGTACATTCCATGTTGGGGTATCTGGGAGGAGAAGAACCCAACACCGATAGGATAGCACCGCACAAAAATCTGGCAACTTACAAAAATGCATAATAGCTATGCAAATTGTCGCATTGACCAGATCTATGCCGATTCACCCTGTAAGAACCGCACGCCGTCGAATTTCGCTGCTGCCAACCCCTTTGTGTTATTGTTCATGCCGGTGATGAATTCCATGGAGGGCTAGCGATGGATGCAAAATCAAAACCCGCCTGCCGTATTGTCAAACCCCACCACACCTATGGCGGCAAGCAGGGGCTCGACTATTTCGAAGGTATAGCGGCGGAGACGGTCGGATCGACAGGCATCTGCATGCATCTTCTGACTATCCCACCTGGCGTGCGCGCCAAGGCGCACCTGCACGAGACTCATGAAACAGCGATCTATATGCTATCCGGCGAGGCACATACCTGGTACGGCAATCGACTGGAGGAGCACGTCGTGGTGCATGCCGGAGAGCTTTTCTATATTCCGGCCGGCGTTCCGCATCTGCCGGCCAATCTCAGCAGTACGCCTTGCACCGCGATCATTGCCCGCACTGATCCGAACGAGCAGGAAAGCGTTGTACTGCTGCCGGAGCTGGATGCATTGGTGCCCGTTTGAGCCAGCTGCGTCCCGGTGTTTCGAGTTGAAGTGTCAGGACACGGCAAGAATTTGATCGATTGCCGTGTCGAATTTTTTCGCGATCTTCTTCGAAGCTTTTTCGTTCGGGTGAAGTTCATCATGCCAATTGCCCTGGCAGCAATTTCTCGCATCGACAAGATGCACCTTTGCGGATGAATCTGCCACTCCCGCCAGCAATTCATAAAATCTGTCGACGGAGTACTTTACGATCTCTTTGGCGATATCGCTGTCCCAGGCGTACCCCAGCGCCTTGAACGGTTTGCCGAGCCATGGCCCGTTGTTGCGCGGCTGCGCATAGTCATACCCCTGCAGCAGGACATGGGTGTAGCCGCTTGACCAGACGTTGACGTTTTTCACCATCTGTCTGTATCCGGCTTTGAGCCCGTCCAAGATTTGTTTGAATTCGCTATCCTTGATGTAGTCACGCGGATCACTGGAGCCTCCGCCTTGCGAAAAGCGCTTGACGTACTTGGCCAAGCTCCCGCCGCCAAGAAAGTCGTTGCCGCCACCTGAAAATATGAAAAACTGCCTTTGTCCCCCCGAGATCGGTTGTTTGTATTGGGGCGGATTTTTTGTAATTTCCGCGAACGTGTCGCCCGGAAAACCAATATTAAGTGTGTCATACTTTGCGGTATCTTTTGCGAGGGCGTTAACAAAGGTCATTTCGTATCCCAACGCGCTCGATTCGGGCCAGAGGATGTTGATCCAGGAATCTCCCTCGGCAAGTATCTTTATTCTGCCTCCCACCGCCATTGTTGTGACAAGCTGCTCCGCGAGCGTTATGCGCCGCATTGTCCTAACGGCATCAGATGCCGAAACACCCTTCAGCGGCGTGATCTTGAACACGAGAGCATTTTTTGGATCTGGCTCCATCTTGAAAGCCGACTTGAAATCCAGATGAGCAGCGGTTTTAGCCATGACAGTCTCCCCAAAAGCTGGCGCACCAATGACAATCCGAGGTGGAACGATATGCCGTCACGGAGCATTCCGCCATAACCACAGCGGAAATTGAGTGAAGCTAAAGGCAAGTAGGACGATATATTTGGAGCTAGGGCTCTGCAGATTCCCGAAACGGTCAAACCCTCGGTCCGCGCCGAGCATAATTTCCGCTTCACGGCATCATGAGCAAAATGCCCAAGTTTTTCTGACAATATCGCTGCCAAAACAAGGTTGAGTGATCATGAAGCGCAAGTCAAAAACCCCGGAGAGCCCCCTCGACAAACACACTGTGGAAGAGCTGGAGTTTCAGGAGCGTCTGATTATCAAATACGTGAAAGAGGGTATGACGCGCGAGGAAGCGGCAATGCAGGCGCTCGCCGATTTGCGGGAGAAAATGGATCGGCGCTGAACCAACGTATATTGTGACCGACCTGGTTAATCTATGCTAGACTAGCAGTCTTGGGCTTCGAACTTAGGAGCAAACGATGAGATCAAGAACAATCTTATTGACGTTGGCTTTGGGCGCAATACTGGCGTCCGGCTCCGCGACCGTATCGATGGCGCACGGTAAAACTTATGGCGCCTATAAATACCACGTGCATCGCGTTGACGGCCTCTGGCGTGCGAACGGTTATTGGTACCCGCAATTTAGAGACTGCTATTTCCCGTACCGCTACGATCTTCCCGTCTATTGCGACGAATCCACTCGACGCTTTTCGCAGCGGCACGAGTGGGGCCGAGGCACAAGGCTTATCAGAAAATAAGCTAAAGCAAGTTTCGTCTATTCAGAGCCCATTGGGTCGGCAGTTCATCGCCTTCGGATCGAACGCCCGCAGGTGTCGCACGTGGCGATGAACCCGCCTATTGCAGAATCTCTTTGACGATGCTGCTGGCTTTGCTGAAATCCATCTGGCCGGCATATCGTTCCTTGAGCACGTTCATGCTTTTGCCCATATCGCGCAGGCCGCTTGCACCGATTTCGTCGATAACCTGCCTCGCCGCATCGCGGATCTCCGCGTCACTCAATTGCTTCGGCAGGAAGTCGCGAATGATCTCGATTTCCGCGCGTTCCTGTGCGGCGAGTTCCGAACGGTTGCCCTCTTCGTAAAGCTTTGCGGATTCGTCGCGCTGCTTGATCATCTTGGCAAGAATGGAACTTATCTCATCACTCGTTGCTGGCTCCTTGCCCGAACCCCGGTTGAGAATATCGCGATCCTTGATGGCGGACATGATCAGGCGCAGCGTCGGCACACGGTGCTTGTCTTGTGCCTTGATGGCTGTGGTCAGTGCTGCTGCGATGGTATCGCGCATATCTAGAGCCTCCTGGTTGCGCGCACTCTATGGCTGGCTCGACGCGAAAACAATCATCATCCCATGCGGTCTGGCATGATTCCACGAAGAGTTCTTGTGTCGCAATTGACGTTGAGTGCGGCTTTGTTTATGGACTGGGTCTTAGCCAGACATTTTGTTGTTGCTGCGGTGGGGAGCCAAGTCACCACCGCGTTCAGCCATGTCATATGGAACGTTGGACGGCGTTTTTCAACGCCGGCAACGACGCAAGCCCACGTTCAGGAGTGCCGCATGACCACCAACACAACGACAGACGCCGGTACATCGTCAAAGACCGCGGGCTGGACTGAATTCAAGCCGACGGCCTTGCTGGTTCTGGCCGATGGCACCGTCATCGAAGGCAAGGGCCTTGGCGCGACCGGTATCTGCGAAGCGGAAGTCTGCTTCAACACCGCGCTTACCGGTTACGAGGAAATTCTCACCGATCCGTCCTATGCGGGCCAGATCGTTACGTTCACCTTTCCACATATAGGCAATGTCGGCACCAACAAGGAAGACATCGAGGATCTGACCCCAGCCAATCGTGCCGGCGCGGTTGGCGCAATCTTCAAGGCCGACATTACGTCGCCTTCGAGCTATCGCGCTGCCGACCACCTGGATCATTGGCTGAAAGCGCGCGGCGTCATTGCTCTGGCTGGCGTCGACACGCGTGCCCTGACGGTTCTCATCCGCGAGAAGGGTATGCCGAACGCGGTGATTGCCCATGACCCCGACGGCAAGTTCGATATTCCAGCACTGAAAAAGCGCGCCGCGGCGTGGCATGGCCTGCTTGATCTCGACCTCGCTAAAGACGTTACTTCTGGGCAGAGTTCCGTTTGGACTGAGAAGCCATGGGTCTGGAGCGAAGGCTTTGACGAGCAAACGGCGCCGGAGTTCCACGTGGTCGCCATCGACTATGGCATCAAGCGCAATATCCTCCGGCTCATCGCCGGTCTCGGCGCAAAAGTCACCATTCTCCCGGCTTCGGCCACCGCCGAAGACGTTCTTGCCCATAAACCGGATGGCATCTTCCTCTCTAATGGACCAGGTGATCCGGCGGCGACCGGCAAATACGCGGTTCCGGCCATCAAGGAGCTTATCAAAACCGACATTCCGGTCTTCGGCATCTGCCTCGGTCACCAGATGCTGGCGCTCGCACTTGGCGGCGATACCAAGAAGATGCATCAGGGCCATCACGGCGCGAACCATCCGGTGCGCGATGACACAACAGGCAAAGTCGAGATCGTTTCAATGAACCACGGCTTTGCCGTCGATGCCGAATCCTTTCCGGATGGTGTCGAAGAAACCCATATCTCGTTGTTCGACGGCAGCAATTGCGGCCTGCGCGTTGTCGGCCGTCCGGTCTTTTCAGTGCAGCATCACCCCGAAGCATCGCCCGGCCCGCAGGACTCACATTATCTGTTCCGTCGGTTCTTCAACCTGATCCGGGAGAGCAAGGGCATGGAGACATTGCCCGAACGGGAACACGCCGCCTGATGAGGGTCAGGACCTAGGCAACGTCGTGACCAGTGCTTGCCTTTAATATCGCAAACCACTGCTGGCGGTCGAGTTCGATATCGAGCGCAGATACCATCGCGGTCAACCGCTCGACCTTGAGACTGCCAAGAACCGGGATCAGCCTCGCCGGATGGCGCAACAGCCATGCGATCGCTATCGCAGATATGTCAGCTACGCCGATCTCATCTGCGACCGCTTTCAAAGCCTCACGCACGCGTTGTTCCTGCGCCCCATCGCCCGTGAACAGACTACCGCCACCCAGCGGAGACCAGATCATGGGCGCATAGCGCAGGCGTTGTGCGTGATCGAGACTGCCGTCCGAAAGCGGCATGGTATTCAGGACCGACATCTCGATCTGATTGGTGACCAACGGAAAGGGCAATCGGGAAGCCAGCAGATCGAATTGCGAAGGCGAAAAGTTGGAGACGCCGATTGCTCTCACCTTCCCTGCCTTGACGATAGCCTCAAGCACTGCCGCTGTCGCATCAGCATACATCAGCGGATCGGGGCGATGAATAAGCAATAGGTCGATATAGTCCGTGTGCAGGTTCGTGAGCGAACGATCCACCGAGGCTTTGATGTGTGCAGCACTGGTATCATAATGCTTTATCCGGTTACCGGGCCGCGCATCCGACCTCAGCATGATATCGCATTTGGTAATCAGTTCGAACGCTTCGCGCTTGCCGCCCCAGCGCTTGAGGCCGGCACCGAACGCTTCCTCAACACCATAATTCCCGTAAATATCCGCGTGATCGAAACTCGTCATGCCTAGATCGATCGCCGCGGCGACAAGTCTTGCCACCCCGTCCGCATCAGGTTTTTCCGGCTCGTTCAACAAGCGCCAGGCACCAAGAACCAGCCGGGACAGGGTCAGGCCGCGGGCATTGAGTGCAATACGCTTTTCATAGGACATGGAAAAATCACCTCGGTTGGAATAATCATTGCCTCGATCAGTTACGTGCGACGCACGGACGTAGAAAAGAGGAGTATCTATCATGCCGGAACAACGCCCGCCCCTACCTCCATTTACTCGCGAAACCGCGATGCAAAAAGTCCGTGGCGCAGAGGACGGTTGGAACAGCCGCAACCCCGAGCGCGTATCGCTGGCATATACGATCGACAGCTATTGGCGCAATCGTGCAGAGTTTGTGGAGGGGCGTGAGGCCATTGTGGCCTTCCTCACGCGCAAATGGAATCGCGAACTCGACTACCGGCTGATCAAAGAGCTTTGGGCATTCACTGACAACAGAATCGCTGTCAGGTTCGCCTACGAATATCACGATGACTCCGGCAATTGGTTCCGCGCCTATGGCAATGAAAACTGGGAATTCGACGAGAATGGATTGATGCAAAAGCGCTTTGCTTGCATCAACGACCTCCCGATCAAGGAATCTGAGCGCAAGTTTCACTGGGATCGGTCTGGACCACGCCCAGCCGATCATCCCGGCCTGTCTGACCTGGGACTATAGCGCCTCTTATCCGGCCTCGTTCTGGGCCAGCGCACCCGGAACGAGCGCCTCGTCTCCGGCCAGCGATGGCTTTTCGACGCGCAGCACAAAGACAATCAGGCCGATCAGCACGAAAACTCCGCCGAGCACATAGGGCGCGCCACTAAAGGTGATCGAGGCACCCGGCGCGGTGAAGATCGCAAATATCTGCGTGAAAATCAGTGGCCCGATGATGTTGGTGATGCTGAACAGGCTGGTCATCGCCCCTTGCAGTTCGCCCTGCTCCGATGCGGGCACCTTGGCGGACGCGATACTACGCATGGCCGGATCAGCGACGCCTTCGAGACAGGTCACGACAATCACCACATAGACCAGCCAGCCCTGCCAGGCGCTGGCATAGCCGAAGAAACCGAGCACAGCGAAGGTAAGGCCGATGACAGCCGTGCGCCATTCGCCAAATCTCGACACGATGCGTGG
This sequence comes from Phyllobacterium sp. 1468, assembly GCF_031455525.1. Taxonomy (NCBI): domain Bacteria; kingdom Pseudomonadati; phylum Pseudomonadota; class Alphaproteobacteria; order Hyphomicrobiales; family Phyllobacteriaceae; genus Phyllobacterium; species Phyllobacterium sp. 1468. The sequence goes on along the minus strand of NZ_JAVDSX010000005.1, from coordinate 339,393 downwards.
CAGAACAAGCCCCATGACGATTGCGGCACAGAGGCCGTATATGCCAAGCGACACCCCGATATCGCTTTCGCTCCAGCCATAGCGATAACTGCCGACATACGCCCACACAGCTGGATAGGACATATGCCCCAGCGTCAGCATGAAGAACACCAGCCCGATCCACAGAATACCGGTGTGCTTGCGCATCTGCTTCAGGGCGCCAAGCGGATTGGAACGCTTCCATTCGAATTTGCGGCGGTCTTTCACGGCGAGCGTTTCCGGCAGAAGGAAATAAGCGGCAACAAAATTCAGAAACGAGATCAGCGCCGCCCCATAAAACGGTATGCGTGGGCCAAACTCGCCGAGGAAGCCGCCAATGATCGGTCCGAGAATAAACCCAATGCCGAATGCAATGCCAAGCAGGCCGAAATTCTTCGCACGGTTTTCGTCCGTGCTCACGTCGGCGATATAGGCGGAGGCCGTGGAATAACTGCCGCCGCTGATACCTGAAAGGATTCGGCCAATCAGCAGGATGGCGAAGTTTGGCGCAAGCGCGCAAATCAGATTGTCCAATGCGAAGGTAATAACCGACGTCAGCAATACTGGCCTGCGGCCGAAACGATCGCTCAGATTCCCGATCAGCGGCGCAAAGACAAACTGCATTCCGGCATACGCGAAAAGTAGCCACCCACCGTAAATTGCTGCATTCCCCACATCCGTGCCGGTGAGTTCTTCAAGATATTCGGGCAGTACCGGCACGATGATGCCAATGCCGATAATATCAAGCAGCAGTATCATGAAGACGAGCGTCAGGCCGCGTTTGGCCAGGATAGGGTCAATCATCGGAAAACTCGCAACTGGCGTTTATGTCCGCGATTGCGCGGAAAGTCGTTGTATTGGATAAGATGGCCCGAAACAATACGTGAACATGATCAGGAAATCCGCTATTCCGCCACCAGAAAGTGCCTTTTTGGTCGAATCCTCCTGACAAACCCTGTCAATTAGTCCGCAACCTGAGGCTGGGGCTCAAGTCAGCCCGGCATCACCATAATCTAGCGGGCATAGTGCGTAGGGACTGCGGTCGTGGCTTTCAATGTTTCCATCGAAACGGAAGCGGATATGTCGAAGAATTCGACCTTCTCCACAAGCGCCTTATAGATGTCGTCATAGGCTTCGACGCGCGGCAGTACCAATTTCAGGATATAGTCGATCGTCCCGGTCATGCGATGCACTTCGACAATTTCGGGAATATCGATGATCGCCGCGCGAAACTGTTCGAGCCAACCGGCAGAATGACGGGCTGTACGCACGATCACGAACATCGTCGTGGGCAAGCCGGCGCGTTCACGATCCAGAAGCACAACCCGCTTGGAAATATAGCCATCATCCTCCAGACGCTGGATGCGCCGCGAACAGGCCGAGATCGAAAGGCTTACCCGATCGGCCAGATCAGAGACTGCAAGCGACGCATTGTCCTGCAACAAATTGAGAATCTTGCGATCACGATCATCGAGCATCTCGCCTCTCCAGCAATTTCTCAGCGCAATGGTAGGATTATACGCCGGATTTTTGTCCGTTCGCAAGCAACTTCCACAAACTTTGCCAACACTCCGCGGCGATGCCGATTTATGATCCGCCAGAAAACAACTTGAGGACTTGCGATGCGCACTATCGGACTGATCGGCGGAATGAGCTGGGAGAGTACGGCGGTCTATTACCGCCAGATCAACGAAATGGTCCGAGCGCGTGTGGGCGGTCTCGCCTCAGCTAAACTCGCCGTGCAATCGCTGGATTTCGCCGAAGTCGTCGCGTTACAGAAATGCGACCGCTGGGATGACGCCGCAGCTCTTCTTTCGGGCGCAGCGAAACGACTTGAAGGCGCCGGTGCGGATTGCATCCTGATTTGCACCAACACGATGCATCTGGTGGCCGATGCGGTTGCTGCGTCCGTCAATGTTCCGCTCATCGATATCAGGCATGCAACCGGCCGCACGCTGAAGGCAGCGGGCAAGAAGCGGCCCCTACTTCTTGCGACGCGCTACACAATGGAGCACGGCTTTTACGCCGATTACATGCGTGACCATTTCGATATAGAGTTGATGGTGCCCAACGAGATTGACCGCGCCAAGGTGCACTCTGTGATCTTCGACGAACTCTGCTGTGGTGTCGTCAGGGATGATTCCCGTCACGCACTGGAAAAGATTGTCCAGCGCGGCAAGGATGCCGGTGCCGACTGCGTCATTCTGGGTTGCACGGAGATTTGCCTGTCCCTGACCGACGACAATCTCGCTCTGCCGGTGTTCGATTCGACGACCATTCACTCAAACGCCGCCGTGGCACATGCGCTAGGCTTGGATTTCTTGAGTGAGCAGGACGCGGGTTGATCGAAGGAAGCAGCGCGACCGCCCTTGACTCTCCCGTTGTGGGAGAGAAAGGATTTCCCCGGATCTAGCCTCTTCGTTAAATCCGGGAGGGATAACCAGGCTCAAATATTTCCGCTGAAAGTATCGCAGCTCTCGAGCTTGCCGCTGTCGAAACCGCGTTTGAACCAGTTGGCGCGCTGAGCCGACGTGCCGTGGTTGAAACTTTCCGGCACGACGTAACCCTGCGTCCTCCGCTGGATATTATCATCGCCGATCTGCTGGGCGGCATTGAGTGCCTCTTCAAGATCGCCAGCTTCAAGTATGCCTTGCTGCTTGGTGAAATGCCCCCAGATACCGGCGAAGCAGTCCGCCTGAAGCTCGACGCGCACAGACATGGAATTCGCGTCAGCTTGGCTCATGTTCTGCCGCATCGCGTTGAATTTCGGCAGGACGCCAATAAGGTTCTGCACGTGATGCCCTACTTCGTGTGCCAAGACATAGGCCTGTGCAAAATCCCCGGAAGCACCGAATTTCTGTTCGAGTTCGTCATAAAAACTCAAGTCGATATAGAGCTTCCTGTCGCCGGGGCAGTAAAATGGTCCCGACGCAGCGCTTGCAAAGCCACAGGCGGAGCGGACTTGGCCGCTGAACAGCACCATGGTCGGAGCCGGATATTGCTGTCCTTCGGCCTGGAAAATACCGCTCCAGACGTCCTCGGTCTCGGCAAGAACAGTGCGCGCGAACTGCGTCATTTGATCGTCGTTCTTGACCGAGGTGTCGCCGCTTGGCCCTTGGCTCTGGCCGGGCACCAGCTGGCCGCCGTCTTCGCCGACCAGTATCTGCATCGGATCGATGCTCGTGCAGAATTTCAGGAAGAGGAAAATCGCGGCAAGGATGAGGATACCGGAAAATCCGCCGCCACGCGCCATGCGCATACCCGATCCGCCGGGAATTCGAAAGCCGCCACCGCGGCCAATACCGCCGGGAAAACCGCCGCCCTCGCCGCGTTGATCTTCAACATTGTCACTCTGCCTGCGGCCCTGCCAACGCATTTCCTGTCTCCCGGTTCTTGCATCGGCACAGACGTCGATGCGTTGTAGTACCAACAGTATAGTGCGATATTTGTTTCACGCACGGTGCTATTTTTCAACGTGTCGCTGCAGTCGATGGATAATCAATTTTCGTGACCGATTAATGCACACGATATATTTGGCCGAAAACCGCTGCGAAAAACCGCAAAATCGCGCGTTTTTGGGGTTACACAATGCGCTTCCTTTGCCTATAAGGCAGCCTAGAGCGAGCTATGACCATATAGGATCGTTCTGCCGGAGGGAATCTGGTTCAAGGTCGAGGGGTTTGGAGCAAATTCGCCCGGTCCTGGCGGCCCCCACTTTGTCAGGCGGCTTCGTCCGATGAATCACATCGGCCTCGCCACCTTCCGCGTGGATGTCTCGCCATCCGGGGGACAGAACTGATCCAATATGGTCGTATCTCGCCCTGACCTCGCATTTGGGATTATTTGCCTGCCCGTACGGTCAAAACCGTGCGGTTTTTTGTGCAGCACGCTATTGATAGGAACGTACCCATGCCAAAACGCACCGACATCAAATCTATTCTGATCATCGGCGCAGGTCCGATCATCATCGGTCAGGCATGCGAATTCGATTATTCCGGCACACAGGCCTGCAAGGCACTTAAGGAAGAGGGTTATCGCGTTATCCTCGTCAATTCCAATCCTGCCACGATCATGACCGATCCGGAGTTGGCGGACGCCACTTATATCGAGCCGATCACCCCGGAAGTTGTTGCCAAGATCATCGCCAAGGAGCGCCCCGACGCGCTGCTGCCTACCATGGGCGGGCAGACTGCTCTCAACACCGCGCTGTCGTTGCGTCGCATGGGTGTGCTTGACCGCTACAATGTCGAGATGATCGGTGCCAACGCCGAGGCCATCGACAAGGCCGAGGACCGCGCGCTTTTCCGCGAGGCGATGGCCAAGATCGGTCTCGAAACGCCCAAATCCATGTTGGCCAATGCCACCGAGGTCAAGGATCACGACCGCAAGTTGCACCAGGAGCAGCGCGAAGCCGTAAAAGCCAGATATTCCGGCGCCGAACTCGACGCGGCTTTGGACAAGCTTGAGACAGAGTGGCAGCTTGGCGAAGGCGACCGCAAGCAGCGCTATGTTTCCCATGCGCTTGGCATGGCAGGTGCGGCGCTCGATCACGTCGGGCTTCCCGCCATTATCCGCCCATCCTTCACCATGGGCGGCACCGGCGGCGGCATCGCCTACAATCGCACCGAGTTCTACGAGATCATTGGCAGCGGTCTCGATGCGTCGCCGACGACTGAAGTTCTGATCGAAGAATCCGTCCTCGGCTGGAAGGAATACGAGATGGAGGTTGTCCGCGACAAGGCGGATAACTGCATCATTATCTGCTCCATCGAAAACATCGATCCGATGGGCGTCCATACGGGCGACTCCATAACCGTCGCCCCTGCCTTGACCCTGACGGACAAGGAATACCAGATCATGCGCAACGCCTCGATCGCGGTGCTGCGCGAGATTGGTGTCGAGACCGGCGGCTCGAATGTGCAGTTCGCAGTCAATCCGGAAAACGGCCGTCTGATCGTTATCGAAATGAATCCGCGCGTGTCGCGTTCGTCGGCGTTGGCGTCAAAGGCAACGGGCTTCCCGATCGCCAAGATCGCGGCGAAACTTGCCGTCGGCTACACACTGGACGAGCTCGACAACGACATTACCGGTGGAGCCACACCCGCTTCGTTTGAACCTTCCATCGACTATGTCGTCACCAAGATCCCGCGCTTTGCCTTCGAAAAGTTCCCCGGAGCCGAACCGACCCTGACGACTGCGATGAAATCGGTCGGCGAAGTCATGGCCATCGGCCGCACCTTCAAGGAATCACTGCAGAAAGCGCTGCGTGGCCTCGAAACCGGGCTTACCGGCCTCGACGAGATCGCAATTCCCGGGCTTGGCGAAGGCAATGACAACAATGCCATCCGTGCAGCCATCGGTGTGCCTACACCGGACCGCCTGCGTATGGTGGGCCAGGCCCTGCGTCTTGGGCTCTCCGTCGAGGAAGTTCACGAAGGCTGCAAGATCGATCCATGGTTCCTGGAACAGATGGCAGAGATTATCGCGACGGAAGAGCGCGTGCGGGAGCATGGCCTGCCGCAGGATGCGCAGAACCTGCGCATGTTGAAAGGCATGGGCTTTTCCGATGCGCGCCTTGCCAGCCTGGCCAAAATCGAGCCCAGCGAAGTCACCAAGCTGCGTCACAAGCTTGATGTTCATCCGGTTTTCAAGCGCATCGATACCTGCGCCGCCGAATTTGCTTCGCCGACCGCCTACATGTACTCGACCTATGAAGTGCCGTTCGCCGGAGCGCTCGCGTCCGAAGCGCAAGTTTCCGATCGAAATAAAGTTGTCATCCTTGGAGGCGGGCCCAATCGTATCGGCCAGGGTATCGAGTTCGACTATTGTTGCTGCCATGCTGCCTTCGCGCTACGCGATGCCGGCTACGAAGCCATCATGATCAACTGTAATCCCGAGACTGTCTCGACGGACTACGATACGTCGGACCGGCTCTATTTCGAACCGCTGACCGCCGAAGACGTGCTGGAGATCCTGCGCGCCGAACAGACGGCCGGAACGCTGCACGGCGTCATCGTTCAGTTTGGTGGTCAGACTCCCCTGAAGCTTGCGGATGCCCTCGAGAAAGCCGGCATCCCGATCCTCGGCACCTCACCTGATGCAATCGACCTCGCCGAAGATCGCGACCGGTTCCAGAAGCTCCTGATCAAACTCGACCTTGCCCAGCCGAAAAACGGCATCGCCTATTCCGTTGAACAGGCTCGCACCATAGCCAGCGAACTCGGCTTTCCGCTCGTCGTTCGCCCGTCCTATGTTCTGGGGGGCCGGGCCATGCAGATCATCCACGACGAACGCGGCCTGCAGAGCTACCTGCTTGATACGGTGCCGGAACTCGTGCCCGAGGATATCAAGCAGAAATATCCGAACGACAAGACCGGCCAGATCAACACGCTGCTCGGTAAAAATCCGCTCCTGTTTGACCGCTATCTGAGCGAAGCAATCGAAGTCGATGTGGACTGCCTCTGCGATGGCAAGAATACATGGGTTTCCGGAATCATGGAGCATATCGAAGAGGCCGGCATTCATTCCGGCGACAGCGCCTGTTCGCTTCCGGTACACTCGCTTTCGGCCGAAACTGTTGCCGAACTCGAAAAGCAAACCGCTGCGCTCGCCAAATCGCTCAATGTCGTCGGCCTGATGAACGTGCAGTACGCCATCAAGAACGGCACAATCTATGTGCTTGAAGTCAATCCGCGTGCCTCGCGCACGGTGCCTTTCGTCGCCAAGACCATCGGTACGCCGATTGCCAAGGTTGCGGCGCGTATCATGGCTGGCGAAACGCTGGATGAAGCATTGGCCAACTATGGCGGCAAACCTTCGGCTACGGCGCGCAAGCATATTGCGGTGAAAGAAGCCGTGTTCCCTTTTGCGCGTTTTCCCGGCGTCGATACGTTGCTTGGACCGGAAATGCGCTCGACCGGCGAAGTCATGGGCCTCGACTACGATTATGCCTTGGCATTCGCCAAGTCACAGCTTGGTGCAGGTGTCGACTTGCCCCGCGACGGAACGCTGTTCGTATCGGTGCGCGATGAGGACAAGCAGCGCATCCTCGCACCGGTAAAACGTTTGGCCAAGTTGGGGTTCAAGATTCTCGCTACCGGCGGCACCGCCCGCTTCCTTGGCGAAAACGGTGTCGAAGCGCAGAAAATCAACAAGGTGCAGGAGGGCCGCCCGCATGTGGAGGATGCCATTCGCAACCGCCAGGTGCAATTGGTCTTCAACACTACCGACAGTGCCAAGGCGATCTCGGATTCGAAGTCTCTGCGCCGTGCAACATTGATGCAGAAGGTACCCTATTATACAACGCTGTCGGGAGCCGACGCAGTCGCCGAAGCCATCGCCGCGTTGAAGGCTGGGTCGCTGGAAGTAAGGCCCCTGCAGGATTATTTTCTCTGACGTCCTGCCAATCAACGAAGTCGTTGTCTTGCCATTTTCCGAGCTCTGTCCTATGTATATCCCAATGGGATGTACATAGGATTCACCATGGCTAGCTCCACCGTTTTTACGACCAATCGCAGTCAGGCCGTCCGCTTGCCGAAAGCAGTCGCTTTTCCAGAAGACGTGCACCAAGTGGATATCCTTAAGATCGGCCAAGGCCGTCTCGTCGTTCCTCAAGGCAAGCGTTGGGATGATCTTTTCACGCAGGGGCCGCGTTTGAGCGACGACTTTATGAGTGAACGCGAACAGCCTTCGGTCGAAGATCGCGAGCCGCTTTGATGCTACGGTATATGCTGGATACCAACATCTGCATTTATGTCATGAAAAACTATCCCCTTCAATTGCGGGAGAAATTCAATGCACTCGCAGAACAGCTTTGCATATCCAGCATCACACTGGGCGAAATGCATTATGGAGCGGAGAAATCAGCTCGCGCCATTGAAAATTTGAGAGCGATCGAACACTTTGTCAGTCGGCTGGAAGTATTGCCTTTCGCTGCAGGTGCGGCCGCGCACTACGGGCAGATACGTACAGCCCTTGAACGAGCCGGCACTCCGTGCGGATCGCATGATATGCAGATAGGTGGTCACGCCCGCAGCGAAGGACTGGTTGTTGTGACCAACAATATGCGCGAATTTATACGCATGCCCGGGGTTTTGACCGAGAATTGGATTTAACCGTCCCGCAATCCGACCCGTCAAACGCCTGCAATACCCTCTTCTTCCAGTCCATGGCCGGATGGATCGCTGACGAAATGCAGTACCTTGGAGAAGACATGATCGTTTTTGTCCTCTCGCCCGATATGAACGACTGTTGATTTGGCCAGATCAACGCGCAGCACAGCGGTAACGCGTTCGTAGGCGTCCTTCTCCATACCGTCCAGCGCCTCATCGATCACGACCCAGGTCGGTTTATGCAGTTTGAGCCGGGCGAAAGCGAGAGACTGCTGTTCATCGTCGCTCAATTCCCTGTCCCAGCGCGCCCTGAAGTCAAGCATCGGTTCGAGCCGGGTCAAGCCCAGCTCGTGCAGCGCCGAGACAAGTTCCTCATCGGAAAATCCGTCTTTGCCGACAGGATAGGACATGGCTTCACGCAAACTGCCGGGAGGGAAATAAGGCAGGCGCGGCATAAAAAGAATGTTGGTATTCGCCGGCAGACTGACGGTCCCCGCCCCCCAGGGCCAGAGGCCAGCCATGGCGCGAAAGAGTAGGGTTCTGTCGATCCCGGGTTCGCTGGTGATCAACACACGCTCGCCCTCCTTGACCACGGCCTTCTTCTCCTTCAAGCGAACTGTCTCGCGCGGGGCCGTGATCTTCAGTTTGTCGAGGACGATCTGGTTAGTCTCCGATTGCGTGAACTTGATCCGTTGTTCGACGCTGTTCTTGATGTCGGTCGCCTGCACGGCCTGCCGGAACGACGTCACACGCAAGAGCGTGGCGCGCCAGTCGGCAATGGCGCCAAAATTATTGACGAACCATTTCAAGGCATCATGCACTTGGTTGAACGCCCCGATTGCCGCCATCAACCCGCCAAATGACAGGTTTCCGGCAAAGTAGACGGGAGCTGCCACGAGAATGGGCGCGACAATGGTGATCCAGCCATAACCGGAAGTGACCCAGGTCAGCTGTGTCAGCGCCGTGACCAGCAAGCGGATTGCCGCGAGGAGGCTGTCGATATCAAAACCGATCCGGCGATCCTCGTCAGCCTCGCCTCTATAGAGCGAAATTGCATCGATATGCTCATTAACGCGCATGAGCGAAAAACGAAGCTCGGACTCTTTCTGGTAGCGGTCCGCGTTGTACCGGATCAATTTACGTCCGACGAGCCAGCTCAGCCACGATGCGGAGGCGGCATAAAGGATTGCTGCCCAGACCATGTAACCGGGGATGGAGAAGCTATAACCATAGACATTGAACACGAAACCACTGGAAAACGTCCACAGCACGCCGATAAAGCTCACCAACAATATCGTGGCCTGCAACAATCCAAACCCGAGGTCAGTCGACATTTCCGAAAGATGCCGTGCATCTTCATGCAGACGCTGGTCCGGATTGACGCCGATTGGTCCAGAATTTGATAGCTTGAATGCCCGGCGCGGTTCAAGCCATTCACCGACCAGATCGCGGGTAAGTCCCTCCCGAAGTTTCAGCCGCGTCATCTGGTTCAGCCAGGTTTGTGCAACGTTGAAAACGAGAAGAACCGAAGCGATTCCGAAAAACACCATCAGCTGGTCGACAAATGCCGGGAAATCGCGTCGCGACAGTGAATCGTAAAAAGGGACATTCCAGCGGTTCAGCAGGACCTGGCCCGCTGAGGTGACGATGATGATACTGACAACGCCGAGAATCATGAGAATCAGGCGGTTGCGGACCGGCGATATCCAGTAGATATCCAAAATCACACGCAACTGGGAGAGCAGCCCTGCTTCCACTTCGCCCGCGACCGAGGTGGCTGTGGATCGGCTTGGTTTCTGCTCCGCCATGAGTCTCCCCCGTGGACGACCGCGATTCGGCCAGTTCACATTAGCATCTACTATTAGGTCGTGAACTCATACACCTGATGGAAATGGTATGAGGCCATCTTTTCGGATACAAGGAGCAAAGGCCAAGGAAATGTGGTTCATTTGCGAGCCTTTGCGACGATGTTGCCGGGAAGATGGACCGTATTCTCCGGACGCTGATCCGGCTGCAAGCTGCAGTGTCGAACCGTTCGGCCGGGGGAAAGATCCCGCCTTTCACGCTTCTCCTCGCATCTTCTTGCCGTTTCAGGCGCCATTTCTACCAGATTTATGAGTTACGACTTAGAACACGTCGGAAAGTGTGCTGAAATTCAACAAGAAATGTAGGGCCAAAATTCGCCTATGCAACCCGCAGCACTTAACCCTGACGATAAACCCATTTCAATATGGCTTGTTTTGGGGCAAATTCTGTCATATGTAATCCGCATCGATTTTATCGGTCGAGTGACTTTGCGACCTGCGTAACCTGTTGCGCTTCCTGATGAACTCCATTGCATAGGTTCGATTCCCTGGGCCGCAAATGTGCTTGCTGCCTGTCTTATATATCTGAAAGGAATTTCCCATGGCTACGGGAACAGTGAAATGGTTCAACGGCACCAAGGGCTACGGTTTCATCCAGCCTGATACTGGCGGTGCAGACGTATTCGTCCATATCTCCGCCGTTGAACGCGCAGGATTGCGTGGTCTCAATGATGGCCAGAAGGTCAACTACGAGATCGTACAGGACCGTCGTTCGGGCAAGTCGTCCGCTGACAACCTCAGCGTTGCTGGCTAATCCACATACGGGAATCGTCTGATTTCTGAACGCACAAGAGTTTAAAAGGCGGGATTTATCCCGCCTTTTTCGTTTTGGAGCCTGTAGTGAAAGTCGTTGCGGCTTTCACGACAGCCTCTTAATTCGGCAGCCATGTGATCGGAACGTGGCCCTCGTCGCCCGCAACGCGGCTCAGCCATTTTGCAACGGATGGATAGGCCGAGAGGTCATATCCGCCGCGATTGGCCTCGTGGGTATAGGCATAAAGTGCAATATCGGCGAGGCTGATACTACCGCCTGTGAAATAAGGCGTCTTCTGCAGCTGGTTTTCCATTACAAGCAACGCCTTGTTGCCGCCCTCCAGTGTTGCTGCCAGACGCTCGGGCGTCGCATCCTTTGCTCGCTCCGGATAGACCAGCAACGCCCGACGAACAGCGATATTCGGCTCATGCGTATATTGTTCGAAGAACAGCCATTGATACATCAAGGCGCGCTCGTACGAATCCTCGGGAACAAAGCGGCTGCCTTCCGCCAAATGAAGCAGAATGGCGTTCGACTCTGCAAGAAACCGTCCGTCGTCGAACTCAAGCAAGGGCACTTTGCCATTTGGATTCTTCGCCATGAATTCAGGTTTGCGTGTTGAACCATCGGTTGAAGAAATCGAAACGTGCTCGAATGGCATAGCCAATTTCGCCATCAAAAGCCGCGGCTTGTAGCAATTTCCTGAATCAGGCTGTGAATAAAGTCTTGGCATGGTGGCGGTCTCCTGAGAGCGTCGGTGCGGGCACACGAATGACGGCTTGGTTGGCGGGCGACTATTCCCATGACGAGCCGATATGTCCAATCATTTTGATTGAAGCATCCTTCAAACATTGCTGATGTATTCGGCATTCGATGCCACACCCTGCACAGAAACTGCATAATGTGAAGTCCCGCGAGCATGCTTTTGCTTGCGATTCGGCCGCCGTTGCGACATAGCAGGCCCGCAAACCCGTTTCAGGAGAACGATACCATGGCATTCCTCGCAGACGCCCTTTCCCGTGTGAAGATTTCCGCAACCATTGCGATCACCCAGAAAGCACGCGATCTGAAAGCCGAGGGCCGTGATGTCATCTCGCTGTCCGTTGGAGAGCCGGATTTCGACACCCCTGACAACGTCAAGGAAGCTGCAATCGCTGCCATTCGGCGCGGCGAGACCAAGTACACCCCGGTATCCGGTATTCCGCAACTGCGCGAAGCCATTGCCCGCAAGTTCAAGCGCGAAAACGAACTCGACTACAAGGCAAGCCAGACGATCGTTTCGACCGGCGGCAAACACGTTATCTACAACGCATTGCTCTCGACACTAAATCCTGGCGATGAGGTGATCTGCGTCGCGCCGTACTGGGTAAGCTACCCGGAAATGGTTTCGCTATGTGGTGGAACGCCGGTCATCGTGTCAGCCATTCAGGCCAACGCCTTCAAGTTGCAGCCGGAAGATCTGGAGCGTGCCATCACGCCGAAGACCAAGTGGATCATCATGAACTCGCCTTCCAACCCGTCCGGCGCAGCCTATAGCTGGGACGAAATGAAGAAGCTTACCGATGTCCTCGTGCGTCATCCGCATGTATGGGTCTTGACCGACGACATGTATGAACATTTGACCTATGGCGACTTCAAGTTCGTCACGCCAGTACAGGTTGAACCGAATCTCTATGACCGCACGCTGACAATGAACGGCGTGTCGAAAGCCTATGCCATGACCGGCTGGCGTATCGGCTATGCGGCCGGCCCGATCGAGCTTATCAAGGCCATGGACATGGTGCAGGGCCAGCAGACTTCCGGCACAAGCTCAATCTCGCAATGGGCGGCGGTAGAGGCCCTCGACGGGACACAGGCACATTTGCCGGTCTTCAAAAAGGCATTCGAAGGCCGTCGCGATCTCATCGTTTCGATGCTTAACCAGACCAACTTCCTCGAATGCCCCAAGCCCGAAGGTGCATTCTACGTCTATCCTTCCTGCGCGGCGGCGATCGGCAAAACGGCGCCATCCGGCAAGGTCATTGAAAACGACGAGGATTTCGTCACCGAGCTGCTTTCAACGGAAGCCGTGGCTGCCGTGCATGGATCGGCATTTGGCCTCGGACCGAACTTCCGCATCTCCTACGCGACGTCTGACGCCAATCTCGAAGAAGCCGGAAAACGGATCCAGCGTTTCTGCGCCAACCTTCGCTGAAGACCCTAAAAAACTGGGGGCCTCACGCCCCCTTCTCTACTCTTCGAACGCTGTTCTGAGCGCCGCGAGGGTTTTATGGAGCGTGGCGCCGGAAACCTGCCCCAACTTCCTGACAAGACGCTGCTTGTCGATCGTGCAGATTTGATCAAGGAGCACCAGGCCGTCCTTGCCCTGAAAGCGCAAAGCCACTCTAAAGCCGGCAGGACGGCTGCCCGTTGTCATTGGAGCAGCAATCACCGTGCGCAAATGATCAAGCATTTCTGGAGGTGAAATCAGGAGGCAAGGGCGGGTTTTCTGAATTTCGCTGCCGATTGTCGGATCGAGATTGACGAGCCACACATCGCCCCGATTCACCATTTTAGTTCGCCGTCGTCTTCATTGGGGAATTCCGGCCATACCAGGGCGTCATCGTTGTTTTCTGCGATCCTTTTCGCATCTTCAGCCCAGCCAGAACGCGGCGTATCCCGGACGGGGGTGATGATGATGCGACCATCTTCTACAAGCAAATCCACCTCATCGCCCGGCTGAGATAATGACCCCCGAGGAATTGCCCATTTTCCGAACAGCGCTTCGCATTTGCCGATCTCCTGTTACAACTTTGTTGCAACAAACCATCGATCAATGTGGGAATCATCCAAAATACGAGCGGACAGGTGAACCCAACATACCCCTGAAAAGAAAAGAGGCCGGACAATTGCCCGGCCTTAAGTTTTGAAGGTGCCGTTTCCGGCTATACCTCCAGAGGGGAACACTTGCGGGCGCGCAATGGGAGGAGGAGACGCACCGGCAAGTGATGTGGATATGAGCCCTTTGACGCCGTCTCGCAACATCCAATTGTGCATCGCACCCATGCGTTTGGTGCATACCGGCGAAATCAAGGGAGATGTTGGAATTACCAGTGTGGAATGTTGGTGACGCAGGCAAAATCATGCTGCAAAGCAGCACGAGATTGGAAAGAAAAACTTTTCGTAAAATCTAGAAAACGATTGTCTAATAGGACCATGTGCGCGCTTTCGAGAAAAGAAAATCTCGAAACACGTGCAATTTGGCGGCGTTTTTGATTCCTTCGGGATAGCAAAAAAACGTGTCGAAGGACGGCAATTCCATCTCCGGCAAGAGCCGCACCAGCGTCGAATCCTTTTCCACCATATAGTCGGGAAGCACGCCGATGCCGACGCCCTTTTGTATGGCGCGCTTGATCGACAGGAGGTTGTTGATCTGCAGGACAGCGGGTCTCAGATTGCCATCCGTCCGGCCAATGACCTCAAGCCAATTGAGATTGGTGAGATAGGACGGCGCAGGCTCACCGAAACTGACAATGCGATGCGTATCGATTTCCTCGATGCTTTCGATCTTGCCATATTTGGCTATATAGGCCGGTGAAGCATACACATGCATGTGCACGGTAAAAAGCCGCCGCTGGATCAGGTCCGGCTGCTGCGGCTGACGCAGGCGAATGGCGCAATCCGCGTGGCGCATCGTCAGGTCGAGTTCTTCATTGTCGAAAAGCAGCTGCAGCTGAACTTCCGGATAGAGCTCGATGAATTCCTGCACGCGCTCGATAAGCCAGCCCGAACCGAGGCCGACCGTTGTCGTCACACGCAATTTGCCCGACGGCCTGTCCTTGCTTTCAGTCAGGCGAGAGCGGACATTCTCCAGCTTCATCAGGACTTCATGGGCGGTGCGGTAAAGCACTTCGCCCTGCTCGGTCAGGATAAGACCGCGAGCATGGCGGTGGAACAGCGGAACGCCAACATCCTGCTCAAGCGCACTGACTTGCCGGGAAATAGCCGATTGCGACAGATGCAGGGTCTCGGCGGCATGGGTAAAGGACCCCGCCTCCGCTGCAGCATGAAATATTCGCAATTTGTCCCAATCAAGCGACATCGCGCAGTCTCTCCCCCATTCCGGCCACGTACATCGAGACCGGCTCTAAATTAGCGGCTGCTATTCGGCAGCTTGACGCACTGGTTCCTGCGCAGCCAGCCAACGCTCGGCTTCGAGAGCTGCCATGCAGCCCATGCCCGCAGCGGTGACCGCCTGACGATAGATGTCATCCGTAACGTCACCGGCTGCGAAGACACCCGGTACATCCGTTGCGGTAGAATCGGCTGCGGTCCAGAGATAGCCATTCGGCTTATGTTTGAGTTGCCCCTTGAAAAGCTCAACCGCCGGCGCATGACCAATGGCGACGAAAACGCCATGGGTTGCCAATTCCGTCGTCTCGCCCGTTTTCACATTCTTCAGGCGTATGCCCGACACCGATGCAGGCATCGGCGCCTGGGCTGCTGTTCCTGTAATTTCGTCTACGACGTTATCCCAGATAATTTTGACATTTTCCTTGGCGAACAGGCGGTCCTGCAGGATTTTTTCCGCGCGGAAGTGATCGCGGCGATGCACGATCGTGACCGATTTGGCAAGGTTTGCGAGATAAAGCGCTTCCTCGACAGCGGTATTGCCACCGCCAACGACCACAACATCCTTGTTGCGGTAGAAGAAGCCATCGCAGGTGGCGCAGGCAGAAACGCCAAATCCCATGAAGGTCTGCTCTGTTGGAATGCCAAGCCATTTGGCCTGTGCACCCGTCGCGATGATCAGCGCATCGCACGTATATTGCGTGCCACCGTCACCGACGAGGCGGAACGGTCTCACGGAAAGGTCAACTTCCGTGATGATGTCGTGGACGATCTCGGTGCCGACATGTTCGGCCTGGATGCGCATCTGCTCCATCATCCACGGGCCTTGCACCGTATCGGCATAGCCCGGATAATTTTCCACATCGGTCGTGATCATCAACTGGCCACCCTGCTGCAGGCCGGCGACGATGACGGGCTTCAGGTTTGCACGGGCCGCGTAGATCGCCGCTGTATAACCTGCGGGACCGGAACCGATGATAAGAACGGGCACATGGCGCTGTGACATGACTAGACCTTGAAGCAATATGTGTTCGACATACAAGAGATGGCACGACCACCATGCTCTTTCAATGACTATAAAGTAGTGGTTCAGCACCCTTTGTTGCAAGGTCTTCGCTCAACATAGACGGGTTAGCCACAGCTTGTGGCGGAAGAGCGGCGTTTCCGGGAGATTTGTGGAACCTGTTTGCAACCGCAACGGGAGGTGATTACACAGCATGGGGAATCGCCTATGGTGACCGCAATTCTCTTGGGACAGGATGGAATATGCCTTTGAAGGCGGACCTCGACGCGATCGACTGGAAAATCCTGAAACAATTGCAGGACAATGGCCGCATCACCAATGTGGAACTGGCAGAGCGTGTCGGCATATCGGCACCGCCGTGCCTGCGCCGTGTTCGCAAGCTCGAAGAGGCCGGCATCATCCAGGGTTACCGCGCGATCTTGAACGGCGCGATCCTCGGCCAGGATATCGTCGCATTCTGCATGATCCGCCTGCACCGCCAGTCTGATGCCGATCTGAAGAACTTCGCCGAAAAGACCAAGAATTGGACACTGGTGCGCCGCGCATGGATGGTTTCCGGCGAATCGGACTTCCTGCTGCATTGCGTCGCGAGTGATCTCGCCACGTTCCAGAATTTCGTCATCGAAGAATTGACTTCGACGCCCAACGTCGATTCCGTGCGCACATCCCTGACGATCCGTTCGGTCAAGAACGAACCACTGATGGTGCTTTAGCGGCCAAACCGGTTGTAGAGGTAAAGCGTCACACGATACCAGGGGCGCAGGATTTCCCGCTTCAGCCTGCCAGCAAAAGTCTTGTTCTTGCCCTGAACGACCGATCCGCCGAGATCGAAATCGATTTCGCGTATGGTGATTGGCCGCGCTGACAATACACGGACGGGATGCAGCCAGCGCATCTGGATCGTGGTATCGACAGGCCGGTCAAATCGTTCTGTTGCCGCAAGAAGCGCCATCGCCGCATCGCGCCCAACGAGTTGCATCTGCATCCCCAGCCCGGGAAGGTCCGGTTCCATGATACTGTTGGCGCCATCGCGTGCGATTTCACTCCCCGCCTCACCCCTCGGCCAGCGCGGAAAGCGGATGTAGTCTGCCGGCCGTAGCGTGTTGATCGCCAGCTGCAATTGTGCCGAGAAACCCGCATCCACCTCGACATCATCCTCGATGATGAGACCCGCATCGAGCTTGCGGTCGACAATTGCAGCCCAAGCTTTGCGATGCGAAAGAAAACAGGCGACCTCGGATTTCCGCAGCTCGAACGGGTAGTACGGACTGTGCAGCGAGCGGGCATAGACGGCGGCAATGTCACCCTCGCCCATGGCGAGCGCGTCCACCGCATCGACGATCTCCGCCTTCACCGGCAAGCGCTCGACCAATTCGCGGACATGCTCGCCGCGCTTTGTCGCGCGCTCAAGGTGGATGATAAAGGCCGTAACGGTCACGGCTGCGATCCGCCGGCAAAGATCTGCTCGTAGACTTCGCCAATACGGCCGGCCTCCTTCTGCAGTGGAAAGTTCTCGCGGACATGGGCAAGTGCCAGCTTCCCCGCCTCTTCACACATCGCCGGATCGGCGAGGTAAGGCGCAATCGCCTGTTGAAGGGCGTGCCCGTCACCCGCCGCAACCACCGTTCCCGTCGCGGGTTCGATCATCTCGGCATAGGCCCCGGCATCACTCGCAACCACCGCGGTCCGCGAGGCCATCGCCTCAAGCGGCGTCAGGCCGAAGCCCTCATTGCGGGATGGCGCAACGTAGAGGGTCATCCTGCGATACCAGAGGCGCACATCGGGAACCTCTCCCAGAAACAGGATGCGTTCGCCAAGCCCGGCTTTGGAAATCCTGTCGCGGAGTGCCTGTTCAAAGCCTTTGTATTCCGCGGTCGTGCGACCGGTCATAACCGCCGTCCATTGCGGGTGCTGAGGAAGCAAATTGATCATTGCATCGACGAAGAGATCTGTGCCTTTCGAAGGCCGGATCCGCCCCGAACAACCGACCAGAAATTGCCCCGGGAGGCCCGAGGCTGCGAACCTGTCCTGATCGTCCTCAGGCGGATGAAACAGTTCGGTATCTATACCGTGCATGATGACGGTGTGCGGCACCTTCAGGAAGCTTCCCGACTTGCCGCTTGTGGCGATCACGGCGTCCATTCGCCGGATCAGCCATTTGGTGAAAGGCTGGTGGTCCCGTTGGGCTGCCGAAGTGAACAACAGCTTCAATCTCATGCGCAACACATGGCGCATGAGGATACCGGCAATCATTTCATTGTTGCGGCGCGCGTGCCAGATACGAAATGGTCTCGTCCTCGGCTTGAACCAGAGCCCGGGGAGCGATGTCCAGCCAATGCTGGGCAGCTCCACCGGCAACCCAGGGCCCATGGTGACAATATTGAGGCCATTGGCCCGCTGCAGCGGGATGAGCTGAATGATCGTCGAAGTCACTCCGGAAAGCTTTCGCTTGAAATTCGGAGCGATCACTTCGACGCTGCTGAGGGGCTCCGGCACGAAGTCTAGAGAAACCTGAAGCCGATGATTTCGTAAGACCGGGCACCGCCGGGTGCATTGACTTCGATGGTCTCGCCTTCGCTCTTGCCGATCAGCGCGCGTGCGATGGGCGAGGAAATGGAGATGCGGCCGGCCTTTGGATCAGCTTCCTGATCGCCGACGATCTGATACACCTTTTTCTCTTCGGTATCCTCATCGATCAGCTGGATCGTGGCGCCAAATTTGATCTTGTCGCCCGACAGCTTGGAAATATCGATGATTTCGGCGCGTGCCGTATAATCCTCAAGCTCGCCGATCCGGCCTTCATTGTGGCTCTGGGCTTCCTTGGCGGCGTGATATTCGGCATTTTCCGAAAGGTCGCCATGGGCGCGCGCTTCCGAGATGGCCGCAATAATACGTGGACGTTCTTCCTGCTGGCGCCAGCGCAGCTCCTCCTTGAGCTTGTCGAATCCAGCCTGAGTCATCGGGACCTTTTCCATGCCCTCTCCTTTCGTAGTCAATGTCGAACGGCAATCGATCGATGCCCCTCGACACAAAAAGAAAACGGTCACCGAAGCTCAAGACTTCGGAACCGTTCAGTCATTCGTCCCCTTAATATAGCACCGATTCCGGCGAATTCACGTAGAAAGTGGAAAATGTCGCACGTCGGGAATTTGCGCAGCCAAATCAATCTAGCAGACGCGGCAATTCACATCACTGTGAGACGACCGGATTGGCGAATTATGCACAAAATGCGTTCAACTATCGAACGACGAAGAGGATCGCCGTCAATGAAACAAGGACAGAGGATTGCTGCTGCGGGCCTGTTTGCGGTCGTGATATCGTTGCCCCTGGCTGCTTTCGCCAAGGATTTCAAGACTGAAACGGTGACGCTCTCTGCCGAGACGATTGCGGATGGTCTTGATCATCCGTGGGGCCTCGCCTTCCTGCCTGACGGCGCGTTCCTCGTGACGGAGCGCGGCGGGACTATGCGCATCGTCAAGGACGGTAAGGTGTCCAAGCCCGTGGCCAACGTTCCGAAGGTCGTCGTCAAGGGTGAAGGTGGCCTGCTCGATGTCGCCCTTGCGCCGGACTTTGCCAAAAGTGGAAACATCTATTTCAGCTACACCGAACCCCGCCAGAATGGCACGGGCACGGTGATGGCGCGCGCGCGTCTCGTTCGCAATGAAGAGGGGGCCGAACTCGAAAATGTCTCGGTTCTGCTATCGGTAAAGCAAAGCACCAGCGGATCGGCGCATTTTGGCTCGCGTATTCTTGTTGCACCCGATGGCACGCTTTTCGTTACGATCGGTGATCAAGGCACAATGAATCGCTCGCAGGATTTCAGGGATGAGGCGGGCTCCCTACTCCGCGTCAATGCGGACGGCACCATTCCGGCCGACAATCCATTCGCCGACGGCAAAAAAGGCCTGCCGCAAATCTGGTCCAAGGGTCACCGTAATCCACAAGGGGCAGTATGGGATCCGGTCACGAATTCATTGATGACTGTGGAGCATGGTGCCAGGGGCGGCGATGAAGTCAATCGGCCTCAGGCCGGCAAGAACTATGGCTGGCCGGTGATAACCTATGGCGTGGACTACTCCGGTGCGAAAATCGGCGTCGGAACCCATGCGAAGGGCTATGAGCAGCCGCTGTATTATTGGGATCCATCGATCGCTCCCTCCGGGCTGGCGGTATATGAGGGATCGATGTTCCCCGAGTGGAAGGGTGACCTTCTCGTAGGTGCCCTCAAGTTCGAGATGCTCGTTCGCCTCGACCGCGACGAGAAAGGCGCCATCAAGGGTGAGGAGCGGATGCTGAAGGGCGAGTTTGGCCGCGTCCGCGATGTGCGGGTGGCGCCCGATGGCTCGATCTACCTTCTCACTGATGAAGGCGATGGGAAAATCATACGGCTGACACGCGCATAACGTTTGTAGCACCCTTGCCGCCATGAACTGCAATTGCTAGATGCGGATCTTTGACCGCCCCATTTCGCAGGATTCTCATGACGCATGGACGTGCCAATACTTTGCTTCTTTTCGCCGGAGCGATCTGGGGCTTTGGCTTCGTCGCCCAATCGAGCGCAATGGGCAGCGTCGGGCCGTTCATGTTTGTCACGCTGCGTTTTTTCCTCGCCGCCCTGACCATCACGCCGCTGGCCGTTCGCGAGGCGAAGGCTGCCCCGGCAAAACTGACGCGCGATGATTATTACGGTTTCTTTTTCATCGGTGTCCTGCTGTTTTCCGGAGCTGCGCTGCAGCAGGTCGGCATGCAGACAACATCCGTCACCAATGCTGGCTTTCTGACGGGTCTGTATGTGGTCATGGTGCCGTTTCTCGGAGTCATTCTGTTTTGGCAGTGGCCTCATCCGGTTGTCTGGCCCTGCGCGTTGACGGCGGTTGCCGGCATCTATCTGTTGTCCGGAGGACATCTCCAAGGGCTGACGGTCGGAGATTTGCTCATCGTGGCCTGCGCCGTATTCTGGGCATTGCAAATCATTTTTATCAATCGGATCGGCATGAAAAGCGGTAGGCCGATCATGTTGTCGTTGGTACAGTTCATGGTCTGCGGCTTGCTTGGCCTCGTCGCGACATTATCAACCGAGCGCACCGAACTTTTCTCGATCCTGGCAGCCGCGCCGGAGATCCTCTTTGCCGGCGTGATCTCATCCGGCATCGGTTTCACGCTTCAGGCGGTTGGACAGCGTTTCACCACCGCTCCGCAGGCAGCAATCATGCTGTCTTCCGAAGCGCTTTTTGCTGCGCTTTTCGGCGCAATATTGTTGGGTGAGCGCATGTCGCTTCAGGGTGTAGCGGGTTGCGCCCTCATCTTCTTCGCAATGATCGCCGTCGAACTGATCCCTGCTGTGCGCAAGCGGGCCGGGGTCAGCACCCAATAATCTCAAGCCTTGAAGATCAGGGTTGCGCCGCCGGCTATCAGCACAAAACCGGCTACGTGCTGCCAGGTGAACGATTCCTTCAGGTAAAATACTGAAAACAGGCTGAACACGACCAGCGTGATGACTTCCTGCATCGTTTTCAGCTCGGCTGTCGTATAAACCGTGTGGCCGATGCGGTTGGCAGGAATGGCCAGCCAATATTCCATCAGCGCAATACCCCAGCTGATGAAAACCACCAGCGTGAGCGGCGCCATCGGATATTTCAAATGGCCATACCAAGCGAAAGTCATGAATACATTCGACGCCGCAAGCAGCAAAATCGGGATAACGTAGGGTGAGAACAGAGATGTCATGAGTGGATTTCCGGGAGGGAACGGGAAGGAAGAATAGTTGCCGCGGTGATTGCAGCAAAATCAAGCCGGGATCAACCGGGTCCCGGTCACATTTTCGACGCAGGCCTTAAGAGGGGCGCTGACCTTTCCTTTACAATTTGCCTCTATTTTTAGCTGCATCCGCCTGCGTAACGGGGCAAAGGGGATGTGGTGACATGAGTATTGCGTTGTCGTCCGCCGTGCGTTTTAGGCACCTTTCGATCATGCTTGTCCTTTTCACGTCGACGGTGCTGAGCAGTTGCGGCATGGGTGATGTAAGGCGACCCATGGCGGATGTTGGCAGCGGGGACACGTCAGTTGCCAGCCAATCGCTTGCGAGCGAAGAAAGTATGCAGGCCACCGCCGAGGAGCCCCAGCCGCAACCGGTCCCGCAGTCCGACAATATTGCCGCACAGCAGCCCGAAGTCCTGTCCGTACCGGACGTCCAACCGCCGCAGGATAGAATCGTCGTGCCGGACGCCCCGCAAGTCGCAGAGCCGAAGCCCTACTCACTGCCGGAATCCGAACCGGCTTCTGACGACGCCGAAAGCTACGGCTATGCGGGCGGTATAAGAGATCCCATTGCGCGCAGCGAAAGTGCGCTCGCCATGTCTGGCAGTGACATTGCCTGTCGTACCCAGCTTAAACAGCTTGGCGTTGTGTTTCAGGAGCGGGAACCCATCAATGACGGAGGCGTCTGCAAGATCGACCACCCGCTGACAGTCAGCGGATTTGCCAGCGGACGCATCAGGCTCAAGCCGAGTGCCACGCTGAATTGCCAGATGACACTTGCTTTCGCACGTTGGGTCAAAGGCGATCTCGCACCCTCAACGCGCCTGCGGTATCTTTCCGGTATCAACACGATTCATCAGGCATCGAGCTATTCCTGCCGCACCATGAGCAACCAGCGCGGGAGAAGCATGTCGGAACATTCCAAGGGTAACGCGCTCGACATTTCGAAGATCACGCTCAACAATGGCAAGGATATCCAGGTGCAAAAACCCGGCTGGTTCTCATTCCGCCAGCGCGGACTGCTGAACACGGTACGCTCGGATGCCTGCGACTACTTCTCGACGGTTCTTGGTCCCGGCTATGACAGGTTTCATCGCACGCATTTCCATTTCGATCTGATGCAACGCCGGAGCGGACATCGCGCCTGCCGCTAGTGGTCCATTGAACTCTTGCACAATTGTACAGTGCGTGGTTCGACAAGCTCACCATGAGGGAGGTTGAGGATCGCAACGATAGTCGCCAACGTGGCATCTCTCGGCTCCCTGCAATCAACCCACCTCCCTCATGGTGAGCTTGTCGAACCACGCACAGCACCTTCCTGAGGTCGTAAATCCACATCTGATGAAAATCGCCTATCTTGCGGGCACTGATCCGGCTGCAAGCTGCAGTTTCGAACCGCTCAGCCGGAAGAAAGACCTGCGCCCCGCATTTCTCCCCGCATCTTCTTGCCGTTTCAGGCGCCATCAGATTTATGCGTTTACGAGCTAGTGATGAACGGGGCTGTCAGCCTCCACCTGGCCATAATACTCCCAGACCGTGACGATGATCAGAATGCCGGTGGTGAGGGAGCCAAGTACCAAGGGCGATAACCCGCCGGCAACGAACGCAAGCATTGCGCACAGTCCCAGGCCGATCATATGAGACAGTGGCGGTCTTCCCGCGATATAGAACTTGAACAGCAGATTCCCGACCAGATAAAGCGCCGTACCACCAATTGACGTCCAGATCGTCGCGGCGTCCGAATGACCCGTCGGATGCGCGAGGATAAGCTCATCCGATACGGCAACGACGATGATACCAGCCACAAGCAGAACGTGAACATAGGTGTAGGCCATCCGGGCGATCTTGCCGGGATCGTCGGTCGACGCGATCTTGTGATGGCCGGCCGATTGGCCCACATTGAAATAGACCAGCCACATGGCAACAGATGCAACGAAGGTCGTCAGAAATGCCGAAAAGGAGATGAAATTCCATTCCTGATCGGCGAAAGTCGCGCCCGAAACGAGGATGGATTCTCCAAGAGCGATAATGACGAACAGCGCAGCCCGCTCCGCCATGTACTCGCCATCGACATCCCACTCTCCTGTCGACGAGGCCCCAAGGCGGAATGTCCAGAAACCAAGGGCTGGTCCCACCACTTCTATTCCCAGAGCTACTGCCCAAAAGACAAGCCGATATTCCGGTTCGGCGAAACCACCGGCAATCCAGAATAGGCCCGACACGGCGAGCCAGATCGTGATCCGCAGGTAATTGCGGTAATTTGCCCGATTGTGGTGCCGGAGCACCCAAACCATGAAAATCGACCGGCCAAACTGCATGAAGACGAAAGCGCTGGCGAAGACCAATCCGCGGGCTCCGAAGGCAGTGGGGATCGACGTCGAAAGGACAAGCCCGGCCAGCATCAGCACGAACAACATAGAGCGCACCGGCGGTGTTGCCGGATCGAGCCAATTGGTGCACCACGTCGTATAGACCCAGACCCACCAGACCGCCAAAAGGAGCAGCGCGCTTTCGACGAGTCCCTTGGGGCTGAGATCATGCAGCAGCAAGTGCGAGATCTGCGTGATGGCGAAGACGAATACGAGATCGAAAAACAGTTCGACGAAGTCGACTTTCGCGCTGTTTGCATCGCCGCGCTTGCGGGAGTAGTCTTTAATTGCCCCGAAAAAAGCCACGTTTTTGCCCCAATTTTTCATACGCTTTTTGCTCAAAATGGAATGCTTTTTACCGAAAATGAAATATTTTTTTCCCGAAACCGCGCAGGATTTGCTCGCCACTTAATCGTATCAGAACGAATCTGTCACTCGGTAAATTGATGGGACATCACGTGAATACGTTCTCAGGTGAGAACTTATTCCTATTCTCTCTCCTGACAAATGGGCCTTGCCAATATCTTTTGTGTCCCTGTTTAATGCGGTGACACACAAATTACAGGATGAAGAAAATGGCTTTCATGGACCGCTATCCGATTATCGTCACGCCGCGAAAGGAAGCCTGCCGCGATTTCTGGATTCGGCACCTTGGCTTCGTCAGTGGGTTCGATAGCACCTGGTTCTGCTTGCTGTTGGCGGAAGATCAGTCCGCATCCATCGCGTTCATGACCCCCGATCACCCCTCCGCACCGCCGGGTTCCGAGAGCTTCAGCGGGACGGGCATGTGCTTTGAATTGCAGGTAGAGGATGCCGGAGCAACGTTTGAAAAGATGAATGCCACAGGCCTGAAAATCGAATATCCGTTGACGGACGAGCCGTTCGGGCAACGCCGGTTCGGATTTCATGATCCCGCCGGCCTGTGGGTCGACGTGGTCGAACAGATCGAATCAGAAGCCGGTTTCTGGGACAAATATTTGATCGGCGGCTAGGGTCAGGACCTGTCAATATGATCGAAATGGCGCCTGAAACGGCAAGAAGATGCGAGGAGAAGCGTGAAGGACGGGGTCTTTCCCCCGGCCGAACGATTCGACACTGCAGCTTGCGGCGGTTTCGGCGTCCGGAGTATCCTTTTCGCCCGGCTACTTTGTCGCAAAGGCCTATCGCTCGCCGGGGACTGGCGTCGGGTTACCCTCCTTGTCGAGGGCAACCATCACGAAATCGGCGTGAGTAACGCGTTCCATCAGATCCGAGAGGTAGCGCTGTGCCCAGGCCTCGACCTTCAACGTAATCGACGTGCGTCCGACGCGGTCTATATGTGTATAGACGCACAATGTGTCTCCGATCTTTACCGGTTTTGCGAAGGCCATTTCCTTGACCGCAGCGGTAACCACCCTGCCCCTCGCGCGTTCAGCAGCCCTGATACCGCAGGACAAATCCATCTGTGCCATGACCCAGCCGCCAAAAATGTCCCCCGCTGCGTTCGCATCGGCCGGCATCGCCAATGTACGGAGCGTCAATTCGCCGATAGGTTTGGTTTGTTCGCTCAACTGCTGCCTCCATCGTGATTTGCTTGCATGATGCTTTGCACCGGCAGATTTGAAAAGGGGCCGATGCAAGAACTGTCGGAAACCCGACAGTGCGGGTCGCTGCGTGGTTTCGGTATGACGTGGAGTGTGGCCTAGTCTCATCGATGTCGAGCATCCGGAGGGATCATGAAAATCACAGATGTCAAAACCTTCGTGGTTGGCAATCCGCCGCCTTCTTTCGGTGGCACATGGTTTCTCTTCGTCAAGCTCACCACGGATTCAGGTGTAGTGGGCTATGGCGAGGCTTACAATTCGACCATCAGCCCGCAAGTCATGCGGAAGGTCGTAGAAGACGTAGCCGAGCGCTGGCTCATCGGCGAGGATCCTCACCATATCGAGCGGTTCTTTCGCCGCGCCTATTCCAGCGGCTTCACCCAGCGCCCCGATGTGACGATCATGGGCGCGGTGTCGGCGCTTGAAATGGCCTGCTGGGATATCATCGGCAAGGAAGCCGACAAGCCGGTGTACGAACTGCTGGGTGGCAAGGTGCATGAACGGCTGCGCAGCTACACCTACATCTATCCCAAGGCGGAACTGGGTGAGACTTCGGCCATTTATTGGGACGCCGAAGCCTCCGCCGAGCGGGCGGCAGAATATGTCGCGCAAGGCTATACGGCGGTGAAGTTCGATCCGGTCGCCCCTTATACGTCGTTCGACCCGCGTCAACTGTTGCTGGAACAGCTTGATCTCGGTGAAAAATTCGCGCGGCTGGTTCGTGAAGCCGTCGGTTCCAAGGCTGATCTTTTATTCGGAACTCACGGTCAGATGACTCCAAGCAGCGCTGTCCGGCTGGCAAAACGCCTGGAACCGTACGATCCTCTATGGCTGGAAGAGCCAGTACCGCCGGACATGCCGGAAAATATGGGCTATGTGCAAAAGCATACGTCGATCCCGATTGCTTCCGGTGAGCGCCTGACAACGAAGTATGAGTTTCAGCGTCTGCTGGTAAACCAGGCTGCTAACATCCTGCAAATGAATCTTGGCCGCGTCGGCGGCATACTGGAAGCAAAGAAAATCGCCGGGATGGCAGAAACCTTCCATGCCCAGATCGCGCCGCACCTCTATTGCGGCCCGATCGTGGGTGCTGCCAACATCCAGATATCAACCTGCAGCCCCAACTTTCTGATTCTCGAATGTATCCAGGCATTCGGCGGCTTCCACGCCGATATTCTGAAGAAGCCGATTCAATGGGAAGACGGATATGTCGTTCCGTCGTCGGAACCAGGACTCGGCGTGGAGCTGGACGAAAAGGTGGCGGCAGCCCATGCCTATGATGGCCACGAACTGCATCTCAACATGGGGCGCGATCCGTTGATTGTATGATCGGGTGTGCGGCTCGAATATTTGTGTGAAGCGATCGCGTCGGAACATGATTCCGCTATATTTCTCAGGCGAATATCGCCAATTATAATCTAGATTCATTCCTCTGAAAGTTTCACCCGTGCCAATCTACATCGAGCTTGTTGGTAGCCTCGCTGCCGCGATTACAACACTGTGCTGGATTCCCCAGATCATCAAGATTGTCCGGCACCGCCAGACGGACAGCATTTCTCTCGTCACCAACGTTTCTCTCGCCCTCGGCGTTCTGCTCTGGCTGTTTTACGGAGTGATGATCAGTTCCTGGCCGGTCATGGCAGCAAATGGTGTCACCCTCTTGCTTATTCTCACAATTCTCGGGCTGAAGCTCCGTTACGGCTAAGAAGTTGCCATTTCAGATTGAACAAGCCGGGAAAAATACAATTTCGAGTGCGTTTCGCTTCATTGGGGATAGCGTCATGTTGAGACAAGTCTCAGTTTCGACAGGTAAGTCTCGGCCGAATGCATGCGATATTTCAAATCAAGTTGACACACGAAGAAGCTGCCCCCGGAGGCCACGACCGGCGCTATCGTTTCCGGGACAAATATCTCAAGATTGTTCGCGACGCGCTGGAGGACTGGATCATATACTACCAGCCAGCACCTCGCGCAGGTAGGCGCGTTTTGGGGTCGACGGGATATTTTGCGACCGCGCGCGTCACCTCCGTGCACCCTTTGGCAGGTCGCCCCGGATATTCCGAAGCGTTGCTTGAACAATATCTGGAACTTGAAGAGACGGTGCCATTTAGCGTTCCCGATTTTCAGCTCAACAAAAAATTCTATTTCGAAAAGAGCATGTTGCAGTCCGATGGCAGGATGAATTCGCATACGATTCAGCAGCAGGTTCGCGCCCTCTCCAACGAAGAATATAGAAAAATCGAGAGAACTGGTTTCAGAAGGAACTGGGACGAATACGAAGAGCGGCTAGCGATAGCGCCTGCATACGGTTTCGCCGAAGACCCGCCGGAATCCGTCGAGCGTGACCGCATACTGACATCCCGCACCTTCCGTGACCGCGTATTTCGGCAGCTTGTTGGCCAGGCCTACAATATGAGATGCGCGATGACGGGCATATCGATGCTGGCGCCTGACGGCAGTTGTGAGATCGAATGCGCTCACATCCGTCCGGTCAAACATTCCGGCCCAGACTCCATCAACAACGGCATTGCACTTCTCCAATCGGTTCACTGGATGTTCGATAATGGGCTGATCTCCATAGGCCCTGACTACGAGATTCTGAAGTCGTCCCGCTGCAATGAGCCTAAAATCGGCGGACTGATCAACCAATCAGGAAAAATTACTCTCCCAAAAAATAGCAGCCATTTTCCCCATCCGGAATTTCTGCGCTACCATCGCGAGCATATATTCCTCCCATAGATCGGCAGTGCTCATGACAGCCTGCTGTCAGGAGAAATATGGAAAATCCAGTTTTCATCACCCGGGTCTTTCCATTTTGCCGAACTCACACCATATTCAACCCATGGTTAAATCTCCCGACAGATATAACGCCGACGGTTTCGGCGAAGCGCCCCAACCTGAGCTGGAAGGCACTCCGTTTTCCGGATCCGTCGGCGATTGGGCAAAGCAGATCACCGATGAGACCGAGAAAGCTCCGCCGAAGCCAGTCAAGGCAAAAAAGCGGGCAAGCAAAGAGTCCAGCGCGTCGCGTACGTCTCGTGGGACGTCGATCGGTGGATCGACCGATCCCAAGACGCGCGCTGCTGCGGGCCTCAACCCCGTGGCCGGACTGGACATCAATCTGGAAGACGCAGCCGACATCATGCCTGGAGGCGCAACGGCTACCGTCGCTGCTTTATCCGCCCTGATTGAAAGCGGCAATCCGCTTTTCAAAAATGGTACCGCGTGGCAACCGCACCGCCCAGCCAGGCCGGATAAATCCGAAGGTGGCATCGCCATTCGGATGGAAACGGAATTCGAGCCGTCCGGAGATCAGCCGACCGCTATCAGGGATCTGGTTTCCGGCGTCAGGGACTCTGATCAGACCCAGGTTTTGCTTGGCGTCACTGGGTCCGGCAAGACCTTCACCATGGCGAAAGTCATTGAGGAAACACAACGTCCCGCTTTGATCTTGGCTCCCAACAAGACCTTGGCCGCCCAGCTCTACGGCGAGTTCAAATCGTTCTTTCCGAACAATGCGGTGGAGTACTTCGTTTCCTATTACGACTACTACCAGCCGGAAGCCTATGTGCCGCGCTCCGACACCTATATCGAGAAGGAATCCTCGATCAATGAGCAGATCGACCGGATGCGCCACTCCGCTACCCGATCGCTGCTTGAGCGCGATGATGTGATCATCGTCGCCTCGGTGTCGTGCATATACGGTATCGGTTCGGTCGAAACCTATACGGCGATGACCTTCGAAATGAAGATCGGAGACCGACTGGACCAGCGAGCGCTGCTCGCCGATCTTGTCGCGCAGCAGTATAAACGGCGCGACATAGATTTTACTCGAGGTTCGTTCCGGGTGCGCGGTGATACGATCGAACTTTTTCCTGCCCACTTGGAGGACCGCGCTTGGCGCATTTCCATGTTCGGCGACGAGATCGAGGCGATTACCGAGTTCGATCCGCTGACGGGCCAGAAGACCGGCGACCTGCGTTCGGTCAAGATTTACGCGAACTCGCACTATGTGACGCCGCGCCCGACGCTTAATCAGGCGATAAAATCAATCAAGGAAGAACTCAAACTCCGTCTCGTGGAGTTGAACGCCGCTGGCCGACTACTCGAAGCGCAACGGCTTGAGCAACGGTGTACTTTTGACGTGGAAATGTTGGAGGCGACCGGCTCCTGCGCCGGCATTGAAAACTATTCGCGCTACCTGACCGGTCGCAAGCCTGGCGAGCCGCCGCCCACTCTGTTCGAGTATATTCCTGACAATGCCTTGGTTTTCATCGATGAGAGCCATGTAACGGTTCCGCAGATTGGTGCGATGTATAAGGGCGATTTTCGGCGCAAGGCAACGCTGGCCGAGTACGGCTTCCGCCTGCCCTCTTGCATGGACAATCGCCCGCTGCGGTTTGAGGAATGGGACGCGATGCGTCCCCAGACCATTGCGGTTTCGGCGACCCCCAGCAAATGGGAAATGGAAGAATCCGGCGGCGTCTTCGCCGAGCAGGTCATTCGCCCAACCGGCCTCATAGACCCCCCGGTCGAGGTCCGTCCCGCAAAATCCCAGGTCGACGATGTTCTTGGAGAAATTCGTGAAACGACAGCGAAGGGCTACCGTACGCTTGTGACGGTCCTCACCAAGCGCATGGCCGAAGATCTGACGGAGTATCTGCACGAACAGGGCGTCCGCGTCCGCTATATGCACTCCGACATCGACACGCTGGAGCGTATCGAGATTTTGCGCGACTTGCGCCTTGGGGCATTTGACGTGCTCGTGGGCATCAACCTTTTGCGTGAAGGTCTCGATATCCCAGAATGCGGCTTTGTCGCCATTCTCGATGCGGACAAGGAAGGCTTTTTGCGCTCGGAAACCTCATTGATCCAGACGATTGGGCGTGCCGCGCGTAATATCGACGGCAAGGTCATTCTCTATGCCGATCAGGTCACCGGTTCGATGGAACGGGCGATGGCGGAAACCAATCGCCGCCGCGAGAAGCAGGAAGCCTATAACACCGAGCACGGCATTACCCCTGCCAGCATCAAGAAAAATATCGGCGACATTCTCAACAGCGTCTACGAGCGTGACCACGTTCGCGCCGATATTTCCGATTTCACCGACTCCGGCGCGATGATGGGTAACAACCTGAAGGCTCATCTCGAACATCTGATGAAGCAGATGCGCGATGCCGCCGACGACCTTGATTTCGAAGTCGCTGCGCGCCTGCGTGACGAGATCAAGCGTCTGCGCGAGATGGAGTTGGCAATTTCGGACGATCCAATGGCACGGGAGGTCGAGATGGAAAGCCCGGTCACCGGTCGCACCAAGGGCAGGCACAATGCCGGTCGTACGATGCACCGTGTGGTTACGGACGAGGGCGACAAGAATTCGCGGCTGTTCCGCAAACCGCACCTCGACGAAATGGGCGGAGACACGACCCGTCCCCTCGCGCCCGGCGTCTTCCGCAAGAATTCGCTGGATGAGATGACCGTTGGGCGTACTGAGAAGCCGGTTATCGGCAATGTTCCTGAAAAGCCTGCCTTTACTGGTACGAACCGCAATGACCAGAAGATTATTCGCCGCGAGCGAACAGGTGCTGGTTCATACGAGGACGCTAACGATCGTAAGAAGCGGCGTCCGGGAAAGACCGGACGTCCAGGACGTTAACTCAGATTTCGTCTGCATGTTTGCCAGAGCAGCCGAAGAACGCTTGGCCCGCGTCGAGAATCTCGTCGGCAAACTCCGGATCATCCACGGCTCGCGACAAGACAACCGCACCAATGAGACCGGCCATCGTGGCCAAGGCCTTCTGGCGTTTTTTTGCTTTTGATCGGCCGGGCACCAAATCCGACAATATTTCCAGAAGCCTTTTCGTACCCTCGGTAAATCGGGTCTGGACTGCTCCTCCTTGCCGGGCAATATCCGGCGCAAGCAACGCCATGGTACAGCTGTTTGCCAAGTCACCCTTGTGATTCTTGGCTAGATAGGACGACGTGATCGCGGCGAGCGCAACCTCAGGTCGGTCCTGCGCCATTGCAAACCATTTTTCCGCCGACCGCTTCATTGCCGCATCGCAGGATTGAGCAATAAGATCATCCTTCGATGCAAAATGGCCATAGAAGCCGCCATGGGTTAGACCGGCATTCTTCATCACATCGGCAACCCCAATCCCGTCAAAACCTTTCTGCCGAAATTGCTGGCTGGCGACTTCGATGATGCGGGCGCGGTTTTCCGCTGCCTGATCTCTGCTGACACGCATGTGCAGTATCCTCGAAAAAGACTCTTGACAAGTTATATGATTGTCATCATCAATAGTCAATAATGATGATGGTCATCATTTAACTCGCGCGGATCCCCGTTTCTCGAAAGACAGCCATGATCTCCTCCTCGCTTGCCGCTTCGCTTGCCCGCCGCAATATCCATTATAGCTGGGTCGTCATAGCCGTGACGTTTCTCACGATGCTTGTCACTGCCGCGGCCGTTGGAGCCCCGGGGGTGCTGATCGTTCCGCTAGAGAAAGAGTTTGGCTGGGAAACCGAGCAAATAGCCACTGCCTTTTCGATCAGGCTCTTGCTGTTTGGATTCATGGGGCCGTTTGCAGCGGCCTTCATGAATTATTTTGGCGTAAGGAACGTGGTTTGCGTAGCGCTGGTTCTGATCACCGCCGGCCTCTTCGCCTCTTTGGCTATGACCGAAATCTGGCAACTTATTCTCTTATGGGGCGTGGTCGTCGGCTTTGGTACCGGATTGACTGCCATGGTTCTGGGCGCCACCGTCGCCGCGCGCTGGTTTACCGAGCGCCGTGGTTTGGCCTTGGGAATGCTCACCGCAAGCTCGGCTACGGGCCAGTTGGCGTTCATGCCCCTCATGGCTTCTCTTAGTGAAAACTACGGTTGGCGCACAGCGATCATGTTGATTTGCGCTCTATTGCTCATCGCTGTCACTGCAGTCTTCTTCCTCATGCGCGACCGGCCTGCCGATATCGGCCTGCCTCCTTATGGAGACAAGGAGATTGCACCCGTCCCGCCAATCACAGGCGGGCTAATATCCCTCATTACCATGCCACTGCTCGCCTTGAAGGAAGCGTCGCGCTCAAGCACGTTCTGGGTGCTTTTCGCCACTTTTTTCGTCTGCGGTGCGAGTACCAACGGCCTTGTAGGCACGCACTTCGTCGCCATGTGCGGAGATTTCGGCATGGTCCCCGTAGTGGCAGCAAGCGTCTTGGCGATGATGGGTTTCTTTGATTTCTTCGGCACTATTGGTTCAGGCTGGCTGTCGGATCGTGTAGACAACCGTTGGCTGCTTTTTTGGTACTACGGACTGCGCGGCCTCTCGCTGCTGTATTTGCCCTACTCCAATTTTTCGTTTTACGGCCTGTCCCTGTTTGCCATGTTCTATGGTCTCGACTGGATTGCCACCGTGCCCCCGACTGTCAAATTGGCAACAGATCGTTTCGGACGTGAAAAGGCCGGATTGATATTTGGCTGGGTTTTTGCCGGACACCAGTTGGGTGCAGCCGCGGCAGCCTATGGTGGTGGCTTCGCCCGTACCGAATACCAAACTTATATGCCTGCATTTTTCGTTGCGGGAATTCTCTGCCTGATTGCTGCGCTGCTGGTGCTCACGCTGAGTAAACACGGCAAGACAAACGTGATGCCAGAGCCGGTGCCAGCCGAATAGCTAACCAATTCACCTGTGAGTTTTCCAACGGCGGAGCGCATATCCTCCACGCGGCATGGCAAAGAATGCTAAGTGATTTTGCGTTACATCGCGTACAGAATCACTTGAACGCTGGAGAGATGATGAAGGTCGATATCGACATGGGAGCGGCGTCAGCCGGCGCGAAAGCCATGCTCGATCTGGAAGAGCTCTTGGCAACTCGCCTGCTCGTCCAGGGCAATTCGGGTTCAGGCAAATCGCATTTGCTGCGCCGCCTGCTCGAACAAAGCGCGCAATGGGTTCAGCAATGCGTCGTCGATCCGGAGGGCGATTTCGTTACCCTGGCCGATAAATACGGTCATGTGGTTGTCGATGGTGCACGGACCGAAAGTGAACTCACGCGCATCGCGGCGCGAATTCGCCAGCACCGCGTTTCCGTCGTTCTTGATCTCGAAGGACTGGATGTTGAACAGCAGATGCGGTGTGCCGCGGCCTTTCTCGGTGGCCTGTTCGACGCGGAACGCGACTACTGGTACCCGATGCTCGTTGTGGTCGACGAAGCGCAGCTTTTTGCTCCGGCGGTTGCCGGAGAGGTTTCAGACGAGGCCCGCAAGCTATCGCTTGGCGCCATGACCAACTTGATGTGCCGTGGCCGCAAACGTGGTCTTGCCGGTGTCATCGCCACACAGCGCCTCGCCAAACTCGCCAAGAATGTTGCAGCTGAAGCCTCGAATTTCCTGATGGGCCGCACTTTCCTCGATATCGACATGGCCCGAGCCGCGGATCTTCTTGGAATGGAACGGCGACAGGCCGAACAGTTCCGTGATCTTGCACGGGGCCATTTCGTTGCACTCGGCCCGGCCCTGTCGCGTCGTCCATTGGCTGTCACCATTGGACCAGTAGAGACGTCTGCTCGTTCGGCGAGCCCGAAGCTCACTCCGCTACCGCAACCGGGCGAAGATGCGCGCGACTTGATTTTTACGCCAGCGCCCGAAGAGCGCCGGGTGGTTGTTCGGCGCGCAGTGGCGCCGCCCACCTTCACACCGACAGCCGATATTTTGAACCAGCTCACCCAGACCAGGTCCATGGCCGAGGCAGAAACGCCGGCACCGACATTGTTTCCCGAGATAGACGAGGCCGAGCGCAATGCCCTGATCAACGCGATTATGCATGAAATGCTGAACGACTCCGATGCGTCTTTTCGCACGGATGCGGTCCTCTACCAGGATTTTCTCGTCCGTTGCCGCATTCGCCGTGTCCCGGGTGATCCCCTTTCTCTGCCGGTATTCCGACGCAATCTTGCGGTCGCACGAGCTGGCATCGATGGAGAGACCGCGCAAGGTGAGCCGTGGCAGCAGGCGCTCGAACTTTCAAAGAGCCTGCCGGATGATGTTCAAGGTGTCTTCTTCATCGTGGCCCAAGCTGCGGTTACCGGCAGTCCGTGCCCTTCAGACGCAACATTGGCCCGCGCCTATGGCACCCATTCGGCACGAAGGGCGCGGCGGCTTCTCACCTATTTCGAAGAGCAGGGGCTCGTTGTCGTGCGCACCGATTTTACCGGCAATCGTGTCGTTGCGTTTCCCGATCTTGCCTGTGAGACTGGCCCAGGCGATCCGAATGGTCCGGATGAGGGCGCACAGGAACAACACGCCGCTGAATGATCAGGCAATCTCCGTCAGAAGCGGCGGCAACTCTCCCAAATGTGCAATCTGACGGAAGCGAGGAGCGCCAATTGGAGCTTCAACATGTTCAAGCGCCCAGGTCAGCTCATGCGGAACGAATACGCCCCAGCTGCCTGCTTCGATTGCCGGGACCACATCGGACTTTAGCGAGTTACCGATCATCATACTCCGCGTTGCACCATCTCCGTGGCGCTTGAATATTCGCTCATAGGTAGCGGAATCCTTGCTGCTTACAATTTCAACCGCATCGAAGAAATCACCAAGGCCCGATTGTGCCAGCTTGCGCTCCTGATCGAACAAATCGCCTTTGGTTATCAGGACGAGCCTGTATCGCTCGGTTAGTTGTGCGAGAGTTTCCTGAACATGCGGCAAGGTTTCTACCGGGTGGCGTAGCATCTCCCGGCCGGCCGCCAAAATTTGCGCGATAACCGAAGCCGGCACTTTACCTTCGGAGACTTCGACCGCCGTTTCGACCAAAGAAAGTGTGAAGCCCTTGATCCCGAAACCATAGAGGTCAAGATTTCGCTTTTCCACCGCAAGCAACCGGTCGGAAAGGTCGGTCGTGTCCACATAGGGAGCCAATAGACTGGCAAACTGATTCTCGGAGGTTCGGAAGAACTGCTCGTTTTGCCAGAGCGTATCGTCAGCGTCGAAACCGATTGTGGTGATGGAGAGCGGCATGGGCGTGTTTACTCGTTCTTCTTCGTTATCGTCATGAATGTTTACCGGATTATGAAATCGCTGGCGGGTGTCTTTTGCTAGAAATTTGGCCGTGCATTATGCCAATATGCTAGCGTATCAAGGGGATCAGCAACAGGGTGTATTGCTTCAAACAACTCGGCATCGTTGCGGGATTCCTGCTACTGACATCGCTAAGGGCATTGTCAGCTGATAATCCGTCGGTCTCAGTACCGGCGAAGCCGCCAACACCGACGGTGGCCCAGATTTGCGCAGCCATAGCGACCAATGCTGATGGACATGGCGTTCCGCGCGACTTCTTCGCCAGACTTATCTGGAAAGAGAGCCGGTTCGACGCCCAGGCAACAAGTCCGGTTGGCGCGCAGGGCATCGCTCAATTCATGCCGGGTACAGCAAAGGAGCGAAATCTCGACGATCCGTTCGACTTCGCCAAGGCCCTGCCCGCTTCCGCTGCGCTGTTGAAGGACCTGCGGACAGCATTCGGCAATTGGGGACTCGCCGCAGCTGCCTATAATGCGGGCCCAACACGGGTGTCAAAATGGTTATCCAGCGGTGGTTTTCTTCCTCTCGAAACCGAAGAATATGTATTGGATATAACCGGAAAGTCTGCCGACGACTTTGCCGCCGGTACCGAAATATCGGCGCATCCGTTAAACGCCCAATTGACCTTCGATGCAGCTTGCCGGAAGCTCCCGATTGTTCGCTTTGCGACAGTCGCAATGGCCCAGATCAAGCCGAAGCCGTGGGGAATCCAGATTGCCGGCAACTTCCGCCGCGCAGCAGCGGTCGGACAGCTTCAACGCCTGCGTCGCGCCTTTCCGGCCATCCTCGACAAGCATGAGCCTGTGATTAGCCGAAATCGCACAGCCATGGGGCGGCGCGGCATCTACGCCGTGCGTATAGGCGCCGACAATCGCGGCGAGGCCAACCAGATCTGTTCGCAACTCCACAGCGCTGGTGGTGCCTGTATCGTGTTGCGTAATCGATAAGCCGAAAGAACAGCGACGATTTCAACTTGCGTGTCGTGATCTAGAGAGGGGCTGGCGGACGAATGCCAAACGAAATTTCCTACCCCCAAGTATGTAGCTTGGAAAGCCGTTCGATATAGTCGCCTAAACGATAGAAAAACTTTTGCTTGCCAAAAAACACTTATTCTAGCAGTCTCAAAGCGTTCGGGCATTTGCGAACACTGGAAGACTGGAAGAACGGCGCGCCGGAACCGCAAGAATACCGGGCCGGGAGTAATCCCGGCAATGATCGGCTCCTTTCCTGAATTCGAGAACTGCCTGCATGATCTCCGTTGAATGTATCTTACTGAAAACGGCACTACCAATCCCGCAAAACCCGGAGGGGAGCGCGGTAAGTAAGGAAAAGGAACTGAGCATGGCACAGACCGGTACGGTCAAATTCTTCAACAGTGAAAAAGGCTTTGGCTTTATCAAGCCCGATGATGGCGCCGCGGATATTTTCGTTCATATTTCCGCCGTTCAGGCGTCCGGGCTCACAGGTCTCGCAGACAATCAGAAGGTCTCCTTTGATACGGAGCCTGATCGTCGTGGCAAAGGACCAAAGGCCGTAAACATCGCGGTCACTGAGTAATTCTAGCGGCTGGAGCCGCCACCGATCCCCGGCAGAAGTCGGGGGTTTGCTTGGATATGCCGCGGCAGAATCCACTTTGCCGCCCAATGGAGTGTGCACATCTCCATGTGGTGCTTGTAACTGTAATCGTGCCTTTTTCCCGCCTCGGATTTGCTAAAATTATATGCGCTTCTCCCGTCCTCAGGATGGCAGTGGAACCATTCGTATGAGTGCCGTTCAGCTTCCATTCATTCGGAAGCGAATAAAACAGACCTACCGCTGGAGCTCCCATGGATTCCAGCCAATATCGATCAGGCGACGCCTAAAAAGCGCTCGCCAAAGATGCTTCAAAGGAGGCACATATGAACAAGGCTATGAAGATTGCCATTCTTGCAACCGCTGCATTTGCCACGGTCGCGGTTCCTCTGACATCGGCCTCGGCCGACAGCTGGCGTGGCGATCGGTACTACCGTCATCGCCATCATAACAACAACGGCGACGCATGGGCGGCCGGCGCAGTCGGCCTTGCAGCGGGCGCTTTGCTTGGTAGCGCCTTGGCCCAACCGGCCGAGCCGATCTACCGGGATTATGACGACGGCTACTATCGCCGCCCTGTCCGGGTCTATCGCGAGGTGGCACCGCGTTATTACGGCGGCGCACAGCCTTGGTCACCTTCATGGTATCGCTATTGCGCTGACCGCTATCGCTCGTTCAATCCTGAGACGGGTACATTCCGCGGCTATGACGGACGCGAATATTTCTGCAACGCCAACTGATTTCCTATCATTGGCGTTTGACGGGCCGCCGGTCATCCGGCGGCTTTTTTTATCCTTCATTGAGGAAGGGGTTGGTGCGGCGTTCTTCGCCGAAGCGACCTCCGGGGCCATGTCCGCAGATAAAACCGACGTCGTCACCTAGCGGCAAGAGCTTGGTCTTGATGGAGTTGATCAGGGCGGCATGATCGCCGCCTTCAAGGTCTGTTCGCCCCACCGAACCGTTGAAGAGCACATCGCCAACATGTGCAAATTTTGCCGCCCTGTTAAAATAAACGACATGGCCGGGTGCATGACCCGGACAATGCAGTACTTCGAACGTATGCGATCCGAAAGCTACGGTATCACCATCGTTCAACCAGCGATCCGGCACACAATTGCGAACCTTGTCCGTGATGCCATATTTCAGCGCCTTGGATTCAAGGCTGTCCAACAGAAACCGATCGGCTTCATTTGGTCCGATAATGTCGACACCAAGCGCATCCTTCATATCCATTGCACCGGCGGCGTGATCGATATGCCCATGGGTAATCCAGATTGCCTCGACCGTGATGCCGTTCGAACGGATGGCATTCAATATTTGATCGTTGTCGCCACCTGGATCAACGAGCACGCCATGCTTATCCTCGTTGTCAAAAAGGATCGTGCAATTCTGCTGGAACGCCGTGACGGGGATTATACCGGCCTGCAATTGTCCCATTTCATCAAAATCCTATACGATACATTGCTTGGATCAATATGTAGGACAATATCGACTCAAATGAAAAGGGCGGCCGTGTGCCGCCCTCGAAAACAGTTGATTTCGTTGTTAGTGATATCGATCAGGCCTTTGCCATCGAATTCTTGATGAAGCCGACGATTGCCGTCAAGATGATGCCACCGACACCACCGCCAGCTACCTGACCGATGATCGATCCGATATCAAGCCCGGAGGACGCCGCCGCATTTGCTACCATCTCGGCACCGCCAGCGCCAAGGAATTGCGTCAGGTAACCACCAATAAGGCCGCCGATACCACCAGCAACTGTGTTTCCGGTCGTACCGAGACTCAGGTTTTTTAGAAGACCGCCGACAATATTTCCGCCGACACCACCCGAGATAAGCTGGATAATAATAGGAAGAAGCGCTTCCATGATTGTACCCCGTCAACGTTTCAAGCCAGACTCATGCCTGACATGCAACATGATGACTAAGTTTTAATCAATGTCAAACAACTTGATACCTCATACCGCAGGTATCAAGTTCACTTCTTCGTTTTATCCAGCTGTTACTCGGCAGCAGCTTTCTTTGGCATTACTTCTGCTGCATAATCATTCATCAGATTAATTGCTATCTCACCAACGGTGAAACGGTAAGGACCAATCTCTGCCACCGGCGTAACTTCTGCGGCTGTCCCCGTCAGGAAGCACTGCTCGAAAGTCTCCAGTTCTTCCGGCATGATCGCGCGCTCGATAACTTCATAACCTCGGCGCTTGGCCAAATCGATGACGGTCCGGCGTGTGATACCATCGAGGAAACAATCTGGCGTTGGTGTGTGAAGAACGCCATCCTTGACGAAAAACACATTCGCGCCAGTTGCTTCGGCAACCCGTCCACGCCAGTCGAGCATGAGTGCGTCAGCATATCCCTTTGCTTCCGCCGCATGCTTGGAGATCGTGCATATCATATATAGACCCGCTGCCTTGGACTTCGATGGCGCGGTGCGTGGGTCGGGACGGCGATATTCCGCGAGATCGAGGCGGATACCTTTGAGCTTCTGGGCCGGGTCGAAATAACTCGGCCACTGCCAGATAGCGATGGCGACGTTGATCTTGTTTGCTTGAGCAGAAACGCCCATTGATTCGCTACCGCGCCACGCAATTGGCCGGACATAGGCATCCTGGAAGCCTTGTTTGGCCAATAGTTTGCGGCTCGCATCGTTCAGCTCTTCAACTGTATAGGGTATTTTGAAGCCAAGAATGCGGGCGGATTCATGGAGGCGCTCAGTGTGCTCGTTCAGCTTGAAGATCTCGCCGCCGTAGGCGCGCTCACCCTCAAAGACCGAACTGGCGTAGTGCAAACCATGGGTAAGCACATGAACCTTTGCGTCCGCCCAGCGAACGAATTCACCGTTCATCCAGATATAACCTTCAAGCTGGTCGAATGGAACGGATGCCATGTTTTCCTCCAGGCGTTTAAATCCTGATAATTTTGCGGGTCTGATGCGTTCGCCAACTGGTCCCGATTACCAATTGGTGTACCATTGCCCACCAACACAATAAGCGGTTGAATGAGAAAAATGTCTCAGACACGCCTACCGGCTTTGCGTTTAATTCAAAATGTGGCCAACAGCTTGTCAAAAATTATCAGCAGTCTAAAATTAAGTCAACAAGACTGACATATTTTTCAACAAGAGCGGGAACATTGCATGAAATCTTATACACCAGAGCGGCATATTGAGACAGCCCTAACCCAAAAAGATGCGAGTCAACTCGATATCATCGAGCTGTTTTTCTTCGCTTATCGCGACTTCACCGCCGATCCCGACATGATACTGGAAAAGCTTGAATTTGGCCGCGCGCACCACCGCGTGTTGTATTTCATCAATCGTAAGCCGGGGATGACCGTTGCCGAATTACTGGATGTTTTACAGATCACGAAGCAAAGCCTTGCCCGCGTGCTCAAGCAACTGATCGATACGGATCATGTGGTTCAGATTACCGGACCTCGCGACCGGCGCCAGCGCGAGCTCTATCCAACGCCAAAGGGTCGCGAATTGGCGCTGGAGCTCGCTGCACCGCAATCACGCCGCATTACCAGTGCATTGGAGCAGATCGGGGATTCCGACCGGTCAGTGATCGAACATTTCCTTAAGGCGATGGTGAATCCCGCTCAATGGCAACAGATCGACAGTCTGCCGAAGGCAGGATAAAACAAGTTTTACAAATAGGGAGGACGAATGTCCGCGAAAAAAGAGGAATATATCGGTGAGTGACGAACTGCTGCTTTCAGACGATGCACCACACCTGCTCATTGTCGATGACGACACCCGAATTCGAAATCTACTGTCGCAATACCTTACGGGCAGCGGCTTTCGCATTACGGTGGCTGCCAATGCCGATGAAGCTCGGCGCAAGCTGGCCGGGATCGACTATGATCTTCTGATCCTCGACGTGATGATGCCGGGAGAAAGCGGTGTCGCCCTGACCCAGTCGCTGCGTCAGGAAAAGAACGTGCCAATACTCATGCTCACGGCGCTCTCGGAGACCGACAGCCGTATTACAGGTCTGGAAGCAGGCGCCGATGATTACCTGCCAAAGCCTTTTGATCCGCGCGAACTGATCCTGCGGATCAACAACATCCTTCGGCGCGGCGCCCCGGCTACACAAGCGAAGATCGAGCAGATTGTCTTTGGTCCCTACACATTCGTCATTGCAAAACGGGAACTCAAGCGCTCAGGTGAAATGATCCGGCTGACCGACCGTGAGCAGGATATAATGGCAATTTTCGCTGCACGGGCCGGTGAAACCGTCCCGCGTCACGAACTGACCGGACAGGAAGGCGATGTGGGGGAGCGGACAATCGACGTCCAGATAAACCGCCTGCGCCGCAAGATTGAAAATGATCCGGCAAACCCAGTTTGGTTGCAGACGGTGCGGGGCGTCGGCTATAAACTAAGCGTGGAGTAGCGATCCGCCCATTTCAATGCGCAAGCGGATACTGGATAAATGGCACCGACGGATACCGCGAAACGCGCATTGGCAGTCAGGAAGCGCCACTGGCGGCGGCGGCGAAGTACATTGCTGGGCCCTTGGCGAAAGTTCACGCGCTGGTTAGCGCACTGGATGCCCAAGCGGCTCTACGCACGCTCACTGATTATCATCATCGCTCCCATGGTCTTGCTGCAATCGCTGATCGCCTTTGTCTTCATGGAGCGCCACTGGCAGACCGTGACACAACGCCTTTCGACGGCCGTTGTGCGCGACATTGCTGGCATCATCGATCTCATGGAGACCTATCCTCAAGATCCAGCCTATGAAAACCTGATCCGCATTTCGCGTGAAAGATTATCGCTCAATATTTCAATCCTACCCGCCGATCCCCTGCCGGCGCCTGGCCCCAAACCCTTCTTCTCAATTCTCGATAGTATTCTGAGCGAAGAGATCACCAAGCAGATCAACCGCCCGTTCTGGATCGACACGATCGGCGATTCCGATCTGGTGGAAATCCGCATCCAGCTCGACAACAAAGTCTTGCGGGTTTTTGCACGCCGCAGCCAAGCCTATGCATCCAACACGCTGATATTCCTTGTCTGGATGGCGGGCTCCGCCCTCGTTTTGCTTGCCATCGCTATCCTTTTCCTGCGTAACCAGATCAAGCCAATTCAACAGCTTGCCACCGCCGCCGATAGTTTCGGCAAGGGCCGTGCCGGCCCCCCGGATTTCAAACCGCGCGGTGCGGAAGAGGTACGCAGGGCCGGC
The DNA here is from genome assembly GCF_031455525.1 of Phyllobacterium sp. 1468. Lineage (NCBI taxonomy): Bacteria > Pseudomonadati > Pseudomonadota > Alphaproteobacteria > Hyphomicrobiales > Phyllobacteriaceae > Phyllobacterium > Phyllobacterium sp. 1468. The sequence goes on along the minus strand of NZ_JAVDSX010000005.1, from coordinate 296,962 downwards.
GCGGCTTTTATCGTCATGCGCGAGCGTATTGAGCGGCAGATCGAGCAGCGCACAACGATGTTGAGCGGCGTCAGCCATGACCTGCGCACGATCCTGACCCGCTTCAAACTCCAGCTCGCTCTCGTCGGCAACAGGGTCGACACGGAAGCTATGGAGCAGGACATCGAAGATATGCAATCGATGCTGGAGGGCTATCTCGCCTTCGCTCGCAGCGAGGCCGAGGAAGAGACCGGCACCTTCAATCTGGAGCGGCTATTTGGCAAGCTGAAGGAAGAAGGTATTCTGCTCGAACGCGGCTTCACGTCGAAAATCCGCGGCGAACCGGAAATACAGGTTAGGCCGAATGCGTTCTCCCGCCTGATTTCCAATCTGGTATCGAATTCATTCCGCTACGCGAAAAACGTCTCCGTTGCTGCGGATCACCGTGACGGATGGCTGACCATAACGATCGATGACGACGGACCAGGGATACGGAAGGAGATGCGCGATGAGGTGTTCAAGCCATTTTTCCGGCTGGATGAAGCACGCAATCAGGATTCAAGCGGAACGGGACTGGGCCTCGCAATAGCACTGGATATCGCCCGCAGTCATGGCGGAGACATTATCCTCGATGACAGCCCCGCCGGCGGCTTGAGGGCAGTTGTCAGGATTCCCGCCTAGGCAGCATGTTCGCCAATGAGAGTTTGGTTCTTCCCAACGACTGTTTCGGGGCACGTCTGCACACCGCGAAGATACAGCGCGCATGTGGTGCGAAGCATCGAGGCAAAATTCGGAATCTCTCCTTGCGCCTGCAGAGCCTCATCGTAGAGAGTGGAGATGAATCGCGGCGTTGTCATGCTCTGGCTCTCGGCGATCTCATCGAGTAGCTTCCAGAACGTTGCCTCGAGTTGAATGCTCGTCGAATGTCCGCCAATGCGCACAGAACGGTTGATCTGCCGATAGCCTTGCGGATCCTGTTCTGCAAATACCTTACACATTCCAAAGACCTCCCTTCCAGAATGCCTTCTGATGCTCGCCACCCATGCGCAAAAGTGGTATTTTGCGCGTCAGTGCATCATGGGCAAAAATTATTCCGCTCATATCGCGGTGTGGTAGCCGATTGCCACCACTTCTGTTCTCCCAAGCTCATAATCGCCGACAAGCCTTGGCACTGCAACAATAGTTTTCGGGCTGCATATCGTTCGCTAGGAGGAGCTTTTGGCAAAAGCCATTCATTCCATGATCCGTGTTCTCGACGAGGAGAACTCGAAATCGTTCTATAAGTCTGCATTCGGTTTGAACGTTGTGGACAGGCTCGATTTCGACAATTTCACCCTGGTCTATTTGCGGAACAGCGAGACGGATTTCGAACTTGAGCTGACCATCAACAAGGGGCGCACAGAGCCCTACGATCTTGGCGATGGCTATGGCCATTTGGCCTTCAGCGTCGATGATCTGGACGCCGAGCACGCTCGCATGAAGGCACAGCAACTCAAGATACGCGATATCGTGGAATTCAAACGCGAAGGCACAATGCTGGCTCGGTTCTTTTTCGTCGAAGATCCGGATGGCTACAAGATCGAGGTTTTGGAACGACAAGGCCGGTATTTGTAATACCGGCCAATGGTGTTGGAGGAACGCCATCGGCCAGCAAGGGCGTCCGACGGACATTTCCGCCGGAACGCCGATAGCAAGCAAGGGAGGAAAGTCTATGGTTACCATCTTCAACCGCAGGGCGGCGGCACCGGACATGCCGGAATCAATTGAAAAACAAGGATTATCGCGACGCGATCTATTGAAGGGCGGTACAGTCGGCCTCGGCGCGATCCTGGTGATCAGCGGCAGTTCGATCATCCATCCAGAATTTGCCTGGGGTCTGGAGACATCCAACCTCAAGCCGGAAACGATGGCGACTCTGATCCAGTTGGCGCGCGATATCTATCCGCACGACCATATTCCGGATCGCTTTTATGCCATCGCAGTCAAGCCGTACGACGCCAAGGCAGGAGAGGACCCCAAGACCAAGAAGATGATCGAGGACGGCATTGCCGATCTCGACAAGCGCGCCGGTAAAGGCGGCTATATCGGTCTCGGATGGGAAGATGACCGGCTGGCGATCCTTCGAAAAGTCGAAGACACGCCTTTCTTTCAAACGGTTCGCGGCGGGCTTGTCACTGGCCTGTACAATCAGGAGGAGATCTGGCCGCTATTCGGTTATGAGGGCGAGTCCTATTCGAAGGGCGGCTACATCGCCCGCGGCTTCGGTGACATCGAATGGCTGTGAACAGCGCGCGCAATCCAAGAACTTTCAAGCTAATGGGAGGAAACCATGGCTGCACCTTTTGATCTTAAGGACGACAGTGTCGTCGTCATCATAGGTTCTGGCGCGGGCGGCGGAACGCTCGGCAACGAACTTGCACAAAAAGGCATCGATGTCGTTATTCTGGAGGCTGGTGCCCGCCACGAATATGAAGACTTCATCAACAATGAGTGGGACAGTTTCGGTCAGCTTGCCTGGGTCGACAAACGGACCACTTCCGGGGACTGGCGTGTCGCCAAGGATTTTCCCAATCTTCCCGCGTGGATCGTCAAATCCGTCGGCGGATCGACGACCCACTGGGCTGGTGCTTCTCTGCGTTTTCAAGACCATGAATTCAAAGCGCTTACCCACTACGGCAAAGTAAAAGGTGCGAACCTGCTCGATTGGCCCATCACCTTGGCTGAGCTTGAGCCCTACTATGCCAAGGCGGAAGACAAGATGGGCGTAACCCGCACCAACGGAATTGCAGGTCTGCCAGGCAACAATAATTTCAAAGTACTCAAAGCTGGTGCCGACAAGCTTGGCTATAAGGAGTGCCACACGGGCAATATGGCGATCAACTCCGCCGAGCGCGACGATCGCATGTCGTGCCAGCAAACCGGATTCTGCTTCCAGGGCTGCAAGTGGGGGGCAAAGTGGTCGACGCTCTATACAGAGATTCCAAAGGGCGAGAAGACCGGCAAGCTTGAAGTTCGTCCGAACTCCATGGCCCAGAAGATCGAACACGACAAGAGCGGTAAGGTAACTGGCGTCCTCTACACAGACAAAGATGGCAAGCAGCAATTGCAGAAAGCCCGTATCGTTGCCGTTGCCGGCAATTCGATCGAAAGCCCGCGCCTGCTGCTCAATTCCGAATCGACCATGTTCCCCAATGGCCTTGCCAATTCTTCGGGTCAGGTAGGGCGGAATTACATGCGCCATACGACCGGATCCGTATACGGCATATTCGAAAAGCCGGTCCACATGTATCGCGGAACCACCATGGCGGGCATTATTCGGGACGAGGCACGCCACGACCCTTCACGGGGATTTGTCGGCGGCTATGAAATGGAAACATTGTCGCTCGGACTGCCCTTCATGGCGGCCTTTCTCGATCCCGGCGGCTGGGGACGTTCCTTCACTTCAGCGCTCGACCAATATGCGAATATGGCCGGTCTATGGATCGTTGGTGAAGACATGCCACAGGAAGACAACAGGATAACCCTGCACAAGGATGAGAAGGACAAGTACGGCCTGCCCATCGCCAATGTGAATTTCAGCGACCACGAGAACGATATAGCAATGCGGGATCATGCCTATGAACAGGGCAAGGCTCTATACGAGGCCGTTGGCGCAACCCGCGTCTTCCCGACCCCGCCCTACCCGTCGACGCATAATCTTGGAACAAATCGCATGAGCGAAAAAGCCAAAGATGGCGTAGTGAATAAGCACGGCCAAAGCCACGACATCAAAAATCTGTTCGTGTCTGATGGCAGCCAATTCACCACCGGCGGCGCGGAAAACCCGACGCTTACGATCGTCAGCCTTGCAATTCGGCAAGCAGATTACATTGCCAAGGAGATGGCCGCGAAAACGATCTGATGGCGTAGAATCCTCCCGCCGGAATGATCGCTAAACCATACCATCGCATTCCGTGCGATGGTATGGTTCTTTGTTGTCTAAAAGAGCTTGCCGCCGTTCGGTACGGGTTTGCTGATCGCGGCGAGGACGACGGCACCTTCTTCATCCGGAAAACCGAGCGTCAACACTTCGGACATGAACGGCCCGATTTGGCGCGGCGGGAAATTGACCACCGCTATAACCTGCCGGCCCTTGAGCTCTTCCAACATGTAGTGCTTGGTGATTTGAGCCGACGATTTCTTGATCCCGATCTCGGGACCAAAATCGATCTTCAATTTGAATGCGGGCCTGCGTGCTTCGGGAAAGGTTTCGGCTTCAACGATCGTACCGACGCGGATATCCACTTTCTCGAAATCATCAAAGGTAATTGTCGCCACTCTACTGATCCTGAATGATTGGTCAGGCCGAGCCTACTGTCTCGAACAGGATGCTGTCGAGCGATTCCCGGGCCGTCGAACCAGACCAGACAACGAACTGGAATGCCTGAAAATAGGTTTCGCAGGCGTCGAGCGCGCTGGAAAGCAGCACTTCGACCTGTTTGCTCGTGGGCTCGGCACCACCGGACAACAGCAGTGACTGACGATACATAACCGCCCCCTCCTGCCGCCAAAGATCGAAGTGGCCCATGAGCAGTTGCTCGTTGATCAGCGACAGCAAGCGCATCACTTCGTTGACCCGCGGCTCGCTGATCGCAATGTCGAAGGCGCAGGCTAAATGGAGCGCCTCGAAATCTTCCATCCACGAGAAGGAAATCTGATAATCGGTCCAGCTTCCCTCTACCGTTATGGCAATCTCGTCCTCTCCAGTGCGCTCGAATGCCCACTCATTGGCATGGGCCACATGCTCGATCACATCGACTGGATGTAAATCGCGCGCAATCTCTATTTCCAGAAGGCTCATTGCCATTACCTGCTAAATCGAATCTCGTATGAAGCTGCGGGGACACAGCGCACCAACCCAGAGGACACCAAACGCTTAGACCCAATGAACAGGCAGAACGCGCCAGCCGGGCCGCGGCAACAAACCTTGATAACCGCCACATGATCGCCGAAACGAATCATGCTGTAATTTCAGTGTATTGATGCTGAGTCCGAGCGCCAGTCCCCTTTTGGTCGAATGGTGGGAATGGATGTGGACAGAAGTTCGGAAAAAGATTCACGAGCTGCCTTTAACTGACTCTAAGACAACGATTTTCGGCGATTTCCACCTGTTGATAAATACTTAAGATTTATTTTGGGGATAGGCAAAAGGGGCATCGAAAAATCCGATAATGGGCAACCTGATCCCAACGTCTTCCGCCGGCAAGCATCAAGCCCGCGTCGAGCGTTCGTCATATCTCCGATATCCAAATCATCTAGATTACCTAAACCGTGTAACGTGACAGGAGGTGGCGATGACAAGCGAGCCAAATACGAAGGTAACCGCAACTCAGAAAAATGACGATGGACGGTGGTACTATGTGATCACCATCGATCAAGAAGAGGGAAACAGAGTGGGGCCCTACGATACCCAAGAAGCCGCAATAGCTGCGGGCCAGCAAAAATTGGCGGAAAGCGGTAACGCCTAAAGCGCTGGAATCGAGACAAGACGAGCGTTTGCCTGTTGGTTGCCGAACAGGCTTCCGTGCTTGTTCGGTATCAGGCCTTCTTCGTGCGACCGGAAGCCGCCGGTTTTTCAGGAGTATCGCTCGACGCTTTTCCCTTCTGGCCTACCAGCGCCTCGAGCGCCTCGATGCGCGCCAGCAGTGCAGTGTTTTCCGCCCTCGCCCGGATAGCCATTTCGCGCACAGCTTCAAAGTCTTCGCGCTGAACAACATCCATCGTGTTGAGCAAACGTTCGGCCTGACCGCGAAATGCCGTCTCGACTTCGCGCCGCACACCCTGAGCAGCACCGGCTGCATCGGTCACGAGCTTTGCCAGTTCATCAAGAACGCGGTTTGATCCATTGGTCATCGGCGGACACCTTTCTCGTTTCCCAATCAAATAATCGCCGCGCCAGGCGATTGCAAGCAAGTTGGCATAGGATCGGTCACGCGCAAATGTTACCGGAGGAGCAACTTGACGCTGTTCTTGCCCTCGCGCATGGTCCCGCCAAATTGAATCGCGACTATGGAGTGCCTTGTGAGCGAAATACTTCTACCGACGTTTGCCGCGATCGCATTTCCCAATATCGATCCCGTAATATTCCACTTGGGTCCGCTATCGGTACATTGGTATGGCCTTGGTTACGTGGCGGGCATTCTATTCGCCTGGTGGTACGCTAAGAAGCTCATCAGCAAGCCGCGGCTTTGGGCAAACAATACCCCACCGATGAAGCCTGCGGACTTGGACGATTTCGTCCTGTGGGCAGCGCTCGGTGTCGTTCTCGGCGGGCGCATTGGCTATATCTTGTTCTATGATTTTGCCCGTTATATCGCCCATCCGCTCGACATGTTCAAAGTCTGGGAAGGCGGCATGTCGTTCCATGGTGGCATGCTCGGCACGATTCTCGCCATGGTGCTCTTTGCCCGCTCACGCCGGATCAACGTCTACAGCATGCTCGATACGATCGCCGCAGGTGTGCCCGTTGGTCTCGGCCTTGTACGCGTTGCCAATTTCATCAACAGCGAATTATGGGGTCGCCCGACAGACGTACCATGGGGCATGATATTCCCGACAGGCGGCCCGTTCGTGCGCCATCCGAGCCAGCTCTATGAGGCAGGTCTCGAGGGAATAGTCTTGTTTACGGTTTTAGCTCTATTGATCTTTTACGGCCAAAAGCTGAAAAGCCCGAGATTTATCGGCGGAACATTTGTCACCCTCTACGGGCTATCGCGCATTTTCGTCGAGTTTTTCCGGGAGCCGGATGCGCAACTTGGTTACCTTTACGGCGGCTGGCTAACGATGGGGATGGTGCTTTCCGTTCCCATGGTTCTGGTCGGACTGGCATTCATCTTGTCTGCCCGCAACCCTGAGGTGGCAACCGGAAGATGAATCTCGGGCAACGCATCATCAGGCAAATCGAGGCCAATGGCCCGATTAGCGTTGCTGGCTATATGGCGATGTGTCTATTCGATCGAGACGCGGGATACTACACAACGCGCGAACCATTCGGCAAAGATGGCGATTTCATTACGGCGCCCGAGATTAGCCAGATGTTCGGCGAACTCGTCGGGGTCTGGTGTGTCAACACTTGGCATGCGCTTGGGTCGCCAGGCGATTTCATTCTGTGCGAAATTGGGCCCGGACGCGGCACACTTATGAAAGATCTCATCCGCACGGCCAACAAGATCGCACCGGATTTCATCGCCGCCGCCAAGATCCATATGGTGGAGATCAGCGATCGTTTGACGCGGGTTCAGCAAAAGATGCTGGGAAAACACAGTGGTGACATCGTCTGGAACAAGAGCTTTGGCGATCTACCGTCCGGGCCGCTGATTACCATCGCCAACGAGCTTTTCGATGCCATCCCCTCACGTCAATATGTGAAGACGAAAGGGCGTTTTGTCGAACGCGTGCTAGCGCTCGATGCAGAGCAAAACCTTGTCTTTGCTGCCGGTTCCGGCTCGATTGAGGCAGCCCTGCTTCCGCCAGGCAATGACATCGCTCCGGAAGGGAGTATTTTCGAGATCGCTCCAGCCCGCAATGCCCTCATGCAGGAAATTGCAGCGCGTATTCATCATGAGCGAGGTGCAGCCCTGTTGTTCGACTACGGACATTTGCAACAGGGCTTTGGCGATACGCTGCAAGCGCTCAGCCACCATAACTCTGTCGATGTCCTGCATATTCCAGGCGCAGCCGATATCACCACCCATGTGGATTTTCATGCTCTCGCGCTGGCTGCGCGCAGGGAAGGTTGCAAGACCAGTGCGATGACGCAAGGCGATTTTTTGCTGGCCATGGGCTTGCTTGATCGCGCCGGAGCGCTGGGCCAACACAAACCGGCGGAGGTCCAGGAACAAATTCGCCTCGACGTCGAACGTCTGGTGAGCCCCGAACAGATGGGAACATTGTTCAAGGTGCTGTGTGTGAGCGATCCGGCAACACATGTTTTCCCATTCGAAGTGAAATAAATTCTGGCAATTGACTTCAATCGATTGCTCAACCACCATCCGCTCCCTTGAAAGGCATTCGGTATGACAACGTCAGACAAACCAGCACCGCTGCGTTCCTCCTTGCTGGGATCCCCTGAAAAAGACCGAATCGCCCATGGTTTCTTTACACGCCAAGGCGGCGTGTCTGATGGCATCTATCGCGGCCTGAATGTGGGCAGCGGTTCAAATGACGATCAGGATCGCGTCAAGGAGAATCGCAGGCGCGTGGCTGAATCTCTGGGCGCGCCATTATCACAGCTTGTCACCGTCCATCAGGTTCATTCGTCTGATGTCGTTACCGTCACGACGCCGCTGAATGGGGACAGGCCAAAGGCCGACGCCATTGTGACCACCACACCCGGCATCGTCATTGGTGCTCTTTCTGCCGATTGCGGACCCATCCTTTTTGCTGACAGTGAGGCAAAAGTGGTGGCCGCAGCGCATGCCGGCTGGCGCGGAGCCATCGACGGCATTCTCGAAAATACTGTTGACGCGATGATTGCCCTGGGCGCACGCCGCGACCGGATCCAGGCTGTTCTTGGCCCAACGATCGGCCCCGACAACTACGAAGTTGGAGCAGAGTTCTATGACCAGTTCATTAGAACCGACCTCTCTTATAGAAGGTTTTTCCGCGACTCGGCCAATAATGGTCACAAGATGTTTGACCTATGGGCCTTTATCATAACGCGGCTTGAACGTGCGGGGGTAGAGGCCTGCGGACTTCAACAGTGCACCTACGCGGATGAGGAGCAGTTTTTCTCCTACCGCCGGACGACCCACCGCAAGGAAGCTGACTACGGCCGGCAGATATCAGCGATTACGATCACGGAGTAAGAATATGGCCCTCCATTTCGAACCGGAAGAATTTGCTGCGCGCCGGGACCGGCTCATGATGGTCATGGCCGAGCAGAAGCTTGATGCGGTCTTGCTGTTTGCCCAAGAAAGTATGTACTGGCTCACCGGCTACGACACTTTCGGATTCTGTTTCTTCCAATGCCTGGTCGTCAAGGCAGATGGCAGCAACGTGTTGATGACCCGTTCCGCGGATTTGAGACAAGCGCGGCAAACTTCGAACATCGAAAACATAATCGTGTGGGCAGACCGCGACAACGCCAATCCCGCAGCCGATTTGCGCGAACTTCTCAATGATCTCGATTTGCTTGGTTGCCGTATTGGTATCGAATACCAGACCCATGGACTTACCGCCGCAAACGGTCGGAAGCTTGACGAACAGCTCACGGCATTCGGGCAACTTGTCGACATATCAGGCATTGTCGACAAGTTGCGCGTGCTCAAAAGCCCCGCCGAAATCGTCTATAGCCGCAAGGCCGCGGAACTGAGCGACGAAGCGCTCGATGCTGCGCTAAAACTCGTGAAGGCCGGTGCAGATGAAGGCGTGATACTTGCTGCCATGCAATCGGCCATCTTTGCGGGCGGCGGCGATTATCCGGCCAACGAGTTCATCATTGGCTCGGGTGAAGACGCCCTTCTCTGCCGGTACAAATCCGGGCGACGCAAGCTGACCAAAAATGATCAACTGACTTTGGAATGGGCCGGCGTCTATCGCCACTACCACGCCCCGATGATGCGCACGATACTAACCGGCAAGGCATCGAAACGGCACCAGGAGCTTTATGACGCGGCACACGAAGCGCTTGAAGCTGTAGAAGCTGCAATGACGCCTGATTTTACTTTCGGCGATGTATTCGATGCTCACGCCAAGGTGATGGAGGCGCACGAATTGACCCGCCACCGTCTCAACGCCTGCGGCTATTCGGTGGGTGCCCGCTTCACACCTTCGTGGATGGACATGCCGATGTTCTATTCCGGAAATCCCGAACGTATCCAGCCCGATATGACACTGTTTGCGCACATGATCATCATGGACTCCGATAGCAATACAGCCATGACGCTGGGCCGCACCTACCTTACGACCAATGGCCAGGCGGAGCCGCTTTCCCGCCAATCTCTTGACTTGATCGTAAAATAAAACTTTTGTCTGTTTTTGCTTGCAAATGAGCACCTTGGTGACTCATGACGGGGTTTGAGTAAATGAAGTCTCGCAACTCACTGACATGTGTATTCGCAGTCCTGGCCGGTCTCATACTTACAGCGTGTAATAGTTCAGAGTCCCCTATTGGCGTTTCCAAAGCTGATCTCCCGCCAGCGCAAGGAAGCCAGACAACACCCGCACCGGGAGCTACGGCAACACCAGGCACCGTTCCCGCAACGACGCCAGCAACCTCGAACACAACCACGACGGCCTCTGGAGCCACCCAGACCGGGGCGCCAGCTGCGCCCGGAGCGCAGCGCACGGCAAAGTTGCGGTTTGCACCCATTGTCGGCGCACCTATCGCTGCGGCTACGCCACTGTCGCAACGTCTGTCGGCGCTTGCCAAGGAAAAAGGCATCACGCTCGGCACAGCCGGCGACACCGACAACACGCACATCATGAAGGGCTATTTTTCTGCTCTCCCCGATGGCAACCAGACGACGATCATCTACGTATGGGATGTACTTGATCCAGCCGGCACACGGCTGCACCGGATACAGGGTCAAGAAAAGGTACCTGGAGGAGGAACTGACCCGTGGAGCACCGTCCCCCCGAAGGTTATGGAAGGCATCGCTGACAAGGCTATCCAAGGTTATATGGCCTGGGTATCGGGCGCCAAGACGTGACATATTTACACGTTTAAGGCGATATTCTCGCTGAATTGTGTATGAATCCTGACTGCCCGCTTGCAATGTGCGTCAAGGGCAGTAAAAGGCCCGCCATACCCTTTACTTTGGCTGCGCTCTGAAAAAGACGTGGAGAAAATACGGCATGAAACTCTTCGCGGGCAATTCCAATCGGGTTCTTGCCGAATCTGTTGCCAAATATCTCAATATCCCTCTTGGCAAGGCCAGCGTCCGCCGTTTCGCCGACCAGGAGATTTTCGTCGAGATTCAGGAGAACGTTCGGGGCGAGGACGTCTTCGTCATGCAGTCGACTTCTTTTCCGGCAAATGATCATTTGATGGAATTGCTGATCATGATCGATGCGTTCCGCCGTTCGTCGGCCAAACGTATCACAGCCGTTCTTCCGTATTTCGGCTATGCCCGTCAGGATCGCAAGCCTGGCCCCCGCACGCCGATTTCCGCAAAACTGGTGGCCAATCTGATCACCGAAGCAGGTGCAAATCGCGTCCTCACGCTTGATCTGCACGCTGGCCAGATCCAAGGCTTCTTCGATATCCCGACCGACAATCTCTATGCTGTTCCGGTCATTGCCCGCGATGTCCGCGCACATTACGGCAAGTCGAATGTCATGGTGGTTTCGCCCGACGTCGGCGGTGTTGTACGCGCCCGGTCTCTGGCAAAACGGATCGATGCGCAGCTCGCCATCGTCGATAAGCGACGTGATCGTCCCGGCGAGTCCGAAGTCATGAATGTCATCGGTGATGTGCGCGGCAAGGATTGCCTGTTGTTCGACGATATTGTCGATTCTGGCGGCACGCTGTGCAACGCGGCCGAAGCGCTTCTTGCAAAGGGCGCGACCAGCGTCACCGCCTATATAACGCACGGCGTACTATCTGGCGGGGCCGCCGCCCGTATCGCCAGTTCGAAGCTCAAGGAATTGGTCATTACCGACTCCATTCAGCCAACCCCTGCCATCGAAGCTGCACCCAATATTCGAGTGCTGTCGATTTCCGATCTGATCGGCGAAGCCGTCTCGCGAACGGCCTCGGAAGAGTCCGTTTCGAGCCTTTTCGATTAATCTTCCGGCACTGTCTGCCCTCACTCAAGCAACAAACTTGCACATCTGTCGCCTTTCCGTTATAGAGCCGCCATCCGCGTAGACACCCTTGGAGGCAACGCGGAATGGAGCGGTCATTTCATCCGGTTGCGGGTGAGCGTGCGACCGCTTCATGTTTTTTGAACAGCCATCCACTGGCCTTAAAAAAACACTCCAGATTTGAACCTCGAAAGGAATTGCCATGAGCGAAGCATACGAGCTCAAGGCCGAGGCGCGCGAACGGGTTGGTAAGGGGTCCTCCCGGGAAATTCGCCGCAACGGTAAAGTGCCAGCTGTCATCTATGGTGACAAGCAGGCGCCAGTCTCTATTACCCTCGACTACAAGACGCTGTACTACAAGATTCACGGCGGCGGTTTCAAGACGACAATTGCCAACATCCTTCTGGACGGCAAGTCAATTCAAGTCCTCCCCAAGGACTTCCAACTTGATCCTGTCAGTGACAAGCCAGTACACGTCGACTTCTTGCGCGTATCGGCCAAATCCATGGTGAACGTGCATGTGCCGATCCACTTCCTTCACGAGGAAGCTTCGCCTGGCATCAAGCGCGGTGGCGTACTCAACATCGTTCGTCACGATATTGAACTTCATGCCCCGGCCAACGCTATTCCAGACGCGATTGAAATCGATCTCACTGGCACTCAGATCGGCGACTCGATCCATATTTCCGCTGTTACACTGCCTAAGGGCGTGACGTCGGTTATTCATGATCGCGACTTCACCATCGCGACGATTGCGGCTCCGGCTGTTCTCGCCGCTGACGAAGAGACGACCGAAGCCGCTGCAGCCGAAACCACTGAAACGGCAGAAAACGAAGGCGAGTAATCGTCTTGTTTATTATTGGGAGCTAGGCACGTGCTGCTCATTGCAGGTCTTGGCAATCCGGGCTCCCAATATGCTGCCAATCGGCACAACATTGGTTTTATGGCGGCGGACGAAATACACCGCCGCCATAGTTTTTCTCCTTGGACCAAGAAGTTTCAGGCGCTGATCGCCGATGGCATCATCGAAGGCGAAAAGACTATCCTGATCAAACCCCAGACATTCATGAACCTGTCCGGCCAAGCCGTTGGCGAAGCGATGCGTTTCTACAAACTGGCTTTAAGCGATCTCGTCGTTATCTATGACGAGCTTGATCTGTCCGCCGGCAAGGTACGTGTGAAGACCGGTGGCGGCTCAGGGGGGCACAATGGTATCAAGTCCATCGACGCACATTGTGGCAAGGATTATCGCCGCGTGCGTCTCGGTATTGGTCATCCCGGCATTAAAGAAATGGTCAGCAACCATGTACTCGGCAACTTTGCCAAAGCGGACAGTGAATGGGTCGAACCATTGCTCGACGCGATTGCAACGAATGCAGGGCTACTCGTCAAAAAGGACGACGCCGGTTTTATGAACCGCGTTTCTCTGGCTCTCGGCGGAGGCAACAAAATTGAACGGGAAACCGGGGAAAAGCCGGTTGCAAAATCCGCCGGTCAAAGTCATATCCGGCAGGCTCGCCAGCAAAAGCCTGCTGTGAACGTTCCAAAATCTGGCCCCATGGCGGATATGCTGAGCAAGCTCTTCGGCAAGAAAGAATAAGGATAGCGAATTATGGGTTTCAAATGCGGCATCGTTGGTCTGCCAAATGTCGGCAAGTCGACGCTTTTCAACGCGCTGACCAAGACAGCAGCTGCCCAGGCTGCGAACTATCCGTTCTGCACGATCGAGCCCAACACCGGCGAAGTTGCAGTACCCGATCCGCGCCTGCAGGCAATCGCCAAAATCGGTAAATCGGCAAATATCGTGCCCACTCGCATCAGCTTCGTTGACATTGCTGGCCTCGTGCGTGGTGCGTCGAAGGGCGAAGGTCTCGGTAACCAGTTCCTGGCCAATATTCGCGAAGTCGACGCAATCGTCCATGTCCTGCGCTGTTTCGAGGACGACGATATCACCCACGTTGAGGGACGGATCGACCCTGTGTCCGATGCCGAGACGGTTGAGACAGAGCTGATGCTTTCGGACCTCGAAAGCCTTGAGCGCCGGATCGTCCAGTTCCGCAAGCGAGCAAGCAGCAAGGACAAGGAGGCACTGACCGTTCTGCCGGTAATGGAGCAGGCGCTGGCACTTTTGCAGGAAGGCCAGCCGGTTCGTTTTATGTTGAACGGTATTGCCTCAGAAGATCTGGCGATTCTCCAAGGACTGAATCTCCTGACATCAAAGCCGGTACTCTATGTCTGCAATGTCGGCGAAGAAGATGCAGCCACAGGCAATGAGTACACCGAAGCCGTCGAGGAGATGGCGACGGGCCAAGGCGCTGAAACGGTTACCATTTCTGCTGCAATAGAAGCCGAAGTGGCGCAATTGCCGGAGGAGGAAGCGAAGGAATATCTGGACGCCATGAACCTTGACGAGCCTGGCCTCGACCGTCTCATACAGGCCGGATACAAACTTCTTCACCTCATCACCTATTTCACCGTCGGGCCGAAGGAAGCCCGTGCATGGACGGTTCACCGCGGCTCGAAAGCACCTCAGGCGGCTGGTGTCATCCATACGGATTTCGAGCGGGGCTTCATTCGTGCCCAGACGATCGCCTACAATGATTTCGTATCCCTTGGGGGCGAAGTCCCGGCAAAGGAAGCCGGCAAGGCGCGCGATGAGGGTAAGGAATATATCGTGCAGGACGGCGACATCATGCTGTTCAGGTTCAATACGTAAACTTCAGGTAGAACATGAGCGAATATTCTCCCCGGTACGCCTATGAGGATTTTACGATTGGCAGCGAATGGCCCCTCCGATCAAAAATCGTAACGGCCGAGGAAATCATCGAATTCGCCAGCCAGTTCGACCCGCAGCCCTTTCACCTCGATGAGGCAGCAGGCAAGGCGAGCATTCTTGGGGGCCTGGCTGCATCTAGCTGGCATACCGTCTCGATGTTCATGCGTATGCTTTGCGACGCATATCTTCTCGATTCCACATCGCAAGGCGCTCCAGGAATTGACTATGTGAAGTGGACGCAGCCGGTTCTAGCTGGCGACACACTGACTGGAAAGACTACCATTCTCGACCGGCGCGTATCGAATTCGAAGCCCTCATTAGGCTTCGTCAAGCTACACCATTCGGTCTTCAACCAGGATGGTCTTGTTGTTTGCGAGCTGGAACACACCGCAATGTTCTCTCTAAGGGAGCCGGCCAGATGAACAGGATAGAACAGTGGGCAGGCATCGAACGCGACCTGGGGACTTACACGTTCGAGGCGGACGAAATCATTGCATTCGCGACCAAATATGATCCCCAGCGTTTCCACGTTGATCGGGAAGCTGCCAAGAAAAGCAATTTTGGCGCGCTCTGCGCTTCTGGTTGGCACACCACCGCGGTTTGGATGCGATTGAACGTCAAGGACATCGTGAACGAGGTCAAATCGGCAATCGCACGGGGCGAGCAGCCGCCGCAATTTGGCCCCTCGCCGGGTTTCAAAAATCTCAAATGGCTCAAACCAGTCTATGCCGGCGATACGATCCGCTTTACGCGAACGATCACCAGCATTCGCCCGCTCAAATCCCGCCCCGGCTGGTCGATGCTGCAAATGTTCTGCGCGGGCTACAACCAGAACGATGAGCGCGTGATGGAATTTGAGGGTGCAGCGCTGATCGCCCTGCCAAATCGCGATGCCAATTTAGCTTGATCACTGAATTTGCTTACAATCTGATTGTCCGTTATGCAGTATAGTCCGTCTCACAGGTCCAATTTCACTCGCTCAGTGACCTTCGAACTCGACGAGCGTTCGAACGTTCACACCAAGCGTTTCGAGCTTCTTGCGCCCGCCGAGATCCGGCAAATCGATAATGAAACAGGCGCTGACGATATCAGCGCCCATTTGATGCAATAGCTTCACAGCGGCTTCAGCGGTGCCTCCGGTGGCGATCAGATCGTCAACGAGTATGACCTTATCACCCGGCACAATCGCGTCGCGATGCATTTCCATCTCGTCGACGCCATATTCGAGGCTGTAAGCGATACGCACGGTGTCATGCGGCAGCTTACCCTTCTTACGAATCGGGACAAAGCCGGAAGAAAGCTGGTGCGCTATAGCACCGCCGATAATGAAGCCTCGTGCCTCGATGCCAGCCACCTGGTCAACTTTGCCACCCGCGTAGGGATGGACGAGTTCATCCACCGCTCGCCGGAAGGCACGCGCATTGCCAAGCAATGTGGTGATATCCCGGAACATCACCCCTGGCTTCGGATAGTCAGGAATGTTGCGGATGGCCTCGACCAGCGTCTGCTTCAGTGTTGAATCCATCGTGTATTCCTCGTGCTGTCCGCAGCGTAGACAATTTACTGCCCCGCACTCAAAAGAAAAGGGCGCAGCGCGCCCTTTCAAAATCCGTAATCTTCGTCGCTCAATGTTCGACGTCGGCCCAAATCCTGCGTTTCGCCACATAGATCAGGCCGGCGAAGAGAACGAGAAAGACCATAACGCGGAAACCGGTCTTCTTGCGCTCTTCAAGATGCGGTTCTGCAGCCCACATCAGGAACGCGGCAATATCCTGCGAGTACTGAGACAGAGTCTGCGGCGAACCGTCATCGTAAGTCACCTGGCCGTCCTGCAGAGGCGGCGCCATTGCAAGCGACTTTGCAGAAATGAAGAATGGGTTGTAGTGCGTACCTTCTGGGATTTGCATACCCTCCGGCGGCGTTTCGCCAAACCCGGTCAGCAGCGCATGGATATAATCCGGGCCCCCTTCCTGATACTGTGTGGCGATATCGAATATGAAGCGCGGGAAACCGCGTTCCACCGCACGCGCCTTGGCAATCAGCGAGAAATCGGGTGGTGCAGCACCATTGTTGGCTGCGGCGGCAGCCTGCGCATTTGGAAACGGCGACGGGAAGAAATCGGACGGCAATGCCTTGCGGGTGAACATCTCACCTTCAGCATTAGGGCCATCCTGCACTTCATATTCCGCGGCGAACGCCTTTACCTGTGCTTCCGTATAGCCCAGTTCTTCCAGCGAGCGGAATGCGACCAGATGCATGGAATGGCAAGCTGAGCACACTTCCTTGTAGATTTTCAGACCGCGCTGCAACTGCTGCTTATCATAGCGACCGAACGGACCCGCAAAGGACCAGTTCATCTCGGCCGGCTCCTTGATCGGGAAGTGCGTTGGCTCAGCCGGATTATGTGCTTCTTCGGCGCCATTGGCGGTGCCGAATGCAAGCATGGTGCCAAGACCGGCTGCTGCGAGACCGAGGAGGATTTTTTTCATGTTTGAGCCCTTCACGATTCTCAAGCCCTGGTTTCCGGAGCGGCAGCGACACCAGCCAGCTGGCCGCCACTCCTGGTTTTCGCAAGCACAGCTTCGGTGATCGAATTCGGCAACCGGCGCGGCGTCTCTATCAAACCAAGCAAGGGCATGATGACGATGAAGAAGCCGAAGTAATAGGCCGTTCCGAATTGCGAAAACAGCGTGTACAGCCCTTCAGCCGGGCGCGATCCGAGCCAGCCAAGCATGATTGCGTTTGCAATGAAGAGCCAAAAGAAGAGCTTGTACCAAGGACGGTAGACAGCCGAACGGACCTTCGATGTGTCAAGCCAGGGCACGATGAACAGGATGGCGATCGAACCAAACATCGTCAGAACGCCACCGAGCTTGGAATTGATCGGTCCAATGTTGAAGGTGATGGCCCGCAGCATCGCGTAGAATGGCAGGAAGTACCATTCCGGAACGATGTGGGCTGGCGTCTTCAACGAGTCGGCCTGAATATAATTGTCCGGGTGGCCCATGAAATTCGGCAGATAGAAGACGAAATAGGCGAAGAGGATGAGGAACAACACCAGTCCGAATGCATCCTTGACCGTCGCATAGGGGGTGAAGGGAACTGTATCGGTCTTCGATTTGACTTCGATGCCGGTCGGATTCGTTTGTCCGGCAACATGCAATGCCCAAACGTGCAGGATAACAACGCCTGCAATCATGAACGGCAATAGATAGTGCAGCGAGAAGAAGCGATTGAGCGTGGGATTATCGACGGCAAAACCACCGAGCAGAAGCTGCTGGATCGGGTCGCCGATGATGGGGAACGCCGTAAAGAAGCCCGTAATAACGGTAGCACCCCAGAAGGACATCTGTCCCCATGGCAACACGTATCCCATGAAGGCGGTCGCCATCATCAAGAGAAGAATGATTACGCCGAGAATCCACAGAAGTTCGCGCGGCGCTTTGTAGGACCCATAGTAAAGCCCGCGGAATATATGCACGTAAACGGCGAGGAAGAACATCGATGCGCCGTTCGAGTGCAGATAGCGCAGGAGCCAGCCGGAATTGACGTCGCGCATGATCTTTTCAACGGAGTTGAAGGCGAGGCCAGTGTCGGCAGCGTAGTGCATTGCCAGAACAACACCGGTCAAGATCTGCGAAACCAGCATGATCGCCAGGATTCCGCCGAACGCATAGGCGTAATTCAGATTGCGTGGCACCGGATAGGCGACGAAAGAATCATAGACCAGACGCGGCAACGGTAGTCGCGCGTCGATCCATTTTTCGATGCCAGTGCTCGGCGTATAGGATGAATGTCCACCGCTCATGTCGTATCTCCCCGTGGAACCTTAGCCGATCTTGATGACGGTGTCGGAAGTGAAAGTAAGTGGCGGGATAGGTAGATTTTCCGGCGCTGGACCTGAACGAATGCGTCCGGCAGTGTCGTATTGCGAACCATGACAAGGGCAGAACCAGCCACCGAATTCGCCTTGCTGGCCAAGCGGAATGCAACCAAGGTGAGTGCAAACGCCGATCATCACCAGCCAGTTTTCCTTGTCCTTGGCTGCTGCACGATCCGCGTCGGTCGCCTGGGCGTCGCTCGGCAAATTGGCATTGCGCGCAATCGGATCCTTGAGCTGACCCATTTGAACGTTCTTGGCGTCTTCGATTTCTTTCGGCGTCCGGTTGCGAATGAAGACCGGTTTGCCACGCCATTTGACCGTCAGAGACATGCCTGGCTGAACAGCCGAAACATCAACTTCAATGGACGAGACTGCCAGCGTGGATGCGTCCGGTCTCATCTGATCAATAAAGGGCCAAGCAAAGGCGCCTGCACCGACCACACCGGCCATACCTGTCGCAATATAGAGGAAGTCACGCCGTGTCGGCTCGGTCGTATCGTGTGCGCTCACGGGGCCTGTTCCTTTCCGAATAACAACGCAGCGGGAGAGTCCACATTGTCAGCACAATAGAAGACTGGCCCAAGAGCTGAGCCATGAGGAATCCCCAACATATGGCGTGGTTTCTAAGCATGTCGCTTGAGCTTGTCCAGTGAGACAGCGTCACAAGGGCAGGATGTCGCAGGGATAGACCTTGATCCTGTTCCTACCCTGCAAAACTCCCGATTGCCTTGTCCGAGCCCGGGATAAATGCTGGCGGCTACGATGAGATCGCCTTGGGCCGATTTTGTCTTCGATCGTATTATTCCGCAGCTTCCTGATCGTCGAGACCAAGGAAACCGCCAGACTGACGTGCCCACAAGCCGGCGTAGATACCGTCGGCCGCAATCAGCTCTTCATGACTGCCGCTTTCGACAATTTGTCCCTTGTCCAAGACGATAAGCCGGTCGAGCGCCGCAATGGTCGACAGCCGGTGCGCGATTGCGATAACCGTCTTCCCCTGCATCAGCCGATAGAGGTTGTCCTGTATCGCTGCTTCCACCTCCGAATCGAGCGCCGAAGTCGCTTCATCCATGATGAGGATAGGAGCATCTTTGAGCATCACACGTGCAATGGCGATACGCTGGCGCTGCCCGCCAGAAAGCTTGACCCCGCGCTCGCCAACATGGGCGTCGAAACCGCGTCTGCCCTTAGGGTCCGATAGGTCTTCAATGAAGCTGTCGGCCTGGGCATTTCTCACGGCCTGCAGCATCATCTCTTCCGACGCATCGGGACGACCGTAAAGCACATTATCCCGGACCGAACGATGCAAGAGTGACGTGTCCTGCGTCACCATCCCGATTTGTGCACGTAGCGAATCTTGCGAGACCTTGGATATATCTTGACCATCGATAATGATCCGGCCGCTTTCGAGGTCGTAAAATCGCAACAGCAGATTGACGAGGGTCGATTTGCCGGCTCCGGATCGGCCAACTAAGCCGATCTTTTCGCCTGGACGTATATCCAGAGACAGACGATCTATAATGCCCGCGCCTTTTCCGTAGTGGAAGCCGATCGAATCGAAGCTGATCGCCCCTGCAGTGACCTCGAGCTCCGGCGCATTAGGGACATCGGGCACAAGTCGCGGCAAGGAAATGGACGTGATGCCGTCTTCGACGGTACCGATATTTTCGAATAGGGCTGACATCTCCCACATGATCCACTGCGACATGCCGTTAAGGCGGAGCACAAGGCCAATCCCAACCGCTACAGCACCGACGGAGATAGCGGATCCTAGCCACAGCCAGATGGCGATTGCGCCAACCGAGAAAAGCAGCAGGCAATTCATGGCATAGAGCGAGAAGTGAAAACTGGTTACCAGCCGCATCTGCCCGTGGACAGTGGTTAAGAAGTTTTCCAATCCTTCACGCGCGTAACTCTCCTCGCGTTTCGAATGCGAGAACAGCTTTACCGTGGCGATGTTCGTGTAGCTGTCGACGATCCGTCCGGTCATCGTCGAGCGTGCATCAGCCTGTCGCTCGGAAATGACGCGGATTTTCGGAATGAAATAGCGAAGCAGCCCGATATAAATAACGAGCCAGACAACGAAAGGCAGCATGAGCCGCAAATCCGCTGCTGCCGCGATGATCAATGTCCCGGTGAAATAGACGATGACGTAGTTTAGCACGTCAAGAAGCTTCATAACCGTTTCGCGCACCGCAAGCGAGGTCTGCATAAGCTTGGTGGAAACCCGCCCGGCAAACTCATCCTGGAAGAAGGTCATCGATTGGCGAATGAGATAGCGATGCACCATCCAGCGGATGCGCATGGGATAATTGCCAAGCAAGGTCTGATGGATAATGAGCGAATCCACGAGAACGATGCCCGGCATGACGATCAACACGACACCGGCAATCAGCGCCAGCTTCCACCCTTCATCGGTAAGGAAGGTTTCGCGCGAATGATTGGACAGCCAGTCGACGATATTGCCCATGAAGGCAAACATGGATACTTCCAGGACCGCGATCAGCGCGGTGCACACAGCCATAACGGCAATCCATGGCCAAGCGCCTTGGGTATAATGCAGGCAAAACGCGACGAGCGATTTCGGTGGCTCGGCGGGTTCCGCCGTAGGAAATGGTTCGAGCCTCTCTTCAAACCAGCGAAACATTGTTAAACCTCATCATCGTCATTCCGCGCCGACTCATGGAAGGGCATCTCGTTGACCGAAGCATATACCGACTTACGCATTGCACTCTACCAGCCAGATATACCCGGCAATGCCGGGACTATTCTGCGTATGGCCGCATGTTTTGGCGTCGCCGTTGATATCATCGAGCCTGCCGGATTCGATATTTCCGATCGTGCGCTGAAACGCGCCGGCATGGACTACCTCGAACAAGCCGTCCTGACACGTCATCCCGATTGGGCGCAGTTTCAGGAATGGCGGATTTGTGAAAAACGCCGGGTTCTGCTTTTCTCGACCAAGGCGGCCGAGCCATATACTGGTTTCAAGTTTACGCCCGGTGATATTTTGATGTTTGGCCGCGAATCTGCCGGTGTGCCCGATGAGGTCCATCAGGCGGCCGACGCCAGACTCATCATTCCAATGGTGCCCGGCGCCCGCTCGCTCAATCTGGCGCTCTCCGCAGCCATCGCAACCGCCGAAGCGCAACGACAATTTTCATTGCTCCGCTGATAGTTCGCCGGCCAACTCGGCCGGCGAACTGGCTGTCAACCGTCCGGTCAGTCGATCTGGGTGGCCTTGCCACCTTCCCATTTGTAGAAGACGAATGCAGGCGTGTTCAGATCTCCGGTGCTGGAATAGCTGAGATCACCTGCCACCGTCGGAAACGCGTCACCCGACTTGATCTTTGCGGCTACCTCGGATGGTTCAGCAGAGCCAGCCTTTTCGATAGCACCGGCGATCACTTGCAACGCGGCATAGGCGTTGAGGGTGAAGGCTTCAGCCGGAATGTTTTTGGCCTGAAGGGCTTCCACAACCTTTGCCGCAGCAGGATTCTTGGTTGGATCGGCGCTGTTGGTGAACAATGTACCCGCGGCTGCATCACCGCCGATTGCCCAATATTCTGTGTTCGACAAGCCATCGGGACCGATGATCTGGGCCTTGATCCCCTGGTCGTTCAACTGGCGGGCGATAAGACCTCCCTCGGCATGATAACCGCCGAAGTAGATTACGTCGGCTTTTTCAGACTTGATGCGTGTGATGAGCGCGCTGTAGTCCTTTTCGCCGGCATTGATACCTTCAAAGACGACTTCGGTAACGCCGCCTTTGTTAAGTACAGCCTTCAGACCGTTGGCAATACCGGTACCGTACGGCGTTTTGTCATAGACGATAGCGATGCGCTTGTCCTTGAAGTTGTCCAGCATGTACTTGCCCGCGACGTCAGCCTGCTGGTCATCCCGGCCGCAGGTGCGAAACACAGTTTCGAGACCGCGTGTCGTGAGATCTGGTGTGGTGGCCGTAGGCGTCACCATGACGATACCGTTTTCGGCCAGGACATCAGATACAGGCATGGCGACGCCGGACGTCACCGGACCTACGACGAACTTGATGCCCTCACCAACGACCTGGTTGGCAACCGACACACCCTGCTTGGGTTCGCCCGCATCGTCGAAGATCTTCGTTACGATCTTTTCGCCCTTGATGCCGCCCGCCGCGTTGATGGCTTCGGCAGCGCTTTCGACGCCATTCTTTACCTGCAAACCGTAAGCCGCGACAGGCCCGGTCACAGGTGCGATAATACCGACGACGATGTCGGCTTTGGCAAACGACGTCATCACCATAACAGCGGCCAACGCCACGCCAGAGATCAACGATAAGCGCATTATTTCCTCCTTGGATTTTCTTATGCGTCCGGAAGGCTCTCCGGTGCTGGCAGAGTTCTACTGTCTTTGGAAATGGCTGTCAGCTGCGATCACTCGAAATTCTGCATAAATGCAAGAAAATTTGAAGAATTCTCAAAAACTGCGGACGTTTTCGGCCAAAACAATCAAATATTTGAAAAAGAACATCAATTTTATTGTTGAATCGAGGATTTCCGTATTTTCAGTCCGCGTTCGGCAAGCGGCGCATGGTGAACTCTATGATATCGCCAGGACGCTCGTACCAGCTTTCGATTTCGGTCCAATAAGCTGCTTTCGGATATTGTTCGAACCATTCGCGTGCCTTTTCGCGCGCTGCAAGACGCGGCAGTTTGAAGCTTTCGCGAACAAACGCACCGCGTTGCTGGCTGGGAGCTGCGCGGCTTTCCTTAAGTCTCTTCCGCAAACCGTCAAGCGGCGGTTTTGGATATTGCGATCGGGGCGCTTTGGAGACCATCTCGTATCCCTCACTGAACCCTACAACCATAAGAGTAGGTGCAGCAAAGCCGGAAAACGAGTCATTTTTTTATGGATAGGGTGAATGAACTGCAGCAACTTCCTTTTGGCTTCAAGTTGATGTGATAATGTCCAGGCGAAAAAGGATTCTTTGCCATGGACCGTCCAGATATCCCCGCCGTACTTCCCGAAGCGCTCGATGAAAAGAAAGCTGAGGCTACCGCTTGGTTTGTGGAATTGCGCGACAAGATTTGCGCGAGTTTCGAGCAGTTGGAAGACGAACTGGACGGACCGCTCTCGGACCGCACGCCGGGGCGCTTCAAGCAGACCCCATGGCAACGCGATGATGGCAAGGGCGGCGGTGGCGTTATGTCGGTCATGCACGGCCGCGTTTTCGAAAAAGTCGGTGTCCACACATCCACGGTTCATGGCGAATTTTCGCAAGAGTTTCGCAAGCAGATACCCGGCGCGGATGAAGATCCCCGTTTTTGGGCATCGGGTATCTCGTTGATCGCACACCCTCAAAGTCCGTTTGTCCCCGCTGTACATATGAACACGCGCATGGTTGTAACGACGAGGCAATGGTTCGGCGGTGGCGCCGATCTCACGCCGGTTCTTGATCGCAAGCGAACACAGGACGATCCGGATACGCTGGCGTTCCACAAAGCGATGAAATTTGTTTGCGACAAGCATTCAGCTGTCGCCGATCATGAGAAATTCAAGACATGGTGTGACGAGTACTTTTATCTTCCTCACCGCAAGGAGCCGCGTGGAACTGGTGGTATTTTCTACGACTGGCTACACTCCTCCGAAGAAAATGGTGGGTATGCGGCCGATTTCAATTTCACGCGCGACGTAGGCCGCGCCTTTTCCGTAGTCTACCCCTATCTCGTGCGGCAGAATTTCAATCATGACTGGACGGATGCCGATCGTCAGGAACAACTTGTACGCCGTGGCCGCTATGTCGAATTCAATCTGCTCTATGATCGAGGCACGATCTTCGGCTTGAAGACCGGCGGGAACGTCGATTCAATTCTCTCTTCGATGCCCCCTACGGTCAAATGGCCGTGAGATGGATATTTAAGGGATCAATCAGCCGCTTGATGCGTTATGCTACCGCTGGTGCGGCAAAATCGGCCGCGCTCTTATGGGACAGAGCACCTATTCTTGCGTCCTACAACAGGGAGAGAAGGCATGAAAGAACTTCATTGCATAGTTCCCGGTTGCCAGTGGCATACACGTCACGACACCGAGGCTGAAATCATTCGCCGCGCTGCCGAGCATCTGCGTGAAACCCACGGTGAAACGGTCATTCGGGAATCAATGCTCGAAACCATCAAGGCGAATATCCAGCCGTCGAAAGGCCAGGCGGCCTGATCAGACTTTTCCTGCATATTCAGGAATTTTGGCAAGGAGTGTATCGCGCTCGAGGGTAAAGCCCGATTTGATCCAGTCGTCCTCTAGCGCGCGCTGGACCCTGCCGATTTCCGGCCCTTTTTCCAGACCCGCAGCGAGTAGATCGCTGCCGGACACGGGAAACGTCGGCCGCTCGTAACTATCGAGATATTTAAGTAGTTTGGATAGGTGCCCGGACCTCATCATCGCAGCGTTATCATTGATCGCCTCGGCACGTGCTGAAACCAGCGCCAGACTGAGCCTGTCGCGCATGCCCTGCTGATCGCCGCGGTAAAGTTGCTTTGCAAATTTGCTCTCGGAAATGTCCTGTTGCGGCATCGCAGTTCCAGCCCAGGCCTCCAGCCGTGTTCGCTCACTGTTGGAGAGTTTCAGCCGCGACGCCATTTCGGTGATGCGGCCGATTTGCGGGGGTATCATGCTTGCCAGGCGTAAAAGCGGATCGACCTTCCAATGGAGGTCCTGCTCGGTCTTTACCAAAGAGTGGATCGCGTCAATGCCCCATTTTTCACTTTCGGGCAAAACTGCCGTCAGGACGCCTGCCTGCCGCATCCATAACAATGCGCGCGAAGGATCCGGCGCACTCAGCAATTTCTTGAGCTCTGACCAGATACGTTCGGCCGAGAGCCGCGTCAGTCCATCTTTCAGACGCGCGCAGGCCTTCAGCCCTTCGCTTTCAGGTCTGCCTTTGCCGTACCAGGCGAAAAATCTGAAAAACCGTAATATACGCAGATAGTCCTCGCGGATACGCTGCTCCGGATCGCCGATGAAGCGCAGCGTACGGGTTTCAACATCCGCGAGCCCGCCAACGAGATCGATGATGGTCCCATCCGCCTCGACATATAAGGCATTCATGGTGAAGTCGCGCCGGTTGGCATCCACCTGCCAATCGCGGCCATAGGCAACTTCAGCATGCCGTCCATCTGTCTCGATATCAGCGCGCAAAGTCGTCACTTCGAACGGTCTGCCATGCGCCATGACCGTGATCGTGCCATGGTCTATGCCGGTCGGAACAGCCTTGAACCCGGCCCCAATTGCCCGCTGCAAAGTCAATTCCGGCAAGCACGTCGTTGCGATATCAATATCGCTGACCTCTTGACCCAGAAGCGTATTCCTTACCGCACCGCCGACAACGCGTGCAGCCTCACCATCGCCGGCAAGTACGGCGAGCAGCCTTTGCAAGGACTCATCTTTAAGCCACGAGGCATCGTCGGCAATGGAAACAGTCGCACTCAAGAATAGAGCCTTTCATAAAGTGTGCGGATGATGCCTGCAGTTACGCCCCAGATGA
Organism: Phyllobacterium sp. 1468; assembly: GCF_031455525.1. Classification (NCBI taxonomy): domain Bacteria; kingdom Pseudomonadati; phylum Pseudomonadota; class Alphaproteobacteria; order Hyphomicrobiales; family Phyllobacteriaceae; genus Phyllobacterium; species Phyllobacterium sp. 1468. The sequence continues at coordinate 271,015 of NZ_JAVDSX010000005.1, read as the reverse complement.
AGCGGTCACCAAACGGCATCGTGTAGTAGAACCGCTCTTTTTCCTGCCATATCCGGCTTTCGCGTCGATGATTGGCTGGATCCATCAAGAACGACAAGGGCACCTCGAACACGTCGGCCACTTCAGCAGGATTCGGAGTGATTTCAAACGGCGGATGCACCAGCCCCAGTACCGGCGTGATCGAATAGCCGGTCGTGGTCAGGTAGCGAGGCAGCCGCCCGATGACCTCCACATGACGACCTTCGAGCCCGATTTCCTCATGCGCCTCACGGAGCGCCGCTTTCTCCGGCTCGTAATCGTCTTCAGGGTCAATCGCACCACCCGGAAAGGCGACCTGCCCCGAATGCTTGCGCATATTGGCGTTGCGCAGGGTGAGGAGCACGCTGGCCTCATCGCCGCGATCCACAATTGGCACAAGGACGGCAGCGTCGCGCAGGGGATTTGCCGCGATCAGCGCATCGAGCTCAGGATTGAGCAAATGATCGCCATGATCCCGGTCCAAGGGTTCATTGCCCTTGAGCGCCACACGTTGTGAGAACGCCCGGGCGGAAAAACCCTCGTGCAGCGAGTTGATTAGACTCATTGGCTTAGCTTTTCCAGCTCACTTGACGGCATGATTGGGAACACACTGCCCTTTGATCGTACCGCGAACATAGGCTTTCCGTTGATAATGATTTCCTCCCCATAGTTGACCAGCTCATACATCACCGGCCGCGCCAGGAGCGCCTCAAGACGGCCTCGCACCAAGAGATAAGGCTTTAGTCCACCGTTGACTTGATCGATCACAAACCGCAACGGATGGCCGGCGCCTACCTCGACGATGTCGCCAACATTTGTGCGCAGTGTCATGACGCGCGCATCCCCTTCGCCTGTCACATCGAGTTCAACGGCCAGAAAAGGTGCATCCTCGACACGGATTCCTACCTTTTCAACTGGCGTCACGAGATAGGTCCGCCCATCGGCGTCCTTGCGCAGGACCGTGGAGAAAAGCCGGACAAGCGGCTGCCGACCAATCGGAGTGCCCATATAGAACCAGGTACCATCGGCCTTGATCTCCATATCGAGATCACCGCAAAAATCGGGATTCCATTTATCGACGGGTGGCAGGCCCCTGCCCGGCGCAGCGGCACGCGAGATCAGCGCTTCGAGCCCTGCTGTATCCCCTGGAGTGTCTTCTGATCCTGCCATGGTCCGCCTTTTTTCCATATGCGTCACGAAATAGTCAACGTTGGACCGCTTGTCAGCATGTCATAGTGACTTAGAGTCGTTTTACGTTAGAGTCATTTAAGAGAGACTCTTTGCAGATACCAGCGGTTGAGGTGACCCATGACCATGATTAAACCTGAGGTACCGTCCGATCCCAAGGCTATGATTGCCGAGGCTGAGAAAGCGCTAGCAGACATCTCAAGGATAAAGACTGGCATCGGCACCGTCATCTTTGGGCAGGAGAGTGTCATCGAGCGAACGTTGGTGGCGCTGCTGGCAGGCGGACATGCGCTCCTTGTCGGCGTCCCGGGCCTCGCAAAGACAAAGCTGGTGGAAACATTGGGAACTGTTCTCGGTCTTGACGACCGCCGCATTCAATTCACGCCGGACCTTATGCCTTCGGATATCCTGGGCTCTGAAGTCATGGAGCAGGATGACAACGGCAAACGTTATTTTCGCTATGTCAGAGGCCCTATTTTTGCTCAATTGCTCATGGCGGACGAAATAAATCGCGCCTCGCCTCGGACACAGTCGGCGCTCTTGCAGGCCATGCAGGAGTACCACGTTACCATTGCAGGCGAGCGGCATGATTTGCCACAACCGTTTCATGTATTGGCAACGCAGAACCCACTTGAACAGGAAGGGACCTATCCGCTGCCAGAGGCACAGCTCGATCGGTTTCTGATGCAGATCGATATTCTCTACCCGGAACTTGAAGCAGAACGCAGGGTGCTACTAGAGACCACCGGTATTTCAGATGTCAGAGCGGAGAAGATCATCGATGCGGAGCGCTTGCGCGACATGCAGCACCTCATCCGTCGGATGCCGGTACCGGAAGGTGTGGTCGATGCAATTCTCAAGCTCGTCCGTTCTGCTCGTCCGGGCGCAGACAACGACATTGCAAAAAAATTCATCTCATGGGGCCCTGGTCCTCGCGCCAGCCAGGCCCTGATGCTCTGCGCTCGGGCACGCGCGCTCTATGATGGCCGGCTCGCTCCGTCGGTAGACGACGTAAAGGCTCTCGCGGAACCGGTATTGCAGCACCGGATGGCGCTGACATTTGCTGCGCGCGCCGATGGTATGAATGTGCGCGATGTCATTGGCAACCTTACAAAAGTTGCTTTCTAATGGCAGCAATTGGCGCGCAGGTAACACGGGCTGACACAGGGGATGCGCTTGCGCGTGCCCGCCAGCGCGCCGCTCTGCTACCAGACCTGCTCGTCGAAGCGCGTCGTATTCTCAATACCGTCAACACCGGCTGGCATGGCCGGCGGAAAAGCGGCGTTGGCGAAACTTTCTGGCAATTTCGGCCTTACGCTCAGGGCGAGGCTATTTCCCGAATCGACTGGCGCCGCTCGGCCCGCGATGATCGTACTTATATCCGCGATCAGGAATGGGAAGCAGCTCATACGGTTTGGTTGTGGGCCGATCCTTCGCCTTCCATGCTCTACAAGTCCGAGCAAGCCCAAGTGTCGAAAGAATCGCGCGCCCTGGTACTCGTTCTGGCACTGGACGAACTTTTATCACGCAGTGGTGAACGCATCGGCTTCCCCGGCGTGGCGGATCCTATATCGGCCCGAAACGGTGCGGAACGCCTCGCAACCCTACTCGCCCACACGACGAACCTGCCTGCCAAGCCTGATCTGAGCAGAGTGCGGCGCTTTTCCGATGTAGTTCTTGTCAGTGATTTCCTGGAGCCCGTGGAAGATACGCTGGCCCTTCTTCAACAACTCGTTCAAGCTGGCGCTCGTGCGCACCTGATAGAGGTCTATGATCCAGCCGAAGAAGATTTCCCTTACAAGCGGCGCACCGAATTCATTGATCCCGAAACTGGCGCGTCACTAACGTTCGGGCGCGCAGAGGACTACGCCGAAGACTACCGCAGATTGTTCTACGCGCGCCGCGAGGTTCTTAGCGATTTCTGCCGGCGGATTGGCTGGAGCTACACCAGCAATCGTACCGATCGCTTGGCCTCCGACGCGCTCGTGTCGGTTCACATGAACATGACCGCCAATATTGGTTACGAGGGGAACCGCGCATGAATGCACTCCCCCTGGCCTTTGGTGCCCCTGCCGTCCTTGCCGGACTCATCGTTCTTCCAATCATCTGGTGGCTTTTGCGGGTGACACCTCCCCGTCCTGTCACTGAAATATTCCCCCCGCTGAAAATCCTTGCTCAACTCCTCAAAAAGGAAGAGACGCCCAACAAAAGCCCTTGGTGGTTAACGCTCTTGCGACTATTGCTCGCGGCTTTCGTTATTCTTGCGCTGGCGGAACCTGTATGGAATCCCCGAGCTGAAACACTGACGGGCAAGGACCCGGTCGCAATAGTCCTCGACAATGGCTGGTCGTCCAACGAGGAATGGGGCTCGCGCAAGGATACCGCCGAACGGTTGATTTCCGATGCAGAGAACTCCGGAGCGCTGATCTACATTCTAGGTACGGCCGAAAAAGCCAATACCGATATCGGACCGTTCGACGCCAACGCCGCACTAGAACGGCTCCGGGCTATGTCCGTGCGCCCAATCCCGGTCGACCGGCCGGCCGCGTTTGCCCGGTTGAAAACGGCGATAGCGAACGTTTCCGGCATGAGGCTTGCCTATCTCAACGATGGCGTAGACACGCCAGGGGCTGCGGAAGCAGTCAAGTCGCTCGAAGGTTCAGGTATCGCATCCATTATCTGGTACCAACCAACGATAACGTCTCTGGTCGCTCTGCGTCAGGCCGTCAACAACGCGAATGGTCTGACCGTTCGTGCGGTACGGCCGAGCAATGATCGCGGCCAAAACGGAATCACAATAGGCGCATTCGACGAAAAAGGCCGGCGTATCGCTGAAGCCGGTTTGGTCTTTGCCGCAGGCGAGAGCAGCGGCGAAGCTGTCATCAACGCGCCTTACGAATTGCGCAACGACTTCCACACATTGCGGGTCGACGGCGCTGCACAGGCCGGGGCCACCTACCTCATCGACGACAATAACAAGCGAAGGCGCGTTGCGTTACTTTCCGGTTCTGATGCAGACCTTTCACAACCGCTGCTCTCGCCGCTCTACTACATATCCCGGGCGCTCGAGCCGTTTGCCGATCTGTTGCGCCCTCGCAACCCGGAACTCGTGCGCGCCGTGCCCGAACTCCTTGAACAGAAGCCCTCGGTTTTCATCATGGCGGATATCGGCAAACTGCCGCCGGAGACTGAGCAAACACTTTCAGATTGGGTCAATAAGGGCGGTACGCTGATCCGTTTTGCTGGACCGCGTCTTGCAGGCAACAGTGATCAGGATCCTTTGCTGCCCGTTACCTTGCGTAAAGGCGAGCGGTCCCTTGGCGGCACCTTATCGTGGAAGGAATCGCAACCTGTTGCGGCCTTTCCCGAGAACGGGCCCTTCGCCGGCTTGCCAACGCCGCAAGATGTGACCGTGACGCGGCAGGTTCTCGCAGAGCCGTCTTCCGACCTGTACGACAAGAGCTGGGCCAATCTGGCAGACGGTACGCCGCTCGTAACCGGCGAGACACGCGAGCGCGGCCAGCTGGTACTGTTCCACGTAACACCTGAAGCCACATGGTCGAACCTGCCGATCAGCGGCAGTTTTGTCGATATGCTGCATCGTCTCGTCTCGTTGTCCAACGCAGCCGGACCATTGGCAAACGATAATGGCGCAAGTGGCTCGCGTGTCCTTCCACCGTATCTGACACTAAATGCCGAGGGTTCGCTTGTCCCGCCCAACGGCGACACCAGACCGCTCCTTGTCGGAAATGGTGCTGGCCCACAGGTGAGTTTCGACAATCCTCCCGGCTTCTACGGCGTTGAGGACGCCATGACGGCACTCAACCTTTTCAAGCCGGATGCCGATATCAAGCCGCTGATTCGACCGAACCTCGCATTTCCGGTAACGACAGCACGCTATGCCGTGGATGAATCCTTGCCATTGCGAGGGCCGCTCCTGGCACTTGCGGCACTTTTATTGGCACTGGATGCCATTGCCGTACTTTGGCTCGGCGGCCATCTGCGGCGCCGTTATCGCACGGCCGCGGCGGCATCGCTGGCCATCCTCCTGTTACCGGCGCTCCTTGCCCTTGGCCCTACCCCCGCGTCTGCCCAGCAGAATGACAGCAAGCCCGGCGATCAGGCGATTCTCGAAGCCGTCAATGCCACACATCTCGCCTACGTCATAACTGGTGATGGTGCTGTCGACGATGTCAGCAAGGCGGGCCTGCTTGGCCTGTCCAAAGCTCTCTCCGACAGCACGGCCTTGGAACCTGGTGAACCCATCGGAGTCAATCCTGCGACTGATGAACTCGCCTTCTATCCCTTGATCTATTGGCCTGTTGACCCTGCCGCAAAAATGCCGTCGCCAGAGGCGATCGCCAAGATCGATGCTTATATGCAGCAGGGCGGAACGGTGCTGTTCGACACCCGCGATCAGGACGCGGCTGCAATCAGTTTCGACAACTCGACAACCCCGGCCAATCAAAGGTTGCGCGACATTCTTGCCGGGCTCAACATACCGCCGCTCGAGCCCGTCCCGAGCGATCACGTCTTGACCAAATCCTTCTACATTCTGCAGGACTTTCCTGGCCGTTATCGCGGTAGTCCTTTGTGGGTGCAGGCATCACTCTCGACCGAGACCCGCTCCGACCGGCCAGTGAGGGCGGGAGATGGTGTCACGCCCATCATGATAACCGGCAATGATTTTGCCGGCGCCTGGGCGACGAATGCGGAAGGCTCTCCACTCTACCCGACTATCCCCAATGATCCGATGCAACGCGTTTACGCATACCGCGCCGGTATCAACATTGTCATGTATATGCTGACCGGAAATTACAAATCCGATCAGGTGCATGTGCCTGACCTTTTGCAGCGGCTGGGGAACTAGGTCATGTATCTGTCATTGGATTTCCAGCCTCTTGTTTCAAACACGCTTCTCGCGCTTTTGCTCGTACCGCTGTTCATTCTTACGCTGGCCGGAATCTACTTCCGCCAGCGCGGCAGCCTGATCCGGCTGTTGGCCGTTGCAGCATTTGCCATGGCACTCTTCAATCCGATTGTTGTGAATGAGGAACGCGAGCCGCTGAAAAGCGTGGTTGCTGTCGTCGCTGACCGCAGCCAGAGTCAGGATATCGGCAACCGCACTGCAGATACCGATGCAGCTTTGAAACAGGTTCAGACCGAACTTGGCCGCCTACCGCAATTCGAGGTCAGGACGGTTGAAACCGGTCAAGCAACCGAAAATGATGACGCAACCTCAACACGTCTGTTCCAGGCATTGAATGGCATTTTCCGTGATGTGCCACCGGCTCGTATCGGCGGCGCGATTATGATCACGGACGGCCAGATTCATGATATCCCGGCCAATTTGGCCGGTCTCGGTTTCGCCGCTCCGGTGCATGGGCTAATCACCGGCACGCCCGGCGAGATCGACCGCCGTATCCAATTTGTCCGTGCACCACGCTTCGGGTTGACCGGCAAGCCGCAAGAAATGACCTACAAGGTTACAGCTTCGGGCGAGCCGCAAGGTGGCCGTGCGCGTGTTAGCGTGCGCGTGAACGGCGATGAGGTGAGCAATCAGGATGCTATTATAGGTCAGGAAATGCCGCTGGAGGTTACGCTACCGCGAGCAGGCGTGAACATTGTCGAAATTGTCGTCGATGCCGTTCCTAACGAACTCACGGAAGTGAACAACCGAGCCGTTGCCATGGTTGACGGCATTCGCGAGAATCTGCGTGTCCTGTTGGTTTCAGGCGAACCGCATAATGGCGAGCGCACGTGGCGCAATCTTTTGAAATCCGACGCATCCGTCGATCTCGTGCACTTCACGATTTTGCGGCCGCCCGAGAAGCAGGATTCGACACCGATCAACGAGCTTTCGCTGATTGCCTTCCCGACCCGGGAACTTTTCGTCGACAAGATCGAGCAGTTTGACCTCATCATTTTCGATCGCTACCAACACCGCGACGTGCTGCCGCTGCTCTATTACGACTACATCAACGATTACGTCCAAAAGGGGGGCGCACTTCTCATCGCCGCCGGTCCCGAATATGCGGGCAACATGTCGATCGCCAATACACCGCTCCTCTCGGTCCTGCCTGCGACGCCGACGGGGAACATCGAAGAAAAAGCGTTCTATCCGCGTCTGAGCGATCAAGGCAAACGCCATCCGGTGACACGTGGCCTTGAGGGCAGCACGCAAGAGCCACCGCATTGGAGCCGCTGGTTCCGCGTCATTGACGTCAATCAACCTGAAGGCACAACAGTTATGGATGCAGGCGATAAGCCATTGCTGGTGCTCAATCATGTTGGAGAAGGCAGGGTCGGCATGTTCCTTTCCGACCAGGGCTGGCTCTGGGCGCGCGGTTTCGAAGGCGGCGGTCCGCATGCCGCGCTCTACCGGCGCATCGCCCACTGGCTTATGAAAGAGCCGGAATTGGAAGAAGAAGCGCTGACAGCAAGCGGAAGCGGCCGCAACCTGGAGATCCGCCGGCAGACCATGCAGAAGACCGCCAATCCTGCGAGCATCATCACGCCATCGGGCAAGACGAGGTCCGTTCCCCTGACGGAAACCGAGCCAGGGGTCTTTACAGCTTCCGTGACAACCGATGAAATCGGCCTTTACCAGGTGGCCAATGGTGACCTGACGACGCTTGCCCATGTCGGACCCGTCGACGCGCCAGAATTCAGCGACAATGTTTCCACGACCGCCAAGCTCGCCCCCCTGGCGCGCGAAACGGGTGGCGGAACGCGCCGGCTGCGGCCAACCCCCGACCAGACCACAATTGAGGTTCCAAATATCGTGGCGTCGCGCGGCATGGCGGGCGCGAGCGGCGACAACTGGATCGGATTGCGTCCGACCAACGAGACGATCCTGAAGAGCGTCAATCGCCTGCCACTCTTCTCAGGCTTCCTTGGACTCGCCGCAATGATCCTGGTGCTGGGCGGCATGTGGTACCGCGAAGGCAAGTAGTGATCCGTCAGTCCAGATTACTGTCAGGTCTGGGTGGCGTGGCGTACACGTCCCTGCACGGCCTCAAGCGCGCGCGGTGTGAGTTCACAGGCGAGAAACCGGGTCGGTTCCACGGGCGCGGGCATTTCGATCAGATGACCTGGTATCTGGCGAAAGCCAAAAGGCGCATAGTAGGGCTCATCGCCGACAAGGATAACCAGATGGTGCCCAGCGACACGCGCTGCTTCCATACTGGTGCGCATCAGCGCAGCGCCGATGCCTTGATTTTTCCATGCAGGACGTACGGCCAGAGGGCCGAGAAGCAAAGCCGAAGTCGTGCCAATATGGATTGGCGTTAGCCGGACCGATGCGACCACGTGCTCTCCGTTCAACGCGACGAAGGAAAGCGTGCGATCGTGCGGGCCACCCTCTCGAATCCGGTATGCGGCACGAGCAAACCGCCCCGGTCCAAAAGCTTCTTTATTGATGTCTTCTATGGCAGCGTCATGCACCGGATTTTCCGGGGCGTAGGTCACGACTTGGGTCAGCATGCTGAATGTCTTTGTGAAACGAGTGGATAGGCGCCTCGAACCCTTTCGGTCGTCGGCAACACAGGAGTGTCCGCCGCTTTGAAAAAGCGCCGGTCCGGGTTTCATCGTCGGATGAACAGAATTCCTGCCACAAAAGTCTCCTTTTTTGTCCGCGTAACATCAAAAGAAACCGCCGTAAACCGAAAATCCGGTTTGTCCGGCAAAAAGTGACACTCTGTTCACCGGCTTGGTCATGGAACCGAGAGGAATTGGGCCTAACTGTGAGAAACAACGAAATAGTGAAATCAACCAGCACAGCGTGGTTCAAGGAGACGAGATGGGTTTATTGATTGATGGTGTGTGGCATAACCAGTGGTACGATACAAAGGAAACTGGCGGCCGTTTCATCCGGACCGAGTCACAGTTTCGCAATTGGGTGACTGCTGATGGTAGCGCAGGACCGTCGGGCAAGGCCGGATTCAAGGCCGAACCTGGCCGCTATCATTTGTATGTTTCCTATGCTTGTCCCTGGGCGCACCGTACGCTGATTTTCCGCGCACTCAAACAACTGCAGGATGTAATCTCGTTGTCAGTCGTCGACCATTACATGGGAGCGGAAGGCTGGACATTTTACGAGAAGGACGGCGCAACACCCGACCACCTCTTTGGTTCTAAGCGCTTGCATGAAATCTACACGCGCGCCGATCCCAATTATTCGGGCCGTGTAACCGTGCCGGTTCTTTGGGACAAACAGCGCAATACCATCGTTTCCAATGAATCATCGGAAATCATTCGGATGCTCAATTCCGCGTTCAACGACTTCGGCGATGCCTCGCTTGATTTTTATCCCGAAGCGCTGCGCGGCGAGATCGATGAGATCAACGCGCTGATCTATCCGAATATCAACAACGGCGTCTATCGGGCAGGCTTCGCCACGACACAAGAAGCTTATGAAGAGGCGTTTGCGCAATTGTTCAATGCGCTTGACCACGTGGAGGAGCGGCTGTCACGTCAGCGTTATCTCGTTGGCAATCGATTGACGGAAGCCGACTGGCGCCTGTTTACCACTCTGCTGCGCTTTGATCCCGTCTATGTGGGTCATTTCAAATGCAATCGCCAGCGCATTGCCGACTATCCGAACCTGACGAACTACACGCGGGAACTATATCAGGTGCAGGGCGTGGCCCCGACAGTGAACTTGAAACACATCAAGGCGCACTACTACTGCAGTCACAAAAGCATCAATCCAAGCGGGATAATTCCTGTTGGACCGGAAATCGACTATACGGTCCCGCACGATCGCGACCGTTTCTGATCGCTACCAGTTAAGCGGGACGTCTGCGCCGTCCAAAATCTCGGCGAGCCGGCGCCGGGTGGACGGTGTCGTATCCTGCGGCAGCGCTCCGAGTTTGAAAAACCCCGCTTCGGCAATCTCGCGATTGGCGATGAACGGTGTTATCTGCCGGAAAGAGCGGCAAACATACAGTGCAACGTGATCGCGCCTTGATGCGTGCGCATTGTGATAGATGGCGAAAAGCTGCGGTCGACCTGTCAGCTCGATATTGCCTTCCTCCATCAATTCCTTTCTGAGCGTCTGTTCAACGCTATGCCCCGTTTCCACGCCACCGCCTGGAAATTGCCAGCCAGGAACGTAAGTGTGGCGAATGAGAAATACCGATTGCTCCTTGTCATCCAGAACAACGCCGCGGGCACCAAGGGTCATGGGTCGACGAAGCAGAAAGTAGGTATGGAACAGGCGATGACGCCATTTTGAACGTTTTTCAACCATTCTGCGTGACCTTGGCCGGAACTGCTCCGGTGTGCGACGGTTGTATCACTGGATTTCGCGCCAATACTCTCATAAAGCTGAGTCGATGTTTCACCTCGCTCATATCTCCGACATACATCTGTCGCCTTTACCCGCGCTGACTTTGCGTGAACTGATCTCCAAGCGCATTACTGGCTATATCAATTGGCGATCGAACCGCAAGGGCTCGATGACCAGCGGCACACTGGATGTTCTAGTGGCCGATATGAAGGCACAGTCCCCGGATCATATCGCCGTGACCGGCGATCTCGTGAACTTGGCTCTAGATGAGGAACTGGAGACGGCCCAGCGCTGGCTCAAAACATTGGGCGATCCCGCTGACGTCTCGGTTGTTCCCGGTAATCATGATGCGTACGTGCCGGGTGCGCTGAAAAAGACACGTCGCTTTTGGCAACCATGGATGCGAGGGGACGCGCAGGCAGCGGCAAACAGCCCTGTGGAGTTCCCATATCTTCGCGTCCGCGGCGACATAGCGCTTATTGGCGTTTCCTCAGCGCGCGCTACCGCTCCCTTCATGGCGACCGGCGATATTCGCGAGCGGCAAGCTCGAAAACTGGGCGAACTTCTCGACGAAACAGGTAAACTTGGCCTCTTCCGGGTCATTATGATCCACCATCCGCCAGTGCGCGGGGCTGCGCCCTCGCATAAGCGCCTGCTCGGCATCGGTCTTTTTCAGCGCACAGTTCGCAAACATGGGGCTGAATTGGTCCTTCATGGTCATACGCATCTTGCGACACGCTACGAGATAGAAGGTCCAAGCTGGAAAATACCGGTCATATGCGTCCCCTCGGCAAGCCAGAGTTTTGGTGGAAATCACAAGCCTCCAGCGGCGTTTAATCTGTTTTCCATTGCCAAAACCAACATCGGCTGGTCGTGTCATATGATTGAGCGTGGAATTGTCGACGAACAGATGAGCATCCGGACCATCCGCGAACATGACCTTCAAGTGGGCGCTGTACTCGCCCCGGTGTGATTCAAAAGTAGGGCGCCAAGCGATCCCAGAAAAAAGCCAGGAGCGCACCTGCACCCGCGAGGCCGCCGATAACAAACCAGGTCAATACCGTGACCAGTTCGCTCACAACCGATCTCGAGCGACGCGCTGAAGCGGACGATAGTGCGGGTGGCCGAGCCAATGCATGTTCAGTTGGACCAAGTGCCTGATTTTCCTGATAAATTGCGGCGGAGCGAAGATTGATCCTCTCACCTTCCATCAGCCGCTGACGCTCCACGATCCGCTCAGCGATATAATTGGTTACCGCATCTGAAATGGGCTGCACATCGGGCGACTCCACCAGTACGATCCGTCCAAGCCTGGTGTCCCGGACAAAACGATATGTCCGCCGATCACGGCCCATCATGACATGCGACGTCGGATCAATCCACAATCTTGGCTGCTGCCCTTTGGAAATTGCGAAATCCCATTGCAAATCGTCCGCAGGCACATCATCAAATACCGGCTTCAAATCATGGGCAAGGATTTCGATCCTGGCGAGGTCCGCTTCCTTCATATCGACGACGACATCGCCGCGGTCGGCAGCAGCAATTTGCGCACCCCGAACGGCGTCAGCAAGTTTTCGCCGATTATCAACAGCGGTGATCTTCTCTCGCATTTCACTCATAGGCATTTCCGGCACCAGCTAGGTTAGAACATCATTAACCATCTGTCGCGGCCATTGCATCAGAAACTTGTCCGGAATGATTTTCGTTCCCGCGTATAAATGAAAGGCCCCGTAGGGCCCTTCATCACTTTCCGACTATCCGGTTTGCTGCCGAGACAATGCCTTCAAGCGAGGCAGTCACAATGTTCTTGTTGATACCTGCACCAAACATCTTGCCGCCGGGATGTTCGATTTCCATATAGCTGATCGCGGCTGCATCCGAACCATGCTGGAGCGAGTGTTCCGAATAGTTCACGACCGACAATTTAATGCCGAGATAATGCGAAAGAGCGTCGATGAATCCATCGACAGGGCCGGTGCCTCTTCCCTCAATCCGTTTCGTTTCACCGCGATCAGTGATCTCCGCAGAAAGCACACGCACACCCTTCCGCTCAGTATCGGGATAGGTGTGGTGGTCGACGAATTTCAATCGCGCGTTCGGCTGTTCGACATAGAGTTCCTGGAAGCGGTCATAGATGCGCTTGGACGGCATTTCCTTGCCCTCCTCGTCCGTGATCTGCTGGATGTCTTCGCGAAACTCCACTTGCATGCCGCGCGGCAAGTTCAGGCCGTAGTCGGCTTGAAGGATATAGGCAATGCCGCCCTTACCCGACTGTGAGTTGATGCGGATGATTGCCTCATAGCTGCGCCCGACATCCTGCGGGTCAATGGGCAGATAAGGCACCTCCCACAGCATCTTGTTGGCTTGCTTGATCGCCTTCATCCCCTTGTTGATCGCGTCCTGATGCGATCCCGAAAACGCCGTGTAGACCAGCTCGCCGACGTAAGGGTGACGCTCAGGGATAACAAGCTGGTTGGAATACTCGTACACCTCCTTCATCCGGTTGATGTCGGAGCAGTCGAGTTCGGGATCGACGCCTTGCGTAAACATGTTCAACGCCAACGTAACGATATCGACATTGCCGGTGCGCTCGCCATTGCCAAACAAAGTTCCTTCGACGCGGTCGGCACCAGCCATCAGGCCGAGCTCGGTGGTTGCAACGCCGGTGCCACGATCATTGTGCGGATGCAGCGAGATGATCAGATTTTCGCGATTGTCGAGCTGACGGCACATCCATTCGATGCGATCCGCATAGATGTTTGGCGTGGACATCTCCACCGTCGAAGGCAAATTGATGATCAACTTGTTGTCGGCTGTCGGCTTGACGATTTCCGTTACCGCATTGCAGATTTCCAATGCGACTTCGAGTTCGGTGCCCGTAAAGCTTTCAGGCGAGTATTCAAAACGATAGCCACCGCCCGCCTTTGCAGCCATATCCGTGATCATTTTGGCGGCGTCTGTGGCAATGGTCTTGATGCCGTGAACGTCCTTATTGAAAACGACGCGCCGCTGTAACTCGCTGGTTGAATTGTAGAAATGTACTATCGGCTTGTGTGCGCCTTCCAAAGACTCGAAGGTACGGGTGATCAACTCCGGACGGCACTGCACCAGCACTTGCAGGGAAACATCCCTACCAGCGTTGCCCTCCTCCACGCACCAGCGCGCAAAGTCGAAATCTGTTTGCGAGGCTGAAGGAAAACCGATCTCAATTTCCTTGAATCCCATCTCGAGCAGCAGCGCGAACATGCGCACTTTCCTGTCGTGCCCCATCGGATCGATCAATGCCTGGTTACCGTCGCGCAAATCGACGGAACACCAGATGGGTGCCTTCTCGATACGTCTGGAGGGCCATTGGCGATCTTTCAGATCCACCATGGGATAAGGTTCGTATTTCTTGGCCGCATAGGGCATGCCCATGTTCCGCTGGATCATGTCGGTCATTTGTTTCTCGTTTCCGGCCGGTGCGCATCAAATCTGGCGCGATCTCGGCACTCTTCTTGAGTGTTACATTTATCTTGTAAAGGGAATAAGGAGCGATTGCCTGGCGGCTAGTTCGACCGCCGGACGCTCCTCTTAACGAGCCCGGCGATCGCCAGTAAGGTTAAGAAGAAGCGGAAGGAGAAATGCGCGATCGGTCACGCCCGCGGAAGCGGACTGAACAAATGACTGCGGGGTCGGGCGCGTTTTCATGACCAGACAGTTAAACGACTGCCAGGCCTGATGCAAGAAGAATGCTAGGTCGTCAACTCATAATCTGATGGAAATGGTCTGCAGCCGTCTTTTCGGATACGAGGAGCAAAGGGGACCATGTTGTCAGGAAGATGGACCAATCCTCCTGACGCCGGAACGGCTGCGGTGTCGAACCGCTCGGCCGGGGGTATAGCAAGTTTGTCTAGTTCTTCTTCAACTGAGCCGTCGCCCCGCCAGCCAGCCATTCACTGACGACTTTCACGTCGTCCTTGCCCAATCCATGATCGGACTTGATCGAACGCGCTTCCACGCGAGCACCGTGCGAGCGAAGCAAGTCCTCAAGGGCAGGCGCATAGGGTGCATAGAGCTGATCGGAAGCACCGGAAACGGTCAACACTCGAGCATTGGCAAGATTGGCTTCGGTCGATTCTGTCAAGACGGGCATTGAACGTAAAAGTACAGCCTGTTTCACCAGGTCCGGGTACAGCATCATCACGGCGTTGACCAAGTTAGCGCCGTTGGAGTAGCCGAGAAACGTCGTGCGATTGGGGTCGAATTTGTATTCCCGCGTGACCTGCTTCAGGAACTCAGCAAAAGCCTTTGCTTCGGATCGAATACCCTGCTGGTCGAAACTGATGGGTGTCAGCCGGCGATACCAGCGGTTCGAACCATCCTGCACGACACGCCCCCGCACGGCGAGCAGAAGAGCATTCGGTGCGATCTTCGACGCAAAGGAAACGAGGCTGGTCTCGTCCTGGCCTGAGCCATGCAGAAGAACCATCGTATCTCCGCTCTGAACCTCCGGACGATAGATCCGATACTTGAAAGTACGATCCTCATGGAGCGAACCTTCACTCTGGGGAAGAACGTCGCCCTTGATCGCTTTCTTCACGATAGTCCCACTGCCTGTCGCTCCAAGGTTAATCGGTACTGCCTTTACCGGTGTCTGCGAATTTGCCTGACCCTTCTGCGGGCAGGCATCTCCGGTGCTATTTTTATCGGCGTCGGGCTGCGGATCAATCGTATTTAACAGTACTTCCGCTTTACCGGACTGCAGCTTGTCGCAATCTGCGGTATTGCGTGCGCTAGCCGGATAAGCGGCAACGATCACCGAGAGCCCGGCCAATAGTCCATAAAGATAAGGTTTACCCATAAGTTAATCCTGGCAGTTTTAGAGCAAAGGATATCCAGATAGAACCAGTTCTGTTTCGCGGATGGCGCGACAATCCACGCGGAAGGTGACGAGGCCGATGTTTATCCATCGGCCTTGAAACAAATTCTCTCCGGCAGAACGATTCTATCTGGTTATCCTTTGCTCTAAGGTTAACTGAGATTGTAAACAGCCGCGGTTATCCGCTCGGCGCTGCCATGCGCTTTGGGCGCTCGATCCTCAAAGGGAACTGATGCGTATCGCCAAAATTTACGGTCCCCAGACGTACGCCCCCGGCGTCGCATCGAATATGGAGAATTGCATTGCTGGGAAACATGTCACCCGGCAGCGCTTCTATGTCAACATAATTGTAACGAAATCATGACCGATTGAAATAATCCGTTACAAAATGTTGCAAGACTGCATCGAATGCTTGGTTGTAACAGCGAATAAGTAAACTCAGGCGAAAGGAACGGCCGCCGTCCCGATAGGCAATTTTGCCTCGTCTTCGGGCTCGACATGGATCACCACGCTGGCGTCCGGGATCTCTGCCATCAACGCATTTTCGATACGGTCACAAATGACGTGTGCATCGCCGACGCTCATTCTCGCCTCAACGACCAGATGAAATTCAATAAAGGTTACTCGCCCGGCGATGCGTGTCTTGAGATCATGAACCTCGAGCGCGCCGCCCGCATTGGATGAAATGACATCGCGGATGCGCATGGTCTCTTCCGTCGCGACCCCGACATCCATCAGGCCTTGCACCGAATTTCCGATCACGCTCCATCCCTGCCAAAGGATATTGAGCGCAACGATCAACGCGAGTATCGGATCAAGGATCGTCCAACCCGTCAGGATGGCGCCCACCAGACCAGCAAATACACCAACAGAGGTTACCACATCGGTCATGATGTGCCTGCCGTCCGCCTGCAATGCCGGGGATTTGTGTTTGCGTCCGCGGTTGATAAGCAAAGAAGCCCAGAACGCGTTGATGATCGATGCACCGCCGTTGATCGCAAGACCAAGCCATGGCCGCTCCAACGTCCGGGGCGTTTCCCAAGCGACCCAAACTTCACGCAGGATCAGCAAGGCAGCAACGACAATCAGTACCCCCTCAAGCACCGCCGAGAAATACTCGGCTTTATGGTGTCCGAAGGGATGATTCTGGTCGGCGGGCTTGTAGCTGACGCGGATCGCCCACCAGGCGGCAATCGCAGCCACCACATTGACGATCGATTCCAGCGCGTCTGAATAAAGTGCGACGGAACCGGTCACGTAATAGGCAACGTATTTCAGCGCCAGAACGGTGATTCCGACGAAAATCGACCAGAACGCAATGCGCTGAACTGTGGTGTTTTCCGTCATGCTGCTCTTATCTTTGCCCGGCGCGGCAGGTGCGCCACGACATTCTCGATCATGCGCATACCAGCGTTATGCCCGAGTGTCATGATCGATTCCGGATGAAATTGCACCGCCGCAATCGGTTCGCTTTTGTGCTCGAACGCCATGATGACGCCGTCCTCCGTTTCTGCAGTAACGATAAACTCGTCCGGCAGGCGAACCGGATCGGCGAAGATCGAATGATACCGACCCACCGTGACTTCCTTGGGAAGGCCCGAGAAAATCTTGCCTTGCTTGGTAATGCGAATGCGCGAGGGTTTGCCGTGCATCGGAACATGCAGCTGTCGCAGCGATCCGCCATAGGCTTCGGCAAGCGCCTGCAAACCGAGGCAAACGCCAAAGATCGGGAGTTCACGCTTGCGGGCTTTCTTGATCGTCGCCTTGCAATCAAAATCTTCCGGCGTCCCCGGTCCGGGTGACAGAACCACCAGATCCGGCTTGATCCTGTCGAATATCTCCTCTGCAACCGGCGTGCGTACGGTTGTCACGCTTGCACCGGTCTGTCGAAAATAATTCGCCAAGGTGTGGACGAAAGAATCCTCGTGATCGACGAGAAGAACGGATAACCCCTCTCCCACGCGAGCGACAGCGCGTTCCTCGGGCAGGACATTGCTCTTGTGCGCGTCCCGAACCGCAGCAATCATCGCCGACGCCTTGAGTTCGGTCTCCGCTTCCTCCTCCTCCGGAACTGAATCGTAGAGCAAGGTTGCGCCCGCACGAACCTGCGCGATGCCGTCCTTGATGCGGATCGTGCGCAAAGTCAGGCCCGTGTTCATGTCGCCGTTGAAATTGACCATGCCGATGGCACCACCATACCAGGCGCGCGGGCTCCGCTCGTTTTCTTCGATGAAACGCATCGCCCAAAGCTTCGGGGCACCGGTTACGGTCACCGCCCAGGCGTGCGACAGGAATCCGTCAAATGCGTCCATATCCTCACGCAAGCGGCCCTCGATGTGATCGACGGTATGGATCAGCCGCGAATACATTTCGATCTGGCGACGCCCGATGACACGGACCGACCCCGGCTCACACACACGGCTCTTGTCGTTGCGATCCACGTCCGAGCACATCGTGAGCTCGGACTCATCTTTCTTTGAGTTCAGCAGCTTGATGATCTGCTCGCTGTCGGCGATCGCATCTTCGCCGCGCTTGATCGTTCCTGAAATCGGGCAAGTCTCGATACGCCGACCGACCACGCGCACGAACATTTCCGGCGATGCGCCGACCAGATATTCGTTATCGCCGAGGTTGATGTAAAACGAATAGGGCGATGGGTTGATGGCTTTCAGCCGGCGCGAAATAACCGACGGTCTGGTTTCGCAGCGCTCATAGAACGTCTGCCCGGGTACGACTTCAAAGAGATCGCCACGCATGAAGCTTTCCTTGGCCTTCTTGACCAGTCCAGCATATTCGCCTGGATTGTAGTCGCCGCGTCCGGGTATTTTGTCTGTTGGCTTGAATGGCTTTGCCGCCGTATCCCGCGGCAGACCCTCGGTTGAAGCGCCGGCGAACGCATAGTCATAGCGGTCGAGCCATGCCTTGGCAGCATGATGGTCGACCACCAGGATCTCATCCGGCAGATACAGGACGATATCACGCTGGTCATCCGGACGTTTCAACTTGTACTGGACCGTATCGAACTGGAACGCCAGATCGTAACCGAACGCGCCATAAAGACCGAGATTGGCATCATCTTCGGTAAAGAACAGTCCAACGATACCGCGCAGGACCGTGAAGACGGAAGGTATGCGTGAACGCTCTTCTTCGGTGAACTGGCGGCTGGGTAGCGCAATCTCAAGTTCAAGCCTGGTCGCACTTGTACCTGTAACGGACACCTCCTCAAGCGCTTCGATAGCTTGCTTGATTGGGACCAAAAGAACTTCGCCGCGCTCGTTCAACGCCTCAACGGTCATATGGCGGCCATTGGACGTTATAACGACAGGCGGATCGACAATCGCCGTATCCCAGCGCGTATAGCGGCCAGGATATTCGTAATTAGACGAGAAAACGGCGCCGCGCCGCTCGTCGAGAGCATCGACATAGCTGTCGATAGCGCTGGCATAGGTCGTCGCTATGCGGGATCGCGTGATCGTGACACCGCCTTTGGTATCGAATATTTCCACATCGCCTTCAATTCTATGCATCATAAATTCCCTTGTTGCATCTGGCGTTGCGGGCTTCGGCGGTCAAACAAAAAGGCCGCCCGGAAAACCCGTCGCGGCCCTGTTCCCTTTTCACAAACATGCAAAAAGCTTTAGCGGCCGCTATCAGCGAGCCCACCACCAGCCATTTGAAAGAATGCGCTTGTCCATGAGGTGATTGTTAGCGTTACATTGCAGCGCTTGCAACAGCAAAAATATGAGCTTCGACCAACGTCTAAAATAGCCCCTCGATCAAGCCGTGGTCGTTGAGATGAATCCGCTCGGCCGAGGGAGACTTGGGCAAGCCAGGCATGGTCATGATTTCTCCGCAGATGGCCACAACGAACCCGGCTCCGGCAGAAAGACGAACTTCCCGTACGTGCACGACATGGTTTACCGGCGCCCCGCGCAGATGCGGGTTCGTCGAGAATGAATATTGAGTCTTTGCCATGCAAACCGGAAGATTGCCGTAACCAGCCTCTTCCCACTGCAGCAATTGTTCGCGCACACTCGCATCCGCATCCGCTTCAGCACCCCGATAGATGCGCTTGACGATGGTTTCGATTTTCTCGAACAGCGAAAGCTCATCCTCGTAAAGCGGCGAAAACTGCTCCGAGCCGCTTTCCGCCAACGCAACGACCCTGTGCGCAAGTTCCTCGATCCCGGCGGAACCCTGGGCCCAATGCTTGCATAGAACAGCCTCGGCGCCATGTGCCGCGACAAACGTCTTCATGGCCGCAATCTCCGCATCCGTGTCGGCAGTAAAATGATTGATTGCAACCACGACCGGCACACCGAACTGGCGGACATTTTCCATATGACGTCCGAGATTTGCGCAACCAGATTTGACGGCAGCGACGTTCTCTTGACCCAGATCTTCCTTTGCCACACCGCCATGCATCTTCATGGCACGGACCGTTGCGACGATCACCGCGGCCGCCGGCTTCAAACCGGCCTTTCGGCATTTGATGTCGAAGAATTTCTCGGCGCCAAGATCCGCACCAAAACCTGCCTCGGTAACCACATAGTCTGCAAGTTTCAGCGCAGTTGTCGTCGCGACGACCGAATTGCAACCATGCGCAATATTTGCAAACGGGCCGCCGTGCACGAAGGCTGGATTGTTCTCGAGAGTCTGCACCAGGTTGGGCTGCATGGCATCCTTGAGAAGCACGGCCATGGCCTTGTCGGCTTTCAGGTCGCGGGCATAAACAGGGGTCTTGTTGAAGCGGTAGCCGATGATGATTTCGCCGAGCCGCTGTTCCAGGTCCTCCAGATCATTGGCAAGGCAAAGAATAGCCATCACCTCCGAGGCGACAGTGATATCGAAGCCCGATTCACGTGGAAAACCGTTGGCCACGCCGCCGAGCGAGGAAGCAATATCGCGTAAGGCCCGGTCGTTCATGTCCATAACGCGCCGCCAGGTGATACGGCGCGTATCGAGATTTAGCTCATTGCCCCAGTAGACGTGGTTGTCGATCATCGCCGCCAGCAAATTGTGAGCGGAGGTGATGGCATGAAAATCACCTGTAAAGTGCAGGTTGATGTCCTCCATGGGAATGACCTGCGCATAGCCGCCACCCGCAGCACCACCTTTGGTGCCGAAACAGGGACCAAGCGATGCCTCGCGAATGCAGACGATAGCCTTTTTCCCGATCCGGTTGAGCCCGTCGCCAAGACCGACTGTCGTCGTCGTCTTGCCCTCCCCCGCCGGCGTCGGGCTGACTGCAGTTACGAGAATGAGCTTGCCATCCTTGGCACCACGCTTGGACCGGATGAACTCCGCCGAAAGTTTCGCCTTGTCATGGCCATAGGGAGCAAGATGCTCGGGCGGAATACCGATCTTGGCGCCGATCTCCAACACCGGCTTTTTCACCGCCGAGCGCGCAATCTCAATATCGGATTTGACGATAGCCATCGACGTCTCCTCAATGCTTCAAGAACGTCAAATAGCATCGTGTAAGCGAAATGGGGATAGCCAGAAGGGACTATCCCCAGTTGCTGAGGCCAGAGTCTATTCGCCCATGGCAATAAGACTTGCGTTGCCACCTGCCGCCGCCGTGTTCACGGAAACAACCTGCTCGAGTGCAAATCGTGCCAGATAGGCCGGCCCGCCTGCCTTTGGTCCAGTACCGGAAAGGCCGGAACCACCGAAAGGCTGCGTACCCACGACAGCGCCGATCGTATTGCGGTTGACGTAGACGTTACCGATATCGAGCCGGTCGATGATCTTGGTTACTGTCGCTTCGATACGGGTGTGCAAACCAAACGTTAGGCCGTAGCCGGTCGACGCGATCTGGTCGAGGACCTTGTCGAGGTCCTTGGCCTTCCAGCGAACAACATGCAAGACCGGGCCAAATACCTCGCGCTCCAGCGCTTCCGGCCGGTTGAGCTCAACGATATGCGGCGCGAAAAACAGGCCGTCTTCCGGCGCCTCGCCTGCAAAGCGCACTTTTTGTGACTTCCGCATCGCCGCTATATGGTCTGTCAGCATGTCGCGCTGTGCCCGATCGATGATCGGCCCGACGTCCGTTGAAGGCAAGGAAGGATCACCGAGGATGAGTTCCTTTGCTGCACCTTCAATCATTTCAAGCATGTTGTCGGCGATGTCTTCCTGCAGATAGAGAATACGCAGAGCAGAGCAACGCTGGCCCGCCGATCGGAAGGCCGACATGACAACGTCATCGGCGACCTGTTCGGAAAGGGCTGTCGCATCGACGATCATCGCGTTAAGGCCTCCTGTCTCGGCGATGAGCGGAACAATGGGTCCCTTCTTCGCCGCGAGCGCGCGGTTGATCGCCCAAGCCGTGTCCGTCGAGCCGGTAAAGGCGACACCGGCGATGTCCGGATGTGAGGTCAGCGCCGCCCCGACGGGACCATCGCCTGGCACATAGAGGACTGCATCTTTTGGAACACCTGCCTCATGCAGGGCGCGAATTGCCTCATAGGCAATAAGTGGCGTCTGTTCTGCCGGTTTGGCCAAGACGGTATTGCCGGCAGCGAGCGCTGCCGTTACCTGACCCAGGAAGATCGCCAAAGGGAAATTCCAAGGGCTGATACAAACGAAAGCACCACGGCCGCGATGCCGCAACTTGTTGTCCTCGCCGGTTGGCCCCGGCATGACTTTGTCTACGCCAAACTGTCTGCGAGCTTCGGCTGCGTAGTAGCGGCAGAAATCAACTGCTTCGCGGATTTCGGCGATGCCGTCATCGATCGTCTTGCCTGCTTCCCGCGAAAGAAGATCGAGAAGCCTGTCACGATTGGCTTCCAGGAGGTCTGCCGCCTTTTCCAACGCTTTTGCCCGCGTTTCCACCGGGACACGCGACCAGGATGAGAAACCCTTGCGCGCAACACTGACGGCTTTGGCCGCCTCTTCAGCGGTAGCAAAAACCACGGTACCAACAGTCGAGCCGTTTACTGGAGAGACCACATCCTGCGTCTTGCCGGATGGCTTCACGCCTTCGATCAACGGGACCGCTTTTACGGTCGTTGACGCCTTGGCAATTCCAGACAGCAAAGCCGCCAATTCCTTGCGATCGCCGAGCTCGACCCCAGCGGAGTTGGCGCGTTTGCCATAGAGCTTCGGCGGCAATGGGATGTTTGGATGGCGATAGCCCTTGCCATCGTTCAGTTTCTCGGCCGGCCTTATCAACAATTCCGAAATCGGTACATTGTTGTCACCAACCACAGAGACAAAGGACGAGTTTGCACCGTTTTCGAGAAGGCGGCGCACAAGATAGGCAAGAAGATCGCGATACCCGCCCACGGGCGCATAAATTCGGCAGGCGATCTTGTCGTTTTTCTCGGTGATCTGCTTGTAAAGGCTCTCGCCCATGCCGTGCAGGCGCTGGAATTCGAAGCCACTCTTGTCGGCGCCTGCCATTTCCAGAATCATGGCCACGGTCAGCGCATTATGCGTGGCGAATTGCGGGAAGATACGCGGTCGCGCATCGAGCATGCGCTTGGCACACGCAAGATAGGACGCATCGGTTGCTGGTTTGCGTGTAAAAACCGGATAGTCGACAAGGCCGCGTTCCTGTGCCCGCTTCACCTCGGTGTCCCAATAAGCCCCCTTGACCAGACGCACCATCATCTTGCGGTTGTGCCGCGCCGCGAGCTTGTCGATGTGATCGATCACATCGAGAGCCCGCTTCTGGTAAGCCTGGATGGCGAGGCCGAATCCGTCCCACCCATCCAGGGATGGATCCGCAAATACCCGGTCGATCACATCAAGTGATAGTTCAAGCCTGTCGGCCTCTTCAGCGTCGACGGTGAAATTAAGATCGTAAGACTTCGCCTTTTGCGCAAGAGCCAGAAGGTCGGGCACCAGTTCGGCCATGACCTGGTCATGATGTGTCGCCAGATATCGCGGATGCAGCGCCGAGAGCTTGACCGAAATCCCCATCCGATCCGGGAGCTTCTTATTGCCAGTGGCCCGGCCGATCGCGTCGATGGCGTCGGCATAGGATTTGAAATAACCCTGCGCATCCTTACGCGTACGTGCGCCTTCCCCCAGCATGTCGAAGGAATGGCGATAACCCTTGGCCTCATTGGCGCTTGCGCGCTTCAGCGCGTCCTTGATGGTTTCACCCAAGACAAAATGGTGTCCGAGATAGCGCATGGCCTGCTTGGTGGCAGTCCGAACCGTCGGCAGGCCAATCCGCTTGACCAGCGAGGAAAGCACGCCTTCCGGCGTTTCGCCTGGCTTGATGACCTTGGCCGAAAGACCGAGCGCCCAAGCGGAAGCGGACACAAACCAGGTATCGCCGCTCGGCTCGTGTTCTGACCAATGACCTTGCTTCAGTTTATCCTCGATCAGCTTGTCCTGCGTTGCTGCATCCGGTACGCGCAGAAGGGCTTCCGCCAGCACCATCAGCGCAAGACCTTCGCGGGTCGACAAACCATATTCCCGCAGGAAATCCTCGACCCCGCCGATACCGCTCGCTTCCTTGCGGATCGTCGTGATATATTTGCTGGCGCGGGCATCTATGCGGCGGTTGACATCTTCCGGCAACGTTATGGACTTAAGCAGCGAGGCAACCAGCGCCTGATCATCGACGGCATAAGGTGCGGAAAAATCATTGGTGGATGGCAATGGTGCGGTCATCAGGCTTCCCCTTATTGATTTTTCCCATATAATCCAAATCTACTCAGTTATTCTCACCAATGAATGTGAGAGATTGCGTGTAAAAAACTACAAACGGGGAATATTTTAGCGATGAAAAATTTGGACAGTCTCGATCGCAGAATATTGCGCGAGCTCCAGAAGGATGGACGCCTGACCAACACGGAATTGTCCGAGCGCATCAGCCTGTCGCAAACCGCTACAACCGAACGGGTGAAACGCCTGTCCCGTGACGGCTACATCCTTGGATACACGGCAAAATTGTCGCCGAAAAAGCTCGACCGTGCAATGCTTGTATTCGTCGAGATCAAACTTGATCGTACTACGCCGGACGTCTTTGCGACCTTTGCCGCAGCGACGCGCCGTAATCCGGACGTTATGGAATGTCATATGGTCGCCGGCGGCTTCGACTATCTGATCAAGGCCCGGGTTGCCGATATGGAGCACTACCGGCGCTTTCTTTCCGATATGCTGCTTTCCTTGCCAGGCGTCCGCGAAAGCCACACCTACGCCGTGATGGAAGAAGTCAAGGAAACGTCAAGCTTGCCGGTTTGAACCTTGCCCTCGGTTTGCAACTGATCACAGCTTTATCTGCAACCGCACATGCGTTGCCGAGCCTACCGAATAGCGTCATGTAGAGAGGGTCCAGCAGAAAAGCAGCAGCACCGGGCCAGCGGTACATTGGAGGCGATGGGCTTCTCCAACTGCGGCAACAGCCTTGCTGTTTGGATTTGGAGGTGAGCGATGTGGTTTAGACCGCTGAGCATAACCCTTATCGTAAAAAGAACCCGGACTAGCTGGCAAGTTACGCTCCGGGTTCATTTTATAAGATAAGGAAAAGGGGCAGGCGCAAGCTTGCCCCTACTCCAACCTCAATATAGCAGCTTATCAGCCCAAGTCTACTATTGCTGCAGCACCTGCTTGATGTCGATCAGGTTTGAACGCACGCGCAAGATATAAAAACCCATCGTCGTCAGGTGGTTCGGCAACAGCCAGCCGCCTTCGCTGCCATTGGCGATAATCCAGGGCTTGATGTTCAAGGCCGAACGAAGTTGCCCGTCCATGCCATCCCAAAGCGGTGTCAGGTGTTTTTCATCGAGCACCTGTTTGAAGTCCAACTGAGCCGCGTTCATCAGACCGTAATAGGCATAGAGCTGACCATAGGCGAACCAGAAGCGGTCATCGGCGCGCGTGTCGAACCAGCCATAATTGTTATTCTCCGAACGATCTTTCAAAATCGCCGAAGTCGCGCCGATATCATTGGCGATACGGTCGATGAACTGGATTAGATTGTCCGCGCGTGCATCGAAGATGGCATTGCACGACTCTAGCTTGGTGTTGAACGTACGCAAATCCTTGACCGCCGACCGATAATAACTCGGCGTCGGCGTCTTCGGACCAAAGGGATTGAGGCCGAAATACCAGGCGTCTTCGGTAAACTGCAGATTTCCACGTGCCTTTTGCAAGTCGGCGTCTATCTGCGAGGTCCCGCGAACACGGCCCAGTGTATCGACGAGTTCAACTGCCGTGCGGCGTATAGCGGAGTTGATACCGCGCTGGAAGGACGCCTTGTTGTCGAGGAAAGGCGTATTGTCCCAATCGACGCCGAAGAACCCGAGCTTGTAGAGCAGCATGGAGGAAATCCACGCGTTCTGGTTGACGTTGAAATCCGTAAGGTCTGCGGTCACCTGCACGATAGCCGAGCGCGCGCAGGTCTTCGCTGCGCCTGTATCGGCAGCTTGCGTCGGCGAAGGAACCGGCTCGCCTACAGGAACGGTGAGATTTTTGAAATTGTAGGAGCTGATGTAGTCCGGGTTGAAATTCGTCCAGACCTGTGTGTTGTAAAAGAAATATCCGTAGAGCCCGAGCCATACGAGCACGGCGAGACCAAGAACTGCCTTGAGGATGATGCCGCGTCGTCCATACCAGCTCCCCACCCACATGAACGGCCACAGGATAATACCGACCACAAAGCCGATACCGCGCCCAATATAGTAGAAAATCCGGCTGAAAAAATTGATCACGGGCTCGAGCATCCTGTTTCCTTGTTATTGTTCAAGTCCATAGAGCCCAGCCCAGCGGGGCTCTCTCAACCTTCAGATATGGTGTTTTGAGAATATCGACAAGCATGTCGATTTAAAATGCTCGCTTCCTACGAAAGTTTCATCGACGAAAACTATAGGCCCTTGTCCTATAAGGACCTGCTTACGGTTTGGATGCCTCATATTATTGATATTATTGACTAATTTTAGAATGCCAATCTATTTCATATAGAGGCGATGGACCGGCCCTATGGTTGGGGCATGCGACTGGAAAAATCTCAAAATTGGCATGCAAATTGAATTTGTTTTTACGAGCCAGAATCATAACCCGTACAGCCTCTTCCGCAGCCCCTCCTTATCCTTCAAATAAATCGTCTTCAGAGTCTCGACGACGTGTTGCTGATAGGGAGGGCTCCAGTCCTGATAGTCTGCATAAAAACCCGGCTTGTTGAAGACATAGCGTGACAGGAAATCCCAGGGGACTAAGTCGCTGATGAGTTGGTTGACCAGCCACGCATCCGGATGTCTTGGCAGGGCGCGTACGACAAGAAACCGGCGTTTCGGATCGATTTCCGCCATGTTGAGCTGCCCGGTCTGGCCGATCTCGCGCTTGACTGCATTAAGGAATGGCCATGTGCCGTCATGGTTGATCAGGCTGGCATTGGCGTGAATCCACGTCTGCAGCCAAATACGGTCGATATTGGTCAGGTCCCGCTCCGGCTCCAGTGACTGGATCAAATGCCGGATGATCATCTCGCCGCGATTTTCCAGATAGCCGGACTGCTCGATCCATGAGGCGCGCGGCAATTCGATACGCCCTGTTGTGCTGAGAAACTGAAAGACCTGTTCCGCATCCTTGATGGAAATATAATTCACCTGCCACGGCCGCGATCGCCGGAATCCCGGCGCTGACGGATCGCCGATGACGGTTGTCGTATTGTCGTCGACAAAGATGAAGACACCGCCGAAATGGCTGGTCCAGAAGGCGCGGTGCCGGAAGATGACCTTGTCCGGCACCAGCGAATTCTCCCGAATATCGCCGGTTACCTTGGCGAGTTCCACCATGCGGTTGATGAGTTCGTTGTTGCGCCAGGCGTCTGGCTCGTCTTCCAGTCTGTCGACCAACAGCCGCAGTTCCGCGGCTTGCCCCATGACGTTCTCGGCGGAAAGGACCCGGAACTCCACCTGATTGATCGACAAAAGGTCCTCGATGTCGTTGACGACCGAAACGCTATCCTCGATCTCGCCGTAAAGCACATCCTTGATCGTCAGCGCGTTGATGGCCCGTGAATTGCTGGTGAAAAACTCGTACATCAGTTGCGATGTGTTGGAAAACTGCGTGTGTACGACCGGCAAATCCGCCTGCGCCGGTGTCAAAATGATAAACCGCCGATTGACGCCATTGGGGTCGAGGTAAGATGGGTCCTTCAGCTCCTTGGCGATTTCCGGCGAAAAACCGGTCCTGTCGATATTGAATTTCTTGAGTTTCGTCGCAGAGAAACCGAAGGATTTCAGTGCACGATTATAGCGCTCTACCAGGTGTGGCTGGTCGATCGTCAGCAAGCGTCCATAGATCAGCTCGTTTTCGTAGAGAAGGTCCATCAGAGGTCCCATTGCCCTTTGGCCTTGAGTGCCTCGACCTCTCTGACCGCCCGCTCCCGCAACCTTGCTTCGCGGACCATCTTGTCGACGGCAGCATCATCGGATTTGTCCGCATAGCGGAATTCGGAGTCTGCATAGCGGTTGGTTTCCTGCAGCACCATCTCCATCGTGAAGGGCTTGCGCAACGTCTCGATCATCGCCTTCTTTTCATCATAGCCCTTGTGCATGAACGTTTCCGGCTTTTCAAACCATTCATCCGGAAGTTCCACATCCATCGCCCGCATCTTGACCGCATCGGTGACGTTCTTGATGGCACGTCCTGTGAAGCGCGGCTCACGCTCCTTGATCATGTGCAGATAGGTGCCGATGTCCGACAGGGTTTTCGGCTCGCCATTGTCCTTGATGAAGCGATCAAAAACCACTTTCAACCCGTCCTCCTGCGGCTCCGACAATTCGTCATAGGCTGTCTCCACCGCCCGTTCGATCTGTTGCGCTTCATAAAGCTTGTGATCGCCCAGCGGTATCTTGTGGTTTTTGCCCGCCAGCAGCGCGAAGATGTCGATATAATCGTCGCGCGTCTGCGGCCCGTCGACCAGCCATCGAGCTCCTGCCCTCTGCCTCAACGCATCGTCGACGTTCTCCGGATAGTTGGAGAACATGCCGAATGAGCAATTGCCGCGCACAACAGTGGAAGCGCCTGAAAAAGCTTCCATCAACACGCCGGTGATCTCATGTTGGCCCGATGATGCCCTATCATCCGAACGCTTTGCCGCCACCTGGTCGATGTCGTCGATCGTACCGAAGCCGATCACGCGCGGATTGAGCACATTCGTCACGAATTGCTTGCAGTTCTGTCCGGACTTGCCCTGATAGGATGATATCTGGTCCACACCGAAATTCTCATAATGAAATGCGTAGCCGGCAACCTGGCAATAATCATTGAGCAGCCCGGCGATCATCTGGATCAGCGTGGTCTTGCCCGTGCCCGGCGCACCATCACCGATAAATGTGAAGAGAAACCCGCCCAACTCGACAAACGGATTGAGCTGCCGGTCGAAATCATAAGCCATCAGCATTTTGGAAAGCTTCAGGGCCTGAAACTTGGCGATGTGGTTGCCGATAACTTCGTTCGGTTTCTTGAACGTCATCACCAGCGGTGTGCGTTTCTTCGACGGCGCAACATCGAACCCGTCCAGTGTGAAGTCATCGCTGTCGAGCCGCAGGTGCGTATCTTCGAAACGGCCGAGCCCGTCAAATCGCCCCTTGCGCTGCAAAAGCCCCTCGATGGCGAGTGCCGAAAAGGCTTTGGCGCGCGCCAGCATCACCTGCTCGTCGCTCGCGCCGGATATCGCACGATCGAGACCGGCAATTACCGATTTCAAGGCGTCTTGCGCGGTATCGAAGACGAAATCAGGCTCGCTCATATCATTGGCTGGCTCTGAATCAGCCTCGATCGATTGCGCGAGATATGCCGCAAGGGCGAAAGCGGCAACGTAAGCTGCAGCTGACAGAAGCCGTTTGAAATGACTGGCCTCTTCACCCAGTAACGGAGCGGAAGCATTGCGCGCCATCAGGCTTTCAAGGTCACTCTGCCGGCCGAAAACGTCGGCGACGGCGAGTGCAATTGCGACACCACGACGAGCCCGAAACAACAGCGTGTGTTGGGCAATCGAAAGCATCAGATCGTCGGGCCGCACAGATTGGATGGTTTTTGCGAGCTCCACCTCACGCGTCTTGCGCAATCCGCCGGTGGAAACAGTGGAGACAAAACGTCTGCCAGTGCCGGCAATTTCGGTACCGGACTTCTCGCCGCTATCGAGCGAGACAAATCGTGTCACCATTGCCTGTGCGACGGCAAGATGCTTGGAGATGTCCTTTTCCTCAATCGTGGTCAGACCGACGTCCATGATCGTTTCCTCCTCAAATCGGTACCGGTGTCCGTTTGGAAAGTCGCTGCGGTGAGATATATGGCGCGGTTTTCGAGAACCCGAGCGGAGCGTACATGAAGTGCGTGAGCACCGGAAGCGCCGAAAATCGCGTTGGATAACCGCCGCGGTCGAGTTTCAAACGGGCACTCATACGCCGCTGATCACCTGACCATTGGATAGGATATGGGTCTGAAACCCCTTGAAAATTCCTGCCGCTTCCCCTGATGCGTACAACGCCTGATAGGCTTCATGCGGGATGAGAGCGTGCTGCTCATAGTGACTGACGCCCTGCCTTGCCGCTTCGAGGTCATCCGTATTGATGTGGAACTCTTCGCGCGAAGGCTCCGACGACCAAAGGCCACGTTTGCCGGGTTTCTCCGCCTTGGAAAAAACTTCCTGCAAGGTCCAGGTCAAGAGCCAGGCGTCCTCTGGCTTGCGCACCCGCTCAAGAACGTCGGCAACCTTCTGATTATGCTCGGTAATTCCGGCCGTGTAGAATGGCCCGAGAACAAGCCGGCGCAGTTGTTTGGGGTGCAATTCCGGAAAATCCTGATCGAGTGCCGTAGCGATAGTAACTGGCGACAGCGAATAGGCCGAGTTCTTCGCGGCGAAGTCATCGAAGCGGCGTGCAAGATCCGGATTGAGAAGACCGCCGACCGGCAGAGGAATCCTGACCTTGTCATTGAGCTTGCCCTCGGCCACCAGCGTCTCCACCATATCTTCCGATGAGTCCTCGATGATCGCCATGTAGATCAATGGCAAGTTCGAGGCTCCGTCGAATGCGCCCCAATGCACCACGTAAAAGGGGCGCATTGTTTTCGGGTTAACCGAAACCCGGATGGTGGTCGGGAGCAGGAAGGGGGAGAATATCTCGCCTTTGTCTACGACTTCCAGATATACCCGTTCCGCCATGGACCCTTGCAGGTCGCGCGGAAACTCGCGATTGCGCAGAATGAAATCCGCCATCTCACCCCGAAGCGCATCCGCCGGCGGAATGGCAGCAAGCCGCAGCGATGCATCCTTCTTGTCATTTTCAAGCTCCAGAACATTCTGGAAGACAGGAAAACCGCTCTCGGCCTTGGATATGCGAAAGCGCTCGGCAAAACCGAGCCTGTTGCGCCAGCACTCAAATGAAGCATCAAGTCGCTGCAGGTATTCCGACACAGTCTGTGCCACCAGATCATGCTTGTAGAGCGGCGACTCCTGGTTGTTCAGAAAGATCTCAAGCCCATCCAGCGCGGCGCGGATAGCGCCAAAATAGCGCTCGGCCGCTGCAAGATCCGCATTGGCACTGTCGGTCATTGATTAGCTCTGCACGTAATCGGCGGAATTGTGCTTCTTCAGAACCTCTGAGAACCGCCGGGAGAAAGCATCGTCAGCCAGCTTCTTGCGACGCTGGATATCCTGCGAACTGACCATGTTCCTCTCGTGCATCTCAAGAAGATCACCGATGTGCTTCTGCGCCGCAGCGCCAACACCGGCCATGGTCTCTTCAGCTGCCGTATCCACCTTGCTGCCGAGCGTATTGATCTTGTGTGCCACATCCTGTTGCGCGGCTGTTTTCAACGAATCTTCCAGCGCCTTGTAAAGAACGATGCGCTGCTCGGTATCGATCGACAGCTTGTTGATTAGCGTGCTTTGCGCCGCGATCTGGTTATTGAGAGAATCGACGAAAGTCTGAAACATGGACGTATAGCGCTCCAGCGTCTGGCTCTCTGCAAGCAGTTCCTGCTCCTTGGCCTGGCGCTCATTATATTCTGTGGCAAGTTTCGACCGCTGACCTTCAAGATCAGTGCGGGTGCCCTGATCTGTCGAGGCGGCAATCCTGTTCTCGATATCCAGCAAGAGCGGGTTTAGTTCTTCGATTCTCTTTTGCGTCGCTTCGAGGTTGGCGATGGTGGACTTGCGCCGTTCTATGACAGTCGCAAGGCTCGTTTCGGAGGTCTTGTAGCGTTCGTCCAGAACAGCTTTCTGCTCTTTCAGAATACCGACAATCCGGTCGGACTTGGAAAGAAGTTCCTGAAGATTTCCCGCAAGGGACATATTGCGGACGCGGTCTGAACGCAGGCGCTGCATCTTCTGCTTGGAGAAGACGCCGATAAACTTTTCCCAGCCCGAATAGCCTTTCATGCTTTCAAATTCAGAACCGAAAACATTGGTGGCATCCTCCAGCCCGATGATCAGCTCGGCAATGTTGCCTTCCATCACCTTCTGTTGACGCAGGACATCATCAATGCGCGCATTTTCGATATCGAAATCGGAAGCGCCGATCTTCTCATCAGCTTTGGCGAATTTGTCGAGGACGATTGTGGATTGATCGATTTTGGTCCGCATATCATTGACCATTGTTCTGGTCTTCTCGATCTCGGAATCGAAGTTCTGCAAACTCGCCATTTAATCTTCCCCTGATTACCAAAATCGCTTCTCGCGACTCGAATATAGACACGGTACATTGTGAAAAAAAGCCTGCGGGAAAATGACAGGTCTCAAGGTAAACTTGCAAGCAGAGAATCGCCGTCTAAGACTTTTGGACTTCTCCATGTGCCATCCGGCCTGTTTCCTCTTCCCAGTGTTTGCGGCAGAGCGAGACATAGACCGATTTCTCAATCGCCACCTGATCGCCCTCGATCAGAGCTTTACCTTCTTGGTCATGACGAACAACCATCGTTGCCTTGGCGCCGCAATGACAGATGGTGCGGATTTCCCGCAACGTATCGGCAATGGCGAGCAATTCCGCGGAACCGGGAAAGAGTTTACCCTGAAAATCCGTGCGCAGACCAAAACACAAGACCGGCAGGTTAAGCCGGTCGACCACGCGCGCCAGCTGCCAGACCTAATCCTTGGTCAGGAACTGCGCTTCGTCGACAAACACGCAACTCAGCGCGCTTTCACCGTGAGCCTTGGCGATAATCGAAAAAAGATCGTCTTGATCGCGATAAAGCAGCGCTTCGGCGCTCACACCCAGACGTGAGGTTATCCTTCCGACACCGTCTTCGGCATAGTGTGCAGCCGTGAACAGCATCGTCCGCATGCCGCGTTCCTGATAGTTGTAGGAGGCCTGCAAAAGCAGCGTCGATTTTCCGGCATTCATAGCCGAGTAGCTGAAATAGAGTTTTGCCATCTCCCGTTTTAATCAGAGTTGGCTCTCCGCATGAACCCCTTACAATCCACTCCCTTGCAACTTTTGTCGGAATATCAACAACTGTCGCTATTTGACCGGATTTATGCGCGGCTATGCTTGAATGCGTTTCCGTTTGGTGCTTGGTTCATGACATTGAAAATCCGGTAAAAACCGGAAGGGGAGAACTATCGATGAAAGTACTATCCAAATTCACCATTTCCCTGGCCTTGGTCCTTTCCGCGGGTACGGCATTCGCTGCGGAACCCGGATCCTGCAAGACAGTCCGATTCGCCGATGTGGGCTGGACTGACATCACAGCCACCACGGCTGCGACGAGCGAAGTGTTGAAGGCCCTGGGCTATTCGACTGCCACGAAGGTTCTCTCCGTGCCGGTGACCTATGCTTCGCTTGGCAAGAAAGACATTGACGTGTTTCTGGGCAACTGGATGCCCACCATGGCAGCCGACGTAAAGCCATATCTCGAGAACAAGACTGTCGAAGACCTCGGCCCTAATTTGACAGGTGCGAAATACACCCTCGCAGTGCCGCAATATCTCTATGACAAGGGTTTGAAAGACTTCAAGGATATTGCCAAGTTCAAGGATGACCTCGGCGGCAAGATCTACGGCATCGAGCCCGGCAATGACGGCAACCGCTTGATTCTCGACATGATTTCCAAGGACACCTTCGGTTTGAAGGGTTTTGAACTTGCTGAATCGTCTGAGCAGGGCATGCTCGCACAGGTCGCCAAGCAGACCAAAAGCGAAAAGCCGATCGTCTTCCTCGGCTGGGAACCGCACCCGATGAACTCGAATTTCAAGCTTGCCTATCTCTCTGGCGGCGATGATGTTTTCGGACCGGACTTTGGTGGCGCTATCATTCATACCAACGTTCGTGCCGGGTACACCACCGAATGCCCGAATGTCGGCAAGCTCCTGACCAATCTCAAATTCAATCTGCAGATGGAAAATGAGATCATGGGCAAGATTCTTGATGATGGTGAAGACGGTGCCAAGGCCGCTACGGAATGGCTGAAGGCCAATCCGGCGATTCTGGATACGTGGCTGGCAGGCGTTACAACCTTCGACGGCAAGGAAGGCCTCCCCGCGGTCAAGGCATCGCTGGGTCTATAACAATCGCTATCCCTGACGGGATCAGAGACCAGAGAACATGAGCCGCCCGGCGCACTGGCCGGGCTGCTCTTTTCACTTACTCATTGTGGGGATGGTTTTGGTTTGGATTGGTTAACGCAAGACAAGATTCCGGTTGGCAGGACAGCGAAAGCGGCCGTCGATTGGCTCACCACTAATTTTGCCGGATTTTTCGATGGACTTGCCGCTGTCATGCAGGCGTTCATCGACGGCCTGATGTTTGTACTGAAATATCCACATCCCCTGATCATGGTCGCGATTTTCGCCGCCATCGCTTACGCCCTGCGCCGGTCCATAGCGGTCACGCTTCTCACCATTCTTGGCTTCCTGTTCATCCTCAATCAGGGGTACTGGCAAGAAACAATGGAGACCCTGACCCTGGTGCTCTCCTCGTGCATCCTATGCATGGGCATCGGCGTACCCATCGGCATTATCGCCGCGCACCGACCGAAGTTCTATGCTGGGATCCGGCCCGTACTCGACCTGATGCAGACATTGCCCACCTTCGTCTATCTCATTCCCGCCATCGTCTTCTTCGGCATAGGTATGGTGCCCGGCCTGATTGCAACAGCAATCTTTGTTTTGCCAGCTCCCATCCGCCTCACCCATCTCGGCGTTTCCTCGACACCCCGCCATTTGATCGAAGCCGGCGAGGCATTCGGTGCATCCTCCCGCCAACTGCTATGGAAGATCGAACTGCCCTACGCCATGCCGCAAATCCTGGCTGGACTTACCCAGACGATCATGCTGTCGCTCTCCATGGTGGTCATCGCGGCACTGGTCGGGGCAGATGGCCTTGGCGTTCCGGTCGTTCGTGCTCTGAACTCCGTGAACACGGCCCTGGGCTTCGAAGCAGGCCTGGTCATTGTGGTCGTCGCCATCATACTCGACCGTATCTTCCGTCCCGGCAAGGAGCCAGGTGAATGACCGCAATCACACTGGATAATGTCTGTATCATTTTTGGCAAGAAGACTGACGGTTCGCTGTTCTTGGCCGATCAGGGAAAAAGCCGCTCGGATATCCAGGCCGAGACAGGGCATGTGCTTGGCGTTCACAATTGCACTTTAACCGTCGCTGAAGGAGAAATAGTCGTGTTGATGGGGCTCTCGGGCTCCGGTAAGTCGACGCTCCTGCGCGCCATCAACCGCCTTAACCCTATCTCGCGCGGCTCCGTCGTCGTCCATAACAATGGGCGGTCAATCGATGTGGGCAAGGCTGACAAGACAACTTTGCGGGATTTGCGCAAGCACCTTGTTTCGATGGTTTTCCAGCAATTCGGTCTCCTGCCCTGGCGTACAGTTGAAGAGAATGTCGGGTTCGGGCTGGAGCTCTCGGGTGTTCCAAAGGAAGAGCGCGCGAAAGCAGTGCAGCAGCAGCTCGAACTGGTCAACCTCAAGGACTGGGCCAAGCGTAAGGTCGGCGAACTCTCCGGTGGCATGCAGCAGCGTGTCGGCCTTGCGCGCGCTTTCGCGACAGGTGCACCGATCCTGCTGATGGATGAGCCCTTTTCAGCGCTCGACCCGCTTATTCGAACCCGCCTGCAAGATGAACTTCTCAGCCTGCAGGAGCGCCTGAGGAAGACGATCGTTTTCGTCAGTCACGATCTCGACGAGGCCATGAAAATTGGCAATCGCATCGCCATCATGGAAGGCGGACGGATCATCCAGTGCGGTACAGCTCAAGATATCCTGCTTAATCCGGCCGATGAATATGTTGCGGATTTTGTCGCCAACATGAATCCGCTTGGTGTCCTTACTGCCGCCGATATCATGGTTCCCCTTGACCGCACGCGTCCCGCCGGCAGGCCCTTTGCGGCTACAGCGCGTCCGGAAACGCCTGTGCGCGAAATCATGCAAGCGATCGCGAAAAACAGTGGCGATGTGGGCGTCGTGGAAAACGGCGCATTTCTCGGGATGATCTCCGCCGATGACATCGTGCGCGGCTTGTTAAAGCACCAGAGACACTAGAGCAAATTTTGTCTATTCAGAGCCATTCTGCCGGAGGGAATTTGGTTCAAGGTCGAGGGATTTGGCGAGGTCGATGTCTTTCCATCGGACGAAGCCGAAGCCCGAAGGAATTGGGCCAAATTCACCCGGCGCTTTGGGTTTCGGGCTGGCGGGCACCCACTTTGTCAGGCAGCGTCGTCCGACGGATAAACATCGGCCTCGCCACCTGCCGTGTGGATTGCCTCGCCATCCGGGAAACAGAACTGGCTCTGAATAGACAAAATTTGCTCTAGGCTACTCTTCTTCAGCATCCTCGTCGCCGGATTTCCCGGCTGGCTGCCAGGAATGAGGCACGACTTTTTTCTGCGTGTTCGAATCCGTGAATATCCACCAGCCGGCATCCGTTTCGTCCCACTGGCCGCCCGTGGCCTTCAGGCGATCCAGCGAACGGTACTGGCCGATGGACTCGTTTTCCTGTCCGTCCTCGTCAGTCCAGAACACCTGAACCTTGCTGCCATCCTTGGGTGCTGTGGTGATCGGCTGCTTTTTGGTCATGTCATGCAGCCTTCTTCTTGGCCAGACGCGCCCGGATGCTTTCCACATCGGACTTTGGCGTCGCCGCAAACAGCGTCTTCGTATAGCTGTGCTGCGGGTTGGCAAACACTTCTTCCCGCGAGCCATATTCAACCACTTCGCCGTAGTACATCACCATCACCTCGTCGGCGATGTAGCGCACCACAGAAAGATCGTGGCTGATGAAGACGTAGGTAAGATTGAACTCGTCCTGCAGATCCGCCAACAGGTTAAGAACCTGTGCTTGTACCGAAAGATCCAACGCAGAGACCGGCTCATCCAGCACGAGCAGGCTCGGGCTCAGCATGAGCGCGCGGGCGATGGCTATGCGTTGACGCTGACCTCCGGAAAACATGTGCGGATAGCGATTATAATGCTCCGGACCAAGCCCGACCTTCACCAGCATTTGCATGGCCAGATCACGCCGTTCGGCGGCCGTCTTGTTGGTGTTCAACAACAAGGGTTCGCCCAGAACTTCACCGATCTTCTGGCGCGGATTGAGTGAGCCATAGGGATTCTGGAAGATGATCTGCACCTTGCGGCGCATCTCCGCCGTGACGCGATCCCTGGCGATATTGATAGGCTTGCAGTCGATCAAAAGTTCGCCGGACGTTTGGGGATCGATCAGCGTCAGTATCCGGCCCAGCGTCGACTTTCCGCAACCGCTCTCGCCCACGATGGCAAGGGTCCTGCCCTTTTCCAGGGTAAAGCTGACGCCCTTGACCGCGTGCACGGTCTTCTGCTTGCCAAACAGACCGCCGCCGACATGGTAGTCGCGGACGATATTGCGGCCCTCGAGTACGATCTCGCTCATGGCGCCGCTCCTGCATTGGCGGCTTCATTCTTCATGAAATCCGCAACCGTTGACAGACGGTCGCCAGTCGCATTCTCCGGCAGGGCAGACAGAAGCGCACGGGTGTAGGGGCTTTTGGGCGCCTCGAATAGCGAGAGCACATCGGCCTCCTCCATCTTGCGGCCCTTATATTGAACAATCACGCGATCCGCGGTTTCCGCAACGACACCCATATCGTGCGTAATCATGATCAGACCCATGCCGTGCTTCGCCTGCAAGCTCACGAGAAGGTCGAGAATTTGCTTCTGGATCGTCACATCGAGCGCCGTCGTCGGTTCATCGGCAATCAGCAGCTTCGGATTGCAGGCAATGGCAATGGCGATCATGACGCGCTGGCATTGGCCGCCGGACATCTGATGCGGGAAGGAGTTCAATCGCTCTTCCGGCGACGGGATGCCGACTTGCTTGAACAATTCGATCGCGCGCTTGCGCCGCGTCGGACCATCCATCTTCATATGGAAGCGCAGCACCTCCTCCAGTTGGAAGCCGACTGTAAAGCAGGGATTGAGGCTCGCCATCGGTTCCTGGAAGATCATAGCGACGTCTCGGCCGACGATTTCTCGCCTCTGTTTGCCGGTCATCGTCAACATGTTATGGCCATCGAATGTCATGCTGTCGGCGGTGACGGTTGCGGTCTTCGGCAAAAGGCCCATCACGGCCAGCATGGCAACAGACTTACCCGAACCGGATTCACCGACAATCGCCAGAACTTCGCGAGCGTCGACCGAAAGATCGATGCCCTGCACGGCCATGAACAGGCCGGCGTTGGTGTCAAAACCAACGGACAGGTTTTTGATTTCAAGCAGCGCCATACCTCAGCTCCTTTTCAGCTTAGGATCGAGGGCGTCGCGCAGACCATCGCCAACGAGATTGATCGCAAGGACGGTGATCAGGATTGCC
Organism: Phyllobacterium sp. 1468; assembly: GCF_031455525.1. NCBI lineage: Bacteria > Pseudomonadati > Pseudomonadota > Alphaproteobacteria > Hyphomicrobiales > Phyllobacteriaceae > Phyllobacterium > Phyllobacterium sp. 1468. The sequence goes on along the minus strand of NZ_JAVDSX010000005.1, from coordinate 232,894 downwards.
AGGCCAGGGAAGGTCACGACCCACCAGGCGCGCAGGATGAATTCGCGCGCTTCGGCCAGCATCGTTCCCCATTCCGGTGTTGGCGGTTGGGCACCCATGCCGAGGAACCCGAGCGCTGCCGCCTCGAGAATAGCATTGGAAAACGACAATGTTCCCTGCACGATCAGCGGCGCGAGACAATTCGGCAGGATCGTCTTGAACATCAGGCGAAGGTGGCCAGCGCCTGCCAGTTTCGATGCAATGACGTATTCGCGGTTCTTTTCGCTCATGACCGCCGCACGCGTGAGGCGGGCAAAGTGCGGTTGCAGAACGAGAGCAATTGCGATCATCGCATTGAAAAGACCGGGGCCCAGAATAGCCACGAGCACAAGGGCCAGCAGCAGCGGCGGAAACGCCAGGATGATATCCATGATGCGCATGATCAGCGTATCGACCCAGCCACGGAAATAGCCAGCCAGCACACCGAGAATAACGCCGGTGATCATCGCGAACGTCACGACGATCAAGCCGATGAACAACGAATAACGCGCGCCGTAGATCAGGCGGGAAAGCAGGTCTCGGCCCACGGCGTCGGTGCCAAGCAAAAACTGCTCCTTGCCGCCCACCTGCCATGACGGCGGCGTTAGCAAAGCATCACGGTACTGTTGGTAGGGAGCATGCGGCGCGATGAGCGGACCGAATATGGCGACCAGCACCAGAAGGACGAGGACGGCAAAACCTATCACCGCGCCCTTGTTGACGCTGAAATAGAACCAGAATTCCGAAAACCGCGCCATACGGCCCGAAGACTGGGACGAGGCAAGCGGTACGGGCGGGGAAACTTCGTTGGTCACGGGTTCCTCACTTTACGCGAATACGCGGGTTGATAACCGCATAGAGCAGATCAACAATCAGATTGACGACCATGACGATCAGCGCCACGAGCATGAGACCTCCCTGCACGACGACGTAATCGCGGCGGGAGATGGCATCGATCATCCACTTGCCGATGCCAGGCCAGGAAAAGATGGTCTCGGTCAGGATTGCGCCGGCCATAAGCAGCCCCATCTGCAAACCGATCGTCGTTATGACCGGGATCATCGCATTGCGAAGAGCATGCACACCAATGACGCGCTTGGGTTCCAGGCCTTTTGCCCGGGCTGTGCGCACGTAGTCTTCACCCAACACCTCCAGCATCGCTGAACGAGTCTGACGGGCAATGACAGCGAGCGGGATCGTTCCAAGCACGATTGTCGGCAGAATCAGATGCGAAACAGCCGATTTGAATGCGCCTTTACCACCTGAAATCAGGCTATCTATCAGCATGAAGCCTGTGGTTGGCTTGAAGAAATAGATGAGGTCCATTCGTCCTGACACCGGCGTCCAATGCAATATACCGGCAAAAAGGATGATCAGGAGAATACCCCACCAGAAGATCGGCATCGAATAACCGACGAGTGCGATGCCCATGCTCAACTGGTCGAATATCGAACCGCGCTTGACCGCGGCGAAGATACCTGCCGGGATGCCGATGATCACGGCAAAGAGCATGGCACAGATACTAAGCTCCAGTGTTGCCGGAAAAAGCGCCCGGAAATCCGCGAGTACGGGCCGCTTGCTGGCGATCGACGTCCCGAAATCTCCATGGAAAATACCCCATAGGAACGAAAAGTACTGTTCCCATATGGGCCTATTGAAGCCGAACTGGTCCATCAGCAATTGATGCCGTTCCGGCGTCATGCCGCGTTCCCCCGCAAGTGCGATGACTGGGTCGCCGGGCAACAAACGAATGAAAATAAAGGCCACAAAACTGATGCCGATAAATGTCGGAATGAGTAGCAGCACTCTGGACGCGATATAGCGAAACATGGTGACCTGATAAAAATGCGGTACCGGCCGAAGCCGGTACCGCTGGAGTAGATTTACTCTGCGACGTCGACGCTGGCGAAGTTATGAACACCGAGCGGGCTCGGGACATAGCCAGATACGTTCTTCGTCATAGCCGTCGTAACGAGCGAATGAGCGAGCGTTGCCCATGGTGCTTCACGCTTGAATACAACCTGCGCCTCTTCGTAGAGCTTGGTACGCTCTGCAGGATCGGAGACGACAGCCGCCTTGTTGATCAAATCCGTGAACTCCTTGTTGCACCATGCAGCGCGGTTGGACGTACCAACAGCCTGGCAGGACAACAGGGTTGCAAGGAAGTTATCCGGATCGCCATTGTCACCGGTCCAGCCAATGATGACCGCACCATCATGCTTTGGATCGGAAGCCTGCTTCAGGTATTCCTGCCAATCGAAGGTAACGATCTCCGCTTTGACACCAACCTTGGCAAAATCCGACTGGATCAGTTCGGCAGTGCGACGGCCGTTTGGCATGTAGGGACGTGCAACCGGCATTGCCCAGATCTTCATCGACAGATCTTTTACGCCAGCCTTTTCGAGTGCTGCCTTTGCCGCTTCAGGATTGTATTCGTCATCCTTGATCGACTTGTTGTAGGACCACATCGTTGGGGGGATCGGGTTGATCGCCGGTGTGCCCTGACCGAGATAAACCGCGTCGACGATGGCCTTCTTGTCGATTGCCTGGTTGAGTGCCTTGCGCACTTCCGGCTTATCGAACGGCGCCTGGGTTGTGTTGTAGGCAAGCGTCGAAACGTTCAGGCCTTCTTCCTGGATGACATTCAGGTTTGAATCAGCCTTCAGGCCTTCCACATCTGCCGGATCCGGATAGATCGTGAGCTGGCATTCGCCGGCTTTGAGCTTCTGCACGCGAACAGCCGCATCAGGCGTAACCGCGAAGATCAGGTTGTCGAGCTTGACCTTGCCTTTGTAGTATTCAGGATTGGCTTCGTAGCGGATAGCAGTGTTGAGCTGATAGTCCACGAACTGGAATGGGCCCGTACCAACCGGCTGTTCGTTGAACTTTCCCGGTGTTCCGTCAGCCATCAGCTTGTCAGCATATTCCTTGGAAACAATGGACGAAAAGTCCATGGCAAGGTTGGCAAGCATTGGTGCGTTGGGCTTGGTCAGCGTGACCTTCACAGTCAGGTCATCGACTTTTTCCACTGACTTGATCAGCTTCGGGAAGTCCATGCCTTCAAAATATTCGTAGGAAGCGCCGTCGACATATTTGGCCCAAGGGCTGCCTTCCTTCTGCCGTTCAAAGGAAAACACAACATCGTCTGCATTTAGCTCACGCGATGGCGTGAAATAGCTTGTTGTCTGAAACTTGACGCCTGGATGAAGTTTGAACGTGTATTCCAGGCCGTCATCGGAGATCGTCCAGCTATCAGCGAGAGCTGGTTCAACTTCCGACGTTCCCGGCTTGAATTCCACCAGCTTGTTGAAGACGGCTTGTCCTGTCGCATCGAGTGTCTCACCACCCGTATAAAGCGCCGGATCAAAACCGCCTGGGGCAGCTTCCGAGCAAAAGACTAACGACTTGGCTGCGGCTCCACCTGCCATCAGCCCACCTGTCAGCATTGCGAGCGCGGTCGCCGCAAGGAGTTTCTTGTAGGTATTCATCTTTTCCACCTTCAGAGGTTTTTTTGTGTTGCAGACCCCCATGCCTACAACGAAGGTTGCATGGAAGCCTTTGCCATGTCGCAATGCAAGCAGATTTATTCGCAGTCAACCCATCGAAACGCCGATAATACTGGATTCTGGAGAATCTCTGCCTTCATGCCAAAAAAAAAGTGAAAATCCCTAAAAATCCGTCCACTCGCTTTTACTATGACGCGTCGCGGGGTGCCTCATACTTGCGCGGCAGGGAGTGATTTTGACAGCAGGAAACACCGAAACGGCTGGATAACCGGCTAGGCCCATGCGAGAAGGCAGCAACGAGCATCGGAGACGATCATGGATACGAACGGACATGTGGCAATTGTAACAGGTGGCGGCTCGGGTTTGGGAGCAGCGACTGCCCGCGCGCTGGCGGCAAAAGGTGCGAAAATCGCCCTTTTCGACATTAATCTTGATGCCGCGCAGAGCGTCGCAAATGAGATCGGCGGATTGGCCTTCAGTTGCAACGTGTCGAGCGCAGAGGACGCCGAGAAGGCTGTTGCGCGCGTGATCGGCGAAATCGGAACGCCGCGCATTCTCGTCAACTGCGCCGGTATAGCCAATGCGGGGCGCATCGTCGGTCGTGATGGCCCACACGATCTTGACCTTTATCGACGCGTCATCGAGGTCAATCTCATAGGTTCGTTCAATATGCTCCGGCTTGTCAGCGATGCCGCTTCAAAGCTCGATCCGCTCGAAACGGGCGAACGCGGTGTGATCATCTCCACCGCATCCGTTGCCGCTTTCGACGGCCAGATCGGTCAGGCGGCCTATGCGTCGTCCAAAGCCGGTATAGCCGGCCTGACCCTACCCGCTGCGCGCGAACTTGCGCGTTTCGGCATTCGTGTCATGGCTATTGCGCCCGGCATTTTCGGAACGCCGATGCTGCTCGCCATGCCGCAAGAGGTTCAGGATTCCCTGGCTGCCGCAATCCCATTTCCGTCAAGACTTGGCAAGCCGGAGGAATATGCGGCTCTCGCCCTGCACATCATTGAAAATCCGATGCTTAACGGCGAGACTATCCGTCTTGATGGCGCAATCCGGATGGCTCCAAAATGAAGAGGCAAGTTGACGCATAAATCGAATTGTGGGTTGCAACTTTTACGCGCCGGCGATGTTCTGTTAACGTCGGTCATCTAGAATCTTTGGTAGAGTTGTCATAGGCCGCTGACACCGATTATACCCGACGAGAAAAGGTTGCAGATGTCCGTTATCAATCGTCTGGTCGTCCTATTACCAGGCTTTGAGCATATGCCTGTAGAGGCTCATCATCGCCGCTTTACTCGCGAAGCGGCCAAGACCGCCCCTGTCTACGACATGTCCTTGACTCAGTCTGAACCGCTGCGCGTTTCCTCGACCGATGGCGGGATCGCAACCGGCGAATTCAGTCTGCATACTTCAGGCGAAGGCTGGTCGGCTGATACGGATTTCATCCTCTACGGATTGGGCGACATCACCCTTTTCTACGCCTCCAGAAATCCGCTAAGGCGGTTGCTGAGTGGAATTATCGCCCTGCTTGATTTTATCCTCACCGGGACGTTCTTCCGGTTTGTTGCGACGAGTTGGCGCTATGCCCTGTTCTTCGTTTATCCATTGTTGATCTGCTTGGTAATACTGGGTGCATCCTACGGCACCGGGCGCCTGGCCATGGTGTACAACCAGACCAGCGTACCGGTCGCGCCGGTGATAGCCTTGATGACCGCCATCCTGTTGTTCTGGCTTGCTGCCTCGAAGCTCCATTTCCTGCTCCTCATGGATGACTGGACGTTTGCCCGTGATATGGCGCGGGGTAAACGTCCGGATGTGATGCGGAAGCTGGATCGCGTCATCACCGATGCGGCCAACCGTATAAGCAATGCTCCACCCGGCACAGAAATCGTCGTTGCAGCTCATAGCCTGGGCGCCGTCTGCGCACTTCCGATTCTCGATGCCGCCCTTCGCCGCGAGGGTTCCCGCAGATATGGCCTGCTCACTGTCGGGTCCAGTCTGTTGAAGGTAGCGTTGCATCCTGCTGCTCGCACCCTGCGCGAAAGTGTCGAGACCGTTGCAAAAAGCAAAACGGTCTGGATCGACGTGCAATCGCTGACGGACCCAATGAATTTCTATCAATCTGATCCCGTGCGGGACTTAAAGATAAAAGATGGAAAATCGCCCATCCTGGTGAGAGTGCGTTTCCGCAACCAACTTTGCGATGAGGCCTATAAATCTATTCGACGGGATTTCTTTCGCGTGCATCGCCAGTTTGTTTTCGGTGTTGAAAAGCGCACCCATTACTCATGGCATGCCATTTTATGTGGTCCGGAACAATTCGCCGATGTCGCCGCGTTGGGTGGCCTGCGCTGTGATCAGAACACACCATCCCCGGCAAAACTAAACATTGCTGGAACTGCCACCACATGATCTCTCTTGTTTCTGCCGGCAAGGTCTTGTGGGTCCTCCATGTCGTTGCCTGGTATGCGCTGCGCCGTCCATTCGATCGACGCGCGCGCAAGGTGAACCTCAAGGTCGATCGGCGGAAGGGCGCCGATACGGCCAGACTGGCGGTTTCCCTCGCCGGCCTCGGTATCATTCCAGCAATCTACGTTATGACCGACCAGCCACGTTTTGCATCCTACCCGGCAAGCTCTACGCTTTTTCTGCTTGGTATTGCCTCCGGAATTCTCTCCTTGATCATGTTCCGTCTCACGCACAAGGCGCTGGGAAAAATGTGGTCCGTATCGCTGCAGTTGAAGCAGGACCACAAGCTCATCACCACGGGCATTTACAAATATCTGCGTCACCCGATGTATACCGCGTTCTGGCTCATGGCATTGACCCAGGCGCTGCTCCTCCCGAACTATGTCGCCGGCCTGGCTGGCATTGTTGGCTTCGGCTATCTGTTTTTTTCTCGGATAGGCCCGGAAGAAGCGATGCTGCAGGAAGCATTTGGAGAGGAGTATAGCCGATACCGCGCGCGCACGTGGCGTGTCCTGCCTTATGTCTACTGACCAACCGAGAAAAGGTTAATCGTGCCTCCAGTAACACTCCAAGCAATCATCGCCAGCATCGCCGCAATTTCCCTCACAGCCTGTCAGTCAGTCCCCCAATCCACCAGCGCCATAACGGTATCGGCCTATGCCCCTGAAACGCCGCAGCTCAGCTGCGCTCCGCACGGTAACCCCAATGGCTCACCGGCGAAACTGACCGCCAATCGCACAAGAATCGGTGATCCCGCCTATATCGAGTTCCGCCAGCGTTTCTCTCCCGGCATACCGAGCGGTCATCTTTATGTGGTTTTTGGGCGATTGGACGCCAAAGGCAATCCGGTGACGCGCCTTTATACCGGTCTCTTCCCGAAAGGCAGTCTTGCTGGGTTGTATGCCGGCGCGATTGTCCCGATGCCCTCGGATCTGATGCCGAGCTATGCCGACTGCCATCTCACGCCGAACGCGGCGTATCGCGTATCGCTGACCGAAAGTCAGTACCAGCAATTGCTTGGTAAAGTGCAGGAAGATCTTGCCAATCCGCCCATGTGGCGCATGTTCGGCTATAACTGCAACAACTACGCCGCGTCACTCGGTAGCGTTGCGGGATTGGTCGAGCCCGCCAATCGCGCACAGCCGTCGTTTTCCTACATCTATGCCTATATCGATGCGAACGGCGATGGGAGCAAGAAATCCGCTAGTTGAGGGGGAACACTGCCGTTTTATGCAGGCCAGCGGGCTTTCATAATTTAGTCCCAATCCGGTTGGTATCAATACCGCGCCGGGACCAGAACCAACGACTCGTCCTTTGCGTTCACACGATGAAAGCCGCCCACGATGAGAACAATAAGCGCCATGCTCTTGGTGTCGACCGCCTTGGCAAGTCCGGCACGCGCTATGGACAATGGCGCTGCGGAAGAGCTGAAGCGGCTGGACCCGCAAACGCGGCTCGAACAGCGCTGTGATCTCGAGGCAATGGAGCGCATCCACAAGGATCCGGCCAAACTGGTAGCGGACGAACTGGTCGCCTATGCTTTTGAAGAGCCGAAGATCAAAGGCGACAAGATCCGCTCAGGCGGTGCAGCTTTCCGCAGCAAGGGCGAATGGTATCATTTGTCCTACACCTGCGCCACGTCTCCGGACCACATGACGGTGTTGTCTTTCCAATACGCCATAGGACAAGTTATTCCCCATAGTGAATGGGCTCACCACTATTTGGTGTCCGAATAGTTCGCATGAAAATCAGTTGAGGGTGCTTGGACGATCCTGCGCCAAAAGCATCTGGCCGATCGCATCCACCTTCTTTGCGGTCGGCGCCTCATAGGCCAGCGCACTGGTCTGCAGGCTTCCCTCTGCCGTCGCGGCTGGCATCGTTACAGGTTGCGGAGCCGTGTACTCCATTGCCTGCGCCGGAGGATCAACCGGTACTGCTACCCTGTCGCTGGCAAATGCCATTTGGGGTGGTAAGGGAAGGTCAGCCTGAGCGACAACGATTGGCTGTTGGCTGGTATCCTTCACAACACGACCTGAAGTCGCTGTGGACATCGTCGCAGTAGCCGGCGCAGCGCTGGCCATCTGCACATTACCCCCTGCCATTCTCGTGCTGGCGATATAGGCATTGGCAATCGCTCGGCTAGCATCATTCGAAGCTATATCGGCTGAATGATAACGGTCACGTTTTTCATAGAATGCATTGCCGCCCGCGACGACAGTGTAATGCATGTTCTTGTAGGGGAAGCGAAGACCCGCAGTATGGAAATACATCGCGTTCTTCACTTTGGGATTGCGCTCACCCTTGAGCACGGCGTCCGCAGCAGCTTGCACGTCTGGCATTGCCACTGAACGCATGGGCCGCGATAGCACGCCCGGCGCAAACTGGTTTTTCTGACCCACCACGCCGCAGATGGAATTTCCCCATTTGCCTGAATCGAGGCGGTTCATCACCACGGTCCCGACCGCAAGCAAGCCTTCCTTGCTCGAGCGATTGGACTCGAAGAACATCGCCCGTTCAAGGCATTCCTTGTCCTTCGGTGTATAGGCGTAAGAAGTAGTTTTGGTACCCGAATGCGTCGTCAGACCGGCGGATAATTTGCCTGAGTTCTGGCTCGTCGTACAACCGGTGACGAGACCGGCCGCCGCAACAATGCCTATAACAGAATGGAGTTTTCCCCTACCGACGCCGTTCACGAAGCATTTCTCATCGCTGTTAATCCTGCTGGTGAAGTTGCTGACAGATTGATGCGATTTAGGGCCAAACAATGGCAATGATCATCATTGTGATATACGACATTACCATCTATTTGAAAATATGCCGTTATTTTATTCATTTCAACAGCAAAAAAATTTCAATAATGGCAAAATTAAGAACTTGTTTACCACATTTGCCCTAAACTTTGTGCATCTGCCCAAGCTCGTAAGGCACACTATGCGCAATCAGTCAGTCCGCTACGATACTCGCGAATCGCTTATGGCAGCGCTTGTCGAACTCATGGCGTTACAAATTCCGGTTGAAGATGTTGCGCCGGTTTTGTGCACGATCGGACCGGTCGATCTTGATCTGCTGGCCGATTGCATGAACGATATCGGCCTTAACGATAATCGGGCGATCGCAGCCTGATATTCCCGGTCCACCCTCGCTACCTCTCTACACAGGGCTTGTTCCAACCCGTGTGACAAACTATCAATCGGCAAGATGGCCGGTTTGAGGGATGAGACGTGAGCGAAAAAAAAGACGTCCTTCGCGAGATTGACGACAATGCAATACGCCTTGCACGCACGTTGATGCGGACCGCGCGCCATGCCGTGATTGCGACGCTCGATCCCCAGTCCGGCGCTCCGATTGCCACGCGCGTGGGCGTCTCGACGGATCATGATGGCGCACCAATCATCCTTGTTTCGGCCCTCGCCGCACACACACCGGCACTGCTAGCCGATCGTCGGTGCTCGCTTTTGGTCGGCGACCCCGGCAAAGGTGACCCACTCGCCCATCCGCGGATGACGATAACCGCCAGGGCGCGAGAAATTGCCCGCGATACGCCGGAACACGCGCGCATTGCATGGCGCTATCTTTCCCACTTGCCTAAGGCCAAGCTCTATGTTGGCCTAGGTGATTTTCGCTTTTTCCGGCTGGAACCTGAAAGCGCCAAGCTGAATGGCGGCTTTGGCCAGGCTTATCAATTGTCAGCGAATGATTGGCTTAGCCTCAGCCCGGTCAACGATGAACTCGCGGCCGCGGAACGGGGCGCCGTCGACCACATGAACGAGGACCATGCCGATGCTATCGCGCTTTATGCCCGCTTTTATGCCAAGGCACCCAATGGCAAGTGGCGCATGACGGGTATCGACGCCGATGGCTTCGATCTGGCCGACGGTGACGACGTCCTGCGTATCTTTTTCCAGGAGCCACTGAATTCTGCCAAGGATATGCACATGACGCTCGTGCGCATGGCTGGCGAGGCCCGCGCCGGGCTCGCGTCGCAGTCGTGAAAACACGGGTGCCGGAAGAGCACGACTGGCCGCAACATCGGGTAACCCGCGTCACCGATGCTGAGGACGACCGGCTCGCGCCCTACCGGAATGTGCGTGAACGGGATCTCGTCGGGCGCGAGGGCCGGTTCATCGCCGAGGGCAAGGTTGTCCTCAATGTCCTGTTGTCCAACCCGGCGTTCGCGGTGGAATCGCTTCTTATACTTGAAAACCGGCTTGCCGGACTGACCCGGCAACTCGAGCTTTGCCCGCCTGATGTACCGATCTATTGCGTGTCCCGCGAGGTTATGGATGTAATTGCTGGCTTTCCGATGCATCGCGGCATCCTCGCCGTCGGCCGCCGCAGCACGCCGCGATCCATCGATGCGCTGATCGATATAATGCCGGACGAGGCTCTAGCGGTCGTTCTGTGCGGCATTTCAAATCACGATAACATGGGATCGATCTTTCGCAACGCAGCCGCCTTCGAAGCGGATTGCATTTTGATGGACGAAACCAGTTGCGATCCGCTTTACCGCAAGGCCATCCGCGTATCGGTCGGCGCGGCATTGAAAGTCCCCTTTGCCAGGGAAGGATCTATCGAAACCATCGTGGCCAAATTGCAAACGGCCGGGTTCGACATTTTTGCCCTCAGCCCCGCCGGCACCACCAATATTTACGACGCCAGGCCCTCGCGGCGCGTTGCGCTGCTTCTGGGCACAGAAGGCGACGGCCTACCAAAGCTGCTCTTGCAAAAACTCAAGACAGTGAGAATCCCTATGTCCATGAGCTTCGACAGCCTGAACGTCGCGACAGCTTCGGGCATCGCACTGTCGCGTTTCGGCCGTTTTTCTGGTCACTAGAGCAAGTTTAGTCTTTTCAGAGCCAGCTCTATTCAGCTGTGACAGATTCTGAAGCCGCCGCCTGCAAAGCCCGAATGCGATCGGCCAGGCTCACGATGATTTCGCCGTTTTCATCATGGACCGGGGACGTTTCGCTCTCGGCTTTCATCATGAGTTCGTTGACCTTCGAGGTTGGGCCCTCCAGCCGAGCGACCATGGCAACGACCTGCGCGGCAAGCGTATTCATCTCTTCGCGCAAGCGCTCGGTTTCCTGCGCCTGCACCAGCGCCTGTTTGCCGCGCGGCGTATCCAGAACGGAAGATCCCTGGCTGCGGCCTTCGGCGAGCACCTTGCGCAAACGTTCATTGATCCGCTCGATTTCCTTCTCGCGCCTTGAAAGCTTGGCCTCGCTATCGGAAATTTGCCTGAGCAGCGCGCTCTGGCGTTTCTCAAGCTCGGCGCTTCGCTGGGTTTCCTGCGCCAGCGAGTGCTGTAGTGCTTTGATCTCTGCTTCCGCCCGTAGCCTCAGGTTGTCGCTGTCGCGCTTATCCTGCCGGGCCTCTTTCAGATCATCCAAAAGATTGTCGATCCGGGCCGATTGCGCTGCGACTTCGATTTGAAAACTGTCCGCATTCATCGCGACACTGGACACGCGGCGTTGCGCGAGTTCGAGTTCGGCTGATTTTTGCTCGATCAATCGTTCATGCCCTGTGATCATGGCCGCAGCTTTCTCCAGTTCCTTTTCACGATCGGCGAATGACGATCGTGACTCGGCAATCACCGCATCGCGCGCTGCAAGTTCAGAGGTGAGATTGCGCATGAGCCGCTCTTTCTCGCCGAGTTCGACCAACTGCAGTGCAGCTTTTTCGCGGGAGCTCTCCAGCATCAACTCGAGCTTCCGCTCGGCGATCGCATGTTCGGCGCGCAGGCCATCCCGCTGGGCTTGTATCTCGTTGAGCGTCAGCGGAGTTTCCGCCTCGACACGCTTGCGTGTGAGCAATGTCGCCCGGCGCCAGATGGGCGGCGCAACCAAAAGCGCCACCAGCACGGCGCTCAGGAATCCGAAAGCAAAATATAGTGCAGACTGGATCACGATCAGGGTCCTGTTTGATATCTATCTTGGCACAAGGCGTACTAACAGTCAGGCCATGAAACGCAAAGACGCGAACTGAAGAGTCCGCGTCCCGATTACAATATGGTGTATTTTATCAGAAAGGATTCCACGTCGCCGTCTGAGTAATCTTCAGGTAGCCGACATTGACACCCAGACGTGCACCGACGCCCGTCCTGATCGGAACGAGCAGGACTTGATTCCGCTTGAGCACATTGAAACCCACACCGGCGAAAAGATAGGCGGAACCGGCAACTCCGATAAAGCGGCCATAGAGGTTCTGCACATCGTCGAGATTGTAGACCAGCATCATCACGCGCGAACCCTGTCCGCCGAAATCCCAACCGATCGATGGGCCTTGCCAGAAGGTTTTGTGATCCCCGGCATTCTTGGTGTAGAGCGAACCTTCACCATAGGTCAGGCCGCCGATAAGGGCGCCAGATCCTTCCTCCCCGAGAACATAGCCGTTGGGCAGGCCATAGCTTTGGAAGACTTTTTCGACAGCCGTGGCGAGCCCGCCTGAAGTCGATCCGAAGAACCGCTGGCCCGAATTGACGATTTCTTCCATCGTATAGGTTTCTTGCGCACGCGCCGTCTGCGCCTGGGCGAAAACGAGTGACACAAGTGTCAAAATGAGGAGGAAGCCGCGGTTCAAAGACAAGAGTAGAGACGCCATCATAATTCCTTTTGGCTGTTCGCTTCTTTGCCTGACGCCTGATGCAAGGATGAGCAGGTCTTGCGCCTGCTTTTAAAATCGAATTCATTTTAAGGCGCTAAACCTTGTATAAAAGTTTATGAATCGATCTTGGCATTTCAATGACTTGCAAAGAATGGCAAAAAGCTCGAAATTTCAACATTTACAGGCGCTGGCCAAGACGTTCTTGCCGATCATGACCGAGCTATGTATCCAAATAGGCCAGAAATCGGAGTGATTCGCGTGTTACTGATTCGCGGCTGCCTCTGAACCACCAGCCAATCTTCAGGAGATTTCCCCATGACATTGCCCGTTATTCTCTCGGCAACGGACCTCGGAGCGCTCCTGAGCAGCCGCATCTGCCACGATATCATTTCACCCGTTGGCGCCATCAATAATGGTTTGGAATTGCTCGAAGAAGGCGGTTCCGATGAAGATGCGATGAGCCTTATCAAATCCAGCGCACGCAGTGCGTCAGCTCGCCTGCAGTTTGCGCGTATTGCTTTCGGCGCCGCCGGCTCCGCCGGGGTTCAGATCGATACCGGCGATGCGCAGAATGTCGCCAATGAATATATGAAGGGCGAAAAAGCCGAATTGAGTTGGGAGGGTACCCGGGTTCTGCTGCCTAAGAACAAGGTGAAGCTCTTGCTCAATCTGGTCCTGATCGCCAATGCGGCCCTGCCTCGTGGTGGTACATTGTCCGTTGCCCTGCAAACTCCGGAAACACAGCCGCGCTTTGTCCTGACCTCCCGTGGTCCAATGCTGCGCGTCCCGCCGAAATTCCTTGAACTGCACAGCGGTAAGGTTCCGGAAGAGCCGATCGATGCCCACGGCGTTCAGCCCTACTATACGCTGCTTCTGGCCCAGGAAGCCGGCATGACTATCTCGATCCATGCCAGCCCCGAAGAGATTGTCTTCACGGCGGCGTAGCTGATCGCGCAAGTTGTCCTAAAAATTTACCATCAACCTTGGGTGTTTATTCACCCAACGGCTGGTAGTCTTGGTCGCGGGACAAACGCAACTCGGGTTTTGCGGGGAGTTTTTCAATTGCTACGCTGCATGATTGTAGATGGATCTCCTGTGGTCAGGAAGGTTGCACGGAGGCTCATCGCCAATGAAACGACCGTCGTGACAACCGCCGATACCGGCTATCAGACGATCGCCGCCTGTAGTGTTGAAATGCCCGACATCATCATCCTCGACGACGCGCTATCCGACATGCCCGCGCCTGAGATCATTAGTCAGGTCCGTGCTCTGCCGGGCGGTGAGAACAGCAAGATATACCTTTGCTTGCCCGAGGTTGACCTGAGCCGGATCATGCGGGCAAAACGCGCTGGTGCAGCCGGATATCTGCTGAAACCGTTCAATCGTGCTTCCATCGCCGAAATCCTGATGGAATTGCCGTTGACGGGTTGATGGGGTGAACACCATGCTGCTGATCGTTCGCCAAGCGGTACAGCACAGAATTTATGCTTTGAAGAATCAAAAAACGGAGGCCGATCGCCTCCGTTTTCATTGGTAAAGTGTTGGCGAGATTAAGCGATTTCGCGCAAATCCGATGCATCCGGCTCACGCAGCACATAGCCGCGGCCCCAGACGGTTTCGATATAGTTGATACCGCCGGATGCATTGTCGAGCTTCTTGCGCAGCTTGCAGATGAAAACGTCGATGATCTTGAGTTCCGGCTCGTCCATACCGCCGTAGAGGTGGTTGAGGAACATTTCCTTGGTGAGCGTCGTACCCTTGCGAAGCGAAAGCAGCTCCAGCATCTGGTATTCCTTGCCCGTCAGGTGAACGCGCTGGCCGGTGACTTCCACCGTCTTGGCATCCAGATTGACGATGAGGTCGCCGGTGGTGATGACCGACTGGGCATGCCCCTTGGAACGGCGCACGATCGCATGGATACGGGCAACAAGTTCGTCCTTGTGGAATGGCTTGGTCATATAGTCGTCGGCGCCGAAGCCGAGGCCACGAACTTTGTCCTCGATGCCTGCCATGCCGGAAAGGATCAGGATCGGCGTTTTCACCTTCGACAGGCGCAGCGTCCTCAGAACTTCATAGCCGGACATGTCCGGCAGATTGAGGTCGAGAAGAATGATATCGTAGTCGTAGAGCTTGCCAAGATCGACACCCTCCTCGCCCAGATCCGTCGTATAAACATTGAAGCTTTCCGACTTGAGCATCAGTTCGATGCTCTGGGCCGTTGCACTGTCGTCTTCGATTAAAAGAACCCGCATATCATTCCCCTTTTCCCGCCGCTGAAATGGGTTGCCCAAGAAACCTCGATCAGGGCAATCCCGAAGTCAGGTCGCGAAACAAGCCGTTTCCATAACGTTAAGATTGCCACCGAATGGTTAACAAAATCTAATTCCGCTTTGCAAGTGTCTTTGACTCTTGATTTAAAAATCATTGGCACCGCATTGATTCATAACGTCAACTCACCGGTCAAAAATCATAAGGCGCAGCATCAGGTTCTGGCCTTAAGCGATTCATTCGACTCGATAAAATCGCCGTCTAAAAACTTGCCGCGCTGATTTACAGAGCTTTAAGTCTTAAGGCGTATGATTAATGCTGAACGTAAAGGAAAGGTTACCAGACAGGGCAACCTTTAAGTTTTTGTTTCATTTTTCCGAAGTGATTCGGGGTGAAACGGCGCCGGATGATCGATCGCCAGCGTTTTGGCAGGATCAGAGTACTGGCTTTTGACAGGTGTTGAGGGGGTAGTGAGTATGAAGTCGCATGAAGGTTTGGTTCGGCTGAAGCTCTTTCAGGTCAAGGAAAAGCGCCGTCAACTCGGCCAGCTTGATTTGATGATGGGCGAATTCGAACGCATGGCTGCCGAATTGGACGCGCAGATACTGTCCGAGGAAAAAAAGGCCGGCATTACCGACACCACGCATTTCGCCTATCCGACGTTTGCCAAGGCCGCCCGTCAACGCCGCGACAACCTGTTTGATTCAATTCGAGACCTGAAGGCCCAGAAGGATGATGCCGAAGCGGCTCTTGCAGAGTCGGAGGCAGAACTTGCCAAAGCTGAGGCACTTGAGCAGCGCGATGGCAAGCCGCGTGATATTGAAGAAATTCCCGTCACCGATAAGCGGGCGATGATCGGATAGTCAGAAGACTTGATGAGAAATCAGTTCCCGTGGGTGTAACGTTCCCAAAAGACCTCATCTCTGCTGGACGACGTCCGTCCATTCCTCGTGCCTCAGCGATTGCGCGCGCATGAACGGGCAAAGCGGAATGATTTTCCAGCCGCCCGCCCGCGCATCTTCTACCGCATGCAACGCTAGGGCCTGCCCCACACCCTGGCCACGTAACGCATCCGGCACCGCCGTATGATCAATGATGATCAGATGCGGGCTGGCACGTGAAAACGTCATCTCGGCCTCGTGTCCCGATACCACGGCTACGTAGCGCCCGCCGCTACCCGTTTCCTGTTTATCAATACTGATTTGAACTGCCATTGCCGCACCATTCGCCATTTGTAGCGCCAGCAACTCAATACTGGCGCCAATAATCAATTGTTTTTTGCCGATTTCACTTTGGTGAGATCTGCGGCATCGCTGAGAATATGGACCGTCTCATCCAGCAGAACGTCCTTTGCGTCCTTCAGCGCCTTCTCACTCGCTATATCTGCGCTCAAGCTGCGCTCGTTGGCCTGCAGCCCGTCTTCCTGAAACACAAGATCTGCCTGTGACACGGACCCCTTGCCGTCTGCTGCCTCGCGCGCCTTCAGTCGGTTGACCTGCCGCTCCCTCTCGGCACGCCGTTCAGCTTCGTTGAGTGAGATAACCCGCTTGTTGCGCAAGTCATCGAGCTCGTTCACGTCTTCAACGAGATCCTTGAAATCCTTGTCCGTTTTGGCGCGGGCGTCGTGACGGCTCTGTAGCTCCGGCAGAACCGTTTTGATATCACCGAGGCGTTTGTAGTTTGCAGGTTTGATTTGCAGCCACGGCAGCGCATTGTCGTAGCTCGACTCTCCCAATTTGTCCTCGTCCGCGAACCCCGGCAGGACGATATCCGGCGTCACTCCGCGAAGCTGGGTGGTGCCGCCATTGATACGGAAGAATTGCGCGACAGTCATTTTCAGTTCGCCGAATTCCGGCTTTGGGTTGCGCGCTTCCTCGTCCAGATCGACCACTGTTTGAACGGTGCCCTTGCCGAAACTCGGTTCGCCAATGATGAGGCCCCGGCCATAGTCTTGTATTGCAGCGGCGAAAATCTCTGAAGCCGAGGCGGAACCACGGTTGATGAGCACGGCAAGCGGGCCCGTCCAAAGGGCTGTTGCGCGCTTGTTGCCATTCACCCTGATCTCCCCATCGCCGTTGCGCTGCTGCAGGACTGGTCCTTTGCCTACGAAAAAGCCGGTCAGTTCAATCGCCTGCGGCAAAGAACCGCCGCCATTGTTGCGCAGATCGATAACGACGCCATCGACCTTTTCTTTCTCGAGTTCTGCCAACAGCCTGGCGACATCGCGGCTTGCGCTACGGTAGTCCTTGTCGCCGCGCCGCCGCGCATCGAAATCTTCATAGAACGTGGGCAACGAGATTACGCCGATTTTCCGAGAGATATCGCCGTCCTTGACAATCTGAACGCTTTTTTTGGCCGCCTGTTTGTCCAGACTGATGTTGTCGCGTACCAGGGTGACCAGGCGATGCTTGCCGTCAAGTCCCGCATCGGATGGCAAGATATCCAGCCGTACGACGGTAGCCTTCTCGCCGCGTATCAATTTCACCACGTCATTGACGCGGGTACCGACAACGTCCACCAGCGTGCCGTCCTTGCCCTGCGCGACGCCGACAATTCTGTCGCCAACCGCCAGTTGGCCGGACAGCTGTGCCGGTCCGCCCGGCACCAGCTCCCGTATGGTTGTATATTCGTCGCGCTCCTGCAGTACCGCCCCGATGCCGACGAGCGAGAGTTTCATCGAAATGTCGAAATCCGATGCCGCGGAAACACCCAGATAGTCGGTATGGGGTTCAATCGAGTTCGTATAAGCAGTCATGAATGTCTGAAAGACATCGTCGCTCTTGTACTTGTAGGCCCGGGCCAGTGAGTTTCCATACCGTTTGCCAAGGGTTTCGCGTATGGTCGCCTCAGGCGTACCGGCCAGTTTCAGGCGCAGCCAATCGTTTTTCACGCGCTTGCGCCACAGGTCTTGGCTCTCCTCCATCGTTTTCGGCCAAGGTTCCTTGTCGCGGATAAGTGTGAACTCTTCGTTCTTGCTGAAATCGAAACCATTCTTGAGCAATTCACGCGCATATGTAAGGCGCTCGACATAGCGCTGCTCGAACACGTTGAAGATGGTAAACGGAATGCTCAGATCATCACTGAAAATGGCATCGTCGATTTTATCCTTATTGGTCATGAATTGATCAATATCGGACTGAAGGAAAAAGAAGCGTTCCGGGTCCAGCAAGTCTATGTACCGGTCCATTATCTTGGCGGACAAGGCGTCGTCCAACGGGACCTTCTTGTAATGGTAGTACGTTAGAACCTGCGCGCTCAAATGCGCGGCGTTGGCCTGCTCCTGCTCCGGGGCGAGCAGTGGCGGCGAGCCGGTCTCGAGCGCCTGGGCCGAGGAAACCAAGGCCAGGAAAACAATCAGCAATCCGAATTTTGTACGCATAAGGTGCATCAATCCAAGTTCGATCAAATCATCAAGTATCTAAATACTCTTGGTTACGGCCAGCAGTTTGCTGGTACCATGTACCCTAACTATGGAGACCAGCCATGGGAAGCGTCAATCGGGTACAAGTGAATGTGATCCGGTGTGTCTTGTCGTCGCCATGCTTGACGGGTGCCATGCATTTCCTTCATGCGTAGCTGAGTTAGCCTTGGTTCGGGATCAGCATGTCGACAAGATCGTTCATTCCCATCTTTCTCTTCATCGCCACATTCTCGCTTGCCCTGGGGATGACCATGCCCTTGATGAATGTCAGCAGGCTTTACCTTTTCGACGAGAACCCTTCGCTCCTGGGTATAATTCGATCGCTCTGGACGGGCGGCGACTGGTTGCTGGCGTCCGTCGTCGGGGTCTTTTCGGTCATTCTTCCAGTCACAAAGCTTGCCGTCGCACAATTGGCAGCAGCGCGAATACCCGCTGCCTCCCATGTTCTGCACCGGTGGATCGGCTTCCTGTCGAAATGGTCGATGCTGGACGTATTGCTGGTTGCTCTCGTGATTTTCGGTGCAAAGACAAGCGGACTTGCCACTGCGATCGCCCAGCCAGGCCTCTGGTTCTTCACCGCATCGGCAATTCTATCGGCACTGGCAACGCATCTGATCATACGTGAAGAAAATATTGCATAAGCGAAGGGGCTGGCCTTGCGGCCAGCCCCTTCTATTCATGCACCATCATCTAATGACGATATTGCTGTATCCGGGTCGTTCTGAGACCAGCCAGCCCATGATCGGAGATCGAAGACTGCCAGGACAGGAACTCTTCCACCGTCAACGTGTAGCGATGGCAAGCCTCCTCAAGACTAAGAAGACCACCGCGCACAGCGGCAACCACCTCAGCCTTGCGGCGAATAACCCAACGCCGCGTGTTCGCGGGTGGAAGATCGGCGATGGTCAGCGGGCTGCCATCCGGGCCGATTACGTATTTTACTCTCGGTCGAACAAGATCGGTCATTGTACTCTCTACACTAAACTTCAAGACCTATCGCAGCTGACATTACAGTCAGGGCTTTAATAATTGCCTAAACCACGAGTCATTCTCTGGTAACTTCGGTTAATGGATCGGCCATATTTTCGTTAAACTTTGGCCTAACTCGCAGAATTTTGGTGTTTTGGAGCGAGTGTTACGCAAAATCTTGTCTCAAGAAAAAATTCTCCCACCCCACTTCTTAAAAGCGTTCGCAAAGTCGCTGCGGCGAGGCAAATAATGCGGATCGCGAGAACCGGAGCGCAGCGCACTATCGTGTGGCAGCGCAGAAAATCACGTTGGATGGTCGTCGCAGTAGAGTTTCAAACGGTCTCTTATTGGCAAGTCCGGGTCGATGCCCTATATAGAGCCGACAAAGCGCTGCGCTTATATGCCGCGACGAAAACGGATCCGCTTATGACATTGAATAATCTCGATCTGCCGGGAAGACCGGAAGACACTCGTATCGTCGTTGCCATGTCTGGTGGCGTGGATTCTTCTGTTGTGGCAGGCATTCTCAAACGCCAGGGCTATGATGTCGTTGGCGTCACCTTGCAACTCTATGACCATGGCGCATCGACCCATCGGGCTGGTTCCTGCTGTGCCGGTCAGGATATCGAGGATGCGCGCCGCGTCTCCGAACGTCTCGGCATCCCGCACTATGTCCTCGACTACGAAGCCCGCTTTCGTGAAGCCGTCATCGATCCCTTTGCCGCAAGCTATGTCAGTGGCGAAACACCGATTCCCTGCGTTTCCTGCAACCAGACCGTGAAATTCGCTGATCTGCTGCAGACCGCCCGCGATCTTGGTGCCGACGCCTTGGCGACTGGTCACTATATCCGCAGCAGTGCAAACGGAGCGCATCGTGCCCTGTTCCGCCCCGTCGATACCGACAAGGACCAGAGCTATTTCCTTTTTGCCACCACGCAGGAACAGATCGATTACCTGCGTTTCCCGCTCGGTGGTCTGACGAAGCCGGAAACCCGTGCTATTGCCGAGGAGCTCGGTCTTACCGTCGCAAACAAGCAGGACAGCCAGGACATCTGCTTCGTACCGCAGGGCAAATATTCGGACATTATTTCGAAACTGAAGCCGGAAGCTGCCAATCCCGGCGATATCGTTCACATCGACGGGCGCGTGCTCGGGCGCCATGAAGGCATTGTGCACTACACAATAGGCCAGCGCCGCGGCATTGGCGTTGCCACCGGCGATCCGCTTTATGTCATCCATCTCGATGCCGCCAATGCCCGCGTCATAGTGGGCCCGCGCGAAGCGCTTGAAACCCGCAAGGTCTTCTTGCGCAACGTCAACTGGCTGGGCGACGACGCATTGGACGATATTCCGGCAGGCGGCGTCGAGGTTTACGCCAAGGTTCGCTCCACCCGCCCGCCGCGCCCGGCCGTTTTGCATCATCAGGCCGGCGAGACGTGGGTCGAGCTGGTCGATGGCGAAAGCGGTATCGCACCTGGCCAGGCCTGCGTGCTGTATTCAGACGACAGCAACACCGCCCGTGTCTTTGGAGGCGGCTTCATTGGCCGCTCCGAACGCGCCCCGCAGGCGGAAGCCATGCTGAAGCGGCTTGCCCAGCAAGGCCAGCACGCCTGATCAGATCAATTCGAGGTAAAGGAAATGGGGCCGTCAGGCCCCTTTTTCATGGAACTCGCGGATCGTGCCGATAATCCGGTCCTGGTCATCGGTGCTCAAATATGGATGCATGGGCAGGCACAGAATTTTCTTCGGCAAGGTTTCTGAAACCGGCAAGCCGCCCGGCGCCCGCATGTAATGCGCATAAGCTTCCTGCAAATGCAGTGGCTTCACATAATAAATCACTGACGGAATGCCATTTGCCTGCAGGTGCGCCTTCAATTTATCGCGATTCTTGGTCTCGATCGCATATTGTGCCCAGGCCGAGCGCGAACCTTCCGGCATCAATGCGACTTTAACGATATCCTTGAGGCCATTGGCATAGCGCCTGGCAATCACTTGCCGCGCTTCCATCTCGTCCTCGAGAATGGCGAGCTTTTCGATGAGGATCGCCGCCTGAATAGTATCGAGGCGCGAATTCAGGCCGATACGTACATTGTCATATTGCGTCTCGCCCTTGCCATGGAAAAGGACGGAACGCAGCAGTTCAGCGAACGCCGCATCATTGGTGAACATGGCGCCGCCATCGCCATAGCAACCGAGAGGCTTCGCGGGGTAAAAGCTCGTCGCTCCTACATCGCCGAAGGCGCCACACATTGCATTGTCGCGCTTGCCGCCGATAGATTGCGCCGCATCCTCGATGACGAACAGGTTCTCACGGGAGGCGACTGCGGACAGCGACGTATAATCGGCTGCCAGCCCAAACAGATCAACGGGAATGATCGCTTTCGGCGTAAGCCGGCCTTCCGCACGCACGGCGGCAATAGCGGCTTCGAGCTGCTTGACATCGATATTGTAAGTGTCGGGATCGACATCGACAAAAACCGGCTCTGCACCGGCCAATGCCACCACTTCGGCAGTTGCAGCAAAGGTGAAACTCGGACAGAACACCGCATCGCCGGGACCGATCCCCTTGGCCATCAGCGGAATAAGCAGCGCGTCCGTACCATTGGCGCAGGCGACAACGTGCTCGACACCGATATATTCGGCCAGACGTTTTTCAAACTCGGCAACTTCCGGTCCGAGAATGTATTTACCCTCACGCACAACCTTGGCGATCGCCGCGTCGAGTTTGCCGCTAATCCGTTCACGTTGCGCGCCGAGATCGATGAACTGCATCATTGCTCCAATCTGTCTTCCGCGAATCTGCCGCGGTCAAGCAAGTCTCTAAAGAGGCAGCGATAGGTCTGCCATAGCTTGCCGTTCAAAGTTTGTGGGGCCTTGTAACAATGGTTGCCAAAGAGAGCAATGCGGCCGAATGCTCACTCACTCTTGTTATGGGCAACAGTTCCCGCGGTCAAAATCCGCAAGACGCGGATGGCCTCTTCGCCGTCCGTCTTCGGTTGCCTGCGTGTCTGGATGCTCTCGATAAAACTCTGGCACTCGCGAGTCAGCGGCATACCCTGTGCGACCTTGATATATGTCGGCTCTTCCGTCGTCGACGCCCACTGGCCGTCATCCTGCCAGATCGAATGCTTGTAGACGGCGAGCTTCTTGTCCCATTGCTCCATGTCGTCGAACACCGCCATTGCCTTGGTGCCGACTACGGTCAGGCGGCGTTCGCGATACGGGTTTAGTCGCGAGGCAAACAGGTGACCGCGCACATTATCCGGAAAACGCAAATGCAGATGCGCGAAATCACTCAAGTGGTCCAGTACGGCGGCGCCCTCGCCGCGCACCTCCAGCGGTTCGGTCTCCGTGATCGCCAGGATCATCGACAGGTCGTGCGGCGCGAGATCCCACAGCGCATCGTTTTCCGTATGAAACTTTCCGAGACCAAGCCGGTGCGAGTGGATATAGCGCACCTTGCCGAGATCGCCGGCCTTGATAAGATCGAGCAGCTTTTCGAACGCAGGATGAAAACGCAGCACATGGCCGACCATGAAAATGCGGCCATTGTCGTGCGCCGCTTTTACGGCCGCTTCCGCATCGGGAACAGTCAAGGCGATCGGCTTCTCGACCAGCACATCCTTGCCATTGGTGACGGCGCGGATAGCCGCTTCCGCATGAAACTGCGGCGGCAGGGCCATGACGATGGCGTCAACGTCGGGATGGGTGAAAAGGTCTTCGACCTCGATGTGCAAAACGTCCTGCTCGGCGGCAAAGCCGGCAGCACGATCGCTGTTCTGGTCGGCGACGGCATAAAGAGCGCCGAGGCTCTTCAATGTACGGATATGGTTGCTCCCCCAGTAACCGCAACCCAGCACTGCAATCCGTGGAGCCATCTTTTCAGCCTTGTTCATGTCGGCATCCAATATCCGTACGACGAAACTATGACAAGTCCCGCCTCCGGGCATTGCACCTGAATTGTGCGGAAAGGTTGGCCGTCATCTCGGCCCTTGTGGTGAAGAAAGTGATTTCAGCCTCTTGGCGTCAACCAAGTCTCAGAAATTACGAGAGAAGGGATAAATTGGCGTGCTTTTGCGGAAAATTCCCTCTCCTGGATTTTCCAAGGATTTGGCGAAGAGGCCAAATTCCAGGAAAATCCTTTCTTCCCCGCAAGGGGGAGATAAAAAGCGGCCTAACATTGCTTGACAGCGTGTTGCCACCCCCATATATCCCGCCCCGTCCCTGTCGCTTTGACAGCGCAGCCTCCCGGTTCCTTTCGCAGGCAAACCATCTACGGGTCGCGAGACATATGGGGCGAAGTAGCTCAGTAGGTTAGAGCAGAGGAATCATAATCCTTGTGTCGGGGGTTCGAATCCCTCCTTCGCTACCATTTCTTCAATGATACAACTTGCGGAGACGCTGCATTTGGCGGGATGTCACACGCGGTGAGCCGTTGCCATGGCCGGGAGCCAGCAGAACTGCCTTTCGACCATCAGGTAAACCGTGGTATCGGGCCAAGCTGCTCGGTTTGGTCCGGTAATTCCACCATGACCTCATCGACGTAACACCAGCCCCAGCCCTCTGGGGGATCGTAACCTTCAATGATGGGGTGGCCGGTCGCTCGAAAATGCGCCGTCGCATGTCTTCCTTGCGAAGAGTCGCAGCACCCGACGTGACCACATGAACGGCAAAGCCTCAGATGCACCCAAGGTGTCCCAAGCGCCAGGCATTCCGCGCATCCAAGCGATTTTGGAACGACGTCGCGAATTTGCCCGCGGTGATTGCATGAACTCACATCGATACTCCATCGTCAAAAAAAACGGCCGGGCCAATCCGCGGCAGGCACTTAGGCCGTCCATCTCGTAAGTGCAAAACACCAATGAATGCCGAAAACCGGTCCGTGGGTCACGGCAATCTAGCGCAGCGAACTCGTCTGGGCAAACGCGAACACGGATTGGTCGCATCCGGATTGATCCTTGCCCCGTCGCCTCCCGACCGGATCAGCGAATTGCATCTCTCTTTAGGCGAAGATGTTTATACAGCGTATGCAGCATTGTTTAGGTATGTTGGGCAATTACTGCAAATAGACTGATCAAAAGAGCTATCTGTCTGTAAAAATCCGGCTAGACTTTGCCACCCGCTTGCTTCAATACTATCGCTGCGAGGGACGATGGCCAAAAATTCTGGAATCATCAATGATGCTGGAACCGCACTCATGGTGCTGGCATCGTTTGGCGGGTTCATCGTTTCGATCGTCAACTACTTCAATCCCGATAGCGGTATCGCCGGCGAGCCTGGAACGCTTCTGGTGATTGCTTCCACCATTCTGCTCGCCCTGTTCGGTATGGCGCTTGCCAAATTGAATGCCGGGTTCCTCCGGTCGTTCTTCATCGTCTCTTCTATCCTCAATATCGCCGGCACATCATTCGCCGGGTACCTCCTGCATAGTCAAACACTTGTGATCCTTATGCTCGTCAGCCTTCTTGGCTGGATTCTCCACGTGTTCAGACGGCGTCGCGCGTTTGCCTGAACCAAGCTTTTGCAATGGTGACCGACGTGATGTGGACAAAGTATTTATTGTCGGCGCTGGCTGTTGTGGCATTGACGGCAACCAGTGGTGAACTCCGGGCTCAAAACGTCGAATGGAGCACCTACAATGGTGACCTTGCTGCACAAAAATTCTCGCCCCTGAAGCAGATAACCCCGCAAAATGTGGGGAATCTTGCGGTGGCATGGCGAACGCATACTGGCGACGTTTCATCCGGCGGACCGCCTCCGGCCGGCATGCACAATCGGCCGCCAGCCTCTGGTCCGCAGGCCGATCTTCCGCCTACGGTGTGGTCGGCGACGCCGCTTTTCGTCAATGACACAGTCTATCTTGGCACGCCCTTTTACCGGATTTTTGCACTCGAACCCGATACGGGAAAGGTCAAATGGAGTTATGATACCAATGCTGTTCTTGAAGCGCTGACGCAGCCCGACCTCAAGAACCGCGGCGTTGCCTACTGGCAGGCGGATGCCCCAGACGCTTCGCAGGCATGCCAGAAACGCATCTACATCGGCACGATGGACGCGAAGCTGCATTCCGTTGATGCAGACACGGGCAAGCCCTGCGCCGATTTCGGCAAGGGCGGTGTGGTGGATATCAACCAGTGGAATGTTGAAAACGCCAAATGGCCGCTGTCCATTCTCCAGCCTCCAACCGTTTACAAGGATTTCCTCTTTGTCGGCTGGGCCGGCAAAGACTGGGCAGACGCGGTCGATCCACCCGGCACTGTTTTTGCACTCGATGCACGCACCGGCGCCCTGCGTTGGACATTCCACGCCCTGGATGCGGCAGACGCGGCCAAGAGCGGTACGGCAAACGTCTGGGCAAGCATGGCTGTCGATCGTGACCGCAACCTGTTGTTTTTGCCGGTCAGTTCGCCCAGTCCAAACTTTTTCGGCGGCAACCGGCTGGACGCGATCTCGCTCGGGACATCCGTGACTGCGCTTGATGTGGACACCGGCAAAGTCGTCTGGTCGAGGCAACTCGTGCATCATGATATCTGGGATCTCGACACCAATTCTGCACCGACGCTGATCGATATCCAGAAGGATGGAGCGACAATTCCTGCGCTGGTGCAGACCTCCAAGCAGGGTTTTCTTTATGTCCTCAACCGCGAAACCGGCGAGCCTGTCTACCCGATCGAGGAACGCCCCTTCCCTGCTTCAACCGTACCGGGAGAGACTGCGGCGCCGACACAACCCTACGTGCCGCTGCCGAAATCCGTTGTGGAAGACAAATGGCCAGGCGTTTTTGGCTTGGCTGACATCGTGAGCTTCGGCTATTGCAGCCGCACCGCTGCGACTTTGCGCGACGAAGGCCGGTTTACACCGCCCAGCCTTGAAGGGTCTCTTGTTTATCCGGGTACGATTGGAGGCATCGAGTGGGGTGGCGGAGCGGTCGACCCGTCGAGCGGCACCTTCGTCGTCAATTATTCGAGTGCAGTGCAGATCTACAAGCTGATCCCGCGTGCTGAATATGACAAGGCAGCAACTGCCGGGGGCCTGGAAACCGGCGGTTTCTTTCCGATGACGGGCGCACCTTATGGGGTCCAGCTCACGACATTCCTCAATCCTCTGGGAATGCCTTGCTGGAAGCTCCCTATGGGTCAATTGCTGCCTATGATCTTAAAACCGGCAAGCAGCTTTGGGACGTGCCATTCGGCCAGGTTCAGCAGTATGGCTTTTATATGCCTGAGTCGTGGGGGTCGATCACCCTGGGAGGTCCAGTCATCACCGCGAGCGGCTTGATCTTCATCGGCGCTTCCATGGACTCGATGGTGCGTGCACTCGACCTTGCAACCGGCAAGGTGTTGTGGAAATCTCTCGTGTCGGCTCCGGCTGTCGCGCTTCCGGCAGTCTATGAATATAAAGGCAAACAATATGTCGTGTTTGCAGCGGGAGGTAACTCAATCCTCACTCCAAAGGTCAGCGACGAAATTATCGCTTTCGCCCTGCCGAACTGACGCGCCATCGCCATTGCAACTTGGAACCGGGTTAGCAAAAGGGGCTTCGTTAATGAGACAATCCGGTTACTGGTCATTACGTCATGTCTGATGTGGCGGGTTCCTACTGGCGCAGCGGCGTTCTTGACCCGCAAGGGCCGGTTGGTGCTGCACAGAATACGATATTGCTGAACGCGACAACGATCATGCTGGCGGTGATCATTCCTGTCATTGTGCTCACTCTCGGGTTCGCCTGGTGGTTTCGGCACAGCAATGCGCGGGCGAATTATATGCCCGACTGGTCCTATTCCGGACGGATCGAATTGATCGTCTGGTCGATACCCGCGATGGTAGTGCTTTTTCTCGGCGGCATTGCCTGGATTGGTTCCCACGATCTCGATCCCCGTAAGCAGATCGATTCCGGCACCGTCGCGCCACTTGACGTTCAGGTGGTTTCTCTCGACTGGAAATGGCTCTTCATTTATCCCGATCTGGGCGTCGCAAGCGTAAACAGCCTCACGGTGCCGGCAGGCGTTCCGATACGCTTTCAGCTTACATCGGCAACTGTAATGAACAGTTTTTTCGTGCCGCAACTCGGCAGCCAGATTTATACAATGGAGGGCATGACGACGCGGCTGAATCTGCTCGCAGACAAGCCGGGAAGGTATCCGGGACTTTCGGCACAATTCAGCGGCGAAGGCTTTTCGGATATGCGCTTTATGGTCGATGCAATGCCGCAGCAGGACTTCGACCAGTGGACCGCGAACACACGCGCCGCTGGCGGGAGTTTGGACAAGGCGAGCTACGCGCAACTGGCGCGCCCGAGTTCCGCGGTAGCATCGGCTACCTTTGGTCAGGTCGAGGAGAACCTGTTCAATGATATCGTGAATTCCAACAACCCCGCATCCGGTACATCCCCCACCGGGCACCATTCGGCACCCTCAATCTCTGACGGAACCTGACATGCTTGGAAAGCTCAGCTGGGCCGCCATCCCTTTCGACCAGCCAATTCCCATGATCGCATCCCTGCTGGTCATGCTAACGATCTTGGCGATATTGCTGCTTGTCACCTGGAAAGGCTGGTGGCCATATCTCTGGTCCGAATGGATCACCAGCGTCGATCACAAGCGCATAGGCGTCATGTATATCCTGCTTGCCCTTGTCATGCTGGTCCGTGGCTTCACCGACGCGATCATGATGCGCTCTCAACTCGCGCTGGCAGCTGGCGGCGCGCAGGGCTATCTGCCACCAGAGCATTACAATCAGATATTCTCCGCCCACGGCACGATCATGATTTTCTTCGTGGCGATGACCTTCATGGTCGGCCTGATGAACTTCGTTGTGCCATTGCAACTCGGTATCCGCGATGTGGCGTTTCCCGTTTTGAACTCGGTCAGTTTCTGGCTGACGGCAGCGGGTGTATTGTTGGTCAATATGTCACTCTTCATTGGCGAGTTCGCACGGACAGGGTGGCTGGTCTACCCGCCTCTGTCGGAATTGGCCTACTCTCCCGGAGTGGGTGTCGATTATTACCTCTGGGCGCTGCAGATATCTGGCGCAGGCACACTTTTGTCAGGCATAAATCTCACCACCACCATCCTGAAACTGCGCGCGCCCGGCATGGGGTATATGAGGATGCCGATCTTCTGCTGGACTGCGCTCGCTTCCAATCTTCTGATCGTTGCGGCTTTCCCGATCCTGACCGCAACCTTTGCGATGCTCCTTCTCGATCGCTACCTCGGATTTCATTTCTTCACGAACGAGGCTGGCGGCAATGCCATGATGTATATCAACCTCATCTGGGCCTGGGGCCATCCGGAGGTCTACATTCTGATCCTGCCCGCATTTGGCGTTTTCTCCGAGGTTATCGCCACCTTTTCCGGCAAATCACTGTTCGGTTATCGCTCGATGGTCATCGCCACCATGGCAATATGCGTGCTCTCGTTCATGGTGTGGTTGCACCACTTCTTCACTATGGGCGCAGGGGCCGACATCAACGGATTTTTCGGCATCATGACGATGATCATCGCGGTACCGACCGGCGTGAAAGTCTTCAACTGGTTGTTCACGCTTTATGGCGGCCGTCTCCGCTTCGATGCGCCGGTCTATTGGGCGCTGGGCTTCATGGTTACCTTCGTCGTTGGCGGGATGACAGGCGTTTTGCTTGCTATTCCCCCAGCGGATTTCGTCCTGCACAATAGCCTGTTTCTCGTGGCGCATTTCCATAATGTGATCATCGGCGGCGTGCTTTTCGGTGCTTTTGCCGGATATACGTTCTGGTTTCCCAAAGCTTTTGGCTTCAAGCTCGACGAGCGTATCGGAAAGGCAATTTTCTGGTGCTGGTTTATCGGTTTCTATCTGGCCTTCATGCCGCTCTACATACTGGGCCTCATGGGCGCGACACGTCGGATGCAGCACTATGATGTTGCCGGGTGGCAACCTCTGATGCTCGTCGCGCTGCTTGGCGCAATCGTCATCCTAGCCGGTATCGTCCTCACCGGCGTCCAACTCGTGGTCAGTATCCGCACACGTGACCAGCGACGCGATCCTACCGGCGATCCATGGGATGGGCGCACACTCGAATGGTCCACAGCTTCTCCGCCTCCCGCGTGGAACTATTCCGTCTTGCCGGCGGTAAACGGCCTTGACCCTCATTGGGAAGCAAAGAAAAGTTCCAAATCCCGCCTTCAAGATGGTCCCGATCCGAAATCGATCGCAGTTCCCCGCAACAGCCCTATCGGGTTCGTGCTGGCGTTCTTTGCCGTCATGGCCGGCTTTGCGTTGATCTGGCATATCTGGTGGATGGCTGTTGCCGGATTGATAGGCGCGCTCATGACCATTCTTGCTCACGCCTGGCGCGTTTCTGACGAGGTCGAGCAGATCGTCGGGAGCCAACGGCAGCGAGCCGCCACATGAGCACACATGCTCCGACGCGCGCTGAAGCCCTTGAAGTCCCCCTGTCGGAACGTGGTCCCGCACCGAGGAATGTGGTGGTCAGTTTCGGCTTCTGGCTGTTTCTCCTCAGCGACATCGTTATATTTGCGGCATTGTTCGCGGCATTTGCAGTGTTGTCGCATGAGACGGCAGGCGGGCCATCGGGAGACGATCTCTTCGATCGCAGCCGCGTCCTTGTGGAGACTGCTATCCTTCTCGCGTCAAGTTTCACCTGCGGCCTGATGTCCTTGGCCGTCGAACAGCGCAAACTGGTCCCTGCCACCGCCTGGGGCGCGGTCACGTTCCTGCTCGGCGCCACCTTTGTCGGCATGGAACTGTCTGAATTCCACGGCATGATTGAGAGCGGCGCCGGGCCCGATCGCAGCGCCTTCTTGTCCGCCTTCTTCACTCTGGTGGGCACACATGGCCTGCACGTGTCGGCGGGTTTGTTCTGGTTGCTGGTAATGTTCGCGCAGGTGCTGACGCTCGGTTTCCGTCCCATGGTCCTGCGGCGGCTACGCTGTTTCAGCCTGTTCTGGCACGCGCTCGATATTGTCTGGATTGGTGTTTTCACAATCGTTTATCTTGGAGCCCACTGATGGCCGAACCCATTGAAACGACCGAGGATCAGGAGGCCGGTGCACTGCGGGTGGCCGGGGGAACTTGGCAGGGCTACCTCATCGGACTGGTCTTTGCGGTCATATTGACGCTGGCTTCATTCTGGGTTGCTGGAACCGATCTGGTCTGGGGACCGGGCGTGCCGATCCTGCTCGCGGTATTGGCGATTGCCCAAATGGGCGTTCACCTCGTCTTCTTTCTTCACATTTCGAGCGCACCCGACAGCCTCAACAACATCCTTGCGCTGGCCTTTGGCGTCTTCGTCGTTGCCCTTGTTGTGTTCGGTTCAATGATCATCATGGCCAATCTCAATGCGAACATGATGTCGATGCCGGAACTGATGAATATGCAGCGCTAGCCAAGGGTAGCGATCTTGCGCGGTATGAGATACTAGCATCGCGGGCGCGACTGCCATTAGCTTTAGAATGGGGTCGGGCGGGCGATTGACGTCTACCTCGCTGCCACGAACGAACGTGACCGCCCCCTTTCTCAGAGCCCGTTTGGAACGTCGCTGCGGCGAAGACGTTTGGCGCAATTTTTTGCGGTTGCCCTTGCGAAAAGCACAACCCCGAGCACCGGAAGCGCAGAAAACCGCGTCAGGGTGATCGCAGCAGCAGAGTCTCAACCTAGGCTCTCAATCGAACGAGCTACTTTCCGGCACATGCGTAGCCGGTATCTTCGAGGGTACTGCTCATCAATGGGGTGATTCGAGCGGGGCATAGGGGGACGAATGCTGACTGTTTCGTTGTTCTTGGGCGTATATCTGGCGGGGACCAGGGTTGAGCAGGGTGATGCCGTCATGCAGGCCCAATTCGATCTGATGAAATTATCCTACGCCTGCAGTGACCCTCTCTACAGGACCAAGCGGGATGCCGTCAGACGCTGGGTGAGGAAGTTCGACACGGACACGACTTTCAACGACGAGGACGTATCCAAACTGGATAGCGGCTTGAAAAATGGCACGACCCGGCTGAGCAAACCCATCAACAAGGGCGATTGCATCACACTGCTCACCGCGGCGCAGGCGAAGGTAGATCAGCTCTTCGAGGAATTTAGCCGCTAGAGCGTTTGCAGTTCTGTCTGAATGCACTTCCCTCTCCGTCCTCGGGTCAAGCCGAGGATAGCGGAGAGGTCGGCTCAAACGCCATTGTGAATTGACCGTGCGCGCTGCAGCGTGCAGTTTTTGGCATCGCCACTAAGAACCAAAACAGCGCTCCCTTATACGTCTCTTGAACGGGCCCGCGCGTTTGGAGGCAAAGATGCGACTATTCCTGATGCTCGTTCTCATGGCCCTGAGCGGCTGCGTGTCCACTGGCTCTCCGCCGGACGATGATTATGGCATACCACGCCGGCCGTCCTGGGCCGGAAACAACTGACGGCCGAAGTTGGCGTGACCCTCACACTCCAAGCATCATCGTAACGTGATCGGCAAGGCGCAAGGTCAGGGCCACGATCGTCAGCGTCGGCATGTCGTTGCCGCATGTAGGGAAGACCGAACTGCCGGCGACGTGCAAATTGTGCATGCCGTGGACTTTGCAATTCTGATCCACCACGCCAAGACGCGGATCCACATGCATGCGCGTCGTGCCCATATGATGATTGCAACCTATGATGGGATGTTGCTGCCCTTCGTCTTCCTGCTGCATATCGACGCGCGCCATACCCGAACCTTCGAGCTGCTGCTTCATCAATCCCAGCATGCGCCGGTGCGTGCGTTTCTCGAGATCGCCCACCCGCCAGTTCAGTTCCGCCCGGTTTAGTCCAAGACTGTCGCGTTGCCGGGAGAGCGTGACGCGGCTCTCGCGATCCGGGACAGGTTCGACAACACTCTCGATCTGGAAATGATCCGATTTCGCCGCAAGTTTCAGCCTGCGATAGATCAAGGAGGCCATCAGGTTGGGACTGCCACGCGCCACAGTGGCAAACGTTCGCAACTTGAGGTCCCGGTAGTTTCTCCGCTGGATTGCGCTATAGAGTTCATGAAAGCGTTCGGTCACGTCGCTGTTTTCGCCTGCCCGGCAAGCGCGGAAATAGGTTCGGCACTGGACCAGCTTTTCCTCCCGCTGCACGTGCTCGGCAAGTCCGAAATGGGCGCTGGCGCTGGTGCCATCCACGGCAAGCTCGGGATTGTGATACGTGTGACGCGCATCATAAAAACGGAACGCCGCCGCCGTGCTGGACGGCGTCACCTGCCCTTGCCGGATACGCGGATGTTCCATGAAATAACGGCCCACCACATCGTGCTCGTTGCCAAGCCCAGCCGGCGCCACCTTGTTCGAAAGAAGCATGAGCCGGGCGTTCTCGACACCGCCCGCCGCCAGTATTGTCCGCTTTGCCCGGACGAAAAACGGCTTCTGCGCCGACGACACAACATGGACACCCGTCGCAACGGAAGCATCATCATTGGTGGCGATCTCGGTGACGTTGGCGTTGAGAAGCACCTTGGTCGTCCGGGCAGCAGCCAAGGAAGCGCGGTAGTCGCGTCCAAACCGCGTCGGAGGGCTGAACTTGCTGACGATCGTCTCGAGCGATCCATCGTTCAACTCCAGTAACTGAACCTGTTTGGGAGAAAGCTGCTCGCGCCAGAACTGCGGTTCAAAGCTATGGTCATTGACCTTAACGAGATCGTTCGCACGGTGATAGTACCGTTCCACTTCGGTGAGATCGATTGGCCAGCCGCTGTTTGGAACCCAATCCCTTCGCTCGAAATCGATGTCTATGAAGGGCCGTATCCACCCGCCCCAGCAATTGGAGCTGCCGCCCAGTTGCCGCGTCCTGGTGGCGTGAAGATCATAGTCAAGACCGACATTTTCGCTGCGATAGAGCGCTTGCGACTGCGCGTTGAACTTGAGTCCGCCGCCTTCTAGGACGCATGTTTCTATGCCGCGCCGCGCAAATTCCAAAGCAAGCGTTATACCTGCCACCCCGCCGCCGATAATGCAGATTTCCGTATGGAGTACAGATCCGCATGGAAGTTCTCTCGCATCGATAAACATACGCTTACAAGGCCCCCGTTCCCCCTGTAATTATACCGTTAGATTTAGCCGGAGAAAAATGCGCCGCAGCGGGTAAAAGGCGTAGTCTCTTTGGTGGATACCCCCGTCCTTTGATTGCGTTTCAATGCTCCAAAGGTGGCGCAACCATGCACAGTCACGTCTGAACCAGGTCACGCAATCGAGAACCTTTTGCCAGTTCGAATAGGGCTACAAGGGACACCCCAATGGGGCGCTTTTGAATCCTTCCAGCGTCTGTTACACTCCTCCCATAATCAATAAAATATGGGGAACCACCATGCATCGCGGTCTGAGGTGCGGAGTTTTTCTGGCAGGGGCTGTATTTTGCGCTTTTGCAGGTGCGGTCGCTGCGGAAGATGGCAATGACATCGCGACGGGGGAACGGCTGGCTGCGTTCCTGCGCGCTGGTCGCACGGTGATTTCCGGCCACCAAAAACTGATCAACGATGCATCGATAGGTGACAAGCATCTGACGGGGCAACGTGTTGCTGATGAGACGCTTGAAATTTTCGCCAAGGGAAAACCTGCGCCGGAAGACAGTTTCGATGCGGATGACAAAAAGCTTTTTGATGCCCAGGTCGCTGCCCTGCGCGAAGTCGTCGATGAGCATCAAAAGATGATCGATGTGCAGGGCGTGGGTTTCAAGGGCTTTATTCCCGCCACGTTTGCCCGCCTCGTCAATGAACGCTTCGGGGAAAAAGTCGGCGATCAGGCAAAGATGAAGGTGACAGCTCCAAAGGAACTCGTTCGCAATCGCAAGGCCCTGCCCGACCAGTGGGAGCAGCAGGTCATCGAACAG
Source organism: Phyllobacterium sp. 1468 (assembly GCF_031455525.1). Classification (NCBI taxonomy): domain Bacteria; kingdom Pseudomonadati; phylum Pseudomonadota; class Alphaproteobacteria; order Hyphomicrobiales; family Phyllobacteriaceae; genus Phyllobacterium; species Phyllobacterium sp. 1468. Next base: position 198,797 of record NZ_JAVDSX010000005.1, on the reverse strand, counting down.
AAATTCATGTCCGCCGATTGGCCAAAAGGCAAACCCTTCGTCGAAGAGGTTCCGATGAACGGTCGTCCTGCCTTTCGCATGCTCATTCCCGAATATTATTCCGCTTCGTGCCTCAGTTGCCACGGAACACCAAAGGGAGAGATGGATATCTCCGGCTATCCGAAAGAAGGCGGTGCAGAAGGTGATCTGGGCGGTGCAATGAGCATCACACTGTTCAAATGAGCGCTTTCAATGCCATTCGGTCCCGGATCGGCCGGCTCCTCGAGCGGAAGATACCACTGCGCCTCGCCTGCCTTTCGGCGGCGCTGCTCGGAGCGCTTCTTCTCAGTGTCGCCTTCATGGCCCATGACCTTCTCGACAATCAACGGCGTGTCGAGGTGGCGAACGCGCGTTTTCACATGTTCAGCGAGGCCGCCAAGGCACACCGGCATTTTGGTGAAATGCGCTATTGGCTGACCGACCTGTCGGTGAGCCTCCTGACGCTGTCGGAGCGCCGCGCCGAAACCGCAAGGACCGCCCTCGATGCGGATCTGGCGCGTATCAGGGAGTTTGCTCCCGACGCTGCCGAGATGATTCAAAAAGGGGCAAAGTCCTATTACGATCAGGCGATGGAAGCCGTCGATGCCTACACCAACGACAACCGCGTCGTCGGCAACACGCGCCTCGCCGCAGCAAGAAGTTACAGCGACGAAATAGATGGCGTACTGACGGCGCTTGAAACGCGCCTTGAAACCGAAGCCGATGGTGCGCGCGATATGGCCGTCAAGACGATGCGGAATACCTTTCACCGCGCCATGATTGCCGTCAGTGCCATTACCATCGCCGGCGCAATCATGACGTGGCTGGTGCTTCGGTCCATCCTTGTACCGCTGGGGCGTGTCGACAGGGCCATGGCTCAGCTTACCGAGGGACGAGAGGATGTCGAGCTGCCTCCCGAGGGGCGCGACGAATTTGGCCGCCTCGCAACCACATTGCGGCTGTTGCGCGATGGGCAGGCCGAGCGGCGTGCGCTTGAAGCAGCGGCGGAACACCAGCGCAACACCGTCCGGACTGCGATCGAAACCATTCCCGATGGCTTTGCCTTGTTCGACGCCGACGACAAGCTTGTCCTCGTGAACCAGCGCTATCTGGAGATTTTCCCCGAGACGGCGGACCTCATGACACCCGGTACCAGCTTCGAAGAAATCATGCGCGCGCAAGCGGAGCGTGGCCGGACCGAAATAGATCGTGCCGAGCGCGAGACCTGGCTCAAGGAGGCAATGCGCCGCCAGCGGGACCCGCAAGGTACGATGGAACGGCAGTTTGCCAACGGCACCTGGATACGCGTTGCCAAGCGCAAGACGCCGGAAGGCGGTACGGTTGCGGTCTATACCGACATTACAGATCTGAAGCACCGTCAGACGGAGCTTGAGGAAGCAAAGCGCGGCGCGGAAGTTGCCAGCCAGGAAAAGAGCCGTTTCCTCGCCTCGATGAGCCACGAACTGCGCACGCCGCTCAATGCGATCATCGGCTATAGCGAAATGCTGATGGAGGATGCCAGCGACTGGGGCAAGCCAGGTTTTGTGGCCGATCTCGGCAAGATCATGGGATCGGGCCGTCACCTCCTTGCCCTGATCAACGATGTGCTCGATCTTTCGAAGATCGAGGCGGGCAAGATGGAGCTCTACATCGAGCCTGTCAGCTTGAAACAGCTCCTGGTCGATGTCGAAAGCACCGTTGCTCCGCTGATCGCCAAAAAAGGCAATCGCCTGACGGTGACCATTTCGGTCGAGCCCGACGAAATCGAAACCGACAAGACCAAGCTGCGGCAAAACCTTTTCAATCTGCTCTCGAATGCCGCCAAGTTTACCGAGAACGATGAGATCCGGCTGGCTGTCCGGCGCTATCACGACGATCAGCGTGGCGATCTGGTGGAATTCGCTGTCAGCGACAATGGTATCGGCATGACAACGGAGCAACAGGCAAAGCTCTTCCAGGCGTTCGTTCAGGTGGACGCGTCCACCACGCGCAACTATGGCGGAACCGGCCTTGGCCTCGCCATCACCCAGCATTTCATCAAGATGATGGGGGGTACGATCGAGGTCGAAAGCAAATTCGGCGAAGGCTCGACCTTCCGGTTCACAATACCGGCCAACGGCACCATACCCCTCGCTGACGAAACCGCGCTGCAAGCCGAGCTGCCTGATAACGCGCGGCGCGGGACCGTTCTCGTCATCGACGACGAAGCGCGGGCGCGCAAGTTCATTGCTGACACTGTCCGCGGCGCGGGCTTCAACGTCATCGAAGCCGCCGGCGGCGAAGAGGGCATGGCAAAGATGCGTAAGTCGCGCCCGGACGCGATCATTCTGGATGTCATCATGCCCGGTCAGGACGGCTGGTCGGTGCTGCGCGAGATCAAGTCGGACAAGGCGCTGCGCGATATCCCTGTGATCCTCGCAACCGTCGTCGCGGATCGGGAGATGGGGTTGGCCTTCGGTGCTGCGGGCCATCTGGTCAAGCCCATCGATCCGCGTCAGCTCGTTGAAATGTTGAACGCTGTCGCAGGCGCCGGACAGCACGACGTTCTCATTGTAGATGATGACCCGGCAACGCGGGAACTTTTCCGGCGGGTCCTCGTTCGTGAGGGCTGGCGGGTTCGGGAGGCCATCGATGGCCAGCGTGGGCTTGCGGAGCTTGAGGCAGGTCGCCCCACGGTCATGGTCCTCGATTTGATGATGCCCAACATGGACGGTTTCGCGCTGCTTCGGGCCATTCAGGACCGGTCTGACCTCATCGATATTCCCGTCGTCGTCGTCACATCGAAGGACCTGACTCGCGATGAACTGAATTGGCTCAATACGCGTGCGAGTGAAGTCGTCCGAAAGGGAACCAAAGGCCGCGCCGACCTGATCGCAGCCTTGAAGCGGCACGTGCCGCTCAGCGAAGATGCTTGAGGAGCTGGAATATGGTCAAGATTCTTCTCGTCGAAGACAATGAGATGAACCGCGACATGCTTTCGCGCCGGTTGGAGCGGCGGGGATATGAGGTGATCATCGCAACTGACGGCCTCGCCGGCGTCGAAGCGGCGGTGAACAACAAGCCTGATCTTGTTCTAATGGACATGAGCCTGCCGGTCATCGACGGCTGGGAAGCAACACGGCGGATCAAGGGAAATCCCGTCACCGCCTCCATTCCTGTTATCGCGCTCACCGCCCACGCCATGGCGGGGGACCGGGAGAAGGCCATGGAAGCCGGATGCGATGATTACGACACTAAACCAATCGAATTGCCGGCGCTCCTGGACAAGATCGCCCGTCTGACCGGAGGTTGAGCGCCGGTGTCCGTTCCCAATGACATCGGCCGCCGCGCCTATATTGCCCGCCTTGTGCAGAAGATCGCCGATCCCGCACAGGCTATCCTCGGTTATCAGGAACTGGTGATCGAAGCGGTCGCGGAAAGCGGCCCTGCGGAAGCATTGCCCGATCTGGAGAAGGTGCTCGGCGCTGCTCGCGACCTGAACCTGCTGATCAAGCGGCTTTTGGAGATGGAAGCGTCGCAGACTGCCGGAATATTCACCGTCGATAGTGAATTGCGGCACGATTTGCGAACGCCGATGAACGCAATTCTCGGCTATTCGGAAATGGTCATAGAGGATTTTTCGGATGTTCTCGCCGGAAGCATCGTTGATGATATTGCGAGGATCATCGAGGAAAGCCGGTTCTTGCTGGAGCAGATCGATGGAAGGCTCGACGTTTTCTCCGATGATCCGGATGAAAAGCTGACAGACCATATCGACGTCACCATAGCAGCCGATCTCGCGCGGACGATTGCCGCTCGCGTGGCGCCTTCGTCCGACGAAACGGGCCGCATCCTCGTTGTCGATGACACCGCCTCGAACCGCGATCTACTGAACCGGCGCCTCACCCGCGACGGCCATCTCGTCACCGTCGCCAGTTCTGGCGAGGAAGCTTTGCGCATCTTGCAGACGCAGGAATTCGATTTGGCCCTGGCCGATATCCTGATGCCCGACATGAACGGCATTGAACTCCTCAGCCGGCTCAAATCGCACGAGCGCCTCCGCGAGATACCCGTCATCATGATTTCGGGCCTGAAAGACGATGACGCCATTATCCGTTGCATAGAGGCGGGAGCCGAGGATTATCTCCACAAGCCCATCGATCCGGTGCTGTTGCGTGCGCGCATAACTGCCTGTCTTGAACGCAGCCGTTGGCGCGAGCGCGAAAGGCGCTATCTGGCGCAGATCGAATTCGAGAAGGAGCGCGCCGATACACTCCTTGATGCAATTTTGCCGAGACAGGTGGTGAAGCGGCTCGCCGATGGGGAAGAAGTGATCGCCGATCGCATCGATATGGCGACGATCGTCTTTGCGGATATCGTCAATTTCACGGAATTGGCGGCACGCACCCCGCCCATCACACTGGTCCAGAGACTTGGAGAACTGTTTTCGCGATTCGACGAATTGGCGGATCAGCACGGCATCGAGAAGATCAAGACCATCGGTGATGCCTATATGGCGGCGGCCGGGTTGCCCGACCCCCGTCCGGATCATGCCCAGGCAGCCGTGGCATTTGCAAGGGCCATGCTGGCCGAGACGTGCCAGATGACAGGCGAGCGTCGGCTCAGCCTGCGAATTGGAATAAACTCCGGCCCTGTCATCGCCGGTCTGATTGGTCGAAAACGCTTTGTCTACGATGTCTGGGGGCACACGGTGAACGTTGCCAGCCGCATGGAATCCTGCGGGACGCCCGGACGTATTCAAATCTCTCAAAGCACTTTCGACGCGCTCGGCCCGGACTTCGGCGAGTGCCACCGGGAAATCCGCGATATACACGGGATTGGCAAATACCCTACATACTTGCTAATTTAGCTGCCTCAGCAAAGCTGATCCGCTCGAAAATCGTCCAGTATGCCGAGAATCCGGCCGTATGGGCGCGTAACGTTGTCAAACTACAAGGCCGCGATGGCTTTAGACTTCGCGTTGGGGACTGGCGGGTGATCTTCGATGACCATGGCCATGTTTCCTGCACATCGAAGCTATCGGTCCTCGCGGCGGAATATATGGGAACTGATATGGTGAAACCTAAAATTATTACAACTCCAAGCGGTGACCGGCTAGCGATATTGCCGCTTGCCGATTATGAACGGCTTGTCGATGCGGCAGCAATGGCTGCCGATATTGCCACATACGATGAGTTTCACCGGAAATTGTCGACAGGGATGGAGGAATTGGTACCAGCAGCGTTTGCCGATCGCATCATTGACGGCGAGAACAAAATCAAGGTGTGGCGTGAGTTTCGCAATCTTTCAGCACGCGAGCTTGCCGACAAGGCCGAGATCAGCGCTGCTTTTCTTTCTCAAATCGAGAGTGGAGCAAGGGATGGCAGCTTTGATACGATCAAGAAAATCGCAGCTGCACTTGGCATCACTGTTGACGATCTTGCCTGACTCATTGGAGAACATGCTCCCTCAATCTCGGCACAGCGAAATCCATAAACGCCCGCAGTTTCAGCGGCACCAGCCCCTGACCTACGTAGATCAGGCTCACCGGCCACGGCTCCGGTTCAAACGCTTCGAGCACGATCTGCAATTCGCCTGCCGCCAAAGCGTGGGTGGCCTGGTATGACAGAAGTCGTGTCACGCCGAGGCTCGCCACTGCCGCATCGATTGCCGCGTCGGCCGTGCTGACGCTCAGTCGGGAGTGGACCGGCACGGCGATCTCTTTCTTACCGTCCATGAAAGTCCAGCTTCGTGGCGAATTCAGTCCCTCGAAGGTGATGCACTCGTGGCCAACAAGATCCGCGGGGCGCTCCGGCACACCACGTTGCGCAAGATAGGCCGGGCTCGCATAGGCCGCACGGCGGATCCAGCCGACCCTGGTCGCGACAAGATTGCTGTCCGGCAGGTTGCCAATGCGCAGTGCGAGATCGATATGGTCTTCCACCAGATTGACCTGACGGTCGCTGAGACTGAGCCTCAGATTGATTTCCGGATAAACCTTGAGGAATTCGATCACGACGGGGAGCACGTGAAGCCGGCCAAATACAATCGGCGCGCTCATCGTCAGATCACCCCTCGGCGTTGTGTATTCCCCCGCTGCACTGCGTTCCGCCTCATCGACCTGCTCCAGAATGCCCTTGCTCGCCTCGACATAGGCGCGCCCGGCATCCGTCAGCGAGACACTGCGGCTCGAACGGATAAGCAAACGCGTCTTCAGATGCGCCTCAAGGTCGGAGATTTTGCGACTGACCGTGGCAAGCGGAATCCCAAGGCGGCGCGAAGCAGCGGATAGGCTTCCAGCCTCTGTAACAGCGACAAGTACGGCCATTGCATCCAGACGATCCATCCAGCCTTCCACTTTTCGGAATGAACACTCCAATCGCCCATGTCTACAGCAATTTCCTGGAAGACGCTATGTTATGCATCAACGTATCTCGATCCGTCCGAGGAGTTTGTCATGGCATCTGGACACGCCTTTTCCAGCGACGTCGCTTTCACGCCGACCGTCAAAGCAATTCAGTCCCGCAAGGGGTCACGCCATGGGTATGAGAGCATGGAGCAGCGTGGCTCGTGGCAAACGCGTATTACGCCAGACCTGGCGGACTTCATTCACAGCCAGACCAGCATCTTCTTCGGCACGGCGAATGACCAGGGCCAGCCTTATATTCAGCATCGCGGCGGCCCACCCGGCTTTTTGCGTGTCATCGACGATACGACCATCGCGTTCGCGGATTTTGCCGGTAACCGTCAATACATAACCTCCGGCAACCTTGCCGATAACCCCAAGGCGTTCCTATTTCTTATCGATTACCGTAATCGTCAGCGGGTGAAACTATGGGGCGAAGCGCGAGTTGTCGAAGACGACCCGACGCTTATGCAGCAGTTGATGCCGGAGGGCTATCGGGCACGACCTGAGCAGGCAATGCTCTTCAAAGTCACCGCATGGGACATGAACTGCCCGCAGCACATTCCCATCCGTTTCGAGGCCACCGACGTGGCCGCATTGTTGGCCGAGCGCGACGAGCGCATCAAGTCGCTCGAAGCGGAGATTACCCGCTTGCGGAACCCGGCACGCTAAGGTGCGGACGCTAGTTGTGCAGCGCCGGATTACCCGTTTTCAAGCACTTGATCCGGCTTGCCAGCAGCGACGAGAATTGCGAATTCCCGACCCGCGAACCAATCTCCGCGATTTCGTCGAAGTCGACGTCGAGCAACAAGCCGCGTGCACTCAGCAAGGACATCACGCCTGTGACGAGCGTGCGTTCCACTGCGTAGTCCATGTTGAGTTGTGCTATTTCGTCCGATTGTTCTTTGAGAATGCTAAAAAGCTGCCCCAGTTTTTCGTTCATTATTCGGTGCCCACCACGTAACCCCTGCCAGAATCATTCTAAGATTCTTGACGGAAACGTAATAGACCGTAAGAGCTATTTTAGCGTCACCGATCTAACCAATGTTGATTAACAATCGCTATCCGTTCAGTGAGACGGGATCACCGTGCTGTCAACGTTTCCTTCGACGTAGATATCCGCTTCCTTGGCGGCCTCGATGAACACGGACCGGGCCGTGTCACCGGTCGCACCCCCGTCCATGGCCTCAAGGCACGCAAGTTGTGCAAGACCATGCAGCCGTCCGCGTTTGCCGGGCCATTCGTTCAAAAGGAATTCTGCAGCTTCGGCGACGGAGGCGATCGTGCGCAGCCTGTCGGGAAAAAGCGACTCTACCGTAACTGACCTGAAGTGAACATTTTCCATGACGCTAGAACGCTGGGGTTCAAATTTAGGTTCCCCGGTTTCCCAAATTCCATCGTTGTAGCTAGTCGAACTTCATAGTGCATTGCCTGTTTACTTCGGCGACCATGTGCTAAGTTCGCTTAAATCAAATTGGATACATTCGCCGGGTTCGCGGCGAATGGGCGAAAACCTCAAATCACGACCAAAGGAGAAACGCGATGGGCCTTCGCATTAATGACACTGCACCGGATTTCACCGCTGAAACCACGCAGGGTGAAATCCATTTCCATGACTGGATCGGTGGCAGCTACGCCGTGTTGTTCAGCCATCCGAAGAATTTCACGCCGGTCTGCACGACCGAGCTCGGCTACATGGCCGGACTTGCTCCGGAATTCGCCAAACGCAATGCCAAGATCATCGGCATTTCGGTCGATCCTGTCGAAAATCACGACAAGTGGAAGGCGGATATCAAGACGGCAACGGGCCATGAGGTCGATTACCCCCTCATCGGCGACAAGGATTTGAAGGTCGCAAAACTGTATGACATGCTGCCTGCCGAAGCGGGCGATACGTCCGAGGGCCGCACGCCCGCCGACAATGCCACCGTGCGCTCGGTCTTCGTCATCGGTCCAGACAAGAAGGTGAAGATGACCCTTACCTATCCGATGACCACGGGCCGGAACTTCGACGAGATCCTGCGCGCAATCGACAGCATCCAGCTCACAGCAAAACACCAGGTTGCGACACCGGCCCAGTGGAAGCAGGGCGAGGATGTCATCATCACCGCAGCGGTTTCGGATGAGGACGCGAACCAGCGTTTCGGCGGCTTCGAGCGCGTGTTGCCCTATCTACGCAAGACCAAGCAGCCAAGCGCCTGAACGATACAAAATGAGACCCGCCCCCAACTGGCGGGTTTCATTTTTCCAGCACGATGTTCTCATTGTAATCCACAACTGGCCAGCTGCGCGGCATAGGTTCCTGCTACTGTTGCTGTTCGCCGTGCGGTGCGATCGATGCCCGGCTTGCTCCGCCACGTGCCACGCGCATAATCATTCGGACCAGCATAGTAAGCGGCGTAGAGATTATAGGCATCGTTGAGCGGAATGCCGTTCATCTGATGGCTCCTTGCGTGGTACCAGCCAACGAAACGAACGGCATCGCTGAAATCGGTTCGCCGGGCTGTCCAGCGTCCGGTTTCTCGCTGATAGTCCGCCCATGTCCCATCCAGGGCCTGGGAATAACCATATGCGGTGGATGGCCGTGACCAGGGAATAAAGCCGAACAATTTTGTCCGCGGCGGCTTGACCCGGGCCTGATAGCCGGATTCCGTATAGATCGTCGCCATGAGGATGGGAACCGGCACGCCATATTCCGTCTCGACACTTTTGGCCTGCTTGTACCAATTATTGAAGAATCCGTCTTTCTGATCGAAGACGGCACAGACGTTGTTGGTCTGCGTTGGCGCTGTGGCGCAGCCTGTGAGCAACAACAACGCAATGAACATGATGCGGCGCATGGGCAAGTCCTTGGCTAGAGCCTTTCACCTATTCCGCAAATCCTAACGACTGGTTACCGGTTAATTGATTCGTAATCACCTCCTTAAAATTTGATTAAAGATCGATTTGGCATCGCGCGGCTTTGCCTCTTGACCCATCAATTAATACCGTCATACAATACTACGACGAGCGACAATCATCGCTGGAGATCTCCCCCTGCTGAAGCGGAACAATTACCATGAGCGATTTGATGCCAACTCAAACGATAGGTTTTGCCGAGACCCGCGACGGGATAAGGCTTTCCTATCGCATCGTGCCCGGGAGCGGCGAGGGCCGCTGCGTTCTCATTCATTCGCTGGCGATGGACAAGTTTTTCTGGGAGCCCACCACGGCGGCACTCGCCGGCGCATCCGAGGTGCTCATCTATGACTGCCGCGGTCACGGCGTTTCCGGCAAACCGGCAGGCCCCTACAGCACTGCGCAATTCGCCGATGATCTTTCCGATCTCATGAACCATGTCGGCTGGTCGTCGGCCGTCATCGCCGGTGCGTCGATGGGCGGCTGCATCGCGCTTGCCTTTGCCGCAACCTATCCTGAGCGTGTCGACGCTCTCGGCCTGTTCGACACTACGGCCTGGTACGGTGAAAATGCTCCCGCAGCTTGGGCTGAACGCGCTGAAAAAGCCAGGCACGAGGGCCTGAAGGCGCTTGTTGGTTTCCAGAAGACCCGCTGGTTCAGCGATGGCTTTCGCGAGGCAAATCCCGATGTGGTGGAAGCCGCCGTCTCGACCTTCCTCGCCAATGAAATCGACGCCTATGTCGCGACCTGCAACATGCTGGGTGCAGCCGATCTACGCGAAGCATTGCCGAAGTTTGACTTCCCCTGCCGCGTTCTTGTGGGAACCGAGGATTATGCGACGCCGCCGGAAATGGCACGCGTCCTTGCCGACAACATTCCCGGCGCCACACTGACGATCCTTGAGGGGGCCCGCCATTTTACCCCGCTGGAGGTACCGGCCATCATCGCCGGCAATCTGCAGCTGCTGATCGAGGCCGCCAAGGCCTGAGGGGGATATAAAGACGGCGCGATCACTCGCGCCGTCTGTCCTATTCCGCCGCCTTTTGGCTGGCCCCACGGGGCAGATTGTACATGCCGCGTGGCAGTCCTGACAGAAATTCGATGACTTCGCTGCTCTCTATGACGTCGGCATATTTGGCGTTCATGTCGCACAGCGTCATGGCGTGGCTCGCCTCGGAACGCTCGAAGCAGCCGTCCTCGACCATCGTCACGCGCAAATTATAGCTGAAAGCATCGACCACTGTCGCCCTCACGCAGCCGCTGGTTGCGGTACCAGCAACGATGACGCTGTCGCAGCCGAGCAGCGTCAAATAGCCGATGAGGTTGGTCCCATGGAAAGCGCTGGGCTTCTGCTTGTAGATGACAACGTCGCGCGGTTCGGGCGCGATCTGCGGCATGATCTCGTTGCCGTCGCGATTGCTGGCACCGGGTTTCTCACCGCTGCGTTCGTTCTTCCAGGCCCAGCTACCCGCGTCCCAATTGTCGGAACGGCGCACTCCGGTCGTATAGATCACCGGGACTTCGCGGTCGCGCGCTGTTCCAATCAGGTTCTGCAGAACTGGCAGAGCATCCCAGGCAGCTTCGCCACCCGACTGGCGCCAGCGCTTGACCGATTCCAGCAGGGGCTCGCGCTTATCGCCGCAAAACGCGTAGTTGACGTCGACGATCAACAGTGCCGGTCGCTTGCCAAACCCTGCCCGCGCGCCATATCCGGCAAGTTTGAATACTTCCTTGTCGCGCGCCGTCAGGAATTTGTCCCAGATTCGCTCTGCCATTGATCTATCCTCCATCTTTTGAAAATCACCGGAAAACCATGCCTTGGCGTCGCCGATCAGATGAAAGCACGCTTCCGTGTATCCTCCTTCCGACAAAAAGATGCCTTGGCGACTTGACTTCTCCCACAAATTTGTTTGTATGGCAAACATACATTATAACAGAATGACAAGAGAAGTTGAGCTCACTGCATTTGCATGAATGCCCCGCACGGGCGCCTTGGAGGAGGAACTCATGATTTACCAATCCATCAAAACCCGCTTTGCCAGTGCTTTCGCCGGCGTGATCCTTGCATCGACGGCAATGATTTCGATAGCCAGCGCCCAGGAGGCGTGGCGCCACGGCATCGTTGAAGCCAAGGGCGATTCCGGATTCCTGTTTCAAGCGGCGGAAGGCGGCTTCGATGACAAGCACGGCATCAACATCGACATGGTGCAATTCACCGGTGGCCCCACCGCGCTGAAGGCGCTCATCGCGGGCGATCTCGATAGTTTCGAGGCGAGCCCTGTCATTGCGCTCTCTGCCTTGCATCAGGGCGCCGACGTCAAGATCATTGGCTGCGATTGGCCCGGCATGACCTATACGGTGTTTTCAGGCAAGGACATCGCGAGTGCGGCTGATCTCAAAGGCAAGACGATCGGCGTTTCTGCGCCTGGCTCGCTCCCCGATATTTTTACCCGCCTCGCGCTCGAAGCGTCCGGCCTCGCCAATACGGACGTAACGTTTGCCAATGCCGGCGGCAGTGCCGATCGCGTCAAGGCGGTTGGCAGCGGGGTGGTCGCGGCTGCCGCCAGCTCGAGCGAATTTGCCGTCGATGCAGACGCCTTGAACGTGAAGCCGCTTTTGAAGGGCACGGAGGTCACGCCGCAGTTCCTCAAGGTCTGCATCATGACCACCGGCAAGAAGATCGCCGAACGCCGCGAAGCGATGACCAATTTCCTCGCCGCCGAGATGGAAGGCCTCGCGCATGCGATTGCCAACAAGGACGCAATGCTCGAGGTTGCTCGCAAGGTCGGTCACCTGCCCGAGGACGACAAGACCGCCGAGTTCATCTACAATGAAGCTATCGAGTACAAGGCGATCAATGCGGATCTGGCCATCCCGTTGGAAAAGCTGCAGTGGGTTGACGATGAGATGGTCAAGCTCAAGTTTCTCGACGGCAACGCCGATACCAAGAAATTCGTCGATGACAGCGTACGCACCGAGGCTCTCGCACGCGTCAAGAAGTAATATTGGAAAATTGATATGGCCCATCTCGAAGTACAGAACATCACCAAGTCCTTTGGTACGCATCATGCCCTGGCCGGTGTCTCCTTCAATGTCGAAAAGGGCGACGTCGTTGCTCTGATCGGCCCAAGCGGATGCGGCAAGACAACCGCCTTGCGCATCATCATGGGCCTTGAGACAGCCACATCCGGGCAGGTCAAAGTCGCCGGCCGTCCTGTCTCCGGCTGCGGGCACGACCGCGGCATGGTGTTCCAGCATGCCGAATTGCTGCCATGGCGCAACACGCTCAGCAATATCGGCTACGGGCTGGAGATGAAGGGCATGAAGGAGCCTGAACTTTCCCGCACTGCCATGCATTATCTCGAACTTGTTGGCCTGACCCTGGCAAAGGACAGACGCCCTCACCAGCTTTCCGGCGGTATGAAACAGCGGGTGGGTATTGCCCGTGCGCTGGCGATAGATCCCGAAGTCCTCCTCATGGACGAACCCTTCGGCGCACTGGATTCGCAGACGCGCGAGGGGCTGCACGGCGAACTCCTCTCCATCCATGCCAAGACACAGAAAACCATCATTTTCGTGACCCATGATCTCGACGAAGCGGTGATGCTCGCCGACCGCGTTGCGGTTATGCATGCTGGCAAGATAAGCCAGATCATTCCGATCGAACTGGAGCGCCCGCGCCTGGATATGCGCGCTATCCGCACATCGGCGGAATATTCCAAGAAACGCACGCTGATCTGGGAAGCCCTGCACGATGCGGGCGTTTCGGCTGCAGCCTAAGGAAAGACTATGACGACAGACACAGAAATACAGGCGTCTGCCCGCGTGGAACGCCGCGCAGGTCAGGCAAGCTGGACAACCACTGTACCGGCATGGGTGATCACCACCTTATCGGTCGCCGTGGCGACTGGTCTCTGGGAGTTCTTCGGCCGCGACGTCAATCCGTTGCTTGGCACCTACCCGAGCGCCATCATCAAGGCATTCTTCTCGATGCTGCAGACCGGCCGCCTGCAGGACGCGCTCATTCAAAGCAGCCAGCCATTCATCGTCGGTTATATCGTCGCCGCGATTGTCGGTATCCCGGTCGGTCTTCTCCTTGGCCGATACCGCATTCTCGAATCCGCCCTCGGCATCTATGTCACCGCTGGCTATGCCACCCCGCTGATTGCCCTCGTTCCCCTGCTGATCCTGTGGTTCGGTCTTGGCTTCATGGTCAAGGCCGTTGTGGTTTTCCTCCTCTCCTTCTTCCCGATCTGCATCAACACTTGGTTCGGTGTGAAGGCCGTGCCGAAAACCATGATCGAGGTCGGCACCGCTTTCTGCGCCTCGCAGACGGCCATCATGCGCGGCATCATCCTGCCAGCAACAATCCCCTACATCATGGCCGGTCTGCGTCTCGGTATCGGCAAGGCGGTTATCGGTATCGTCATCGCCGAGTTTCTCACAGCGATCTCCGGCCTCGGTGGTATCATCATCACCTCGGCCAATAGTTTCCGCACTGCCGAGATGTTCGTGCCCGTCATTCTGATCATGGTGCTCGCCGTGGCTTTGACCGCACTGGTTGGCTGGCTGGAAAAATACGTTGCCCCATGGCAAAGCGAAATTACCGGTCACGATAGCGTCTGACGCGACAAGGATCTGTCGCTTATTCAAAGAACCGCTGCGGGCAACCGCGGCGGTTCTTTTTGCTTTCGACGACTCTGAAAGCACTCGTAGAGATAGGCGTGCTTCGGGAAATCAAACCAGGACGCGAAACCCTTTTCATCAATCCGGCGATGCTAGGTCTCTTGTCCGAACGCGTCGGCTCGAACGGAGCATAGTTCCGTTCGCAAGATCCATCATTCGATCAAGGTGCCGCCGAGGTTTTCCACGGCGCGGCGGGTCACGACACCGACAAGATGCGCGCGGTAATCGGCAGGTGCGTGCATGTCGCCCATCAGGTCGTTCTCATCCGGCAGCAAGCCCTTTACGGCATCAGGCTCGAACCGCGCCTGCAGCGCTTCCTCGGCCTCAGTCCAGCGAAAGACACCGGCGTTTCCGGCACCCGTGATCGCCACATGGATATTGCCGCCGCGATGACGGGCAACGAACGCAGCTGCCAGGGCATAACGTGACGCCGGATTGCGAAACTTGGCGTAGCCGGCAATCTCCGGCACCTTGAACTCGATACGGACGAGGATTTCACCAGGCTCCAGGGCCGTCGTGTACAGCCCGGCGAAATATTCGGACGCCGGGATGCTGCGGCGATCCGTATGTAACGTTGCATCAAGTGCCAGCACGGCCGACGGGTAGTCCGCTGCCGGGTCATTATTGGCAACCGAGCCGCCGATCGTGCCGACGTGCCTGACCTGAACGTCACCAATCGAACCCGCAAGGCCACAGAGGGATGGAATGAGCGCTCTGATCTTTTCGGATGCCGCGACAGTCGCATGCGTTGTTGCAGCACCGATTAAGATGCGATCCGGACCAACGGTAATCCCCGAAAGTTCGGGAATGCGGCGGACATCGATCAGATGGGCAGGAGCCGCCAGCCTTCCCTTCATCGTGGGGATCAGCGTATGCCCGCCGGAGAGGTAAGCAGCTTCCTCGACTTCGGAGAAAAGGCTGACTGCCTCCTGCAGCGTTCCTGGCTTATGGTAGGTTGTTTCATACATCGGCGTTTGCCTTCTTCATTCCGCTGCGACGGGGTGCGCCGTGCGGTGCTTTTCAGCGGCGGAGAGCACCGCCTTGATAATGTTGTGATATCCCGTGCAACGGCAAAGATTACCCTCGAGTTCGTGACGAACCGTCGCTTCGTCGAGGACGCCATCATGACGCTCGATCATGTTGACCGATGCCATGATCATGCCGGGCGTGCAAAAACCACACTGCAATCCGTGATGCTCATGAAAGGCGGCCTGCACATCATGCAGCTTGTCGCCGTCGGCCAGACCTTCGACCGTGGAAACCGATGCGCCCTCGATGGATGCCGCAAGTATCGTGCAGGATTTGACGGCCTTGCCATCGACGATGACCGTGCAGGCGCCGCACTGCGTCGTATCGCAGCCCACGTGTGTTCCGGTCAGGCCAAGATGATCGCGGAGGAACTGGACGAGCAATGTACGGTCTTCGACCTCCCTCGTGTGGAGTGTGCCGTTGACGGTGATTGCAACTTTGGACATGGATTCGTACCTCTGACTATCTGGAGAACCAGCGGGCCTTGGGACGCTCGGCCGGTGTTTCAATCACTGCCGCCGCAGCATCAGCAGGCGCAGCTCGCGCGGCAAGGCTGGCGAAGAACTCGTCCGCAAGCTTCTTGGCGGTCGAATCGATCAGCCGGGAACCGAGCTGTGCCAGCTTGCCGCCAACCTGCGCCTTGGCGACGTAGGTAAGGACGGTTTCGCCATCGGCATCGGCAAGGTTGACGTCCGCGCCACCCTTGGCGAAACCGGCGATACCGCCTTTGCCAGCTCCAGAGATCGTATAGCTCTCGGGCGCTATAACGTTGCTCAGGGTGACTTCGCCTTCAAATGTCGCTTTGACCGGACCGATCTTGGTGGTCACCCGGGCGGTAAACCCATCCTCCAGCGAACCTTCCAGGCTGTTGCACCCGGGGATGCATTCGCGCAGCGCCTGCGGGTCATTGATCAGCGCCCAGACATGCTCGCGCGGCGCAGCGATGCGATATTCGCCCTTGAGATCCATCAAACTTCTCCTCTCAGTTTGCGCCGGTCACGGCCTCGTAGTGCGACAGGTCCAGATATTTCCCCGGATCGGTCAGTGGTGCCCCGGTTAGACCGTAGCGCGAGCGCAATTCGAGCACGCGCTTCATGCCTTCCGGAATAATTTTCGCATCTGGGGTCAGGCCTGATTTCGGCGATAGCAGGCTATTCATCACCGACTGCAATGCAGCAGGCTGGATTTCCGGCATTTTCGCCTGCAAAAGCTGTTCGGCCGCCTCGCGATTGGCCGGATCGAGCGCCCAGGCAAGGCCCTTCAGGTAACCGCGGATGAACGCGCGAACAGCTTCACGATTCTCCGCTGCCCAAGCGCGACGCGCCGTAACCACGCCGCCCTGATAGCTGTCGTAGATCCGGGTCGAGACGTCGAGCACGTTGAAGCCTGAACGGCGGGCAATGCTGGTGAATGGCTCGATGGTCAAGGTCGCGGCATGCTCTCCGCCCTTCACCGATTGCCACCGCTGTGGTGTGGCACCGACCGGCGCGTAGTTCGCTTCGTCCCGCTTCAGTCCGCCGTCTTCGAACATATCGAACAGCACAAAGGCAAACCCCGTCGAGAGGGCATCAAGCGCGACGGATTTGCCTTTGAGATCCGAATATTCCTTGATCTCGGGCGCCGTAACGATGGCAAGCTCGAGCTGCGTTCCGCCCATGAGGACGACATAGCCCGGATCGACCCCGGCGCCTGCGGCGCCCTGTCCCTCGCCATAGGCGACAACATTGTCAAATGCTGTAAAGACGATGTCGAATTCACCCGCGGCAGTCCGCTGCGCCTGCTCGACCGAGCTCCCGGTCAACGTCAGATCGACCGACAGGTTCTCTTCGGCGAAGAACCCCTGCTCCACCGCCGCAAATGTCGGCAGGTTGGGAGCACCTGGAAATGCGATGATGCGGATATTGGTCTTGGTTTCGGCAGTCATTTGCGAGAAATCCTCCTCAGGACGCGCGAGCATCGCGCTCGCCTTTCGATTGATGAATGGCCCGCCACACCGCATGCGGGGTGACCGGCATATCGATGTCGGTAACGCCGTAGTCCTTGAGCGCGTCGAGGACGGCGTTGACGACCGTCGCAAGCGCGGGCGTCGTCCCGCCTTCACCGCCGGCCTTGATGCCAAGCGGGTTGGTCGGCGAAATCACTTCGGCAATCTCGCACTTGAACGAAGGCATGTTGTCGGAGCGCGGCATGCCGTAATCCATGAATGATCCGGCGAGCGGCTGGCCCGACGAGGCATCGACGGCACATAGTTCCCACATCGCCTGCCCTACGCCCTGCGCAATGCCGCCATGCGTCTGGCCATGCACGATAAGCGGATTGATGCAGCGGCCCACATCGTCCACAGTTGCGTAGCTGGTAATAAGGACGTGCCCCGTTTCGGGATCAACTTCCACTTCGCAGATCGCCGCGCCATTCGGAAATACCGGCGTGTGCATCTCATTGTCACGCGCCACCCGCAACGGCCCATCCTTCTCACGCGTCAGATTGCCAAGCGTGAAGATATCGATCGTCTGGTTGGTGCCGCGCAGCTTGAAGTGACCGCTTTCGAAATCGATAGCGTCGAAGTCTGCGCTGAAATGTTCGGCTGCCCGCCGGCGGCCTTCCTTCAAGAGATCCGCGGAGGCCATGGCCATGACGGTTCCGGCATGCCGCATCGAACGGCCCGAATGCGACCCGCCGCCGACGCTGACAATGTCGGTATCTCCAAGGACGATCCAGACCTTTTCGACAGGCACCTGGATCATGTCGGCGACCACTTGCGCGAAACTCGTCTCATGACCCTGGCCGCTTGGCTGGGTACCGATGACGACTTCGACTGTGCCATCCTGCTTGATTTCGATCTCGGCGCGTTCCTTCGGTGAACCGATGGACGACTCGACGTAATTGGCAAAACCCCGGCCCAGCAACTTGCCGCGACCTGCCGCTTCCTCGCGGCGCACCTCGAAGCCATCCCAGTCGGCGAGTTCGAGCGCGCGGTCCATGTTCTTTTCGTATTCGCCGCTGTCATAGATCGAGCCGACGGCATTGGTGTAGGGCATCATGTGCGGCGAAACGAGGTTCCTGCGGCGCAGTTCGAGCTTGTCGAAACCGAGTTCGCGCGCGGCCTTCTCGACGAGACGCTCGATCGCGTAGGTTACTTCCGGCCGGCCGGAACTGCGGTAGGCCTGCGTGCACATCGTATTGGTAAAGACTGCACGGGCGCGCAGCGTCGCCACCGGAATGTGATAGGAGCCGGTGATAAGACCGGAACCTTTGCTGAGCGGTGACAGCGACACGCAGCGGCCACCGACATTGCTGAGATTATCCGCCCGCATAGCCAGGAACGTGCCTTCGCGATCAAGCGCGAGTTCAACTTTGGTTATGAGGTCGCGACCCTGATAATCGGTCAGAAACGCCTCGGAACGCGTCGCCGTGTATTTGACTGGCCGCCCGACCTTTTTCGATGCCCAGAGCACCAGACCGAACTCCACATAAACCCGATTGCGCGCGCCGAAATTGCCGCCGACGTCGTATGAAAGCACCCGCAGATCCTTCGGCTCGATACCGAGAACTTTGGCAAGTTCGCCCTTCTGTCGCACGGCGCCGCCGCTGCCTGCATAAAGCGTATAGCGCCCGGTCTCCGGGTCGAAATGACCGAGCGACGAGCGCGGCTCGATCGGTACCGCGGTCACACGGCCGATATGAAATTCGGCCTTTACCACGTGATCCGCCGCCGCGAAGGCTGTTTTTGTCGCCGCTTCGTCGCCAAAACTCGAGTCGATGAAGACATTGTCCGGCACCTCGTCCCACACGGCAGGCGCGCCGGGGAGTGCGGCCTTTGCGGTTTCGGTGACGTGCGGCAATTCCTCGTAGTCGACGAACACCTTTTCAGCTGCATCCGCCGCCTGGGCCGCTGTCTCGGCAACCACCACAGCCACGGCTTCGCCCACGTGGCGGGCTTTGTCGGCCGGGAGCAGATAGTGTGGACCTGTGAAGGGTATGCCGCCGCCCGCAGCGGTCAGCTTCACGTCGAATTTCGTCGAGGGAACCGGATTGTGCGGGATAGGTTCGAGCCCGTCGGCCAACAGGTCTGCACCGGTCAACACCGTCAGAACGCCGGGGCTGGCCAGCGCTTCGGACGTGTCGATGCCGAGGATCCGCGCATGCGGGTATGGCGAGCGGACCATCGCAGCGAAGGTCTGCCCGGGCAGACTGAAATCGTCGGAAAACCGGCCCTTGCCGGTAATGAGCCGCCCGTCTTCCTTGCGCGGAAGCGGCTTTCCGACATGTCGGAACAACGCATCGCGCACAAGCTTCATTTCCGGCGACAGATCGGTCGCCTCAGGCTTTTCCAGTACCGCTGTCCCAAGTCCGGTCGCGCTTTTATGAAGTGGGCTTCCCATAGATCCCTCTACCCTTACCGGCTGAAATTACGCCGGCGACATCCTGTTGCTCTTCGTATTAATGTATGACAGTATGTCGGAGTAATGCAATCGAAAAGATGCAATATCTTTCTGATTGGGCGGATCGCTCTTATGATTATGAGTGGGTTTTGCGCTTTTCATCTCGCCTGTCCGGCACTGGAGAAGCGCATCTTCGGGAGAATGAGACTTACATGACGACGCACAAGCGCAAGGCTCCATTGGACCTGCAAGAACATCTGGAACGGCTGGAAGAACGTGGCCTGCTGACGCGGATTCAGGTGCCCATCGACAAGGATAGCGAACTGCATCCACTGGCACGCTGGCAGTTCCAGGGCGGCTTGGCCGAATCGCAGCGGCGCGGCTTTCTTTTCACCGATGTGAAGGATGCGAAAGGCGAAAAATACGATATGCCGGTTGCAGTCGGGGTCCTCGCGGCTTCGCCGGAAATCTATGCCATCGGTCTTGGGGTTTCCGAGAGCGAGATCGGCGATGTCTGGGTCAACGCCATGGAAAACCCCATCGACCCCATCATGGTCGAGGACGCGCCGTGCCAGGAAGTCGTTATCACGGGCGATGATCTCAAGCGCGAAGGCCGGGGCCTTGGCAGCTTGCCGGTTCCGGTATCGACACCGGGTTTCGACAGCGCCCCCTATTTCACCGCGACGCTTTGCGTCACGCGCGATCCGGAAAATGGCATCCGCAACATGGGTACCTACCGCGCGGCGCTGAAAGCCGAAGACCGGCTCGGCGTGCGCATGGCAAGCCGCCTGTCCGGTGCTGGCGGTTATCAGCATTGGCTGAAGTATCAGAAGCGCGGCGAACCCATGCCCTGCGCCATCGTTATCGGCTGCGCGCCCGCCGTACTTTTCACCGGGCCGCAGAAGCTGCCGATCGATCAGGACGAACTCGGTGTCGCCGGCGGTCTCATCGGCGAGGCCGTTCGCATCGTCAAGTGCAAGACCATCGATCTCGAAGTGCCGGCCGACGCCGAAATCGTCATTGAAGGCCTGATCGACACGGAGTTGCTCGAGCCGGAAGGCCCCTTTGGCGAAAGCCATGGCCACGTGGCGCTCGAGGATTTCAACATGTCGATGCGCGTGACGGCCATCACCCGCAAGCGCAAGCCCGTGCTTGTCTCGATCGTCAGTCAGGTAACCCCCAGCGAGTCGAGCGTTCTCAAGCGCGTTGCCTATGAGCCGCTGTTCTTCAACCACCTGAAGAAGGTGCTCAACATCAAGGGTATCAAGCGCGTCGTCATGCATGAGCCCTTGACCAACATCCGCAAGGTTATCTTCCTGGAATTCGACCGCAGCGCGCCGCAGTCCGAGATCTGGCGTGGTCTGCAGGGTGCAGCGATGCTTCAGGCGCAGTGCGGCAAGATCGTCATCGCCGTCTCTGACGATATTGATGCCCGCAACGCCGACGCCGTTTTCTGGTCGCTCGCCTACCGTGCCAATATGATTGACGATGTGCATGTGACGCCCTACCGCTCGGGCGGGCATGGGCCAAAATCGGCAAACAAGAATGCCGAAGGCACCCTTCTCATCGATGCCACCTTGAAAGCACCCATGCCGCCCCTCGCTCTGCCTGCGGAACCCTACATGGTCCGGGCCCGCGAGATATGGGAAAATCTGCAATTGCCGCCACTCTCGCCGCAGCCGCCATGGCACGGTTATTCGCTCGGCGACTGGAGCGAGGTGTGGAGCAACTTTGCCGAGAAGGCAGTCAGCGGCGACTGGCGCGCCAATGGCGAAAACACTTTCTCCCGGCGTAAAGGTGGTATGAAACCCGAAACACCGGCGCGCGATATTGAAAAGAAAGCATAATCAGGCGATTATCGCCCGATTCTGATATAGTTTCAGCGCCGGCGGGGGTCGGCGCTGAGGGACGAGCAACACAACGCAGGCAGCAGCATTGCGAGGATAAAATGAACGATCCGGTCATGGAACCATTCGGTCCGCTTACACATGAGTCTGCGCCGCTGAGAAACAAGATCATGAAGTCGCTGCGGCGCGCAATCGAGACAGGATTGCTGGAGCCGGGTACGCGTCTTGTGGAAAAAGACCTGTGCCAGCAGCTCAATGTCAGCCGCACATCGCTGCGCGAGGCGCTGCGCCAGTTGCAGTCCGAAGGCATTCTTACCGACCTCAACAATCGCGGTCTTGCCGTGGTCACCGTGACATCCGAGGATGCGGAAAATATCTATCGCATCCGCGGCGTGCTCGAACCCTTGATCGTCGAACAGTTCATCGAGAATGCGCCTGATACCGAGGTCGAAGCCTTGAAAGCGCATTTCCTGCGGTTGAAGGAAGCTTACCTGCATGGCAACGCCGAGGAAATCGTCGCCAGCAAACGCGATTTCTACGACCGCATCTGCACCGGCGCACGCAATCCCATTGCGTTCGGTGTTCTCAGCAAGCTGACGGTGCTGACCTCCCCGCTGCGCCGGCGTTCCGTGGTGCGTCCCGAGCGGCGCGTCCAGAGCATCGCGGAAATTGAGAAAATCGTCACTTCCATCGCCAAACGCGACAAGGCCGCTGCAAAGGCTGCTGCGGAGGAGCATGTTGCCCACTCCGCCCGCTCGGCGCTTCATGCTTCGGAGTCGGCGAACTAGTCATGCGCCGTCTGATCATCGCCATAACCGGGGCCTCCGGTGTCATTTATGGCGTTCGTGCCTTGCAACTCCTGCGCGAAGTTGAAGACGTCGAGACGCACGCGATCGTCTCACCATCCGCACTGCGCACCGCCGCCGACGAACTCGACATGAGTGCTGAAGAAATCCGCAGCCTAGGCGACAAGCTCTACAACTACCGCGATATTGGCGCCGCCATCTCGTCGGGATCATTCCGCACCGCCGGCATGCTGGTTGCGCCCTGCTCGGTGAAAACCTTGAGCGGCATCGCCAATTGCTACAATGACGAATTGATCGTGCGCGCCGCCGATGTCTGCCTCAAGGAGCGCCGCCGCGTCGTTTTGCTGCTCCGCGAAACGCCGCTCCATGCCGGGCACATCGCGCTGATGGATCAGGCCACGCGCAATGGCGCCATCATCATGCCGCCCGTTCCGGCGTTTTACAGCAAGCCCAAGACCATCGACGACATGGTCAACCAGACCGTCGGTCGCGCCTTGGATCTGTTCGATATCAATCTGCCGCTCGTCAAGCGCTGGAAAGAAGACGAAGCCGGCCAGCAGGACTCATAGACCAATCAGGCCCGTTCTATTTAGACAAAATTTGCTCTATTGCCCGTTCCACTATTGCGATAGATTTGCGAGCTTCGGAATCCAGAGTCGAGCCATGATAATAACGCACGACGAGTGGAAGGTTCTCATCGGTCGAACGGTTGCTATCGTCTGAAATCGTCGCGAGTGCCAGCCCTGCCGTTTCAAGTTCCATAAGCTCGATGCGTTCTGCGGAAAGTTCGGCAGCTTTCACGGCTTCGCGCAGGTTTTCCGTGTGTTTGTCGGGCCCCGGTTTTGGTCCGGTCTTCATGCGCTGGCGGATGGCGCGCAATGGGGCAACGACATCATCGCGCCATTCGTCGACCAGCCCGATAATTTGCACTGTCTTTGCTGGAGAAAGTGCGATGGAACCATGCCTGAGCCAGGCAGCGAACAACAGCACAGGCACATCGACGCCATTGCGTTCCTGCAATGCCAGGCATGCATCGGCGACGTCGGGGGCTTTGTAAAGCCGCAGTGCGAAGTCCCATAGCCCGATATTCATGTCCTGCATCCCTTCCCTCCTCGCCATTGCGGGGCCGGATACTCGATCCGGCCCCGCTTTACCAGTTTCGCGAGCATGAAGGAAGGCAAACAGTGGTCAAACGAGCAACCTAGGCTGTTTGCGTTGAACAAGCCTCGCAGATCGCCGCAACGTGGCGATGGTCCGTGCCGCAGCACCCGCCAAGAATCCGCATTTTCGGGAATGAACTGGTCAGCCCTTTGTACCACCGCCCGAGATCGACAGGATCTCCGGAATCAAGCGCAACTGAATCATCGAGTTCCGCATGGCTCTTGGTCGAAGCGTTCGCCCTGATGCCGCGCACGCGGTCGAGCCACGCCTCGCCCTTCTCCAGTGCATCGACGAAATGGCTCGGGTGCGCACAGTTGATCATATAGTAGGCCGGCGAACCTCCGGTTGCATCGTCGACCCGATTGATCGCATCCCCGAGCGAAAGACCGGTCACCAGTTTTCCGTCGGTCTCGACCGTGAACGAGATGACGCTGGGCATGGCATAGGTCTCGGCAGCTTTTGCGACACCGATGGCTTCCTTGTAGTTGGTCAACGTATAGGCCGCGACCATGTCCGCTTCGGTTTGTGCAAAACTCTCTATCTGCGCCGCATGGTATGTTTGCGCCTCGCTGGCATTCATGTTGCCAGCCTTGTAGCCATCGCCGCGCGGTCCAATTGCTCCGCCGATCACGCAAGGCGTCGCAGCCGTCTCAAACTCACTGCGGAGTTCAAGCAGCAGATCGACCGAATCCCGGTTGATTGCACGCAGGCCTTCTGCGTCATAGCCGAGCTTGGCGCCCCAGTCGGGGTTTGCCCGCCATGTCGGCGTCTCGAGGATGAAGCCGGTGCCGTTCTCGCGAGCGATCGTGAGATAACTGATGTAGTAGTCTTTCAATCGCTGTCTGCCTTCCGGCGTCGCCATCAAAACAAAGGATGCGAATTCTGGAAGATCGATCCCGTCTTGAAAGATGAATGTCGTCTCCATGCCACCGTCACTGATGAAAGTGGTCCCCGCGAGTTGCGGCAGGTTTTTGCGGTACTTGGCCATGATTATCATCCCTTCCAAGAGTGACCGGTATGGGCTGATGCTCTCCACCCGGCATGTTCTGTTTTGCGCCTTTCACTTGACGCAATCTAGCAACCTCATGGTCGGGTTGTTCAACATACGGAAAAACACGAGTGAATTCAATCTGATAGGCGATAGCGTGGCGACAGAACCCTCCCCCGTGCTACACTCAAACAGCCGAAACCGTACCGGAGGTACAGTATTCCGGGGGACAATATCATGCGCAAGGGGGACGAAACCCGCGAACGTATTCTGGAAATCGCCGAGATGTCAGTGCTGGCCAAGGGCTTCGCGGCGACCTCGATAGAGGAGATTATCGCCGAGGCGGGCATCACGAAAAGCGGGTTTTTCTATCACTTCAAGGACAAGAACGAACTCGCGCACATGATGTTGAAACGCTACGTCTGCGCCAACGACCGGGTGTTCGACGATGTTATCGAGCGGGGCCACCAACTTTCGGATGATCCGCTCCAGGCATTCCTGATCAGCCTGAAGCTCCTCGCCGAGGTCATGTCCGATCTGCCCAACGGTCACCCCGGCTGCCTTATCGCCTGCATTTGCTATCAGGAGCGTCAGTTCGACCGAGAAGTCCTGAACCTGACGGCGCGGTCAGTTGAAGCATGGAACGCCAGATTCCGCGCCATTCTCGACAATATCGCACGCGAGCACGCTCCACGCGACCCTATTGATTTCGACGATGTGGCGGACATGCTTTCCTGTGTCGTTGACGGCAGCATCATCATGTCCAAGGCACTGAGTGACCCTTCAAGGATCGAGCGGCAGGTCATGGCATTTCGCAGTTTTATAAAACTGCTGTTTTCGTCAACCCCGCAAATAAGGGTCCCATTGCCGAATTCCACGGGGATCTCGGGAACGGTTAACTGATCGGGCTTATGCGTCGACTGATCGCTCGGGGCCCCAACAAAAATCTGCCAAGGGTGGCGAACACGGCGGGTTTCGAGCACCGAACCGCAGCCTACGTTTGGCTGCGCAAGCATTGGAACGCAGAAACCGCCGTTTGCAGCCTCCATGACGAATTTTCAGGCTCTCAGGAAAAGCCGCCCCTCCGCATCGACCTGCGTGTGCAGGTCCTGGTAGTCGTGAATGGTCGCATGAGCAGTCTCGATAGGGTGCTTGTGTGTGGCGGTGATCACCATCACATCGGCGCCGGCGGCATCGCCTGCCAGAATGCCCGGTACGGCGTCCTCGAAGACGAGACAATCTTTCGCGTCTACACCAAGCTTGCGCGCCGCCAGCAGGTAGCAGTCCGGGTTTGGCTTGCCGATCGTGACGTCTTCGGCGGTGACGAGATTGTCCGGCACGGGAATCCCCGCTGCGGCCAATCGGCGCCTCGCCAGTTCGAGCGGCGACGAGGTGACGATTGTCCATCTTTCCCGCGGCAGTGCCTTCAGAAACTCCACGGCGCCGGGCAACGGCACAATTCCCTCAACATCGAGGATTTCGGCATCGGTGATCTTGGTGGCTTCTTTTTCGGGATCGACGCCAGGCAAACCCAGCCGGCGCACCGTATCCACCGCGCGGGCGCCATGCATGGTCGGCAGGAACGTCTTGACGTCGAGCCCCTGTTCTTCCGCCCATCTTGCCCAGACCCGCTCTGCCGCGGCCGTGGAATTGATCAACGTGCCATCCATGTCGAAAAGGAAGGCAGCATATTTCTTGTCAAAGGCGGAGGGCGTTGTCAGCACGATGGTTCTCTTTTCTCTTTGTTGTCATGGAAGGTGCAACCACCCTCTGGTGAGCGCCTGAGCCTGTGAAAGCGCAAACCACGCAAAATTCATCGTCGGGATTTTGCCGACCCCCAGCGAAGCCCGTCCATCAAAAGCGCGACAAGGCGGCGGGATCGGTCGCGCCAATCGGACGTATCCGGCGCTGAATAGATCCCCGACAATGCCTGAGAAATATCCGATATATCAATATCACTGCGGACGGAACCGTCTGCCACGGCAGCATCGACGAGACGTTGAAGAGCCGATGCGATCATACCGGACGTATTGGCAAATACCTCCGAATTCGCATCGAATAGGATGCGCAGGCTGTTGGCCATGCCGCGCTTGGCTGCGATATAGTCGACGAAGCGCTGCATCCATTCGGCGAGCGCCACATCCGGAGCATTGTGCTGTGCGAGTTCATCCGCGGCAGAGCAAAGCACCTCGACCTCCCGGCGGTAAACCACTTCGACGAGATGTTCGCGCGTTGGAAAATGCCGGTAAAGCGTGCCTATGCCAACGCCGGCCTTGCGCGCTATTTCTTCAAGGGAGGCGCTGCCGCCGCGTTCGGCAAATTCAATTGCAGCAACTCCGATGAGCTTCTCCCGATTCCGGCTAGCATCCGCCCGCAACCGCTTTGTGGATGCCGGTGGTTTCGCTTCCTTCAATTCGGGCAGCTCCTTATGATCCAATATTTCGGCTCCACAGGCGATTGGGGCTTGAACCCACGTGATCAAGACGTTATGTTCAGGAAACGGAGGCACCTCCGATTATATCGTTACCTCCGGACTAATACCCTATTTGGGGCCTGCATGTCATGTTTTTTGCGCCTTGAACGCAACTGAACGCTGGTGGCCCCGCTGGACTCTTCCCAAGCATACTGGAGCAGGACTCCCATGAGCAATCAAACCACCATCAATCTCGAAATCAATGGCCGGATACAGTCCCTCGCCGTTGAACCGCGCGTGACCCTTCTGGATGCGCTGCGTGATCACCTGGAACTTACCGGTACCAAGAAAGGCTGCGACCAGGGCCAATGCGGTGCCTGCACTGTCCATGTCGACGGCGAGCGTGTGCTTTCCTGTCTGACGCTGGCGGTTCAGGTCGAAGGCCGCGCGGTCACGACCATCGAAGGGCTGTCCGATCCGGGAGCCGAACTGCACCCGGTCCAGTCCGCCTTCCTCGAACATGACGCCTTCCAGTGCGGCTACTGCACGCCGGGCCAGATCATGTCCGCCGTTTCCTGCATCCGCGAGGGCCATGCCGGCTCCGATGAGGAAATCCGCGAGTATATGTCGGGCAATCTCTGCCGTTGCGGTGCCTATCCGCACATCGTCGAGGCGGTCCGCGAAGCTGCAAAGGTCATGTCATGAGAGATTTCTCCTATCTTCGCGCCGGCTCGGTCGACGAAGCCTGCAGCGCTGCGGCCATGCCCGCAACCATGCTGCTCGCCGGCGGCACCACTTTGCTCGATCTCGCCAAATGCGGTGTCAATTCACCTGAACGGGTTGTCGACATCACCCACCTCAAGGGTCTCGATGCGATCCGTGTCGATGCCGAAGGCGCTTTCATCGGCGCGCTCGCAAGAATGAGCCGCGTCGCTGCCGATCCCGCAATCCTTGCCGGGTTTCCCGCGGTATCGGAGGCGCTTTGGCAGGCGGCCTCGGCGCAGATCCGCAACATGGCGACAATCGGCGGCAATCTCCTGCAGCGCACGCGATGTGCCTATTTCCGCGACCCGGCAAGCTTTCCCGCCTGCAACAAACGCGTTCCGGGCAGCGGCTGCTCCGCCATGGAAGGCGTCAATCGCGGCCATGCGGTTCTCGGCACCAGCAATGCCTGCATTGCAACCTATCCGGGTGATCTCGCCGCTGCGCTCATCGCCTTCGATGCCGTCGTGCATCTTGGCGAGCGCAAGGTTCCCATCGATGATTTCTTCCTCTTGCCCGGCGAAACACCGCACAAGGAACACGCAATGCAGCCCGGCGAGATGATCACTGCGATCACCATCCCGGCCTCGGCTGCCGCGCGGCACTCCACCTATTTGAAGGTGCGTGACCGCCAGTCCTATGAGTTCGCCGCCGCAAGCGCTGCAGTCGGCATCGAGTTCGAGGCGGATCAGGAAACCATTCGCGACATCCGGATCGGTCTCGGCGGCGTGGCGACGAAACCCTGGCGGGCCCGCTCGGTCGAAGACGCCCTTCGCGGCAGGGTCCTTGAGCCGGACACGATCAAGAGTGCCAGCCGTCTCGCTGTCGAGGGCGCCGTTGCCCATGGCGGCAATCACTACAAGATCGAGCTCGCCCCCCGCGTCGTTGAACGCGCCATCCTGAAATCGGGAGCTTTGGCATGACCATTGTCGACACCAGAATAAAACACGGCGACGCCTCAGACGGATTGCTCGGCGGGCGTCTTGCCCGCATCGACGGCCCGGCGAAGATCACCGGCGCTGCCGATTATGCGATGGAACACGCACCGGAGGGCATGGTCTACGCAGTCATCGTGGACAGCACGATCGCTTCCGGCCGCGTCGTCGCTATCGATACGAGCGCAGCCGAGGCCTATCCCGGCGTTCTCATGGTCCTGACACCCGACAACGCCTTGACGATCAAGACCGCCACCGACTGGACCGGAGCACCGCCGCCGGCCGTTCCCTACGAGCCGCTGGCGCGCGAGATCACCTTCGCCGGCCAGCACATCGCTGCTGTCATTGCCGAGACCTTCGAGCAGGCGACCGCTGCCGCAGCGCTCGTCAAGGTTACCTATGAAGAGACCGCACCGATTTCGAGTTTCGATGATCCGCGATCCGGCGAGGGCTATCCGATCGATATGATGACGAAGGAATGGGGCGATGCTGAAGCTGCGCTAGCCATTGCTCCCGTCCGCATAGAGCAGGAATACAAGACACCGCGCGAATACAACGTGCCCATCGAGCCGCACGGCCTGATTGCTCATTGGGAAGGCGATATGCTGACCCTTTGGGAGCCGAGCCAGTGGATCGACGGCATGTCCCGCACCTATGCGGAATGGTTCAGCATTCCATTCGAGAATGTGCGCATGCTGTCGCCCTACATCGGCGGCGGCTTCGGTTCCAAGGCGCTGCCAACGCGCTACGGAGCGGTTGCGGCCATTGCAGCGAGAATGCTCGACCGTCCCGTCAAGCTTGCCATCACGCGGCCGCAGACATTCACCGCTTTCGGCGGTCGGCCCGCGACACGGCAGACCATCGCACTCGGTGCAACCCGCGAAGGCAAATTGCTGTCGATCGTGCACCGCAGTGCCAATGAGACGTCGATGGACGACGTCGCCGTCGAACCATTGGGCTCGGTCACCTCGATCATGTATGCGGTTCCGAACTTTTCGTCGCGCCAGAACATCGTGCCGGTAAATACGGTCAAGCCGGGCGCCTTGCGCGCTCCCGGTGAAAACCCCAGCGCCTTCGGCATCGAATGCGCCATCGACGAACTGGCCTACGAAGTCGGCATCGATCCGCTCGATATCCGTCTGCTCAACTACGCCGAAGAGGATCCGCACGCCAAAAAGCCGTGGTCGACGCGCCGCTTGCGTGAAGCCTATGCCGCGGGCGCTGAAGCTTTCGGCTGGGCGAAACGCAGCCCAAGCGTCCGCTCCATGCGCGAAGGCAAGCAGCTGATCGGTTACGGCGTAGCGGCTGGCACATACCCGGTTCGCCGTACGCCCGGCGAAGCAATGGTCCGGATCCTCAGCAATGGCACCGTCGAGGTCGCCAGCAGCGGCATTGATATGGGTCAGGGCACCTATACGATCCTCGCGCAAACCGCGGCCGAGGCGATCGGCGTGCCGGTCGAGACAGTCGTCGTCAAGCTCGGCGACTCTGCATTGCCGCGCGCCCCGGTTGCCGGTGGTTCCCAGCTTGCCAATCTGATGACCGGCGCCGTGCACGTAGCAGCTCTCGCCGCGCGCGATGAACTGATTGGCCTTGCCATCAACGATCAGAATTCGCCGTTCCGCGACCTGCAGGCCAATACGCTCACCATCGAGGGCGGGCAGATGTCATCACCGCGCGATGCGGGTTCAAGCGTTGCCATCGCCGACGTGATGCGCCGCACAGGTCGAGATCGTATCGAGGCGCTGCGCAACACGCTGCCGGAAAGCTTGCGCAACAAGGATGACCATTTCCGCAACTTCACGACGATCTCGACCATGCTTTCACCCACCGAGGGCGACTACTCGATGCACAGCTGGTGCGTACATTTCGTCGAGGTGCGGGTCGATGTTGATTTCGGCACGGTTCGCGTTTCCCGCATGGTGTCGGCTCTGGATTCGGGCCGGCTCTACAATCCCAAGCTGGCCGAAAGTCAGTGGAAGGGCGGGATCATCATGGGCATCGGTCAGGCCCTTCTCGAGGAAGGCCTTGTCGATCAGCGCAACGGCCACGTGATGAACAACAACCTCGGCGACTACCTCGTTCCGACCAATGCGGATATTCCCGATCTGAAGGTGATTTCGGTCGGCGTCCCGGATACGAACGCTTCGATCCTCGGCGGCAAAGCCGTAGGCGAACTCGCCATTGTCGGTGTCGCGCCGGCCATTGCCAACGCGGTCTACCATGCCACCGGCATACGGGTCCGAGATTTGCCGATCACGCTCGAAAAGCTGATCTAGTATTCCGTCGGTGCTAACAGAAAACCCGGCACGAGTGCCGGGTTTATATCCTTCGAGAGAGACCATCTAAGAATCAGCCAGATGGCCATTTGGGTGGAGTGGCAGGGGTCCCTCAGGCGGCGTCCTGAATGGCCGCCAGCTTCCAGTCCGAGTTGGGCTTGCGCACGAACGTCCAGACCTCGGTCGTCTGTGACGGGTGCTCTTCATCGCCCTTGACCACGCGACCGGTCTGCCTGTCCACCATCGAATCGACGCTCTCGTAGCGCATGGCCGTTGTCGCGTATTGCGCGTCGCCTTCGGCCCAGGCTTCGGCGATATCGGCCTGCAGGAGCTTCACATCGGACACACTGTTGCGCAGCCCGTCCGTCGCATTCTGCCCGAGCTCTTCCGCGAGGTAGGACATGGCTTCCGGCGTGGTAAGATTGCGCAGCGTCGCGTAATCCTCTTTGCCATAGGCCGTCTGCACCTCGGTCAGAAGCTTCTCGAACGTGTCGAGATCATCCTGCTTGAGGCCGATTTCATCCGATGCCGCAGCAAGGCCCGCCGATGCATAGCCCCGACCGTTACCCGCAGGAGCCTGCCCCGCCATATTCTGGTTCGAGGCAGAGCCGATCGTCGGCACGCGCATCGGCGAGACGTTCGACGGCTCTTCATCGTAGGCGTTGCGTCCAAAACCTTGCGTCGGACCGGCTGCCGCCGGCGAAGACTGGCGCGAACGGAAGAAGCGCATGGCCAGCATGACCGCTCCGATCACTAATGCGATCTGCAAAAGCATGCCGAGCATGCCTGCCGCGCCGCCGAAGCCATATCCGAGGAAGGCGCCTAGCAGGCCGCCGAGCAGCAGGCCGCCCAGCAGCGAACGGCCCATGCCGCCGAACAATCCCGGACGTTGCTGCGCCGCCGTCGGCGCCGTAGCGCCCGGCTGGTTTTGCGGCCTCGGCGTCATCGAACGCTCGATCGGCGCAGCCGGTGCTGGTGCCGTGCGTGTTGGCGCAGGTGCCTGGAAGGTGCGTGAGCCGCGGCTGCCGAAACCACCGCCGCCAAAACCGCCGGCACGCCGGGCATCGGCCTCATAGACAGCGCTGAACGATACCGCCAATCCTATGACGAATATCGCGGCAATCCGGCCAAGGCGAGAAAGGTAAAGCGGCATGCAGATGAACTCCTCTATGCGTGTCCTGTGACACTTCGTCCACGCATATGGTGCAGGCCAGCCTTGATTTGAAGGATTAGCGCTAAAATTTCACGATAATGAGTATAACTGGCACGCGACGCGAAGACTTTTTGAAAGTTCTGCCTGAGTCGGCTGGTGTGGTTTTCGAGAACCGGAGCGCAGCACGCTTATTGGTCCGTGAGCATCGGACGCGCAGAAAACAGCGTCAGATGGCCATCGGTACGAAGAAATCGAAGGGTCTCAGATACCGGCGTACCACTCGTACCCTCGATCCTCCCAGAAGCCGCCTTTGCCTCCCGCCAGGTTCTTGAAACTGTCCACGAGCTCGATACCCATGACGTATTTGGCGTGCTTGTAGCCGAGCTGGCGTTCGACACGCAGCCGCAGCGGCGCACCGTGGGCGACTTCGAGGTCCTTGCCGTTCATACCATAAGCAAGGATCGTCTGCGGATGCCAGGCATCGACGAGATCGATGCTTTCATAATAGCGGCCGCTGCCATCGAGCGAAGGTTCGAGATCGTCGGCACAATGGAAAACCGCATAGCGGGCGCCAGGCGCAAGACCGGCCTTTTCCAGCACGAGGCCGAGCGGAACGCCGGTCCACTTGCCAATGGCGCTCCAGCCTTCGACGCAGTCGTGCCGGGTGATCTGGGTGCGTGACGGCATCGCCTTGAGGTCGGCGAGCGAGAGGTTCAGCGGCGTTTTCACCATGCCGTTCACAACGAGCTTCCAGTCGGCGAAATTGTTCTCCGTCATGCGGGCATAGTCCTCGCTGTCGGGCTGTGAGGTGCCATTTGCCTTGAAGACCGGTGACAGATCAGCCTCGGAAAATTCGCGTGCCAGCGTCTGCTGCGACATCAGCAGACGCTGCGCGCCCATGGACAGGGACTCAGCTTTTTGCAGGATGTCGTTGACGGTCGTGCTTTGCACCATCGCATCACAGCCTGTGAGCAGCCCTGTTGCCGCGACACTCGAGCCGATCAGGAAGCGGCGGCGGGTGAGATCGAAGCTCATTTCGACACCTCGTCTTTTTGTTCAAATTTCAGCGCGTAGTAGCCGGTGATCATCGATCGCAGATTGTTCCAGACGCCGGAAACCAGCACCATGACAATGTGGACGATAACGAAGATGACGATGAGCGATGCGCTGATGAAATGGAGGGTACGGGCCGACTGCCGGCCACCGAAGACGTCGAGCAGCCAGGGGAAAATCGCGTTGAAACCGGGCGACATGGTTAGGCCGGTCAGCACCATCAACGGCAGGACGATGAAGACAATGGCCATATAGGTCAGCTTCTGCAGCGAATTATAGTGTCGCGCTTTCTCGCCCTTGGGAAACTTCAGCCGCGCATGGTCCGCTATCTCCTGCACCAGATGGCTAGGCGTCAATTGGTCCTTGGTCGGTACCAGATCGCGGCGGAAATGCCGGCCGATCAGGCCATAGAGCAGATAAACTAGACCATTGATGACGAAGAACCAGGCGAAGAAGAAGTGCCAGCGACGGCCCGTTGCAAGATCCTGATAGCTCGGGATGGTGATCCAGGCAGGGAAAGCACGCGGGCTGAGCTCACCGTCTTCGGTCGAGGCGCCGAGCACACCGGTCGTATTCAGTGAAAGCGAACCGACGCGTGTCACACCCTTGATCGTGTCGCCATCCTCGACAGCGCCGATGGAAATGAACGAAGGATCGGGAAGCGCATCGGCGCCATATTGACCCCAATAGAGATTAGGATGGGCGTTGAAGATTTGCAGGCCGCTCATCAGCAGGAAGCTCAGGCACAAGACATTCAACCAGTGGGTGATGCGCACCGCCACGGAATGACGGTAGAACACAACCTTCTTCGGCTTGGCGGTGTCAGTGACACCTGATGTGACGCTTGCCATTCGGGCCTCCATGGTACTGAAAATTGGTTGAACGTGGTTCACCCTTGACGAGCTTACCGCTTGTAGAACGGCGAACCACGCACAACCCAATCAAATATTAGTTTGTCGTCTTTTTCTTCGGAGCCATTGTGCCCATGGCATCAGGCTTCATCGCATCCTTTTTCGTCATGGAACTTTTCTTCATTGTATCCTTTTTCATCGCCATTGTGTCGCATTCCTTCATCATGGAATCCTTCTTCATGGCGTCTTTTTCCATGCCGGCATGTTTCATGCAGTCAGCCTTGTTCATGGGCTTCATGGCGTCTTCGGCCTGGGCAATGCTGGCTCCAGCAAATGCCGTTGTCAAAGCGAAAGCCGAAAGCGCGATGGTGCGTGTGAGAATGTTCATGGATGTTCTCCTCGGTTTGAATGAGACACGAATGCAAGTGTCTTTGAGTTTCAGATGCCCTTTGACATCCGCGTGATCCTGGGAACACCAGGAATTCCTGATTTATTCGGTAGCGGCGGCGAGTATCGGTCCGCCATGCGGTGTCTGCACGAGAACGGCTGTCCGCAGCCCCGGCTTTGTCGCGGGAAAAGTCACCGTCTTTGGCTTGCCGGTCCAGCTTCCGACTTTGGTGAGGCTATGGACGACGTTTTTATGGGGGAGCGTGTGACCGCTATTCTCGCCGCTTCTGACCGGCACGTTGACGGTCTGGTCATTGTAGGTGACGAGCCAGATATCGGCGTTGCCGCCAGGCGCCTTGCCTTCGCCGATCGTCAAGGATCGGTCGGTTAAATCCAGCGACGGCGCGCCGAGAGTCCCTTGCGTCTTGATAAGCTGGTCCACTTCGGAAATTCTGTTGCCGACGACATCGGCACGGCCGTTGACCACCATTTGCGGCGTGAAAGGACCATTGCGGCCAAGCGGCGTCTCGTAGACTTCCTGGCGGTCCGTATATTCAGGCTTGGCAAAAATGTCCTTCCAGCCGAGACGGTCCCAATAGGTGACGCCAAAGCTCAGGGCTAGAATACCCGGGCGCTTGCTCAGCTCGATCAGATTGGCGTTTGCTGGCGGGCAGGAAGAACAACCCTGGCTGGTGAAGAGCTCGACGACTGTGAGCGGCCGCAAGGTACCGGCATGGGCTCCACCACCCGCACCGAGCACGACCGTTGCGGCGGTCAATGCGCTCAACAGCATAGGAGAGTGCTTTGGCTGAATTCCCATCTTCAACTCCTAAAAACGCGAATGAACGGCCATGTGCCGGTCACATCAGGGAATACGAAGGCTGCAGGAATTGGTTACAGCGATCACGGATTGGTGATCATTCTTTGGTGGAATCCCGTTTCATGGATTGACGTGCCGCCATGTTCCATCTCACTGTAACCTTTATCCCGCATCGCGCGAATAAGGAATGAAACGGAGTGAATCCGGTCGAAACGCGGTTGAAAGAACTGATGCTCGCGAGCCTCGATGGCGATGCGCGGAGCTACGGCATTCTCCTGAATGACCTTGCCAGGCATCTGCGCTTTTATTTCCTGCGCCGGTTGTCGGATGCCCATAAAGGCGACGCCGACGACCTCGTGCAGGAAACCCTGATGTCGTTGCATACACGGCGCGCGACATACGAGACCGACCGGCCCTTTACGGCTTGGCTGCATGCAATCGCGCGTTACAAGCTGATCGACCATTTCAGGCGAAACCGTATTCGCGCCACGGTTCCGCTCGACGATGCGGAGGATCTGTTCGCCGTTGATCAGTCCGGCGCCGCAGCCGATCGCATGGATGTGGAGCGGCTCCTGCAATCGGTGCCGGAAAAAGCGCGGGACCTGATCTACAGGACGAAGATCGAAGGCCAATCGATTGCCGAGGTGGCGCAGAGCACCGGACTTTCGGAGGCTTCCGTCAAGGTGGGGATACACAGAGGAATCAAGGCGATTGCAGCGAAGTTGAAAGGACGGGCAGATGACGACCGATGACCTGATCGCCCGCCTGACCGGCGAGTTGAAACCGGTATCCCGCCTGGCCGTTTTTTGGCGGGTCGCGATCGGGCTTGGCGTCAGCCTCTTTGTCTCGTCCGTTCTCATGTACTTCTGGCTCGGCATGCGGCCCGATATGATGACGGCCGCGGGAACCATGATGTTCTGGACCAAGTTCACCTATACGCTGATACTCGCTGTCGCTGGTACGTGGGCGGTCAAGCGCGTGGCTTATCCGCTCGGAAGCATCCGGGTCAGTCTCGCCGTGATGGCCGCGACGATCGTCGTGATGATCGTCCTTGCCACGGCGAAACTGGCGATGACACCGCCTGATCAACATATGGCGATGATGACGGGCCATACAATTGCCGTTTGTACCCGCAACATCGTCCTTCTATCGCTGCCCTTGCTGGTCGGCGCCTTCTGGGTGCTGCGCGGTCTGGCGCCGACGCGTTTGACCGTTGCGGGTGCTGCGGCAGGTCTTGCCGCCGGCGCTATTGCTTCATTCGTCTATTCGTTCCACTGCGACGAAAGCGCCATGCCGTTTATCGCGGTCTGGTACACGCTCGGCATTCTGATCCCTGGCCTGATCGGCGCGATTGCCGGGCGTTTCGTGCTGAGGTGGTAGCTCTGGCGGAGCTTATTTTGCTACCAGCCATTCATGCTCGACAGCATTATGAAATTTCCACGTACGCTTTGGCCCTGCCATGACGTTGAGATAATAGAGATCGTAGCCGTGGCAGGCAGCGCAGGGGTGATAGCCCTTGGGGACCATCACCACGTCGCCGTCCTCGATGGCCATGGCCTCGTCCAGCGAGCGGTCGTCCGTATAGACCCGCTGAAAGCCAAAGCCCTGGCGGGGGTTGAAGCGGTGATAGTAGGTTTCCTCCAGATAGGACTCTGCGGGAAGGTTGTCCTGATCGTGCTTGTGCGGCGGGTAACTGGATGTATGGCCACCCGGCGTGATCACCTCGACGACCAGGAGCGAATCCGCCGGCTCGTTCTCCGGCAGGATATTGGTGACGTAGCGCGTGTTGGTACCCTTGCCCCGTGTCTCCTGACTGAGACCTTCCGGCGAGATTATCCGCACCGGCAAGCCACCGCCAAGACCCGGCGCCGAACATACGGCGAGTTCGACGTCGGTCTCCGCAGATACCCACCAATCGGACCCCTG
This sequence comes from Phyllobacterium sp. 1468, assembly GCF_031455525.1. Taxonomy (NCBI): domain Bacteria; kingdom Pseudomonadati; phylum Pseudomonadota; class Alphaproteobacteria; order Hyphomicrobiales; family Phyllobacteriaceae; genus Phyllobacterium; species Phyllobacterium sp. 1468. The sequence goes on along the minus strand of NZ_JAVDSX010000005.1, from coordinate 162,018 downwards.
TGGCAGATACACCGACCACGGCTTGCCTTCGAAGGGCGACATGCGGTCTCCGAGTAGGCCGAGGTCCTCGCCATTGGCCGTGACTTTGCCCTTGCCCGTCACGAAGACCAGGCAGACTTCCCTGCCTTCCGTTTTTCCGCAAACCGACTGGCCTGCATCCAGCTTGTGCAAATCGAAACCGACATAGCTCCAGCCCGCTGTTTCAGGCGTCACATGAGCCACATGGCCCGGGCCTTGCATTGCCTTCAAAAGCAGTTTCGACATCATTTACTCCTTATCGGTGCCAGCGTCTTCCGGCTTGACAGTTTCCGCCGGCCGAATGGGTTCGGATGCATCGAAGATGATGAAGAATTGCCAGATCCCATAGGCGGCGAAAGCCAAAACGATGATGCCCCAGAACGGCGTACCGGTTGCGAACTCGAAGATCGACCACGCGATACAGAACGCCACCACTGCAACGCGCGTCCACAGCGGCCGAAACCAGGGGTGATTGCTGTCTTTGTTCATGGTGGACCCGCTTTTCAACCCTTGGGAAAACCCTGAGTCTCGACCGCGTAGCCGGCGGCAGTCATGACCCGCATCAGTTCCTTATACCCGACTTGCGCCATCTTGAGCGGTGGATTCTTCTTCGGATCCTGTTCGGCCTCGACCACGAACCAGCCTTCGTAGCCGTAATCGGCAAACTTTTGGACGATTGCACTGAAATTCAGCGAACCGTCACCTGGAACGGTGAAGGCGCCGAGGGCAACCGCGTCGAGGAAGGACTGTCTCGAGCGGTCCAGACCGTCGATCACCGGCATGCGCACATCCTTGACATGCACGTGGTTGATCCGCCGGTGATGATTGTCGATTGCGCGCAGTACATCGCCGCCGGCGAAGGCCAGATGGCCGGCATCCAAAAGGAGCGGAATACCCTCGCCGGAATATTTCATGAAGGCGTCGAGCTCCGGCTCGGTTTCGACGACCGCCGCCATGTGGTGATGATAGGAGAGCGGCATCCCCTGCTGTGCGCACCATTCACCAAACTCGGTGACCTTGCGAGCATAGGCCTTCATTTCCTCGTCGCCGAGTTTTGGTTTGGTAGCCAGGGGCTTGGACCGATCGCCCTGGATCGAGCGGCCGACCTCGCCGTAGACGATACAGGGCGCATTCACGGCCTTGAAGAGGTCGATCATCGGCTGGATGCGGTCCTTGTTCTTCGCCAGGTCCTCGTCAACCAGCGTGCCCGAGAACCAGCCGCCGCACAGCGTAACATCCGCCTCCCGCAGAATCGGCAGCATCACATCCGGATCGTTGGGAAACCGGCGGCCCATTTCCATGCCGGTAAAGCCTGCAGAACGTGATTGGCGGAGGCACTCCTCCAGCGAGACGTCGTCACTGAGCTCCGCGAGATCATCGTTCCACCATGCGATCGGGGACATGCCCAGTTTTGCCTTCACGTCATTCTCCAGTCATTTTGATGCTTGTGTGCGTATTGACATAATCGGTCCGGAGATTCGGATCAGGACGCGGCGAAAAAGGTAGTTTTCGAGAACCGGAGCGGAGCGTACTCAAAAGTACGTGGGTGCCGGATCGCGGAAAGTCCCATGGTGCAGCCCGTCCTCATCCGAACTAAGACCTCAGCTTGATCGCTTCCTCATATTCCTTGCGCTTGGCATTGACCTCGCTGCGCTGGCTGACCTCAGGCACAGCGACATCCCACCAGAATCCGCCCTCCTCGGTGGATATCAGGGGGTCGGTATCGATGACGATGACCGTCGTCCGGTCATTCCCTTTGGCTCGCTCCAAAGCGCTCTCCATGTCGGCAATGGAGCTGACCTTCTCGGATATCGCCCCAAGGCTGCGGGCGTGTGCAGCGAAGTCTATCTCCAGCAAGACCTCGTGCTTGGCGTCCTTCAGGAGATTATTGAAGTTCGCCCCGCCTGTGCCCATTTGCAGCCGGTTGATGCAGCCATAGCCGCGATTGTCGAGGAGCACGATATTGATCTTCTGGCCAAGCATCACCGATGTGGCGATCTCCGAATTCAGCATGAGATAGGAGCCGTCGCCAATCATGACCACGACCTCATCGTCGGGCTTCGCCATCTTGGCACCGAGGCCGCCCGCAATCTCATAACCCATGCAGGAGAACCCGTATTCCGCGTGGTAGGAGCCGGGTGCACCTGCCTGCCAGAGCTTGTGCATTTCACCCGGCAGACCGCCTGCCGCATGCAGGACAGTGGCTTCGCTGCCCATGGTTCGTTGAACGGCACCTATGACCTGCGCGTCGGAAGGCAGCGATACATTTGTCGGGCCTGTGACCTTTGCCGCAGCTCTCTGCCATTCCGCCCTGCCATTTTCGGCTTTCTCGGTCCAACGTTTCGGAGCGCGATAGTTCTTGAGCCCGGCAGCAAGTTCGATCAGGCCCTCCCGTGCGTCACCCACCAGCGGCAAGGCCCGGTGCTTGGCTGCATCGAACGGCTGGATGTTGAGGCCGATAAAGGTCTTCTCGGTATTCTGGAACAATGCCCACGAGCCGGTGGTGAAGTCCTGGAGCCGCGTTCCGACCGCAAGGATGACATCGGCCTCCTGCGCCAGCCTGTTGGCAGCTGACGTCCCGGTGACGCCGACAGCCGCCATGTTGAGAGGGTGCCTGTCGGGCAGCGAAGATTTGCCGCCCTGGGTCTCGCAAACCGGAATCCCGGCCGCCTCGACGAAATCGGCGAGTTCGCGGGAAGCTTCGGAATAGATGACACCGCCGCCGGCGATCACCAGAGGCTTTTCCGCCGAACGCAGCGCGCCGATTGCGGCGGCGAGTTCGCCGACGTCGGGCCGCGGACGTCTCGGGGCCCAAAGCCGCTCCTCGAAGAAACTTTCCGGATAATCATAGGCTTCAGCCTGGACATCCTGGCACAGGGCGAGCGTTACCGGTCCGCATTCGGCAGGGTCGGTGAGCACGGTCATCGTTCGTTGCAGCGCAGGGATGATCTGTTCGGGCCGCGTGATACGGTCGAAATAGCGCGAAACCGGACGGAAGCAGTCATTGGCCGAAACGGTACCATCGCCAAAAGATTCCACCTGCTGCAGCACAGGATCCGGAACACGATTGGCGAAGACATCGCCAGGCAAAAGCAAAAGCGGCAGGCGGTTGACGTGCGCCAGCGCGGCAGCGGTCACCATGTTTGTTGCGCCGGGCCCGACGGAACTCGTCACCGCCATCATGCGTCGGCGAAACGTCGCCTTGGCAAAGGCAATAGCGGCGTGCGCCATCGCCTGTTCGTTATGGGCGCGATAGGTCGGCAGTTCCTCGCGGACCTGATAAAGCGCCTCGCCGAGACCGGCGACATTGCCATGGCCGAAAATGGCCCAGACGCCCGCGAAGACCGGTACTTTCTTGCCGTCGATGACTGTCATCTGCTGGCTCAGAAACCGAGTAAGGGCCTGGGCCATGGTCAGGCGTATTGTCTTCGTCATGTCAGTCTCCTCCCAACGCCACTAAAAGGCTCCTATCCTGCCGCCGGTTACCATCCCGCTGGCGGAGGGGCATTGCCATCTTCCTATGCCGCTTGTTTGTTGCGGCTGGCAAGCCAGGCCTTGGTCAATTTTTCGAAACGATCGGCCATGTCGGCTATGGCAGCATCATCGGAAAGTTTGCCCGAAAGCCAGCCTTCCGCCGCACCCATGAACAATGTCCGGCCGACGGCAAAGCCTTTGACAATGGGCGTTTCTGCCGTTGCGACGAAGGATGCCTCCAGCTCGTCATGCGGCGCTTCCAGCCCAAGCAGCACGACACCGCGACACCAGGGATCATGCTTTTCGATCACAGCCTCGATGTTCTTCCAGGCCATCGCCGAGGCTTGCGGCTCAAGCTTCCACCAGTCCGGTTTGATACCCACCGTATAAAGTTCTTCCAGCGCTCGCGGAATGGTGTTGTCGTCGAGCTTGCCGTGTTTGCCGGCGATGATTTCGATCAGCAGTTCGCGTCCGACCTTGCGCGCCGCTTCGAAAAGCGTGCGCAACTTCTGCTGCTGTTCCAGCTTCAGATCGGCAGGATCGTCCGGATGGTAGAAGCACAGGCATTTGATGCAATGGTCCACCGGCCATTCCGCCAGCTGCGAGCCGATATCCTGCGAAAACTCGAAGCGCAGCGGACGTGACCCGGGTAGTTCCACCGGCCGTCCGAGCCAATTGAAATTATGACGCGCGAACTCGAACATCGCTTCGCGTCCAAACTTCTCGTCAAGCAGCATGCCATAACCGTCACGGCCATCGGCGACCTTCGCCGCCGCCTTCACTGCCAGTTCCTTGAATGCGCGGATCCTGGTTGCATCGGCACCGACCCTTTGCGCGAGATCCTCCAGCTGCACACGATGATCGATGGCAAAGGTCATCATAGACGGTATTTCGCGCCGCCGCGTCGTTGCCCAATGCACATGGTTGATTGCCTCGTCCTTGCGCAGGGCGTGAAATTGGCTGCCGTGCTTGAGGAAATATTGCAGTTCCTCAAAGGTCGGGATCTCGGGTGCGCATAGCAGGCGCGACACCGCAAAGGCACCGCACGCGTTGGCCCATGTCGCGGCTGTCGCCAGCGGTTCGCCGCCAAGCCAGCCGCGCAGGAAGCCTGACATGAAGGCGTCTCCCGCCCCGAGAACGTTGAACACTTCGATCGGGAAGCCCCTGCCGACAATGCCATCCTCGAGATTGTCGGAGATCGCTCCTTCGTAAACGATGCAGCCCATCGGCCCACGCTTCAGAACGATCGTCCCGCTTGAAAGCGCCCGAATGGTTTTCAACGCACTGAGAAGATCCTCCTCACCCGACGCAATCAGCACTTCTTCTTCCGTGCCGACGATCAGGTCGCAATCGGCAAGGACGGTTTTCAGGTGGTTCGATACGGCGTCGGAGGCGATGTAGCGGCTATCACCCTCGCCGTGTCCCGCGAGACCCCACAGATTGGGGCGGTAGTCGATATCGAACACAACCTTCCCGCCCGCTTCCTTCATCAAGCGAATGGCCTTGCGTTGCGCCGCATCGGGCTTTGGCTTGGAGAAATGCGTGCCGGTAACGACGACGGCGCGGGCTGATCGGATGAACTCTGGATCGACATCTCTCTCATCAAGCGCCATATCGGCGCAGTTCTCACGGTAGAATATCAGCGGAAAACTCTTGTCGTTCTCGACCGAGAGGATAACGAGGGCCGACAGTCGCTCCGCATCTGTGATGATTCCATCCGTCGCCACACCTTCGCGTACCATCTGCTCGCGGATATACCGGCCCATCTGTTCGTCGCCGACGCGGGACAACAACGCCGAGCGCAGACCGAGGCGCGCCGTACCGATCGCTATATTGGCAGGGCATCCACCGACCGACTTGGCAAAGGAAGTGATATCCTCGAGCCGGGAGCCTATCTGCTGGCCGTAAAGGTCGACGGACGAGCGGCCGATGGTAATGACATCGAGCGCGTGGCCCGTATCAGCTCTCTCCATGATATCCTCCCGATAGACTGATAAACTCCGGCACGCACAGGCCAGAAATTTTCCTATATGAAATAATAATTCTATCGAATCGTCAATATGGAATGTCTGTTCTTTTTGTCTTTCTCTGCTGCACACCAAACCACACGAAGCCAATCAACCACTTAGCCTATAGTTGAATTGTCACTGATCCGCGCGTGGCCTACTCTCATTCTCGTACATATTTGTACGAATTTCATTGTAGTTGGCACATGCCTGTGCGAATGTGTTTGGCGTAACAATCGAATGACGCGCGATCAATTGCTCCGAGAACTTCGAAAGATTGCGAAGGAACAAGGTATCGCATTCGAGATTTTCTTGGACAAGGGAAAGGGTTCTCACATGCGGGTAAGATTGGGCGAGAAGAAAACCACAATCAAAAGCGGTGAAATGAACCCCGGATATGTGAGGCTCATCCGGAAACAGCTAGGAATTTGAGTACGGCTATGCTCGCCCCAGGAGTATCCATGGACTTTGTCTATAAAGCAAAGCTCGAATCTGATCCGGATGATGGCTTCCTGGTAACATTTCCGGACGTGCCTGAAGCAATCACACACGGCAAGGATCGTAAGGAAGCTCTCGCCAGCGCTGCCGAGGCGTTGGGCCTCGCCCTGCGCGGCTATCTCGCCGATGGACTTCCACTGCCGCGCGCAAAAGCGAGAGGACTCGAGGATGTCGCAGTTCCTGCCGATGACGCGATGAAACTTGCGCTGATCGAAGCGTTCAACGCATCGGGTTTGTCAAAATCTGAACTTGCACGGCGTCTTGGCAAAAATGAAACCGAAGCCAGGCGACTGCTTGATCCTGATCATCCCAGTAAACTTGCGATCATGCAGGCAGCTCTGTCGGAGCTTGGAAAAATCATCGTGATATCGGTTCGCAACGCCGCCTAGAAACTTCGCCGCTTCTCGGCCACGCTGACCGTCAGCGCCATGGCGAGCGCCATTGTCCCGGACAACGAGCGGAAACCGGAGAAATCGCCTTCCGCCGCTTCGAACCATACTTTGGCCGACTGGGCGAGTGGCGAAAACGCACTGTCGGTAATGGCGACGACGGGCACATTGCGTGCTGCCAGCGCAGCCGCATGCTCGATTGTCGCCGAGGCATAGGGCGAAAAGCTGATGGCGATGGCGGCGTCGGTCGGCTTGGCAAAGGACAGGATTTCCGGATCGATGCCGGCTGTCGATTCGATCAACTGGTTACGGATTTTCAGCTTGCCGAAGGCATAGGCCATATAGGCGGTGATCGGATAGGAACGGCGCCGCGCCAGCAAATAGATCGTGTCCGCTCGCGCCAGGATATCTACGGCGCTGGCCAGTACATCCTCTTCGACATTGTGCGAAATCGTCTCGATCGAATGGCTGGCCGCTGTCAGGAATCCGTTGAGGATCACGCGGTTCTTGGAAAGGCCGTGCGTATCGCCGCGCAGCGCCGACAGCCGCTCCTCATAGGAAACCTGCCGCTCGCGCAACCGTTCCCGGAATACCGATTGCAGGCTTGTGAAACCGTCGAAACCAAGATGCTGGGCAAAGCGGATCAACGTCGAGGGCTGAACGCCCGCCGTCTGGGCAATGCTTGCCGCCGTGCCAAAGGCGATCTCGTCAGGATTGCTCAAGGCATAGGCGGCGATCTGCGCCAGGCGCTTCGGCAGCATCTCGCGGCGATCGAGGATCATCGTGCGTAGCGCATCGAAATCTCGCGGTAACGACACTTCATTGTCCATGTTTTCCACCCGCGGAGTTTCCTCGTTGCTGCTCCCGGTCCTGGCAAAATATTTATATCAGGACGGATCAGTTATTCCATTTCCTCCTGTTATAGATTATTTCAATCGACAACTGCAAGCGACGGCCCAAGCTGAATCGTCAGGAGCGAGAGCAATGTTAGGTGTAGGACTGATCGGAACGGGCTTTATGGGCAAATGCCATGCGCTGGCATGGAATTCAGTTCGCGCCGTCTTCGGGGATGTGCCGGCAGTGCGGCTCGTGCATCTCGGCGAAGCCAATACGGAGCTTGCCGTGCGCCGTGCCAACGAATTCGGTTTTCAGAAAGCCTCGGGCGATTGGCGCGCGGTCATCGACGACCCGGCGGTCGATGTGGTCTCCATCACCACCCCCAACCAGTTTCATCCGGAAATGGCGATCGCGGCGCTGAAGGCCGGCAAGCATGTCTGGTGCGAGAAGCCCATGGCGCCGGCATTCGGCGACGCGGAAGCCATGCTCGCCGCGGCGAAACAGTCGGGGAAGGTTGCCGCTCTCGGCTATAATTATATCCAGGGCCCGGCCATCCGGCACATCCGCAAGCTGCTTGCCGAAAAGATCATCGGCGACGTCAACCATCTGCGCATCGAGATGGATGAGGATTTCATGGCCGATCCCGATGCCCTCTTCAACTGGAAGCACGAGGCCACCTCCGGCTATGGCGCGCTCGACGATTTTGCGGTCCATCCCCTGTCCTTGCTGTTCACGCTGTTTGGCCGGGTTTCCCGCGTCATGTGCGATATGTCGAAGCCCTATGCCACCCGCAAGACGGCGAACGGCACGGACCGCGCGGTCGAAACCTATGACAGCGCCAGCGTTCTCATGCATATGGAAAACGGCGTTGCGGGCACCTTGCAGGCCAATCGCTCCGCCTGGGGCCGCAAGGGGCGCATTGCGTTACAGCTATTCGGCTCGAAGGGTTCGATCCTGTTCGATCAGGAACGCGCCAATGAATTCCAGCTTTACGTCACCGCCGACCGACCCACCGAACAGGGCTACCGCACCATTCTTACGGCGCCGCATCATGAGCCGTATGGCCAGTTTATCCCCGCCCCCGGTCATGGCCTCGGCTTCAACGACCTCAAGATCATCGAGTGCCGCGAGTTGATCAAGCGCATCAACGGTGAGCCCGCCCATCTGATCGAATTTGTAGACGGCCTCGAGATAGAACGGACCGTACATGCAATGGCGCGTTCCTATCAAGAACAGCGCTGGGTGGATGTGCGGTAATATGGGGGTAAGAGCGATGCTGCTCTGGCGGCGGCAGCGCTTCGGCTAAGCAGCCAACGTCAAACCCTGATCGTCTTGCCCTCTTTCACCGACCGCACCGCTGCGTCGGCAAGCGCCAGCGCTATCAGCCCGTCTTCGCCGCTCGGCGCCGCCTTCGCGCCCTTCGCAATCGCACTGATAAATGCGGCGATCTCGTTGGCGTAGGCTTCCGTATAGCGTGTCATGAAGAAGTCGTGCAGCGGCGGGCGCGTGTAGCCGCTGCCGTTGGCGATCTCGATCGACACCGGCCGCTGGTTTTCCGCCGCGACCATGCCCTTCGAGCCATGCACTTCGATGCGCTGATCATAGCCATAGGTGGCGCGGCGTGAATTGGAGATCAGACACTGCTTGCCGGACGCCGTCGACAGGATGACGCTGACGCTATCGTAGTCGCCAAGCTCGCCGATCTTTTTATCGACCAGCACCGACGCATGCGCGGTGACCGCAACCGGATCTTCCCCGAGTAGAAACCGCGCCATGTCGAAATCATGGATGGTCATGTCGCGGAATATGCCACCGGAGCGGCTGATATATTCCGCCGGCGGCGCACCCGGGTCGCGCGACGTGATCGTCACCATCTCCACGTCACCGATCTGACCGTCGTCGATTGCCTTGCGTACCGCAGCAAAATGCGGATCGAAGCGGCGATTGAAGCCGACCATCAGCGTCGCGCCGGTTTCCCTGACAACGGCAAGGCATTCTTCGACACGCTTCACATCGAGATCGATCGGCTTCTCGCAAAATATCGCCTTGCCGGCCCGGGCGAAGCGTTCGATCAGGTCCGCATGCGTATCGGTCGGCGTGCAGATGATGACCGCATCGATATCGGATGCCTTCTCGATCTCGTCGATGCTGCGTATCTCGCAGCCATGCGCAGCGGAAAGATCCTTTGCGGCCTGTTCAAAGGCATCGGCGACGGCAACGAGCTTTGCCTCCGGGTTCGATGTAACCGCTTTCGCGTGAACCTTGCCGATACGGCCTGCGCCGAGCAGACCAAAACGTACAGTCATTTCTTACCTCTTGAAAAGAAGCCCGGAAGTATCCCGGGCGTTACAATTTAGTCTTAAAGCTCCTGGAGGCTTTGTGAAAATACATCCGTGTGGTTTCGAGAACCGGAGCAGGTCCATGAGCACCGGAAGCGGAGCAAACCGCATCCGGTGCCCATCAGGGTGGATTTTAAAGCCTCCTAGACCTTGCGCTTCTTCTGGCGGTACACGTCCACGATAACTGCGGCCACGATGATCACGCCTTTGATGATTTCCTGGTAGTAGGCATCGACCCGCAGGAACGTGAAGCCGGAGATCATGATGCCAAGGATGATCGCGCCGATCACTGTGCCGGTAATGCGCCCGACGCCGCCCGCGAGCGAGGTGCCGCCGATGACGGCCGCCGCGATGGCGTCGAGTTCATAGTTGACGCCCATGCCGGCCTGCGCGGTCTGTGCCCGGGCAGCGGTAACGATGCCGGCAAGACCAGCCAGCAATCCGGCGATGGCGTACACTTTGATGAGATGTTTCTCGACATTGATGCCGGAAACCCGTGCCGCCTGCACATTGGCGCCGATGGCGTAGGTGAACTTGCCATAGCGCGTGTAACGCAAGGCGATGTGGAAAACGAGGGCCACGACGAGAAACACGACCACAGGCCAGATGCTCGTACCGATGAAATTGAACTGGTCGGTCAGGCCTGAAACCGGCGAGCCCTTGGTGTACCATTTTGCTATGCCGCGGGCCGAGACCATCATGCCGAGCGTGGCGATGAACGGCGGTATCTTCGTATAGGCGATCAGCCAGCCATTGATGATGCCGGCGAGAAGGCCGATGCCAAGTCCGATGCCGATGGGCACGAAAAACGGCAAGTCCGTCAAGGCGGGATAGACCGGCCGCGCCCAGGTGGAGGCCTGCGCGAAACTCGCAGCAATCATGGCGGTTGCGCCGACGACCGAGCCGGAGGAAAGGTCGATACCGCCGGTGATGATCACCTGCGTCACGCCCACGGCAATGATGCCGATGACGGAGACCTGCAGGATAATGATTCGCAGGCGCTGTACGTTCATCAGGAAACTCTGTCCGGCAAAAATCCAGCCGAGTATTTCGAAAACCAGCGCAATGCCGATCAGCACCAAAAGGATATTGACCTCGGGCGGCATACGCCGGCGGTGCCTGCGCCCGAGTGCCGGTGTTGTTGCCTTGGCCGTCACCTGCTCGCTTGTCATTATAAATTCCTCCAAATATCCCAGGCAGCGCTAAACAACTGTTATGAATTCAGCCTGACGAGTTGGCTGGTGCGGTTTGGAGGACCGGAGCGCAGCGGACGCTAGCACCCGAAGCGCAAAAAACCGCATCAGAGAACCGTCAGGGTGGATTATCAAATGGTTGTTCATTTCGATGCCAGCTCCATCACTTTGACCTGCGTGGCTTCGGCGCGATCGAGAAAACCGGTAACCCGGCCCTCATGCATCACCATGACCCGATCGCTCATGCCGAGTACTTCGGGCATTTCCGACGAGATCATGATTACCGCGACGCCTTGTTTGGCAAGCTGCGATACCAAGCGGTGAATTTCCGCCTTGGCGCCGACATCGATACCGCGTGTCGGTTCGTCGAGAATGAGGATCTTCGGATTGGTCAGAAGCCAACGGCCGATCAACACCTTCTGCTGGTTACCGCCGGAAAGGTTCTCGACCCTTTCCTCCATGTTCGGGGTCTTGACCCGCAACGTATCGCTCATCTTGGCGCATGCCGCCGTAATGCCCTTCTCCTGGACAAACCCGTACTTGACGAAACGGTCCTGCAGCACCGCGATCTGCATATTTTCAAGGACGTCGAGAATAAGCAGGCAGCCCGTTTCCTTGCGGTCTTCGGTAATGAAAGCCATGCCGTGGCTGATGGCCTGCGTCGGCGAAGTCATCCTGACTACCTCGCCTTTGATCTCGATGGTGCCGCTCGTCGCCGGTGTCACACCGAAAATCGTCTCCGCAACGTTCGAGCGGCCGGAACCGACCAGTCCGGCAACGCCGAGTATTTCGCCCGCGCGCACGTCGAACGACACATTGTGGAAAACGTTTTTCAGCGAGAGGTCCTTTACCGAAAGCACCACATCCCCGATCGGCACCTCTTCTTTCGGAAACATCTGCGTGATCTCGCGGCCGACCATCATCTTGATGATGTCGTCGCGCGTCACATCGGTGGAAAGATGCGTACCGATATAGCGCCCGTCGCGAAACACCGAGAACTCGTCGGCGATCTCGAAAAGCTCGTTCATCTTGTGGGTGATATAAACGATGCCGATGCCCTGTTCGCGCAGACTACGGATAATCTCGAACAGATGCGCCACCTCGCGCTCGGTCAGCGCCGACGTCGGCTCGTCCATGATCAGAACATCGGATTCGTACGAAACCGCCTTGGCGATTTCAACCATCTGCCGATTGGCGACGCTCAAGTCCCGAACCTGGCTTTCCGGATCGAGTTTGATGTTCAGCCTCTCAAACAGGTCTGCGGTCATGTCATACATCTTGCCGTGATCGACGAAGCCGAAGCCGTTCTTCGGTTCGCGCCGGATCCAGATATTCTCCGCCACCGTCATGAATGGCATCAGGTTGAGCTCCTGATGAATCATGGCGATACCATTTTCCAGCGCATCGAGGGGCGATTTCAGGCGGATCGGCAGGCCTTTCAGATGAACATCACCCTGATCTGGAATATATATTCCAGCGAGGATCTTCATCAGCGTGGATTTACCGGCGCCGTTCTCGCCCATCAGCGCGTGAACCGTACCGCGCTTGAGCCGGAACTGCACATTGTCGAGCGCCAGAACGCCGGGAAATTCCTTGCGGATGTTTTCGGCGTTCAAGAGATATTCCGATTGCGGTACAGCGCCACTGGCGCGCACCGCCGCCATGGTCGAGGGACTGACTGCCATGATCATCTCCTCCCAGAGGGGCTCGTTTCAATCATACGCCAAACGTTGACGCATTCCCTCCCCCTTGTGGGAGGGTCGGACCGCAGGTCCGGGGCGGGGTCTTTCTTGCAACCAAGAATGAAGGCTCAAAGGCCCCTCCCCGTCGCTCCGCTCAGACCCTCCCCGCGAGGGGAGGGTAAGCTCGGCGTGGTTTGAAACAGAAGTCTTAATTGGACTTCTGATACTTCGACAGGTTCTCCGGCGTCACCAGTTCGAACGGCACATAGACCTTGGTCTCGACCTTTTCGCCCTTGGAGAGCTTCAGCGCCGCATCGACAGCGCCCTTGCCCTGACCGGCAGCGTTCTGGAACACCGTCACGTCGAGGTCGCCGGCAGCCATGGCGGCAAGTGCGTCCTGCGTTGCATCGACACCGCCAACGACGACGCTGTCCATCGAACGTCCGGCAGCTTTCAAGGCCTGGATCGCGCCGATGGCCATTTCATCATTGTTGGAGACGACCGCATCGAATTCGAGACCGGCAGAAAGCCAGTTCGTCATCAGGTCTGACCCTTCGGTGCGTGACCAGTTGGCGGTCTGCTCCTCGACGATCTGCAGGCCTTTGCACTCGTCGGTTGCGATTACATCATGCACGTCCTTGGTGCGCTGGCGGGCTGCCTGGTTGGAGAGCTCGCCCATCATCACGACGATCTTGCCCTTGCCCTTCAGGAGCTTGCAGACTTCCTTGGTTTCCAGCGTGCCGGATTCCACTTCGTTGGAAGCAACGAAAGCCTGCTTCTCCGGCAAGCTGTCGACATTTGCCGGCTCGCGGTTGACATAGACCAAGGGGATGCCAGCATCTGCGGCGATCTTCGACATGGCCGCCGTCGCATCCGTGTCCACGGCGTTGACGATGATCGCGTCGACCTTGGACGCGATGAAATTCTGGATCTGGCTCTGCTGTTTGGCAACGTCGTTCTGCGCATCCTCGATCTGCAGGGTTACGCCATCCAATGTCTTGGCATAGTCCTGCATGCCATTGCGCAAGACGGTCAGGAAGTTATCGTCGAACTTCGCCATTGAGACGCCAATATTCGCGGCCGAAGCCGAACCAGCCATCAATGCTGAAACAGCCACTCCAAGCAAAAACTTTCTCATGTCTTCTCCTCCACAAATGGTGCCCCGGCTGCACCTGTTTTAATCCGGACCATTCATACCCCGATCCTGCCAACCCACCTTGTCCCTGGCTGGCAACATCTTGACATGAAGCGTGCGCGGCCTTTGCGCGCAAATCTTAATCTGAACACCCATTACGGAATATACGGACCGTTATGCCCAGTATCTGAAATATTTATTCCATTTTATGCAGGGAGCGTCAAGCGGGATTTGAGAGCTATAGACCAATTAATGAGTGGCTAAAGGTTGCACTGCTGTGCAGTCTGATCGCGGAACCTTTCGGGACGGCACGCGGTTTACTCCGTAACCGGAGACTGGCATGCGCGTTCAAACATGGATATCCACGGCTGTTATTATCGTCCTGGCGGTCGCTGCATTTCTTTGGTTATACCCGGCCGGGGATCAGACACCTCGCCAGCCTGCTCCGCATGCGCTGGATCAAACCAATTAGAGCAATTCCAGGGTGAGCGGTTTTCTGTCCGGAATTGCGTAAAAAATAAAGAACTCGAGCAATACCGTGATACGAGGAAAAAACGGAATCGCTCGAGTTCAACATACAAAGGATCAAATAGTGAATCGCAATGGCTTGTATCTGATTATTGGAGCGCTTCTCGTCGCTGTTATCGGTCTTGGTATCTACGCTTACCGGGAGGAGACAAAACCCGCGGGGGTCGAACTGAAAATCGGAGAGGGCGGCGTGTCCATCCAGGAGAACTGACCTCCAGGGGCAGGACCATCTGACGGGTTTTGGTCAAACCAATCCGGCTTTGATCGTATCCATGCTGGAGGCCAGCGCTTCGGAAGGGTTCTCCAACGCCTGTACTTCTCGGGCGAACGGCTCGAATGAAAACAGGCCTGTATAGCCCTGATCGATGAGTTCGCGCATCTGGCGGACATTGCCAAGCCGGTCATCCGCATCGACCAGCACCCGGTGTGGATCGCGCATTTCGCCAACCGCAAGATCGGGGTCGGCTACCCCTGAAATATGCACCATGCCCGTCATCGCCGGAAAGAACTCGGGTTCGCCAGCAAGGTGATGATGGAACGTGTCATGCACGAGTTTGAACCGCCCCTGCCCGCCGACTGCCTCGATCGCTTCCACCGCCTCGCGCTTTGAACGCAGCGAACAAATCTCAAAGCCGAGCGGTTCGACCAAGCCCATGAGACCGCGCAGTTCAAGGATAGGCTTCAGTGCCGTCAAGGCGGTGCGCAGGTTTGCCTGACGCTCGCCATCTGTCTGTCCGGAACCATCATTGACCGGGACAAGAACCAGCGCGCTTGCACCCACATCGCGTGCATAGTCGGCAAGCTCGATCGCCTCCCGTTCGCGCTCCGGCGTCCACTGGTTGAAGCGCTGCAGCGCATTGATCGTAGCGATACGAACGCCTGCCGATTCCGCCATTGCCCTGACCTCCGCCGCCGGCGTACCGTCGACGATGGCATTGCCGCCGAGATCGTTGCGGATCTCGACATCGCTAAGGCCGAGCGACTTCGCCATTTGGAAAAATTCGGCCGGTGTCATGTTCGGCGCGGCGATATGGTTGATCGCAAAGACAGGGTGAGAAATCGTGTCGCTCATCGAATGGTACTCCCGGTGGTACTTAATACGGTCTGCACCCGTGGGTCGCTAAGCCCGCAAATTTTGCGCAACCATCTGTCGAAGCCGTCATTCCGTCAATCACCGTTTGGATCAAAAAACTATCATTGCTGATAGATTCCGAGGCGCGAGAAAAAGAAAACGAAGTTTGGAGACCCGGCGGGGCTTTTGCGCAAGAATATCCAAATTGGCGCAAGAACAGGCGAAAATGGAACAAGAATCCTCGATTCCGGCGCAAGAATTTCAACCGGCGCGGGCAATATGGTTGTGGCCGCGTGTAGATGCCGCTCAGATATTCTCTGGAAGGTAGATATCGAATGGCAAAAAGGTCTGACCCGGAGCGTTGGCCGCGCCGCTTTCGATGGCGTGACCCATCAGCTCTGTGAGCTCCCGGCAGAGCCTTGGCAAGGGCGTCGCGATGGCCATGGTGACGATCTTGTCCGCCAGCGCTGCCCGCGATTCCGGGGTGATTTCATTGACGATCATCACCGGCAGCTGTTCCAATTGCGCCTCACGAATCGCGGTGATTGCGCCTTCCATTCCACCGCCTGCCACATAGCAACCGGCGAGATCCGGGTGGCGTCGCAGCAGCTCCGACATCGCCTCATTGGTTATCTGCCGCGTTTCCAGATTGACCATCGTGTCGAGCACGGTGAACTCAGGCGCCTCCTCACGGAAGAAAGCCCGAAAGCCGATCTCGCGCAATTCATGGCCGTGAAACCGATGACTTCCGACGAAAATCGCAACTTTTCCTGGCGCTTTCGCGGCTTTCGTGATCATCCAGGCCGCCGTGCGCCCTACCTTGCGGTTGTTGACGCCGACGTAGCCTTCGCGGATTCCGGCGGCAAAATCTGACAGCAGCGAAAAAACCGGAATATTGTTTGCCTTCAATTCATCGACAGCAGCTGTGATGGACGGGTGGTCCGGCGCGACCAGGCCGATGGAGCGGCAGCGCCCCGCCAGCGATTTCAGCTTGGCGACGATCTCGTCCGGTGCCTGTGATGCGCAAAACTCTATCGCAGGAACGCCGCGGAAATGCGAGGCTTGATTGACAGCATTCTCGATCTGCCGCGCAAACTCCTGGTAGAAATGATGTCCGGGTTTCTGCAAGAGAAAGCCCAGGCGGTATTCAGGCAGTTCCTGCCGCATACGCTGGCGTATCAATCCGGCCGCATGGTATCCGATGCTGTTGGCCGCCTCGTACACCCGCCGCGCCGTTTCCTCGCGCACCGGCAACCGTCCGTTCAGCACCCTGTCGACTGTCGCGACGCCCACCCCGGCCGCGCGCGCCAGATCCGAGATTGTCGGCCTGTTTGCCACCTCATACGCTCCCTGATAGAATCTATCAGAGATTTATACCAATCCCTGATTGAAAATGATAGATTTTTATCATTCCAGATTGAGGCAGGTTGTAGCAGCGCGTATCTTCTTCCGATTGATTGAGGGAGGTCTCACATGCAAGCAGCAGCGCTCACAGTTCCGACAAGGCGTGATTACAGCCTTATCGGCCGTGACTCGCAACTCGCCGTCGAGTCGGGTCTTGCTGCGGCCGAATGGTATCACACCGACATTCCCCGCAAGCAGATGAAAGAGCTGATGAAACGCTCTGATGCCCCGGCAATTCGCGACACGGCGATCTGGCTCGGCAGCATGCTGATTTTCGCCGGCCTTGGCGTTTATTTCTGGGGCAGCTGGCCTTGTGTACCGTTTTTCCTTGCCTATGGCGTTCTTTACGGTTCCGCCTCGGATAGCCGCTGGCATGAATGCGGCCACGGCACGGCGTTCAAGACACGCTGGATGAATGATGTCGTCTATCAGATCGCCTGCTTCATGATCATGCGCAATCCCGTCATTTGGCGCTGGAGCCATACGCGGCACCACACGGACACGGTCATCGTTGGCCGCGATCCTGAAATCGCGGTCATGCGACCGCCAGATTTGTTGCGTGTCGTATTGAATTTCTTCGGTATTCTGGACGTCTGGCACGCTATGAGCGACCTTGTGCGCAATGCGTACGGCACTGTCAGCACCGAGGAAAAGACCTTCATACCCGAGCAGGAACAGCCAAGGGTCGTCCGTATCGCCCGTATCTGGGCCGTGATTTATGTCGCCACGATCGGGCTTTCGGTGTATCTCGGATCGATCCTGCCACTGATGCTGATCGGCCTGCCGCGACTGTACGGAGCTTGGCATCATGTGCTCACTGGCCTTTTGCAGCATGGCGGGCTCGCCGACAATGTGACCGATCACCGTTTGAACAGCCGCACGGTCCTGATGAACCCGGTCAGCCGGTTCATCTACTGGAACATGAACTATCACGTCGAGCACCACATGTTCCCGATGGTGCCGTATCACGCGCTGCCGCAGCTGCACGCCATGATCAAGCATGACTTGCCGGCGGCGAATCCGTCCATCCTGCACGGCTATCGCGAAATGGTGCCGGCATTCCTGCGACAGTTGCGCAACGAAGACTATTTTCTCAAGCGGGAATTGCCGCCGACCGCAAAGCCCTATCGTGAGGAATTCCATAGCGAACCTTTCGCAGCGGCAGCGGAATAACAGTCCACAAATGACCGGGAGGATCGAACGATGAGCAACTGGGTGGAAGCCTGCGCTTCAAACGACATAGACGAAGAAGACGTCATGCGTTTCGACCACGATGGAAAGACCTTTGCAATCTACCGCAGTCCCGACGATGAGTTTTTTGCGACGGATGGTCTGTGCACTCACGAACACATCCACCTGGCAGATGGCCTTGTCATGGATGAGATCATCGAGTGCCCCAAGCACAATGGCCGTTTCAATTACAAGACCGGAGAAGCCAAAGGAGCGCCGGTATGCATCAACCTTAAAACCTACCCGGTCAAAGTCGAGGCAGGTAAAGTGTTGATCCAGATGGGATAATGGCAATGGAACGAGGAATGGTCATCATTGGCGCTGGCGAATGCGGCGTGCGCGCGGCTTTTGCCTTGCGGGAAAACGGCTATGACGGGTCCGTCATCCTGATCGGCACGGAAAAGCACCTCCCCTATGAGCGACCGCCTCTTTCCAAGGAAGCGATGATCTCGGAAGAGCATCCGGCACCGCGCACGATAGCCGCCGAATCCCTGTTTACCGAAAAGAACATCGACTTCGTAGGCAATTCAACGGCGACGTCGATCGACCGGGAGGAAAAGTGCGTGACGCTGGAGAATGGCCGCAGGGTTCCCTATGCGCGTCTTCTGTTTGCGACAGGCGCCGTTCCGCGCCCCCTGCCCCTCGCTGCGGGCAGCAGACATTGCACCACTCTGCGCAGTTTTGAGGATGCGCTTGCCATCCGGGCACGGTTTCAGCCTGGAGCACGCATCGTCATCGTCGGCGGGGGCTTCATCGGACTGGAACTTGCGGCCAGCGCCCGCAAGCGCGGCGCTTCGGTCACTGTGATTGAGGCGCAATGCCGCATCATGATGCGCGGCGTTCCCGAGGAAATCGCCAAGGTCATCGATGCACGCCATCGCGACGAAGGCGTGACCATTCTATGCGATACCGGAATCGTCTCCTTTGCTGACAATGCCGAAAACGTTGCGATCACGCTTTCGACAGGAAACGTCATCATGGCGGACCTCGCCATCATCGGAATCGGGGCGACGCCGGTGACTGCGCTAGCCGAAGCGTCCGCCCTCGAAGTGGCCAACGGCATCGTCGTCAATGATTGGCTGCAGACCAGCGATCCGGATATTTACGCGGCCGGTGACTGTTGTATCTTCCCGCTCGCTCTCTATGGCGGGCGCCGGGTGCGGCTCGAAGCATGGCGCAATGCCCAGGAGCAAGGTGCGCTGGCCGCGCGCAATATGCTCGGTGCACAGGAGCCACATCAATCGGTGCCCTGGTTCTGGTCGGATCAGTATGAACTCGGTCTGCAGGTCGCCGGCCTTTCGGACGAGGGCGTTCGAGTGATCCGGCGCGACCTCCGCGATGGTGCCTTCATTCTGTTCCACCTTGCTGCCGACGGCCGTCTTGTCGCGGCAAGCGGCATTGGACCGGGCAATACGGTAGCGAAGGACATAAGGCTCGCCGAGATGTTGATTGCCCGCGGCGCGACACCGGACTCGAGCCAGCTGGCTACGGCGGACGTCAAACTCAAATCCCTGCTTGCAGCCTAGAGCAAATTTTGGTCCGTTCAGAGTCGTTCTGCCGGAGGCAATTTGATTCAAGGTCGAGGGATTTGGCGAGGCCGATGTGGTTCCATCGGACGAAACAATTGGCTCTGAGCGGGCAAAACCTGCTCTTACTTCAGGCTTCGATCTCGACGTCACCAAGCGGTTTGGAACAGCATGCGAGCACATAGCCCTCGTCGATCTCGTCGTCGAGAATGCCGCCATTGTGATCCATGTCGACCTTGCCGGAAGTTTTCATGACCTTGCAGGTGCCACAGAGCCCTGATTCACACGCCGCAGCGATGCGTATCCCGGCACCGCGCGCGGCCTTCAGAATCGTTTCGCCCAGTGCGCACGGCACCTCCATACCCGACATCGAAAAATTGACCATCGCCGATCTTTCAACGGCCTCTGTCGATATCGCGTCCATCATCGGCAGCACCGGTTCGGCGGCCGGTCCGAAACTCTCCTGGTGATAGTGCGTCATGTCGAAGCCGGAGGCTTCGAGTATGGTGCGCACGTCCCGCATGAAGGGTTCAGGCCCGCAACAGAAGATTGTCCTGTCCTTGAAGTCTGGCGAAAGCAATGGCAACCGCGCCTCTTCAAAACGGCCGCGGATACCGGTCCACACCTGCCCCATCTCATGCTCCTTGATGAGGAAGGCAAGCTTCAGGTTCGGCATGCAGCTTGTCAGATATTCGAGCTCTCTGCGAAAAATGATGTCGCTCGGCCGGCGCGCGCAGGTCACGAAATTGATGTCGCTTTGCGGGGCGCAATCGTGCATCCAGCGCGTCATCGACATCATCGGCGTGATGCCCGACCCCGCCGAGATGAACAAATACTTGTCGCCCGGATGCTTGCGCATGGAGAAATCGCCAAGCGGTCCGAATGCCTTCAACCGCGCACCCGGCGTCAGATGGTCGAGCATCCACCGCGCACCAATACTTCCGACTTGGGCTTTCACCGTCACCGCGATGGTGAATGGCCGCGACGGGCTGGATGACAAGGTAAATGTGCGCAAGACCGATTCCGGCTGCACCGGCAATTCGAACGTCATGAACTGGCCGGGCTCATAGCGAAACCAGTTTTGATTGTCCGATTTGAACGTGAAAGTCTTTACATTGGGCGCTTCCTCGATGACCGACAGGCACTCCAGTAGATGCAGCCGATCATTCCATGGCTGCATCTGATCGAGGTGCGGATAGGTCTGAGGAAGCGTCATATTCATCATGCTACCTTGCTGAGCTTGTTATTGCCGGAAAGCCTTGTTTCCATGGAATTGCTGTACCATTCGAGGAACTGCAGCACGCCACCCTCATGTTCGACGGAGTATGGTCCCGGTTCATAGGCAGGCGAGCGGATGCCGAATGCATTTTCTTCAACGATACGGCGGTCCTGATTGTTGGTCTCAAGCCACACATGGGTCAGTTCTTCGAGATTGTAATCGACGCCCTCAACCGCATCCTTGTGGACGAGCCACTTCGTCGTGACCTCGGTCTCGTTCGGTCCGAGCGGGAGCACGCGGAAAGAAATCGCCTGGTCGCCGAGAACATGGTTCCACGTGGTCGGGTAATGATAGAGCAGCAGCGAGCCGATCTGCTGCGCGTTGACGTCATCACTCAGTTGCCTGCCGACCGCACGCTTGCCACTGATCGTGTAGCTCTCGGCACCGCTGAGCAGCGGCACGCGTGTGGCACGATACTGGCCATCTTCTGCGATACGGAACACGCTTGGGAGGCCAACTGCCTCGCACTTCTCCCAATGCGCGACCATTTCAGGATCCTCTTTGGAGCCCTGGATCCCGGTAGCGCTTGGCGCCTCAGGGAAGGTCTTGCACAGTTCCGGGTGGTTGGCGACGCAGTGGTAGCATTCACGATTGTTTTCCCAGACGAGCTTCCAGTTGCCTTTTTCGACAATCGAACTCTGGAATGCCACCTTGGTCTCGGTCAGGCGATGCGGCGCGAGATAGGGTTCAAGCAGAGCGCGTGTCGGGCCGAAATCGGGAGCAACGGGCGCGAGGCAAATGAAAATGTAGCCGCCGACACTCTCGCAATGCACCGTCTTGAGACTATGCTGGCTGGCGTCAAAATCGTCGCCCATCTGGCGGGCAAACAGCAAGCGGCCATCCAGTTCATAGGTCCATTGATGATATGGGCAGACGAGCTTCGCCGCGGTGCCCCTTTCGGCGGCGCAGACACGCGAGCCGCGATGGCGGCACGAATTGTGGAAAGCGCGGATTTGTTTCTGGCGGTCGCGTACGATGACGACCGGATAGTCGCCAACCTGAACCGTGAAATAGTTGCCCGGCTTGGCCACCTCGCAATCATGGCCGATGAACAGCCAATCGCGATAGAAAATATTCTCCATGTCGAGACGGTAATAATCCGGATCGGAATAGAAGGCCTGTTCGAGGCCGTATCCTGGTTTCCGGTTCCTGAGATTCCGGAGCACTTCGTTACGAATGTCCATGTCGTGTCCTCGCCCTAAAGCTGCAAAGAACTGACTGGTGGTGACGGAGAAGAACGTCCATACAGCCAACGGATGTTGACCGCACAAAAGCATGCTCCTTGATCGCCCACCGCGATCAGTCGGTTTTGTCACTCGAGGCTGGTTTCCGGGCTCTGGAGTTGCCTTGCCTGGCTTCGCGGCGCCTTCCCGGGGTGCACTCCCAGTGGCTGTTTTGCCGCGTTTTCCACTCCACTACCGTTGCGGGGGCAGCGCCGGGCTTTTTGACCGGCTTCCCAATTCTCCGCTTCCCCTAGAAAGCGGCACCTCAAGTGTCTCGATAAGAGCACTCGGCAGAACAAAAGAATAGGCGCGGAAACGACATCGCATTTACGCAAGACGACACGGAAGAAATACCCCCCGAGTCTAGGGGTCAGGACCTGTCACTCTGGTCCTGACCCTAGGCCTTGTACAAATACTGTTTGATCGATTCCGGCTTCATCTCGATTGAGAAACCCGGCAATGACGGCGGCATATAGGCGGCGTTCTGGATATCGCACGGGTCGACGAAATGTTCATGCAGATGGTCGACATATTCGATCACTCTGCCCTCTTTCGTGCCCGATACCGCGACATAGTCGATCATCGACAGATGCTGAACATATTCGCAAAGGCCTACACCGCCTGCATGCGGCCAGACCGGTAGATTATATTTCGCCGCGATCAGCAGTACAGCCAGCACCTCGTTGAGCCCGCCCATGCGGCACGAATCGATCTGCACAACGTCGATGGCACCCTCGGCGATGAAC
The DNA here is from genome assembly GCF_031455525.1 of Phyllobacterium sp. 1468. Lineage (NCBI taxonomy): Bacteria > Pseudomonadati > Pseudomonadota > Alphaproteobacteria > Hyphomicrobiales > Phyllobacteriaceae > Phyllobacterium > Phyllobacterium sp. 1468. Next base: position 139,439 of record NZ_JAVDSX010000005.1, on the reverse strand, counting down.
TGCTTGAACATGATGCGGTTCTGGCACATCTCGCCTGTGGCAACCTTTACCGGATGAATTGCCTGTCGGATCTTGCGATGCCCGGCAACATCGTCCGGGCTCGTCGGCTCCTCGATGAAAAACGGCTTGACGAAGGCGAGCCTGTTTACCCAGTCGATCGCCTCGTTGACCTCCCAGACCTGATTGGCATCGATCATGAGGATACGGTCGTCGCCGATCACCTCGCGGGCAATCGTCAAGCGGCGGATGTCATCGTCGAGATCGCGGCCAACCTTCATCTTGATGTGATTGAAACCAGCATCGACGGCCTCCTGGCAAAGGCGACGCAACTTGTCATCGGAATAGCCAAGCCAACCCGCGGAGGTTGTATAGCAAGGATAACCGGTCGCTTTCAGATCAGCGATCCGCTCCTGCTTGCCCTTCTCCGCCTTGCGCAGAATTTCTAGCGCCTCGTCCCGCGTCAGTACGTCGGTCAGATAGCGGAAATCGACGATGCTGACGATCTGTTCCGGAGTCATTTCGCCGACAAGTTGCCAGACGGGTTTCCCGGCTTCCTTGGCCAGAAGATCCCACACGGCATTGACGACAGCACCGGTGGCAAGGTGCATCGCGCCCTTGTCCGGTCCAATCCAGCGCAGCTGGCTGTCGCCTGTGACGAAATGCCAGAAGCGGCCCGGATTTTCCTTGACCCAGTCGAGTTCAAGGCCAATGACAAGGTGCTTCAGCGCCTCGATCGCCATACAGACGATTTCATTGCCGCGCCCGATGGTGAAGGTCAGGCCATGGCCGGCAAGTCCATCGGCATCCGTATCGAGCACAACATAGGCGGCCGAATAGTCCGGATCCGGGTTCATCGCATCCGACCCATCGAGACTTTGCGACGTGGGAAACCGGATATCGAAAACGCGAAGATCGGTAATGCGGGTCATAATACTACTCCCGTGGAGACTTCTAGACAGTCCAGCCACCATCGATGTTGTAAGCTTGACCCGTGGTGTAGGTCGCGCCGGCGAGATAGACGGCAAGGTCAGCGATCTCTTCCGGCAAGCCAAGACGGCCCATCGGCTGGCGCGCAATGAACGCTGCCCGCGTCGCGTCATAATCGCCGCCGGCACGCATGCGCTGTTCCAGCGACGGGCTTTCAACCGTACCCGGGCAGATGGCGTTGCAGCGAATGCCCTGTGTAATATAGTCGGCAGCCACCGCCTTGGTGAGACCGAGGACAGCCGCTTTGGTCACGCCATAGGCAAAACGATTCGGGACACCCTTAACGCTGCTGGCGACAGACGACATATTGACGATCGCGCCATCCTTGCGCTCGATCATACCCGGCAGAACAGCCCTGATCGTTCGGATCATGGCGCGGACATTGAGGTCCAGCGCGAAGTCCAGGTCTGCATCCGGCATTTCGAGAATAGAGCCACCGTGGACGAATCCGGCGCAATTGAACAGCACGTCGATCGCACCCAGTTCGCCGATCACCTGATTGACTTCTTCCGTCTTGAGCACGTCGAGCTTGCGCGGCTTGATCCCCGCCTCTTTCGGCAGCGCATCCAGTAGTTGCTGATTGATATCCGTCGCGTGCACGATTGCACCTTCGCGGGCAAACGCAAGCACCGAGGCGCGGCCAATGCCCTGCCCTGCGGCTGTGATCAAAACCCGCTTGCCTTCAAGCTTACCAGTCATTGCAAAATCTCCAATCGCTTTATGTCGCCTTGCTCTTGCGCTCGGCTATGAGAATATGGTCGGCAGCAAGCACGACCTCGTCACGTTGATTGATCACCTCGCAACGCTCGACGACGCGTCCGCTGCCGGACCGCTTCGGGTCATCATCCTTGGCGCTGATTGTTACGCGTGTGCGGATCGTATCGCCAATGAAAACCGGCCGGACGAAGCGCAGGCGATCATAGCCATAGGAAAACGCCACCGGATTGATCAGGCTTGCGGTGAGCCCGACGCCGATTGAAAAGATCATCGTGCCATGGGCAACGCGCTGACCAAAGGGGGTGGTCTTGGCAAACTCCGCATCCATGTGATGCGGAAAGAAATCGCCCGTATGGCCGGCGTGCACCACGAAATCAGTCTCCGTAATGGTGCGTCCCATCGTGACACGCACATGCCCGAGTTCATAGTCCTCGAAATAAATGGCTTGTTCGGACATTCAGGCCTCCGACTTCTGTGCGAGCGGGGTAGCTGGCGCCGCACTCGATTGATAGGCCGCTTCGACCAGCGCCATTGTATGCCACGCATCCTCGACGGAACTGACGAGTTCCTGGTCCTCGCCGCTGGCGTAGCGCTGGAGGTTGGCCATGCGCCCGACAAATGCGTCCGGAAACCAAGCGCCTTGCAAGGGGACGTTGATCCAGCCGGATCCGCCCTTCGGATAGATCATCAATTCGTCCGGCTCACCTCGCGGATAATCGAGATTGACGCCGAGCTTTACATAGGCTGCCCCTTCGGTCCCACTGACGCGGAATTCGCAGGCTTGGAACTTGCGTCCGAATTTGTGGTCGTGATTGACCGACAGCGAGCATCGGACCTTGTCGCCGTAGTCGAGGATGGCGCTCGTTCGTGTCTGCGCTACCTTGTGGTTGGGATGGCCCAGTGTCTTGGCATGGACACCAAGCGGGTTACCAAGGATCTGCCGGATCAGGTCGATATAGTGAATCGAATGCATGGCGATCTCGACACGCGGCAAGCCGTTCAAGAACGGCCACAGAGACCATGGCGTATCCAAGGCAAGCCATGCATCGAAATCGATCACGTCACCAAGCCAGCCTTGCCGGATCGCGTCCTTGAGTGCGAGCATCATCGGAGCGAAACGCAACTGGAAATTGACCGCTGCGGTGATATTGCGCTCGCGGCAGATGCGAAGGATTTCGGAAGCTTCCGCAAGATCGCTGCCCATCGGTTTCTGAATCAACGCAAAGGAACCCTCCGGCAGGGCCTTCAGTATACCGGCATGACGTGAAGGCGGCGTGGCGAGATCAAAGATCGCGTTTTCCACTGCGGCAGCCTCATCGACTGAGCCATAGGCTGTAACGCCCCATTCATTGGCCAGCTTTTTTGCCTTCGCCTGATCCGGGTCGAACAGCCCGGCGATCGGAAACCCGCCCTTCCTGTAAGCTGGATAGTGCGCATCGCCGACAATGCTGCCCGCGCCGAAGGTCACGATCGGGCGTGGCTTCGCCGGAAGCGGCCAGCTTTGCAGCAAGGTTGCAGGGTCAAAACTCATCATGCGGTCCTTCAATCGAGATGGAACACTTCTTCCATCATCGCCCACCACTCACCTTCAGCCCGCGTTGCGAGCGGTACCTGGCAGGGCATGCACACATCCCACCATTCCTTGTTCTTCGGATTGGCAGCCATTTTTTCCATATCCGCCGCGAAATCTGTTCCGTGATATTCCCACGTGCCGAACAGGATGTTCTCAGGTTCGCGCAGGAAGATCGTATAGTTGCGGATGTTGCAGCTGGAGATCAGCTCGAGGATTTCCGGCCACACTGCTGCATGCAGACGCCTGTACTCAGAAACCTTGCCCTCGTTCAGCCCGATCATCATACCCATGCGTTGCATCATGAGACCCTTATCTCGGTGGTGAATTCGTCGACGCTTCGACCTTTGACCGCATCCCAGTCCCAATCTATACCTATGCCAGGCTCGGATGGTGCAATCGCGTAGCCATTTTCGATGTGCATCTGTGTATGGGTAAGATCATCGAGCTGCGGAATATACTCGACATATTTGCCGTTTTGCACAGCGCAGGTCAGGCTTACATGCAACTCCATCAGGAAATGCGGGCAGACTGGCATGTCGAAGGTCTCTGCCGTATGCGCCACCTTGAGCCATGGCGTAATGCCACCAATGCGGCCGACATCAACCTGCACGATGGAGCAGGCGCGTTTCTGCATGTACTCGCGGAAATGCCGGATCGAGTAGAGCGATTCACCAACGGCAATCGGCGTTTGTGTCGCCGACGAAAGCCGCACGTGGCCGTCAATGTCATCAGCCGGCAGCGGCTCTTCAAGCCATGCAAGATCGATGTCGCGCAGGACCTGAGAGCGGCGAATGGCCTCATCGAGGGAAAACCCCTGATTGGCATCGGTCATGATCTCGAAACCGGAACCAACCGCATCGCGCACCGCCGACAGCCGGTCCAGATCTTCGGAACCATGCGGGCGGCCGATCTTGACCTTGGCGCCCTTGAAGCCCTTCGCTTGCGCTTGTAGTGCGTCGTCGACCAGCGCCTGCTTCTCGATATGCAGCCAGCCGCCTTCGGTAGTATAGAGCGGGCAGCGATCCTTCGCGCCACCTGCCAGCTTCCACAGAGGCAGGCCCTGCTTCTTCGCACGCAAATCCCAGAGCGCTATGTCGACGGCGGCAAGGGCAATCGCCGTGATGGCACCGATGGTCGTCGCATGGGTAGCAAACTCAAGCTCGCGCCAGATCGCTTCGATCTGATCGGCATCCTTGCCGAGGAGACGCGGTGCCAGATGATCGGTAAGCAGGCGCATAACAGAAGAGCCGCCGGTGCCGATCGTGTAGCTGTAACCAGTCCCTACTGCCCCGTCGGTATCGGTGATCGTAACGATGGGCGTTTCCTGACTGACAAAGCTCTGGATCGCATCGGTCCGCAGCACCTTTGGCGGCAAATCCACCATGCGCAATTCAACTTTTTCGATCTTGGCCATAGCACTATCCCCGCAAAGTTTTGCCGGTCTCAGGCGAGAACAGATGGGCCTGCGACAGGTCGAAACTGAATTTTACCACTTCACCAGCTTCGATGGTGCGAGGGTTAAGCATGCGCGACACCCATTCTCGCTCTGCCATGGTGATGAAGAGCAAAGTCTCATTGCCAAGCGGCTCCGTGATCGAAACCGGCAGTTCCATTTCGTGCACGTCTGTCGCCTCGCCGGAATTGATGCCATGCCCGGTCGGGTAGATATCATCAGGGCGCAGGCCGAAAATCACTTTGTCCCCAGCCGCAACCTTGTTGCGGAACTCGGCCGGCAGCGGCAGGGTCTGCCCGCCGGCAAAAATCAACTTTCCACTATCCACAGACGCCTCGTTGAGGTTCATCGGCGGAGAGCCGATAAACCCGGCAACGAACCGCGTCGCCGGCCGCTTGAACACTTCTTCGGGGGTACCGACCTGCTCGATATGACCGTCACGCATAATGACGATACGGTCGGATAGCGTCATCGCCTCAACTTGGTCATGTGTGACATAGATCATCGTCGCCTGCACCCTCGCGTGCAATCGCTTGATCTCGGTACGCACCTGGGTGCGCAATTTTGCATCGAGGTTGGAGAGGGGTTCGTCGAACAGGAATACATCCGGCTTGCGAACGATCGCCCTGCCCATTGCCACGCGCTGGCGCTGACCGCCGGAGAGTTGCGACGGGCGGCGGTCCATATACTTGTCCAGATCGAGGATTGCCGCAGCCTCGTTGACCCGCGTATCGATCTCTGCCTGCGCGACTTTGCCGATCTTGAGCGAGAAGCCCATGTTCTCGCGCACCGTCATATGCGGATAGAGCGCGTAGGACTGAAAGACCATCGAGATGTTGCGCGCACGCGGCGGGAGGTCGTTCACCGGCTTGCCGCCAATTTCAACGACGCCGCCACTGATGTCCTCGAGCCCGGCGATCATGCGCAGTGTCGTGGATTTTCCGCAGCCGGAGGGGCCAACCAGCGCAATGAATTCGCGGTCCTTGACCTCAAGGTCGATGCCATGGACCACATCGACATTGCCATAACTCTTGACGAGCTTTTTGAGTGTTACCGGAGCCATAACAAGTTAACCTTTCACCGCGCCGAACGTCAGTCCGGATACGAGATGTTTCTGAATGATGAACGTCAAAGTGAGCGCCGGGACGATCATCACCACCGCAAGCGCACACATGCCGCGCCAATCGATGGTGAACTCCGATGTATAGTCGAGAAGGCCGACGGGCAGTGTCTTCGAGTTCACTGACCGGGTGATTTGCGATGCCAGCGCATATTCATTCCACGAAGTGAGAAAGGCGAATATACCTGCCGAAGCGATACCAGGCCCGGCTAGTGGAAACTCGACCTGCCAGAACGCCTGCCAGCGCGTGCAGCCATCGATCTGCGCAGCTTCTGCCAGATCCTTCGGCACCTGCCGGAAGAAACCATCGATCAGCCAGATCGTGAATGGGACATTCAAGGCCACATAGATAAGGATCATTGCGAAATGCGTGTCGATGATGCCGACACGAGCGAAGATCATGAACAGCGGCAGCGACAATGCGATCCCTGGCACAGCCCGTGTCAACATGAAGCCGAGGAACACACCCGATTTTCCCTTGAACTTGTAACGGGCAAAAGCATATCCGCCCGCCATGCCGATGATCAGCGCAATGATTGTCGAGGTGATCGAAATGATCAACGAATTGCGGAAATACTCCCACACCGGAATGCCGCCCTGCCCGGCGCCGCCAAACATGGCACGATAGGCGTCGAGCGAGATGTCGCGCGGTATCCACACTGGCGGCTTTGCCATGATCTCGACTGTCGGTCGCAGTGAGCTCAAGACGATCCACAGGCCCGGCAAGCAGATGATCAGCATCGCCAGGAACAGGCCGATAAAATGCGCGACTTTGAGCCAGCGGCGTTTCAGACGATGAGAACTGTTCTTGTCCATCTTACCACTCCGCTCCGATTTGCTGGCGTGCGGCCGCGAGTTTTCGGAAGAAATATACGGTGAACAGGATCGAGAGCAGGATGGAAATATAGGCCATTGCATTGGCAAGACCCATGCGCGCATCGCTATAGGCCGTGCGTCCCACCAGCGTCCACAGGAGTTCCGTCCGCTTCGCCGGACCGCCATCTGTCATGATCTTCACGATGTCATAGGCGCGCGCCACGTCCAGCGAGCGGATCGTCATGGCGATAAAGGCAAAAGGCATCAGGTAGGGCCAGGTCACGTAGCGGAATGTCTGCCAGGGCGTGCAGCCGTCGACCCGCGCCGCCTCGACCGGCTCCTGCGGCATTGCGAGAAGTCCGGCGAGGATCAGGATGGCGAAGACGGAAGTCGAAGACCACACCTCGGCAATGATGATTGAAAACAGCGCCAGATTGCCGTCGATCAGCCAGGGGATGGCGTTCGTGGTCAGCCCCAGCGACTGCAGCGCATTGTTGACGAAACCGATATTGTCGTTGAACAGGAATTTGAACTGGAAGCCGACAAGCACCGGCGAAAACATCATCGGAAACATCATCAATGTGCGCAGGACGCGTTGGCCATGCGTCGCCTTGTTGACCAGCATGGCAAGGCCAAGGCCGAGGAACATCTCGGCATTGAGTGCGATGGTGAGGAGCAGGACCGTACGGCCGAATGCCGCCCAGAACTCGTAGTTGGTCAGGACGCTGACGTAGTTGCGAACGCCTATGAATACCCAGATCGATTCCGGCTTTGTCAGCCTGAATGGCGTGAAGCTCGAATAGAGCGAGAACAGCAATGGCAGCACGATAACGGCGGCAAGGACAATAATGGCAGGCAGCAGCAGAAGCGTTGGCGCCGAAAGTTTGGGAAATTTCATCTGAAATATTGGCCTTCTGGGACTCTGCATTTCCACTTTGGCCCTGCCCGTTGGGGAGGGGTGGCTGCAAAGCAGCCGGAGGGTCTTACCCATTTCTCACGTTATGCTGATCAAAAAGGGCCACAGGGACCTGCGGTGCGGTCCCTCCCCACAAGAGAGAGGGACCGCACCGCTTGCCTTTAAAGCTTGCCGGCATCCTGAAGGATTTCCGTTGCCTTTTTGGCCGCTGTGTCGAGTGCTTCCTTGGATGTCTTGTCACCAAGGATGGCCGATTGCAGTTCCGGATAGACGGCGTTGGAAATCTCGATCCATTCCGCCAACGGCGGAACCGGGAATGCGTTCTTGGCTTCTTCCTGGAAGGCGTTGAGCACCTCGGTCTTGTAAGGGTCGCCCTTGGCCTGCTCGATGTCCCATGCCCAGACCGCCGTGCGTGTCGGCAAAGGACCGGCCTTCGCTTCGAGCTTCTGGCTGTCCTCGTTGGTCAGCCACCAGACGAGCGAGGCCGCAGCGTCCTTATGAGCACAGGCCTCCGTCACCGAGAAACCATGATGACCCGACCAGCCGGTACGCTTGCCGGAGGAACCCGCAGGCGCCACCTTCACGCCGACATTGCCGGCAACCTTCGATGACTTTGGATCGTTGAAGAAACTGGCCCAGCCTGGCCAATCAAGATTGATAGCAATCGAGCCCGATGCAAAACCCTGGCCGAGATCGTCCCAAAGGTAGTTGGTCGTGCCTGCCGGAACAGCTTTCGCTTTATAGAGATTGACGAACCAGTCGAGCGCCTTGACACCGGCCTCGGAGTTGAAGGCCGGCTTGCCGTCCTTGTCGATATACTCACCGCCGTCGGCAATCAGCATTTCATAGAATCGGCCGTTGATCGCCTCTTCCTTGCCGGCGAACTGCGTGCCGTAGAAATCCGGCGCCTTCGTAAAGAAGATGGCCTGATCGCTGACCTGCTGCCATGTGTCAGGCGGTGTCAGATCGTAACCGTACTTTTCCTTGAAGGCCTTCTTGTTGGCCTCATCGGCGTAAATACTCTTCTGATAATACAGCGCGGAAACGTCGAACTGTGCGCGCGGCAGCATGACCAGTTTACCGTCCAGCGTCGACGACTTGATGTTCGTCGGAACGAAGGCAGCGATTTCTTCCGCAGGAAGCAGCTTGTTCAGGTCGGTATAAATATCGGGATATTGCGGAGCGAAGGACGAGTGGTTTGAGCCAACGCACCAGTTGAGGCTGCCTGAGGCAATATCCGACTTGATCTCCTTGTCGAGCTCGAAATGGTTCTTCTTCGACAGGATGTTAACCTTGGCGCCGGTCAGCTTTTCCCACTCGCCGATACGCTCGTAAAGCGGCTCATATTGCTGTCCGCCGATAAGCTTGGCGTCGATCGTTACGCCGTCGAACTTTCCCGGCAGATCTGCGCCAAGTGCAGCCTGCGCGCTGAAAATCGCGACAACGCCAGCCGAAACACTGGCCAACAGATTTTTCATGGTTTCCTCCCGTAATCGAGTGGCCGCTCCCCGGCTCCCGCAATTTGGCAACACCCACATATGAGCGTTTCATTCATATACAAACATTTATGCGCTTGACCGTCAAGCATCGAAACTGCTTTCCTACGAATATCGTCTTCGTATATGAGTAGGGAGCGAGGGGAGACTGGGTCATGATAGAGGACGACGACAGCGATCGTTATCGCGCGCCTGCGCTTGATAAGGGCCTGGACATACTTGAGCTTCTTTCCGGTATCGATGGTGGGCTCACGCAAGCGGAAATCGCCAAATTCCTCGGCCGCAGCCCCAATGAATTCTACCGCATGCTCGATCGCCTCGTGCGCCGCGGTTATGTGACCCGGCTTGAGGGTGATCGCTATTCGTTGACGTTGAAGCTGTTCGGACTTGCCCAGTTGCACGCGCCGGTCCGCCGCCTCGCTTCCTATGCGACACCCCTGATGCGCGAACTCGCGGTGATGTCCAAACAAGCCAATCAGCTCAGCGTTTTCGACCGCGGCGCAGCCGTTGTCGTCGCCCAGCAGGAGGCGCCGGACTATTGGGGCATTTCGATTCGGGTTGGTTCCCATATCAGCCTGTTCAACACAGGTTCCGGTCATGTGCTTCTGGCATTTCGCTCCAATGAAGAGCGCGCCTTGATGATCGCCGAGTACGAGCAGCATGCGGACGATATCGCCCAGCCGCCCGATTTCCGCGAGCGGCTCAACCAGATCCGCGAGCGCGGCTACGAGATCATGCCGAGCGCGCAGACGGCAGGGGTCTTCAACGTTTCAGCACCTGTGCTCGGCCCGGATGGAAGGGCGATTGCCGCGTTGACCTGTCCCTATATTCAGTTGCTGAATATCCCGGATGCACCGGACGTCGATGATGCCTGCAAAATGCTCGTAGCCACGGCCCATAAACTTTCGGAGCTTGCCGGGGCGGACGTCGTCCATTCGAGCGTATCGCGACAGGCGTAGTGGAGGAAAACCCATGACTGCCATGCCATTGATCGACACCCATCTGCACCTCATCGACCAATCGGTGCTGTCTTACCCCTGGTTGTCGGGCACCGAGGCGCTGAATCGCAATTTCCTCTATGAGAAATACGCTCTGCAGGCTCATCGCGTCGGCATCACCCATGCGTTGCACATGGAGGTCGATGTCGCTCCGGCAGACATACAGGCGGAGACGGATTATATTGCATCTCTCGCGAAGCGGAGCGGCAACCTGATTGCCGGTGCCATCTCTTCCTGCCGCCCGGAGGAACATGGCTTCAGGGTGTTCCTGGAGCGCCAACAGATAAATCCCTTGGTAAAGGGCTTCCGCCGCGTGCTGCATGTCATGTCCGACAACCTTTCGGAAGATCCACTTTTCCGCGAAAATATTCAAAAGCTCGGAGGCACGGGGCTTACCTTCGATCTGTGTGTCCTGCCGAGGCAAATCGACAAGGCGGTCGCCCTCGTCGATCTTGCTCCGGACGTGCAGTTCATCCTCGACCATTGCGGCGTCCCGGATATCAAAGCCGGGGCTCTCGACGAATGGCGCGGCAAGATCAGCGACATTGCGAAACGTCCGAATGTCACCGCCAAGATTTCGGGGGTAGTGGCTTATGCGGACGCTGAGACCTGGCGCGTCGAAACGCTGGCGCCCTACGTCAATCACGTCATAGAAAATTTCGGTTGGGATAGGCTCGTATGGGGCAGCGACTGGCCCGTTTGTACCCTAGGTGGAGGCCTCGCCACATGGGCCGCAGCAACCCATGCTCTGCTTTCAGGCTGCAGCAAGGAGGAAAAGACCAAGCTGTTTTCGGGAAATGCCCGCCGGATCTGGAATTTGAACTAGAGCAAATTTTGTCTATTCAAAGCCGTTCTGCCGGAGGGAATTTGGTTTAAGGTCAAGGGATTTGGCGAGGCCGATGCCTTTCCATGGACGAAGCCGAAGCCCGAAGGATTTGGAGCAAATTCGCCCGGCCCACTGGTCGAACCGCATTTCGTTCAAAATGCGGATAATTCGACCAGCGGGTTTGAAAGCTGGTTGGTTTGCAAAGCAAACCAACGGCCGGGTTTCCGGCTGGCGGACAACCACTTTGTCAGGCGGCGTCGGACGATGGAAACACGTCAACCTCGCCACCTTCCGCGTGGATTGTCTCGCCATCCGCGAAACAGAACTGGCTTTGAATAAACAAAACTTGCTCTGTATCCCGTCTGAATAAGCTTGCCTGTCGTATCCTCGCGCTTTACCTGTGAAATCCACGATCAAGCTTGAGATGCGGAGAACCAATGGCAGCGGAAATAGGCGGACCTGACCTGCTAAGTGTAGTTGTGCTGCTTGGGGCGGGCGTCATCGCTGTGCCGCTGTTCAAGCGGCTCGGGCTTGGTTCGGTTCTCGGCTACCTTGCCGCCGGTCTGGTTATAGGCCCGTTTGGCCTCAAGTTCTTCTCCGACCCGCAGACGATTCTGCATGTCGCGGAACTCGGCGTCGTCATGTTCCTCTTCCTGATCGGCCTCGAAATGCAGCCGTCCCGTTTATGGGGACTGCGCAAGAGCATTTTCGGCCTCGGCGCGCTCCAGGTCGGCGTTTGCGCATTGCTCCTGACCGGCCTCGGCATCGCGACAGGGTTTCCGGTTGCGCAGTCGTTCGTAGCGGGGGCCGGTTTCGTCCTGACCTCAACGGCAATCGTCATGCAATTGCTGGAAGAGCGCGGAGAAATCGCCACACCGCAGGGCCAGCGCATGGTTTCGATCCTGCTGTTTGAAGACCTCACCATCGTTCCGCTTCTGGCATTGGTCGCGTTCCTCGCGCCAATGAGCGGCGCAACGGCTGGAGGATTGCACTGGATCAACATTGGCATAGGCATCGGCGCTATTGCCGGCCTCATTCTCGCCGGCAAATACCTGCTCAATCCGTTGTTCGGATTCCTCGCGCAGTCGCGTGCCCGTGAAGTCATGACTGCAGCTGCTCTGCTGGTCGTTCTTGGCGCTGCCCTGATTATGCAGGTCAGCGGTCTTTCCATGGCCATGGGCGCATTTCTCGCTGGTGTACTTCTGTCCGAATCGACCTTCCGGCATCAGCTCGAAGCAGACATCGAACCGTTCCGTGGCATTCTGCTGGGATTGTTCTTTCTGGCCGTGGGCATGTCGCTTGATCTGAGCGTCGTTGCAGCCAACTGGAAGATGGTGCTGTTTTACGTTGTCGCGTTCAAGCTGGTTAAGGGCACCGGGATATATATCGTCGCCCGGCTGCTCAGCTCGTCCAATCGTGAAGCGCTGGAGCGCGCGGTCATCATGGCCCAGGGCGGTGAATTTGCCTTCGTGCTCTACGCCGCTGCCACGGCAGTCGGCATTCTCGACGGGGAAGCCAATGCCATTTTGACCGCGATCATCATCTTCTCGATGGTGCTGACACCGCTTCTCCTTGTTGCCTTGCGATATCTCATGCCCGAGGAAAAACAGGACCTTCAGGAGGTCGACATTGCGGAGGGCCTGACGGGGAATGCCCTCATCATCGGTTTTGGCCGGTTCGGACAGATTTCCTGTCAACCTCTCCTGATACGGGGCGTCGACATCTCCATCATCGACAATGACGTGGAGATGATCCAGGCTGCATCACAGTTCGGATTCAAGGTCTATTATGGTGACGGCACACGCCTCGATATTCTCCACGCGGCTGGCGCAGGCCGTGCTCAGGCCGTGCTGATCTGTGTGGACAAAGCCGAAACAATCCTCACAATCGCCAACCTGATCAAGGCGGAATTTCCGATGGTCCAGATCTATGCGCGGGCTTATGATCGCGGCAATACGATCGAACTCATCAAACTCGGCGTTGATTTCCAGATGCGCGAAACGTTCGAATCCGCATTGATCTTCGGCGAAAATACCTTGATCGGCCTCGGTGTAGACCGGCAGGAGGCCGCCGATATTACGGCAGATGTACGCCGGCGCGACGCCGAGCGTCTTGACCTGCAGCTTGCCGGCGGCATTCGCGCCGGCGCCGATCTAATGAGGGGCAACGCGCCGGTTCCTGGCCCGCTTATCAAGCCGCGGCAGACCGGCCGCGCGCTCAGCGAGGAAACTGCAAGTGTGCTGCCCACCGCCCAAAATGCCGACGCCAACTAGGTCGTGAACTCATAATCTGATGGAAATGCTATGAGGCCATCTTTTCAGATACAAGGAGCAAGGGCGATGGAAATGTTTATCCATTTTCAAGTCCCTTGCGACGCTGTTGCCGGGAAGATGGACCATATCCTCCGGACGCTGATCCGACGGCAAGCTGCAGTGTGGAACCGCTCGGCCGGGGGGAAGGCCCCGCCCTTCGCGCCGTTTCAGGCGCCACTTCTACCAGATTGATGAGTTTACGACCTAAGACGGGGAAACAGTCATGCCTGAGATCGAACAAACGACCATCACCGGCATCGTCAATTTCTGGCGTGAGGCGGGCGAAGACAAGTGGTACGTCAAAGACGAGGAATTCGACGAGATTTGCCGCCAGCGCTTTCTTGAAGATCATTTTGCCGCCGCGCGCCGCGAATATGAGGGCTGGGTCGCAACGCCCGCAGGTGCGCTGGCACTCATGATTCTGCTCGACCAATTCCCACGCAATTTCTTCCGCAGCACCGGGCATATGTATGCGACCGACACCCTCGCCCGCCTTTATGCAGGCCGCGCGTTGGAAAAGGGGCACGACCTGTCATTCGAGCCGAAACTGCGCGCCTTCTTCTATCTGCCGTATATGCATTCGGAAAATGTTGACGACCAGCGCCGTTGTGTGGAGCTCTGCCGTGAAGGCGCACCTGACAATCTTGAATATGCCGACCATCACTACGACATCATCCGCCGCTTCGGCCGCTTCCCGCACCGCAATGCCATCCTTGGCCGCGGTACGACCGAGGAAGAGCAGGCCTTCCTGGATGGCGGCGGATTTTCGGGATAGAGACGGCACGAACCGCCGCCGCCGTCCTCTTGCTTTCGGCTCAGAGGACGAAGAAGTCGGCGGTCGGGTTTCCGTCCACCGCTAACGGCAAATTCTCATCTGCCTCTTGAATGGCAGCCTCCAGACTGTCATTATATACGCATCTGGCACCTTTCAATTTTCACAACGACAGCCAGTCAAACAGGGACTGACCGCGCATCGATGCCGGACGATCAATCTGAAGAGCCTCCAAGTCCGGACTTGCGAAGCATGCTGACCCTGCATGCGCAGTGTCAGCAAAACGTTCCTGTGATTTCCCCATCCCGCCATTTTGCCTGCGCCGCAGCGTCATTCGCTGACGCCGCTGCACGCTGAATCTATTTAAGGACCCGACAGCCCGATGGACTGGACACTGGAATGGATTGCCGACCCCAATGCCTGGATTGGTCTTGCCACGCTTGTCGTGCTGGAGATCGTGCTCGGCATTGACAATCTCGTCTTCATAGCGATCCTTGCCGATAAACTGCCACCTCATCAACGCAACCGTGCGCGGCTTGTCGGCCTGTCGCTGGCTCTGGTCATGCGGCTTTTGCTGCTTGCTTCCATTTCATGGGTTGTCCAGCTGACCACGCCGCTGTTCAGTGTCGCTGGGCTGGGTTTTGCCGGACGCGATATCATCCTTATCCTTGGCGGCGTCTTCCTGCTGTTCAAGGGCACGATGGAGCTGCACGAACGGCTGGAAGGCCATATGTCGGCCAAGGAAAGCAATGTGGCCCACGCGGTGTTCTGGCAGGTCATTGCCCAGATCGTTGTGCTCGATGCCGTCTTCTCGCTCGACAGTGTCATCACAGCGGTGGGTATGGTGAAATATCTCGAGGTCATGATGATCGCCGTGGTCATCGCCGTTGGCGTCATGATGCTGGCATCGAAACCGTTGATGACGTTCGTCAACAAGCATCCGACTGTGGTCATTCTCTGCCTCGGATTCCTGATGATGATCGGCTTCAGCCTGATCGTCGAAGGCTTCGGTTTCCATATCCCCAAGGGCTATCTCTACGCCGCCATCGGCTTCTCTGTGCTTATCGAAGCCGCCAACCAGCTCGGACGCCATAACCGCGAAAAGCGCATCACGACCATGGATCTTCGCGATCGCACCGCGGGCGCGGTCCTGCGGCTGCTCGGCGGCGGTCGCAGCGATGCCCCACACTCTGATACGTTGGATGTTATTGCAGAACAAAGTGCAGCGGGTGATGTCTTTCACCCGGAAGAAAAGGAGATGATCCGCGGCGTGCTCGATCTCGTTGAGCGCCCGGTCCGTTCGATCATGTCGCCGCGCAATGAAGTGGAATGGCTCGATCTCGACGAGACCAACGACGAGCTGCTCGCCGAAATCCGCACCCTCGCCCATAGCCGCGTTGTGCTTGCCCGCGGCCGCGTCGATGAATTCGTCGGCGTTGCGCTTACCAAGGATCTGCTGTTCGCCATTCTCGATGGCGGCAAGATCGATTGGGAAAAGGTCACCCGCCAGCCGCTTATCTTCCATGAAAACGCCAATGTGCTTCGCGTCATGGAACAGTTGCGGGGTTCATCGGTGCAGATGGGCGTGATTCTCGATGAGCACGGCTCGTTCGAAGGGGTGGTCACACCAACAGATATCCTTGAAGCCATCGCCGGTGACTTCCCTGAAGAAGGCGAGGAAAGCCCGATCCTTGAACGTTCGGAAGACGGCAGCATGGTGGTCGACGCCTATATCGACATTCGCCGTCTTGGCGGGCTGATCGATCGTGATCTGGTCGATGAGGGTGACCGCTATACGACGCTCGCCGGCTATATTTTATGGAACCTCGGTCATATACCAGCCGAAGGCGAAAGGCTCACCGTCGACAATCTCGAATACGAGATTGTCGAGATGGATGGCCGCAATATCGGCAAGGTACGAATTTCCCCGGCCCAGACGGCGGCGTTTATCTAAGGCATCGGTTTTTCCACCGCTGGTAGCATCAATGTGGGTCGCCAGTGCTATGCTTCTGGTGATCAACCGGCCACTGATAAGCCTTTGGCGGAAGCTGCTCCAATTCCCTATCGGCTGATGTTCCCGGCTATCCTGCTGTCCCGTTGGGTCGGCGTTCTGGTGTCAGCAATCGTGGTTTCGATGTGGCTCTGCTCATCATAGTCGGCGTGTTGGGCTACGTGCTAAAATCTGCCAGATATCTAGTCAGATAATCGTCTACGCCTTAAGTACTACGACCGATCCACAAATATATTAACCCACCCACAAGTTGCTTGACACCGCTTTTTGCGCAGCGTTTATCCTGTTCTAAAACAAACCGAGAATAAACGCTTTTCGTAACTTAGATTTGTACTTGTCTCCGGCTCACCAGAGTCCGAAAAGGTGTATCGTGTCAAACAGCAATGTATCCCTGCTAGAGAATACTGCTCCGATTGATAACCGGACATTCACAGATCGCCATCCCGTAGTCGAGCAATGTCAATCAGTATGGCGTCAGTTTAACTTGCGCACCCCTCACGTAGCATTCTATCCCGATACGATCATCCCCCACTCCCGTTACCTTCGCGAAGTGTTCTCGGTCGTCGATAGTGATGACATCGATGCGGTTTTACTGACCAATGAAAGGCAATCATTCGGGTTGGAAAAGTTCCGCAGCGCAAGAGACCTGTTTCTCGTGCCGGTTGTGAACGTTTCGGGGAAGCCGAGCGTGGCCGCCGATGTCGATTTTAGCCTGAAGAATCCCAAATCATGGGTGGAAACCGCGAGTTGCATCAGAAAATTCCGGGAGCGCCGAGGCCGGTTGTCGAGCAGATTTCTATCTCCTACGTCTCCAGCCGTGCGAATGATGGCTTATTTGTTCGTTTCCGGGGAAGACCTCACCCCGATCAGGCAGCCGAATTCCCCTTATTATTTCGGATATAAAGGTTTTCCAAATACAGCATCCGCGACAATGGTTGCCGAAGCCCTGGCCAATAAGGGCTGGCTCGAGCGCAGTTTTTTCGACAGGTACCATAAATGTGCCGGATGCCAGTCTCACCGATTGACGGTCAGAGAAGAATGTCCGGCATGCCGGTCGCCGCAGCTATCAGAAGTAGACCTGATCCATCACTACAGCTGTGCGCAATTGAGTCCCGAGGCGGACTTTCGTCGCGGAACGGCGCTCATCTGCCCCAAGTGTAGCAAGCAGCTGCGCCATTACGGTAAGGACTATGACAAGCCGGGACGCATCCAGGTGTGTGCCCAGTGCAAAAATACGACGTCTGAGCCCACCATTGGCTTTCTTTGCCAGGACTGCGGAATGCATGTCGGCGGAGACACAGCCAGCACATCGGACGTGTTCTCCTATTCGCTGTCTCATCAGGCGAATACTCTGCTCGCGGACGACGTTACGAGCGTAGATCGTTTTCCGATCGCTCAACTTCGTTATCTTCCGGAAGAGCTCCAAAAGAAGATTACCCGGCTTTCTTCCTCTGCCGGGGCGGCATCTGATTTCCTCCTGATTGAGTTGCAGTATGGCGGCCGCGAACAAGTGCTTAAAACTCGAGGTGAGGCCGACTTCATTTCAATGCGGAAACTGCTTGCAGACAATCTTCAGGGCATTCTGGGAGATGTCGCATCCCTACATTCGTCTCCTGAGCGGGAGTACATTCTTTTTCTCGGGCGCGACGAAGCCGGTTTTACGGCCTACTTGCAGGAGGCTCTTCACCGTTCCGAATCTGTTCTATCCGATAAACTATACCCCACTTTGCTGGTTCTGTGGGGCACACGCGTAAAAGCGCTGTCGTGAACGACCTCGATTTCGGCCTGTCGTTTCTTCTGGCACAAACGGGCTCGAGTTTAGTTACGGTCTTTTGGTACACGCTGATATTCGATGTTCCGAGATACCTCGTGCCGTTTGTGATAGCCGCGACGAGCTTGCGGCACATGGACAAGGACAACGCTGCTCGTTGCCGTAACCGATCTCCAAGCGTGAGCGTCGTTCTTATTGGCCATAACGAGGCCGATTCCATTGGCGCATGCGTTAATTCCCTGATGGAACAGTCTTTTTTGGATTTTGAAATCGTCATAGTCAGTGACGGCTCAACGGACGGAATGAACAAAGTCGCCAGAGAAATGGTCCGGAAGGGGCTGGGATCCTGTATCCTTTCTACGGGGGTTCGGGGCGGCAAAGCGAGCGGGACCAATCTGGCTTGCGAAATCGCACGCGGTGACATCATCATAAATATTGACTGCGATTGTTCGTTCGACCGATTTGCCATTGAACGTCTCTTGGAACCCTTTGCCGACAGCCGCGTCGGAGCAGCTTGCGGGGATATCGCGCCACGCAACGCCGATGTGAGCCTTGTTTCACAGTTTCAGGAGATCGAATATCTGGAGTCTATTTCCGTCGGTAAGCGGTTCAGCGCAGCGATTGGCCAAATAACATGTGCATCCGGTGCGTTCAGCGCTTTTCGCCGGACCGCTCTCGACGAGGTAGGCGGGCTTGACGTCGGGGGTGGAGAAGACCTCGATGTGACGCTGCGGCTGCGCCGGGCGGGCTGGCACATCGGATATGTTCCGAATGCCGTGTGCTACACGGATGTACCAACGACCTTTTACGCCTACATCAGGCAGCGGCTGCGTTGGGAGCGTGACGCCGTTTGGATCCGCTTCCGCAAGCACCGCCGGCTTCTCAATCCATTCGACCGCAACTTCAGATTTGCGGAAGCGTTTCATCAGTGGGATTTTCTGGCGTTCAGTGTTGCCGGCGCCGTCATCTTCCCAATCTACATATCGTGGCTCGCAATCAACTTCGGCGCGCTTGCCATTCCAGTTCTGATAGCAATGCAAATCGCGCTACTGGTTCTGGATGTCCTTATGCTTGCCCTGGCCTGCTGGACAACAGGCCGCGCCAGTTTCTGGCGTAATCTGTTATTCGTTCCTGGCTACTCCATCTTCATGTCGTACGGGATGCGGTTGGTACGCTTGCTGGCCTATATCGATGAATGGGTTTTTCGCGGCTCGCATCGCGACAACTATACGCCGGAAAAAGTGCGTCACGAGCGTGCGTGGTGAGGTGAACCAATGAAGTATATCCGCAAACGCCCTCGCATAGATAATCTCGACCGGCAACAGAGAAAAGCGTCAGGCCGTCTGAGCAGATCGATATACCTCTTGATACTCGGAGCGCTGGTCGTTTCGCTTGCGAACTATCTTGTCGGAGGAATGTTCATCCTGTCAGCCGACGGCATTGTACTGGCGCAGCGGTACATCGTATCTGCCGGCTATCCGGCAACCGTGGACAAGGTACTGGTCAGCGAGGGCGATAGCGTCACCCAAGGGACGCCGCTCCTCGAGCTCACATCGTTCGACATGGTGAAGGAGATCGCAGAACTCTCGGTACGGACAAGTGAACTCGCGGTACGAGAAGGAGAATTGCAGGGAAAGGTAGCGACGAATACGGCACTATTGCCTCTGGCAGAGCGTTCAGCAAATGAAAGCAACGATGCTATTTTGCGTCTCGATCGGGTTTCGACGCGAGGCCTTGTTCTTGCAAACCGAAGAGATGAGGCGTTGACGGCCAACTACCAGGCCGCGGAGCGCTATGCTCAATTGCGGGCCGAGTCACAAGTCACCGCTAACGAACTCAGGGTTGTAGAAGCGTCGCGACAGGTTGCAGCTGACGCGGTTCACAAAATGAAAGCAATTTATGGAGAGGGTAAGGTAACTGCGGCGGTCACAGGCATTGTGGGTTCAAAAATTCCTGTTCCAGGTCAAGTTGTACGTCTGGGCGATGAAATGCTGCAAATAAACGGGGGGAAGGCCTATCTGTTTGCATATTTGCCGGATGGGTATCTTTTTCCTGTCACCCAAGGCATGAAGGTTCAGGTGAGCGGCGGTAGCGAGCACACGACGGGAACAGTTGAAAAGGTGTTGCCGATCGCCGACGCTCTACCTGCGGAGTTCCAGAATTTGCTGCGGCCACGCGATCGATCTCGTCTGATCCGAATTGCGCTGCCGGACGACCATCCCTTTGCCGTAAGCCAGAAGGTCGTCATCAGAGGATGCGTGTTCGGTTGGTGTTGGGTTCGATAGCACTATTGAAAGGACGTGTTACAAAACGCGTTAGCATGTGACCCGATTGAGTGACGGCCGATCGTCTGGTACCAGCCGCCACCAAGCGTCAGTTAGCTACCGAGAATAGCCTTTTTGAACGTTGCGATATTATGGTGCATCATGTCGATATAGGTTGCTGCACCTTCGTCGGGCTTGGAGAGCGCGTCCGAAAAAAGCGTACCGCCGACGTTCAGCTTGGTTTCACTGGCAATCTGCTCGATCAGCCGCGGATTGGTGATGTTCTCGACGAAGATGGCTGATGCCTTGTCCTCCTTCACCTGTTTGATCAGCGCAACGATATCGGCAGCCGACGCCTCCGAGTCAGTTGAAATTCCCTCGGGGGCAAGGAATTTCAGACCATATTCATGCTGGAAATAGCCGAATGCGTCATGCGACGTGATAATCAGGCGTTTTGACTCCGGGATCGAGGCAATAGCCGCCTTCACTTCCGCCTCCGTGGCGTCGAGCTTCTTCGTATACGCCGCCGCATTGGCCTTGTAGCTGTCGCAGTTGGTTGCGTCCGCCGTGCAGAAGGCGTCAACGATATTTCGAACATAGATCTTGGCATTGCGGATCGACTGGAAGGCGTGCGGGTCGTATGCGCCGTGCTCCTCCGTTGCCGAGGCGTCCCCGGCCGCGTGATCATGATCCTCCTCGGCGCTCTTGATGGGCTCGACGCCCTTCGACAACTCGACGATCGGAGCCTTTGTGGCGCTCGCTTCCACGAGACGCGGCAAGAAACCTTCGAAATGCAAGCCGTTGACCAATACGACATCTGCCCCGGCCACCGCCGCCGCATCGGACGGCTTCGGTTCGTAGACGTGAGCGTCGCCGTCCGGGCCAACCAGCGTCGTCAGTGAAATCTTGTCGCCGCCAACATTTTTGGCAAAGTCGGATATCACTGTGAAGCTGGAGACAACCTTCAGGGCTTCCGCCGAAGCCGGGGAATAACCAGCAATTAGTAATAGTATAACATTCAATCCCGCAACACGTTTAAGAGCCTTCATCATAGCTTTTTCCTTCTGTACTAAGCTGTTCTGTGACGATAGGGGCGCAGCCGGCTGTTGACGATGCCGCGCGTCCCGACGAGGATCGATGCGAGATAGATGGCCCCGGCGGACAGGATGATTGCCGGTCCGGAAGGTACGGAATAGTGGTAAGAGATCAACAGCCCGCCTACGCACGATACACAGCCGAT
Source organism: Phyllobacterium sp. 1468 (assembly GCF_031455525.1). Lineage (NCBI taxonomy): Bacteria > Pseudomonadati > Pseudomonadota > Alphaproteobacteria > Hyphomicrobiales > Phyllobacteriaceae > Phyllobacterium > Phyllobacterium sp. 1468. The sequence continues at coordinate 118,167 of NZ_JAVDSX010000005.1, read as the reverse complement.
GACGATGGCCAGAGCGCACATCGGCCCGACTCGCGCAGTCCAGAAACGCGCTGCTGCAGCGGGGAGCATCATCAGCCCGACGGCAAGCAAAGTGCCGAGTGCCTGAAACCCGCCAACGAGGTTGATTACGACCAATGCGAGAAAGATGAAGTGCACAGGCGTGCCGATGCGGCTCACCGAGCGCAGGAACAGCGGGTCGAGACACTCCGCCACAAGACCCCGCCAGAAAATCGCGAGTGTGACAACACTGATCGCCGAGATCATGCCGATCAGGCTCAACGCCTCATTGTTGAGCGCGAGGACGGTCCCGAACAGCACATGCATCAGATCGACATTCGATCCGCGCAACGACACGATTAAAACGCCGAGCGCCAGCGATATCAGGTAGAAGGCCGCCATGGAGGCATCTTCCTTCTGGATCGTGAAGCGCGACACCGCGCCTGCGCCAAGTGCGACGATGACACCGGCAACCAGTCCGCCAATGGTCATCGGCACGATCTGCAGCCCGTAAAGCAAAAAACCCACCGCCGCGCCCGGCAGGATGGCATGCGCCATCGCATCGCCGGTCAGACTCATGCGTCGCAGCATCAGGAAAACGCCGACGGGGCAGGAACCGAGCGACAGTGCCAGCGAGCCGACAAGCGCGCGTTGCATGAAACTGTAGTCGACAAAGGGCGCGATCAGATACGCGTACATGGTCAAGCCGCCCTCGGTCCATCGTGATGATCTTCGGCGTCATGGCGATGGACATGCGGATGAGCGTGATCGTGCACATGACTGTGGGCAGCATCATCCTCGCACCACGGCGCGCCCTCTTCCCAAGCTTCGTGAAACTGCCTGGCCCGTAACAAATTGTCAGCACGGAGCGTCTCGCGTGACGCTCCCCAGGCGATCGGTTTGCGCGCCAGAAGCAGGGTCTCCGGGAAATGCTCGCGAACAAGATCGAGATCGTGCACAACGACCATGATCGTCCGGTTCTCGCCGTGCCAGCGCTTGATCAGATCGATCAGATCGCTGACGGTCTTGGCATCGATCGCATTGAATGGCTCATCGAGCAGAATGAGATCCGCATCCTGCACCAGCACCCGCGCGAATAGGGCGCGCTGCAATTGCCCGCCGGACAGCGTGTCGACCGGGCGCTTTTCGAAGCCGGCCAGTCCAACACTCATCAGCGCCTTCGAGACGTTCTCGCGGTCTTCCGCGGTGAATCTGCCAAGGAGGCCACGCTTTGGCCACAAGCCAAGCGAGACAAGATCGATCACTCGAGCCGGGAAAGTCCGGTCGAGTTCGGATTGTTGCGGCAGGTAGGCGATCCGTACCCCTTTTTCGACAACGCACGAACCGGACATCGGCTTGAGAACGCCGACAATTCCCTTCATCAGCGTCGACTTGCCCGATCCATTGGAGCCGACGACCGCCGTCAGCGAGCCACGGCGAACTCCGCCGCTCAGGTGATGAACGGCCGGATGCCTATGATAGCCAAGCGTCAGATCGTTGAAGGTCAGGCAGGGTTCAGTCATCGGACAGTCGCATCTTGGAGTTGAGCATTTCGATATGTGATGTTATTACATTTGTCAACAATGGCGAATTTGGGAACTGGGAAAATTAATGTATCCACTGGCGGAAAAGACAAATCTTTCCTATGTCTCATGGATCAACAAGGAGCCTATAGGGCGATGACTGCTGCGCAAGAGCTGACAAAAAACCAATCGCTGGTTTTCAACGCGTTGGCTCGCGCCGATGGGCCGCTCAGCGCCTATACGATCCTCGATCAATTGCGAAACGATGGCTTCCGCGCGCCGCTGCAGGTCTATCGCGCCCTCGACAAGCTCATGGATTATGGCATGATTCACCGGCTCGAAAGCATCAACGCCTTTGTCGCCTGTGCTCACCCTCACAGCCATAGCCATGGCCACGGGCTGATCGCCTTTGCCATCTGCGAAAAATGCGGTCAGGTCTCGGAATTCTCGGATGATGTCATTACCGGCCGCGTCCGTGAATGGACCAATAGCAGTGGTTTCAAGCAATCAAAGACGACGATTGAAATCCGCGGCATCTGCGCCAATTGCGGCACGGCATAACGCACTACTGTTTCTTATAGGCCTTGAGGAACATATCTACGCCAGATGTTACGGTTTTGCGTATCTGCTCCTCCGATGGTGGATTGTCCATGCATCCGAACAGCCTGCGCCTCAGCATACCCGTTACCATCAGATCCGACAGCTGATAGGTAGCAAGTTCGGTGTCTTCAATATCGAGGTCGCCCGCAGCAACATGTTTGTCCAGAAACGCCCTCAACAGGGCCTGCCCCCGCTTTGGACCATTCTCGTAAAAACTCTGGCTCATCGAGGGCATGCGCTCGGCAACGCTGATGACTATGCGCTGCGCCCGAATGACAACATCGGACGTGACCTTGAGTGACAATGCCGTACCAAAAGCAATCAGCGCGTCACGCAAGTCGTGGCCGTCTTCCAGCGCAGAATAAATGCCGCTGAACAGCTTGTCGCGATAGGCAAAGCAGAGCTCCATGAAAAGCTCTTCCTTGCTATCGAAATAGACATAAATCGTCCCCTTCGATACGCCGGCTTCACGCGTTATGTCATTCATGCTCGCGGCATCGAAACCCATCTGCGAGAAAACGCGGTCGGCTCCTTCAAGGATTTGCTGGCGCTTGGCCGGATCTTGACCAGCTGCCAATCGCCCCTGCCGCTCGTCCACAGGGGCCACCGCTTCCAAGGCAGACGCCTTTATCGATGACACGCGGGACCCCTTCGTAGATGACATTTTAATCTCGTTTCCTCATTTTCGATTCTTTTTCGAACCAATCGGTTCGATGCACTTGATATGCGCCCTCATTTGCGCTATGTCAATGATCGAACCGATTGGTTCTATCACTTTTCAGAGTGAACATCTTTAGAGAGAGCCCCACATGTCAGCGTCGAACGCCAAGAATGAAGCTGAAATCCGTCAGTTTCCAGCCCCGGCTCCTGCTTCAAAAGCGGAAGCACCTGCAAAGCCCGATGCTCCTGTCGTAGAAGCACCGCAGCCCGATGTTGCCGCGCAAGCGCCTGCCAAGCCCAAGCGATCGGCCAAGCGCTTCGTACTGCCCATATTGATTGCCGCCGCAATTGGCGCCGGCAGCTGGTATGGTTATGAATACTGGACCACGGGCCGCTTCATGGTTTCGACCGATGACGCATATATCCAGGGTGACATAACGGCGATTGCGCCGAAAGTCACCGGCTATATCGACAGGATCGATGTGGTTGCCAATCAGCGCGTTAAAGCGGGCGATCCGCTGGTAACGCTGGATAATGGCGACTATAGGATCGCTGAAGAACAGGCCGAGGCCCAGATCGCGACGGAAAAGCTCTCACTCGATCGCATCAATGCGCAGATCGTTGCCGCCAAGGCGTCGCTGCAGCAGGCGCAGGCCGGCAAACTCAACGCGCAAGCCGTCTTGACCAACGCGCAGGCTGGCTCTGTGCGCGCCAAGCAACTCCATGCAACAAGCTTCGCCTCGCAGTCGCAACTTGATGATGCAACAGCGGCTCTTGATCAGGCCAAAGCCAATATAGCCTCCGCCGATGCACAGATTGCCGCCGCTGATGCTAATGTCGGCGTGCTCGAGGCGCAGTACAAGGAAGCCGAAGGTTCCATACGGTCGCTTGAACTCGCCAAGGACAAAGCTGCCCGCGATCTTGGCTTCACCGTTATCCGCGCGCCGGTCGATGGGGTTATCGGCAATCTGGCAGCCAAGACAGGCGACCTCGTCAGCCCCGGCCAGCGCCTAGCCGCACTTGTTCCTGTAAACGCGCTCTATATCGATGCGAACTATAAGGAAACGCAGCTGCGTGACATCGTTGTTGGCCAGAAAGTCCAGGTAACGGTCGATGCCCTTTCCGGCGAAAAATTCGAAGGCACTGTCGCGTCCATTGCGCCGGCCTCGGGCGCTGTCTTCTCGCTGCTCCCGCCGGAAAACGCCACGGGTAACTTCACCAAAGTGGTTCAGCGCGTGCCGGTCCGTATCGCCCTGCCGGCCGACGCCCTGGCAAGCGGCAAGCTTCAGGCGGGCCTGAGCGTGGTCGTCGACGTCGATACCCGCACGACACCCAAGCTGTAATCCGAACTCCTGACGGGTCGAAGTTCATGTCGAAAGCCATCACAATCGGAGGTCCCGGGGCACCTGCTGTTCCGGACGAACATATCGATCCGAAGAAGGCCTTTGCCTTTCTGGCGATGGTGTTCGGCATGTTCATGGCCATTCTCGACATCCAGATCGTCTCGGCATCGCTCGCCGAGATCCAGGCAGGGTTGAGCGCGAGTTCCGACGAGATTTCGTGGGTTCAGACATCCTATCTGATCGCCGAAGTCATCATGATCCCCTTGTCTGGCTTCCTCGGCCGGCTGGTTTCGACGCGCATCCTCTTTTCCGTTTCGGCGGCTGGTTTCACTGCCGCCAGCGTGCTTTGCGCCACGGCAACGAACATCGATCAGATGATCGTCTACCGCGCCATTCAAGGCTTCATCGGCGGGGGCATGATTCCGAGCGTTTTCGCCGCGGCATTCACGATCTTCCCGCCATCAAAACGCTCGATCGTCTCGCCGATGATCGGCCTGGTGGCAACGCTCGCCCCGACCATCGGACCGACTGTCGGTGGTTATTTGAGCAATGCGTTTTCCTGGCACTGGCTCTTCCTCGTCAATGTCATCCCCGGCATTGCCGTGGCGATTGCCGCGTGGAACCTGATCGATTTCGACAAGGGCGATCGCTCGCTGTTGAACAAGTTCGACTGGTGGGGTCTTGCCGCCATGGCAGCCTTTCTTGGCTCGCTTGAATACGTGCTTGAGGAAGGCCCACGCAATGACTGGCTGCAGGACAACGCTGTTTACTATTGCGCCATTGTCATGGTTTTCGGTGGCCTTATCTTCTTCTACCGCGCATTTACGGCGGAGCAGCCGATCGTCGATCTGTTTGCGTTCAAGAACCTTAACTTCGCCTTCGGTTCGGCGTTTTCGTTCGTGCTCGGCATTGGCCTCTATGGCTTGACCTATGTCTATCCGGTCTATCTCGGCCAGGTCAGGGGCTACGATGCCCTGATGATCGGCGAAGCGCTCTTTGTCAGTGGTCTCTGCATGTTCCTGACAGCACCGGTAGCCGGCTTCCTCTCCGGCCGCATGGATCCGCGTATCATGATCATGATAGGTTTCCTTGGCTTTGGCGCCGGCACCTGGACCATGACCCATCTGACGGCGGACTGGGATTTCTACGAATTGCTGATCCCGCAAATCTTCCGTGGTGTATCACTGATGCTGTGCATGGTGCCGATCAACAATCTTGCGCTCGGCACCCTTCCGCCTGCTCGTCTTAAGAATGCCTCTGGCCTGTTCAATTTAATGCGCAACCTCGGCGGTGCGGTGGGCCTCGCGGTCATCAACCAGATTTTGACTGACCGCGGCGCCATGCATTATGCCCGCCTTTCTGAAAGCGTGCATTGGGGCAATCCGGAAGCGGAAGACATGATGGCGACGATGAGCAAGAATTTCGCATCCCACGGGCTTGACGGCAGCGCGACTGCGCTTGCCAAGATTTCTGGCATGGTTCACCTGCAGGCATCGCTGCTCTCGTTCATGGATGTTTTCTACATCCTGACCATATTGTTTGCTTCGCTCGCGGTCTTCGCTGTGATGATGCGCAAGCCGGGCGCTCCGGCTGGAGGCGGTGGTGGCGGTCACTGAGGATGACGCCGCGCGCCGCAGTCGTTGCAAGATTCACCTGGAAACGCTTAGCCCCCTAATCTCTATCGTATTCCTCGACGTTCGATCTTTCGGACGGCGATGTCGCAGCTGACAAAATGCGACAGATAGAATCCGCCGGACTGCCGCGCCTATCTCTATTTTTGTCGCTATCGGGCAAATGGCGGCAGCCGTCGGACCGCCTGCAGATTTACCGTTTGGCTGAATTGCTAAGCCGCCAAAAAAGTGGTTCACTTCCCCTTACTGCTCAGGAAAAGTCTGTTCATCAGCACGTCACGTGTCTGTCATCCAACTGACACGAGACACCTATATCGGGGTTGCTGAACGTCGAAACAGAGCCAATGACGTATCGCTCAATAGGGGTTTTCAAAATGGTTGGTTACTCAAAACGCTTGCTTGCGCTGTCGACAGCTGTGCTGTTCGCGGGCACGACAATTTCATTCGCGGACGCACCGGCCGAGCTGGTTGCTGCTGCAAAGAAAGAGGGCTCACTGACAACGATCGCGCTGCCACATGACTGGTGCGCTTACGGCGATGTCGTAGCTGGTTTCAAGGCCAAGTATGGCCTTGAGGTAAACGAACTCAATCCGGATGCCGGTTCGGGCGACGAGATCGAAGCAATCAAGGCAAACAAGGATAACAAGGGCCCACAGGCCCCTGACGTTATCGATGTTGGCTTTGCTTTCGGTCCATCCGCCAAGAAGGACGGCTTGACGATGCCCTACAAGGTATCGACCTGGGACTCGATCCCGGACAACGTCAAGGATGCCGACGGGCACTGGTATGGCGATTATTATGGTGTTCTCTCGTTCCAGGTAAATACCGATATCGTCAAGACGGTACCGAAGGATTGGGCTGACCTGCTCAAGCCCGAATATGCGAACACCGTTGCGCTCGCAGGTGATCCCCGCGCTTCAAACCAGGCCATTCTCGCCGTTGCGGCTGCCGGTGCATCGACTGGTGCCAAGGCTGGTGCCGACGCTGGGACTGCCGGCTTGAAGTATTTCGCAGACATGAACAAGGCCGGTAATTTTGTGCCGGTCATCGGCAAGTCCGGTACGCTTGCCCAGGGTGCAACCCCGATCATAATCAATTGGGATTATAACGCACTTTCGGGCCGCGACACGCTGAAGGGCAATCCTCCGGTTGAGGTTGTCGTACCCGCCTCCGGCGTTGTGGCCGGTGTTTACGTTCAGGCGATCAGTGCCTTCGCGCCGCATCCAAATGCAGCAAAGCTCTGGATGGAATATCTTTACTCCAATGAAGGTCAGCTGACCTGGCTCAAGGGTTATTGCCACCCGATCCGCTTCAACGATCTTGCCAAGAATAACAAGATCCCGAAGGAACTGCTCGACAAGCTGCCTCCTGCAGCTGCCTATGAAAAGGCGATCTTCCCGACCCTCGATGAACAGGCTGCCGCCAAGGAAGTCATCACCAAGGATTGGGACAAGGTTGTTGGCGCCAACGTGAAGTAAATGCTGATCGATCGGATCCCCGTGGCACTCGCCGCGGGGATTTGGTTCCATCAAAGGCGCATTGCGCGCGATAAATTTGCGACGTGACGCGACAGGCGGCTTCCGGATTGATTGCCTGGCAGTTTTGCCGGCGGCAGCTAAACCTTACCCAAGAATGCGGTAACGAAAACGATGAGTGCGATTTCAGAACCCGGCGCATTGCCTCCGGTCCCCGTCCCGGCAACCGAGCGCAGACGCATGTCGCTCGACTGGCTTGGCGTTATGCCATTCATCATCTTCGCCGTGTTGTTTTTGATCTGGCCGACGATCTATCTCGTCGCAGGTGCCTTTCAAGACAATGAGGGTAACCTCACCCTCGCCAACATCGCCAATCTCTTCCAGCCGTCCATCATGGACGCCTACTGGATATCGATCAAGATTTCGCTCGCCTCGGCGCTGCTTGGTGCATTGATCGGCTTTTGCATTGCGGCCGCAATCACGCTGGGTGGACTTCCAGGCTGGATCCGTTCGCCGTTGATGACGTTTTCCGGCGTGGCATCAAACTTTGCCGGCGTTCCTTTGGCTTTTGCCTTCCTTGCAACCCTTGGACGAACCGGCCTCGTCACCTCGTTCCTGTTCAATGTGTTTGGCTTCAACCTTTACGCCCACGGCTTCAACCTTTTGAGCTTCTGGGGCCTGACGATCACATATCTCTACTTCCAGATCCCCTTGATGATCCTGATCATCACGCCCGCGCTCGATGGCCTCAAGCGGGAATGGAAAGAGGCTGCGCTTATTCTCGGCGCCACCGGCCCGCAATATTGGCGGATGGTCGCCTTCCCTATCCTGTGGCCGGCTTTGCTGGGGACAATCCTTTTGCTTTTCGCAAATTCCTTCGGTGCCATCGCGACAGCCTACGCGCTGACAGGATCGTCTCTCAGCATCGTCCCCATCGTACTCTTCGCGCAAATCCGTGGCGATGTGCTACAGGACCCGCATCTTGGGTATGCACTTGCCTTCGGCATGATTGTCATTACCGGCGTTTCCAACGCGGTGTATATCTGGATGCGCGCCCGCAGCGAAAAGTGGCTAAAATGAAAACGAACCGCATCTGGTCCTGGCTCGCACTCGCCTTCGGCATCATCTACTTTGTCGTACCGCTCCTCGGCACGCTTGAATTCTCTTTGCGCATGCGGCGCGGCACATATTCGCTTGATGCCTATTGGGTGATCCTCAGTGATCCGCGTTTCCAACAAACGTTCGGCTATTCGATCGTCATGGCGATCGCGACGATTATCATCGGTATCGTTCTCGTTGTACCGACGGCTTATTGGGTGCGTCTGCGCTTGCCGTCATGGCGTCCCGTTCTTGAATTCATCACCCTGCTTCCGCTAGTCATTCCGGCCATCGTGGTCGTGTTTGGCTATATCCGTCTCTACAACACCGCTTCGATCCTGCCATTGACCGGTTCGGCTATGGGAACCAATATCCTGCTCGCTTTCGGCTATACGATGCTGGCGCTGCCCTATATGTACCGGGCGGTGGACACGGGCCTGGGCTCGATCGACATCAGAACCTTGACGGAAGCCGCCGAGAGCCTTGGCGCGAGCCGCATCACCATCATGGCAAACATCATCCTTCCTAATGTCCTCGTTGCAGTGCTCTCCGGCGCATTCCTGACATTCGCGATTGTCATCGGTGAATTTACTATGGCGGCTCTGCTCAACAGGCCTGCATTCGGTCCGTTCCTGCAGCTCATCGGGGCGAACCGCGCCTACGAACCTGCGGCTCTCGCCGTTATCGCCTTCGCCATTACCTGGATCTGCATGGGCCTGATTCAGGTCGTTACTCGCTTCAACAAATCACTCGCCGCGACCAAACGCTGAACGGAAGTCATACAATGTCATTCTTAACTATCAGCCATTTGAAAAAAAGCTTCGGCGCCACGACCGTTGTTCATGATTTCAATCTGAGTATCGAGAAAGGCGAATTCATCTCCTTTCTCGGACCCAGCGGCTGCGGGAAAACGACTGTGCTGCGCATGGTAGCCGGCTTTGAAACGCCGACTTCCGGTGTGATCAGCATTGGCGGAAAGGACGTTGTCAATCTGAAGCCGAACCAGCGCAATATCGGCATGGTTTTCCAGGCTTATGCTTTGTTTCCCAACATGACCGTCGCGCAGAATGTTGCCTTTGGCCTCAAGGTCGCAAAGCGGCCACAAGCGGAAATCGACGCGACGGTGCACGAAATGCTGTCGCTGATCAAACTGGACCACCTTGCCGAGCGCTATCCGTACCAGCTTTCGGGCGGTCAGCAACAGCGCGTGGCGCTGGCGCGTGCGCTCGCCACGAAACCGCAAGTCCTGCTGCTCGATGAGCCGCTCTCGGCGCTTGATGCGAAGATCCGCGTATCGTTGCGCGAAGAAATCAGGGCGATCCAGCGCAAACTTGGTATCACCACGATTTTCGTCACCCATGACCAGGAAGAAGCACTGTCGATATCCGACCGCATCGTTGTGATGTATGAGGGCAACGCCGAGCAGGTTGGCGCCCCCTTCGAGATTTACAATCAACCAGCTTCGCGTTTCGTGGCCTCGTTCGTTGGAACACTCAATACGCTCGACGCCATTGTTCGCGATGCAGGGGCAGGCACGATTACGATCGATGGCAAGGATATTGCAATCGACAGGACACGCCTTAACGGCCACAAGACCGGCGACAAGATTTCGCTCGCGGTTCGCCCGGAGGCTGTCAGCCTCGGCGACGCCACGGACAAGCGCGAAACGACACTCGACGGCAAGATCAACAGCGTACATTTTCTCGGATCTGTCATCCGCATTCGGGCCTCGTTAGGCGAGAACACCGTATCGTTCGACACATTCAACAACCCGAGCGCCCCGCCACCGTCTCCGGGCGAGAACGTCAAGGTCAGCCTCGCAGCCAAGGACCTGCTGGTTCTTGGGCATTAAAATCTTCCATGTTTGGATGGAAACAGTTCTGTTTCCAACCAACTATGAAAGGCGCTAGCCACTGCATCATTGATCAACGAAAAAGGGCGCCGGTAAAGCGCCCTTTTTGTTCGATCAGGGCTACAGGAACTACCCTGCGATGGCTTCGTTCAGCAGCTTCAACGCCGCCTTCTTGGTCAGTTTCACCGGATTGCCGCCGGCAGTCGGGTCAACGATAGCCATGTCGGCAATCAGTTCTTTCTGCTTCTTCGTCATGTCAAGGTCGGTGATCAGCCCTGGCAGCGTGTGCGGCACCTTCAGCTCCTTGCGCAGCTTCAGCACAGCCTTGGCGAAACCGTCGAAACCGCCCTTGATCCCAATATAGCTGGCAAGTCTCGCGATGCGCTCCTCCACCGCATCGCGGTTGAAAGCCAGCACATAGGGCATGAACACTGCGTTGGTCATGCCATGATGCGTGTCATAGATCGCGCCGATCGGATGCGACAGGGAATGGATCGCACCAAGACCCTTCTGAAACGCGGTCGCACCCATGGCGGCTGCGCTCATCATATGCGCGCGGGCGGTCAGATCCTTGCCATCGGCATAGGCTTTAGGCAGGTTCTCGAACACCAGCCGAATACCTTCAACGGCAATGCCGTCCGCCATAGGATGATAGCCAGGCGCGCAGTATGCTTCCAGGCAATGTGCGAGAGCATCCATTCCCGTACCCGCCGTTATGAAACCTGGCATGCCCACGGAGAGCTCCGGGTCGGCGATGACGATCGCCGGCAGCAGTTTTGGATGGAAGATCACCTTCTTCGTGTGAGTTTCCTCGTTGGTGATGACTCCGGCGCGGCCGACTTCCGAGCCCGTTCCGGCCGTGGTCGGCACGGCGATGATCGGCGCGATGGCGGCGCTGTTGGCGCGGGTCCACCAGTCACCGACATCCTCGAAATCCCATACCGGGCGCGTCTGACCCGCCTGAAATGCGATCAGCTTGCCGAGATCCAGAGCAGAACCACCACCGAAAGCGATGACGCCATCGTGCTTGCCCTTTTTGAACACCGCAATACCAGCCGTGAGGTTAGACTCGACGGGATTGGGCTTGACTTCAGAGAACACGCCACAAGGCACTTTGGCATCGTCCAGGATTTTCAATGTATTCGCCACTACCGGCAGCTTGGCGAGGCCGGGATCGGTGACGAAAAGCGGGTTTTTGATCCCCGTCGCTTCCAGAACTTCCGGCAATTCCTTGATGCGGCCCGCCCCGAAGCGGACGGTGGTCGGATAGTTCCATTTTGAAATAAGCTGGCTCATGTCATGTCTCTTTTCAGATTGTGGAGGGTCTTTGAGAATTCACACTGATCAGTCAGTTGGCATGGTTTGCGAGAACCCGGGCGAAGCGTACTCAAAGGCACGTGCGCACCGGAAGCGCAGAACATCGCGTCAAACGACATCAGAACGGATCGATCAAAGAACCTCACGCAGGTGATAGGATTTGGGTCTAGTCAAATTGCCATAGCCGATAGCCGACATCGCCGCGCCCTTGCCCGTCTCCTTGACGCCGGTCCAGACCAGCGCCGGGTCGATGTAGTCGCAACGGTTCATGAATACCGTGCCGGTCTCGATGCGATCGCCGATATCGGCCGCGTGATCCGTGTCGGTCGTCCACAGCGAGGCCGTCAGGCCATACTGGCTGTCGTTCATCAGCGCTACGGCCTCCTCGTCGTTGCGTACCTTCATGATGCCGACGATGGGACCAAAGCTCTCCTCGCGCATGACACTCATCTGGTGGTCAACACCGGTCAGCACTTCCGGCGCGAGGTAAGGCGAACCGGCCTTGTCATTGGCCACGCTCATGTTGACATGTGCCGTTGCGCCCTTGCGCAAGGCTTCCGCCTTCTGCTCGCGCACGAGATCGGCAAAGCGCGTCTGCGCCATCGGCCCCATGGTCGTTGCAGCATCCAGCGGATTACCGACGACATATTGCTTCGTCAGATCGATGAACCCGTCGACAAACCGGTCATAGACGTTCTCATGCACATAGATGCGTTCGATGCCGCAACAGCACTGGCCTGAATTGAAGAAGGCACCATCGACGAGATTGGCAACCGCATGGTCGAGGTTGACGTCCGGCAGCACGTAGGCCGGGTCTTTTCCGCCAAGCTCAAGTCCAAGCGTCATGAATGTTCCCGCCGCCGCCTTTTCAATAGCGCGACCACCACCGACGGAGCCGGTAAAGTTCACATGATCGATACGGCCGGAGCCGAGCAGTTTCTCCGTTTGTGCATGGCTGAGAACGATGTTCTGGAAGACGCCCTTCGGCAGGCCCGCCTTGGCAAAGGCCTGGGCAAAGCGCTCGCCGACAAGCAGCGTCTGCGCCGCGTGCTTCAGGATTACGCTGTTGCCTGCCATCAGTGCCGGAATGATCGTGTTGACCGCAGTGAGATAGGGATAATTCCACGGCGCGATGACCATCACCACACCCAGCGGCACGTGCTTGATGTAACGGCGAAAGCCCGGCCTGTCCTTTTCGACGATCGGCGCCAAGGCCTGCTCGGCGATTCTCACCATGTAACGCGTGCGTTCTTCCACACCGCCCTTTTCGCCGCCATATCGTACCGGACGGCCCATCTGCCAAGCAATCTCAGGCACGATTTCGTCATTCATGGCGAGCAATGCATCCAATGCCGCCAGGCACAAGCGCCCCCGTTCTGCGATACTGGTTTGGGCCCAGTCTGCCTGCGCCTGTTTTGCGGATTCAACAGCCGCGTCGATGGCTTTGTCGGTAGCGACAGGACGCTCCGCATAGACGGAGCCGTCGATCGGGGTAATCAATTTCACCGTCTCGGTCATGGCAAAACCTCTGCGTTCTTGATCTTAAAGTCTTCAATACCGTTCGAAGCCGCGATGCAACTCCCAGTCCGTCACGCGGCGGTCGTATTCGAATTGTTCCCACTTTGCCGTGTGGACATAGTGCTCGACCACGTCTTCACCGAGCGCTTCCTTCAGCATTTTTGAGCGACCGAGCGTATCTGTCGCCTCGCGCAGCGTCTTCGGGATTTCCCTCAGGCGCGCCCCGCCATAGGCATCGCCCTGGAAGGGCTTGCCAAGTTCCAGCTTCTCATCGATGCCGGCAAGACCGGAAGCGATCAGCCCGGCAAAGGCGAGATAGGGGTTGAGATCGGCACCGCCGATGCGGCATTCGATACGGATCCCTTTCGTGCCTTCACCGCAGAGCCGGAAACCGGCGGTGCGATTGTCAAGACTCCACACATTCTTGGTCGGGGCGAAGGTGCCCGCCTGGAACCGCTTGTAGGAGTTGATGTAGGGCGCAAGGAAATAGGTGAAGTCATCGGCATATTTCAGCTGCCCGGCCACCCACTGCCGCATCAGCGGCGACATCGTGTATTCCGCCTTCTTGTCGTAGAACAGCGGCGTCTTGCCATCGGCGCTCCACAGGGAGTTGTGGACATGGCTGGAGCTCCCTGCCAGTGAATAGTCGTACTTTGCCATGAAGGTGATCGCCTTGCCCATCTGGGTGGCGATCTCCTTGCAGCCGTTCTTCATGACGACATGTCGGTCGGCCATTTCCAGCGCTTCCGCATAGCGGACATTGATCTCTTCCTGGCCCGGACCCCATTCGCCCTTGGAATTCTCGACGGGAATACCGGCATCGAACAGCCCGTTGCGGATGGCCCGCATGACTGCGTCTTCCTTGGTGGTCATCTGGATCACATAATCCTGGATATAAGGCGACGCCGTATTCATGCCCTTCCAGTGCTTGCCACGGGCGGTCTCATAGGTCTCGTCAAAGAGATAGAATTCGAGCTCGGAGGCAAAGTAGGCGAGATAGCCGCGCTCCTTCAGCCGGGCGAGCTGGCGCTTCAGGATACTGCGCGGCGAATGCGCCAGGTCCTCATGGTGATGGTGATCAAGAATATCGCACAGCACCAGCGCGCATTTTTCCAGCCATGGAATATGCCGGATCGTCGAGAGGTCCGGCTTGATGACGAAATCGCCATAGCCCTGTTTCCAGCTCGCAGCCTTGTAGCCGGGCACCGGTTCCATATCGATATCGTTGGCGAGCAGGTAGTTGCAGCCATGCGTTTCGTCGTGGGCGGACTCGACGAAATACGTAGCGTGGAACCGCTTGCCGATCAGCCGGCCCTGCATATCGACGAAACAGGCAAGAACCGTATCAATCTCGCCATTGTTCACACGGCGCTTTAGATCGTCGAAACTCCAATGTCCGGGCATATTGTTTCCTTTGAAATGTCGCTGCGGGTCAAAATAAAAGGGGCGACCGGCGCCAAACCGGTCGCCCCTTTGCTTGAAATCAGGTTCGTTCGCCGACGGCCTGCTCCGCTGCCTTGATCGCAGCCTGACGTGCAGCGATGATCTCGCCAAGCGGCGGGCCCTGGAACCGGCGTTTCTCGAATGCGAACCATACGATCGCCGTGAGGATGAAGAACCCGACGGTGATGTAGAGCGCCCAGTCGTTAGGAGGCTGGATGCCGATGATAAAGATGAGGATCATCGAAAGGATAGAGAGGATCGCAAACAGCGTGAAGACGCCGCGTCCCATGTTCCATGGCCCCATCTTGTCCCATTTCGGCGTTCCCCAGGCAAGCAGGCCGAGTACGATCGGCACTGTGAACGAGAGGAACAGGAAGATAACCGTGCAGGATACGACGATCGTATAGGCCGAGGTGCCGGCGACAGAAACGACCGACGAGCCCCAGACGAAAAGCACGGATAGAACCGCCGACGTCCAGATGGCGGCGACCGGCGTGCGATACGTCGGGCTCACCTTGGCGAGTGCAGCGGATCCCGGCAGGCCGCCATCACGCGAAAAGGCGAAGATCATGCGCGAGGCTGACGTCACGGTCGCGAGACCGCAAAGCAGCTGCGCAACGAAGACGACGAGATAGACGAATTCCTTGAGCCCGGTCCCGACGCGTTGGTCGAAGGCCCAGAAAAAGACGTTCCAGCCCTGTGCTGCGGCTTCATCCATGTTCGGAATCATCAGGATGAAGGCAGCAAGGAACAGGTAGCCGAAAATCGCTGACCAAACGACCGACATGACCATGGCGCGCGGTACCGAATGTGCTGCCTTGATCGTTTCCTCCGACGTATGGGCCGAAGCGTCATAGCCGGTGATCGTATAGATCGGCAGCAAGAGGCCAAGCGCGAATACCCACCAGTTCGAAACGGCAGGCCATACATTGCCGCCCGCCTCACCGGAGTAGTTATGGAAGGTGAACAGGCGGCTGAAATCCCACGTGTCGGCTGCGAACAGGCACACGACAGCAATGAGAATCGAGCCAAAGAAGATCAGGTAACCGGAAAAATCCGTGAGCTTGGCTGTCAACTTGATGCCGAGATGGTTGATCAATGCCTGAGCGCCGGTGATGATGATCAGGAAGATCGTTTGCGTCATGAGCGTGTTCTCGATGCCAAGGCTCGGACCGAAAGCACCTACGAAGAACGTCCATGTGCCCACATTGATGGCACCGAGAACGGTGATGAGGCCAAGCAGATTAAGCCATGCCGTAACCCAGCCCGTGCCTCGATTGCCGAGGATCGAACCCCAATGATAGAGCCCGCCGGCAGTTGGATAGGCCGAACTGATCTGCGACATGGCGACGGCGAAGGTCAGCGAAACGAAACAACCCACCAGCCAGCCGATGCCGATACCGATACCGCCGGCACCGGAGGTGGCCTGCGCCAGCGAGTTGATGCCGCCGGAAAGAATGCAGATGATTGAGAAAGATACGGCGAAGTTCGAAAAGCGGCTGAGCCGCCGCTCCAGCTCTTGGGCATATCCCATGCTGTGGAGGACCTTTATGTCCTCCGATTTGTCTGTCTCAGTATAGTCTTGCTGTGTCATCACGTTCCCCTATTATTCTGGTAAGTTGCAACGTCAGATACTCGCGAGAGCGTTACTCCGTAGTTTTCTTATGCAGTCCCCTTCTTGGCGAACCCCTTGCTTTCGAACGCGATGGGTTCCACGTTCTCCCTCAGCAGCCTGGAAAGCATGACGCCCCACGCCTGTTCTTCTGATGGTGTGGTGATCAGGTCGTTTCGAATCTCGATCATCACAGCCGGCAATCCAAAGGCAGAAGCGTGTCGCTCCAGTGTGTAATAGACACGGTCTGCTGGTGAATAAGGTTGGTTGATGCCGACATTGAACAGCTTCAATGCCTGCAGCCCGGCAATCAATGGCGCGGCCACCCGATCATCGTCATCATGGATGATGCCGATGTGCCAGGGGCGCTCAATTCCGCGATAGACCGGTGTATAGGAATGCACCGCCACGTAGATCGGATCAGGCAGGCCTTTCGTCGTCCGCTCACCTGCCAGTTTCTCGATGGCGGTGTGATATGGCCCGTGCGAAAGCGTTACACGCCGCAACCTGGCAGCTTCATCCAGATCCACGTTGCCCGGAATCGTCGTCACTTCACTTAACGAGGGCACCAGGTCCGGCGCATCGAGCGGGCGGTTGCAATCGATCATGAGGCGCGACACGCAGGATTCAACCAGTGGCGCGTCGAGATCGCGGCTCATCACCTCGCTAACGCCAAGCGCGCCGGGGTCCCAGGCAATATGTTTCTGCAAGTCGTCCGGATCGAGGCCAAGCGAGCCGAAGCCATCAGGGATGTAGTTGGAGGCATGGTCGCAAAGGATGACAAACCGTGAGCGCCCGTCGGGGTTCGATACCCGGACTGGAGCCCAGTCGTCCGCCACTGTCCGCGGCGTCCTTTGAGAAAGGCGTTGGCCCATCTTGCCCTCTTCGGCAAATGTATCTTACGTTACATTTTCTGTTTTTATTTCCACTCTCGTATGATTTGATACAGAACAGGCAAGATTGTCAAATCCGAAAACCGGATTTCGTGGGGAAACATCGATGACGACCAGCATTTCCGAGCTGATAGCTGAGAGAATCGACGCAATGCCCGCATCGGAACGCAAGGCCGCGCAGACACTGATCGCCAATTATCCATTGATAGGCTTGCGCACTGTGGCCGAGTTTTCGACTCAAGCCGGTGTCAGTTCGCCGACGATTCTCCGTTTTGTTTCCCGCCTTGGCTTCCAGAGCTACCCGGATTTCCAGGGAGCACTGCAGGAGGAACTGGCCGCCCAGGTGCAATCGCCATGGAACCGCGCGAGCACGATCCAGACCGCGAAAGACGGCCCGGTATTCCCTCTCATGGAAGCCGCAATCGAGAATATTCGCGAGACGTTCCAGCATCTCTCGGCACAACAACTGGATGACGTCACCAACGCCATCAGCCGCAGCCGCGCCCGCATCTACCTTCTGGGTGGCCGCTTTACCGATCCGATTGCCAGATACATGGCCGCGCATTTAAAAATCACCAGACCTGGCGTGACCCACCTCACTGGCCAGGAAAGCCACTGGCGCGACCACCTGATCGACATGGGAAAGAAGGATGTCCTCGTCATATTCGATATCCGCCGCTACCAGCAGAGCCTGATCCGCTTCGCCGAAAAGGCGCAGGCACGCGGGGTGGAGATTGTCCTGATAACCGATCAATGGCTTTCGCCCATCGCCCGCTTCGCCCGTCATGTCATCGCCGGTCGCACGGCCGTGCCCTCGCCCTGGGACTCGTCTGCGACGCTGTTCCTTGTGGCCGAGACCTTGATCGCAGAAGTCACGCGCAAACTGGAAAAGAGCGGCGCCGATCGCATCCGAGATATGGAAAAGCTGCGTGATAATTAGATTGTGAACACAACCAGAGCAGGTTTTGTTTAGTCAAAGCCATTGCCGCCGTTGCCCGTTGCTATACAAATGCTCATCCGGACCGAAGCCGTCCCTCGGACCTGAGCATCGAAATAAGCAAGGACTAAAATCATGCAGCAAGCTGACATCGGATTGATCGGCCTTGGCGTCATGGGCGCCAATCTGGCGCTCAATATCGCTGAAAACGGTTATCGAGTCGCGGTTTTCAACAGGACAGTGGCAAAGACTCACGAGTTCTACGAGGAGGCCGGTAGCCTGAAAGGCCAGATTATTCCTTGCGAAACATTGGAAGATCTCGCGAAGAATATCCGCGCACCGCGCCCGATCATCCTGATGGTCAAGGCCGGAGAAGCCGTCGACGAGCAGATTGCCGCGCTGAAGCCGTTCCTTGCAAAGGAAGACATCATCATCGATGCCGGCAATGCCAATTTCCACGATACGGTACGGCGTCTTGCCGAACTCGGACCCAATGATCCGACATTCGTTGGCATGGGCGTTTCCGGCGGCGAAGAAGGCGCGCGGCATGGCCCGTCGATCATGGTCGGGGGAACTCCTGAATCCTATGCCCGCATAGAGCCGGTGCTGACGGCAATTTCCGCGAAGTACCAGGGCGAATCCTGCTCGGCACTTCTCGGCCCTGATGGTGCCGGGCATTTCGTCAAGACCATCCACAACGGCATCGAATATGCTGACATGCAGATGATTGCAGAGGTCTATGGCGTGTTGCGCGACGGCCTCGGCCTCGCTCCTCCTGCCATCGGCAAGATTTTCGAGAAATGGAATGCGGGCCCGCTGAATTCGTACCTCATCGAAATCACTGCCAAGGTCCTGGCTGCAACCGACAAGAAGACTGGACAACCCGCGGTCGACGTCATCCTCGACAGCGCGGGCCAAAAGGGAACCGGGCGCTGGGCTGCCATCGAGGCGCAGATGCTCGGCATTCCGGCAACCGGTATCGAGGCAGCCGTCGCCGCACGATCGATCTCGTCGCTGGTCAAGGAACGCGGTGAAGCGTCAAAAGCCTATTCCGAACTGAAGACGGCCAAGCTCTCAGACGGAAGCGCGGCCTTCATCGACGCGCTGGAAGACGGTTTGCTGGCCGGCAAGATTGCCGCCTATGCTCAGGGCTTCGATGTCATGGCAGGTGCCTCCAAGGAACATGGTTGGGATATACCGCTGGCCACCACCGCCCGTATCTGGCGCGCAGGCTGCATCATCCGCTCGCAATTCCTCGACCAGATCGCCGCTGCCTTTGAAGGCAGCGAGGGTAAAAATCTGCTGCTCGCGCCGGCTTTCGTCGAACGGATGAAAACCGGATCGCAATCCTTGCGCAAGATCGTCGCTGAAGCCGCCCTCGCAGGCCTGCCGACGCCGGCGCTGGCGGCCGCGCTAAGCTATTTTGATAGCTTCCGGCAGGCGCGCGGTACAGCCAACCTCATCCAGGCCCAGCGTGATTTCTTCGGTGCGCACGGCTTCAAACGGATTGGCGAGGAAGGCGATTTTCATGGTCCCTGGTCGGAAGCCGATTAGGTCCCATGTTCAATTGGATTGTCTATGGGACAGCGACAGTGCATCAAGCGAGTGCCGGGTTTAATGACCCTGGCACCCGCCACATCTGTGGGGCATGCAAACGCAACGAGATAGCCAAGCGGACAAAGACGCCCCACTGAAAGGTTAGACATGTCGACCAACACTTACCAACACCGCATACATTCTGCTGAGCGGCCGGGAAATCCGTTGCTTTTCGTATTCCATGGCACCGGCGGTGACGAGAACCAGTTCTTCGACTTCGGCAGACAATTGTTGCCGGAAGCCGGGATTGTCTCACCCCGCGGCGATATCTCCGAGCATGGCGCCGCACGCTTCTTTCGCCGGACGCGCGAAGGCGTTTACGATATGGACGACCTTGCCGCACGCACGAGTGCCATGGCGAAGTTTGTTCGCGCGCACAAAGACAAGGCGAAGCCATCGAAAACGGTGGCACTTGGTTATTCCAACGGAGCAAACATGATCGCCTCCGTCATGCTGTCCCATCCCGAGCTTTTTGATGAAACCGTACTGATGCACCCGCTGGTTCCGTGGACGCCAGCGCCGCAAATCGGCCTCGCCGGCAAGCGCGCTCTGATCACGGCAGGAAGGTTGGACACGATCTGTCCGCCGGTTCTAACGCAGACCCTCGCAGATTATCTGATCGAGCAAGGGGTCGAGACTGATCTCGTCTGGCATTCCGGCGGCCACGAAATCCAGCAAAGCGAAGTCGCCGCCATAGAACGTTTCATTCGCGCTACGGCGTAAATGAAAACCGGCTCGAAAGGGCCGGCTTTTGTCCTATCGCGAAAACCGCAGCGAAACGGGCAATACGCGCGTCGCATGCGATGCGCGGCGGCCCCTTGGGATCAGCAACCCATGGCACCCTTCGAGATGGCCCGGCTTCAGTTCAAGCGCCAGAAAGCGCCGGCGTTCGACCGGGCCCGGCATGGCAAGGTCTGCTGTCTTCGTACCGCTGAAGCCGAAGCGCTCGTAATATTCCGGATCGCCAACCAGAATCACAGCACCATGGCCGAGCCGGGCAGCCTCCGCCGTTGCGTGCCGCATCAATGCCACGCCGATGCCCTTGCCCTTCAGCGAGGGTTCGACCGCAAGCGGTCCAAGCAGCAACGCCCGTACCGGCTTGCCTGCCGCATCATGTCCAGCCTGGATATCCCAAAGCCGCACGGTGCCGACCAGCACACCATTGATCCCGCGCGCGACGAATGCCAATCCCTCGGAGGGCAGCCGGCCGCGGCGCAGCTTTTCCGACGACTTGCGGCGACGTCCCTCACCCATGGCGCGGTCGAGCAAAGCTTCGCGAGCGCGTTCGTCCAGCGCCGTCTCGTTGCAGATGATAAAGGCCTGCGATCCGTCAGGATGCAAGTTGTCTTGGATGTATTCTTTTGCGTTCATTGTCTTGACCAGTCTTGATCATGGGATGCGTCATTGCCGCCCGGCTGGTGCCGGACAGCGGTCCATGACTGGGCTCGCGCCCAATCAGATGACGTATGATCGGAGCGGTTCAAACCCGTTGAAGGCAACCGCCGAGTAGGTCGTGGTATAGGCGCCCGTACCCTCGATCAGCACCTCGTCGCCAATGGTCAGCGATATCGGCAGCGGATAGGGGTTCTTTTCGTACATCACGTCGGCGCTGTCGCAGGTCGGGCCCGCAAGAACGCAAGGCTCGGCAAGGTCGCCATCGCGCGGCGTGGTGATCTGGTAGCGGATCGCCTCGTCCATCGTCTCGGCGAGACCGCCGAACTTGCCGATGTCGAGATAGACCCAGCGCACGTTGTCGTTGGCCGCCTTTTTCGAGACGAGCACGACTTCAGCCTTGATCACGCCGGCATTGCCGACCATGCCGCGGCCCGGCTCGATGATGGTCTCGGGCAGGCGGTTGCCGAAATGCTTGCTCAATGCCTGGAAAATCGCCTGGCCATAGGCCTGGGCGGTTGGCACGTCCTTGAGGTAACGGGTCGGAAAACCGCCGCCCATGTTGACCATCTTCAACGTGATACCTTCCATGGCGAGCTTGTCGAAGACGTACTTCGCATCGCCGAGCGCGCGGTCCCAGGCAGCGAGGTCCGTCTGCTGCGACCCGACGTGGAACGATACGCCGTAGCTGTCGAGGCCAAGCTTCTGGGCAGCAAGAAGAACATCTACGGCCATCGCAGGCACGCAGCCAAACTTGCGCGACAGCGGCCATTCGGCACCGGCGCCATCGGTCAAAACGCGGCAGAATACACGGGAACCGGGAGCAGCGCGGGCTACTTTCTCGACTTCCTCGATGCAATCCACGGCGAAGAGGCGAATCCCGAGCTCGAAAGCGCGCGCGATATCGCGCTCCTTCTTGATCGTATTGCCGAAGGAGATACGGTCAGCCGTCGCCCCGGCGTCAAGCGCCATTTCCGCTTCGGCAACAGAGGCTGTGTCGAAATTGGAACCGAGCGACGCGAGCAGGCGCAGGATTTCCGGCGCAGGATTGGCCTTCACCGCATAGAATATCTTCGATTCCGGCAAAGCCATCTCGAAATTATGATAGTTCTCACGCACCACTTCCAGATCGAGCACCATGCAAGGGCCGTTCGGACGTCGGGTGTTGATGAAGTCGATAATGCGCTGCGTAGCCATGTTAAGCTCCAATTCCACAGCGGCTGGTATGGCCGCTCAAGCAATCGCGATTTCACGGGACGCACCCTGAAAAATCGCTAGGACAAAGTGCATGAATCCGTCCCTCGTGAAGCCAGCCTTTGGAGATGCTGGAACACGCGAATGGTCATGCGGCGATGGATCAACGCTAAAGTCAGCGTCAGTCCGCTTTGTCTGCCTTGGCTTGGATGAACCCATCCGCACTACCGGCAATGAAGGTGTGCCTCTTCAGTAATTCCGGCTTATGGACAGCCGAAAGACACCAGAAAGGCCCGCACCGTCGTTGCTTCAGATGTCCTCAGCTTGGCGGTAGGCCGACAAACTGACTGGAGGGGTTAGTTCCAGGTACCATACCGTTTCCTCACCATAATGAAGATCGGCGGACACCCATGGGCACGTGCGACTTTGGGCAAGGGGCATATAAGAGGAAAGATGTGTCCAATCAATGAAAATAATGCGGCAGCGTAAAATTTTTTATTCATTGAACAACGGGGGATAAATACCATAGAATCATTGAACGATGAGCACAATTCCCCCGCTAAATGCCCTTCTTGATTTACCCATGGTTAACCTTTCGTCGGGCGATGGCCCGCTGAACGGCGAAACACTCGGCGTCAAAGATATATTTGACGTTACCGGCATGCGTACCGGTTGCGGAAATCCGCAGAAATATGGCGAATCACTGCTTGCAACCCGGACCGCCCCCGCAGTTCAAAGCCTGTTCGATGCTGGGGCACACTTCATCGGCAAGACGCAAACAGATGAACTCGCCTTCTCCATGATGGGCCAGAATGTTCATTTTCCCTTCCCCGTGAACCCGCAGGCTCCGGATCGCGTGACCGGTGGCTCGTCTTCGGGTTCCGCCTCGGCGGTAGCGGGCGGTCTAGCCACCATTGCAGTGGGTTCCGACACGGGCGGATCGATCCGTGCTCCGGCGAGCTTCTGCGGTCTGGTAGGGCTTCGCACGTCCCACGGACGCATCTCTCTCGAGGGGACCATGCCGCTCGCCCATTCGTTGGATACGTTCGGCTGGTTCGCCAGGGACATTGCGCTCTATGAAAAAGTCGGCGCCGTTTTGCTTGGGCCGGACACCGCCGAGTTCAAACTCAATCGTCCGATCTTCTTTCCGCTGCTCGAACACCTCCTGCTTGGTGAAGCGGAAGATACGGCCTACCGGAACATGTACGCGATCGTCAGCGGCCATCTCGGCCATGCTCGCTCGGCGCGTCAGCCGACCGCATCCATGGACGATCTCTATTTGTGTTTGCGCCAGGTCCAGGCGTTTGAAGCATGGAGCGAACATGGCGCATGGATTTCGGCGAAGGAGCGCAATCTCGGTCCTGCGGTCAAGGATCGTTTCGATTATGGCTTGACCATCGATCTTGAAACCTATCAGCGGCAAATGACGCGCCGCGATCTGTTCCGCAGCGAGTTCGCCGACCTGTTGAAGGACGACGGCATCATGGTCCTGCCGACAGTCCCGGGTGCAGCGCCGCTCGTGAGCACATCGTTCGAGGATAGCCAGGCCTATCGTGAGCGCTGCGTGCGGCTGTTCTGCCTTTCCGGCCTTTCCGGTTTTCCCCAGATCACCCTGCCGCTCGGCGAAGTGCATGGCGCACCCTTCGGCATTTCGCTGATTGGCCCGAACGGCAGCGACCGTGCCCTGATCAAACTTGGCCGCGCTATTCTTAACAATACCGAAAGAACCTGATGGACACGCTCACCCGCATGCGCGCATTTATCGACGTCGTCGAAGCGGAGGGTTTTTCGGCGGCCGCGCGGAAGATCGGGCGCTCCAAGGCTCTCCTGTCCAAATATGTGCGCGAACTGGAAGATGAACTCGGTGCATTGCTGCTCAACCGCACGACGAGACAGTTTTCCCTGACCGAGGCTGGCCACACCTACTACCAGCGCGCCAGTGAAATCCTGCGCGAGGTCGAGAGTCTGCAGGAAACGGTGCGCGAGTCGAGCAGCGATATCAGAGGCCGCATCAAGATCTCTGCCTCGCGATCCTTTGCTGATGCGGACATCGGCCAATGCCTCATCGATTTCTGCGCCGAGCAGCCCGATATCATTCTCGATGTGCGGCTGGACGACCGCTTTGTCGATCTGGTCGAGGAAGGTTTCGATCTCGCCATACGCATCACCCGCATGCAGGACTCGTCCCTCATCGCCAAGCGGCTCGCCCCCTTTCGGGTCGTCGCCTGCGGCACGCATGAACTGATCGAGCGGGTTGGAAAACCGGAACGGCCGGAGCAGCTATCCTCTCTGCCCTGTATCGTGGACACCAACAATCGCTCCCGCAATACCTGGCAGTTCCAGAAAGAGAATGGGCCGTCGATTTCCGTCCAGCTATCCGGTCCCATGGAAATCAACAGCCCGCTCGCAACCCGCCGCGCGGCGCTCGCCGGGTTGGGCTTTGCCCTGCTACCTGATTTCATTGCTCAGCCAGATATCGAAAGCGGCAGACTTGTCGCAGTGCTTGAAGAATTTGTCATGCATGACGCCGGAATTTATGCGGTCTACCCGCATCGCCGTTATCTGCCGGCAAAGGTAAGAGTTCTGGTCGACTATCTGGCCAAGTGGTTCAAGGACAATCGCCGCGCCTGAGCAATCATGCTGTAATAATATATCGTCCCAATTTCGCCAATTTCGCATAGTCCTCTGCGCCAACCATTAAGGGCAACTCCATGCACCAACGATTCGGGGTTTACATCGGCGCACTGGCGACGGGATTGACCTTCGCCACGCCGGCCTACGTGCACCCGCATGTCTTTGCCGAAGCGCGTCTCGATATCACCATCAAGCCGGACGGCACCGTCGAGAAGCTCGGCCATGTCTGGCGTTTCGACGATCTGTTCTCCAGCACCGTTCTTGTCGAATTCGACAAGAACGGTGATCTGAAACTGGACGACAAGGAACTCGCCGATCTTGCCACCACCATCAACGAGTCAGTCTCCGAGTTCGATTATTTCCAGACGGTACAGCTCAATGGCAAGACAATTGTCATGGCAGCGCCCGACCGTCTGATCGCCGATTTCCAGAACAACCAATTGCTGATCATCTTCGAAAGCAAGCCGAAACAGCCGCTGAAGCTTGGCAAGAAGACAAGCTTCGGCGTCTATGACCCGACATTCTACACCGCCATCGACTATGTGAATGATAGCGACATCCACGTTACCGGCGTTCCCGAGGGCTGCACCCAGAAGGTCGTGCGCCCCGATCCAGATCAGGCGATCGCCCAGAACCAGGCAACGCTGACCGACAGTTTTTTCAACGATCCCACCGGCACCAACATGTCGAAGATATTCGCGACGCGGCTTGAAATTGAATGCCCGGCGAAGAGTTAGGACGAAGATAACATGCGGAAAAAGACCCTGTTCGGCGCACTTGCCCTCGCATTGTTTTTCAGTGGCCATGCGCTGGCGCAGAAAACGTCGCTTGGCATCGGTATGAACGAGGTTGCCATGCAACCGACAGGGCCATTCGCCGAAATCATCCTCTGGATCAACATGCAGCAGCGCAGCTTCTACCTCGCCATGACGCATGCGCTCAAAGGCATGCGCGAAGACCCATGGCAGGCGTGGATCCTCGTTGGCCTGTCATTCCTCTATGGTATTTTGCATGCGGTGGGCCCCGGCCATGGCAAGGCGGTAATTTCGTCCTACATGCTGGCCAATGAAACGACGCTGAAGCGTGGCATCGTCCTCTCTTTCGCATCGTCGATGCTGCAGGCTTTCACTGCGATCTTTATCATCGGTCTCACATTCCTCGTGCTGCGCGGCACGACGGTGTCAATGGACGATGCCACGCATTATATGGAAATGGCGAGCTTCATTCTGATCATCGCCTTCGGCCTGTCGCTGCTATGGCGCAAGGTGCCGGTGCTTTTCCGCCCGCGCGTCGCACACCTGATGCCGGAAAAGATTGTGGTAGGTCACGATCACCATCGCCATCATGATCACGATGATCACGGTCATTCGCACGGCGCCCACAGTCATGATCGCCATGACCACGGCCATCATCACAATCACGCGGCTGGCGAAGTCTGCGAAACCTGCGGCCATTCCCATGCGCCGGACCCGGCGATGATTGCCGGTGATTTCAACTGGAAAACAGCTTGGTCGGCAATTATCGCCGTTGGCCTTCGCCCATGCTCCGGCGCACTGATCGTCCTGACCTTCTCACTCTTGAACGGCCTCATCCTCGGCGGCGTTCTCTCGGTCTTCGCCATGGCGCTTGGCACCTTCATCACCGTCGCCATATTGGCAACGCTGGCTGTCACAGCAAAGAATGTCGCGCTGCGCGTTTCCGGCGCTTCCGCGCTTTCAGGCCGCGTTCAAAACATAATCGAAATTGGCGGCGCACTATTCATCGTGCTGTTTGGCGTCTTGCTACTCACTGCCTCGCTGCAATATTAGAGTCTTTCATGCCCGGATGGGGCTCTAGGGCTGGTCATTCTCATGCTGTTTCCTGGCGCGCAGCCAGAAAACTAAAAAGAACCCCGCAACAAAGACCACGGCAAAAACGCCTGCCGCCAGCGTCGATCGTTCGCCGAGCGCCAACATCAGCGTCGGCATCCAATAGGCGACGAAGCCAAAGCCAAGCATGATACAGGCGGCGGCAATGGCCGCACTACGGGTTTTCGGATCGGTCACGCTTGATTGGCCTTGTGTTCAATGCACTCAGTGCGTTGTAGCCGCGTGGCGGTTTTATGCAAGTGGTACGTCTTTTGCCCCACTTGTGGGGAGGAGGCCGCGCAGCGGCAGAGAGAGGTCTGGCTTACGGCAGGTGATTTGAAAGTTACCCTCCCCGGATCTTCGGTCGTCGCCCCGAACAAGGGAGAGGGTATGGAGAGATTACTTCTGTTAGCTCACCCGACCCGAAACGCGTCCAGCCGCTTGATCTGCGTGCCGTCTGCATCGAAATTATCCGGCGAAAGCCAGGCCTCGTAAGCAACCTTCAGCGCGGGCCATTCACTATCGATGACCGAGTACCACGCCGTGTCTCGGTTCTTGCCCTTCTGCACCATGTGCTGGCGAAAGATGCCTTCGAACTTGAAACCGAACCGCTCTGCAGCCCGCTTTGAAGGCTCGTTGGCATTGTTGCATTTCCACTCATAGCGCCGGTATCCGAGTTCGAACGCATACTTCATGAACAGGTACTGCGCTTCCGTCGCTGCCGCTTTTCGCGAAATCAGCGGTCCCCAATAGATATTGCCGATCTCGATCACACCGAATGCCGGGTCGATGCGCATCAGCGTCTGGCGTCCCGCTACCTTGCCGCTCGCCTTGTCGATCACCGCGAAGAACAGCGGGTCCTTGCTCGCTTCGACCTTTTCCAGCCACGCCCTGAACGTTTCGCGATCCTCCGCCGGATTTTCAAACAGGAACCGGAACCGTTCGCCTGCGTCTGCAACCGACGACGCCTCGTAAAGCCCGTCGCCATGTTTGGCGGCGTCGAGCGGCTCCAGCCGCACGTAGCGGCCCTCGAGCGGTTCGCGCACCGGGAGTGGGCGTGGCGTCCAGTCTTTCAGATCGGTCATGGTGAAATCGGCTCGCTGAAATTGAGAGTATTTGACTTGTTATGCCACTCCGCACACAAAGCAGAAGTTGAAAATTGTATGTGAGACAAGAAAATGCTGCGTACCATTGCTGGTTTCGACCGTATCGGCGAAGAAAATGCCTTTGCCGTCCTCGCCCGGGCTACCGCTCTCGCCGCCGAGGGCAAGGACATCATCAATCTCGGCATCGGTCAGCCGGATTTCAAAACACCCGGTCACATCGTCGAGGCCGCCATCAAGGCGCTGAAGGACGGCCATCATGGCTATACGCCAGCAAACGGCCTGCTCGCCGCCCGCGAAGCGGTGGCGCGCCGCACGCTCACCACGACAGGGATCGAGGTCTCCCCGGAAAATATCATGATCGTTCCCGGCGGCAAGGTCACGATGTTCGCTGCGATTCTCATCTTTGGCGAACCGGGGGCTGAAATCCTCTATCCGGATCCCGGCTTTCCTATCTACCGCTCGATGATCGAATTCACGGGTGCCAAGCCAATCCCTGTACCCATCCGGGAAGAAAACGGTTTTGCCTTCTCGGCGGAGGAGACCCTTGCGTTGATCACGCCTCAGACACGGCTCCTGATCCTGAATTCTCCTGCCAATCCGACCGGCGGCGTCACCCCTAAATCCGAGATCGAAAAGCTGGTGAAAGGTCTCGAAGCCCATCCGCATGTGGCGATCATGTCCGACGAGATCTACGACGTCATGACCTACGATGGCGAGGAGCATTGCTCGCTCCTCAGCTTTCCGGAAATTCGCGACCGGCTAATCATCCTCAATGGCTGGTCGAAGACCTGGGCAATGACCGGCTGGCGCATGGGCTGGTCGATCTGGCCAAATCAGCTCTATGACAAGGTGCGCAAGCTAGCGGTCAACTGCTGGTCCTGCGTCAATGCTCCGAGCCAGTTCGCCGGTATCGCGGCGATCGACGGGCCGCAGGATGATGTGGTCAGGATGTGCGAGGCTTTCGACAAACGCCGGAAGGTCGTTGTCGATGGCCTCAACAGCCTGCCCGGTATCAGCTGCGCCACACCAAAGGGTGCGTTCTATGCCTTTCCCAACGTCAAAGCGACCGGCTGGGCGGCAAAGCAGCTCGCTACGGCGCTACTGGACGAGGCAGGCGTTGCGCTGATCGGCGGACCTGATTTCGGTATTCTCGGCGAAGGCTATATCCGGCTGTCCTACGCGAATTCAGAGGAAAACATCCTCCGCGCCATCGAGCGCATGGAGAAGTTTCTGGCGAAGTAGTCAGCAAGAGATGCGAGCGTTGAACCTATGAAGGCTTCCGACAACAAAAACCCACGCCAATTCTACCACGGAACGCGGGCCGATCTGAAAAAGGGAGACCTCATCTCGGCCGGCTACTCGAGGCGATCGACTGATCGCTCGATGCCGGCCCAGGAGTAGAAGTCCATGGCAAAACACAGGATCTATACGACCAGCTTCGCAAGCGTTTATCCACACTACGTTGCGAAAGCAGAGAAAAAGGGGCGCACAAAAACAGAGGTCGATCAGATCATTTTCTGGCTGACGGGCTACGGCGAGAAAGGGCTACAAACCCAGCTTGAACAAAAAACGGATTTTGAGACGTTTTTTGCCCAAGCTCCCAAACTCAACCCTTCGAGAACCTTGATCAAGGGCGTCGTTTGTGGCGTTAGGGTGGAGGATATCGAAGAGCCGACGATGCGGGAAATCCGTTACCTGGATAAGCTCATCGACGAGCTGGCCCGGGGAAAAGCCATGGATAGAATTCTGCCGGAAATTTGATTGCCGCGGGATAAATTGCGGCTTGACGCGCGAGCGTCGAGGATAGCAGAACTGTTTCCATCCAGGCATGAAAGGCTCTAGATAGATCCCCATCACTATTCCCATCTGCGCCGAACGCCGATCCTTGAGTCGCGCCGTTCGGTCTGAAAGTCATCCATGACAGAGCAAACTACCCGTCGCGCGCCCGTTGTAGTCGCGATCATGGCAAGCATGGCGATGATCGCCATCGAAGCGACGATCGTTTCAACGGCGATGCCGCAAATCGCCGCCCAGTTGGGGCAAATCAATCTCTACTCCTGGGTTTTTTCGTCATTCCTGCTGACCCAGACCGCGACCACCGTGGTATTCGGAAAGCTGGCGGATATTTATGGTCGCAAGCCTGTCATACTTGTCGGCATCGCACTTTTTTTGTTCGCCTCGGTGCTTGCCGGGTTCGCATGGTCGATGCCGTCGATGATCGCTTTCCGGCTGCTGCAGGGTATCGGTGCCGGGGCGATTCAACCCGTCGCCATGACAGTTGTTGCCGATCTTTTTCCTGGCAACCAGCGCGGCAAGGTGCAGGGCTATCTGGCAAGCGTATGGGCTTTGTCGGCCGTTGTCGGACCGCTGCTTGGAAGCATCATCATCCACAACCTTCCCTGGGCATGGATATTCTGGATCAATGTTCCCGTGGGGCTTTTCGCGGCACTGGGGTTCATCCTTTATCTCCACGAGGAAAAGCGGGCCCGGGTCGTCTCCATCGATGTCCTTGGCGCTGCGCTTTTTGCCATTTCCATTTCCTCGCTGATGATTGCTTTAACCGAGATGGAAAGCGCAGTATCCGGTGAAGCCATCGCGGCGCTGTTGATCTTCATGGTCACGCTTGTGGCCTTTATCTGGCAGGAGCGGCGCGCCGAAGCTCCTATGGTTGCCCCAGACCTCTGGCTGAAACGGCCGATTGCCTTCGCAAACCTGGCGGTCTTTTTCGCCAGCATGTCGATAATGGGCCTGACGACCTTCCTGCCAATGTACGTACAAACGGTGCTCAACCGCTCGCCGCTCGTCGCCGGGTTCGCGTTGACGATGCTGCTGTTGGGCTGGCCCCTGGGCGCGACAATCGCCTCCCGGCAGTTTGCGCGACTCGGTCTGCGGCCCCTCATGGTCGCCGGCAGCATTTGCATTCCGGCCGGTACATGCCTGTTCGTCCTGCTTAACCCCTCAAGTTCAGCCGTATTGGCCGGTGCCGGTTCCCTTGTCATGGGCTTCGGCATGGGCCTGCTCAATATCGGCGCATTGATCCTGACACAGGAAAGCGTAAAACCGTATGAGCGCGGCAGCGCCACCGCCTCAAACGTCTTTTCGCGCAACTTGGGCAGCACGCTCGGCGCAGCATTGCTTGGTGCAGTACTGTCTTACGGCCTGGCCCATACCACCAGCGGCCAGTCGATAACGCCGGAGCAGCTACGCGGTCTTTTGAATGGCACGAGTGCCGTCGCCAGTGACGCGGAAGAGATCCGTCTTGCCCTCCAGCACGCTTTGCATGCGACCTTCATTGCGATGCTTCTCATCGCCATGTTGATCATGCCGGCCTGCCTGCTTGTGCCACGTCCCCAAGTGCATCGGGAGACCCAGGAAGCGTGAGCTGCCGCCAGCCCGGACTGCGGCCCGGGTTTCCGAAGCTATGCCGTGGGGACTGTTTTCGCCAGCGACATCACCCTGCGCAGGGCAAGCTGGTAACCTTCGGTTCCACATCCCACGATCACGCCATCCGCGCGCAGTGAAATATAAGAATGGTGCCGGAAACTTTCGCGTTTGTGGATGTTTGAAATGTGAACCTCCACGACGATACCTTCGAAGGTGTTCAAGGCGTCCAGAATCGCGATCGAGGTATGCGTGAACGCCCCAGCATTGATTATAATGCCGGCCGCCGTGCCACGCGCTTCGTGAATCCAGTCGATGATTTCATATTCACGATTGCTCTGGAGAAGCCGTATTGTCCCTCCCAACTCGGTAGCGAGTTCCGCGCATTGTGTTTCAACATCTGCAAGTGTTTCGGACCCATAAATCTCCGGTTGACGCTTTCCGAGCAAATTTAAGTTAGGTCCATTGATGATATAGATGGTTTTCACGGAGTTCTCCTTGGGCCAACAAATCTGGACTATGCGTGAGGCATTCCTGCCGGACGCAAATATTTTCGAAGTGCTGCAATCCGGAAGATGGCGTTTGCGGCTCCATAGCCGCGATAGCCCGTTCGCTGCACAATCTCAAAGAAGAACCCTTCCCCATAGGTCGGGCTGTAGAGCTGGAAATACTCGCCGTTTTCATCACGGTCATAGAGAATATTATGGCTCTTGAGCCGGTCCGTCATGTCCGGGTCGAGGCCGAAACGCGCTTCCAGATCGTCGTAATAATTGGGCGAGATACTAAGTGGTACGAAGCCATTGGCCTTGAGAGCTTCTGCGGTGGCAAAAATATCGTCAGATGTAAAAGCCAGATGCTGAATGCCGGACCCCAACGTCTCCGTTATGAAATGTCCGGCCAGGGTATTTTTGTTCTCAGCTCCGTTAAGCGTGATCCGCAGAGATCCCGCATCGTTTTCCACGACCTGGCTGCGCACGATGCCGGCGGGATCGATAATGTCGACCATAGGTGTCTTGTGGGCCTGCAATATGGACGTGTAGAACAGGAGCCACGTAGGCAGTTCTTCATACCTCATTGTCTGGGCTATATGATCGAAAGTTCGAAGACCTGCCGTCTGGGCGGAATCACCTTCAACCGGGTTGAACTCGATTTCCCAGATCCGGTCGAGTGGCGACTTGTGATCCAGAAAATAGACAATGCCACCGCCAACGCCACGAACGGCCGGCATCTCGATCTCGCCGGTATCAAGCGGCTGTTCGAACCGCTCGGCTCCGAGCGCTATGGCACGCTCGACAACAGCATGTGCGTCGTCGACCATCAGTCCCATGGCATAGGCCGACGTGCCGTGAACCGCGTACGAAGAACTGGCAAAACCTTTCTTTTCGGTGTTGATGACAAGGTTGATATCCCCTTGCCGAAAAACCGATACCTGTTTGGTTTTGTGTTTTGCAACTTCCTTGAAGCCGAGACACGCAATCAGTGCCTGAAGCTGTGGTGCTTCTGCGGTGTCGATCGTAAATTCCACAAAGGCCACGCGTTCCACTGCGCCCCGTGGCGGCATCATAGGGACGGCTGACTTTATTTCTGGCTCAGCACGTTTCACCTGGTCTTCCAGATAGACAAGGGACCGGTGACCATCGACGGCAATTGCTCTTGGGGAACCGCCGCGAAACTGATCGTTGAATATCTCGAGCGACAGATACCCGTCATATCCAGTGGCGGCGACCGCTTTCATGAATTCGAGCACGGGTAGATCGCCCTCGCCTGGCATATTCCGGAAATGCCGGCTCCAATAAAGCAAATCCATATCTATCAGCGGTGCATCGGCCAGCTGAACTATAAAAATCTTCTCCTTGGGGATTGAACGGATCGAATTGACATCGATTTTGCGGGAAAGCGTATGGAAGCTGTCGAGAATAAGGCCGATGTTCGGGTGATCGGCTCGGCGCACGATTTCCCAGGCATCACGGTGATCGTTTATATGGCGACCCCAGGCAAGCGCCTCGTAACCAACCCGCAGCCCGCGTTTTGCTGCTCTCTCCCCCAACTCATGAAAATCGGCCGCAGCACGGTCCAGTCCGCCAATTGCAACCGATGAAACATTCGAGCAAACAAGCACGAGATCGGTGCCCATTTCTTGCATAACATCGAATTTGCGCTCGGCTCGATCGAATGTGCGCGACCGAAGCGGTTCAGGCATGCCTTCGAAATCGCGAAATGGCTGAAAGAGGGTGATTTCCAACCCATGTTCCCGGATCATCTGGCCAACCTGGGCCGGACTTTCATCGAAGGCCAGGAAATCGTTTTCGAAAATTTCCACCCCGTCGAACCCGGCGGCCGCAATCGCCTCAAGCTTTTGTTTCAAATCTCCGCTGAGTGACACTGTTGCAATGGATGTTTTCATCACGAACCTCCTTATCTGTGTCCCCGGATCCTGATCATGCGTTCAGGTGAAAAATCCTGGCCGGTGGAACCTGATACAACCTTGCGCCGAGCTGAGTGGCGTCCGCTCAACGCGCCGAACACGATGGCCGGGCCAAGGGTGATACCAGGTCCCGGATAGGCGCCGCCCATGATCGACTGCAGGTCATTGCCACAGGCATAGAGGCCTTCGATGACCGAACCGTCACGGCGCAGAAGACGCCCATGCTCATCTCCTACCAAACCGGTTGCTGAGCCGATATCACCCGGCCAGAGCCGGATGGCGTAGAAGGGAGGCGTATCCAGCGCGCCAAGGCTCGGATTAGGGCCATGGGTGGGATCGCCATTAGCCCTTTCATAGACCGTCGTGCCCCGCGCGAAATCGGTGTCGACGCCCGTTTTCCCATAGGAATTCATACGCGCCAGGCTGTCTTTGAGACCTTCGGCGTCGATGCCAAGCTTGGTGGCCAACTCCTCGGGCGTTTTTCCTTCGCAAAGGTAACCGTCCGCCAGGTAAGGCCGTATATCGGCACCCCCCGGCCGGATCATGCCCAATCCATATGTCTTCAGCGCACGCGCATCTGCTACCAGATAGACCGGCATGTGGCTGCCCTCACTGTTGACGGCATACATGGCCGAAACAAAGCGGTGATAGCTCGTGCTTTCATTGACGAACCGGCGGCCGTCGCGCCCCACGGAAATGATACCGGGTTTCGATCGATCAAAGACGAAATGCGGAAAGACTGTCATCGAACCGTCCTTGCGGCGGCGACGGGAAACCGGCGCCCAGAAGCACGGCTGCGACGCGGTCTCGCCATGAAAAGCGCCGGCCGCGAAGGCCAGGTCATGCAAAGCGCCGGTGCTACCTGGAGCGGACGGAGAGAATTCCGGGAGCGGATGCGGCAGTTTTTCCGGCCGCATCCGCTTGTGCTGAGCAAATCCGCCGGATGCCAGAATGATGCCGCCTGCGACGTCAATCTGCCGCTCGATGCCTTTCTGCCGCAATCTCACCCCTGTTACACTCAGCCCATTCATGACGAGCGAAGTCGTTTCGGTCTCCGTCAAGATGGTCACGTCGAGTTTCAGGGCCGCCATCAACATCCGCCCGATCAACGCATTGCCCATGACGAGCCTGGTGCCGCGACCATGGCGCATCTTGCCGATATAATAGCGGGCGATCAGTTTCGCCGAATAGGCCGCCGAGGTTGCGGATTTCCCGAGTTTCATCAGATGCGCGATATCATCGCGATCAACCATCATGCCGCCAAGCACAGTGAATTCCGGTATCGGCGGGCGGATCAGCTTCAGGTTGCCGCCAAGCGATGCCGCCTCGAATGGCAATGGCTCCAGCGCCCGCCCGAAACTTGAGGCCCCCTCCAGTTCGTACATGTAATCCGGGTGAAAGGGGCGAGCACGGAATTTTACGTCCGTCTTGTCTTCGAGAGTATCTATGATGCCCGGTCCGGCGGCAAGAAATGCATTGCGTAGCGCCGCCGAACTTTGATTGCCGACGGCACGATCGAGAAACCGCGACGCTTTTTCATAACTGTCGTCTGCGCCGAGCGAAACCGAATGGCGTGTCAGCGGTATCCACGTCGTTCCCGCGGAAAAGGCAGATGTGCCTCCAAGATGCGCGCACCTTTCGACCAAGAGCACCTGCGCGCCTTCAAGCGCGGCGAAAATCGCGGCCGACAGCCCTCCTGCGCCCGCACCGAGGACAGCCACGTCATAGGTTCGACTGCATTCGCTCAATGTCAGGTGCATGCCCTTGCCTCCCGCGTTTTCAAGCGGCGTATAAAATGTCTTCCAGAATTCCGCGGCACAGACGCGTCGTTGCGCGATGCCGCGAAGACTCAGTGATGGGCCAGGATTTCGCCAAGAAACGCCCGTGTGCGCTGATGCTTGGGGGCACGGAAGAAGTTCTCGGGATCGTTCTCTTCGACGATCTCGCCGTCGGCCATGAAAATCACCCGATCGGCTACCTGGCGTGCAAAGCCCATTTCATGAGTCACGCAGATCATCGTCATTCCGTCCCGCGCGAGCGATACCATGGTGTCGAGAACTTCCTTCACCATTTCCGGATCCAGCGCCGAGGTAGGTTCATCGAAAAGCATTGCCTTTGGCTCCATGCACAGCGCCCGGGCGATCGCCACGCGCTGCTGCTGACCGCCGGAAAGCTGCGCCGGGTATTTGTCGGCCTGATCGCCGATGCGAACTCTCTCAAGATATTTGCGGGCCGTGGCTTCAGCTTCGGCCCGCGACAGTTTACGCACGCGCATCGGGGCGAGAATGCAGTTCTCCAAAACCGTCTTGTGGGGAAACAGGTTGAACTGCTGAAACACCATGCCAACCACGCGGCGCACGGCGTCGATGGCTTTTTGGTCGTTATGCAGGCTGTGCCCCGCCACGACGATCTCGCCGCCATGGCTGACTTCCAGCGCATTGATGCAGCGGATCAACGTCGACTTTCCCGACCCGGATGGCCCGCAAAGCACGATCTTTTCACCCTTTGCAACCGTCAGATTGATGTTCTTGAGCGCGTGAAAAGTGCCGTAATATTTTTCGACGTCGCGCATCATTACCATGGGCTGGGCGTCGTTCTGTTGGCGGGACGTGATGGTCTCGTTCGGATGTGTCACGGTTCTGTTCCTTTCTACCTGGAGACGCCGGCTGACATGCGCCGCTCTATGCTTCGACCCCAAAGCGACAGGGGCCAGCACATGGCGAAATACATCGCGCCCACGACTCCAAAGACGAGAAGCGGCCTGTAAATCTGATTGGAGACGATCGATCCCGCGCGGGTCAACTCGATGAAGCCGACAATCGCCGCAAGAGAAGTACCCTTCAGGAGTTGCACCAGGAATCCGACTGTCGCCGGGAGAGAGAGTTTGAACGCCTGCGGCATAATCACGTCGATCATAAGGCTGCGGGTATGAAGGCCGAGTGCCATGGCTGCTTCCGTTTGCCCCCTGGGAACCGCCTGTATTGCGCCGCGCCAGATATCACCGAGGAAGGCCGATGCGTGGGCGGTGAGCGCGATACCGACAGCGGCCCAGGCCGGGAGGTTGAAGCCGAGCAACGGCAGACCGAAATAGGCGACGAACAGCTGCATCAGCAGCGGTGTACCCTGGAAAAGTCCGATCCAGCCGATCGCGATCATGCGGATCCATGTCACCGACGACACCCGCATAAGTGCTACAATGACGCCGAATGCGATCCCGCCAACAAATCCCATGGCTGTCAGGACGAGCGTCCAGGCGAGGCCTTGCAACAGGTAGGCAAACTCTTGCGGTCCCATTTCGTGTCCTCCTCAGCGTTGTGGATAATTGAAGGCGCGGCGGCCTATTTCAGCCAGGAGCCACATCGTGGCCAGCGAGATCACCAGATAGATTCCTGTCAGCGTGAAATAGGTTTCGAAACTGCGGAAGGTTTCCGCCTCGATACGCTGCCCGACGGACGTCAGCTCATAGGCGGAGATCGAGGTGCAAATCGAGGTTGTCAACGTCAGCAGGATGAACTGGCTGGACAGCGACGGATAAATCGCGCGAATGGCGGGCTTCAAAACGATGAAGCGGAAGACTTCACGTTTGTGCAGGCCGAGGGCAAGTCCAGCCTCCGTTTGCCCCGTGGGAATGCTTTCGACGCCGCCACGAATGATTTCTATGGCGTAGGCGCCGCCGTTCAGGCCGAGGGCGAGAATGGCGGTGATGGTGGGGTTGAGCCTGACACCAGCGAGAGGCAGCGCGAAGAAGATGAAGTAGATCTGGACCAGGAACGGCGTGTTGCGGATAACCTCGACAAATGCCGTGACCAGAAAGGACGGCACACGCATCTGGGCTCTGAGGATCGCAACGCCCAGCACACCGATGACTGTAGCAATGGACATGCCGGCGATAGCGAGGAACAGGGTTCCCAACGCCCCAAACGCCAAACTTTGCCACGCATCGGTGACCACGCTGAAATCAAGTGTCATTCTCTACCTCCCTGCATCGCGCCTCAGTCCCAATCGGGTTCCCAATCGAAGCGGGTATAACGTTCGCCACGAGCAAGGCCGTGGATGGCCGCCATATCCTCCGGCGATAGTTCGAAATCGAAAATGTCCCGATTGGCGATAATGTTCTCAAGCTTCGAAGAGCGCGGAATCGCCCCGACATTTTTCTGCTGGATATTCCATCGCAATGTGATCTGGCTCGCCGACTTGCCATATCGGCGGCCAAGTTCATTGAGGAGATCCGACGCAAAGACCTTGCCGCGCGCTATCGGCTGGTAGGCGTTCAGCAGCATGTCGGCCTGGCGCATCCGCGCGAGCAGTTTCTCTTGCGACAGAAATGGATGATATTCGACCTGATTGCAGAACAGCTCCGCCTTGTGCACGTCGAGCGCTTCGTCCAAAAGAGCGACGGTAAAATTGCTGACACCGATCAGCCGGGTCTTTCCCTTTGCCTTCGCGTCGGCAAATGCGGCAAGTGTCTCGCCGAGCGGAATATCCTTGGCGGGCCAGTGAACCAGAAGCAGGTCGACCTGCTCGAAGCCGAGCCTGTCGAGGCTTTCATCGACACGGCGCGCGACGGTTTCCGGCGCCAGCTCATCAAACCAGATCTTGGTCGTGACAAAGAGTTCATTTCTTGGCACGCCACTGGCTCGCACGGCGCGGCCGACTTCCACTTCGTTGCCGTAGCGGATTGCCGTGTCGATCTGGCGATAGCCGAGTTCGATCGCTGTGCGGATCGCGGCCTCGCCTTCCGGGCCCTTCAGCTCGAATGTGCCAAAGCCGAGCACCGGTACCGTTTCGCCTTGAATTGTCTTGGTCATCAGATCGTTCATCGGGCGCTCTCGGCAAATCCGGGTTTCGGGGCATTCAACGAAACCTGCTTGGCCCGTTGCGCCCAAACACCGGCGATGATCCGGCCCACGAGTGACAGGTTTCCCCTCATGCTGCGACCCTGCCCTCAGCCAGCATTTCCGAAAGTGTCACCGTTCGGTCCTCGCGTGCCGCCACGTCGACCGCTAGGGTAGCGGCAAGCGTCGACATGCCGTCGCGGGCGGTGATGAGCGGTTTTGCCTCACCGCCAATGACGGCGACGAAATGGTCGAGCTGGTTCACATAGGTCAGCGATCCATCGCCTGGACGGTGTTCGCGAATCAGCGGATGCTGCCAGTGATCGTTTTCGTTGGCATGGCGCCAGAGATACATGTCTGAGACCGAAAGAGCGGCCTTGCGTCCTGTCAGGAAGAGGCACGGTCCGGGCTGCGTGGGATGATAGAGCGCCTGGCCCGACGTATATTCCCAGGCCCAGGGGCTGACCGCTCCGTCCGAAATCAGGAATGTGCCAAGGACACCGTTGACGAAGCGGATCGAGATACTGGCCGTATCCTCGACCTCGAAGCCGCGCTGCGCCGACGAGGTGAAGGCGCGGATGCTTTCGATCTCGCCGACGAGATACCGTAGCACGTCGATGTCGTGGATCAGGTTGATGAGAAGCACTCCGCCACCAATCTTCCTTCGCCACTCCGTGTTGAAATAATCGTCGGGCTTGTCGAACAGCGTCATGCCGTTGACGGCAACGAGCGGTCCGAGTTCACCCGCGTCGATTGCGCGCTTCGCCGCGCGGATATCGGGGCTGTGGCGGCGCTGATGGCCAACCAGAACCGGGACGCCCGACTGTTCGGAAGCCTCGACGATGCGGGCAGCGGCCGGAAGGCTTTCCGCAATCGGCTTCTCGATCAAACTCGGCACTCCACGCTCGATACAGGCGAGTGCCGCCGGCGCATGGAGTTGGTTCGGCAGCGCTATGATCGCGCCGTCAGGTTTGGCTTCGTCCAGCATAGTGTTGTAGTCGACCCAGTGGGGAACGGACAGGCGGGCGGCCAGCTGCGCCGCTTCCGGCGACGGATCGCAGATCGCCGCAATCTGCGCGGTCGAATGCGATACCAGCAGTTCGGCATGCTCGCGGCCGATGAGGCCGGCACCCATCAGGGCAATGCGTGTCATGTTGTCATCTCCGCTATGGCGCGCAAGGCGAGGCGGTAACCGTATGCACCGAAGCCGGCCATCACAGCCGTCGCAGTCGCCGATACCAGCGACTTGTGATAGATCGCTTCGCGCTGATGTATGTTGGAAATATGCAGCTCGATCTTCGGCCCGGTGAAGGTCTTCAATGCATCTAGGATGGCAATCGACGAAAAGCTGAAACCGGCAGGATTGATGATGATCCCGGCGGCCTCATGACGGGCCGAATGGATCGACTCGATGATTTCACCTTCAAAATTCGACTGCCGAAAATCGATGGTCAGTCCGAGTTCTGTCGCATCGGCCATGCACCAGCTGCGGATATCGGCTAGCGTGGTATGGCCGTATATATCGGGCTCGCGCTCACCCAGAAGGTTGAGATTCGGCCCATTCAGAATGAAAATATTACGCATATCAAGGTCCCTGCAGCTGATCGGGGGCGCGGCTATTTAAGAGCGGCCGCGCACCCGTTTCGTCATGGCTTCAACAAAGATCGTTGCAGGCGCTATTGCACGCTGAACGGAACACCCTCGATCTTTTCAGGGAAGTTCGGCAAATCCTCGCCGAGCCACTTCTTGTTGATGGCCGCCAGGCGGCCGTCAGCGCGGATCTTGTCGATGAACTGGTTGAGCCAGTCGTTGATTTCCTTGTCGCCGAGCTTGGTGGTGACGCCCATCCACTGTTCGTTGAAAACAACCTTCTGCTCGAAATCATTGCCGGGAGCAGCCTTGTCCAGATTGATCTTGTAGGTGGTGTTGCCGCCGATGGCGTCCACCTGTCCGGATACAAGCGCCTGCATATTGGAGCTGTCATCGTCGAAGCGGCGGATGTTCGGAACGTCACCGAGCGCTGCCGTAATCGCCTTGTCCTGCGCTGCGCCGCGCGGCACGCCAATACGAAGGTCCTTGGCGTCCTGAATGGTCGTGATCTTGTTCTTTGCGCTGGACAGAAGAATGATCTTCAACCCGGCATAGGGCTTGGTGAATTGTACCGCCTTGGCGCGATCGGGATACATACCCATGACGGCCATCTGCAGGTCGACCTTGCCGGTCAGAAGGTTCGGAATACGGGCAGCAACGGCGTTGGGTACGAATTCGACCTTCACGCCCATTTCTTCCCCGATGAGATTTGCCACGTCGACATCGTAGCCTATGTTTTTGCCGCTGGCATCGATGGAGCCCCAAGGTGCCTGTTCACCCATGACACCGACGCGGACGACACCGGCTTCCTTGATCTTCTCCAGCGCCTGCGCATGGGCGTTGGATGCGGCGAGCGCCATGGCGACCCCAGTCACCATCGCCAGCGCGGTGGTCCGAAATGAAAAATTACCCAACATGAAAAGTCCTCCTCTTGTTGCCGTTGGTCAAATTTTTTGGAGCGGCAAAACTCCTCTTTAGCCATTTGGCGTTGCCAAAGGCGTCTTTCGAAGCGTCGACCCGCTCGATCTCTAAATGCCTGTTTCGGGCCCGGGGTTCACCTACGTGCCCCACCGCCGCAAGACGATGACCGGGATGATATTGCGATATCTTGCTCCGGATTGGCATCAGGATCTCGCTGCCATTGACCGATAGTGGGAAACAGTATGCGAAATGCCTTCGCGGAGCGGCGTAAAATGCATCGCTCCAAGCAGCGTGCGATTGTCGGTCGAAGCGATGTTTGACGCCATCGGAACGGCCGGCCCGGCGAAATCGATCCTTGCGCCTGGAACTTCGGCCACGATCGCCGCGATCACATCGGGCACATCTTCCGTGGCTCCGCCCAATGAAATCGCGTGGGCGCCTTCAAAAGGCCTGGTTGCCGCTGCGGCAAAGGCGGCCGCCACGTCTGCGACGAAAACCAGATCCTGCGGACCGGAATAGCCGATCGTATAGGCATTGCCTGCAACTGCTTCGCGGCAGGCGATCGTTGGGCCGGCCGTAAGCCCGACTTCGCGGCCGGGGCCATAAACGACCGTAGGGCGCAGACCGATGCTGGCAATGCCGGCATCATGCCAATAGGCGCGCGCGCTGCCCTCACAGGCGAGCTTGAAGGCGCCATATTGCGTAACTGGATAAGGTGCAGCACCGTCATCGGGACCGAACACTGCCGCACTGCTCGCATACGCAACACGCCGGATTCCGTGGGTCTTGGCTGCTTCGAAGACGTTCAGCGTCCCGATCAGATTGACCTTGGCCCCAAGAATGGGATCGTTCTTGCAAGCCGGCGTCAACAAGGCCGCCAGGTGAATGACGGACGAACAATCACGCGCCGCCTCGTTCAGAGCAGCTCCATCGGTGATGTCGCCCTGGAACCATTCGACGCGATCGGCCTGCTCGCCGGCAATCTCCCGCAGAATTCGGCGGTCGGCCGCGCGGTCGAAGATGCGCACGGCATGGCCCTGCGCGCTAAGAGCCTTCAGTATCCAGCCGCCCAGGAAACCCGCACCGCCCGTGACCAGTATCCGCGTCATGAGCGGGCCCTCATGTCTTCTGCCGTGAGGGAAAATGCCGTTTCATAGATATTGCTGACGGGGCCGGTCAAAGCGCCGCTCGCAAGCGCCAGCCGCTCGGCCTCGGGCAAGGCGGAGTGCAGACCTCGGCTGGACGAGCCCTCGATCAGGATCACGGCGTCAAATCCGGTCTCGCGCATTTCCTTGCGCAACTCGGTTTCGCGTGTGCGCACGCTGGAAACTTCGTTGCGGGAAACACCGATGTGAACACTGGAGACGCCCCGGACGGCCAGGATGCCTTCGGCAAGCAACTGCGCCTTTTCCTTCAACTGTTTTTCGGCATCGTCGCCCGCGAGGTCGACGCGGATCGTCGCCATGCTGCCGCCATCGCCATTGCCCGCCGTCGCGATCGTCTCGCAGGCGACGCGCAGAAAATTCTGGAAGCTCGGCGCGATAGTGGCCGTCCAGGGCGTCGGGTTGTTGAGGCGCTCGAGATAGTCGGGGGATCTAAAGGTTTCGAGGCTTTCGCCTGCATAGATCGTACCGAAGGCGTAGCGGGACGCATTGGGCGCATGCAGGCGCTTGCCCGTGGTAAAACCAGGAATGGACAAGCGTTCCGGCATATGTTCGCGCGTATGCCATTCAATGTAGTCCACGACAGCGCCCTCGGCGATGTCATGCCACATCACGAGAAAGGCAGAGCCCTTCAGTCCCATTCTTTTCTCCTCCCAGTCCCCTTGTCCGTTGCTGCTCCCGCTTGACAAGCAGGCCGTTTCCGACCCATGTAGGCTACTAGAATGTTAGTATGTTGCAAATGTCAAGCGCCACTTTTTGGCAAACGGACGTGCAGGGACAAGATTGGGAGGCCAAATGACGGAAAAAGAAACACCACGCGTCGCCATCGTAACGGGAGGAGCAGGCGGTCTCGGATTTCCGATAGCAGCACGTTTGGCGGCAAAGGGCCACAAGGTCGCGCTTTGGGACATTAATCGCGAGAGCGTCGAGGAAGCGGCGGCAAAACTGCCCGGCACGAA
Organism: Phyllobacterium sp. 1468; assembly: GCF_031455525.1. Lineage (NCBI taxonomy): Bacteria > Pseudomonadati > Pseudomonadota > Alphaproteobacteria > Hyphomicrobiales > Phyllobacteriaceae > Phyllobacterium > Phyllobacterium sp. 1468. Next base: position 75,225 of record NZ_JAVDSX010000005.1, on the reverse strand, counting down.
AGGTTATGTCGTGGACGTGACGGACGCAGCGGCCGTCGATGCGGCAATGAAAGAAGTCGTGGCCGACATGGGACCGCTTGGCATTCTCGTCACCGGTGCGGGCCATAACGGCCCAGTTGAAAGCTTCACGAAATATCCTTTGGAGGGCTGGCGGTTTGTCATGTCACTCAACCTCGACGCAGTTTTTATCTGCTGTCAGGCAGCGGTCCGCGAAATGCTGAAGACCGGCTACGGCCGCATCGTCAACATTGCGTCGATTGCCGGTAAGGAAGGCAACCCCAATGCGGTGGCCTACTCCGCCTCGAAAGGTGGCGTCATCGCCCTGACCAAATCGGTCGGCAAGGAGCTCGCAACCACCGAGATCCGGGTGAATTGCGTCACGCCTGCGGCAATCGAAACCGAGATGATGAACCAGCTCACGCCGGAATTCCGGGCCTATGTGACTGCGAAAATTCCTGTCGGCCGGCTGGGCCAGGCCGATGAGGTTGCAGCGCTCGTCTCGTGGCTGGCTTCGGAGGAATGTTCGTTCTCCACGGGGGCAGTCTTTGACGTCTCCGGTGGCCGTGCGACCTATTGAGGCCTCACATGTACAAGCAATATCCACTTTCACTCGCCTTCCTCACCGTACAAGGCTGCCCGCCCCTTGAGCATGTGAAGGCGGCGGCAGGGTCCGGCTACGATATGGCCGGGCTGCGCCTGATCGCGCCGCATGGCCTGGACCTCGCCCATCCGATCGTCGGCAACACGTCCCTGATCCGGGAAATCAAAACAACGGCCGCCGATCTCGGGATCTCGTTCTATGACGGTGAGGTGTTCACGCTGTTGCCGCAGACCGATGTCGAAAGCTGGTTGCCCGTCATCGAGGTGGCCGCTGAACTCGGCATGCCCGTGATGCAGATCACCTGCGAAGATCCCGATCTTTCTCGGGCGGGCGACAGGCTGGGCCGGATTGCCGATGCCGCAGCACAGCACGGCATGAAGATGGCCATCGAATTCATGCGGTGGCGCTCCACCGCAACGATCCAGGATGCTGCACGCCTGGCCGCCGCATCGGGACGCGACAATGTGGGGATTCTCCTTGATGCCTTGCACTTGTCGCGGTCCGGTGGAAGTCCTGCCGATGTCGCGGCTTTGTCAGAAGGGCAGGTTCTCTACCTTCAACTCTGCGATGCGCCTGCCCGGCAGCCACCGGACAATGCCGCCTGCATCGCGGAAGCAAGAACCGGGCGCATGTTTCCAGGCGACGGCGGACTGTGGCTGAGCGAGCTGATGTCCATCCTGCCACGTGACATTACCATCAGTGTCGAGACACCCCACAAGGGAGATTCGGCGTTAAGTTTCGTCGAGCGGGCCGACAAGGGCATGGCCGCCACACGCCGTTTTCTTGACGCGCTCGAGAGCTGATGGCAACGGAGTTATTGAAGACTATTGCTTTCGTCGCGGCCTGCGTCATAGAGGACTAGCATTGCTCTGCACGATGGGCGGGTACCGGCGAACATTGGGAGGACCGTAGGAATGGATCAAAGGCCACGATCCTCGCTGGGCGTTCGGGTAACCGAGAGGTTGCGGCGGGCTATTCTCGATGGTGAAATCGAACTGGGCGACGCTTTGTCGGAAGACAAGCTGGCTACCACTCTCGGCGTCAGCAGAAGCCCAGTCAAGGAGGCCTTTGCGACCCTCGAACAGGAGGGATTGCTCGACGTTCGTCCCCAAAGAGGCAGCTTCGTCTTCCTGCCGACGCATGAGGACACGGTAAACCTCTGCGAGTTCCGCAAGATGATTGAAATCGAGGCACTGCGGCTCGCAATGCAGAGCCGGCGCGATGAAACACTCGCGGCCATGCGCACGGCAGCGGAAGACATGAATGCCGCCTGTGAAGCCGGCGACAACCTGAACAGCGCGCGCGCCGACGGGCGCTTCCACGACGTTTCGCTCGAGCATTGCGGAAATCCCTACCTCATCAATGCCTACCGGCTCGTATCGAGCAAAGTAGCCGCACTGCGCTCACACCGCTCGACGCTCCCAACCCGCAAACAGGCGAGTGGCGAACATCTTGCCATCGTCGCAATGCTGGAGGCGGGAGATATGGTAAAGGCCCTCGAATTGCTCAGCACGCACATTCTGATGATGTCGAAGCGATACGGCATAGGGACAGAGCCTGCACGAAGCTCCGGAAGCCGGGCGGCCCGCAGCCCGACCCTGGATCATATCGGGCCGCTTCTCGACTGAGCGGCCACTGCCTTCATCGGCCGCCGCAGCGGTTCCAGCCCCGCCCCGCGTCACCGAAGGCTTCGCAACCATCCGCTGTGACCGCAACCGTGTCCTCCAGTTTTATAAAGCCGAGCCGCGGATGCTGCCAGGTCGTTTCGATCGACAACACCATTCCCGTCTCGAGCGCCAGACCGCGATGCGTCGCTGGATACGGGATTGGACCGTCATCAAGGAGCCGTGGCGCCTCATGGGAAACCAGTCCCATTCCATGCGCAACGAAGCTCATCCGTCCAACGCGCTTGTCTGACAGGAACGGCGCGGTCGCCGCGAAGATATCGTGGCCAATGGCACCGCTGCGTATCGGCCGTCTGGCTGCTTGCTGGATTTCCTCGATGATCGCCAGCGCGTCGTCGAGTTCCGGCGAGGGCCGGCCGAGAATGCCCATACGACAAAGGTCGCCGATATAGCCGCGATAGTTTCCGCCCGAATCGAGCGATACGATATCGCCTTCCTGCAAACGTTGATCCGAAGGGGCACGGTTCAGGCTGTTTCCCGCGGTAATCAGGCAATATTCGAACACCAGGTCGCGTTGCACCTCCTCCCGGCGCAGAATCTCGACGATGTCATGCTTGGTCTGGCCGGGCTCTATCCGGGAAAACGTCGCCACCATGGCGTCGACCACGCGCTCCGATGCCTGCCTGAGATCATCGAGTTCCGCCGAGGTCTTCACCGCCCGCAGCGATTCGAGAATTTCCACACAATCCGAAATGTCCGCATGCGGCAAACCCGCGGGAAGGACCTGAAATGCGTCGGCCGGCAGGAAGCCCAGTTCCACTCCGACTGAGGAGACCGGAATTCCGGAAGCTGCCATCCGTTCGAGGCAATATTGCATCGAATCGACCGATCCCCGTGCCTTCAGATCGAGCGTGCCCGGCCAGAAACGACCGAGATCCCGCTCGTAACCTTCATTGGGATTACCGATATAGGCGGCAAGGTCGGGGCGGCCTTTGGGATAAACCAGGATTGGTAGATAGCGGCTGAGGCCGGTCGCATCCATATAGTCGAACATGAAAAACCGATAGCCGCCAAGCAGATACTGGACATTGTGCTTCGACGACACGAGAAGCACGTCAAGCCCCCTTTCCTGCATCAACCGATCAAGCAATGCCGTATCGAAAGGCGGCATCGCCGCCGTCCGTGAAGCAGTCATCATTCCCTCCATTCTTTCCCGCCCGGGCGACCCGCGGTATGCGGCTTCAACCTGCAGCGCGGGTGGGCCTGGCCGTTCGTCCGGCGTCCAGTTCGTCCATGTACGTCCGGCAGGTTTCCAGTGTCAGCCGGCTCCACTCCGATGGTCCCATGGCCGCAAGCCTGGAATGACTTGGCACCTCGACACTGACAATCAGATTTTCGGGCAGCGCTCCTATGATCCCGGCGACATCGACGCCGCCCTCGCCCGGCAACAGCCGCTCCTGCCGTGCGGTAAACAGCAGTTCCTCCCGGCTCGCGGGAGTCCCTGGTGGCGCATCGCAAATCTGGAAGTAGCTCATGCGGGCGGGATCGATCGCGCGGATGTCGGGGAGCGTTGTCTTGGACCGTGCCACGTGGATAACGTCGATCAGCATCTCGCCGTTCCCTCGCGCGGCCTCGGAGACGATACGGTTGGTCGTGGCCGCATTGTTCAGCGTCGTCCACGGTGTAAATTCCAGATTGATGGTCAGGCCGAATGGCGCAGCAGCGTCGCAAAGCAGTCCGTAGGTTTCGGTCATCCGCGCCTCATCCGGATCGTCGCCAGCGACGACAATCGTTCGCGCACCGACCTTTGCCGACGCTTCCAGCATGGGAAGCCAAAGCTCGACACCCGACACGCCATCAATGCGGGCAATCTCGACATCGAGGATCTTGACGCCTGTGTCGTCGATACGCAGCAGCGTTTCGCGAAGCATGGCCGGATCATCCATCAAGGGAAAGGCTTGACCCCCCGGCATGGTAGGCATCATGCGGATGCCGGCCAGATCGTATCCGGCCCCGGCAGCGAATTCGATCATCTTTGGCGGGCTGGTCTCGAGTGTCATATACGAAAGCGAATACAGCCTGCCCATGCGTTTAATCCCTTGATTGTCGTCCACGAAACGGTTCCAGCGGTTGAATATGCTGCCCGCATGCCACCGCTTCTCGCTATACTGTTGACATACAGTACCTCATTTGACAAGCATCCCGTGAAGCACGGTTTGGAGGTAAGTCCGGGTGATCCTCTACCATCTGGGAAGGGAAGCATGGATTGTCGCAATGGGCCTGCGTTGAGCGGGAAAAGGTCGATGCCGCGAAACCAGGACTGACGAATTGACGGTCTGGCCTGTCGATTCTTTCCGAATTCAGGCCTCCAGCCGCCCACTGGACGCCCGCGGTATTTAGGATACAACAAAACCATGAGCGACCAGGAACACGTGGGCATCAAGGCCAACAAGAACATCAATCCGATGAAGAAAAGCCCGATCAGCCGGCAGCAGTCGCTTGCAGCTATCGTGGCCGATAAGCTTAAGGCGTCGATACTGAATCGCGAACTGTCTCTCGGCGAGGCCCTTTCGGAGGAAAAGATTGCCGCAGCCATGGATGTCAGCCGGACGCCTGTACGCGAGGCGTTGACCATTCTGCAATTGCAGGGACTGATTGTCATCCTGGCCCGTCGTGGCAGCTTCGTCTTCAAGCCGAACCGCGATGAACTTCATTCACTCGTGGAATATCGCCTCCATCTCGAGATATTGGCGGCCGGCTTGGCTGTCGAACGGGCGCCCAAGGCGTTGTACAGCGCGATGATGGATGCGATAGCCGCCATGGAAAAGGCCCGCGCAGCAGACGATGCGCTCGCCTATGCTGAAGCCGATACCCGCTTCCACGATGCCATATTCGAACAGTGCGGCAACCCCCTGTTCGCCGAAGCTTTCGAAATCGCGGCTGGTCGCATCGCGGCCCTTCGTGCCCATCTTTCCGAGCAGCTTGGACTGCATCGGCAGAAAACCTTCGAAGAGCATCAGCAGATGGCAGAGGCGGTCAAACGGCGGGATATCTCGACTTTACGCGAGCTCCTTCAAGGGCATATCCAGGAGATGGAGCCGAACTACGCCAGTGCACTGGAAGTCCTATAGGCGAAGCGGCCTAGCGCTCCGGACGTGTGGTCGGCCAGGAATGGCCTCCCAATCGCCCGGAACCGCTTTCGAAAGGCCTCAAGCGGGTGATGTAACCTTCACATCGGCCACGGTCGCTTCGATATGATCGATGAGATTGTCCGGCAGTTTCAGGCGCCCGGCAAGCAGGTCGAGATAGCCTCGCTCGGCCCGCGTTTTCGGATCGATAGCCAGCCGCGAAGCGGTATAGAGCTCCACCTTCTGCGCATCGGTAACCGCAGCCGCGACCAGTCCGTCCACATCGACAGGAGCGGACAGCTCGTTCTTGAGGAACTCCTGCGTATCGCTATTGATGCCGGAGAGTGACAGTTTCTCGATGATGCGCGTCTTTTCTGCCTCGTCTACCGTGCCATCGGCCCGGGCGGCTGCGATCATTGCGCGCACCAGTACCAGTGCAAACTCATGTTCACCCTGTGGCGCGGTTTCGGGACGGAAGCTTGAATCGTCCGGCGGCGGCGCAAGCTCGCCAGTGGAGGCCTGCGTTGCTTCAGCGGGCGCCTTGCCCGACTGGTAGTTCTGGTAAGCCTTGTAGGCGAGCCCGGCGACAGCAGCGAGACCGCCAAGTTTCAAGGCACCGCCAGCCACCTCACGGCCAGTGCCGGTGCCCAGAAGGATCGCAGCGAGCGCCCCAGTGGCGAGCGGATTGTCCTTGGCAAGTTGCGTCGCCTTGCCGGCCGTATCGCGAACCGATGTTCCAACTCCGGGAATATTGCTTCCCAGGAAATCATCGAGAATCTTCTTCGGATCAAGCATGCGTCTCTCCTCATGGCTGCATGGATGGGCTCCGCTTAGTTAGGACCCGGTTCATGGCATTGCAATGACAGCGGCGCGATTGTAGCAAGTTTGGAGGTAATCGCGCCTTGAGAATTCAGCCTGACGAGGCAGCTGGCGTGGATTGCGAGAACCGGAGCGCAGCGTACATAAAGTGCGTGAGCACCGGAAGCGCAGAAAGCCGCATCAGACGTCTGTGAGGGTGGTCTCTTCAGGAACCTATGTGAGCCTTCTCGCCCCGCTCTCTGGCGAGCCGCACCTGTTTCTGCCGCTCCGCAAAACGGGCGCGATCTTCATCCGTGCGCTCGTGGTAGCAACTCGGACAGGAGACACCCTCCTGAAACAAAGGCGAGAGCTTGTCGTCTGGCGCAATCGGATTGCGGCAGGCGTGGCAAAGTTCCGCCTCCCCCTCGATGAGGCCGTGGCCAACAGATACCCGCTCGTCAAAGACGAAGCATTCGCCCTCCCAGCGGCTTTCCTCCGCTGGTACGTCCTCGAGATATTTGAGTATCCCGCCCTTAAGATGAAACACATCGTTGAAGCCGAGACCTTTGACATAGGCCGTCGCCTTTTCGCAGCGAATACCGCCAGTACAGAACATGGCGATCTTTTTGCCTTCCAACTCCTCGCGGTGGCTCTTCACCCACTGCGGAAACTCGCGAAACGTCTTGGTCTGCGGATCGACAGCGCCTTGAAACGTCCCGATAGCCGTCTCGTAATCGTTGCGCGTGTCGATGACGATCGTATCCGGATCGGAGATCAGCGCATTCCAGTCCGTCGCGGGTACATAGGTCCCAACGCTTTGCAGCGGGTCGATATCATCGACGCCCATGGTGACGATTTCCTTTTTCAATCGCACCTTCATGCGTTTGAAAGGCATCTCGCTCGCGTGGGAATATTTCAGCTCCATCCCGGTAATGGCCGGCTCGGCCTCGAGGAAATCAACGAGCATCTTGATCGCCGCAGACGTTCCGGCGACAGTGCCATTGATACCCTCTGCGGCCAAAAGCAGTGTACCCTTGATCCCTTGCCCGCAGCAAAGCTTCGCCAGCGGCTCCTGCAGCGACTGATAATGATCCAGCCGGGCAAAGCGATAAAGCGCTGCCACCGTAAATGGCATGTTTGAGGTATGGTCTGTCATGATCGCATCCAACTACTGTGCCAGAGCGTCAAATTCAAGAGTTATGCGAGGAGAGAATAAGTGGCACATCCATTATGCCCGACCCGGAAATCCAAGGTAGACAAATGGGATGCACACTACTAAATCGATTGAAGTTCCAGCCAGCGGAGAATTGAAATGACCCAGAAGACCGATCTGCTCTTACCCGTCCTCAAGGGCCAGCCGGTTATTCCGGTCATTCTCATCCAGAATCTTGCCGATGCCGTTCCATTGGCGAGGGCGCTTGCCAAGGGCGGCTTGCCTGCAATCGAGATCACGTTGCGCACCGCTGCAGCTCTCGATGCCATCCGTGCCGTCGCCAATGAAGTGCCGGAGGCCATCGTCGGCGCCGGAACCATTCTCAATGCCCGTCAGTATGACGAAGCCGTCAACGCCGGTTCCCGCTTCATCGTTTCCCCCGGCGCGACCCCGCAGCTCATCGAAGCCGCGCGCGACAGCAAGGTACCTCTACTCCCAGGCGCCATCACGCCAGGCGAGATCATGTCCTTGCGCGAAGAAGGCTATACGATGCTGAAGTTTTTCCCCGCCGAACAGGCTGGCGGCGCGGCCTTTCTGAAATCCCTGTCGTCGCCGCTGGCCGGCACGCTGTTCTGCCCGACTGGAGGCGTCAGCATCGCCAACGCCAAAACCTATCTCAACCTGCCGAATGTCGTCTGCGTGGGTGGATCGTGGGTAGCTCCGGAAGAACTGGTAAAGGCCGGAAAGTGGGACGAGATTACCAAGCTCGCCGCCGAGGCAGTCAAGCTCGCAGGCTGACCCCGCAACAGCAATACAGTTCTCAAGACAAAACCGGCGGCTCCTCAGCAGAGCCGCCGGTTTGTTTTGTTTGTTGTGAGCATTCATGCCTGGATGGAAGGCTCTAGTCTCTCACGATCCGTGCGTCGGGTTGAACCTGGCGATCTGCAGGAATGTAACCGCCTTGCCGGTGAACTTGTTGGCGTTGGCGACAGGCAGGCTCTGCTGGAAGCCCGCCGTATAGACCGTCGTCGGGGCTGTTCGCATTTCTGCATTGCGCAGGACTGCCGGTGTCACTGCCGGGGCTGTAGCCGCGACCTGGTCAGTCGAGAGGGCGCGGTCCGGAACGTCCGAGGAAACCTGGATCGCTTTCGGAGTCTGGCCCTGTGCGGCCTGCTTGCGCGGCTTGGCGCCCTTGGCCGTCGTGATGACGCCACTATTAAGCGCAGCGACCGGGTCGCCGGAGGCCTGAGCGTCGAGCATGCTCCGGCGCAGCGATGGCTGCGTTTCAATCGACGCCATCTGCGTATTCTGCTGTGCAGCCGGTTTCACACGCCCACCGGTTGTTCCCGGCAATGTCGGCATCTCCGGCGTCGGCTGCGAAGCGGAAACAACATTGCCATGCTCGCTGTCGGCCTGCTTGATAATCGCCTGCAGGTCATCATCCGGAGCTGGAATAACCTCTTCGTCGGCGGCCACAGTTGCCTGGATTGCTTTGGCGGCCGGACGCTGGTCGGGCACGAGCGATGCAACCATCATGTCATTACGCTTGGGCTTGTCGAAAGGTACCGGAACGAGCGCGTTGGCCATTTGGGGCTGCGCCGCATCGGCGCTCGCATCGTTGGGATTGGCCGCAATCATCTCACGAATAGCACTGGCGCTATCCTGCGGCTCCGGTCGCGGCATCGGCAAGGCGGCGATAACAGTCGATTGATCTTCAGCGAGCGCGTTGAGCGTTGACGGTTCTTCTGGCGCCGGCGTCGGCGAATAGTCAGGACGGCGCAGCGGTACGGGAACAGCAAACGCCAAGGCCCGGTTGTCTTCCGGCGACGTAGCGAGTGGCGCGTCAGGTCGAGGCGCGGTCAAAGGCGCAGGTGCGCCGCGCACTGGCAGGTCCGGAGCGATCTGCTGCTCGTCGGGTTGAGGCTGGGCACGCGTCGCAACGGCCGGCGCGGTCTCTCCGCCGTCCGCGTCTTCAGCTATCGCGGCTGGCTTGGTCGACAGCGTCTTCGAAGGCTTGGAAGCAGTAGCGACAGCGGTTGTGCTCTCACTGGAATCCTCTTCTTCATCAGCGCCGCCGCCAAAGATCATGCCAAACAGCGTTTTGCCACTGCGGCTCGAACCCGAAGCACTCGCGACCTGAATTGCGGTGCCACCATTGCGCTTGCGCGATTCGTAGGCGGCGACCGCCTGGTCGTAGCCGGGTAATGGCTTGCCATCGGAAGGAATATGCATGGTCTTTCCGTCCGGGAACACGGCCAGCAATTCCCTGCGGCTCATGCGTGGCCAGTGACGGACATTGCCGACATCCGTATGGACGAAAGGAGAGCCGGAGGTCGGATAGTAGCCAACGCCGCCGGCCTGGAATTTCATTGCCGTAACGCGAAGTGTGGAAAGCTTCACACCCGGCAGATACCAGTCCATGGCCTTGCCCAGCATGTGCTGGCTTGTTTTCGCAACACCGCGCGAACGGGAGCGCAGCATGGAATTCGTGGCGGGAGAGCGATAGGCAGATACCACATTGATGTAGTCCCTGCCGCCGACGTTCTGATAAATCTGCCAGACCAGATCGAAGAGGCGGGGGTCCATCTTCGTCGGCTCGTTGCGGCGCCAGTCACGCAGGAACTTGTTGAGTTTGTTCAGACCATCCTGCTGGTATCGGCCATTTCTCTTGAACGTGATCTCGGCACGCTCTTTGGTGTGGATGAAATAAAGCCTGAGAGTTCTCGTCTCGGCGGAAGCCTGTGCGGATGCAAACAACATCGGCACAAAGACCATGAGGAACACAAACCAGCCGGCGCGCATAAAAGAACTCGCCCGCGATCTGTTGTTCTGTGCATGAATCATGTTTGACAATTTCGTCCCCAACCTTGACCGTCTTTTCCAACCCCCGAATAGCTGGATTGTGCGATTTAATGGTTAATGGTCGCTTTACTGAAGAACAAATACGTTGAGAGCATGGCGAAAACGCATATCGAATCCAGTGTTTTGTGACATGGTCAACGGGTTGTTAACAGCAGGATTAAGGCTTTTTTTCAAATGAATCCACCCCTCAAAAGTCTAAAAGTTGCTACAAAGTGGGACAAGCAATACGGAACTGGATCAATTGCCAACCGACTCTTAAGGTTTAGCTCCTTTATCGAGGGTCTCTGATTCGCCCTCCAAACTTCAATATTCTGGTGCCAAAATGCGTTCAAAAAACCACAAATACTCGCTTGATACCGTAGCCACGGCGCCTTCCAAAGCGGGCGGCAATGCTGCCGTGAAAGCCGATCAGGCAGCCCTCGGCCTGCTGCCTGAATGGAACCTTGCCGATCTCTATCCATCCACGGAAAGCAGCGAGCTCAAGGCCGATCTCGAAAAGGCCGGCGAACTCGCCGCCCTATTCGAGAAGCGCTGGAAAGGTAAACTCGGCGCCGAGGCGGCCAAGGCAGAAGGCGGAGAGTTCGCCCAATCGATCCGGGAATTCGAGGCCCTGGAAGAACTTATCGGCAAAATCGTCTCCTTTGCCGGCCTGGTCTATGCCGGCGATACGTCTGATCCCAAACGCGCCAAGCTTTACGGCGATATCCAGCAGAAGATGACCGATGCGAGCACGCATCTGATCTTTTACAGCCTCGAACTCAACCGCATCGATGATGCGATCATTGAAAAAGCCATGTCCGAAAACCCGGCCATCGCCCACTATCGCCCATGGCTGGTGGACCTGCGCAAGGACAAGCCCTACCAGCTCGACGACAGGATCGAGCAGCTTTTTCACGAAAAGTCGATTACCGGACGCGGCGCCTGGAACCGTCTGTTTGACGAAACCATGACGGCGCTACGCTTTGAGGTGAATGGCGAGGAACTGCCGCTCGAGCCGACGTTGAATCTCCTGCAGGACGCAGATGCCTCCTTACGTAAAGCCGGTTTTGAAGCACTGGCCAAGACCTTCAAGGAAAACCTGCGCGTTTTCACGCTCATCACCAATACGCTGGCCAAGGACAAGGAAATCTCCGATCGCTGGCGTGGCTTTGAGGACATCGCCGATAGCCGCCACCTGGCCAATCGCGTCGAGCGCGAGGTAGTCGATGCACTCTCCGAAGCCGTGCAGGCTGCCTATCCGCGCCTGTCGCATCGATATTATGCGCTCAAGGCCAAATGGCTCGGCCTTGAATACCTGAACAATTGGGACCGCAACGCTCCGCTGCCCGAAACGCCGCAGGCGATCATTTCATGGACGGACGCGCGCGAAACCGTGCTTTCCGCCTATAATGGCTTTGCGCCGGAAATGGCTGAAATCGCCAAGGCTTTCTTCGACAAAAACTGGATCGACGCGCCGACCCGACCCGGCAAATCACCAGGCGCCTTCGCCCATCCGACTGTTCCCTCGGTGCATCCCTATGTGCTCCTGAACTATATGGGCAAGCCCCGCGATGTGATGACCCTCGCGCACGAACTTGGCCACGGCGTGCATCAGGTGCTTGCCGGCGATCAGGGCGCGCTCATGGCTTCAACGCCGCTGACTCTTGCCGAAACCGCTTCCGTCTTCGGCGAAATGCTCACTTTCCGCTCGCTGCTTGAAAAGACCCGCGACAAACGCGAGCGCAAGGCCATGCTGGCGCAAAAGGCCGAAGACATGATCAACACGGTCGTACGGCAGATCGCATTCTACCAGTTCGAGCGCCGGGTTCACGCCGAACGCAATAACGGCGAACTGACCTCGGACCGGATCGGCGAGATCTGGCTGGATGTGCAGAAGGAAAGCCTCGGACCAGCGGTACATTTCGGTGCCGGCTACGAAACCTTCTGGACCTATATCCCGCACTTCATCCACTCGCCCTTCTATGTCTATGCCTATGCCTTCGGCGATTGCCTGGTGAACTCGCTCTACGCGGTCTATCAAAACGCCGAAGCTGGATTTCAGCAGAAATATTTCGACATGTTGAAGGCTGGCGGGACCAAGCATCATTCCGAATTGCTGGCGCCCTTCGGCCTCGATGCGACGGATCCCGCCTTCTGGCAAAAGGGCCTTTCCGTCATCGAGGGCATCATCGACGAGCTGGAGGCGATGGACGCCGCATAATGACGACCCCCGCCCCCGTGCACACGCCCTATGATGGCTCGGCGCAACCCTTCACAATAGGGTTGCAGCAGCTCGACCTGAAAGACTGGATCGAGATCGATAACAATCTCCTCGCCCATCTCGCCGAGAAAGAGCGGCTTTTTGCACTCTATGGCAACAGGATTTTTGTGGAAGAACCGGGCACGGAAAATGCCCAGGCGGAAGTGCTGCAACTCCTCGGCGCCCATCTCGTCGAGCACTATCCCGAAATCTATTCCAGCGACGGCGAGAACATCAAGATTGCGGGATGGGACCAACCCGTATCGCTCGGCGGAACGGGTCTTGCCACCCTGCATCGCGCCGCCAGCCTTGTTCAGGAAGACCTTGTTTTGATGCGCAAGGATGAGATCCGCGGCTGGCATCTTGCCGCCGCGTCGTTATCGTTTCCCTCCTCCTGGACGCTTCTGGAAAAGTTCGGCCGTTCCATGGACGATATCCACGCTCCCGTGCCCGATTTTGGCGCAGGCAGCCGCAATGCCGGGCTGATCACCCGCATGTTCGACAATCTGCGCCCGGATCGCTCGGTCCAGCGCATGAACTGGTCGCTGCAGCCCGACGGCAGTCTCTACCATCCGCTCGCCAGTCACCAGAAGGGCGCGCGCTATACCGAAGAGGATATCGCCGCACAAAGTTATGTTCGCGTCGAGCGGCAGACGCTGCGTAAATTACCGCTCTCCGGCGATATTCTTTTCACTATCCGCATTTATCTCGATCCTATAAGTGCCCTGAAGAAACACCCCGAATGCCGTAATTTAGCGGAAGCTTTTGCGCGCCAGCTCGAAGCGCTAAATCCTGCGCAACTGCACTACAAAGGTATTATGACAATCCGCGACCGGCTTATCGACGCGCTGAAACGCCTATAAATCCGCTTTAATTAACAGTAGATCGAAATTTCATCCTAAAAGCGCAATGGGTTGTTTGCGCTTTGTCGTGTCTTTGCTCTATGGTTTCTTTGAAGCGGATTTTAGTCCGCCGCCCTCATTGATGGAGATCAAAATTAGGAGCAACAAAAAAATGGCGAAGGCTCAATGGCCTGTACATGGAGAAATTACCGGTCCGATTGTGATGATTGGTTTCGGGTCCATCGGACGGGGTACCCTGCCCCTCATCGAACGCCACTTCAAATACGATAAATCCCGCCTGATCGTTATCGATCCCAGTGATGCCAACAAGAAACTGCTCGACGAGCGCGGCATCCGCTTCATTCAGGAAGCTGTCACAAAGGAAAATTACAAGACGTTGCTCAAGCCGCTTCTCACCGAAGGCGGCGGACAAGGCTTTTGCGTCAATCTTTCCGTCGACACCTCGTCGGTCGATATTCTGCGCCTGTGCCGCAAAGTCGGCGCGCTCTATATCGACACGGTCATTGAGCCTTGGCCGGGCTTCTATTATGCCAGCGACCTCGATAACGCCGACCGTACCAACTATGCGTTGCGCCAGACGCTGCTCGCGGAAAAGAGGAAGAAGCCTGGCGGTCCGACTGCTGTTTCGTGCTGCGGCGCCAATCCCGGCATGGTCTCATGGTTCGTCAAGCAGGCGGTGCTTGACCTCGCCAGAGACCTGAACGTCGACCACAAGGAGCCCGCCCGCACAGATCGCGAGAGCTGGGCCCGCCTGATGGACAAGGTCGGCGTCAAGGGCATTCATATTGCCGAGCGCGACACGCAGCGCGCCGGCGAGCCCAAGCCTTTTGGCGCTTTCTGGAACACGTGGTCAGTCGAAGGCTTTATTTCCGAAGGTCTGCAACCGGCCGAGCTTGGCTGGGGTACCCACGAAAAGTGGATGCCGAAAAATGCCCGCAAGCAGAAGAAGGGCAACAAGGCCGCGATCTTTCTCGAACAGCCCGGCGCCGATACCCGCATCCGTACCTGGTGCCCGACGGAAGGCGCACAGTTCGGCCTGCTGGTCACGCACAATGAGGCGATCTCGATCGCGGATTTCTTCACGGTGTTGGACAAGAAGGGCAAGGCCGCCTACCGGCCCACATGCCACTACGCCTACCATCCCGCCAATGTCGCGACCCTATCGCTCGACGAAATGTTCGGGGCAGCCGGTCAGCCTCAGGCGATCCAGCACGTACTCGACGAATCCGAGATCGTCGACGGTGCCGATGAACTCGGCGTCCTGCTCTATGGCCACGACAGGAATGCCTACTGGTATGGTTCGCAGCTGACGATCGAGGAAGCTCGCAAGCTTGCTCCCTATCAGAACGCGACAGGCCTGCAGGTCTCGTCCGCGGTCATGGCCGGCATGGTCTGGGCGCTGGAAAATCCCGATGCCGGCATTGTCGAAACCGACGAGATGGATTTCCGCCGCTGCCTTGAAGTCCAGAAACCCTATCTCGGTCCGCTCAAAGGTCACTACACGGACTGGACTCCCCTGGAAAACCGCCCGGGCTTGTTCAAGGAAAATCTCGACCTTGAGGACCCCTGGCAGTTCCGCAACATCCTGGTGCGGTAAGCCGATCAAGTCCCTCCTTCTTCTTGCGGGAGGGACTGCTGCCGAAAATGTAAGCTATTCAGCGGGCGTAGGACGCGCGGTGCGCCGTTTTTCCAGTTCCGCCTGCATGAGCTTCAATTTTGCACGGCGTGGCAGGGATCTTTTGTAGTCCCACTCGCTATAAGCCCACGATCCAACTCCGACAGTCAAGCATATGACAAAAGAGAAAATGGCGTAGGTCAGCACTACTCCAACTCCTTTCTCAGTATCAATCTGCCCAAATTATGAAGTGCAGAAAATAGCACGAACCAAATGCTCGTGGCAAACACCAGTAGTAGGCTGCGATCTACGTCGATCTTCATCATAATGTCCGGGTTGAGGACGATCGCGGCACTCGGACCAAAAAAACCGACAGCGATTGCTACGGTGGACATACGATCTGCAGCGGCAGCTTTATATTTGGCAAGTTCGTTGGCGTGCATCTTTTCCAGACTAATCTCGTCCTTGATCCGCTCTTCCGACATTTTCTGCAGTTGCCCGACCAGTTCATGGTCATTGAACTCATCATTCATCCTGGCCCTCGCGTATCTCGCCACCCTAATCACAAAAAACCACTGACCCTTCGAATTTACAATTAAACTTAGGTCTTGTTTTTGCTTGATTTTCACGGCATTTAAAGAGCGAGATCCATTGGGAGATTGTCTGGATGAAACGCTTTTCGGTTGCCACCGGCACAGCAACACTGGCTCTGATCCTCACCGGCTGCATGAGCGGCGGTGTTCAGGAGGGTGGTCCTGCGCAGACGACGCGTCCTACCGACGCCGTGCAGGGTCAATGGTTCGACACGTCGGGAGTTGCTTTCTCCAATTTCAATAACGGGGCGTTCGAAACGCGCGCCAACGACACCAAGGAAAAGCTGGCCGAAGGCAATTATCGTTTCGCTTCTGCAAATCTGATCGAGATCAACCTCCGTTCGCTCGCCCGTGGCACCCAGTCCAAGGTCAATTGTGCCCTCGTCAACGCCGCCCAACTGAATTGCACTTCATCATCGGGTCAGCAATTCTCATTGACCCGCCGCTCCCCCCAAGTGGGATAAGGCGTGGTCGATCAGGCGCCATTTCTACCAGATTTATGAATTTACGACCTGGAGTACGGCCTAATTTTTTGCATCGCCACGCCGGTTTCGGATGCGGTCGTTCTGTGCTTGTCATATCTTCTTGACGTAGGAAAAATACGGTTGAGATACTCGGCCTCAACTGATCTATGAACATGCGGAGCTTTTCATGTCCAGAATACTCGCCACGATCCTGCTAGCGACCTCAACCCTTGGCATGACAGCGGGCGCGGCGATGGCCGATTACACGCTGAATATCCTGCATATCAACGACCAGCATTCGCGCATCGAGCCGATCAACAAGTATGATTCCACTTGCTCGGCCGAAGAAGAGAGCAAGAACGAGTGTTTCGGCGGCATTGCCCGCGTCAAGGCCAAGATCGACGAGCGTCGCACCGCTCTGACCAAGGATGGTGGCAATGTCATCGTGCTTGATGCGGGCGACGAGTTCCAGGGTTCGCTGTTCTATACGACCTACAAGGGCGATGACACGGCGGAGTTCATGAACGGCATCGGCTTTGACGTGATGGCACTCGGCAATCACGAGTTCGACGATACGCCGGTCACTCTGGCCAAGTTCCTCGACAAGGTCAAAGTGCCGGTTATTTCGAGCAATACGGAAGCTGCTGCGGATTCGCCCATCGCTGGCAAGTACAAGCCCTATATCGTCAAGGAAATCGGCGGTCAGAAGATCGGCGTCATCTCGGCTCTCACCACTGATACGGCGGAAATCTCCAGCCCCGGCCCCAGCATCAAATTTGCCGATGAAATCGAAACTTTGAGAAAACAGGCAGAGGCATTGAAGGCCGAAGGCGTCAACAAGATCATTGCGCTCAACCATGATGGCTATCTGAAAGACAAGGAGATCGCTGCCAAGGTCGATGGCATCGACGTTATTGTCGGCGGCCACAGCCACACGCTTCTGTCCAACACCGATCCGGAAGCGCTAGGCCCCTACCCGACGCTGGTCAAGAATCCTTCGGGCCGCGATGTCCCCATCGTCCAGGCGAAGTCCTATTCGAAATATCTCGGTGAACTCAAAGTGACGTTTGACGATGATGGCAATGTGACGAAGAGCGAGGGCGCGCCGATCCTGCTCGATTCCTCCGTCACACCCGACCCGGCCTTCGTTGCCCGCGTCAAGGAACTTGCCCAACCTCTCGAAGAACTGAAGTCACGCAAAGTAGGCGAATCCACCGGCGTCATGGAAGCGGCGCGCGAGGTTTGTCGCTTCAAGGAATGCAGCATGGGTGACGCTGTCGCCGATGCCATGCTGGACCGCGTCAGGGGACAGGGCGTCACCATCGCCATCATCAACGGCGGCGGTCTGCGCGCGTCCATCGATGCCGGCGACGTCACCATGGGCGAGGTGCTGACGGTGCTGCCATTCCAAAACACGCTCGCGACGTTTCAGATGCGGGGCTCCGATGTCATCGCGGCGCTGGAAAATGGCTTGAGTCAGATCGATCAGGGTGCCGGGCGTTTCCCGCAGGTAGCTGGGTTGAAATATGCGTTCGATGTATCAAAACCGGTAGGCAGCCGCATATCCGGCGTCCAGGTGATGCAGGGCGAAAACTGGCGGCCGATCGATGTCGGGGCCACCTACGGCGTGGTCTCCAATAATTACATGCGTGCGGGGGGAGACGGCTACAAGATCTTCTCGACGAACGCGGTCAACGCCTATGATTACGGTCCGGGTCTCGAACTGGTCCTTGCCGATTATCTGGCCAAGCATACACCGTATAAGCCATACACCGACGGGCGCATCACCGTTCTGGCGCCCGGCGCTTCAGTTGAAGCCAAATCGTCGGAACCGGCAACGGCTCCAAAGACTCCGGGAGCCGCCAAGCCTGCTGAAACAGCGGCAGCTCCGGCAGCAAACCATCATTCCGACACCTATACTATCAAGCGCGGGGACAATTTCTGGGACATTGCCGAAGAGGTCTACGGCAAGGGCATCGAATGGAAGAAGCTCGCCGAAGCCAATCCGGACATGAAGGCAATGAAGCTTCCGATCGGCGCTCAAATGAAAGTCCCGGCGATCTAGAGCAGTTTTTGCTTATTCAAAACTTGCTCTAGGTCGTGAAGCTCATAAAATCTGGTAGACATGGCGCCTGTCGGCCCCTTGCTGGAGCCGAAGGCGGGTGAGACCCGTGGCTCGACGACTTATTCTTGAACCCGCCACTCAACATGCGGCCTTTCGCACTCTTGCAATCACTCCCGTGCTGACTAGGTTCCACGCCAGGAAGTGGAGTTGATAGATATGGCAATTTCTGGCGAGGCGTTGAAAGCGGTCACAAAGCCGGAAGACCATCCGCACATCGAAACATCGAAGATCGGCGTGCTTCTCGTCAATCTCGGCACGCCGGACGGGACCGACAAGACGTCGATGCGGCGCTATCTGAGGGAATTTCTCTCGGACAAACGCGTTATCGAGTGGCCTCGTGCTATCTGGCTGCCGGTGCTCTACGGCATCGTGCTCAACACCCGCCCGAAAAAATCCGGTGCACTCTACGACAAGATCTGGAATCGGGAGCGCAACGAATCTCCCTTGCGAACCTACACCCGCTCGCAGGGTGAAAAGCTCGGCGCGGCGCTTGCCTCGCATCCTGAGATCATCGTCGATTGGGCTATGCGCTACGGCCAGCCTTCGATCGAGCAGGCCCTGGAGCGGCTGGACAAACAGGGCTGCAAGCGCATTCTGATGTTTCCGCTCTATCCGCAATATTCGGCAACGACGACTGCGACGGTCAACGACAAGTTTTTCGAAGCCCTGATCAAGATGCGCTTCATGCCCGCAACGCGCACTGTTCCCTCCTATCAGGACGAAGCCGTCTATATCGATGCCCTCGCCACCTCCATCGAAAAGCACTACGCGACGCTCGATTTCGAACCGGAGGTGCTGATCGCCTCCTATCACGGCATTCCGCAGAGCTATTTCAGGCGCGGCGACCCTTACCCCTGCCATTGCTGGAAGACGACGCGGCTGTTGCGTGAACGCCTTGGTTGGGACGAAAGCAAACTAATCACCTGTTTTCAATCGCGTTTCGGTCCGGAAGAATGGATGCAGCCCTATGCGGACAAGACATTGGAGAAGCTTGCCAGGGACGGCGTGAAATCCGTTGCGGTCTTCAACCCGGGTTTTGTTTCGGATTGTCTGGAAACGCTCGAGGAAATCGCGGTCGCAGGCGCCGAGACCTTCCATCACAATGGCGGCGTCAACTTCACCCACATCCCCTGCCTCAACGACAGCGACCAAGGCATGAAGGTCATCGAGATGCTCGTCCGCCGCGAATTGCAAGGCTGGGTTCAACTTTAGGTCGTAAATTCATCGACCGGATTTATAAGTTACGACCGCAAACATACCTCCCGCAAACCCTCGCGAGAATCACAACTATCGTCTATCGTGCACCCGCCGGCGAGGTGTGTTGATTGAAGCTGCCCATAAGGTCAGCCAGGGGAGGCCATAGATGAGCGGTTTTGACTTCACGATACCAGTACTTGTCGTTCTCGTGCTTGTGGTTCTGTTTGCGGGCGTCAAGACGGTGCCGCAAGGTTACAACTATACGATCGAACGCTTCGGCAAATACACGCGCACCCTTGCTCCCGGCCTCAATCTGATCGTTCCGTTCTTCGACCGCATCGGCGCCAAGCTGAACATGATGGAGCAGGTGCTGAGCGTTCCGACCCAGGAAGTCATCACCAAGGACAATGCCAACATCGCCGTCGACGGTATCGCCTTCTACCAGATCCTCAATGCACCGCAGGCGGCCTATCAGGTCAGCGGGCTGCAAAATGCCATTCTCAACCTGACCATGACCAATATCCGTACCGTCATGGGCTCCATGGTTCTCGACGAACTTCTGTCGAACCGCGATACGATCAATGACCGCCTGTTGCGGGTCGTCGACGAGGCCGCGCAATCCTGGGGCATCAAGATGACGCGCGTCGAGATCAAGGACATCAATCCGCCGCAGGACCTCCTCGACTCGATGGGCCGCCAGATGAAGGCGGAGCGCGACAAACGCGCCGTCGTGCTGGAAGCGGAAGGCACAAGGGCAGCGCAGATCTTGCGCGCCGAAGGCTTGAAACAGGCACAGATCCTCGAAGCCGAAGGCAGGCGCGAGGCCGCCTTCCGCGAAGCCGAAGGCCGTGAGCGTCTGGCGGAGGCCGAAGCCAAGGCGACGGAATTTGTTTCTGCCGCAATCAGCGGCGGCAATGTGCAGGCGCTCAACTATTTCGTGGCGCAGAAATACACCGAGGCATTTGGCAAATTCGCCGCAAGCCCCAACCAGAAGGTCATCCTGATGCCGATGGAGGCGTCCGCGCTCATCGGCTCGCTCGGCGGTATCGGCGCGATTGCCCGTGAGGTGTTTGGCGAGAACGCCGCGTCAAACCCCACCACCCCGTCGACACCACCCGCACGCGGCCGCAGCGTTCCGGGCACTGGCGGGACAAATCCTTGACTGCGGAAGGTCTGGTCCTGCTGAGGTTCAGGACCGGCTAAGACAAAATGGCGGTATTGGAGAACCGAAGCGCAGTGTACTTTGCGTACATGAGCATCGGAAGCGCAGAAGAAAGCCATTTGCAGGCCGCGATGGCGTGAATATCAACAGGATTTGACATGCTTGAACGTCTCTTCACCGAGCTCGGACCCTGGAATTGGATCGTTCTCGGCTTGATCCTGATGATTTTGGAAGTGGCAGCGCCAGGGATATTCTTCCTGTGGTTCGGTGTCGCCGCGCTCATCGTTGGCGGGATCGCCATCCTGTTTGGCGATACTTCATGGATGCAATGGCAAATTCAGGTCATCCTCTTCCTGGTTCTCTCCGTCATAGCCGTCTTCATCGGCCGCAGGCTGATCGGCGCAACCGATGTAGAATCGGACGAACCGCTGCTCAACCGGCGCGGCGAGCAGCTGATCGGTCAAGTCGTGACCCTTGAAGAGGCAACGGTCAACGGCCGGGGCCGCGCCCGCATCGGCGATAGCCTGTGGCGTGTAACCGGTCCCGATCTTGCGGCGGGAACGCGCGTACGTATTACCGGCATCGATCGCGGAACGCTCGTTGTCGAGGCGGCCTAGGCTGCCCCTATCCGCAGCAAATCATGGAAATGCACGATGCCGACCGGAACGTTCTTTTCGGTCACGATCAGCGCGCCGATATTGTGATCGTTGAGAAGCGCCAATGCCGCGCTTGCCAGCATCGTCGGCGGCACCGTCTTGGGTTGCCGCGTCATGATCTCGTCGACAGTCATCGTCGCCAGATTGCGGTGCAGATTGCGTGAAAGGTCGCCGTCGGTGATGATCCCCGCAAGGGCACCTTCGTCATCGAGCACGGCCACACAGCCGAAGCGCTTGTCTGCCAGCACCTTCATCGCCTCGGGCATCGGCATCCCGAGCGGTACCAGCGGCAGCTGGTCGCCGCGATGCATGATCTCGCGCACATGTGTGAGGCTCGCCCCGAGCGATCCGCCCGGGTGGAACGTCTTGAAGTCGCCCGCCGTGAAGCCCCGCGCCTCGAGCAGTGCCACTGCCACCGCATCGCCCATGGCAAGCTGCATCAGCGTCGAAGTCGTGGGCGCCAGCCCGTGCGGACAGGCTTCCGTCACCCGCGGCATCAAAAGCACCACGTCTGCCGCGGTCGCCAGCGCCGAATTCTCGCCGGCGGTGACCGCGATCAAGGGAATGCGGAAACGCCGCGAATAGCTGACGATACCCTTGAGCTCCGCCGTGTCTCCCGACCAGGAAATGGCGAGAATGGCATCGTCGACGGCAATCATGCCGAGATCGCCGTGATTTGCCTCGGACGGGTGCACGAAAAAGGCCGGCGTGCCCGTCGAGGCGAAAGTTGCGGCGATTTTCGAGCCGATATGGCCGCTCTTGCCGACGCCGGTGACGATGATCCGGCCGCGCACGCCGGCAATCATTTCGATCGCCTTGCAAAACGCCTCTGCCAGGGGACCTTCCAGCGCATTGCTCAGTGCGGCCAGTCCGTCCTTCTCGGTTGAAATCGTCCGCTTGGCCGAATCGACGGCTGCGGTTTTGTCCAGTTCGGTATCGTTTATTGCCTGCATGGCCGCAACCGTTAGCGCCTCTGCTCGCCGCTGTCCAATATTTGTTCGCCGCAGCACCTTACAGTGGCACCGGTTAGCCAGTCGTTAACCATGGCTCTTTACCATCCTTAACGTTCGAACACTGGCAAAACCTATTGACGCACATTTCTCAACCACGCTTGGAAGCACCGCCATCGGGCGGCGGCTTCAGGACTGCAGTCAATGTCTGTCTGATGGCAGCATTGCTCAGCAGCACCGTGTTTGCGTTCCTGCCCTTGGCCCATGCCCAGCAGGCAACGCCGCTACGCGGCACCTTGCAGGACAATTCCGCGCAGGTTCAGGCGCAAAACGACAATGGTTCGCCAACGGCCAATCCGCCAGATGCCTCCCCTTCGCCAACGGATGGCGGTATACCGTCCCGCCGCTACGAGCCCGTTAGTCCGGGTGCGCTCCCGCCTGATGATGACAACGGCAATCTCGGTTTGCTCGGCGTACCCTTGGACGATGGTTCGCCGCCCGCGGGCCCAGCCGACAACAGCGGCGGGCTGAACCCGGACTCTGCCGCCCTGCCCGGCGCCGAGACCGCGCCTGTACCCGCTGCACGTCCGCTCCGTCTTCGCCCCGGCGAGCGATCGCTTTTGGGCGAAGAACGTGCCGATACATTCGATAACGGCCCGATCGAGCAAAACCGGGAAGCCAACCCGCCCGCTGGCCGCACCGATCGCGACAATCTTCCGGAACCAGCGCTCGAACGCCGCATCATCCGGCCCGATCCGGAGCCCTTCGCACCGCTTGGCATCAGGGCCGGTACCGTGACACTCCGCCCCTCCATCAGCACCGGATTGCGCGCCACGACCAATGCCGATGGCAGCTCGGACGGTAGCGCTGCATTGTTGTCGGAGACGCGCCTTCGCGCCCGCGCCACGACGGACTGGGCGCGCCACTCCGCCTGGCTCGATTTCGATGGCACCTATGACAAGACGATTTCAGGCGAGGAATATTCCGCTCCGAATGTCGGGCTGCGCGGTGGCATGCAGCTCGACCTTGGCGAACGCACCACCGTGAAGGGCGAGGCAGGCTATCGGTACCGGCAGGAAGACCCGAGTGCACCGACGACGATTGTCGGAACCTCGAACCGGCCCGCCGTCCAGGAGCTCGACGGCAGTCTTGGTATGCGCAAGGAATTTGGCAAGTTCTTCGCGGATGTAACAGGCAATGTGGATCGTACCGTCTATGGCAATGCCGAATTCTCCGATGGCTCAGTCGTCAGCCAGAAAGACCGCAACAACACCTTTGCCAGTATTGCACTGCGGGGTGGCTTCGAAATGTCGCCGGCCATCAAGCCTTTCGCCGAAGTCGAAATCGGCAAATTGATGTATGACGAGAAGGAAGATTCGAACGGCTTCCAGCGTTCCGGCGTTCGCACCGGCCTGCGCGGCGGTGTCGAGGTCGACTTTGCCGAAAAGCTGGCGGGAGAATTCGCGCTGGGCTATCTGCGTCAGGGCATAGACGATGACCGGCTTTCTCCAGTGGATGGGCTCAGCATTGACGGCGCCCTCAAATGGTCGCCGCAGCGCGGAACCGATGTGGATATCGGCCTGCTCACCCGCGTCGAAGGAGCCACGGCACCCGGCGACAGCGGCTCGATTTTCTACGAGGGCACAATCGGCATCAAGCGGCAGGCGCGCGCCAATCTCGATCTCAAGGCAACGCTGATTGCATCGCTGCGCGACAACAAGGACGGATCGGGCTGGGACAAGGGCTTTGGCGCTGAAATCGGTGCGACCTACTGGTTCAATCGTTTCTTCGGTTTTGATATCAGCGCCCGGCATGAGTTCACCCGCAGCGAGGTCGAAACGCGCCAGACCGATGAAACCAGCATTTTCATGGGTGTGACGCTGCAACGGTAGGATCGGCTTTTTGACGAAATGCGTTAATGAAGGCGCTGTGCGTGGTTCGACAAGCTCACCATGAGGGCGGTTGAGAATTGCAACTATAGTCGCCAGCGTTGCCTCTCTTGCTCCCTGCAATCAAACCACTTCCCTCATGGTGAGCTTGTCGAACCACGCACAGTACAACTGTTCAAGAGTTGAATGGACCGCTGAAGGGACAAATCAGCTTTAGATAGCGACCTGGCCGCGGCGCTTCAAAACGCTATCCGAAGGCGCCGTGCGTGGTTCGACAAGCTCACCATGAGGGAAGTGGGTGATTGCAGGGAGCAAGAGAGGCAACGTTGGCGACTATCGTTGTCATCCTCAACCTCCCTCATGGTGAGCTTGTCGAACCACGCACAGTACAACTGTCCACGAGTTATCTCCCCTGCGACGGGGAGATAGTGTTTCCGTCAATCTTCAGCCCTTCTTAGGCTCGATCGTCTTCAGCATATTGCCGATATTGTCGATGACGCCACTGCGGATATCCTCCCGCCAAAGCGCGAATGCGACGTTCGCCTCGACGAAACCTTCCTTGGAGCCGGTATCGTAAGTGCGGCCCTTGAAATGATAGCCGAAGAAATCCTGCTCTTTGGTCAGCTTCAGCATCGCGTCCGTCAGCTGGATTTCATTGCCGGCGCCGCGTTCCTGATTTTCGAGGATGCTGAAAATCTCCGGCTGCAGGATATAGCGGCCATTGATATAGAGATTGGAGGGAGCCGTGCCTTTGGCTGGCTTTTCCACCATCTGAGTCAGCTCAAAACCCTTGCCGACAGGTTTGCCCTGACCGACGATGCCATATTTGTGCGTCTCTGCCGGATCGCATTCCTGCACCGCGACGATATTGCCACCCGATTGATCATAGAGTTCCACCATGTCCGCGAGACAGCCATTCTTTTCCGGCTGCATGATCATGTCCGGCAAAAGCAGCGCGAAAGGTTCGTCACCGACAATGTCGCGTGCGCACCAGACCGCATGTCCGAGACCCATAGGCACTTGCTGGCGGGTAAAGCTCGTCGTTCCGGGCCCGGGCTGGATTCCCTGCAATTCGTCGAGCAGCCCGGTCTTGCCGCGTTCGGCAAGGGTAGCGTAGAGCTCGTACTGAGCGTCGAAATAGTCCTCGATGACCGCCTTGTTGCGGCCGGTTACAAAAATAAAATGCTCGATACCGGCCTCGCGTGCCTCGTCCACCACATACTGAATGACCGGCTTGTCGACGACCGTCAGCATTTCTTTCGGAATGGATTTAGTGGCTGGAAGAACACGGGTGCCAAAGCCCGCCACTGGAAAGACGGCCTTACGTATCTTCTTGGCTTCGGACATCATTACCTCGTTACTGATTACGATTGATATTGCGGGAATTTCCTCGATAGACTTTTTTGTCCCAAAGACCCAAAATGCACAGGTCTGTAAAATAAATAATCGTTGCCGGTGTTAATGTAGGCCATGCCGGCGGGTTTGCCCATGCATGGTAAACCAATTCCTAACTTTGACGTGCGTAATTTATCCTTTGACCCAAAATGACGGAAATGAGGAAAGACATGATCGGAGGTTTAGCAACGTTTTCGAAACACGCGCTGATCGTTGCCGCGGCAGCAGGCATCGCCTTGGCCGGTGCCATCAATAATGCGGCTGCCGATGCAAAGTTCCAGAACTGGATCGCGGATTTCCGTGGCACTGCACTGAACAGCGGCGTTTCGGCGTCCACGTTTAACCGTGCCTTTGCCGGCGTCACCGAAATCGATCCGGAAGTTCTGCAGAAGGCCCAGTCCCAACCGGAATTCACCGAGCCTGTCTGGGGCTACCTCGACAATCGCGTCAACGAACAATCCATCGCGACCGGTCGCGAGATGTCACGCAAATACAGCCGCTGGCTCGGCGCTATCGAAAAGTCGTTTGGCGTCGATCGCAATATCCTTCTCGCCATCTGGTCGATGGAAACCAATTTCGGCGAGATCATGAAACGCGACGATGTAATGCGTGATGCCGTCCGTTCGCTCGCCACCCTTGCCTATGCCGATCCACGCCGTGCCAAATATGCCCGCACGCAGTTGATCGCCGCGATGAAGATCCTGCAGACAGGCGATATCGATCGCAGCCATCTGACCGGCTCCTGGGCGGGCGCCCTCGGGCACACCCAGTTCATTCCGACAAGCTACCTTGCCTACGCCGTCGATATGGATGGCAATGGCAAGCGCGACATCTGGAATTCTGTTCCTGACGCATTGGCCACCGCGGCCAACCTGCTTCACAAGAATGGCTGGCAGCCCGGTCAGACGTGGGGTTATGAGGTTGTTCTGCCGGCTGGCCGCAAATTCCCGGCCGGTTCGCGCACAATTGCGGAATGGCAAAGCATTGGTGTCGTTCGCGCCAACGGCAAGGCCTTTCCGCGGGGTGGCGAAAAGGCAACGTTGAAGGTGCCCGATGGGCGCGGAGGCCCTGCGTTCCTGATGACGCGCAATTTCTACGTTCTGAAGAACTACAACAACGCGGATAAATATGCGCTCGGCGTCGGCCTTCTGGCCGATCAGATCGGTGGCTCTTCCGGGTTGCGTAAAGACTGGAATCGTCCTTTCACGCCGATTACGATGAAAGAGCGCGAAGAGTTGCAAAATCACCTGCGCGAACTCGGCTATTATGACGGAAAGGTCGACGGCAAGATCGGTGATGGCTCGCGCAATGCGATCCAGGCGTTCCAGAAGCAGATGGGCCTGGATCCCGACGGCCACCCGAGCAAGGAAGTGCTGACGGTGATAAGGAAGAAGTAGCAACGGCGCATGCCATTATCTCTCCCTACAAGGGGGGAGATATGCTCCGGCGTGGTCGGTGCAAATCTCGAAGGTCGCAGGATAGACTTATGTATGGCAATCAATTCGGTGTCCGCCAGGACAGAGGGGAGCGTTTCAGAGCCTCGGGCTCTAGCCCGATCAGCCACGCACCCCTGTTGCTTCCGTTGGTTCTCGCCCTTGCTGCCACTCTCATCTTCACCGAAACGGCTTCTGCCCGTACAATCCTCGACATGCTGTTCGGGCCGCGGCAGATCTATCGCGAAGATTCGGACCGCCTGATTGAAGATGGCAACGGCAGGCGGGTTCGCCCGCCCGCCCGGAACCGCCCGATCAAGCGCGCACGGCCGCGTACCGCAGCTCCGCAAGCCTTGGCCCGGCCGAGCACCACAATGAAAGAAGCCGCTATCCCGGAGAAATTGCCGGACGCCAAGACAGTCCTCATTGTCGGCGACTTCATGGCAAAGGGCCTTGCGGAGGGTCTCGATGAAGCATTCATCGATTCGCCCGGCGTTCGCGTCGTTGATAAAAGCGATGGTTCCTCTGGCTTCGTCCGCGATGATCATCGCGATTGGCCGGCAACGATCGGCGCTGTTATCGAAGCCGAAAAGCCTGCGGTCGTCATCATGATGGCCGGTGCAAATGATCGCCAGCAATTTGCCGACGGCCAGACGCTGTTGAGCGATGAGTGGAACAAGGAATATCAGGCGAGGATCAACGCCTTTCTCGAAGCCGTCAAGAAGACCGGCCGTCCGGTCGTATGGGTCGGTCAACTTTCCTACAAGACCAAGAGCATGACCAATGACGTGCTGGCCTTCAACGAAATCTATCGCAATGCGGCCGAGAAAGCCGGTGGCACATTTGTCGATGTCTGGGACGGATTCGTCGACCAGAGCGGCAGTTTCACCCTGTCGGGTTTTGACATGTCCGGCCAGACGGCGCGGCTGCGCAACAATGACGGTATCGGCCTGACGCCCGCCGGCAAACGCAAGCTCGCATTCTATGTGGAGAAGCCATTGCGGCAAATGCTGGGCAATGCAACCTCTCCCAACATTGCTGCAATCAAACCGGGTGCACCGGTGCAGGCGCTTCCGGGAACGCCGCAGGCTCCCGTAGAGGTCGACCGGCTTGCCCCGATCAGCCTCAACGATCCCGAACTCGATGGCGGCACCGAACTTCTCGGCGCCGCGCCGCGGGGTGCGCCGGTGCCCGAAAAGTCCGCGCGTGACCGGCTGGTCATCGATGGCGTAGCACCCGGCAGTCAGCCGGGTCGGGTCAATGATTTTTCCTGGCCGAAGCAACCGGATGCAACTCCGACTACCGGCGCTGTGCGTTGACCTAGAGCCTCGTGCGAGGTTCGACGGTGCCTCTCATGTCCTGCAACGTCTTTGCGTGACATGGTGCGATTCTTACGCAGGAATCCTCGAAACTGATGCAAGAATCATCGAATCTGGCGCAAGAATTTCAACCGGAACGCGAATTCTGGTTGTCCGCGGTTGAAAACGCTTATCGCGGCAGCACCGAAGTGCCCATCAGCGCCGCATCGATGGATTGCGCCGCCTGACGGCCCTCGCGGATCGCCCAGACCACCAATGATTGCCCGCGACGCACATCGCCGGCCGTGTAAAGCTTATCGACGCTTGTCCGGTAATTCTTGTCATCCGCTGCAACCGAACGGTTACCACGGCGATCGGCTCGCATATCGAGCGAACCCGCCAGTTCCTTGATAACCCCATCCTCGAACGGGCCGGAAAAGCCAATGGCGATGAACGCCAGATCGGCCTTGATGAAAAACTCCGTGCCGGCGATCGGCTTGCGCGCTTCGTCAACTTCGCAGCACTTGACGTGGGTCAACGTGCCATTTTCACCAATGAATTCAAGCGTTGCCACCTGGAATTCGCGGTCGGCGCCTTCGGCCTGAGAGGAAGATGTGCGCATCTTTGTCGCCCAATATGGCCAGACGCTCAGCTTGTCTTCCTTCTCCGGAGGCTGTGGACGAATGTCGAGCTGCGTGACCTTCACCGCACCCTGACGGAATGCAGTGCCGACGCAGTCGGATGCCGTATCGCCACCGCCGACAACCACCACGTGTTTTCCCGAGGCAACGATCGAGTCGCTCGGCCAGGCAACAGATTCGATATTCTCGCGGCCAATGCGGCGGTTCTGCTGGACGAGGTAATGCATGGCGTCATGAACGCCTTCGAACTCGCCGCCAGGGATACCCGCAGGACGCGGTGTCTCCGCTCCACCGCAATACAGCACCGCGTCATAGCTATCGATAAGTTCTTGAATTGGCTTGTCTATTCCGACATTGACCCCGCAGAAGAACGTAACGCCTTCGCCCTCCATCTGGGTGACACGGCGATCGATGAAGTGCTTCTCCATCTTGAAATCCGGGATCCCGTAGCGAAGCAAACCGCCTGGCCGGCTCTCGCGTTCATAGACATGCACCTCATGTCCGGCGCGTCCAAGCTGCTGCGCGGCTGCCAACCCCGCTGGACCCGAACCGATAACCGCGACGTTCCTCCCGGTCTTCGAAACAGCCGGCTGCGGAATGATAAAACCCTTTTCATAGGCCTTGTCAGCGATCGCCTGCTCTACTGTTTTGATTGAGACCGGCACATCTTCGAGGTTGAGCGTGCAGGCCTCTTCACACGGCGCCGGACAGATTCTTCCGGTAAATTCCGGGAAATTATTGGTAGAATGCAGGTTTCTGATCGCCTCATCCCAATTGTCGTTGTAGACGAGATCGTTCCAGTCCGGAATCTGATTGTGGATCGGGCAGCCCGTAGGCCCATGGCAGAACGGAATCCCGCAATCCATGCAGCGTGCAGCCTGCTTTTTGACCTCGCCATCCGACATGGGAATGGTGAATTCCCTGAAGTGCCGGATGCGATCCGACGCAGGCTGATACTTGCCGACCTGCCGGTCGATCTCGAGAAAACCTGTAACCTTACCCATAAAACTGTTCCCATGCTGAGCGTCGCCGCGGCAACGCTCCAAGCGTAAAGCATTGATATTATTCGGCTGCGACACCCATCCGCATACGCTCCATGTCTTCGAGCGCGCGGCGATATTCGACCGGCATGACTTTCACGAATTTCGGCCTGAAGGTTTCCCAGTTGTCGAGAATTTCCTTGGCGCGGCCCGAACCCGTATAGTGCATATGGTTCGAGATCAGCTGCACCAGACGCTCTTCATCGTGACGGGTCATATTGCCCGAAACGTCGACGCGCCCCTTGTGCATGAGATCGCCGCCGTGATGATGCAGCTTCTCGAGGATGTCGTCCTCCTCCGGTACCGGCTCCAGTTCGACCATCGCCATGTTGCAGCGCTGGGCAAAATCGCCTGCTTCATCCAGTACATAGGCAACACCGCCTGACATACCTGCCGCAAAGTTGCGCCCAGTCTGGCCGATAACGACGACTACGCCGCCAGTCATGTACTCACAGCCATGATCGCCTGTACCTTCGACGACTGCGATAGCGCCGGAGTTGCGGACAGCGAAACGCTCGCCGGCCACGCCGCGGAAATAGGCCTCACCCTCGATCGCACCGTAAAGCACGGTATTGCCGACAATGATCGAGTCTTCCGGCACGATTTTCGTGTTCTCCGGCGGACGAATGACGATGCGGCCGCCGCAAAGGCCCTTGCCGACATAGTCGTTGCCGTCGCCGATCAGTTCGAACGAAATGCCGCGCGCGAGGAACGCCCCAAAGGATTGCCCGGCAGTGCCGGTGAACTTGACGGAGATCGTATCTTCTTTCAGGCCCTTATGGCGATAGCGCTTGGCCACCTCGCCCGACAGCATCGCGCCGGCAGAACGATCAACGTTCTTGATACCCATCTCGATCTTGACCGGAATTTTGGTTTCGAGGGCGGTCTTCGCCTGTTCGATCAGCTTGCGGTCGAGAATATCGATGATGGGGTGGTTCTGCCGTTCGGTCCAGCGTGTCTTGTTCTCAGGTGCTTCCGGCTTATGGAATATGCGCGTGAAATCAAGTCCCTTGGCTTTCCAGTGGTCAATCATCTCGCGCTTTTCGAGAAGTTCGGCCTTGCCGACGATTTCTTCGAGCTTGGTGTAGCCCATCTCTGCAAGGAACTGCCGCACTTCTTCTGCCATATAGAAGAAGAAGTTGATGACATGTTCCGGCGTACCCTTGAAGCGCTTGCGCAAAACCGGATCCTGTGTCGCCACGCCGACCGGACACGTGTTGAGGTGGCACTTGCGCATAAGGATACAACCCGTTGCGATCAGAGGTGCCGTAGAGAAGCCGAACTCGTCGGCCCCAAGCAGCGCACCGATGATGACGTCGCGGCCAGTGCGCAAGCCACCGTCCACCTGCAGGGCGATGCGCGAGCGAAGACCGTTGAGCACCAGCGTTTGCTGTGTTTCGGCCAGACCCATTTCCCATGGGCTGCCTGCATGCTTGAGCGATGTCAGCGGCGAAGCACCGGTCCCGCCGTCATAACCGGAAATCGTGATATGATCGGCACGTGCCTTGGCAACACCGGCCGCCACAGTTCCGACGCCGACTTCCGAGACGAGCTTGACCGAGACATCCGCTTCCGGATTGACGTTCTTCAGATCGTAGATGAGCTGCGCCAGATCCTCGATGGAATAGATGTCATGGTGTGGCGGCGGTGAAATCAGCCCGACACCCGGAGTGGAATGACGGGTCTTGGCGACAGTCGCATCAACCTTGTGGCCAGGCAACTGACCGCCCTCGCCGGGCTTGGCACCCTGCGCGACCTTGATCTGCATCATGTCGGAATTAACGAGATATTCCGTCGTCACACCGAAACGGCCGGATGCTACCTGCTTGATCGCAGAGCGCTCGGGATTTGGCTTGCCGTCGGGGAGCGGATAGAAACGATCCGGCTCCTCGCCGCCCTCGCCTGTGTTCGACTTGCCGCCGATCCGGTTCATGGCAATGGCCAGCGTCGTATGCGCCTCGCGGCTGATCGAACCGAAGGACATGGCCCCGGTCGAGAACCGCTTGACGATGTCCTTGGCAGGCTCGACCTGATCGATCGGAATGGGCTTGCGGCCGGTATCCGACGCCATTTTGATCTTGAACAGGCCGCGGATCGTCTGCGCCTGCGCCGACTGGCTGTTCACCATGTCGGAATATTCCTTGAACGTCGCCGGGGACTCAGTACGTACAGCATGCTGCAGCTTTGCAACTGCGTCGGGCGACCAGAGATGTGCCTCGCCGCGGATGCGGTAGGCATATTCGCCGCCCACTTCCAGCGTGCTCATCAGCACGGGATCATTGCCGAACGCGTCGCGGTGCCGGCGAACGGTTTCCTCCGCAACCTCTTCAAGACCCACACCTTCGATCATGGTTGCGGTCCCAAAGAAGTACCGATCAACAAATTCGGATTTGAGGCCCACCGCATCGAAGATCTGCGCACCGCAATAGGACTGGTATGTGGAAATGCCCATCTTGGACATAACCTTCAAAATGCCCTTGCCAATCGACTTGATGTAACGCGAGACGATTTCGCGCGAGTCGACTTCCGGCGGGAACTCACCGCGCTTGTGCATATCGAGCAACGTGTCGAATGCGAGATAAGGATTGATCGCTTCCGCACCATAGCCTGCAAGGCAGCAAAAATGATGTACTTCGCGCGGCTCACCGGATTCGACCACAAGGCCTACCGAAGTACGTAAGCCCTTGCGGATCAGATGGTGATGGACTGCGGCAACAGCCAGCAATGCGGGGATCGGGATACGATCCGGTCCCACCTGACGATCCGACAGGATAATGATGTTATAACCACCATGCACCGCTGCTTCAGCACGGTCGCAAAGCCGCTCGACAGCACCAGCCATGCCTGCCGCGCCTTCTTCGACATTATAGGCGGTATCCAATGTCTTGGTGTCGAAGCGATCTTCCGTGTGACCAATCGATCGTATCTTTTCCAGATCGCCATTGGTCAGGATCGGCTGGCGCACCTCAAGCCGCTTGCGACGCGATGTGCCCACCAGATCGAAGATGTTCGGACGTGGCCCAATGAAGGACACGAGGCTCATAACCAGCTCTTCGCGGATCGGATCGATGGGCGGGTTGGTGACCTGCGCAAAGTTCTGCTTGAAATAGGTGTAAAGCATTTTCGACTTGTCAGACATCGCCGAGATCGGTGTGTCCGTACCCATCGATCCGATAGCTTCCTGACCCGTCGTCGCCATGGGCGCCATCAGAATACGCGTATCTTCCTGCGTGTAGCCGAAAGCCTGCTGACGATCGAGAAGACTGACATCCTTGCGCAGCGCGCGTGGTTCCACCGGGCTCAGTTCTTCCAGAATGAGCTGTGTATTCTTCAGCCATTGCTTGTAAGGATGGCGGTTGGCGATTTCCGACTTGATCGTGTCATCTGAAACGATCTCGCCCTTTTCCATGTCTATCAGCAGCATGCGGCCTGGCTGCAGCCGCCACTTCTTGACGATCTTTTCTTCCGGTACGGGCAGAACCCCGGCTTCCGATGCCATGATCACAAAATCATCATCGGTGACGAGATAGCGAGCCGGGCGCAGTCCGTTGCGGTCGAGGGTAGCGCCGATTTGCCGGCCATCGGTGAATGCAACGGCTGCCGGACCATCCCATGGCTCCATTAACGCCGCGTGATATTCGTAGAACGCCTTGCGGTCATCGGCCATGAGCTTGTTGCCGGACCATGCTTCCGGAATCAGCATCATCATCGAATGGGCAAGCGAGTACCCGCCCTGGAACAGGAACTCCAATGCATTATCGAAACATGCTGTATCCGACTGGCCTTCATAGGAGATGGGCCAGAGCTTGGAGATATCGTTGCCGAAGTATTCGCTGTCTACCGAAGCCTGCCGCGCCGCCATCCAGTTGACGTTGCCACGCAGCGTGTTGATTTCGCCGTTATGCGCCACCATGCGATAGGGGTGCGCGAGCTTCCATGACGGAAACGTGTTCGTGGAGAACCGCTGATGCACCAGCGCCACCGCGCTTTCGAAACGCGGATCCTTCAAGTCCTTATAATAGGCGCCGACCTGATAAGCGAGGAACATGCCCTTATAGACGATCGTGCGCGCCGACATGGAAACGACATAGAAATCGCTCTCCTTGCCACCATTCTCCTGATAGATGCGGTTCGAAATTACCTTGCGCAGAACAAAGAGGCGACCCTCGAAATCCTCGTTGGTTTCGATGTTGGGGTTGCGACCTATGAAGACCTGCCGGTGGAATGGCTCTGTCTCGGCAATATGAGGTGCTTTGGACAAGGATGAGTTGTCGACGGGAACATCGCGAAAGCCGATAAGCGATTGCCCTTCGGAAGCAATAACTTCGGTGATCACGGCCTCGATGTGCGCGCGCTCTTCAGGGTCCTGCGGCATGAATAGATAGCCGACGGCATAGTGGTTGACAGGAGGAAGCTCGACGCCTTTTTCGGCCCAGTCGGCGCGGAAGAAAGCATCCGGAATCTGCACGAGCAGCCCGGCACCATCACCCATCAAAGGATCTGCACCCACAGCCCCCCGATGAGTGAGGTTTTCGAGCATGAAAAGCCCGTCTTCGATGACCTTGTGCGACTTCACGCCCTTCATATGCGCGATGAAGCCGACGCCGCAGGCATCATGTTCGTTGCGCGGGTCGTAAAGGCCTTGTTGGACAGGAAAACCTGACGATTTATTGGTTTTGACCGCACGATTCTGTACGGCCTGAGCGAGTTCAGTCGTTACAGATGGCGTCAAATCCGACATCGTCAATTCCTCCGTTTGGCACCCTCGGCGGGCGGTAATATCTCAAGAGACGGAATACCATAATTCCAGTCCCGCTTCATGCGGCATATCTTCCGGTGCGGATTGCGGTCACTATTATAAGGACGGAAGCACCTGCTCGCCATCCTCGTTTTCAGATCGCATAAATAGGACAGCAATGCTGTCTTATTATCATATGCCAGAATTATTCCAAACAAACAAGATGGAAAAGCAAAAAATATCTCCATACTACGAAATATCCTTGCGCAAAACGCTTCAAAAGTATGCCGTTAGTTTCAAAGCATGCGATTTCCCCTAAAATCATTAGCGCAAACGGTCACTTCCACATGGCTAGCCTCTCCCGCGCCCTTTTCACCGGCGGATGAAAGGCGTATGCGTTTGCGCGTCAGTGGAAAATCGTAAGGTCGATTATGCATTTCGCTTCCGATAATTGGGCCGGAGCCCACCCGAAAATTGCCGAGAGTTTGAGCAAACATGCGGATGGCTTTGCCGCCGCCTATGGCACAAGCGACCTCGACAAAGCGGTCGCGCAGACGTTCAACGACATATTCGAGCGGGACGTTGCAGTTTTTTTCGTTGGCACCGGCACCGCCGCAAATTCACTAGCCCAGGCCGCTATTGCAAGGCCGGGCGGCGTTACTTTCGCCCATCGGGAGGCTCATCTCATCGAAGATGAGGGCGGCGCACCAGGTTTCCTCACCGGCGGCGCGCGTTTTCAGGCGGTCGACGGCGCCTTCGGCCTCATGCATATCGACAATTTGAAAGCAGCGGTAAAAGGCTTTGCGCCCGGCAACGTGCATGCCGGCCAGCCAATGGGCGTCTCGATCACCCAGTCCAGCGAAATCGGCACACTTTATGAATTGACCGAAATTGCAGCCATTTCAACCCTTTGCCGCGAAAATGGCCTGCCACTACACATGGACGGCGCGCGATTTGCCAATGCACTCGTGTCGCTCGGCTGTTCGCCTGCAGACATGACTTGGCGTCAGGGTGTCGAAATACTCTCCTTCGGAGGCACCAAAAATGGCTGCTGGTGCGCCGAGGCACTTGTATTCATGGACCCGGCCCATGCGAGAGAGATGCCATTCATCCGCAAGCGGTCCGCACAGCTTTTCTCCAAGTCCCGTTTCATAGCAGCGCAGTTCGAGGCGTATTTCGCTGATGGCTTGTGGCTGGAGCTTGCCGCCCATGCCAATGCAATGGCAGCGCGTCTTGCCAATCATATCAAAGCGTCGAACAAGTTGCGGCTTGCTTGGCAACCGCGCGCAAACGAGGTCTTTGCAATCATGGCAATGGACATGTCGACGAAACTGCATGAAGCCGGCGCTGTCTTCTATGACTGGAAGGCGCCTCATTCTGAAAGAAATCTGCTCGGGGAAAACGAAACGCTTGTGCGGCTCGTCACCAGCTTTGCAACGACCCCGCATGAAATAGACCGGTTTGGCGACCTGATCGCATAAAAAAGCGGCGCATTGCTGCGCCGCCTTTCTCATTTGTACCCACCAACCGCTCAGTTCGTGGCTTTCGCCTCGATCTGCTTGGCTTCCTTGTCGGACAGGGAAGTAACGGCGATCTTGCGTGGCTTCATCTCTTCCGGAATTTCGCGCTTGAGTTCAATGTTCAAAAGGCCGTTTTTCAGGCTCGCACCACTGACTTCGACGAAATCGGCAAGGTGGAATCGGCGCTCGAAAGCACGCGAGGCGATACCGCGGTAAAGCGTTTCGGCCTTCTCATCAGACTTCTGTACAGCCTTCTCACCCGTCACCTTGAGCTGGTTGCGGTGTGCCTCGATCTGGATCTCGTCCTCCGAGAACCCGGCAACAGCGATGGTGATGAGATAGGTGTTATCGCCAGTCCGCTCGATATTATAGGGCGGATAGGTCTGGGCACCTTCTGGCTGGGCCAGACTGTCGAGAATGGTGAAAAGCCGGTCAAAACCGACGGTTGAACGATAGAGCGGGGAAAAATCAACGTGACGCATGTTTAAGCCCTCCTTTAGAGCGACAATGTTTGCGTGTTTTGGCTCTCGGTAGAACTCCCTTTGTGGCAAGTTCCGTCGAACCAGCGACCCCGATATGGCGGTCGCAGAAATTATCTGGTTAGCCCGGCGGCGGATTTCAAGAGGTTACAAAGTGTGGCTCTGGATGAACGCAAAATGAACATCATCTTCGGAATACGTTCACATGGATGTGACTATAAATGCACCAAGGTTGGAAACGAACCGATACTACAAAGGATACGATAATGAAGAAAACCGTCCTCGCACTTACCGCTGCAGCACTTCTCGTTACCGGGTTTGCTGCTTCGGCAATGGCCGATAGCCGCTATTACCGCGGCGATGCGGCTGCCGAATATCTTGACGACAGCGGTGGCGCCGATGGCTATTTCGTTCAGGAACGCCGCTACTATGATGGCGAGAGCCGCCGCTATTATCGCGATGATCGTCGCGAACGGTTTGGCGCCCGCGACGTCGCACGCATGCTTGAACGCCGTGGTTTTCGGGTCCGTGACGTGAACTTCGAACGTGGGCGCTATTTCGTACGCGCTGCACGTCGTGGCAACCCGGTCCTTGTCGTCGTTTCGCGCGATGGAGATATTCTGGAAACCCGCCGCATGGGTGGTGACCGTTATCGCGATCGTCGCGAAAGCGGTTTCAGCATCGAGATAAACCCGGCTTACTGAGTACAAAAGCCGAATTCGTTCCGGGTGTAACGTCCCTTCCATCCGGAATGAACTGACCGGAAACTCTCAGGCGAGTTTCCGGTCATTCTTTTTTCTGGAGCAATCCCAGGAAAAGTAGCAATCGATTCTCCCAGGATTTGCGTAAAACAAAGAGTTAGAGAACTCCGCGATTCGAAGAAAAACAGAAATGCTCCAACTGCGATTTGACCTTTGCAGCACCACATTTTATCACAGGCAGAGACTATTGGCGGCAAGGGATTGACCAGACCAAATGATCAGACCGCTTGTCGAAACTTCATCCAATCCTATCCCGTCCGGTACACGCGTTGATTCGCTGAATCTTCGCGACGGCAAGGAAATCCGCTATACCATCACCCCGGCCAGTGCCCAGCCCGCGCAGGGTACGGTCATCATCCTGCACGGCCGTAACGAGTGCATCGAGAAATATTTCGAGACCGTCCGCGACGTCGCAAATCGCGGCTTTACGGTTGCGACATTTGACTGGCGCGGCCAGGGAGCATCCAGCCGGCTCCTGCGAAATGCCGCAAAGGGTTACGTAGAAAGCTTTGATGACTACGCAGCTGACTTCGAACAATTGTTTGAAGGCATTCTCTTGCCCGATTGCCGCGGGCCATTCTACCTCCTAGCTCATTCCACTGGAGCGCTGGCGGCCCTGCTGGCCGCCCCAGCCCTTTCGAACCGCATCCGTCGGATGGTCCTGATCGCGCCGCTTTTGGATATCAATGGCAGCCGCGCCAGAAAAACCATTGCGCGCGTTGGCGCCAACACCCTTCGTTACGCAGGACTTGGCCAAGCTTATATGCTCGGTGGTCCGCACCAGCTAAGGCCCTTTGATTTCAATGAAGTAACGTCCGATCCGGCGCGTTATCTGCGCAATTGCCAGATTCTCGAAAAAGCGCCGGAATTGGCCATTGGCGGGCCCACGGCAAGCTGGATCGTCGCAGCCGCCAAAGCCATCAAAAAAATCAGTCGGCCGGAGTTCATCGAAACGATCCGGATTCCCATACTGATGGTTGCAGCGGGCGCAGACAGCGTCGTCTCCACCCCCGCGATCGAGCGTTATGCCCTGCAACTGCGCAACTCCACATTGCTGACAATTGATGGCGCCAAGCATGAAATCCTCCAGGAGAAGGATTTCTATCGCGAGCAATTCTTTGCCGCGTTCGACGCCTTCATTCCCGGCAGCGGCAGCGAGACCGAGTAAAATCTCAGCGGTTAAGCAATTCCAGGGCCTTGGCGTGGAGTTCGCGCGTCGCAGCAGCAAGGATATTGCCGGCCTTCTCTGCCGGACCTCCATCCCATGTGGTGATCACACCACCGGCCTTTTCGATGATCGGAACAAGCGCCACAATGTCGTAGGGATGCAAGCCGGTCTCAACGACGAGATCGACGAACCCGGCGGCCAGCATCGCATAGGCATAGCAATCCGTGCCGTAGCGCGCGAGCCGCACGCTCTGCTCGACCCGTTCATAGTTAGCACGCTTCTCATCCTTGAACATCGCCGGCGTGGTCGTAAACAGCGTCGCCTCGGAAAGTTCGACCGTTTTCCGCGTTTCGAGGCGGCGAATGCCACCCGGACCCTCGTACCATGAAGCGTCACCGTCACACATGAACAGCTCATTGGTAAACGGTTGGGCCATGAGTCCCGCCACTGCGTCCCCGTCGATGGTAAGGCCGGCCAATGTCCCCCATACGGGAATACCGGAAATGAACGCGCGGGTACCGTCGATCGGATCGATCACCCAGACGTGCGAGTGATCGAGGTTTTCGCCACCGAACTCTTCACCGAGAATACCGTGATCAGGAAAGCTGGCGTTGATCAGTTTGCGAATCGCTTTTTCAGCCTCGCGGTCCGCTTCTGTAACAGGGTCAAAACCCGTCTGATACTTGTTGTCGATGAGCGAAATCGTGCGGAATCGCGGCAATGTCTGCTCCGCGGCGACACCGGCGATTTGCTTCAAAAAAGAAAGTTCAATGACCAAAATAGCTCCTCACGATTAAATTGTCCTCATTTTCCTGCAGCGTCGGCGAATTTATTGCATTTTTTTTAGGCAACTAAAAATGGTGCCCAAAAAAACATACAAAACACTTGACATTTGTGCGACGCAGCATAGATTGGCACATGGACAGGGCGACCTGTCTATGCCCTCCTTGGGCGTTTCCTCCCTAGACTTGGGCCGCGCTTACGCGCGGTCTTTTTTTTAAAAATCTGCTGCCGTTAAAACGCTATTCAGCAGCAA
The DNA here is from genome assembly GCF_031455525.1 of Phyllobacterium sp. 1468. NCBI lineage: Bacteria > Pseudomonadati > Pseudomonadota > Alphaproteobacteria > Hyphomicrobiales > Phyllobacteriaceae > Phyllobacterium > Phyllobacterium sp. 1468. Next base: position 35,796 of record NZ_JAVDSX010000005.1, on the reverse strand, counting down.
GCGGCGTATCCAGGAAGTAGAAGTCGGGTAGCGACACGAGATCCCGTAGAAACAGTGCAATATCCCGCTGCAGCTGATCGAAGCCCGCCTTTTTTTCGTAACTGTGTTCGTTGAGGTAAAGACCACGATTGACCTCGATCTGCAGGGCATGAAATTGCTTGAGGGGCCGCCCGTAGTGCTCGGTTATATAGCCGCCCGCATAGGGTTTGTTGTGAGCGACCACATAGCCCATGTCCCGAAGCAGCTGGATGGCTGCGTTTGCAAGCTCTGGCGCACAACTCGTGCCAAACCGGTCGCCTATGATGAAATCCGGTCGCATACCGCTTTCCGGAAAACGAATGCCCGTCGGCATTGAATGGCAATCGACAAGAACGCCATAGCCGAAGCGTTCGCGCGTTTTGACGAGAATGTCTCCGAGGAGCGCGTGATATGGCCTGTAGATCGTTTCGATGCGGCTAAGCGCTTCATCGAGGTGGAGCTTATGGGCATAGATTTCCTGCCCTTCGCCGACCAGCCGCGGAACTGTTCCCAGACCACCCGCAACCCGGGCGGAATGCCCATTGGCGTACGAGGGCAGCGGTTCGAAGAACATTTTGGCGTCGAGTTCGTAGGGTTCACGATTCACATCGAGATAGGCCCGTGGAAAATGTGCCACCACCAAGGGTGCGCCGATCATGACCGCTGAGGCAAACAGCTGATCGACGAAGCAATCTTCTGAACGCCGGACCGTGTGCGGATCGAGTTGCGATTGCTGCAGGAAGGCGGCCGGATAATATCGTCCGCTATGAGGTGAGTTGAAAACGAACGGGATGCGTTGATCGGACGGTTGCCGCAATTCGTAAGGCAGGCTGTCAGGAAAATCACGCTCGGCCGTCATCGCTCACTTCGAAGGTTCATACTGTCTATGATACCACTCTAGATCAAGTTTGCTTCAGATGGAATTGACCAACGGTCCACGACGACCAACTTTCTGACGTATAAGTTACACCCGTTGGGGTGCTTTTCCCGCGAAACGCCACCTCGACTTTTGCAACGTTCACGCTTATTTCTAGCAAATCATTCACGCGATCTTTACCAAAAAAGCGTTTCTTGAATCGTGATGGACGCTGATCTGGGGATGATCGGGTGCTAACCAATTCGGACGGACTGATGAAGAGAATCCTTCTTGCGGAAGATGACAATGATATGCGGCGCTTTCTGGTCAAGGCGCTGGAGAAGGCCGGATATCACGTCACGCATTTCGACAATGGTGCCAGCGCCTATGACCGATTGCGCGAGGAGCCATTTTCACTGCTTTTAACCGATATCGTCATGCCGGAAATGGATGGTATCGAGCTGGCGCGCCGTGCTTCGGAAATCGATCCCGACCTGAAGATCATGTTCATTACCGGCTTTGCTGCCGTGGCACTCAATGCAGATTCGAAGGCTCCCAAAGACGCCAAGGTGCTTTCCAAGCCCTTCCACCTGCGCGATCTAGTTAATGAAATCGAGAAAATGCTCGTCGCAGCCTGATAGGCGGCGGCATTCGTTCCTTCTTGTGAAGAAAGCCTGATAAGTTCTCCCCACAGCTATTGACGGAGCCAATTCAATATGGTGTATGCGCCCGTCAGATGGGCGTGTAGCTCAGCGGGAGAGCACTACGTTGACATCGTAGGGGTCACAGGTTCAATCCCTGTCACGCCCACCATCTGGACCTCATGATAAGACTTAGTCTTCTCGGAATGGCACAATCCTCAATCAATTGACCACCTTTCAGCTGTCACAGCGGAAGTGATGGGCACAATGATGCTTGCACATAATTTGAAGGATTTGCTTTCGCAGCACACGGATCAATGATTCCAACACACATCACCGATTTTGACCATCATTCAGGCCATCTTCAGATGACTGGTTCATGTTTGATGAGAAAGAAATCATCAGGAAATATTTTCTTGAGTTTGACCCTTTGTTCTGAAAAGTAACCGAAATTATTTTCAACGTCCTGAAGGCGTTCGGTTACCTGTATCAGGTATCCAGCGCCAATTTTCTCGATGGCAAAGCCCGCAGCAGCGATCTCAGTGGGATTGACCGCCTTCGCAAAATCGCCACCAAGATAGTTGCTCCAGCCGAGATTCGGGATTTTCGGATCTAGCGTACCCGGAGCACAGGTCTCGGTGGAATCAACGACATATTTACTCAAACCGAGATTCGAGATTTTGGGATTTTTGGCAGGTATGATACCGCCCCTAAAATAATTCTCAGGTGCTCCATTAGGGCCGCGGACGTCTTCCATGTTGGTAAATTGGTGCAACAAACCATATTGAGGTGTCATCGCCGCACAGACCCGCCGAAACACCGGCAGCCAGTCCACGGTTTTGTTTGGCGCGGCATAGAGGGAAAGGCCACCACCATTCCACTTTCCAAAATAATCATTTTGGCTATGCTTGACCTCTGCCTGATACCGGACAGCTTTCTTGCGTCGCCAGCCCAATCCCAATGGAAATTCAAACTTATAGTCCCCTCCACGCATCTGCGTTATCCACGCCCAATAACGTTCACAGGCATCAACTGTGGTAAAATCTTCAAGCTTGGTGCTCCACGAATAAATGGCTTCAGGGACCAGTCTAGGCTCGGCTTCGGCAAAAGCTGACAATACTTCCTTGCCAACAGTCCAGTCCGTCGTCACGGCCTCGGTTTCAATGAACATGCGTACCATATGATGTATCATTTAAAAGGTTCCTATATAATTGGTCATAATCCCGATCTTCGGATCAAAACGGTAAATGCCGCCACCACCAGCGATATCGGTTGGATCGACCGCCTTGTTGCGAAGTGGCGTTATCTTTTGTCGCCTGCGTCCTATCCAGGAGGATGTTCTTATCGGCGTTTAATTTTATCTTGCCGGCTGGTTCATCAGAGGCAATTTCATTGCCCGATGCATCATAGCCCGCGCTCATTGCGCGGGGTCGCCGATAGCGCGGGGCGCGGTATTAAATATAATCGCGTTCGACTCGGTAGTCCTTTTCGATCATCTCAAGCAAACGAGGTGCACTGGGAAAGAATGGACCTCTTGGGTATTTTTTTCCTGTTCCGTAAGTGGCCGATCCACTCGCCATTCTTTTTCCCCATCCCAAAAGAACCAAGTGGGATTCTCGTTCTTGATGTTATTAGTTCCCCGAAAAATCGGAAATTTTTTAAGGTGATCCGCCACGGGAACATTCGCCGCCAACGAAAACAAACCCTGCCTAACACCGTATTGGATAAGAAAGGTTGTAATGAACTGCGGCTCTTGCGAAACAACCGTTGTAAAGTTTTTCGGCTTTTTGGGGTAAAATTCCCTAAAAATACTGACGACCGCCGACAATTTTGGATGAAAATAAGTAACTTGTCCGTAACAAACACCCTTCGATGTTAAAATATGAAACACGTCGCCGATTTTTACTGTTTTCCGCTCCAACAAGACTATTTTTCCCATTCATATTTGGCTAGTTCGAGAAGCTCTTTTCCTCGGTGGTAGTAGTAACATCAGCTGCTTCCTCCACGTTCTTCAGCGCTGCCAGCTTTTCAAAGGCATGGCCAACTGCCAACTTGTCGGCAAGAAATTTTATTTCAGTTTGACCAAGACGACCTAACCCCGTTTTCGCGCCCGTTGCTATCTGGATTTCCGGCCGTGACGGTAATGAGACCACCTGCCGTGATCTCCGAAGCCGTATTTCGCGATGGGCGTAGCTCGGACCTGTTATGAAACAGCTGTGGCGGCTTTAGCGATCTCTACTGCGCGGTCAATCATGTCCTTGCTGACATAAGGCACAAAGCCAAGCCGATCGCCGCGTTCGAAAGCTTGCTGATAGAATTTGAGACGGCCAACATCTCCTGCCAGCGCAAGAGCTCCAAGATGGCGTCGGGGAAACGCACCTTTGGCATCGGTTGGCAGTTCTCGCAACTTCCTCAATGCAGCTTTAATGTCTTGACCCTCACCCCATTCTATCAGTCGTTTGGAAAGACTGCGGATATCAGAAAAACCGAACTCCAGTTGTCGGATATCTTCATCGCCGGTGATTATTGGAACATGAACCGGTTTTCTGTCCGATATGTCTCCTATTATCGCATCTAATTTACACAGTCCAACGGACTTGTAGATCAACAATCTCTTGCCAATCCTCCTCGGCTCAAGTCTCATGATGATTGTTATTTCAACGTCGCCAAGTGAATAACTTGCTAAGCGTTCGCCTACCTCGTCTCTGCCAATTTTCCAGCCGAGCTCCTTGAATGCCAGAAACACATCATTTTGCAGCATCATAACTTTGCTCCCGGGAAACCTTGTTCATAAATAGGAATGCCATTGGGGTAGAATCAGCCTTTTCTTGTTTTCGTCTAAGCTTTGTTGACCTGGATCATAGCCATCCGTAGCCGGCACATAGCGTACAAACGCTTCCACTTCCGACCGATATTCAAGTCAGCGTAAATCCTTTCAACTTCACCTAACGTATCCGCTCAAGGGAATGCTGACGTCGCGCCTTGGCATCAAACGCGATGTGTCCTTTGGCCTCGGTGTCTGCGGCGTCGCGATCCGGGGCGGTACATTGGCTCAAGGCCAACTACATCGAGCTGGTGTAGGGCAGAAAATCAAAGCGCCATTCTTTTTCCAAAAGAACATGTTCGCAGTAGCGATCAATGGCTTCAGCAGGCTCGGACAAAATACGCATGTTTTCGTTATCGGCATCTTTGATGTGATAGATCACTCCGTCTTGAATATTGTTTTTGACAAAGAACGCGTCGCCCTTTCGAGGGCCAGGCTCACCCGGCGCATACATGAACATCATGAAATTAATGTAGGAGGAGAGCCCCTTGGTCGGGCCCATACCGGGAATACGCTCCTCAAGCCAGGGAATATATTTCTTTTTATAACCGCGTCCACACGCCGATAAATAGCCATCAAAGCTTTCCCAGGGGCGATAAATCGGATAAGGTAAAAGGCGCGTATAAATACCAGCGACTGAATCTTCTGGAATATTCAACCCATCAAAGCGGTTATAATAGGCCGCGCCAATGGCGGGCGGTAGGCTGCGATAGCGATCCTCCGCTTTTCTTGGATAGCCGTCGCGCTTGGAGATATGGGCGCTGATCTGATCCAGTAGAGCCTGATAGCCCGCATCCGAAGGATTATTATTGAACGAACTGCGCTTCATCAACACAACCTTGCCGCGCATTTCCAGCCCCATATCGAAAAGATAAGGAACAGCACTGCCCCGGCTGACCCGCACAAAAAGCGGCCCACCTTGCATCAGCAAGGCCCCGGTGCGCGGCTGATGACGACAAGTGAGTTCAAACAGCCATTCTTTGCCTTTTGCCAAGGGCGTATAATAATCGTGCGTTCTGTGCTGTTCAAAAATTGTTTTTTTGATCGAATCCGGCACATCCTCTGCCTTGGTCCAGCAGGCAATAACGTCCTCTTCAATTAGAAAATCCTTTTGAGAAATGCTCTTATATTTCATGATTAGCCTCCACCACCAGACCTTATTTTTTCTACCTTCTCTGTAAAATAATCTGTCATATCCTTCTGTTGCTTACCAAGCCATATCTTATAATCCGCATTGATCGGTTGTCCCTTATAGGTCATCCAGCCACCATCCGTGTCTTCCACGTAGCACCATTTCGAACAATTCATCTGCCCATCCAAGGGCCGAAAATTCCTCGGATCCTCCAATAAAATCTTTTGCTGGGCGGGGGAGAGCAGGTTAAAGCCCGGTATTTTTTCAAACGCGGCTTTCGGCAAGATATGATCTTCGTGCAAGACCATACCGGGCGGGATATTTTCAACCTGATTGGTCAAAGGATTGCGCCATCTGAGCGGTTTTCCCGCATTATCGTAAAATTCAAGGCGATAGCCGATGGTAGCAACAACATCAGCCGTTTCCGCCGCCTCCGCGATCTTCTCCACTTTCTTCAGTGCTGCAAGCTTATCAACCGCCTTGATGGCGCTCAGGCCGGTCCCGGCCACCGGCGCAGCAACCTCTATGGCAAGGTCGATGGCCAGCCCCGAAAGGTGCTGTCCGGCCGCCTTATAGTCCTGATTGGCGAAGGGCTTTGACATAAAGCAGGGCTTCTGCCTCGAGCCCAGCGGCCAGTTCAACGCCATATTTGGCCGCCGCCGCCTCGGGGTCCTGATAGAACTCAAAGGCCACGCCCGACATGGATTTCGCCAAGGCCTTCGGATCGCTGACAAGCTTGACCATGTCCGCACCCTGATCCTTGACCCCGTCGAGGAGGCCCTTGCTGAACAGGTCGAGATTGGCCGAGATGCCAACAGTCTGCGCATAAAGCGCCTTCCCCAGCACTTCGATGCAACCCACCCGATCGTGGATGACGATGGCATCGCCCTTGACCGTTTTGATAATGCAGTCGGCCGCATGCGCCGAAGGCACGATCCACTCCCACAGCCAGAACGCATCGCCGCGCTGCTCGCCGCAAGCACCCGATCTAAGCTGCTGCAAGGCGTCAAGCGTGTCGATTTCCTTGCCGCGGATTGCCTTGGAAAGCGCAGGCTCCCTCACATGCTCAAGCGCGCCGCCAATGATTTCCGTCACCGCGGCCCCGGCTTCCAGCGCCTTCTTTACGCTTTCGCCGGATAAATAAACCTCCAGATCGACATGGCTATCCCTGGTGATCTCCATGGCTTTATCGGGATCACGGTTGAGCCCGGCAAGCGGCAGCGTGACGCCGCTTTGCTCCAGCGAAGCCTGCTTTTCACTATCGCGGATGGTGATGTCGCCAGGACCAACTGTCGAGCGAACGGTCTGGCGCGTATCGTCGAGCCTGTAGCTGCCGTCGAGCGTGCTATTGCCGACAGGGCTCGCATCCGTGCCCTTGCCGCCCGTCAGGTCAATGCCAAGATCGGCATTAAAGCCCTCATATGCCTTCTTGCCCTCGAAATCCTTATGGGTCAGCGTGCCGGTGTCGAGTTTGAGCTCGCCTGTGTCCGAGACGATTTTTCCCGCGTCAAGATTGGTCGCGCCGTCCACATGGACATCCATCCTGCCTTTGGAGACGAGCCCGGACTGCTCGGTGATCCACGCCGTATTGCCATTGCCCGTGCCGCCGTTGGGGTTGACACCGGTTATGCCCATATTGCCGATCTGTGCGGGTAGCGGGCTGCCAAAATCCAAGGGACCCGCAAATTGCAGGCCAATGCCAGCGGATTTATTCTTGCTCTCGCCGGTGTCGGGAACGGAGGTGATGTTGAGATCGCCGCCAACCTTGGCTTTGACCGTATCGCCGGAGACAACAGCGCCTTTCAGCGTCGTGTCATTGCCGGATTCGATGCTGACGCCGCCGGTACCGGTGACATGGCTGTTAACTTGGGTGGTGCCACTGGTGTTGGAATTGCCCGTGCCGAAATTGAAACCGCCTGTGAGCCCTAATGGGGTCAGACCATTGAGGCCGACGCCTGCCGAAACGCCGATATTCGCCCCGGCTGACTTGCTGCTTGTTGACGTTTCGTTTGTTGCCTGCGCGCTTTAACGCCACGGCGAAATCATCATTAACCTGCTGATCATCAGCAGACTCTTAATGAAACAGTAGATCGATGAGAGTTTTTGATAAATTTTTATTGAGAGTATCAGCCATCCACCCAATCATAATGTATTTGCTAAATATCAGAACTGAAGGTTTCACTGACATTGCTATTTTTCCGGATATTCGAAATTCACCTTAACACTACCATCCTCATTTATTCTTAATGTGAACGCGCGCCAATTCCCACCCGTGTGCGCCTTCATTTTGGCGTGTAGTTGGGGTATTACATCATATAAAACAGCGTCATCAGGGTATGAAAGTCGCGCGTGTTTCGTTTCACCGTCTTTTACATAGGAAAGGCGAGTGCTTATGGAGGTACTTTCGTCATCCATAGATACGAAGTATTCAAACAAGCAACTTGCTGTATCAAAATCACCATTTAGGCTATCGTGTATCAATCTATACAAAATATCAATTAACTGACGTTGCTCTTCTATAGGGTTCACTGTCCACCTCTTGGTCGATTTACAAATCGGCGCGTCTCTGGAACCCCATTTATATTGTATTCAATACGCAATGCATCAGGCCGCGCATTGTATGGGTTAGATCGTTCAAATTGCACCGTTATAGACCCAACAGTATCTCCATTCTTTAATGCGCGCGTAATCTCATTCTCCCATCGCTTGTAGGCACCACTATTAAAATTAGAATTCTGCGGAAACAGATTGAGGCGGTCACAAGTGCCGCCATGGCGGCAGGCTTGAATATGCCCACCAACATCACCGGCTATGCCTTCTTTCCCAACCAGAGTTTGACGTCCATCACGGACACCTGAACTGTCGACCGGCTGATAAGTAATCTCATCGACATATCCCCCTTCATTGGTTGTAAACTTCGTTCCATTGTTCATCTCTACGCGGGTATTAGATGGAGGATTGTTGAGAGCCTCATACTCCGGCGTTCCCTTGGTCGCACGCGAAGCATCCACCTCAATTGTTTTACTTGGAGTTTCTTTTCCTGGATTACCTTTCCCACCGCCTCCGGGAATGACGCTGAGAACGATCCCGGATACGAATGCGAGTAGCTGCTTATTCTCTTTCTGCCCGGCCCAATTGTTGAAGAGGTCGTCTGATACGCGCTTGGTGCAGGCGCCGTCGGTTCCACACTCATCCTTTGCGTCAGTCAATGCCTGCTGACGGGCCATCGCGATTTCGTTAACTTTCGAGATAGCCTCGTTCGACTGCAGGTTAAAGAGAGCAGTGTAATACTGATCATTATTGTAGTTGAATGGGGTTAGGAACAGATCGGCGACATCCTTGGCCCTCGTGAATTCGTCGTAGTGCGTCTTTCTGCACTCTTCCGTGTCACAGGCGCTCCACTGCCCGTTACGATCTGCAGATATGTCGAAAAATTTGGAAAAGACCTGATAGTCGTCACATGCAGAATCTTGACGACATTTCTCCAGCTCGGCATTGAACTGCAGAATTTCCTCTCGCTTCAGATAATTGTTCTGAAATTCATTGCCTGCATAAGCAGCGGCATCACCACCGCCTGCGGCTGCTGCCAATCCTTGAACGAGACTTGCCGCAACCGAGTTGATCAGGAAACGGCCTTCATCCGTATTGGCAAATTTCGTTTGACCAACGACGGCTTCAACCAGCTGGTGGATGGAATCGGCGGAGAGCGATGCGATAGCACCGCCAAGTGCCCCCTTGATCGCTCCGGCCACATCATTGACACCGCCCAGCAGCGCGCCGCCCGCCGCATGAAGAGCGGCACGGCCAAGACCATCTGTCCCCCAGAGCTTCTTTCCCGCTTCGTCATTGTTGGCAACGGCATCATCATAGAATTTGTTGGAGATGTTACCGATTTCAGTAGCAAGCGTTGCCGCTGCAGCCTGATAGTCGGCTTGTGTCTTGTATTGCTCGTCCAGAATCTTTTTCAGGTCCGGTAATCCAGGCAATGACGTATTGGTATCGGTAGCATCGCGTCTGATATCATCCAAGTTCTGCTGCTGGTTTGCCGGATCTGTAATGACGATCTGACCGGGCGAAATGGCGGAGAGTGCCTTGCCGGTTTCGTTTTCGCCTTCCTTGAGCGGCGGGGCCATGGTTGGACCGTTCGGGCCAAGACCGCCACCATAGGTTGTGGCCTTCCAGTTGGAATGCGTGTCGAGATCGGAGACTTCGAGCGTCCCTGTTTCAAGCCTGTTCAAGGCAGGAGTGGCTTCCGATGTGACCAAACCACCAACGATCGAGGTCTTGCCACCCACGGCAATGTCAAAGCCGCCCTTACCCGCATGAACACCGGACTGTTCACCGACGAGCGCCGCATCGCCTTTGGCTTTCTGCAGGGCCCCGCCAAGACTCCATCCCGTCGGTCCAAAACCGCCACCGATGGAAAACTGGTTGGCTTTCTGGCCCGCCAGATCGAGTTGGCTCTCGATGATGAGATTGCGGCCAATATCCATCGTGACGCCGCTGCCTGAGACAGTCGCCCCCTTCAAGGCCGTATCGCGACCCGACTGAACGAATACCGTTCCGGTCCCGTCCACATGGGAATTGACTTGAGTAAGCGTTGAGCCATTGGATTTGCCATTGGCAAAGTTGAAATTGCCGACGGGGCTTCCAGTGGTCAGGCTGAGCCCAAGCTGAACACCGGATGAGGAATTCTTGGTCGAATTGTTTGACAGCTCCTGCGCGCTTTCAAGGATGACATCCTTGCCTGCGATAAGAGCAATGTCGCCATCCTTGCCGTTAGGGTTTCCTTTTTCGTCGTATCCGGCAACGATCTGAGCGCCATGACCGGTCAGATTGCCCGACGATGCTTCTATTGTGACGGAATTTCCGCCCCGGATGATGGTTGGAACCGGCGTGGAAATATCGCCCTTGGCCGAGCTTTTGCTTTGCTGGAAACCGACCGTCAGAGAAACATCGCCAATGGGTTGTTTGCCCATGGCGATATTGGCAATGTCCTTCAGTGCCTGATAGGCATTCAGCGAAGCGATAGCAACATTGGAGACGGCTTTTGCTCGACTCTCGCCCGATGTATCGGCAAAACGTTCTGCCGAGCTGTTGATGCTTTGCGCCGCGCTGATCAGACCGGAGGATACGTTGAGCGAAACACCGGCGAAAAGCTTCTCATGCACTTCTTGGTAGTTGGACTTGTCCTGGGCCGACAGGAGATTGACATCATCGACTGCCCAGATATCGACATTGCGCTCGCCGGCAACCTGTGCTGCCTGAAGGTTGGCATTGCGCCCCGCTGTGATCGTCAGATCACGGCCTGCTGCCAGTGACGAGACAGCATTGGTCTCTGATCCTTGCGTAATCTTATCCGTAGTTGAGCCGAAACCAATACCAATGGATGCACCTCCACCGCCCGACGAGAAGGATAAGCCAAACCCGGACTTCTTTTCTTTTTCATAGGATGACGCGCTTTCTGCACCGGGCAGGATATTCACATCCCGATTGGCGTACAGATCGATATCCTGACCAGCCGCAACATGACTGCCCAGAATGTTGATATCCGTATCACGGGCAGTAACTATGACATCCTTTCCGGCACTGAGCTGCGATTGAATATTCAGCGTTTCCGACTGCTTTACGTCCTTCTGTTCCTTGCCCCAGATGGAAACAAAGCCATCGCCGGACCCCGCACCTAGACCGGACTTCTTCTTTTGGGATCCAAGCTCGTGATTTTGCTGCGCCCCGATAACGGAAACACTGTCACCCTCGACTTTGACACTGTCACCAGCACTCACCTTTGAACCCGCAATGACAGCGTTGTCACCCGCATTGAGGTTGACACTGCCCGAAGCACCGAGTTCCGCACCCACGGTTCTTTCGTCATAGCTGTCGAGCTTGGCACTTTGCTTGGACAGGAATCCCTTGCCGCTGCTGGCATCATGCCGTTCCAGCGTATCCTTGCCCGAAGCAATCACCAGATCGCCGCCTGCGGTGACGTTGAGATCGGCCTTTTTATCAGGCGTTCCAGCCTGGACCTTCGAGGCTGAAATGATGGTATTTTCACCAGAAGCGATATCGACACCCGCGTCGCCGCTGATTGACGCGCCGACGGCCGTGGTGGTTTCGGTGTGGGTTGTTGCTTCCTTGCTGGAAAAGATGCGTTTGCTTGATGTCTTGGTGTCAACAATGGACGAATCTTGCGCTTCGGCAATGGTGACATCCCCATCCGCTTTCAGCTGAACTTTTCCATTCGCAGCAAGTTTCGAGCCAATAATATTGAGATCACCCTTGTCCGCTCCCCCAACCGATGTTCCCGTTGCTGTGGACACACCGCCTGCCGCCACGGCAATAGAACCGCCTGCATTGATTTCCGACCCAGTATTGGTGATGGTGGATGAGGATTTTTCATCCATCGTCCGGTCCGTGCGGCTTTGCGCCGTGGTGATGTTGATATCATCGCCAGCTTTCAAGCCGACGCTGCCGTCCGCACTAACTTTCGAGCCGGAGATGAGAATGTCATCGCCAGCATTGATACTGGTGTTGCCGCCGGAACTCAGCTCCGATTGCTTTTGCGCGGTGGAATCGAACGCCGACAGGCGGTTATGGGGCTGTCCTGCATCTTTCTTGGCAACATCCGCCGTGACAACATTGACGGAGCCATTTGTCGCCGTAACTTCAAGCGCTCCTCCCGCCTTGGCACGACTTCCAATGACGTTCACATTGTCATTGGCTGCGATGATGAGATTGCCGCCAGTCGTAACACTCGTACCGGTGGCAAGCTCAGTCCCCTTATTGTCCACCTTGGCAACATCAAGGGCGACGTTGTTGCCGGACAGTACACCAGTACCGCCAGCATTTACGGATACGCCGTTCAGGGTCAGGTCGTTGTTGGCGGCAAGCTGTGCATTGCCACCAGCTTTGACACCCGCATTGGGATTTACGATGTTAGTGCCGCCGATCGTCAGGGACTGGGCACTAAGTGTCAGATCGCCTGATGAGACAAGTTTGACATTTCCGCCCGCAACAAAGCTGCCGCCATTGGCCTTGATATTGGTTCCTGCAATTTTCAGATCGGTCTTGGCAGCAATGGCACCAGAATTATTGACATTGCCCACATCCATATCGAGCGAGCCGCCCGAAATTAGGGCCCCTGCGACGGTCAGATTCGCCTTGTCCGAATTTGCTAGATAGACGGTCGGAACCAGGACCTCGATGCCACCAACAGTCTTTTTCTGGTAAACGACTATGGATGAGGAAAGCGCCGCAGCCTGCTCAGGGGAAAGTTGCTCGCCCATTTTCAGATTATGTGCCTTGACGTAGTCAACACCGTTGTCGAGCAGAAGCTTCATCTGCTCGATGGCATCACTACCCGGTAGGAACGAACCCTTGCCAAGCCCCTGATTCACCAGTTGTCGTAGTTGCTGGTCGATCAGCTGGCTTTCGTAAAAAGCATCGCCGAGGAAGGGAATCTCTCGGTCAGGATTGTAGCCGATCCGGTTGATAAAATAACCCGAGCCATAAAATTTGCTGACGTCAAGGAATGCTACTCGTGTTTCATAAAGAAACACTTGACCGGGGACTGTACCGCCAACCCCGCCAGAATCCGGCTTGGCAACAGAACTTGCGAGATTTGCTTTGATGCTGGCGATTTGCTCAGGGGTCAGATTGACACTGGTCTTACCGGCGAACAAACCGCCGGATTGCTGTAGAGCGTTCAGGGCAGCGTTCGGCGTGAACAATGCTGCACCTGCTGTCAAACCTGTCAGACTGAGCGTTGGATCAGCAGGCGTATTGGATGCCTCCAGCGTCGCGGCGCCAGCCATGGAGCCCGCGGCAGCCGTATTATTGACGGTAGTAAAGCCCGATATATTGAGATTACCCGCCGCCTTGATGGTTCCGCCTGCACCACCAATGGCAACATCGCTGGTCAGTCGTGCAACGCCGTTGCCAAGATCATTGGCGGCATTACGGTTGCCTGAGGCGTCATAGGCCTCACAACCGCCCTTCGCTTCGCATTGCGTCAGCGTGGTGCGATGCAGAGCGACACCCTCGTTGTTAAGGACCGAACCTTTCAGGCTTGCATCGCCGCCAGCCTCAATGGACGAATAAGAATTTGTAAGCGTCGTCGCATCAACATTGAGATTGCGTCCGGCATGGATCATCGCCTCGGGACTTTGCGTGCCAGTCAGACGATCTTCGCGAATGGTTTGACGCAGTTGCGTGTTGTCATCCCAGGTAAAAGTCCAGGCAAACTGACTGTTATCGTCATGATTGGCCACGGATTTGGTTGGTTCTTTCGGATCAAGGCGCAGCGATCCGTCCGGATTAAGCGGTTGCGTTTTTTTCAGCCAGACAATCATTGCCTGATTGGGCTCAAGATTGTTCCTCCATATCCATGGCATGTTCTTGTCAGGTGCGGTGATGCCTCTGGTTCGATATGAGGAGCCATCGACAAGCGTGATGACACCATAGAGTTTTGCGAACCATTCATTCGTATTGAGTGGCCGCTCAATCCCCTTGAACAGCCTTTGTGCCTCAGGGTCGGCCATAAACGTTTGCCAGCTGTTGACATTTGGTTCATTGAACAGAAGCCCAACCGGCTTACCCCATGTTTCAGGGTTGATCTGGAACTTGACGACATCACCATTCGATACCAGCACATTTTCCCAAGTCGGCGTCGTCAGGCGTTTGTTGGTGAGATTTTCTGTCAGGATCGAAACGTCATTCTCCGCTCGGATCAGGCCGGAGATATTGTTGATCGACTGGTTCTTCGCACCATTGGCACCGGCTGCAATTGCAAGATCATGGCCGGCCATAATCGCACCCTGATCATTGGTGAGATTGCCGGCAGCATAGAGTTTTGCATCATTGCCCGAATAGATGAGACCCGTTGGCGCATTGGTAAGGTCACTGGCAATATTGAAGGTCAGATCGCGACCAGCTGCGAGCTGGCCGGGATTAACAAGTGAAGCAAGGGAGAGCGTCAGATCGTTCTGCGCCAGAAGAGCTGTCGAACTATTGGTATTGATTGTGGTTGCCTTAACGTTGATATCGCCCATTCCGCCATTGTTTGAAACTGCGCGAACACTGGCGCCGGTGAAATCAGCACTTCCCGAGAGATTGAGGCTAAGTCCGCCATAGGTCAGCTTGCTTCCGGCAAAGCTGGCCGAGACGGCATTCAGAATAAGATTCTTGGCTGTGGCAACGTTTTGACCGCGATTGTTGGAGAAATCAAAACTCTGCGCCGTCAAGCTGATGTCACCGGCAGCGCGAGTGGTCTTGTCGATGCTGATGGATCCATGATCGGCGGCAAGCGATGCCGCCTCAAAACTTTGCAGGCTGTTATACCCAATATTCTGCACTGCATGGGCGGCAAAGTTGCCACCGCTCACCAGATTATTTGCTGTAATCGAACCTTGGCCTGCATCAAGAACCATTGCGCCGGACGGTCCAGTCGCACCGGTCCCGCTGGTCTGGCTCTTGAGCAGGAGGCCGCCGTCGCTGGAAGCAGCGGAGGCTACAAAATCAACGCCGGAGACAAGTGTGTCGACATTAATATTGCCTGCTTTGAGGACAAGATCAGAACTGGAGAGCGACTGACCTGTCAGGGTTATCGTATTTCCGGCTGAGAGATTGAGGGCCTGATGGGCAAGCGCATTGGCGGTAATATTTTGAGCGGCGATTCCGTTCAGATTGCCCGCCGATAAGAGATTGGCAACTTCAATACTGCCAGATGTGGCGTTCAGATCGAGATTCCCCGTCCGCCCGAGCACGACATCACCGGTTGGCGATTTGGCTGTTGCCGCAAAATCAACCCCGGAAACAATGCCGCCTGCTTTAATACCCGCGCCCGCTATGGAAACATTGTCCCCACCCAGCAACTGACCTGCAATCTTGGTATCGCCCGTTATGGCAATCACCTGGTGCCCGGTGACATTTTGCGCCGTGAAGGAAGCAGCAGTAACAGCAAGCTGTCCAGCAGACAGCAATGTTCCTGAATTCACATTCCCCCATGGTGTGGCGTTGATAACAAGATCGCCCGACAAGCCGAGTAAGATGGCTCCCGATAGCGATGTACTGCTGGCCGCAAAATCGACACCCGATACGATCGAACCCGCTGATACAGCTTGCCCCGTGATGAAAACATTGTTTGCGGCAAGCAATTGGCCCCTGACAGTGGTGTTGCCGGTCAGACTAATATTCTTATGGCCGGTGATATTAGTGGCATTGATGGTTTCGGCGGTCGCGTCCAGATTACCCGCGCTCAAAACTGTCACAGTGTTGATCGAACCGCCAGATGCATTTAACGTCAGATCACCGCTTTGGGTGAGAACAATATTGCCGCCGCCTGCGTTGGTTGCCCCGAAATCAACACCTGAGATCAACTTACCAACCGATATGGTCTTGCCATTGATGACAATGTCGGAAGCACCGAGCAACTGACCTGACACATTGACATCGCTTGTTATTCCGATGGTTCCGTGTCCGGTGACGTTTTGCGCCGTTAGGCTCGCTGCTTGAACATTGAGATTGCCCGCGCTCAAAAGCGTGGCGACCTTTACCGGGCCTGAGGCCGCACGAAGAATGAGATCGCTCGCAGTGGTCGCACCACCGGTTGATCCGAGGACAATAGTGCCGTTGCCGGATGCGGCGAAGTTCACGCCTGATATGATTGCGTTGGCTGCAATGCCCTGACCGGTGATGAGGACATTCTGTCCGGCGAGAATTTGACCGCTGACATCCACGCGACCGCCCGAGGCGCTCGTAGCACTCGCGGTCGTCGGGCTGGCCGCACCATTAATGGTAAGGTTCTTGTGGCTGGTGAGGTTGCCAGCGGTCAAACTTGCGGCACTGACATTCATGTCACCCGCTGAAAGCAGCGCTGTCGAATTGATGGTGTTTGCCGCCGCCAGAAGCAGATCGCCCGAATATCCAAGGATGGTCTTGCCGTTGGGATCGGCTTTCGTTGCAGCGAAATCAAGACCTGCAATCATTGTCCCTGTTTTGATTGACTGGCCTGTTGCAACGAGATTGCCAGCGGCCAGAACATCGTTGTTTACGCCGATATCAAGCCCTGATGTCAGCGTTATGTCGTTGAAACTGACCAGCGATGCCGCCGTGATTGAACCGGCATTTGCCGAAATTGTCAGATCATTTCCTGATGTCACAGCGCCTGCGATAGCAATATTGCCGGATGTGCTGGCGAGTGAAGCCGCGCCAGCCATCGCTGTTACGCTTCCTGCGGTGATGCCTCCTGTCGATGACAGCTGAACGTTCTTTTGTACACTGCCGATATCACCGGCGACGGACAGAAGTCCCAATCCACCATCAAGCACCACATCATCATCGGCCGCCGCTGATTGCAGCGTAATACCCTTGTCCGCTTGAACAACAACACGCTTCTTGGACGTGACACGATTGGCTGCAACACTGGCTTGGGAACGCAGGGTAACGCCCTCAGTTCCGGAAGCATTGCCAATGGAAATTTTGCCGTCGGAAGAAAGCGATAGTTCACCCGCATTCGCAGCCATGTCGCCGCGCATACGAACGCCCGCGCCCTTTTCGGTGACGATGATCTTGATACGGTTCGCCTGCATGGCACCAAGCGCCGAACCATCAATGGCGTATTCCGGCGCACCCGTTGTGGCATCGAGCGCTCTTGCTTCACCGGTCACATAATTGAACTTGTTGCGCCCTGCAGTCAGGCGCAAATCCTTGGCAAAAACTCTACCATCGACATTGATTGAGCGCGAAACCACATCGAAGAGATCGACGCTGCCCTTTCCATCGACAAAATTACCGCCCTTTTCACCAAAAGTGACATCACCGCCATTGACGGTGAAGCCATTGAGGCGTCCATCGGCCCCGATATCCGGGACACCTGTTGTCAGCGTAGCACGTGGCGTATTGATGAACCCGCAGCCGTCGCACGTAATGCCGTTCGGGTTAGCAATGATGACATCGGCTTTGCCGCCAAATACTTCGATTGCTCCATTCAGGGCACTGCGATTCTGCTTGGTGACCTCATTGAGAATGACAGTGGCAGGTCCGGAGTTCTTCAGATTGGGATTACCCGGTGTCACACCACCAAGGTTCGAAGTCCCAACCTCTGCATTATGGTTGTTGAGAATGAGGCCGGGTGTGCCGACATTGAACTGATCATACCTGTTGTGCGACAGACCCGTGCTGTTCGGCGTGACGATATCAACGAGCGGAACACCATTGGGTGCAACGCCTACCCCTGGCTGGTTAACCGTCGGAGCAGTTACGTCAGGTGATACCTGCTGAGCCTGAAGCAAGGCAGGCTGGAAGACCAGAAGAGCGCTGAGGAATGTCGCGGACGCTTGACGGACAAATCTTCCCAAATAGCCCGCCCTGGCCACGGCTGAATTCATTGGCTTGTTTCGCGCAACTATCGGCTTGCTTGCAAACTTCTTGTTCATCGCCTTGTCCCGTTCGTCGTGGGGGGATGCGTTTGGTCTCATAAAAGTCAGCCTTTTGCCGGCGTGAGCCAAGATTTGACCTTCTTTGCAAACGTTTCAGCCAAAGTGGCAGCAACAGCAGTCTGATTGGGTGTCACGGCTGCGTTGATAATCATTGCTGGAATGATGGCCAACCCGCCGCCCCTGACTGTCATATCGTTGGTACGTATTCTTTGTGGCTGTGCGATCAGCTTTCCTGTCCGCACATCCTCGATCCGCACCGTTCCGTCGATAAAACTGTTCGTGCCTGCAACAATGCGGCCGGGTGCCGATGCCACATCGACGTCATGCAAGGTCACAACAAGTCGTGCTGGGACCGTGCCACCGGGATATCCTTTGAGATCGCGTGCCAATGTGCTTTGCAGCACACGAGAGACTGCCGCGACTTGCGATTCCTGCGTAACGCCATTCAGAAGCGGCATGCCCATCTGGACGTCCGGAGTAGATTCAACACGGACGTCCACTATTCTCGTGGTTTTGAGAGCTGCAGTAAGTCGCGGATCCTGCGTGACACAACCGGCAAGCACAACGGTGCAGCCAATGGACAAGACCATCATTGTGAAGGTGCGTAGGAAGGTTGTTGATCGCTGGTTATCCATATTCGTCCCTCTGATTGCCTACCAACGCACTGATGTTGAAAAATAAAAGAGCCCGCTGTGATCCGTATCGGCGCTCGCTTGTAAAATGCCGGAGTAACCGACATCAGCGGAAAGAGTGCCTCCGGCAAGCCGTGCACCTGCACTCCAACTGGTCATGTCGCCCTCCGGGATCCCATACTTCTGTTGTGAGAACACATGCCCGTAATCGAGCCCGACATAGGGGCGGAATTCGCCGAGGCGTTTCGTCAGCAGCGCATTGTTTGCCCAAGGCAAAGTTCTCCAGACAAACTCATTGCGGCTGAAGAAGCCATTGTTGCCGAACAAAAGACTGTCCCGGCTGCCACGCACGTTCGAATAGCTGCCAAGCGAGATTTGTTCGGCACCGAACAGATTATCCGGAGAATACTGACCAGTGAGGAGCGAGCTGAATTCGAAACGCTGCTTTGCCACCTCGATGGGTTTGGTTGCATTAATCGTTGCCGTAAACTTGGCAAAGTCCGGATTGGCATTGCCGGCGCCGGGATCACCCCGCTCAACCGCACCGAAGAGATCAAGACCCTGTTCGTAGCCCGCATCAAGCACCCAGAGCCCGCCAAGCATGCGGCGCGAATGCGATATGCCAATATTGGCAACCGTATATTCCCGACTTCCCACTTCGATCTTACTGCCAAGCAGGAAATTGTTGGTTTCCTTGTAAGCCAGTCCGGTATTGAGGGTGGTGATGGAATCCTTGTCGCGACCAATGACGCGATCGATACCAAGGCCCAGCTGGCTGGAATCACCGGATGTCTTGATCGTGCTAAAATTACCCTGGGTCTCGCTGTCGTATTCATACCACGAGCCATTAAGTGAGAACGTCCAATAGCCATAGGGAATGCTGACAGTGCCCGAGTAGCTGTCACTCTTCCCCCAGCCATCGTCGCCCCAAGGATAATCGGGGCCGGTATGTTCATAATTGAGTGCAATGAGATCGTTGAGGCTCAGCAGATTGTCCATGCGGAAAGACACCGAGCTTTTGGACGTGCCTGTCTGCTCCTGTCCAAGGTTGCTGTTGGCAACGGAAACATGCCACGGGATGATATCCGGCTTGTTCTCCACGTTGAGAACGGATGTGCCTTCGCCCTTGCCAGGCAGCATCGCTGTCTTGGCATTGTTCGAGGACAAGCGGTTGATCTGATCGAGCCCCTGCTCGATATCGCGAATATTCGCAATCCTGTCCTTCATCCCCGGAAAAGCCGTTCCGAGAACAGTCGGATAATCCGCTGGCTTGCCATTGAGATAAATATCGGACAGCGCACCTTCCACCACGATCAGGCGTAGTGTCCGGGTAGCCCTTATATCCTGCTCGGGCACGTAAGCCCGCGAGGTGATGTAACCTTTATTGAGATAGACATAGGTCAGGTCACGCAGCAGCGTGTTGATCTCGGCAAGACCCACGCATTTTTTCTCGTATGGCCGGGTGACCGAAGCAATGTCCTTTGCCGAGAACTGCTTTACGCCCTCAACGACGACAGTGTTTATGGCAAAGCAAGGTCCACCGGTTTGAATCTTCGGTCCGGTTTGTGGTGCATCAAGCGCCGCATTCGGTTTCGGCGTCTGTTTCTTCAACGCTTCCAGCCGATCGGCCTGTTCTTGTTCCGCCTGCCGCCGCGCGAAATCATCTGCCGGAGACTTTTGGGTAGGAGACCGGGCAAAAGCTGCACCCGCCGCCAGCAACGAAGCAAGCGCTGTCCACGTCACAAAATGGTGCCGCCAAGTCAAATTCATCAATAGGCCCGCCTTATTTCGAAGCAGGCTTCTGAAGTTCTGTCAGCGCAGCCGACAGCCCTTTCAGCGAAAACTTGATATTGATGTTTTGACCATTCATCAGGCGAAGGCTGCCTGCCGCATCGCTGTTCTTCTGCAGCGCAGTCAACATCTTTGCATCGAGGTTCACTTGAGCCCAGCATCCCGCCTGATTGCAGTTGCGGTAAGCCATCTGCGCAACGGGTTTGTCAGCCGCCGTAATGCTAAACCCCGAAGGCAAAAACACATTGAGCGGAACCAGTGCCATTAACAACAGCTCCGACCCGGGCGCTGGCTGCGATTTAGCCTCTTTACCTTTGGCAGCGGGAGCCGGCGTCGTCTTGGCAATTGCCAGCGTCAGAATATTGACGTCCTGACCGTTCTGCTTGACCTGAGCGATCTGCGCCACTTCACACGACGCAGCAGCTTTTCCATCAGCCACCTGCGTATCAACACAGCGATAATACCAATCTTCAAATTTGACGGAGGTAACATCAGGCGTTGCAGGTTGTGCCGATGCTGGAGCGGCAGATCCCGCAGGATTACCAGAAGTTTGTGGTGCTGTAGCAGCCGGAGGTTGCGTTTCTTGGGCGATAGATAGCTGAGGCACACCGATCGTCATCAAGGCTAATGCAACAAAATTTACAGAAACTGATCTATTTAAGTATTCCCAAGCCATGCGATATCCTCGCGTAAAAATAATCACTATGGCGAAACCTTGATTTCGCTCGAAAAAGTTTTTTAAATATATGCAATGCAATGCTGCTTAACGGATTGGCCCAAGGCGTCTGCTGCTGTCAATAAGTGCAACTACGTGAGAGGGGCCAAATTGGGTGGTATTGAAAAATAGAAATTCACTAGTGCAAAAAAGCCACATAATTTCAATGGGATACAGTCTTCTGTATTTCACAAAATGCAATTGTTCCCGATTTAATTGAATTTTTGAAATGATCTTGACGGCTCGTCTGGTTTTGGCGGATCGGTTGCGGGCGCGCGCGCCACAGCTGGCTGTCTCGGTAGGCCGGCGACGCGTAGGCCACTGTCCTCGGCCGTAGTCTTCCATCACGATCTTATGACCAGGTGCATCGCTTGTGCCGCCATATATGCCGACCTACGTTGTCGGTGGCATTGCCCTGTCGCCGTTTAGGTGTAGCCTTCTGAACAATTCCAACCTTCGGCGGAGATTCGAGATGCAGCTTGGTATGATTGGACTGGGGCGTATGGGCAGCAACATGGCGCAGCGCCTGATGAAGCATGGCCACGACTGTGTGGTTTACGACACGCGCGCCGAGAGCATGGTGGAGTTACAGAGCCTCGGCGCCAAGGGCAGCACGTCGCTGCAGGAATTTGTCGCCATACTGGCAAAGCCCCGCGCGGTCTGGCTGATGTTGCCGGCTGCAGTCGTGGACAAGGTTCTGGGACAATTGGTCCCGCTGCTCGACAAGGACGATATCGTCATCGATGGCGGCAATTCCTACTATCACGATGATATCCGCCGCAGCGGCGAGCTGAAATCCAGCGGCATCCACTATGTCGATGTTGGTACGAGCGGCGGTATATTTGGCTTCGAACGCGGCTATTGCCTGATGATCGGCGGCGAAAAGGATATTGTTCAACACCTTTCTCCCATCTTTGCCGCCCTTGCTCCCGGCAAAGGCAATGTGCCCGAAACACCGAGCCGGCTGGAGAACCCTGTCGCCGACAGCACGGCCGATCAAGGCTACCTGCATTGCGGGCCGCATGGCGCCGGACACTTCGTCAAGATGATCCATAATGGCATCGAATACGGATTGATGGCTGCCTATGCGGAAGGCCTCAACATTCTGCGCAATGCGGATATTGGTCTGCGCTCGCATGAGGTCGATGCCGAGACGACACCGCTACAGAATCCCGAGCATTATCAATACGAGTTCAACCTGCCGGACATTGCCGAAGTATGGCGCCGCGGCAGCGTCGTCAGTTCGTGGCTTCTCGACCTCACGGCCGATGCCTTGCATGGCGATCCCGCGCTCGCGAGCTATGAGGGGCGCGTCTCGGATTCGGGCGAAGGCCGCTGGACAGTCATGGCCGCGATCGACGAGGCGATACCGACGCCCGTTCTCAGCGCTGCCCTACAGGAACGGTTCTCTTCGCGCGGCAACGCCGACTTCGCCAACAAGATCCTGTCCGCCATGCGACGCGAGTTTGGCGGACACGTGGAAAAACAGGCGCCGAAACCGGCTGGGTAATCCCGCCCGCCGGACGCCTGTGCATATAGGAGTACAAAGTCATGGACTTAAAAATGTTGAGATCGACCCTTCCGATACTGGCTCTGGCCGCTGGCGTGGGGATGGCGCTGCCGCTGGAGGCCAGCGCCCAAAGCATGATGAAGAAGGGTCCGTCAACCATGACGACGAAGGCGTCCAACAGGGTCAATGTCCGTGGAACAATCGAGAGCTTCAACGACACATCCATTGTCGTCAAAACACGAGAAGGACCGGATGCAACTGTCACCTTGAGTGATGGCTGGGTTGTCGGCGGCGTTGCAAAGGCGTCGCTGGATGACATCAAGAAGGGCGATTTCGTTGGGATAACCAACGTGCCGAAAAGCGAAGGGGGCAACAGCGCGCTTGAGGTCGTGATCTTTCCGGCTGCGCTCAAGGGCACAGGCGAAGGCGACCGTCCCTGGGATCTGAAGCCAAATAGCAGCATGACAAACGCCACGGTCGCCGATGCGGTCAAGGACGTCGATGGCCGTACCCTTACAGTCACCTATCGTGGCGGCGAAAAGAAGATCGCGGTTCCCGACGGCACGCCGATCGTTACCCTTGCACAGGCCACAAAGGACGATCTGAAGCCCGGCGCGACTGTCTTTGTCGCCGCCGAGAAGGGTAGCGATGGCACCCTCACCTCGAAGCGCGTCGTGGTCGGCACCAACGGCGTCGTTCCGCCGATGTAATCACAAGACAACATCCCGGAAACAGTACGGCTTCCGGGATGGGCACTCAATGGTGAACGCCAACTTCGCTATCGAGATGCGCCATCTGCACTTCGGCATAGCGCGTCCCGGCAGCAGCGCCTTTCGGCACGGCATGTTCGATAGCGCTCAGGTCTTCTCTTGTCAGCTTGACGTCGATTGCACCCAGCGCTTCGCTCAACCGGTCGCGCCGTCGCGCACCGATCACCGGTACGATGTCCTCGCCCTGCGCCGCGACCCAGGCGATGGCGATCTGCGCCACCGTCAAACCCTTGCTGGCTGCAATTTTCTGCAACGCCTCGACCAGCGCCAAGTTCTTGTCGACATTGTCCCCCTGGAACCTTGGGCTGTGCGTGCGGAAATCTCCCGGATCCGTGTTACCCTTTTTCCAATGCCCGCTGATGAGACCACGTGAAAGCACGCCATAGGCGGTGATCCCGATCCCGAGTTCGCGGCAGGTCTGGAGAATACCGTCTTCGATGCCGCGCGAAATCAGCGAATACTCGATCTGCAGGTCGACGATTGGGTGAACGGCTGCGGCCTTCCGGATAGTAGCCGCACCAACCTCGGACAAGCCAATATGCTTGACATAACCGGCCTTGACCATGTCGGCGATCGCACCAACCGTATCTTCGATCGGTACATTGGGATCGAGTCTTGCCGGCCTATATATGTCGATATAGTCGACACCCAGGCGTTGCAGCGAGTAGGCGAGAAAATTCTTGGTCGCTTGCGGCCTTGCGTCAAAGCCGGACCAGCCGCCCGCGGGATCGCGAAGCCCGCCATATTTGACGCTGATTACCACGTCTTCGCGCTTCTTGCCCTTCAAGGCCTCCGCAATCAGCAGTTCATTGTGGCCCTGGCCGTAGAAATCGCCCGTATCGAGAAGATTGATCCCTGCATCAAGCGAAGCATGAATGGTCAAAACGCTTTCGGCGCGATCGGACGGCCCATAAATACCCGACATGCCCATGCAGCCGAGACCGATTTCGGAAACACGCGGTCCGGTTTTTCCAAGTTGACGATATTGCATATTCTAACTCCGGTTTTCAAACTTCCCCATCAATATAAAACAACTATGTTTGTGCGATAATACCGTCTATTGTGTACGGGTTGTTCGGAAAAATGCACAATGATTGAGCCTGATCTGTCGGACCTTGGTGCGTTGGTAGCTGTCGCGCATGCCCGCAGTTTTCGCGCGGCGGCCGCGCTTCGCGGTGTGTCGGCGTCTTCCTTGAGTGAAGCCATTCGCCGGCTGGAAGCGCGTGTTGGCGTACGATTGCTCAACCGCACAACGCGCAGCGTCACACCAACCGAGGCCGGAACGCAGCTGCTTGAACGTCTTGATCCGGCGCTGGGAGAGATTGCCGGAGCGCTCGATGCTCTCAATAATTTTCGCGACAGCCCTACCGGCACGCTCAAGCTCAATGTGCCGGTCATCGTGGCACAAAAGATCCTGCCGACGATCGTCAACCGATTCCTTGCAGCATATCCCGGAATCACGCTGGAGATTTCTGCCGTCGACACTTTCATCGATGTGCTGGCGGCAGGATTTGATGCGGGAATACGCTACGACGAAAGCATCGAGCGCGATATGATTGCAATCCCGATAGGCCCCCGCACCCAGCGCTTCATGGTTGCAGCAGCACCATCGTATCTCGCAAACAACGGCAAGCTCGAGCATCCGCGCGATCTCGTCCATCACGCTTGCATACGTCACCGCTTTGCCAGTGGCGTTGTTCTAAACTGGGAATTTGAACGAAACGGCAAGCTGTTAAAAATCACCCCCAACGGTCCGCTCATTGCCTCGACTGCGGATATCGGGGTTGGTGCTGCCATTGCCGGTATTGGGCTGATCTATACATTCGAGGAATACTTGAGCCCGGCGTTGGCCAGCGGCGAACTCGTCCCGGTGCTCAGCCCCTGGTGGCAGAGCTTTACGGGCCCTCGTCTCTACTATCCGAGCCGCAGGCACATGCCGGCGCCGCTTCGGGCTTTTGTGGATTTCGTTAAAAATAGCGAACATCCGCAAGTTCAAGCGTAGGTCTCTTGCATCCACTGCCCCGCTATGCCATGACGCGCGCTCCCATTCGAGGCGGTGCTTTGCGCGGCCCTTCATAGATTCTCGACCACTCAATTTCCGATACAAAAGGAGCGCTGCCGTGGCTCAGGCGCTGGGTTTCGACTTTGGTACGACAAATACGGTTATGGCCTTGGCCGATGGATCGTCGACCCGCTCGCTGGCATTCACCAGTGCGGCGGGCACGGCTGACAGCATGCGAACCGCCTTGTCGTTCATGAAGGACCCCCTCGCAGGCGCATCCGCTTTGAAAGTCGAGGCCGGACATGCTGCCATCCGGCAGTTTATCGACCATCCCGGCGAATGCCGTTTCCTGCAATCCATCAAGACTTTTGCCGCAAGTGCGCTGTTCCAGGGCACGTTGATCTTCGCCAAGCGCCAGACTTTCGAGGACCTGATGGAGATATTCCTGCGGCGCCTTAGAATCTATGCAGATGGCAACTGGCCTTCGGACATAAAGCGTGTGGTCACCGGACGCCCCGTACATTTCGCCGGCGCAAATCCTGATCCGGTGCTGGCAACCGAGCGCTACAACGAAGCATTGACGCGCTTTGGATTTCCGGAAATCCACTTCGCTTATGAGCCGGTTGCAGCAGCATTCTACTTCGCCCAAAATCTCAAAACCGACGCGACAGTACTGGTTGCCGATTTCGGTGGCGGTACGACCGACTATTCGATCATCCGCTTTGAAACAACGGCTGGAAAGCTCAACGCGACACCGATTGGCCATTCTGGCGTAGGCGTTGCCGGTGATCATTTCGATTATCGCATGATCGACCAGATCGTCGCGCCGCAGATTGGCAAAGGCAGCTTGTTTCGAAGCTTCGACAAGACCCTCGAAGTCCCCGCCTCGTGGTACGCCAATTTCGGGCGCTGGAACCAGCTTTCGATATTCAAGACCTCGCGCGAGTTTGCCGCTTTGAAAAAACTCGTCCGTGACAGCCTTGAGCCGGAAAAGCTGGAGATTTTTGTCGATCTGGTCGACCACGACGAAGGGTATCCGCTCTATCAGGCCGTGTCTGCCACCAAGATCGCGCTTTCATCGGCAGATGAAGCGGCGTTCGATTTTGCACCACTCGGGCACGGTGGCCACAAAACTATCCGCCGCTCCGATTTCGAAGGGTGGATCGCCAGCGATCTGGCCCGTATCGAAGGCGCGCTTGATGATGTGCTCGAAAAGACGAAGACCTCGCCTGCCCATATCGACAAGATATTCCTGACCGGTGGTACATCCTTCGTTCCGGCGGTCCGTCGCATTTTTACCGAGCGGTTCGACCAGGATCGAATCGAGAGCGGCGGCGAACTTCTTTCGATCGCTCACGGCCTTGCGCTGATCGGCGAGCGCGACGACATCAGGCAGTGGACCGCTTAGACAAGAATTGCTTGAGGGATGACAATCTGGCTGCAACGGTCTATCGAACAGTTTCGAGATTACGTTTGGAAACGGGATTATGAAAGAAGCGGTTACGCTCAAGCAACTCACTGCAGCCATCGGAACTGAAATCGGCTGTTCGGAATGGCGCGTGGTCAGCCAGGAAATGATCAATCTGTTCGCTGACGCGACCGATGATCATCAGTTCATTCATACCGATCCGGAACGCGCCGCGGAAACGCCCTTTGGCGGCACTATCGCTCATGGTTTTCTGACGATCTCACTGCTGTCGACATTGGCCTATGAGGCGCTCCCGATGATTGAAGGCGCGACCATGGGCATCAACTACGGTTTCGACACAGTGCGCTTCATGGCGCCGGTAAAATCCGGCAAGCGAGTACGTGCCCGCTTCAAGCTCGTGGATGCTGATATCCGCCCTTCGGGCCGTGTTCTCAACAATTATGAAGTAACGCTTGAGATCGAAAACTCCCTCAAGCCCGCGCTTGTCGCCAATTGGCTCACTATCGCGGTTCTGGAACACCCGCCGGAAATGGACTGAGCAGGTTCACGTGAGGCTGCCGGCCGCATCAAGCGGCGCACCGCTTTCCCGATAGGTGGTCACAAGGTCCCTGAATTCGAACGGGCCTTGCACGAACATCCCCATATCGTAAGGATTGCGGATTTGTGCGCCCTTCAGAAACAACAAATGCATCTTGAAGAAGTTGGCCTTCGCACGTGCATAGCGTGTAGCGCTGTGAATATTCTTGAAGCGGACTTGGCGGATGATCGGTTGGTCGACGACCGTTATTGCCAGCGCAGCTGCGGGGTTGGACTTATAAAAATGGATGATGTCGGTGATGGTCTGAAACTCGGCCCAGAGCACCGGCGTTTCCTGGAGAACGGCCCTTGTGTCTTCGCGCAAGCTCGTCGCCCGCGGGTGAAAGGCGATCATCAGCAGGCACGAGCCCGCAGCCAGCAGCGACACGGGCTTTTGTTTTAGAAGTTGCGGGTTGCTGCGCCAGACATCGGCTATGGCCTCCACGGCAGGAACGGTCCCAAGGCTATGCGCGACGATCACAACCTCATCGGCATCACTCGTTTGCAATTTACGCACGAGATGCTCCGCAAACTCGCGCCTGCGTTGCAACAGTCTCGGATTACGCTGGTGAATACGGTCGGATGCTGCGGTCCAATCATCCAGCAAATAGGAGAAGAACACCTTGTCGCCTGGCCAACGGACCAGCAGCCGGCCGAACAGCAATGCCAGTGGTATCGTCCAGATCAGATGGAGTGCGTTGAACCCGCCCAAGAGTGGCGACAGGCCGAGGCAGATTGTCACCAGCGTGACGAAGCAGGCGAACGCAAACGGCCACAGGAAGAAGATGCAGAACCGCCAACTCGTCCAGAGATAGCGAAAGAACGTACCACTCAAGATGATATCGAGGAACGCCATGAGCCCCGTGGCAAAACGCGCCGCCACGTTTCTCGCAGCGTAGGTGTCGAAAATATCGGCGCTACCATATTGGCAGAATTCCGTTTCGGTCTGCCAATTTGCGCCGGTGGTTTCGATATGCATGGAAGCGATGTTCGGCCCCTCCGCCAGCATCGGTCCGGTCTTCGTCTTTGCGTGCCAGAGGCGGCTGAAGTCAGCAGAGCTGTTCAAATATCGGCCGCGCACCTTGTCAGGATGCAACCCTTCATAGCCGGTAAAATTGATAACCAGACGCTTTCTGACAGCCATCACGATTCTCTATGCGAAGAGACCGCGTAAGACTGCAGCCACCGGGCATCTCATTGGGGCGAACGGCGGCGCAATTGTGGTCGGCCGCCCAAAGTTGAGCGCCACTAGCATATAATCGTTACAGTTTGTACTGCCCGGGCCAGTTATCTTCTGCCAAGTTGTTCGACATACGAAAAATCCGGAATCCGCTAGATAGCGACGTCTCGCGCGGATTCCTGCAGAAATGCATAGGCATAACTGGAAAATGATCGCCAGCACTCGACGCGGAAAACGTCCTCGCCTGTCCGCCACAGGACGATCTCGATCTTGCCAAGAACTGTCCGCGACGCAGCGCCTACAGGGAAAGTTTTCAGCGACAGGTCCTGCGGGCAACCGCCATTGATGACCGCGGCGGCGCCTCTGCCGTTCACAATAATCCCGACATTGCGATGTGAAATATCGACCGCCGAATGCAGCACTTTCGCCTTGGCAAGATCGGCAACAACAGCACTATCGGCATCATCGATGATCAGCCATTCGTCCGGGCCAATCCAAAGGGCTGCGCGGCCGCCGCTGGACGCGGTAGTCTTCGGCTTCACGGGCAATGTCACGCCCAGTGCCTTGGAGAGCGCAGGAAGCGCATTGTCCTTGGCGCGAAGCGAAACACGGGTCGCGTTGTCCGCCAAGGTGACCGAGACGGAAGCGACATCCAGCGGGCCCGCCTGCAGCGGATGACGTCGTGTTGCCTGGACGATCTCAACCATTCAAGCGCTCCCCCTTCTCGTCAAAAAATACGGTGCCGGTGACTTCCACTTCGATCACGCCATTCGGCATTGGTACGTATAGCGTTTCGCCAAGCCGCTTTGATCCGTCGATCACCAGCGCCAAAGCAATGGAGCGGCCGCAATTCTCCGACCAATAGGACGATGTCACGTGACCGATCATGGTCATTGGTACCGGCTGGTTCGGGTTTGCGACAATCTGCGCGCCCTCTTCCAAAACCGTCGTCGGATCAACCGTTTTCAGACCGACAAGCTGTTTACGGCCGTCGGCCACCAGGTCCCGCCGCAAAAGGCCGCGAATGCCAACATAGTCCGTCTTGTTCTTCCCGATAGCCCAGGTCAATCCCGCATCCTGCGGTGTGACGGTGCCGTCCGTATCCTGGCCAACGATGATATAGCCCTTTTCGGCGCGCAGGATATGCATCGCTTCGGTGCCATAAGGCGTCAGGCCCAAAGGCTTGCCTCGTTCGTAGACGGCCTCCCAGACGGCCCGGCCATAGTCGGACGGCACGTTGATTTCATAGCCTGTTTCGCCGGTAAACGACATGCGGAACAGCCGTGTCGGCACGCCGCAAATCGTTCCTTCGCGCACGCTCATATGCGGCATGGATTCGTTGGACATATCAATGCCTTGGACCAGCGGTGCTATGATCTCACGAGCCTTCGGACCCTGCACGGCAATCACAGCCCATTGCTCGGTCGTCGAAGTCAGCCAGACATCAAGGTGCGGAAATTCGGTCTGGAGGTAATCTTCCATATGATGCATGACGCGCGGCGCACCGCCCGTTGTCGTTGTCACATGAAAACGGTCTTCCGCCAGTCGGCCGACAACGCCGTCGTCGTAGATGAAGCCGTCCTCGCGCAGCATGATTCCATAGCGAAGGCGTCCGACGCCAAGCTTTTCCCAGGGATTGGTATAAAGCAGCTCAAGGAATTTCGCAGAATCCGGGCCGACCACTTCGATCTTGCCAAGCGTCGATGCATCGAAGATGCCAGCCTGATTACGCACGGCAACACATTCGCGATTGACCGCAGTGTGCATGTCTTCGCCCGCCTGGGGGTAGTACCAGGCACGCTTCCATTGACCGACGTCCTCGAAAGCAGCGCCCTGCGTCGCGTGCCAGCTGTGCATAGGCGTGCGGCGGGTCGGATCGAACAGATCATGCCGCGCGTGGTTGACAATCGCGCCAAAGGTAACTGGCGTGAATGGAGCGCGGAAGGTCGTCAGACCCACCGCCGGGATCGGCCGGTTCAACGCCTCGGCAGCGATGGCGAGGCCATGCAGGTTCGAGGTTTTGCCCTGATCGGTCGCCATGCCATTGGTTGTAAAGCGCTTGACATGCTCGATGGAATGCATGCCCTCACGCACGGCCAGCCGTACATCTTTGGCCGTAACGTCGTTCTGAAAGTCGACGAAAGCCTTGACAGTTGTGTCGGCACCGGAGCCGGGCGCCGAGCCGATCATGCCCCCGATCCAATTGGTACCGCCAGTCGCGACAATAGGCTTGCTTTTGCCTCCGCCTGCTGCATGGGCCTCGTCTAGCGTTGCCTGCAAACCGTCGGTTCCGTTGCAGGCTCCTATCGAAACACATTCCTGCGCGTAGGTGCCCGGCAGGAAGCGCTCGTTTGCCGCATCCCATGCGACCTTGCCACGGGACTGCGAAAACAGATGAACCGATGGCGTCCAGCCGCCGGACATGATCAACGCATCGACGGCGACCTTCCGTTCGCTACCGCCCCTCGTCGGCTGGATCGACATCGACGACACGCGCCGCTTGCCGCCGGCGCTGAAAACGGCGTGGCCAGTCAGAACCTCGATATCGAGTGAGCGGGCAGCGTCCACGACGGCCGGCGTTGGATTGTCGCGCGTATCCACGATGACGGGCACGTCGATACCCGCGCGCTTGAGGTCGATCGCCGCCGCATAGGCCGAATCGTTTGAGGTGTAGACACCGACCTTCCGGCCGATGGCAACGCCATATTGATTGAGGAATATTCGCGCCGCCGAAGCAAGCATGATACCCGGGCGATCATTGTTGGCAAAGACCATCTGCCGCTCGATAGCACCTGTGGCGAGCACGACCTTTTTCGCCCGAACCTGCCATAGCCGTTCACGCGGCATATCGGACGCCGGATTGCTCAAATGGTCACTGATGCGTTCTACCAGACCGACGAAATTCTGGGCATAGTAGCCAAACGCTGTCGTACGGGTCAGGACGGTGACATTGTCCAACGCGCGCAACTTCGCGATCGCTGCAGCGGCCCATTCAAAACCGGGCAGATCGTCGATGATGACATCGCTTTCATAACGCAGGGCACCGCCTGGCTCGGCTTGCTCGTCGCAGATGATCACGCTTGCTCCGCTCGACGCTGCGCTGAGAGCTGCAGTCAGACCAGCGGCACCGGCGCCGACAACCAGCAAGTCGCAATGAGCAAACCGGTTGGAATAGCGGTCGGTATCGGCCTCGTCCGGAACCACGCCGAGCCCGGCAGCGGCGCGAATCTTCGGCTCGTAAATTGTCTTCCAGGCAAATTTGGGCCACATGAAAGTCTTGTAGTAAAAGCCGGCGGGCAACATCGGCGAGAACACATCGTTGATCGCCCCGACATCGAAGGTCAGCGACGGCCAGCGATTCTGTGATTTGACCTTGAGACCGTCGTAGATCTCCTGCACGGTCGCACGCACATTTGGCTGCTTGCGCGATTTGTCGCGTTCGATATCGACCAGCGCGTTCGGCTCTTCGCTGCCTGCAGAGAGAATGCCGCGGGGCCGGTGATACTTAAACGAGCGCCCAACGAGATGAATGCCGTTGGCCAGTAGTGCCGAGGCAAGCGTGTCGCCTTCGAGGCCGGTCAGGCTCTGCCCGTCGAATGTAAAGCGAACGGTCTTCGCCGGGGTCAAGCGGCCTACGCCCGGGATACGGTTACTGCCGGAGTGGGGAGAGGTGCTCATTGGCTTATACCTCCACTTTCTTGGCACGGGGGCGTTTCATGACGGGGGTGTCGGTTTCGGCAGCCGCCGGTGACAGCAGCGTACTCACGTCAGGACGTGGCTCGC
This sequence comes from Phyllobacterium sp. 1468, assembly GCF_031455525.1. Classification (NCBI taxonomy): domain Bacteria; kingdom Pseudomonadati; phylum Pseudomonadota; class Alphaproteobacteria; order Hyphomicrobiales; family Phyllobacteriaceae; genus Phyllobacterium; species Phyllobacterium sp. 1468. The sequence continues at coordinate 3,500 of NZ_JAVDSX010000005.1, read as the reverse complement.
CGGCCTTGTAGACCGTCAGGAATTTGTCCGAGACAGAATCGCGCACCGCATTGAAGAACCGGCCGCAACCATGAATATGACGCCAGCGTTCGAATTGCAGCCCCTTAGGATTTTGGCGAAAATAGAGAAAACCGGCAAAATCGTCGTCCGACTGCTCGATGATCGGATTGGCGCGCACAAGATGTGCTTCCCCTGCATTGCGGAATTCGAGTTCCGGACGCTCTTCTTCGCAATAAGGGCATTTGATGAGAAGCATGGTTCTATCTCGTTTCTTGAAAATCAGTGCGCAACGGCAGCGGCTGCGGCCTCGTCGATGAGGCGGCCGGTGGTAAACCGCTCAATCGTGAACGGCGCGTTGATGCGGTGGGGCTCGTCGCGAGCGATCGTATGAGCGAACACGTTGCCCGAGCCCGGTGTCGCCTTGAAACCTCCGGTGCCCCAGCCGCAATTAACATAGAGCCCGGACACGGGCGTCTTGGCCAGGATCGGCGAGCGATCCGGCGTCACATCGACAATACCGCCCCAGGAGCGCAGCATCTTCAATCGTGTCAGAACCGGGAACATCTCGCAGATCGCATCGAGCGTATGGTTGATGATGTGGAGACCGCCGGTCTGCGAATAGGACGTGTATTGGTCGGTGCCAGCACCGATGACCATCTCACCTTTGTCCGATTGCGAGATATACGCGTGAACCGTGTTGGACATGATTACGCAGGGGATGAGCGGCTTGACCGGCTCGGATACGAGCGCTTGCAACGGATAGCTTTCGAGTGGCATGCGCACGCCAGCCATGTTCATAATGACAGAGGTATGGCCAGCTGCCACAACGCCGACTTTCTTGGCATTGATCGGGCCGCGATTGGTATCGACCCCCACAACTGCTCCATTTGGCGCACGGCGAATTCCCGTCACTTCGCAATTCTGGATAATGTGAACGCCGCGATCAGCTGCGGCGCGGGCGTAACCCCAGGCGACGGCATCGTGCCGGGCGGTGCCACCACGCCGTTGCAGCGCTGCGCCGATTATCGGATAGCGGGCATCCGCTGAAAGATTGATTGGCGGGCAGAACTCTTTGACCTCTTCCGGCGTCAGCCATTCATTGTCGATGCCGTTGAGCCGGTTGGCATGGATATGCCGCTTGAACACCTGCACGTCGTGGATGTTGTGCGCCAGCATCATTACACCGCGCGCCGAATACATCACGTTGTAATTGAGGTCCTGGCTGAGACCTTCCCAAAGCTTTACAGCGTGCTCGTAGATACCGGCGGATTCGTCATAGAGATAGTTGGACCGGATAATTGTCGTGTTGCGACCGGTGTTACCGCCGCCAAGCCATCCCTTTTCAAGTACGGCGACATTGGTAATGCCGTGCTCCTTGGCGAGATAATATGCGGTGGCAAGCCCATGCCCGCCTGCGCCGACAATGATGACGTCATATTCCGGCTTGGGTTCGGGCGAACTCCATTGCTGATCCCAGCCTTTATGGGCACGCATGGCCTCGCGGGCCAAGGCAAACACCGAATATTTCCGCATCGTTCATTCCCAGCAACTTGGCCCAGCAATTAAGCCATCGCACAGCTATTGTTCAAACCCGTTTACTTGCATTGCCTGTTCAGAAATCGACATCGATTTTAAGAGCGAGAGCCATGCTTCTATGCATCAGTATCGTATCCGCTTAAAGCTCTTTTGCCATTTTGCGACGGAGATTGGCGCTGCGTGCCGGTTAATTTAAAATTCCGAGGCACGAGGGCATTTTCTATCCGAATATCCGCCATTGCCCGCAACAGAACCATGGACATACTCGGAACTTTCTGATAATGGCCACCCTAGTTTGCGATGGATGACCGTCGCGAAGTCTGGTTTGTTGTCCCATGGTCAAAGATTAGGGATTAAGGTCAGGCTCAACGAAATTCTAAGAGATACAGGATAAAACGTGCAGGTACTCGTACGCGAAAATAATGTTGATCAGGCTCTCCGCGTTCTCAAGAAGAAGATGCAGCGCGAAGGCATGTTCCGCGAAATGAAGATGCATGATCATTACGAAAAGCCTTCGATCAAGCGCGCCCGCCAGAAGGCAGAGGCAATCAGCCGCGCCCGCAAGCTTGCTCGCAAGCAGGCCCAGCGCGAAGGCCTTCTTCCAATGCCTGTGAAAAAGACACCGGTTCGCGCTTCAGCGGCTCGTTGATCTTCGATTCATCGACGCCTTGACCCGATTACGGGGTGGAGTGGCTTGCGTCACACCGCCCTTTTTCGTTTGGTGCCATCGGAACAATAAGGCCTTTACGGCTTTTCATTGAACGGGACACATAAGACATGACACATCCGGTTGAACTGGCCTCACATCGCGCAATCTGGGCGGCCCCTAAGACATTACGTGTCACAGGACTCGTCATTGCCTCTGTTCTCGCGCTTGCGATCGCCGGATGCCAGAGCACCTCGACCACGGACATGACTGGTATCGATAAGGCGCAGGGTTCCACCGAGAATATTAGCTCGCTTAACGACGTTATCCGCAACAATCCCAAAGATCCGGAAGCCTATAATGTCCGCGGATCGGCCTATGGTCGTGCCGGCAAGAACAGTGACGCAATTAAGGATTTCAATACGGCGCTGCAACTGAACCCAAATTTCTACCAAGCTTACGCCAATCGCGCGCTCGTCTATCGCAACATGGGCAACACGGCCCAGGCGGCTGCGGACTACAGCAAGGCAATCCAGATCAATCCGCAATACGATGCCGCCTATATTGGCCGGGGCAACCTTTATCGCCAACAAGGGCAACTGGATCAGGCTCTGAATGATTTCAACCAAGCCATCCAGTTGAGCACGACGGACGCACGCGCCTATCACAACCGCGGCCTGATCTATCAGGCGCGCAACCAGCACAAGCAGGCGATCGAGGATTTCTCCACAGCCATCTCTTTGCAGCCCGATGCAGCGGAGCCCTATAACGGTCGCGGAATCTCCTACGTCGCGCTTGGCGACGATGACAATGCCTTCGATGATTTTAATACGGCAATCAAACTTGATGGTGACATCGCAGAGGGTTGGGCCAATCAGGCGCTAATCTATGAACATCGCGGCGACAAAGCCCGCGCTGCGAAATCCTACGCCAGGGCCGTGCAATTGGATCCCAATTACAAGCCCGCACGCGACGGGCTGGCTCGCACACGCAAGACTTCTTGATTCGCGCCAAGGGCAAACGCTTTGTCGTTGTCCTGGCTCATCCGCTTAGGAATAGTCTTTGAGCGCATCTGCAGCTGTCGCGGCTTCTTTATATCCGGAGAAGATTGCCGCCGATTAACTCGCGTACCTGCGAGAGGCAGCTTAAGCGGAAACTGCGAATACTGATCTGATCAAACAAAAGGCCCGCCAAGTCTGGCGGGCCTTTGTTAACTCGATTGAGCCCTTGTCAGTGATCGAGTGCTTTGACGATATTTTCGACCATTTTCTTGGCGTCGGCGAAGAGCATCATGGTGTTGTCGCGGAAGAACAGTTCG
>NZ_JAVDSX010000004.1:0-532588 GCF_031455525.1 Phyllobacterium sp. 1468 | reverse complement strand
ATCGCTGCCGTCAACGACGTCTTGCCATGGTCAACGTGACCAATCGTGCCAATGTTGACGTGCGGCTTGTTACGTTCAAACTTGCTCTTAGCCATAACTGTCGTTCTCTCGTCATCACAACCGGTCTAGGGCCGGCACCATGTTTGTAGCTCAGACGAGACAGCGCGCCGTCCGTCAGCAAAATCTGGAGCGGGTAGCGGGAATCGAACCCGCATATTCAGCTTGGAAGGCTGCTGCTCTACCACTGAGCTATACCCGCATATCCCGCTGATCCGTGCATCTTTTTGGACGCCGCAGAATACAGCAACACATAGATAGCGCATAACTGTGCCAAAACCGAATCGGGCTTTGAACTATGCGCCAGGCGGTCGGTTCCGGCAGTGGTGGAGGAGGTTGGATTCGAACCAACGTAAGCCAAGCTAACGGATTTACAGTCCGTCCCCTTTAACCACTCGGGCACTCCTCCGGTCACTGCCGATGGAACCGCGCCATTTGGCACTCTGCACACAGCTTTCCGGATATAACCGGGCGGCTGCTTGCGGAGGGCCTTATGCCGACTAGCCTCCATGGTGTCAACACTTCCCTGCAGAAAATGAACGGCTTGTGGAAATAGGCTAAAGAAATATGACGGCGGAGCAACCAGCACGCGCGATTTACACCACAAACATATATCGCCCGGGACCATGAAAGGTTATATGTCGCGCCATGGCCGATCAAAAACCCACTCATACACAAAAAGATTCACACTACGCGACGCTGCGTCGCCAGTTCCGCGATCAAAAGGCCGGGGGACCACCGCAGCAGGCCGAGCGCGCCTCACGGCCACCTGTCAGTGGCACGCCAGCGCCGGAAGGTCTGATACGACTTTACGGCTTGCATACGGTGCGCGCAGCACTGGACAATCCGGCTCGCAAGATCAAGCGGATGCTTGTTACCAAAAACGCCCTGGACAGGCTGGAAATCACCAACACCGATGCCCTGCCCTTCGACGTTGCCATCGTCGAGCCTCGCGCCATCGACAAGGAGACCGGCTCAGAGGCCGTGCATCAGGGCGTGATGATCGAAGCTCAACCGTTGAAGGCGCAATCGCTGAAAGCGCTGCAGGAGAGCTCCCTGCTACTTATTCTCGATCAGGTGACCGATCCGCACAATGTCGGCGCTATCATGCGCTCGGCCGTCGCCTTCGGTGCCGGTGCCATCATCACGACGGCTCGCCACAGCCCTCAAGAATCCGGCGTTTTGGCGAAAGCCGCGTCTGGCGCCCTCGAACTTATCCCCCATGTCGAGGTACGAAATCTGGCGGACGCCATCGCCGAGCTGCATGAAATCGGGTTCACCACCATCGGCCTTGATTCGGAAGGGCCGTTGGAGCTGGAAAATACGATGTCCAAGGGCCGGATCGCCCTGGTGCTTGGCGCGGAGGGCAAAGGCCTGCGGCAGAAAACCCGTGAAACCGTCACGCACCTTGCGCGGCTTGAGATGCCCGGCGCAATCAAATCGCTGAATGTATCGAACGCAGCGGCCATTTCGCTTTATGCAGCCCAGCGCTTCTTGAAGAGCAAAGATTAGAGACCGTAGCCAGCGGACCAGGTATTTATTTCCGGCGAACGACATTTTTCATTTTACAGATAGAAGGTTTGTGCTAAGCGGACGCCGCTGCCCTTGTAGCTCAGTTGGTAGAGCATCTGATTTGTAATCAGAGGGTCGGGAGTTCGAGTCTCTCCGGGGGCACCATTTTCAACAAGCAAATCAAATATTTATCATTTCGGCATCGAAATGCCTTTTTCTCGCGAACCGTTACAGGTAACGTCTCAGGTAACTTTTTGACCTGACAAATGCGGGAATCACAAAGGCGTGAATCTAGATTCCTAGCGTCGGCGCGTCCTGTTCGCTGCAATCGTAATAGTCTGCGTGCCACCTGAAACGGTCACTCTTATATAGAGCGGATTGCCACGCAGGATCACGGCAGAGCCAGCGGCAAGGGCAGACAGGGAGTTGCCAGCGCTATCCTTCAGCGTCACCCAGTTCGTATTGTTCGGACTGCCCTGCACCAAGAGCGTGCCCGTGCCAGTATTCTGGAGGGTTTTGTCCGCCCACTTGTTACAGGCAATGCCTACGCCCACCCCTGTCTCATTGACCCACTGAATTACCGCTTGATCCTGACTGTCGAAAATTGTCGGCTGAACGGGCATGGCTCAATCCTCGTCGTCTTGCTGGCCGAGAAGCTCGTCGGCAACGAAGTCCGCAATCTCTGCGTAATCGGCTGTGTCGCCATCCTCCAGATAGGCCGTGATCTCATCGACCAGCACGTCGCGGTCGCCATCGGCATTTTCGAGCCAGCGATCAATTTGACGTTGGAATTTGTGTTTCTTAGCCATGGGGGCCTCCCTGTTTGCGTGCCTCTACGAAATCGCCGTCTGGGCAATCCTCACGCGTGAAGTGATGGTTCAATGTGTGCTCGGCTTGCCACGCTCTAACCAAGTTGCGTTGGCGCTGGCTAAGCGATCCCGTGCCGTATAATTCGAGCCAGCGCAGGGCGGATGCGGTTTCTGCGTCGGGCTTGGTTCTGACATAACCGTGGCGCGGTGGGTTCGTGCTCATGTCGCCACCCGGAACATTTCGCCAATGCCTTCCACGAGATTGGACTTGCCAGCGTCACCGCTCCGGAGCGCCTTTTTGACGGCTTGAGAACGTCTGATTTCTTCGACCTGAAGGGCCATCAAGACATCCTCATAGCGACTTTCGCCGCTACCGGCGGCTTCGGCTTTGGACACGACCGATTTATCAACTGGCGGATCGAGCAAGGCCGCAACCTCGGATTGCGTGAAACCTAGACTTTGTCTCAGGGCGCGAAGCTTTTTACCCTCAAACGGATTTGCGACAAGGCCCGTTGCTTCGAGATTCGCCGGGCGAAGCAGTTGCGTGATCCCAATCCCGCGATCATTGAGGATTTTGACCATCTGCGCCTCCAGCGCCTTGGAGAAGGTTTCGAAGTCCGCGTCGAACTCGGCCCGCTGGGCAAGCAACTCGGCCTGAAGATCAAAAACCTGTTTTTCCAGCGACTGAATAGGCTGAAGATTAGCCCGCAAGCCATAGATATCGTACTGGCCACCCGGACCACTGGCACATACCAGATTGACGTTCTTGGCCAGTAGTGCCGATGCGATTTTGATGCCTTCGGACGGCCTCGGATGCAGTGTGCTGGGGTCGGCAAAAATCAAAGTAGAGCCATCGCTCATGCTATTCTGGAGGTGTTCGATCATGAGCGTACCGACGGTCTCATCCTTCCAGTCCGTGATCGTGAGACCTTTGAGCGTTGCGATCATCTTGCAAGCCTTGGCTTGCTCGTCCAAGGCGTGCTGGCCGGAACCGCCACGGCGATAGACGTAAACTGCATTTGATACTGACATAACTTATATCCTTGTGATTGGTGGCGAGAGCTTCGGAGCCGGTGTTAGATATTCGGAGCCTTGGCCCTCGCCTGAAGCGCCATGAACAAGGTGGAGAAGCAGCAAGGAGAGCCTCTTGTTCACGTCGCTAGGGGTTAATATTAGCGGGTGAATCCGCTCTTCTTTTTCCACGCGTCCACGCCTGCGAATACGCTGTTGCTCGTCCGCTCAGCGGCTCGGTTCTCGAACCACTCATCCTCGTCAAGGGGCTGACTGGACCGGCCACCGGCATAACCACTGCCGATACCAGCGGTTCGGTTTTCGTCTTGGTCATAGCGCGGGGCGTCTGAAGCGTTCTCCCAGCCGCTTCGTGAATACGGGGTCATCTGCTCTTGCGCGACGGCCTCTAGTATTTTCTGCCTGACCTCGTAGCCACTTTCTGCAAGTGTAATTAGGTCCCGCTTAGTAAGACCGCTAGAACTTACCAGTCTAGCAAAGGCCGCTTTGGCATTGGCTGTATCAGCGGCAAGTTCAGGCCAGTCAAGCGCGTACTGAGGGAATAGCGTTGCAGCTTGATCCTGAAACCCCGCTTCATCGCGATCAACATCACGGAAGTGTTTCGCGTCCATCGCAGCAACTTCGCGATCAGCGGCTTCATAAAGGACCTTTTTCTCAGCCTTTGAGAGGCCTTCGTTCATCAACGACCCTCTGTTCGGATTGTCTTCGTCATTTGGACCCATCACTCCAAAGAATTCCTTGGCAAAACGTCTTTCCTCCGGGTCCGGGCTCATCCAATGTGTACTGCGATCCTCTGGATCATACTTAAGCTGACCGCCTGAGATACTTCCGGCAGGCAGGGAATTTATGAGGGCATGCCGCTTTTCTATTTCCTCATCGATGCGTCTTGGGTCCGGACGGTCGATAAAACCTTCGTTGCGATCAAAAGGATCGCCGGAAAGTTGGTGTATGTCGGGAAGCTTAGCCATCATGTAACCTCTAATGTTAAGGGATGTGAACAAAGTACAGCCTCACATCACTTCATACTTAACATTAGCATGTATCAACCAAACTCCCAAATTTGGACTTGACATGTGCCATTTCACTGACAGTGGTTACTTGACGCATACTTGACACGTGATGGTTGTTCGTGCTATGTTCTGCCATGGCAATACAGGAGTTCCACACAATGCCCATACCTGAGGATTTCAACGCTGACGAATACTACGGCCTGAGTGAATTTCTCTCACTCTGTGGCTTCAGTCGCCAGCATTTCCATGAACGCTATCAGAAGCGGGGCAAAGGTCCGCAAGTGACCGTCCGCAAAGGCAAGTATCTCTACATTCAAAAAGCATCCGCCAACGCATTCATCGCCAAGCACATCTCACATCAAGCCCGTCGCGCCACACTCAGGCCGTACGCAGGCAAAGAAGGAAACCACTATGTCTACTGAGAACCAAACCACCGACAACGCCGTCATCGACACGAACACCACGTCCACCGACGAATGGGACCAGATGAACGAACAGACCTTCGAAAAGCTCATTTCAGAGGTTCGTGATCTCGACCACCCGGAGCTAGTCGAACGCGTCGAAGGCCTCGCCAAGAAGTGGCGCGAACAGCAAAAACAACTGGCCATCCTCTCCCTCCAGCCCATCTTCGTGGCACAGCCCCTCGACCTCCATGCCGCCATTGCCTACAACCAAACTGCCTTGCAGGGCCGTCTTGATCGCGGACACAGGATCGGAGGGCGTTCCAATGCCAATAGCTAAGCCACAGACAGGCCCACAGCGCGAAGCACGTAATCGCGGGTATGAAGTCGTTCAGGACAAGCCAGACCCTCTGTACGACGAGCCTACAAGCCCAGCAGAAACAGAACAAATCGCTGGTTGGCTCGAAGCAGGCCATCAAGCGGTACGATCCAAGACGTGACGCCAAGGCGGATATTTTGGCAGGGCAAATGGAGGATCATTCCATGACAACCAAATATGTCGTCACGCCCATTGGCATAGAGGGCACGAGGTACGACGTTGCGGACGTGCCGCAAGTTCACGCCACACCGGGCACAGAAGCCATGCCCGATAATCCAAGCGCTCATATCGTGGAGCCACACCCCGAATACGGCGAAATCGGAGGTATACGAATGGAGTGGAAAAATCCGGGGGTCTACTACAGAAGCTCGTCCTCGAAGCGGGTCACAGAAGCGCAGGCCCAAGCCGTTGGGTGGGATGTGGCCACTTATCGCCATAGGCGGATGATCGTGGAGACGATGCGCCGGAATGGCACGTTGCCGCCTGCGTAGAGGGGCGTGAATCGCCCTGCCCTTGACAAGGATTCACACGATTCCCATCTGCGCATCAGATCGAGCCGCAATGTTACGGCAACAAACTACGGAGATATCCTATGTACAAGGAACCAATGGTGCGCACGGCTTTGCCGACAAGTCGCATCGCCATTAGATGAACTCTGCCGTCGCGGTCACAAGCCGCGATGATGAACGCTACCTGTCAGGGCGACAAGTCCGACAACGCTACGGCAACATAAGCCGTCAAACGCTCTATCGCTGGCGCAAAGACCCAGACGAAGCGTTTCCACCTCCCGTTCCTCTTTCCGGCCACCTCTATTGGCGCTTGAGCGATCTAGTCGCTTGGGAAGAATCACGTGCGCGGAAGGAGGCGGCATGAATAACTTGGGAAAGCAATCGTCCTGCATCAATTCCGACAACTGGCCCGCCACTCGGGCCAAGTTCGGATTGCTGGTCGATGCAAACGGTCTATTCAAACCATTGCCCGGCTTCAAGGACAAAGACCTGAAAAGTTCCACCGCTCTTTCGTCCTCTAGTCCGCTCATCCTCACCCGCGCCTCCGATATCACGTTGGAACTTATAGACTGGCTATGGCCAGCGTATCTTGCACGTGGGATGCATTTTATTATCCATGGTCAGCCGGACGCAGGCAAAGGCACGGTGGTCGCTTCCATCGTCGGAATAGTGACGAGCGGCGGCAAATGGCCGACCGGCGAACAAGCTCCGAAGGGTTCGGTCCTTTGGCTGAACGCCGAGGACGCCGAGAACTATGTGCTGGCACCTCGTCTGGAGGCCGCTGGAGCCGACCGCAGCAAAGTGTATTTCGTCAAAGGCACACCGCTTCCCGATGGCGGTGAACGCGGCTTCGATTTGAAAAAGGACCTCGCCAGACTTGAACAGCAAATTGAAGTGCTGGGCGATGTGGTGCTTGTCGTACTTGATCCGCTGAACTCGTATCTTCCGGGCATCAACATGAACGATCAAATCGAGGTTCGTAGGGCGCTTGATCCGGCAAAGGAGATGGCCGACCGTACCGGCGTCACGATTCTTTCCATTGCCCACGACATCAAAGGCCAAGGCGCGATTACTTCTGTATCGAAAATTGCAGGCAGCGGAGCATACGGCCAAGCGGCGCGAGGTGCTTTTGTAGTCGATCATGAAGACCGTGACGATAAGGACGGCTTGCGGCGGTTTATGGCGGACAAGTTTAACATTGGCGCAAAACCCAATGGCCTGGGCTTTCGGATCGCCGGAAAGATTGTGCAAGAGAGTGGACTAGATATCCCATCGTCTTATGCCGTTTGGGAAGCCGATCCGCTCGACATCGGAGCCGAGGAGGCAATGCGCGATGCAGAAGACGGCAAAGCAAAGTCCGGCGCTCTTGGCAGTGCAAAGGATTTTCTTAGCGCTCTACTTATGTTGGGGCCCGTGACCGTTACAGAAATCGAGTCCGAGGCCAAGTCAGCGGGTATTTCGATGCGAACTGTCAGACGTGCCAAGGACGAGTTGTCTATTCAGTCAATCAAGGATGGATTGTCGGGACGGTGGTCTTGGTCGCTGCCGGGCGGCGGCCTGTCGTTATCGGCCATGCCCTTTGCCGCCATGACGAAAGAGGATTCCCTGATTCGAAAGCCGCGCCCACGCGCGGCAGTGATTCCCAGTGAGCCAGTGGTTATCAGTAAAGACATGGCCGACACATGGCGTAAGCAGGCGGAGAGGATGCTAGGAAAAGGTTAGGCAAGGTGACCACGAATTGGCAAGATGACCACACCCTTTTAGCTTGGACACCTTGGCAACCTTGGATGCCTTCGAAGATGTCCAAACTCTCTGAAGGTGTCCAATATATATATAATAAAATCCGAAGATGGCCAAAAAAATAGGGATAGGGTCAGCTTGCTTTTATTTGGTCACCTTGCCGCCCAGACATTACTCGGAATCATCTAAAAGCTCCGGCGGTATATGCCGTGGCCAATGATAGTGAATTGGATGCTCTTTCTTATCGTCCTCAGTCGCTAGAGGTTGTCGCAGGTACTTATATGTACCCCAAGCCTCTAGCAGATCATCAATCGCGCCTCTTAGATTCTCTAGTGCCTTCTGACCATTGGCCGGGTTCCACGTGTAGACATCAATCTGCACTGCTGGATTGTCTTTCTCAATATCATGAACACAGATCAGCGAATCCAAACCCTCATCTTTCAGAAAGGCCGCCACTCGTGAATTTGTTTTCATCTCTCTCCCTCCGGTCTCCGCCACGCCCAACATACAGGACTTCCGGCGCGGAGACGATGAGACATGATTCACGAGGTTACTTACTTCCTCAGCCGCTTGCCCCTCGCGTGGCACGTGCCTTCCACATACTTTGCTCTCTCGTTAAAGGAGAACCCCTAATGAGATGTCGAGATGTGTGGCGCTGCGCCATCGCTGGTGTGTGGGTTGCGGTAAACGGCTCAGAGAATAAGATACTCCCCGGCCCGCGCCAATATGTGTGTGATTTACGGGGAAGATGTGGACAAAGTGGGAACAAAGCATTTGCTTTGGCTGCGACTCATTAGACAATGCGAATCAGGGCGACCGTGTATCAGACAGCCGCCCTGTTTTCGTAGTCAACCCTCCACAGGTGGACTTGATGTGTGATCACCAGCGTAGCGTAATTGAGTCCGATGACTCGCGTCAAGTTTGCCTGTGGACAAAAAGTGAGATCAATAAGCATGGCAAACCTTCAAGTAACACGTCACAGACCCGACAACCAAGATGCCGACCGACGCCTCCAAGGATTAGGCGGTGTCGATTGGTACGATACTATCGATAACCTTATAGCAGGGATCGAAAGCAGGAGTTACGGCCTGTGGACGGTTGACCAAAAGGGTAATTCCGTTTGGGTGGTCGTAGCGAAACGACTAAACGGGCGGAAGTACCTTAAGACTGAGCCGGACGGCATTGAACCGAACAACCTGCTCGCCCTACCGCGCTGCTAACGGCGCTTAGTGGTTTTTAGCCTCCCCAAGCATTAATGCCCTCCCAAGTTTCGGCTTGGGAGGATTCGCTCTCTGTTATCCGCTGGCCGGTCGGAAGTCTACGCGAAGTCTACTCAAGTTTTAATTTCATTTAATCGTCCTCAGTAGGGACAAATTAATCAACAAAATCAGTCACTTTTCAGTAACCATTCCGGTTAAGAAGCGGTCAATTCCTGCCGATCTATGTTCACGACGGTTCAACGAAACCGGCGAAACAAACAACAGGATAGGCGAAAAAATGACCAAGCTCTTCACACGTTTCCTTAAAGACGAAAGCGGCGCAACTGCCATTGAATATGGCCTGATTGCCGCCCTCATCTCAGTCGGCATCATCGCCGGTGCAGGTACTCTCGGCGAAGGCCTCAACAGCGTATTCAATCAGCTCGGCACCAAGATGAACGGTGTAGTAGTTAAGTAAGTTATTTGGTGGGGGCGGTTGAAAGATCGCCCCACTGGATACCAAATCTTATCTCCTCCGATGATATTTGGCATCTTGATTTAACCTGAGGACAAGTTTGTTGATTGCTGCTTGACCTAATCTTGACCGCCTTCGGGCGGTCTTTTTTTAACGGGAGGAGAGGATCAAAAGATAGGCCGGAGTGCGTGCCAGCGTGCCAGCAAACCGGATTGCGTAATGGTTTCCGTGGGTTAAGCTACATTTTATTGGTCTGGCAACTTTGGTCTTTCCGCGTGTAAAATGGCACGTCCGGAGGGCTTGCGCTGGCAACTTTTTGGAAAATCGTTATTTTATTTTATTTTTCAATGACTTATGGAAAACGGGTTTTTTCTTTTTACTTGCGTAATCAGTCCATGGCACATGGAGCTTTACCGCTGCGGGAGCGACGAGCCCTTGGGGGGAACGCCTACCCCTGCCCGGAGCATACTGGCAACGACGATGCCGCCCAGCTTCTGTTACTCCGGCGTTACCTGACTTAGACAAACCGGAAGAAAACATAATGAAATCAATGCGCTGTTCCTGATTCATTATCTGGTGCTCTCTCTTGCAGCCGCCTGTCAGGTGACGATATGGCTTGCTCTGATACGTCACGAGACGAGCCGCCGCGCTGTATGGGGAGCTTAAGTGACGAGAGTTTATCCATGAATATTTTTGGGGTGCCACGATGGCGAGGAAAGCACGCATCTCAGCATCATTTAAGCAGGATCGATCCAACTGATATATCAGTCACATAGCGACGAAAATGCCCCGCCCTCGCGTTTCCGGCTGTCTCACCATATGGGCGCGTTTAAACGACCCTCTCCAGCCGGACGACATTGTCAGCGACCAGCACCGCAATGAACTGACCCCACGCTTGCAGGGCGTCGGCTTTGGGCTTGCGCCATTTCGCTTGATTGTAAGTTCCGGCCACACCCTGCTTGGCCTTAATGGCATGATTCAAAACGGCCTCGACTACGTGCGGCAGGATTCCCAAGCTGTCCTCGTCATTCATTTTCGTGCTGACGGTGCGGCGCAGATCGTGCAACCGCCAATCTGGAATGGTCACTGGTTCGCCGCGCTCCTTCTCCGCGATTGCCGCCATCTTCTTGTCGAGAGTGATCTTGGCACGCGAAAAACCGGTGACGTGGGTTTCGCCGGTCGTGGTGAACAGGTAACGGGGATTCTCACCGCGTAGCTTCAGGCCTTCGATGACGGCGAGCGCGCCATCGGACAACGGCACCTCCTGTTCGCGCCCGTTCTTGGTCTTGCTGGCTGGTATGGTCCAAAGGCGTTCCGGCAAATTGAACTCGCTCCACTCAGCGCTGGCGACTTCCTCTCGCCGTTGACCCGTCAGGAGCAATAGGCGGAACATCGGTCCGAACTCTCCGCCCATCTCGCCAGTCGCGAGCCAGAACCAGCGAATCTCATCGTTCGACAGAACGCGCTCGCCTTTGGTCTCAGGGTGAAAGTCCCACGCGCCCATAGGAGATTCATCCGCCTTGATCATCTTCCGGCGGATGGCCCACGCGAACAGCGGAGACAAGGCGGCATAGGTTCGATTGGCGGTGTAGGGACCGGCCAACTGTTCAAGACTATCATGCAGGACAATCACGTCGCGTTCGCGGATATCCTGCATGCGCTTCTCTCCCCACGCCTCGGCAGGGCGCAGCGGTTCATCTTTCGAGGTGTCGCGCTTGATGATCTCCCAGCCGTCGCCATCCGGTCGCATACCGAGATTGCGAGCCGTCTCAATAATTGTGCGGGGCTTGGGAAGCTTAGGCGTCTTGCGCTTGATCGCGCTGCCCTTCTTGTAGCTGTTCAAATAGGTCTCGACCAACGCGCTGAATTTGTCGCTGTCCGGTACACCGAGCTTGGCCGCTTGCCGCTTCTCCTGCTTGTCCCCAGCCGGATCATTGCCGTTCGATACATCGTTGAGAACGTCTTGCGCCAGCTTATGCGCCACCTTTATCGAGGGGAATCCGTCCAGCGTGTACTTGCGCTGCTTCCGATCACTCAACCGGCGATAGAAGATCACCCACGACATTTTTCCGGAGGGCTGGACTGCCAAAACGAGTCCGGGCTTGCCAGCGTCGGGATAATAAGTGAGCTTCTTCTGACCGTCCGGGCCCAGTTTGGGCTTGTAAGCGCCGGTTTTGAATCCGGTGTCGGTAATGGTTGGCATGGCTTGTTACTCCCCTCCAGATAACACTCAGGTAACAAGAAACGGCGATACGGCCTGTTACCTTTAGTGACGATACTAGTCGTCATATGGAGCAAACACAAGCAAATACAAGGGTTTTTGGAACGGTGACGCTCTGATAGGTTACGGTCTGATACGCCTGTCTACCAGATTTGTAATCAGAGGGTCGGGAGTTCGAGTCTCTCCGGGGGCACCATTTTCTCTTAATTGGTAGTGAACGGTGGCGGCATTATCCGCCTCTCGTTTGTCGCGCGACCTCCATGACCAATCATCGATGCCTTCAAGCGGCAAGGTTGTCGTCAACCTGTGCATGTTGCTATGATGTATTGGACCAGCCGATTGGCTTATTGGAGGTTGCCATGACATCCGGAAGCAACAAAACTGACACTGAAGCCTATGAATTGGCAAGCAGAACAGCCGATGCGCAACGTGCCAAGCTTCCCGATTGGCAGCGCAATCAAATCAGCGACGCCGATATGCAAACTGGAGAAACGTGGTTTGTTTGGGGTTTTTACGGGGCGATGACCGATGACATCGAGCGGCGGAGACGGCTGCTGGTAGCTTACGTGAACAACAAATATCCCGACGGAAAGAGTAGCGAACAGTTCTTCGACGAAATCTCCAAAGCCGCGCAAGAAGGAAACCGTTTGTTCGATGCTATAGCTGCAGCAGGCGGTCAGGCGTACCGGGAAGGCGGCGACGGCCATCTAGCGAACATCGCGACTATCTTTCTGAATGTGAGCAGAAACCACTAGGCGAGCGCTGAGGGAAAATCCGAGAGATCCGCCATATGGGGCGTCTTCAAAAATGGGGAGGAAAAAGACGTAATGTTTGGGTCTCCTCTCCTCCCGGCGAGCCTGACCGTTGAATCAGGGTGCTAGCATGGCCTTCATAGGAAAAAAGGGAGGAGAGAGACAAACGCATGGCGGGGGGATGCTGTGCGTTCGTAGATCTCTATCTCCTCCCAGTACCGGCCGATCACCGGCAGGACTTGGCAGTCCTCCCGACCGACCGAGGGAATAATACAACGCTGCACTGAGAACGTCTGTGTGACAAAGGAACTCCCTATCTCAAGTTGCACCAATCCTAATGCTACAACTTGCCCGACGGTTACCCGAAGTCGTTTCGATGAAAGCGGTACTGCGCGCGCGCAAACAAAGCCCCACGATCGCAAAAATTAGTGGTTATCCGCCTCCTGTACCCACTATGGGTTGATTTTAAAGGCCCGAATCAGGTCAAATCCTGAAATGACGCGGCAACTGCGGCTGGAAGGATTGAAGAGATGACCATGAGCTTCGAGGAGTTTCAAGGTTCGCGTGATTACAGTGACGATCTCCATGCGGAAGGTTTGTGTGAAGGCGAAGGCTTCGTCTACGCCGATGGACTTTGTTGCATCGAAAAGAGCGGCGCGGTGTACTTGCTGCACAGCGAGGGCCGGACACTGGTGAGCAGTGATTTGACGACGCTCGAGCGAGAGCTTTATCAGCGGTTTTATCGGGCTGCCGCGGCTTAGACGCCGCGCTGGCAGCAGATCGGCGGTTCACTCATTGGCGGCGACCACCTGTCGCCTGATTGTCTTGCGACAGCATTCGTTCGATGTCTTCCCGTAGCGCTGCCATTTTCCAAAATGTTTTGTGGTCTTTTTGCCAGATCGCTTCCGGCATGTTAGGCACGGTGCCAGTCGTTTGGATATGCAGGCAGCCATGAACCGGAAAATCGAAACATTTGCTTTTCTTTCCTCCGGCACACCGGATTCCGATGAGGCGCTACACGACCTTACAAGGATTTACGGGCAGACCGAAGCCAAGGATGCTGATGTCATCGTCGCGCTCGGCGGCGACGGCTTTATGCTGCAGACGCTGCAAAACTACATGAACCAGGGCAAGATGATCTATGGCATGAACCGTGGATCGGTCGGCTTCCTGATGAACGAGTTCAGCGACACTGCGCTGAAGGAACGTGTGGAAGCCGCGCAGTCGGAGACGATCAGGCCATTGAAGATGGTGACGGAGTCCGCCGACGATGGGATGTTCACGGCGTTCGCCTTGAATGAAGTTTCCCTGCTGCGTCAGTCATACCAGGCCGCCAAGATCAGGATCAGCGTCGATGACAAGGTGCGGCTGGAAGAACTGATCTGCGATGGCGTCATGGTCGCAACGCCTGCCGGCTCGACAGCGTATAACCTTTCCGCACAGGGACCGATCCTGCCGCTCGATGCACGGCTCCTTGCCCTCACCCCCGTTTCGGCTTTTCGCCCCCGGCGCTGGCGCGGTGCCCTGCTGCCGAACAAAGTGACAGTGCGGTTCGATATCCTCGAGCCAGAGAAACGGCCGGTAAATGCCGTCGCCGATCATATGGAAGTAAAGTCCGTTTTATCGGTCACAGTTGAAGAAGCATCTCAACTCAGGGCGACCATTCTGTTTGACAAGAACCATTCCTGGAACGAACGAATTCTCAAGGAACAGTTCCTTTATTGACAACATCAGAATAAAATGACGCACAATTGTAACGAACTCTTAAATCTGAGCTGATCGAAGAGTTGACTTTTGCTGACATGCGCCGTAACGCCATTGTCAGCAAACGCTGTGCAAATCGAGAGTGCCTGATGCTTTGATGCAGATGACGCCCTAGCCGATAACAGGCATGCGCAGCACCGACTGCAGATAGAAAGTTAAATCTCCATTGACCACCTTTGCTGACCTGGGCCTTTCGCCGAAAGTGCTCGATGCTGTAGAAGCAGCAGGATATACAATACCAACACCGATCCAGCTTGGCGCGATCCCGCATGCGCTGCAGCGCAAGGACGTTCTTGGCATCGCCCAGACCGGAACCGGCAAGACTGCCTCTTTCGTTCTGCCCATGCTGACACTTCTTGAACAGGGCCGCGCGCGGGCACGTATGCCCCGAACACTCATCCTTGAACCGACGCGTGAACTCGCAGCGCAAGTTGAAGAAAACTTCGTCAAGTATGGCAAGAACCATCGCCTTAACGTTGCGTTGCTGATCGGCGGCGTTTCTTTCGACGACCAGCTGCGCAAGCTTGAACGCGGCGCCGATGTGTTGATCGCAACCCCCGGACGGCTGCTGGATCATTTCGAACGCGGCAAGCTGCTTTTAAGCGCCGTCGATATTCTCGTCATCGACGAAGCCGACCGCATGCTGGACATGGGCTTCATTCCCGATATCGAACGCATCTGCAAGTTGATCCCCTTCACGCGCCAGACGCTGTTCTTCTCCGCAACCATGCCGCCGGAAATTACCAAGCTGACGGAACAATTCCTGCACTCTCCTGTCCGCATCGAAGTTGCAAAGGCAGCGACGACGGCGAAAACGGTAGAGCAGCAGCTGGTCAAGTCAGGTAAGAAGGATTGGGAGAAGCGCGCGGTGCTGCGCGATCTCATCCGCGCCGAAGCCGACGGACTGAAGAACGCCATCATATTCTGCAATCGCAAGAAGGATGTGTCAGAGCTGTTCCGTTCGCTGGTGAAGCACGAATTCGATGCCGGTGCCCTGCATGGCGATATGGATCAGCGTGCGCGCACGACAATGCTGGCGAACTTCAAGGACAACAAGCTGAAAATCCTCGTTGCGTCGGATGTTGCAGCGCGCGGGCTGGATATTCCCGATGTCAGCCACGTGTTCAATTTCGACGTTCCGATCCATTCCGAAGATTATGTTCACCGCATCGGCCGTACGGGCCGCGCCGGCCGTTCCGGCAAAGCCTTCACACTGGTAACGCCGGCCGATGTCAAATATCTTGCGTCGATTGAAAAGCTGATCGGCGAGGACATCAGCTGGTATAATGGTGATCTGTCCACCCTGCCCGTTTCGACCGAACAGGACGAGGCACCGCGCCGTGGCCGCAACAGCCGCGACAAGAGCGCGCCAAAGCGCAGGCCACGCAATGAGGGCCGTGAACGCGAACGCCCGCAGTCCGAAATCGACATAATCGCAGCGGCAGAAAAGGCCAAAGATCTTGATGCGCAGCCGATAGTCGATGATCAGCCGATGATTCGTACCGCCGAGAAGCCGCACAAGGCCGCGATCAAAGCGGAAAACGAGCAGCGCCGTGCCCGGGTTCCGCACGCCGAGCCGCGCCGTGACCACCGTCGCGACCGCGATGATATGGGTTCGGCACCGATTGGCTTCGGTGATGAAATCCCAGCTTTCATGCTGATCGACACCAAGGTCTGAAAAGTTTTCAGAGTTACTTGCCCGCGCGCAGCGACGCTTCGTACGCCCGCCTCGCCCATTCCGTCATGATGTCGGGGTCGTCGAAAGCCTCTGCCGGGACAGACCAGTAGGGCATGCCTACGGGCTTCCTGCCCGCGCGCTCATAGGTCCATTGACGGCAATTGGCTGCCTCAAATTCCGGCGCTGAGACCTTATCTGCTTTCAAGAGAATTTCGTCACTGACTTCGAGCGCGATGATCGCGCCCTCGAAATAAATGCCTTTGCCGCCAAACATGCGTTTGATCGTGACCGGCCCGAGTCCCGAAAACAAATCTTGAATTGCGTCATTATCCATGACGAAAAGGTCAGGAATCGGCTGATGCCAGCGTTTCCGGCTTGGCCGGCGTCAATTCGACAGACTCTCCGCAACCACAGGCGGAAGTCTGATTGGGATTGTTGAAGACAAAGCCTGTGCGCAGCTTGGTCACTTCAAAATCCATCTGCGTGCCCAGGAGGTAGAGCACAGCTTCCGGCGCAACGAAAACCTTCGAGCCGTCTTTTTCGACCACATCGTCACCGACTTTTGCTTCGGTCACGAGATCGATCATGTATTCCATGCCTGCGCAGCCGCCCTTCTTGATGCCAACGCGTATGCCGAGCGCATTTTCGCGCGTCGCCACAATTTCGCTCACGCGCTGTGCGGCGGCGTCGGTCAACGTCATGACAGAAAAACGACCCATTTCTCATCTCTCTTGTTCGAGATCGCTGGAACGATCATCCGAATATCATAGTTAGTGTTACATAACCGTCACTGCAAGTGTTCAAACTGTTCAAGAGGGCTGAATGCATGAAATATCGCCATCTCGTTCTTTGCAGCGCAGCAGTGTTATCGCTGCATATTGTACCAGGGCTTGCGCAGGAAGCGAAACAGCCTGAGGCGACCACGCCTGCGCCTGCGCAGACCCCGGTACCGAAAGAACAAGCTGCAACCGCAACGCAGACGCCCCCGGAATATCTTGATGATCGGAGCAACCCTGAGGCGCTGATCAAGTCGTACTATAATGCCATCAACCGGCAAGAATATGCTCGCGCCTTCAGCTATTACGCCTCGGACAGTCCCCCGCAACCATTCCCGCAATTCCAGGCGGGGTATGAAACCACCGCATCGGTCAGCGTGCTGTTTGGCAAGGCAGTTGGCGAAGGCGCGGCCGGTTCGGCCTATTGGAGCCAGCCAATAGCGATCAAATCCGAGGGCAAGGATGGTAGCGTCACGGTGTTCAACGGCTGTTATCGTCTAAGATTGGCCAACCCGGCGATCCAGGCCGTTCCCTACGTGCCGCTCTCGATATTGGATGGAACACTGCAGAAATCGGATCAGCCATTCGAACAGAGTGTGCCGGAAGGCTGCGAAGCTCCTTAGGACATTAATACCAGCCGACGGCAATCTGCGCTTCTTCCGACATGCGATCGGGTGTCCAGGGTGGATCGAATGTCATGGTGACATCGACAAAGCTCACGCCTTCGACGGCGCTGACTGCATCCTGCACCCAGCCCGGCATTTCGCCTGCGACCGGGCAGCCCGGTGCCGTCAGTGTCATTTCGATCTTGACCGATCGGTCGTCCTCGATATCGATCTTGTAGACCAGACCCAGCTCGTAGATATCGGCAGGAATTTCCGGGTCATATACGGTTTTCAAGGCACCGATGACATCATCGGTCATCCGCGCCAGCTCGTCCGCCGGAATAGCCGACACAGCCGTGGTCCCGACCTCGGTATGCACCGAACTTGCTTCGGCGACGGGCATTTCAGCTTTTTCCAGTGTCTCGACTTTGTCCGTCATTGTCATCACCCAAAGAATTTCCGCGCCTTTTCCAGCGCATCGGCGAGAACATCGATCTCGTCTCTTGTATTATACATCGCAAACGATGCACGGCATGTGGATGTTACACCGAAGCGTTTCAATAGCGGCTGGGCGCAATGGGTACCTGCCCGCACGGCAACACCTGCACGGTCGATCACCATTGATACGTCATGGGCATGGATACCCTGCAGTTCGAAGGAAATAATAGCACCCTTGTCTTTGGCGTCGCCAAAGATACGTAGCGAATTGATCTCGCGCAGACGTTGGTGTGCATAGTCGCGCAAATCCTCTTCGTGGGCGAGAATGGCGGCGCGGCCGATCTTCTCGACATATTCGATCGCAGCGCCAAGCCCGATCGCCTGGGCGATCGGCGGGGTGCCGGCTTCAAACCTGTGTGGCGGGTGGTTGTAGGTGACGATGTCCTCCGTCACCTCCTCGATCATTTCGCCGCCGCCCTGGAACGGCCGCATCGCTTCGAGCATCTGCCTGCGCCCATAAAGCACACCGATGCCCGACGGTCCGTAGATCTTGTGGCCGGTAAAAACGTACCAGTCGCAACCGAGGTCCTGCACATCGACCGGCAGATGCACCGCACCCTGGCTGCCATCGACCAGCACCGGAATACCGCGAGCATGGGCGATGCGGACGATCTCTTTGATTGGCGTCACAGTGCCGAGCACGTTCGACATGTGGGTGATCGCCACGAGCTTTGTACGCTCGGTCAGTCGCTTCTCGAATTCCTCGATGTGGAATGCACCCTGTTCATCAACAGGTACCCAGACGAGCTTTGCACCCTGACGCTCACGGATGAAATGCCAAGGCACGATGTTCGAGTGGTGCTCCATGATGGAAAGGACGATTTCGTCACCCTCGCCGATGTTCGGCATGCCATAGCCATAGGCAACGGTATTGATCGACTCCGTCGCGGATTTGGTAAAAACGATTTCGTCAACCGAGGCTGCATTCAGAAACCGGCGAACGTTTTCCCGTGCTTTTTCATAAGCATCGGTCGCCGCGTTCGACAGGAAATGTAGCCCGCGATGCACATTGGCGTATTCGTTGGAATAGGTGTGCGTGATCATATCGATCACTGCCCGCGGTTTCTGGGCCGAAGCGCCGTTATCGAGATAGACCAGGGGCTTGCCATAGACTTCGCGCGACAGGATCGGAAAATCCTGACGAACTGCCTCTACGTCATAGCCGCTTTGAATGATCCTTGTATCCATGATAGCCGCGCTTTCCAAATAGGTTCGGTCGATCAGACGTGTACCGCGAGCCATTTGTCGAGAATGGCTTCGAGCGCCTCGACAAGTGGTTCGTTTTCGAGCTCTTCGACGATTTCGGCAACGAACGCCTTGATGAGAAGACCCCGCGCTTCATTTTCCGGAATGCCGCGCGCACGCAGGTAGAACAGATGATTGCCATCGATCTCTGTAACCGTTGCACCATGGCCGCAGGCAACATCGTCCGCAAAAATCTCCAGCTCCGGCTTGGCGTCGAATTCGCCATCGTCAGAGAGAAGCAACGTGTTGCATGCCATGCGCGCATCGGTCTTCTGGGCGATCTTGTTGACCTTGATCTGACCCTGAAACACGCCCCGCGCGCGATCGGTGACGACGTTTCGGATGATCTGGACCGATGTTGTGTTTTCGACCAGATGACCGAGCGTCATGGTGACGTCCGTATGGCTGTCGCCGCCGAGCAAGTTGACGCCGCGTAACTGGAAATCGGAACCTTCACCCTTCACCAGCACGTGGACTTCCTGACGGACGAGCTTGCCGCCGGCATTGACGACATAAACCGTCAATTTGGCATTGGAGCCAATCTTGGCAATGAACTGCGCCAGCTGCGTTGCCTCGACGCCCTGCTCGCGCAGAATGATCCAGGTGATTTCCGCATCATCAGCGACGGTCACATTGCTAACGCTGGTTGAAAACCCTTCGCCCTCGCCGCCGGTTTGGCGCTCGATGACGGTTGCCTTGACACCCTTGCCGAACTTGACTGGAAAACGCACATGCCCCTGGCCGCGAAGCTGGGCGTTTTGCAATTCGAGCGGTGTTTCCAGTTCCACGCCATCGGCAAAGGCAATCGCCCAGCCATCAGTGACATAAGCCGCATTGATCTGGCCGATCGCATCGTCGCCGTCACGAACGGCAAGCTCGCGGATCACCGAGCCATCGGCCAGCTTGTCGCTGAACTTGCTGAACGCGACACCTTCGACACGCGGATGGGTCAACGCGATCCCGTTGGAAACGGTCGCCACCGCAGATCCTGCGATAATCGCCGGCAAGGCGTTGGTTCCCGCGGTCCCGTCATAGACGGGAATGTTGCGCAGCAGTGTGCGCAGATCAGTATAGTGCCAAGCCTCGACGCGACGCGAAGGAAGGCCTTGCGTCTTCAACGCTTCAATCGCATTGTCGCGGGCGCTGGCGATCTCGCCATCGCCGGGCAACTCACCCATCCGGTCAACGAAAGCGTCGACCAATGCCGATTCAGCAGGTGTGGGTTGGCGTCCTGTATGAACATTCATGACGTTATTCCTCAGGCCGCCTCACCGATAATATCGGCATAGCCATTCTCTTCCAGCTCAAGTGCCAGATTCTTGTCGCCCGATTTGATCACCTGCCCCTTATAAAGAACGTGGACGGTGTCCGGCACGATGTAGTCGAGCAGACGCTGGTAGTGGGTGATGACGATTACCGCACGATCGGGCGACCGCAACGCATTGACCCCATCGGCAACGATCTTGAGCGCATCGATGTCAAGACCGGAATCGGTCTCGTCGAGAACGCAGAGCTTCGGCTCCAGCAGCTTCATCTGCAGGATTTCCGCACGCTTCTTCTCGCCACCGGAGAAACCGACATTAAGCGGACGCTTGAGCATGGCGATATCCATGTCTAGCGATGCAGCTGCTGTCTTCACGCGCCCGATGAACTCCGGAATTTTTAGCGGCTCTTCACCGCGCGCCTTGCGCTGCGAATTCATCGCTACCTTCAGGAATTCCATCGTCGCAACACCGGGTATCTCCATCGGATACTGGAATGCGAGGAAAATGCCCTTTGCCGCACGCTCGGACGGGTCGAGCTCCAAAATGGATTCGCCATTGTAAAGAATGTCGCCTTCGGTGACTTCGTAGTCACTACGACCCGCGAGAATGTACGAAAGCGTCGATTTTCCGGAACCATTCGGCCCCATGATCGCAGCGACTTCACCAGCCTTGACGGTGAGATTCAGACCGCGAATGATTTCGGTGTCCGTGTCTGCGATCTTCGCATGAAGGTTTCTGATTTCCAGCATTGTACTACCTTTTGGATTCCGGGAATCAGCCTTGGCGATCCCTAACTTTTAATCTTGGTCCTGTCGGCCAATGGCACGTGCCGCGCCGACTATGATGAGCTCTCGCCGCTGAGGGTCTTGAGGCGCTCGACCAGGGAGGCGAGTTCCTTCCGCGCTCTGATCAATTCCGGCTCCAGAACACTCTCTGTTGCAGTAGACGAACGAGCAATCGTGTCAGTCAACTCGTCGATCACTTCGCCCAGCTCTTCGTAGCGTCTGCGCAGCCTGTCGAGTGCGTCAGTTGTGATCGGTGCCATTATCCGACGCTCCCCTCGAGACTGATGCCGATAAGCTTCTGCGCTTCAACGGCAAATTCCATCGGCAGTTCCTGGATGACTTCCTTGACGAAGCCATTGACGATGAGTGCAATCGCCTCTTCTTCCGGAATCCCGCGCTGCATCACATAGAACAGCGCGTCTTCCGAAATCTTCGAGGTCGTCGCCTCGTGTTCGAATTGCGCGGTCGCATTTTTGGCTTCGATGTAAGGCACCGTATGCGCGCCGCAATCATTACCAATCAACAGCGAGTCGCACTGGGTGAAGTTGCGGGCGTTTTCAGCCTTGCGATGGGCTGAAACCTGACCACGATAAGTGTTGTTCGACTTGCCCGCCGAAATACCCTTGGAGATGATACGGCTCGACGTGTTCTTGCCTAGATGCAGCATCTTGGTGCCGCTGTCGATCTGCTGGTGACCATTGGAAACTGCGATCGAGTAGAACTCGCCGCGTGAATTGTCGCCGCGCAGAATGACGGATGGGTATTTCCAGGTAATCGCCGAACCGGTCTCGACCTGTGTCCACGAGATCTTCGAGTTGACGCCACGGCAATCGCCACGCTTGGTGACGAAGTTGTAGATGCCGCCCTTGCCTTCCGCGTCGCCAGGGAACCAGTTCTGCACCGTCGAATATTTGATCTCTGCATCGTCAAGTGCAATCAGCTCGACAACCGCCGCATGCAGCTGGTTTTCGTCGCGCTGCGGTGCCGTGCAGCCCTCAAGATAGGACACATACGCACCTTCTTCCGCGATGATCAGTGTCCGCTCGAACTGGCCGGTATCCCGCTCGTTGATGCGGAAATAGGTCGACAGCTCCATTGGGCAGCGCACGCCCTTTGGCACATAGACAAACGAACCGTCAGTGAAGACAGCCGAATTCAGGGTCGCGTAGAAATTATCCGAAACCGGAACAACCGTTGCGAGATATTTTTTCACGAGATCCGGATGTTCGCGGATCGCTTCGGAGATCGAGCAGAAGATGACCCCGGCTTTGGCCAGTTCAGCCTTGAACGTCGTGACCACCGAGACGCTATCGAACACCGCATCGACAGCGACGCGGCCGGACTTGTAGACATTGTCGCTGGCTTCTTCGTCTTCGTCGCTGGGGCTCGCTTCGCCGACCTTGCGTACACCCGCGAGGATTTCCTGCTCTTTCAGCGGAATTCCCAGCTTTTCATAGGTACGAAGCAGCTCCGGATCGACCTCGGCAAGCGACGTCGGGCCGTTCTGGTTCTTCGGACCGGCGTAATAGACCATGTCCTGGAAGTCGATCTTCGGATAATTCACGCGCGCCCAAGTGGGCTCTTCCATCGTCAGCCAGCGTTCATAAGCCTTCAGACGCCATTCAAGCATCCAGTCCGGCTCATTTTTCTTGGCAGAGATAAAGCGAATGATATCTGCATTAAGGCCCTTCGGCGCCTTATCCATTTCGATAAGGGTTTCAAAGCCGTATTTGTACTGGTCCACGTCAAGCGTACGGACCCGGTCAATGGTTTCCTGCACTGCAGGCATTGGCGTTCTCCATCCACGCGGGGTTCAAGGTCCCGCAGTTGCAAACGTCAAGGCAGTATGTCGTCTTGAATATCTGCCTCTATGTAGTGCGCAATCGCACAATTTAACACCGGTATTCACCGGATTTTTTCAATTAACGGCGATAATCTGCCGATAGTCCAATTTCTTTATGCGGCATCGGCCGTGGCTGGCTTGGTGCGGTCGCGTCGCTCGACCATAATTTTCAGCGCTTCCAGAAAAAGCACGATCTCCTCGTCACTGGTATCCGGCCCTGTCGAGACCCGCATACCGCCCGTTCCCTCGCCATATCCCATCGCCGCAAGCACGTGACTTGGGCCGACTTTTCCGGAGGAACAGGCGGACCCGGCCGATAGCGCGATTCCTGCAAGATCAAAAGCGATCTGTACCGTTTCCGCTTTCATCTCGGCCAGCGAAAACATGGTAGTGTTCGGCAGGCGGTCAACAGCTTCGCCATAGATAATGGCGTCAGGCGCTATCGCTCGAACGTTCTGTTCTATCATTTCACGTTTTTGCGTCGGCCAGCCGCCAGAATCCAGACGTTCCTTGGCCACGCGTGCCGCAGCACCGAATCCGGCTATAAGTGGCAATGCTTCAGTACCGCCACGATGGCCCTTTTCCTGTCCTCCGCCGCGGATGATGGGCTTCGGCATCACCAGATCAGATATGGCTACGATCGCGCCAACGCCTTTTGGGCCACCGATTTTGTGCGACGACAGAATGAGATAATCCGCAGAAGATGTTGTAATGTCGAGCGGAATGCGTCCAGCGGCCTGCACCGCATCAACAACGAAGAGCCCGCCGAATTCCTTCACTATCGCCCCGATCCTTTCGATGGGCTGCAAGACCCCCGTTTCATTATTAGCTGCCTGTACGGCGACAAGCGGTAGCCCCTGGCCGCGATCATGGGCAACAAGGAGCTCGCGCAATTGCTCCAGATCAAGCAGCCCGCTGCTATCAACACCAATGACGTCAACCTGATCTAGCGGAAACTGGCCGCCTGCAAGGATACAGGGGTGCTCGCTTGCGCTGACATAAAGCCGCGAAAGGCGCATCGCCGCCCGTCCCATAGTATAATGTGGCGTCAAGAGGGTTGAAGCTGCCTCGGTCGCACCCGATGTAAAGACCACATGATCAGGCTTGGAGTTGACCAGCGCGGCGACATCGCGACGTGCAGCTTCGAGAATTGCCTTGGTCGCACGGCCTTCCAGATGAACGGATGACGGATTGCCGGTCTGCATCAGCGCATCGACCAAAGCATCGCGCGCTGCCGCAATCAGCGGCGCACTTGCATTGTAGTCGAGATAGGCGCGATTGCGGGTCATGCTTCTCCTGATTCCTGTTCTTTTGGCAAAAAGCGCAATTTTCTTGAAATTCAGCCTCGTACCGGCCTATTAAGCCGGTTCGAGATTAGTTCTACACCAGTTTTGAACGGTTCTAAACTGGTTTTATGGTCGCTATTGATTGTCGTCAAGCCCGGCAGATCAATAAGTGGCCACGGCGAAAACTGGAGTATACATGCCTGAAGTGATTTTCAATGGACCAGCGGGACGTCTTGAGGGCCGATATCAGCCTTCGACGGAAAAAAATGCCCCGATCGCGATTGTCCTGCATCCCCACCCGCAGTTTGGCGGAACCATGAACAACAAGATCGTCTACGATCTGTTCTACATGTTCCAGCAGCGCGGATTTACGACGTTGCGTTTCAACTTCCGCGGCATCGGCCGCAGCCAGGGTGAGTTCGATCATGGTTCCGGTGAACTGTCGGATGCCGCCGGCGCGCTCGATTGGGTGCAGTCGCTCCATCCGGATTCCAAGACCTGCTGGGTCGCCGGTTATTCCTTCGGCGCGTGGATCGGTATGCAATTATTGATGCGCCGCCCGGAGATCGAAGGTTTTATCTCCGTTGCGCCGCAACCCAACACCTATGATTTCTCATTCCTCGCGCCTTGCCCTTCTTCCGGGCTGATCCTTCATGGCGACCAGGACAAGGTTGCACCGCCCAAGGATGTACAGGGCCTGGTTGATAAGTTGAAAACGCAGAAGGGTATCACCATCACGCAAAAGACGATGGTCGGCGCCAATCACTTCTTTTCGGGCATGACCGATGAGGTCATCGCAGAATGCTCCGATTATCTCGATCGCCGTTTGAATGGCGAATTGGTCGAGGCCAAGCCGAAGCGCTTGCGCTAGTGGTCCGATTCCAACATTTGCAACCCCTATACCAATCGCTCACAAATGTTGGAATCGAAGACCACTAGCAAATTCAACGTGCCAGTGGAGCTTTGGATTTGACATTCGCTTGAGAGACCGATGTCACGCGGGATGCAAATGTCAAATCCGCTCCACTAGGTAGGATTGGCGAGCACACCCCCGGACACGGGGGCGCTGCAGCCGGTTGTCGTTGGCCAGGTCAACGGCAACCCGTCGAGTGACCGCACTGCGAGATAAGCCCAGGCTTCGGCCTCCATCGAATCGCCATCGAATTCCAAATCCTCCGCCACGATAGTCTTTGCCCCGGCATTGGCTGCGCCTTGCGTGAGATCGGCCATGATCGTCGCATTCTTGCGGCCACCGCCGCAAATGACCCAAAGTGATGGTATTTCAGGTGAATAAGCGGTGGCCTTGAGAATTGCTTCGGCCGTCACTTTGGCCAAGGTCCGCGCCCCATCCGAAAGTTCCATATCGCCCAGATCAGCGAGCGTAAAATGATTACGATCGAGTGATTTCGGAGGAGCGAGATCGAAAAACGGTTTCGCCAGATAGCGCGTGACCGCCTGGCCTATCACTAGCCCTTCGCTGGCAATCCTACCGCCAGCATCGTAGGCGATGCCTGCCTTTTCCGAGACCCACTGATCGATCAGCGTGTTGCCCGGTCCGGTATCGAAGGCGACCGGATCGGCATTGCCGGAAGTAATGGTCACGTTGGAAATGCCGCCAATGTTGACGAATACGACAGGCTTGCCCTTGCTGAGTTCAGCAGGCACCCGCGCAGCCAGTGCCTGATGATAGGCAGGCACCAATGGTGCACCCTGCCCGCCATGCCTCATGTCATTGGCTCGCATGTCATAAACGACGGGAACGCCTGTCCTGTCAGCCAGCATTTTCCCATCGCCGAGCTGTACTGTCAGCGCCTGAAGTGGTCTGTGCAGAACTGTCTGACCATGAAAACCGATCACGTCGACATCGGCTTTACTCAGCCCATGGCTCGAAAGAAAAACCGAGACCGCGTCGCCGTGGCGTTTTGTCAGCTCCGCTTCGATCGCGCCAAGTTCACCCGGCCTCTCGGTCCTCGACCAGATTGATTTCGCATCGTTGAGGCCGGCTTCGATCCGGCGCTGAAATGACCGTTCGTAAGGCATGAAGTCCGCCGGCCCACGTCGCACTTCGCTTCTGCCATCCGTTTCCAGGAGCGCGATGTCAATTCCATCCATCGACGTTCCGCTCATCAGGCCGATTGCACGCCGTATCGCTGCCAAGACACTGCCTTTCTTGTGATTCGATAGAGAATGATGTTAGAGCAAGTTTTGTCTATAGGAAGCCGTTCTGCCGCAGGGCACTCGTGGACGAGGTCAAGGTTGGGCTTCGCCGATGTTTACCCGTCGGTCGATGCCCAGGTCCGAAGGGTTTGACCCGAATTCACCCGGCAGAACGGCTTCATATAGACAAAATTTGCTCGTAACGGCTGCGTCTCTCACGGCACGCATTTCGTGCACGTCGATTCAATCTCAGGAAAATATCTATGTCTGCCTTCAAATCCGAATTTCTGCACACGCTTTCAACGCGCGGCTTCATCCATCAGACCTCCGACGACGCAGGTCTGGATGCACTCTTCGCCAAGGAAACCGTGTCGGCATATATCGGCTTTGACCCCACAGCCTCCAGCCTCCACGCCGGCAGCCTGTTGCAGATCATGATGCTGCACTGGATGCAGAAGACCGGTCATCGTGCGGTGGCACTGATGGGCGGTGGTACCGGTATGGTCGGCGACCCATCCTTCAAGGATGAGGCGCGCAAGCTGATGACGCCGGAGATCATCCAGAGCAATATCGATAGTCTCAAGAAGGTCTTCGCCAACTATTTATCCTTTGGCGAAGGTCCGAAAGACGCGCTGATGGTCAATAATGCCGAATGGTTGTTGCCGCTCAACTACCTCGAGTTTCTGCGCGATGTCGGCCAGCATTTTTCCGTCAACCGCATGTTGTCCTTCGATTCGGTGAAGCAGCGGCTGGACCGCGAGCAGTCGCTTTCCTTTCTTGAATTCAACTACATGATCCTGCAGGCTTACGATTTCGTCGAACTGAACAAGCGCTATGGCTTGCGCCTGCAGATGGGCGGCTCCGATCAGTGGGGAAATATCGTCAACGGCATCGACCTCGGTCATCGTCTTGGCACGCCGCAGCTCTACGCCCTCACCTCGCCGCTTCTGACCACGTCGTCAGGCGCGAAGATGGGCAAATCGATGAATGGTGCGGTCTGGCTCAATGCCGATCTGCTGAGCCCCTACGATTTCTGGCAATATTGGCGCAACACCGAAGATGCCGATGTCGAGCGGTTCCTGAAACTCTACACGACGTTGCCGTTGGATGAGATCGGTCGTCTGGCCTCGCTCGGCGGCGCGGAGATCAACGAGACCAAGAAGATCCTTGCCACCGAAATCACAGCGCTTCTTCACGGCCGCCAGGCTGCCGAGGAAGCCGCCGAAACCGCACGAAAAACCTTTGAGGAAGGCGCTTTGGCTACCAGCCTCCCGACCGTCGAAATTGCAGGCAGCGAGCTCGACGCTGGAATTGGCATTCTGACGCTTCTCGTCAAAGCCGGTCTTGCCGGATCGAATAGTGAGGCGCGGCGCCACATCCAGGGCGGTGCTGTGCGGGTCAACGATGCCAGCGTTTCCGATGAGAAATCCCAGGTCGGGACGTCTGACGTAACGGCAGAGGGCGTGATCAAACTCTCCCTCGGCAAGAAGAAACATATTCTTGTGAAGCCGGTTTAGAAATGGTCGGCATTACTGCCATGCGTGGTTCGACAAGCTCACCATGAGGAAGATGAGTGGACTGCAAAACGATCAACAACGTTGGAGATAATGTCTCCCTGCAATCCTCAACCCCCTCATGGTGAGCTTGTCGAACCACGCATAGCAATAGTTCTATCCGGCAGAGAGCCCAAGCCTGTGCAAGGTTCGCTTCTACTGAAATTCAAAAATCGAACGGAAAATACCCGGCGCGATCACCGAAATCGGATTGACGATAATCTGCGGTTGTTTCAATGGCCCGATTAACTTGTAGGTGATGCCGATCAACCCCCCATCGCGGCCATTGCCAAGGAAAAGTCCAAGGATCGGGACATCGCCGAAGATGCGGTTGATGCCGTAGGCAGGCATGAATGTACCCGTCAGTGACATGTTGCCCTGAGGATCGCTGAGCACGCCCTGGAACGTCGTGCCGATCGTCGAACCGCGGATAACGCCATTGGCAAGGTTGATGTAATTTGCGCCCTTTTCGATTTGCGAGAAACCGCGGTCGAATGTCACTTTCGACACGTCGATATTCTTCTTCACCGCATCGTTGAGGCTCGTACCATTGGGCGCTGTGGATACAAGTTTGGCCAAACGCGGTTCGTTGACCAGTGTAAAATCGCGCGCATCGATTTGTCCCCGCAAAGGACCGTCACCCTTGGAATCGAGCGCAACATTGATGCTTCCCCCGGACATCTTGTCGTAATAACCGAAGAAACGTAGAACCGCACCGGCATCCCGCGATTGCAGGCTGATCGAGCGCGCGCCACTTTCGGAACTATCGGCTGCCACTACCTTCTGTCCCGTTCTGGTTACTGCATTGAAGGCAAGGCCCGAAACATTGGAGCCGACCCCCTCATAGGACAGAGAGACATTGCTGAAATTCTCGGTGTAAAAACCGGTCACCTCAGCGATGTCAGCGTTGATCAGAACGCGCTGCTTGCTGTTGCTGCCGTCGCCCCCGTTTTTTTTCTTGTCTGTTATCTGATTGAGCAAAGGGCGGGCGTCGAATGTACTGCCTTGCACACCGACCCGGTAACCATATTTGGTTCGGTCGACCTTTACCGCGATATCGTCACCGCGATTCAACCTGACGGTGCCAAAGTCAGCCGAGGTCATCTCCCCGTCCACGACATCCACATCGCCCTGCAGGCGGAAAGTGTCGCCGGAAACGTCAAGGTTGCGGATACTGGCGTTGTCTCCATCTTGCTGGAGCGAGAATTTTGCGGTCGCCTTTACGCCCGCTCCCTTGGTCCAACCGAGCTGTGCAAGTTTGATCTCGGCCTTCGTCAGGTCGGCGATAGCGATCCGCGACCCGTCGGCTGCCTTTTCGATCTCCACGGAAATTGGGCCGGAAAGCAACGGATCGAGAGCCGGGAAAAGCGCGTTCCGGGTCTTGTCATCGAGTTGTAAAGTGACACTCTGTTCGCGTTTCGCCGTGTTTTTCCCCAAAGGTTCAAACATGGTCACTTCAGCCGGTATACCGTTCACCTTTGCGGTAGCCTCGATGCGCGCTTCGTCCTGATTGACGGAGAGCGTTCCGGCAGCATCGGTTATCGTCTGCCCATCGATCTTTTTTGCGATCGAAACATCGGATAACTGCATGTCAGCCGACCATTTAAGGCTGCCGTCCGGTGCGTGCCTCGTCACCGGAAACGTCACCAACACGTGCGCTTTCACGTCGCCTTTTATGTCTTCCGGCGTAAAAGGAAGATTTTTCAATCCATTGATCGGTTTAAAGCCGATGAACTCCGATACGGCGGAGGCGTCGCCAACAACATTCAAATCAAGGTCGGAGAGGACTGGGCGTTGCGGACCCCACGGAATGACCAGCTTTCCATCGACGATCTCCACCTCGCGATTGGCGGGCGTGATTGACGACCCCTTCTCTAGACTGATCGTCGTATAGGCGCCTCGAACGCTGATTTTCCCATCGGCGTTCTGAACAGCCGGCAGGTCTCCGACAATATCAAAGCGCGAGCCCGTGACGTTGAAATCGACTTGAACCTCATCATCTTCGAGAGGTGGCGGCTTGCCTGGTCCATTGAATCGTCCGGCCGGAAACGCCACTTTGATTGTGCTGTCCTTCGCCTCACCGTCGTGCATCTTGTCGATAAGCCAGCGTCGAGCGCCCGTAGCGACCCAGATGGGCCATAGCTGCTTCACATCGGCGACCGGCATTTGAGGTATCTGCAGGTCGAGGTTCATGGCAGGTGAACCCCCGCCGAAAGTAACACTGGCGCTGCCGGACAGCGAACTCTCCTTGTTTGCCAGCACTTCTATCTGCGAGACGTCGAGATGCTTCGACGTCAAATCATACCGGCCTGCAAGGCGCGCATCGAACGGAAGTGCCGGGACCGGAGAATCGGCGGGAGCTGACTTGGCGTCTTTCGCGGTAAATTCGAACTGGTAACCCGGATTGGCCGCTGACGCAGGGACCAGCGGCAGTGTCTCCGGTCCGATTGCTCCTTCGACAATACCCGTGAATCCACCGAAATGAATGTTCGACGGTTTGATAGCGATCTGGTCGACCCCGGATACGTGCTCGAAATTGATCCGTGATTCCACCGCCATATCTTCGACATTGCCGATCGTAACCGGGCCGTTGCCGATATTGAGCGCACCCCAGACACGCGCTGGCTCGGAAGCGGTCGCCGCCAAGCCATCCAGCTTCACCTCAGCCAGATTGTCGAAGGTTAGATAAGCGCCATTGGGCTTGATGCCGTCGATGTCGGGGACGGGAGGCGTACCAAATTTTCCTGCGAGCGGAATCTTGCTGACAGCCAACGAGAACGCTTCGATTTTCGCGCCGATCGCCGAACGCTTGGCCTGAGCATTGATATCGACTTGCTTTCCGCGCCACTCCACCGTGCCATTGATGGCAACCGGGCCACCGGTTTCCGATAGATCGAGATTGACGATGCGCAGGCGTTCCGGCGCTCCGGCGAGCGTAAAATCAAATGTTGTATCTGCAATTGAGATATCGCGCGTCTCGCGCTGATCGAGCAGCGATACCGCACTTTCGAGACCCGAAAAAATCGCCGCCGATGCACCGTCGAGATCGACAAGGCCGCGATCGTCCTTGGGCACCAAAGCCATGAAATCGAACGGCGCAACCGAGGTAACCTTGATCTGCGCGCCGTCGAGTTCCAGTCGCTCGACCCGGATATTCCCATGTAGCAAGGGCAAGGTTGCGAGGCCGATGCGCACCGATCGCACATTGTTTATCTGGATACCGCGCCTTGCAACGGTGATATTTACGTCCCGCGCCTCAAGTGCAACGTGGTGGCGCTGGTCTAGAGAAATTTGCGCAGAATTGATCGTGGCATCTGCCTCCGGCCCAAGAACCGTTTGCAACGCGGTTTGTGCGCGCTGTGTCAGCGCCTCTCCCCCAACGCCGACGCGTAATATCACGAAAGCGATGCCAGCCAACACCGCCATGAGGATGGCAAAGGAACATGTGGCACCGGCCGCGAAATGCAGCCGCGATCGCCTTCGAGGCGTCGCTAAGGGAACCTCGTCTTGCTCGCAAGCAGAAGGATATTGGTGCAGTTTCGTGAAGTCCCGCTTTGTAAAACGGACTCTTTTCGGTTTCTCTGTCAAATTCCAAAGCCAATTGAGGAATCAATTGGGAAACCGTAGACGATTCCCGCACCTCTCTATAATTGCGTAACTAGCGATCGCGTTCAATCATCAAAGAAAGGCATTCCTATGACTATTTTGGATATTGGCAGCACCCCGCCCGACTTCACCTTGCCGCGTGATGGTGGCGGTACAATCACCCTGTCGGGCCTGCGCGGAAACCCTGTCGTTCTCTATTTTTATCCCAAAGACGACACGAGCGGCTGTACCCAGGAAGCGATCGAATTCTCCGGTCTCAGACCGCAGTTTGAAAAGCTTGGTGTGAAAGTCATCGGAATGTCGCCGGATCCCGTCAAAAAACACGACAAGTTCAAGACCAAACATGATTTGAAGGTCGATCTCGTTGCAGACGAAGACAAGGCTATCATCGAAGCCTACGGTCTTTGGGTCGAGAAGAGCATGTATGGCCGGAAATATATGGGCGTAGAGCGGACGACCTACCTCATCGATTCGGCTGGCAGGATCGCCAAAATCTGGAACAAGGTGAAAGTTCCGGGGCACGCAGCCGAAGTGCTCGAAGCAACGAAGGCACTTAACACCTGATCCGCCTGTTTTGGTTGCAATTTGATTGAAATACCGCGCAGTTGTCAGGATTTGTTAACCCTAACAGAGTGTAATC
This sequence comes from Phyllobacterium sp. 1468, assembly GCF_031455525.1. Lineage (NCBI taxonomy): Bacteria > Pseudomonadati > Pseudomonadota > Alphaproteobacteria > Hyphomicrobiales > Phyllobacteriaceae > Phyllobacterium > Phyllobacterium sp. 1468. The sequence continues at coordinate 500,794 of NZ_JAVDSX010000004.1, read as the reverse complement.
GCTGTACAAATTGAAGCTGCAAATCAACGAGCGTAGCCGCAATGAAGAAGCCTCAAAATACCAGCATCTTCGGCAGCACAAAAGAGCCTCACACGATCATTATCGCGCGGGGCGAAACGATCCGGCATTTCACCATCAAGCCGTGGATGGCATTTCTGGGTGGCACCCTCGCCCTTGGCTTGGCTGGCAGCTATCTTCTCGCGACATCCTATCTGGTCTTCCGCGACGATCTCATAACCGGCAGCGTCGCCCGTCAGGCACGCTTGCAACAGGCTTACGAAGACCGAATTGCCGCGCTGCGCGTTCAACTCGATCGGATCACAAGCCGGCAATTGCTTGACCAGAAATTGATGGACGGCAAAGTCAGTGAGCTCATTCAACGGCAAAGGGCACTGAGCGAGCGGCATGAAAAGCTTGCGCCCGTGCTGCAGCGCGCTGAAAAAGCCGGGGCCGTCTTGCCGGAGAACGCAGCCGATGCTCTTTCGATGGAGGGTAACGGTCAGGACGTGATGAATTCCGGCGATGCAGACGGTTTTTACGGCATCGATCCGATTATTACGGGACCAACCACTTCAACACGCAAGCCCGTGCCGCGTGATGACAAGACCAAAACCAGCGTAGACAAGGCCGAGCTTCTGCTCAAATCCGTTGATCATTCCTTGACCGGAATAGAATCCCGGCAGACTCAGCAAATGCAGAAGCTCTCCAACACTGCCTATGAGAGCGCCGACAGGATTTTGGAAACCTTGGCTGCGGCCGGCGTTAAACAGGTGTCTGACGATGAAACGGCCGGTAGGGGTGGACCGTTGCTGCTGGCAAGTACAAATGCGACGTCCAGTTTCGACACAAAATTCGCCGATCTGGATGAGGCGGTACAGCGGCTCGAGAGCGCCAGGACCCTCGCGAAATCGGTTCCTATCGCCAATCCGGTCCCCGGCATGCCAGTTTCGAGCCCGTTTGGTTCACGCGCGGACCCGCTTCTTGGCATGATCGCGTTTCATTCCGGTATGGATTTTCGCGCCCTATCGGGAAGCTCGGTGCATGCGACCGCCAACGGAACGGTGACCGCAGCCGACTATAATGGCGGCTATGGCAATATGGTCGAAGTCGATCACGGCAATGGAATTACAACGCGATATGGCCATTTGAGCCAGATTCTCGTAAGCGTCGGCCAGCGCGTGAAACTTGGCGATACAATCGGGAAGGTCGGCAGCACCGGCCGCTCAACGGGCCCTCATCTGCATTATGAGGTTCGCAGAAACGGCAGCGCTGTTAATCCCGTCGGGTATCTGGCTATCGGGCGAAAGCTGGCAGACGAACTTTAGCGCCAGCCTAAATCAAGCGATGTCTTCGACTTCGACATCCGAACCGTGCACGCGGTGGGCCAGAGCGGCCTCCATGAACATATCGACATCGCCATCGAGTACATCCTGCGGGCTCGTGCTTTCAACGCCGGTGCGCAGATCCTTCACCAGCTGATAGGGTTGCAACACGTAGGAGCGGATCTGGTGTCCCCAGCCGATATCGGTCTTGGAGGCCGAAATCGCATCCGCGGCCTGTTCACGCTTTTCCAATTCCGCTTCGTAAAGACGAGCGCGCAACATCGACCAGGCCGTCGCGCGGTTCTTGTGTTGCGAACGTTCTGCCTGACACTGCACGACAATGCCCGTGGCGATATGAGTGATACGAACCGCCGAGTCGGTCGTGTTGACGTGCTGACCACCTGCACCGGATGCGCGATAGGTATCGATGCGCACATCTGCTTCCGTTACAGCGATATCGATATTGTCATCGACGACCGGGTAGACCCAGATGCTCGAAAACGACGTGTGCCTGCGTGCATTGGAATCGTAGGGCGAAATACGCACGAGCCGGTGTACGCCGGATTCCGTCTTCAAGAGGCCGTACGCATTGTGCCCCTTGACGAGGATGGTCGCAGATTTGATGCCGGCTTCTTCGCCATTGTGGACCTCGAGCAATTCGACTTTCATGCCCTTGCGCTCTGCCCAGCGCGTGTACATGCGCAGGAGCATATTCGCCCAGTCCTGGCTTTCCGTACCCCCGGCACCGGAATGTACTTCGAGATACGTGTCGTTTGCGTCGGCTTCGCCAGAGAGCAACGTGTCGATCTGGCGACGGTCGACTTCCTGTTTGATCGCGCGGATATTCTCTTCCGCCTCCGTCACTATCGACTTGTCGTCCTCCTCCTCGCCCATGGCGATGAGTTCGACATTGTCATCGAGAGACTGCGTCAGCGTGCGAATCGAATTGATGCTATCCTCAAGCTGCTGGCGTTCGCGCATCAGCTTCTGCGCTTCCTGCGCGTCGTTCCAGAGTGTTGGATCTTCGGCGAGCTGATTCAGATAGCCCAGGCGTTTGATTGACGTATCCCAGTCAAAGATGCCTCCTCAGCAGGCTTATGGCCTGCTTGATCTCATCGACCAAGGTCTCGATTTCGGCGCGCATCGGCAATCCGTTCCTTCTCTATGCTCAAATTTCGGCGGACCATATTGGCTGGTCCGCGCGATGTAAAGTCTTGAGGTTTTCAGCGTGTGCTTGGCAGCAAAGCCGTTAAAACAGCCCGCCGCCTCCGCCCTGTAGCGCCCGATTGACGTTCGGAGACTGCACGCCGACAGGCGAGCCCTCAGAGAACGTATCCATACCGATGACGGAATAGCTGTCGGCAGGTCCTGTACCGGGCTTGAAGGCTTCCATGATCACATTTGGTCCACCGGGCGATGCTCGCATGCCTGTCTTGCGATCGATCGGAAGGACAGCCATGCCTTCCGGTACGCGGAAATCGACGGAACGCTGCCCCTGAAGCGCAGCTTCGGCAAAGTCCTTGAACACTGGTGCCGCAAGACCGCTGCCGGTAAAACCGTGGCCCATGGGTGAGGGATTGTCATACCCAAGGTAGACACCGAAGACCAGATCCGGCGTGAACCCGATAAACCAGGCGTCTTTTTCGTCGTTGGTAGTTCCGGTCTTGCCGGCAATCGGACGATTAAGGCTTTTCAGGATCGTCGCAGTCCCGCGCTGAACCACGCCCTCCATCATGGAGGTGATCTGATAAGCGGTCATCGGATCGAGCACCTGATCCCGATCATCGATCAGCTCGGGTTCCGGCTGGTTTTTCCACTCGTCCGCCGAACAATTATCGCACTTGCGCTCGTCATGCTTGAAAATCGTCTTGCCATAGCGGTCCTGTATCCGGTCGATCATCGACGGCGTTATCTTGCGACCGCCATTGGCAATGATCGAGTAACCCGTGACCATCCGGAGTACCGTCGTTTCTCCGGAGCCTAGCGCCATCGCGAGAACCGGCAGCATCTTGTCGTAAATGCCGAACCGCTCGGCATACTCTGCCACGAGTTTCATGCCCATGTCCTGGGCCAGTCGCACAGTCATCAGATTGCGCGACTGCTCGATACCGTAGCGCAATGTCGATGGTCCCGCGAATTTTCCGCCGTAGTTCTTTGGCGCCCAGATTCCAAGACTGCCGCCTTGATCGACGGAGATGGGACCATCAAGCACCACCGAAGCCGGTGTATAGCCGTTATCGAGTGCGGCGGAGTAGACGAAAGGTTTGAAAGACGAGCCCGGCTGACGCATCGCCTGCGTTGCCCGGTTGAATTCGGATTCGGCAAAGGAGAAGCCGCCGACCATGGCGAGAACGCGTCCGGTATGCGGGTCCATCGCCACCGCGCCACCTTCGATTTTCGGCACCTGATGCAGATCGAATTCAGTGTCGCTGCCCTCTTTCTTCTGAACGAAGATCACGTCGCCGACGTTGAAAACGCTCTCCAGCGACTTGGCAGTGGTGCGCTTTTCTCCAGTGATCAGGCGGAATGCCCATTTGACATCCGCCGCTGCGATGGTGCCCTTCTTGCGTTCAGCGGCAAGCTTGTCCGAAGCGTCCCGCTCCGGCTGAAGCCCGATGGTAGCTTGCTCCGGGGTCACCTCAAGAACAACAGCCAACTGCCAGTCGGGCACATCGGAAAACGCTTTTATCTCTGACAGGGGAATGCCCCAGTCGCCGTTCGTCGAAATGGTCTTGTAGGCGCCGCGATAGCCCCGTGCTTCATCATATTTGAACAGGCCGTGCTGCAAAGCTGCGCGCGCCTGCACCTGCATTTTCGGATCGAGCGTTGTGCGCACCGACAGACCGCCCTCATAAAGCGCGTTTTCACCATAGCGGGCGATGATCTGGCGCCGGACTTCTTCCGTAAAATATTCGGAAGCAAAGAGATAATTTCCGGTGTGACGCGGCGTGACGCCAAGCGGCTCCGCCTTGGCTACTTTTGCTTCCTCGGCGGTCACATAGCCATTTTCAGCCATGCGGTCGATCACCCAGTTACGGCGTTCGACGGCCCGATCCGGCTGCCGGAAGGGGTGGTAATTCGATGGCCCCTTAGGGAGCGCTGCGAGGTAAGCTGCCTCGGCTACGGTCAGTTCATTGACCGATTTGTTGTAATAGGTCAGCGCGGCCCCTGCGATACCATAGGAGTTCAAGCCGAAGAAAATTTCGTTCAGATAGAGTTCGAGAATACGATCCTTGGAATAGGCTTGCTCGATGCGAAAGGAAAGAATCGCCTCCTTTACCTTGCGCCCGATGGTCTGGTCGTTGCTCAGGAGGAAGTTCTTGGCTACCTGCTGCGTAATCGTCGATGCACCAACCGGGCGGCGTGAACCCCAATTCTGGACATTGGTGATGACTGCACGGGTGAGACCAGCAATATCTACACCCGGATGCTGATAGAAATTCTTGTCTTCGGCCGAGATAAACGCTGCCTTGACGCGATCGGGAACTGCCTGAATCGGCAGATAGAGCCGGCGCTGGCGTGCAAATTCAGCCATCAGCGAACCATCGGAGGAATGAATGCGTGTCATGACCGGCGGCTCATACTTCGCCAGCACTTCGTAGTCAGGCAGGTCTTTCGACATATTGACAACGTAAAGCGCAACGGCGCCCGCTCCCAGAAGCGCCATGACAGTGCCGATTCCGAAAAAATATCCGATCAAGCGTATCATTTGTATCCGGAACCCATTTCACCTGTTGGCATGTGCGTTACCAATGCATGAGTAGATCATGCAGATTGCATCATGGAAGACACCAACCCCGAAGGTCTTCCCGGTCCGGCAATCGAAAAGTGCAATGCCGGTAACTCGTCGACGCAATTGAGCGACAAATGTGACAAAGGCAAGGACAACCCGCGCGTGTTCACAATATAAATACCAATTGTGGGGTTTGGGCAACGCACGGAAGAGTGATTTTCTTCTTAATCTCGAACGCAACGAGCGGCTACAAAGCTGCCCATGCCTCTTCTCTTGGCCGACCGCCGGTTCAGTGCGTATTTGCCTAACTGGTCGTAATTCCGACTTTGCGCTGAATTTCGTCGGTGGTTTCTTTCACGAAAAACGTCAGCCCCGCCGTGGTTGTCACAATGTGGGTCCCTGTTCCATACGGGTTGAAAGAGACGACGTGAGCGAAGTTAAGGGTAATATGATCGCCATTGACGTCAGTCAGATTGATCCACATGGCCGTATCTCCCTGTTTGCAACGAACGTTAAGTCGTAAACCAAGGAAGCAGGATTCCCTCGTCGAGGCAATGACTTACCAGAGATTTCTGCCATCCAGCGTTTCCACCGGCAGGGAACCTATGTCGAAATTGTCGAAGAGGCGGACGTTGACGCTAATTCGTGGCTTGTCGAAATCCGGCTTGTGATCAGTCCATGTCGGCAATTGCGAAAATGTCCCGCAACCGCAGACGTTGCAGTGATGATGCTTGCTGAAGCCATTGCGCGAATAGACGGCGTCGGCCTCAGGCGTAACCGACAGCATCACCTGATCGGGGGTATAATACGCCCAGAGTGCACCCCGCTTTGTGCAAAATGTACAGGTGCACGCAGTTGCAATGGCCGGAGCCTCACTGATTTCGAATTTGATCGCGCCGCAGTGGCAGCTTCCAAGAATTGTCATGAGCTCCTCCCGAGATCATTTTTCACATGGTAATGATAGCGATAGAGCTAACGATTGAAACCGGCAATCGCGTTCCTACACCGCCTGTCCGGCAACCCAGCCAGATGACCATGCCCATTGGAAATTATAACCGCCAAGCCAACCCGTTACATCGACAACCTCGCCGATAAAATAAAGACCTTTGGCCGATCTGGCTTCCATGGTTTTCTGGTCGAGCATATCCGTATCGACACCGCCGAGCGTCACCTCCGCTGTACGGTAACCCTCGGACCCCGCCGGTCTGACTTGCCATTCGTTGACGGATTTTTCGACGGCAAGCAGCTGCTTGTCCGAAATATCCGCCAGATGCGTTTCTATGCTGCTGTTTTCCGCGATCAATTGTGCCAGCCGTTTCGGTAATAATTCACCGAGCGCCGTCTGCAGCGCTTGCCGGCCGTTGCGGGCGCGCGCAGCGCGGAGTGCCTCGAAGACTTTGACACCCGGAAGCATGGCTACCGAAATCACATCACCTTCCCGCCAATAGGATGAAATTTGCAGGATTGACGGGCCGCTTAGACCGCGATGGGTAAAGAGCATGGCCTCGCTGAACCTGGTTTTGCCGTGGCTCACAACCGCATCAACGGAAATACCCGATAGCGGTTTCATCGGTGCCAGGGTATTTTCGTCGAAGGTCAGCGGTACCAGCGCCGGACGTGTCTCGGTGACTGCAATGCCGAATTGCCGGGCAATATCGTAGCCGAACCCCGTCGCGCCCATTTTCGGGATGGATTTTCCGCCGCAAGCGACTACCAAGGACGAACACCGTACGCGTTCGTCCGACAGATCGAGGTCGAACACATCGCCCGATTTGGCGATGGAATCGACCGTCGTACGCAAACGGAGCTCAACCCCTGCCCGGTTCATTTCCGCAACCAGCATATCGATGATCTGCTTGGCCGAGCCATCGCAAAAAAGCTGGCCGAGAGTCTTTTCATGCCAGGCAATGGCATGGCGATCAACGAGGCCGATAAAGTCGCGCTGGGTGTAGCGGCGCAGGGCTGAAATGCAAAAATGCGGATTGTTGCTGATGAAGTTCTGCGGCGCAGCATTGAGATTGGTGAAATTGCAGCGGCCACCGCCCGAGATGCGGATCTTTTCGCCGGGCGCGGCGGCATGGTCGACCACAATAACCGAGCGGCCGCGCTTGCCTGCTTCGATGGCGCACATCATGCCTGCGGCGCCAGCACCAATGATGACGACGTCCACCCGCTTCATGGCGACGGCAAAAGCTCGCCCGTCCGTCCCGTCAGCCGGTAGGCCACCAGTCCGATCCATTCTCTGAGCGCTATCGACACGTTCTGCAGCGAATCCTGCGGATTGTCATGTGTAACGCCAATGCTCTCGTCACCCGAGGTCCGGTAGTCGGAGGGCCAAGGCACAACATCAAACCCGACCGTGCGGAAAATCCCCATGGAACGCGGCATATGGAATGCCGACGTGATGAGCACCCACGTCTCGCCCGGTTTCGGCTTCACCATTTCCTTGGTGAGCACCGCATTTTCGTAAGTGTTGCGCGACTGGCTTTCCATGATGAGCCGATCCGGAGCGATGCCGAGTGCCGTCAGCAAACGGGGCGCCGTCACACCATCGCCCTCGCCGTTGAGCAACAAATTACCCGATCCACCCGTCACGACGACCTTGGCTTGCGGATGGCGCGCTGCAAGAATAGCCGCCTCGACGAAGCGGTCGCCGCTGGAGTTCATCTCGTAGCCGCCGCGGACCAGATTGACGCCGCCCTCAAAACCGCCCCCCAGCACAATGATCCCGTCGATCTTTTCCGGCAACGAGGCCGGACGCTGAAAGCGATCCTCGAGCGGATGCATCATCAACGCGCCCAGCGACGTCCACGCACCAAGGCCGAGAATCAAAAAAGCACCCGCCGTCGTCACCAGAGCGAAACGCCGCCAAGCCAGCAGCAGCAGAAAAAACGTCAGACCGATCAGCAATATGGAGAAATTCAGCGGCTCGGCAAAGAACCATAGGATTTTTGACAGAGTGAAGAACATTCTATCTCAGCTCCGCCAGCATTTTTACCTTGTCCATCTCACGCTCGAGGCTCGTTGACCATTCCGGCCCCTGCTCGATAACAGTGAAGCCTTCGCGTTCGTAGAGACGGATGGCCCTCACATTGCGCGCATGGGTGCTGATACGCGCACGCAAATACCCCGCGTCGCGAATATTGGACATCAAGGTACGAAGAATTGCCGAACCTATACCTTGGCCTTGAACGACGGGATCGACCCAGAGATCGGAGATATAGTCGTTGTCCTCTTCGCGGGCGCCCCAGCCTAGCACGACATTGTCCAGTTCACCGATCAGAACGTTCCCGTAGGATGTTTCTGCGAAAGCGCGGAATGCCTTTTCGACATGCATCCGCATGCCGGGCAATTCGGGTTCGAACGAAAAAACGTTGGACGCCCAGGCCCGCGCGCCGACCGCAGCAATGGCTGCAATGTCGGCCTCCGCTGCAGGACGAATGCGAAACGAGGACATCTCGCTTAAGCTACCACCATTTCGGAGCGTTGAACTTGCCTGCTGCCCGTTCGATGACATAGGCGGTCTGGAACAGCGTTTCCTCGTCGAACGGCCGCCCGATCAGCTGCAGGCCAAGCGGCAGTCCGCGCGCATCGAGACCCGCGGGAACAGCGATCCCGGGAAGACCAGCCATGTTCACGGTGACAGTGAAGATGTCGTTGAGATACATTTTGACCGGATCTGCCGCCATATCCTGGTCGGCAATGCCAAATGCCGCGGAAGGCGTGGCCGGCGTCAGGATTGCGTCGACGCCCGCATGGAAGACGTCCTCGAAGTCCTTCTTGATCAGGTTCCGCACCTTCTGCGCCTGGAGGTAGTACGCGTCGTAATACCCAGCCGACAGCACATATGTGCCGATCATGATGCGGCGCTTGACCTCTTCGCCGAAGCCGGTGGCGCGGGTCCTTTCGTACATGTCGACGATATCCTTGCCTGGAACGCGCAGGCCGTAGCGTACACCATCATAGCGGGCAAGGTTCGATGACGCCTCGGCTGGCGCCACGATATAATAGGCAGGCAAGGCATATTTCGTATGCGGTAGCGAGATATCGACAATCGAAGCGCCGGCGTCTTTCAGCCATGCAATGCCCTGCTGCCACAGCTTTTCGATTTCTTCCGGCATACCATCGACGCGATACTCCTTGGGAATACCGATCTTTAGCCCGGCGAGCGGCTTGCCGATGGCCGACTCGTAATCCGGCACGGCAATATCCACCGACGTCGTATCCTTGGCATCGACCGAAGCCATGGATTTGAGCATTATCGCCGCATCACGCACGTCGCGGGCAATCGGCCCGGCCTGATCCAGCGACGATGCAAAGGCAACAACGCCCCAGCGCGAGCAGCGGCCGTAGGTCGGCTTGATGCCGACGGTGCCGGTGAATGCAGCCGGCTGGCGGATGGAGCCGCCAGTATCTGTGGCCGTCGCACCGGCGCACAGGCGTGCGGCAACGGCGGCGGCCGAACCGCCAGATGAGCCACCCGGCACGAGATCGGTATTGGAACCCTTGGCGCGCCATGGGTTTTTCACCGGACCATAATAGGAGGTTTCGTTCGACGATCCCATGGCAAACTCATCCATGTTGAGCTTGCCGAGCATGACCGCGCCATCCGCCCAGAGATTGGCGGTGACGGTCGACTCGTAATGCGGCTTGAAGCCGTCGAGGATATGCGATGCGGCCTGGGTATGAATACCCTCGGTACCGAACAGGTCCTTGATGCCAAGCGGAATGCCTTCGAGCGCTCCGGCATTGCCCGAAGCAAGGCGTGCATCCGAAGCTTTTGCCATCTCCAGCGCCTTTTCCGGTGTGGTGACGATATAGGCGTTCAGCGCCTCGTTAGCGTTCTCGATCGCCTGGATATAAGCGCCAGTCAGCTCCGTAGCGGTAATCGCCTTGGCTTTTAGCTGCTCGCGCGCCTCGGCAATGGTGAGAGCGGTCAGATCGGTCATAGTCTTTTCAGGTCCTTATTGAGCTGGCGCGATGGCCAGCCACTTTTCGTAAAATGCACTGTGTTCGGAGTCCGGGTAATCGAGCAGGACGCCGCAACGCGTGAACCCGGATCGCTCATAAAGCCGGTAGGCATCCGCGAATGCCTCGCCAGCGCCCGTCTCAAGAACAAGCCGTGTGACACCCTTTGCCTTGGCGAGTGCGGTAATGGCCTCGAGCAAGGCCGATCCGACGCGCTGACCTCGCACCGTCGGCCGGGTGAACATCCGCTTCACCTCGCCAACGTGGTTTCCATGGTCTTTCAATGCGCCGCAACCGACTGCCGCACCACTCTCGTCGCGCGCCACGAAAACCGTTGTGTCTGCACCCGCCATCTGCTCCACAGTCATCTTGAACTGGAATTCGATGGGGGACAGCGGCAAGAGATGATCATTAAGGTCGCTAACCAGAGCCCTCACGTCATCCTGCAGCGGCGTTTCAATGGCAACGGAAATGGCCATCGCCCCGCTTACTCCACCACTTTCGGCACGACGAAGAAATTCTCTTCATGAATCGGCGCATTGGCGACAATGTCCGCTGCCTTTTCACCATCGTCGACAACGTCGGGGCGCTTCTTCATCGCCATGGGCGTGACGGATGTCATCGGCTCGACGCCATCAACGTTCACTTCGTTCAACTGTTCGACAAAGCCGAGTATGGTGTTGAGCTGCCCTGTCATACGGGCCGCATCGTCTTCACTCACGGCAATACGAGCAAGGTGGGCAACGCGTTTGACAGTGGAAATATCGACAGACATTCGGGATTCCTGAAAATTCGGATCTTGGATTACGCAGCTATAGTGTCCGTTGCGGCCAAGCGCAACGGACAAGACGATTTGAAAATCGTGCTATTGCGGAGCTGGCGGGGCAGGATCCGAATTGTCCTCCTCGTCGTCAGGTACGATCACATTGTCATCCTGCGTGGGGTCGTCGGGCATCGTCGACGTGCCGTCGTCGGGCGCAGTGACACCGGCGCCGTCAGGTGATGGATCGACGATGGGATCCGGCCCCTTCACCGGGTTCCCGTTGACGCTTACCGACCCGTCGGATTTCTGGTCGACGATCCATTGTAGGTGTCCGTTTGGCAGCTGGGTGCCGAAATCCTTGGCGAGTTTGGCAAACACGATGTAGTTCTTGATTTCAGGCTCCTGTTCGGAGGCCGTCGTCAACCGAGCAACAACCGCATCGAAATTGCTCATCTCCCAGGTGGTGTGGCTCTCCGGTTTAAGAGCTGTGAACGAGACCTCGCCTTCAACCGAAAGCTCCGTATCAATCGTTCGGACAAAGCTCCTGTTAATCACCATCTTCGGCGGGTTGGCCATGAATGCCGCAGCTGTGTTTGCTTCAAATTCGTCGGAAAACGGCTCTGCACGGCTCAAGTCCATGTCGGCGACTGCTGCCCGGACAACCGTATCGAGATCAAGATCTTCCGTACCAAACACGAATTCCATGTCAGTCGGCAAAAACGGCACGCTCCACGCAGGTATCGGCAACGCAGGATATCTGAGACCGTTGGTCCGCAGCGCATAGTGATAGCCGCCGCTCTTGCTGATCCCATCGAAGTCGATTTGCTGGGACATGGTCTTGGCGGCAAATGGTCCAATCGGAGTCTCGACGTTGAGATCGGAAAACTGGTACGCCCCCGAAAGCTTGTCCCAAAATGGCAGGGCAGCAAGGACCTTTGCCTTCAGTTCAGCCTACTCCTGATCCCGCAGCGTTGTCTCGTCTACATGCGCAATGAAAAATTTCCAGAGCTCCAGAAACTCCAGGTTGCGAACGCCCTTGCCTTCCGCATTGGCGCCGATCTCGCCGCCGCTCAGAACGATTTTCATCGGCTGCGCGGCAGTCGCGACATCGCCTGAGGGCGGCGATTTGACAGTCACAGTCTCCTGAAAATTTGTCGCGGAATGATTGCTGCTGAAATTAACGCCGCCGGATGGCGCGGCCAGGCCAAGCACTTCACCCTTGGCCGAATCGACACTCGCTTCGGCATCCTGCGTAGGACTCGTCGTGCGCATTTTCACGGCGCCATAGGAAAACGATGCCTTGGAGAAAGCGCCGATTTTGGGATCGAACGTTCCGTTAATATTCGCATTGTCAACGGACCACTTAACCGCCTCTCGGCCTGCCGGGGTTGTTACCTCGACTGATCCACCAGGAATCGCTGTCGACGAGACATTCCAGGACCCGTCGGCAAGCGGCTTTATCAGCAGGCTGTATTGACCGAAATCGCCCTTGAAATAATTCTGCTTGGGAAGCGTTTCAATCAACTTCGCCGTGCTGAAGGTAATGCGGTAACTGTCTCCATCAGGGACAACCGAGATGATATTCTTCTCGATCGCCTTCTTTCCAAGATAGTTGGCCAGAAGGTCGGTAAGCGCTTTTGCACCGGACACATCGACGGCCTGTGCATGCACCGGCGTCGTGGCAATCAGCAAATACGAGATCAGAAACAGTTTACGCACGTGCACTCCAGAGATTGTGAATTGACGAACGTGCTGTAGCACTCTGCATCAAACCGCAAAATGCTCATTCGTACTGGCAACGATAACTTCGCTTGTACCGCCTTCCATACCGGCGACGAACTTGTCCGCCGTCTGATCGATGATCGGAAATGATCCGTAATGGCAAGGTATGACTTTGCTGAATTTGAAATAGCGCCGGCTTGCGAGCGCAGCAACTGCACCGCCCATGGTGAAACGGTCACCAATTGGCACAATACCTATTTCCGGCTGATGCAATTCATTGATCAGCGCCATATCGGAAAAGATGTCCGTATCGCCCATGTGATAAAGTGTCGGTTCATCGTCGAAATGCAGCACAACGCCGTTGGCGGAGCCCAACGAATGGGAAACGCCATCTTCCGTCATTTGTGCGGAAGAATGCAGAGCGTTGACATAGGTGACCGTGAAACCGTCATAGGACACCGTGCCGCCTGTATTGGTCGGATCAACGCGATTGACACCGCGGGAGCCGAGCCACGTTACCAGGTCGGCATTACCGGTCACCAGCGCCCCCGTCTCTTTCGACAGCTCAATCGTATCGCCCACATGATCGCCGTGGCCGTGGGTCAGGATGATGTGTTTGACACCCTTCGCAGCTTCTTTCACGTCCACACCCTTGGCACTCGGGTTCCCGGTCAGGAACGGGTCGATAAGAATGGTATTTTTTGCTGTTTCAATCCGAAAGGCCGAATGGCCAAGCCAGGTAATCTTCATATCCATATCCCTTCAACTGCAAGTGAACCCTCGCTATAAGCTTCTAGAGCCTTTCATGCTTAAATAGAACCGTTCTGCCGGAGGGAATTTGCTTCAAGACCAAGGGATTTGGCGAGGCCGATGTTTATCCATCGGACGAAGCCGAAGCCCGAAGGAATTGGGCCAAATTCACCCGGCCCACTGGTCGAACCGCATATCGTTCAAAATGCGGATAATTCGACCAGCGGGTTTGAAAGCTTGTTGGTTTGCAAAGCAAACCAACGGCTGGGTTTCCGGCTGGCGGACACCCACTTTGTCAGGCGGCGTCGGACGATGGAAAGACATCGGCCTCGCCACCTTCCGCGTGGATTGTCTGGCCATCCGGGAAACAGAACTGGTTTTATTTAAGCATGAAAGGCTCTATTGCCGGTATGTGACAATAAATCGATCCATGAAAGTGCGGAACCTATCAAATTGACGGTACTGACAATTGAACAGCTCGAAGAGCACGTAGCGGATGGCAAGACGGTAGCCGGCCTTGACCTTGGTACGAAGACAATCGGTATCGCCATTTCCGATCGCGGTTTTTCTTTCGCCAATCCGCGTCCCGTGTTGAGGCGCAGTAAATTCACCCACGACGCTCAGGATCTGTTGAAGGCTTTGCGTGCTGACAATGTCGGCGCAATCGTCATTGGGCTGCCGGTGAATATGGATGGCAGTGAGGGTCCCCGGGTGCAAGCTACCCGCGCTTTTGTCCGCAATATGGAAAAGCTGACCGAGTTGCCATTTGTTTATTGGGACGAGCGGCTGTCGACCGTAGCGGCCGAACGGGCCTTGATCGGCATGGATGTCTCCAGACAGAAGCGCGCCGAGCGGATCGATTCAGCGGCAGCAGCCTTCATCCTGCAGGGCGCACTAGACCGTCTGCAAACCCTGCGTCAGGAAGCCGACGTGGATGGCAATTCCTCGACATAGGTTGCTGCGGTTGCTGCACGTGCAGCACGCCAGGCCTGCACCCAGGCAATAATCTGGCGACGGCGGCGGAACGCTATCAGACACAGAACGAGGCCGGTATCGATGATGCAGGCGCGTGCAACCAGTGGTGGAATCGTTTCCGGCGGGATACCCAGGATATTTCCGTAGATTGTGAAAACCTGATCGTGCATCTCGCGGCTGAAGAAAAACATGCCCATGCTCAGGTCATAAAGCGAGAGAAAATACCAACCCCACAGGAAGCCCAGAGGCCCAGCCCAAAAAATCAGGAAGCTGCGCATTCAGTTTCTCCTCGATTGAGCTGGTCTAATCATTTCGTCTTAACCCTGCGTTTTTGCAGTGCATTTTCAGGTTGTAGTGATATCGTTTAAGAAACTCACCGCAACGTAAACCTTTTGTTAAGGTTAATTTATAAAAATTTAATTCAAATTGAAGGCATTAGCGAGCCCCCTTCTGCGCCGCCGATGCGATTTTTTAGGTGAGTCAGCAAATTTTTTGACAACAGGAGACGGCACACGCAGGGCGTGCACCTATTTCGTTGCGATTGTCTCGGCCACGAAGTCTATAAAAGCGCGAACTTTCGCCGCCGGCAGATGACGCGAAGGATATAAAGCGTGGAGAGGAAACGTTTCGCCCTGCCAATCAGGAAAGAGTTCGATGAGAACTCCCTCGTCGAGCAAATCCTCGACACCTGTCGACTTGACGCGAGCAATGCCGACCCCGCCGAGGCAGGCACCCAACATTGTTCCAAACTCGGTGACCACCAAGCGGCCCGCTGTTTTGACAGACACAATTTTTCCCGCTCGCCGGTAGTCCCAATCCCCAAGCGCTTCGCCGGTCAGAGAATCGCGGACTTGGATGCATTCATGACCGGCGAGTTCCAACGGATGAATCGGGCGTCCGAATTTAGCCAGATATGCTGGCGAGGCCACGGTGATCGTGCGCGTTTCCAGCAGCTTGCGGGCGATGAGAGAGGATGCAGGCGGCTGGCCAAAGCGCACTGCTACATCGAAGCCCTCACCGACGAGATCACCCAGCTGTTCGCGGGTAATCAGTTCCAACGAAATTTCCGGATAGCGATCGAGAAAGCGCCCGATATGGGAAGCCAGCATCATCCGCGAAAAGAACGCATCCACGTTGACCCGCAGGCGACCCCGCACGATAGCCGAAGATCCCGCAGTATGGGTGAAGGCGTCCTCGATGCCCGACAGAAGCGGGCCAATCTCGTTATAGAGCCGCCGTCCCTCGTCGGTCAGCGTGACGGATCGCGTTGTCCGATAGAGCAACCGGACACCAACGCTTCGTTCAAGCCGCGTGACGGCTCTGCTCACGCCCGACGGTGACAACCCCAGCGTATCAGCTGCGCGGGCAAAGCTGCCAGCTTCAACGATTGCCGCCAACACACCAACATTGGCCACCAACCGTCCGTCGAAAGCCATCTCGCTGCTGTCCTCTACTCATGATCCCACGTCATGAATGATATGACATAACCGCACTTTCAGCAACAATGATAGAGCCCTTATAAATCCGCCAGCAGATACTCATGAGGCAATGTTCGTCTCGATGTATCTGGAAGTTGGGCAATGTCAGGAGATCTCGATGTACGCCATTACAGGAATAACGGGCCAGGTCGGCGGAGCGCTGGCACAGACACTCTTGGACGCAGGCCAATTGGTCCGGGCCGTTGTGCGGAGTTCTGAGAAAGGTCGGTCGTGGGCGCAGAAGGGCTGTGAAGTTGCCGTCGCGGAAATGGAAGATCCGTCCGCCCTCACCGCTGCCTTCAAGGGCGCTTGCGACGTATTCGTATTGCCACCTTCCGAATTCGATCCGGCACCCGGCTTTCCCGAAGCACGTGCTGTCATCGATGCAGTTTACACAGCGATCAAGGCGGCTCGTCCAGGAAAGGTGGTCTGTCTTTCGACCGTGGGGGCGCAGGCAACGCAGCCGAACCTGCTGACACAAAGGACGCTCATGGAGCAAAGGCTCGGTACACTTGGAATTCCCCTGACGTTCCTTCGGCCGGGGTGGTTTATGGAAAACTTCGCTTGGGACATCCCCTCTGCGCGCGACAATGGCGTTATTTCCACATTTCTGCAGCCGGTCGACAAGAGATTTCCCATGGTCGCTACGGCGGACGTCGGTCGCGTGGCAGCTGAACTTCTGCAGCAGGAATGGCATGGACGGCGCGTCGTCGAGCTCGAAGCTGACCATCGTATCAGCCCAAACGAAGCCGCGGCCACGTTCTCCAAGATTTTCGACCGGCCGGTTCGGGTCGAAGCTGTCCCACGCGAAACATGGGCCAGTCTGTTCAAATCACAGGGCATGAAGGACCCCATGCCACGCATTCAAATGCTCGACGGCTTCAACGAAAGCTGGATCGACTTCGAATGCGGCGAACAAAACTCGCTGAAAGGCAAGGTTAGCCTGGAAACCGTACTCAAGGGGTTGATCGAAGCCGGATGATTCAGCCCGCCGCCGGATAGAGCGAGCTGATAATATCCTTGGCATTGTGGCGCGCATCAAGCATGCCGTAGGTCGTGCGCCACTGGCCGCCCAGACGGGTCTCAATGAAGGCGTCGGCGATATCTTCGGACTGCAGATGCCGCAGCTCGGCCCCTGCGGCCGCAAGCGCCAATTGCTCGGTCAATATGCGCGCGGCACCTTCGTCGTTTTCGGCAACGCGCATTGCTGCGCGCAGGACTTCAACCGTGCCCTGCCCGCCGCGCCCGAGTTGCGCGCCGATCCAGCTGAGCACCTCGTCGAAAAGCTGCGGACCGCGTTTCAGCACCCGCAGCACATCGAGTGCCATGACATTGCCGGATCCTTCCCAGATCGCGTTCACCGGAGCCTCGCGGTAATAACGCGCAAGATTACCTTCCTCGATATAGCCATTGCCGCCGAGACACTCCATCGCTTCGTAGAGCATCGCAGGCGCAATCTTCGCCACCCAATATTTGACAACCGGCGTCATCACCCGCGCAAACGCGGCCTCGCCGCGGTCTTTTGCAGCATTGTCGAACGCCCGCGCCAGGCGCAGCGCCAACGCCGTTGCGCCGGCCACGTCGAGTGCCATGTCGGCCAGAACCCGCAGCATCAGGGGCTTGTCGATCAGTGGCCCTTCGAAGACGATGCGATGCCGCGCATGGTGTACGGCCTCCGCCAAGCCAGCACGCATCAGCCCAGCCGAAGCAATTGCGCAGTCGAGGCGGGTCAGCGTCACCATATCGATGATCGTCTTGACGCCGTCGCCGGGGTTTCCGACCATCTGGCCGAGCGCATTGTCGAATTCGACCTCCGAAGAAGCATTGGAGCGATTGCCCAACTTCTCCTTCAAACGTTGAAAACGAAAGCCGTTGGAAGAGCCGTCCGGGAGAATGCGGGGCACGAGAAAACAGGATAACCCCTCGCGCGCCTGCGCCAGCACCAGAAACGCATCCGACATCGGCGCGGACATGAACCATTTGTGGCCGGTGATGCGATAGAAACCGCTTCCGGCCGGTTCCGCCTTTGTCGTGTTGGTATGGACGTCCGTGCCGCCCTGCTTCTCGGTCATGCCCATGCCAAGCGTCAGCCCGGTCTTCTTGGCCGGCGATTTATTGCTGGAATCATATTTGCGCGGCAGGATCAGCGGCGACCATTCGCGATAGAGATTCGGGGCAGCCATCAACGCCGCCAGCGAGGCGCTCGTCATGGTCAGGGGGCACAGATGCCCGCATTCCAGCTGCGACGTCAGGTAAAATCGTGCTGCCCGCGACTGGTGCCGCGATCCGGCCTCCGGCTTGCCGTCCTCCCATATAGATGAGTGCAGGCCTTGGCTCACCGACCGGCGCATCAACGCATGGTACGCCGGATGATAGTCGACAACGTCGATTCGATGTCCCTGACGGTCATGCGTCCTGAGCTTCGGCACCTCGATATTGGCAAGTCTCGCCAGATCCTGGGCGTCGCCCGAGAGTACGAATTTGCCGTTCTGTTCCAGCTCCGTGCGCACGGATTGCGGCAAGCGCTTGGTGATCTGCATCAACAGTGGATCGCCGAGAAAGGCGTTGAGGCCGGTCATCGGTGGCGTCTGGTTGAGAACGTCGTGGGTTTTCAAGAAACTGTCCTGATTCAAATTTCAATGGTCGCGCAAAGTTTCTGCTAAGCGATTGATTGCGCGTCGAACTCTTTATGGGATGAAGACTCTGACAAGCGGTTAACTTAGAGCGCAAACAAAACTTCGTCATGGGGTCGCGAATTTTCGTTGAGCTTCTCACACAATATATGGACTCTCGTCCGTTAGTCGATATTCATCGCCATAATCCTTTTCGCACTTTCAGCTTTTCTGATCAATTTATTGGGGAACGAAGCATGTTAGCCTCCAGACCGCTTGCGACAACAGGGCATCGCGCCTATAGGGGGGACTTGACATGACATCAAAAGAGCCCCCTCTCCTGTTTCCCCATCGCCACTTGCTTGGCATCAAGGGCCTTTCGCCTCAAGACATCGTCCAGCTGCTTGATCTTGCCGAGAGCGAGATCGCGGTTTCACGCCAGTCCGAGAAGAAAAAGGCGACCTTGCGCGGCCGCACGCAGATCAATCTGTTTTTTGAGGCGTCGACCCGCACCCAATCATCCTTCGAACTTGCCGGAAAGAGGCTGGGTGCTGACGTCATGAACATGGCGGTCGGAAATTCCTCGGTCAAGAAGGGCGAAACGCTGATCGATACGGCGATGACGCTCAATGCCATGCGCCCCGATATCCTGATCATCCGCCATGGGTCGGCCGGAGCCGCGGCGCTTCTCGCACAAAAGGTTGGCTGTTCGGTGGTCAATGCCGGCGACGGCGCACATGAACATCCGACGCAGGCGCTGCTCGATGCGCTGACGATCCGCCGCGCCAAGGGCAAGATCGCGCGGCTGACTGTTGCCATCTGCGGTGACGTTTTGCACTCGCGCGTGGCGCGGTCGAACATGATCCTTCTCAATGCCCTGGGCGCACGCGTTCGCGTTGTTGCTCCCTCGACCCTCCTTCCCGCGGGCATTGCCCATATGGGCGCCGAAGTCTTCCACAACATGGAAGAAGGCCTGAAAGACGCCGACGTGGTGATGATGCTGCGGCTGCAGCGCGAGCGCATGACAGGCTCATTCGTACCATCGTCACGCGAATATTTCCGCTATCACGGCCTCGACCGCGATAAGCTCAAATACGCCAAGCCCGATGCGCTGGTCATGCATCCCGGTCCGATGAACCGCGGCGTCGAAATCGCATCGGATGTAGCCGACGGCTCACAGAGCGTCATCCAGGAACAGGTCGAGATGGGCGTTGCTGTGCGCATGGCAGTGATGGAAGCGCTGCTCGATAGCCGCCGGAATGCGGAAGGAGTGGCCGGATGAGCACCACCGTTCTGCAAAATGCCCGTATCGTCGATCCGTCGCGCAGGCTCGACGAAGCCGGCACGGTCATCATCGAGAATGACAGGATCGTCGCCAGCGGCGCCAATGCCCGCAATCAAGGCGCACCGGAAGGCGCGACCCTTATCGACTGCAAGGGCAAGGCGGTGCTTCCGGGTCTGGTCGATGCGCGCGTCTTCATTGGTGAACCCGGCGCTGAACATCGCGAAACCATCGCGTCTGCCAGCCATGCCGCGGCAGCGGGCGGTGTCACGTCGGTGATCATGATGCCGGATACCGATCCGGTCATCGATAATGTCGCACTGGTCGAATTCATCAAGCGAACGGCGCGCGATACGGCGGTTATCAATGTCTACCCGGCAGCGGCGGTCACCAAAGGCCTGCATGGCGAGGAAATGACCGAGATCGGCCTGCTGCGTGAGGCCGGTGCGGTGGCGATTACTGAAGGTCGCAATTCGATCGCCAATACGCAGCTCATGCGCCGCGCCCTCACCTATGCACGCGATTTCGGTGTGGTCCTTGCACACGAAGCACAGGATCCGCACCTCGGTAGCAACGGCGTCATGAATGAAGGTCTCTATGCGAGTTGGCTGGGGCTTTCCGGCACGCCGCGCGAAGCCGAAGTGATCCCGCTCGAGCGCGACATGCGTCTGGCCGCGCTGACGCAGGGCGCCTACCACGCCGCGCAGATTTCGACTGCCATGTCGGCCGAGGTGATTTCCCGTGCGAAGCAGAACGGCCTGAATGTAACCTCTGCCGTATCGATCAACCATCTCTCCCTGAACGAGAACGATATCGGTGAATTCCGCACGTTCTTCCGCTTGCAGCCGCCGTTACGCCTGGAGGAAGACCGCCTCGCCATGGTGGAAGCCCTGCGCGACGGCACGATCGATATCATTGTTTCCGCGCATGATCCCCAGGATGTCGACACCAAGCGACTGCCGTTTGCCGATGCGGCAGCTGGCGCGATCGGCCTTGAAACGCTGCTTGGCGCAGCACTGAGATTGTATCACAACGGTGACGTTCCGCTTCTGCGCATCGTCGAATCGATGTCCAGTGCCCCCGCCAGGATTTTCGGCCTGGACGCCGGTTCACTGCGCCCGGGATCGAAGGCGGATATGACCATAGTCGATCTTGACGAACCGTGGGTAGTGAAGGAAGAAGATTTACGGTCGCGTTCCAAGAACTCTTGTTTCGAGGGTGCACGTTTTCAAGGCCGCGTTGTACAGACATTTGTTGCAGGGAAACCGGTCTTCACGATCTAGTTTTATCTAAGGGGATATGCATGTCGGATTTCGTCAATGGGCAGGCAGGATTTCCGCTTCTCTTCTTTGCGCTTGCCTTTGGCTATTTGCTCGGATCCATTCCTTTTGGTCTGATTCTGACCCGCATGGCTGGGCTTGGCGATGTGCGCAGCATCGGTTCCGGCAATATCGGCGCAACGAATGTCCTGCGTACCGGCAACAAAAAACTCGCCGCTGCAACCTTGGTGCTGGACATGCTGAAAGGTACCGTGGCGGTGTTGATCGCCGGCATCGCCGGCCCTGAAGCCGCAATCATTGCTGGCTTCGGTGCCTTCCTGGGTCATATCTTTCCGGTCTGGTTGAAATTCAAGGGTGGCAAAGGTGTCGCAACCTATCTTGGCGTTCTGCTCGGGCTGTTCTGGCAGGGTGCGCTGATCTTCGCCGTCGTCTGGCTGATCGTAGCCTACGCGTCTCGCTATTCTTCTCTCGCCGCCCTTGTCGCGGCCATCATCGTTCCGATTGCCCTCTACATATTGGGGATGCACCAGATCGCCGCGCTTTTCCTCGTCCTGACGATCATTGTCTTTATCAAGCATAGGGCCAATATCCAGCGGCTTGTCTCAGGCACCGAAGGCAAGATCGGCGCCAAAGGATGAATGAAGAAAGGAAGGGCATACGCCTTTCTGATAGCCAGCGCTTGAGCTGGCTTCGGTTGATCCGCAGTGAAAATGTCGGCCCCGCGACGTTCCGCGATCTGATCGTTCATTGCGGTTCTGCGAGCGATGCATTGGA
Organism: Phyllobacterium sp. 1468; assembly: GCF_031455525.1. Classification (NCBI taxonomy): domain Bacteria; kingdom Pseudomonadati; phylum Pseudomonadota; class Alphaproteobacteria; order Hyphomicrobiales; family Phyllobacteriaceae; genus Phyllobacterium; species Phyllobacterium sp. 1468. The sequence continues at coordinate 479,135 of NZ_JAVDSX010000004.1, read as the reverse complement.
AATGCTGCCCGAACTCGTCAGGCGCGGCGGCGGCGGGCGGGCAATTCGAATTGCCAGTCTGCAGGACGCGGAACGCGAAATGCACGCGGCGACAAAAATGGGCGCCGTTTTCGTCGGCATCGGCGAGCCCGACTATCCCCGCTATCTTCGCCAATGCGACAATCCCCCGCCGTTGGTCGCGATTAAAGGAAATCCCGAGGTGTTCAGGCTACCGCCCGTTGCCATAGTGGGCGCACGCAACGCATCGTTGGTGGGGATCAAGTTTGCGCGGACGATCGCACGGGAGCTGGGTGAAGCCGGTTACGCGATTATCTCCGGTCTTGCCCGTGGAATCGATACGGCAGCCCATGAGGCCAGCTTGGATTACGGAACAGTGGCCGTCATGGCGGGCGGGCTGGATGTCCCCTATCCCCCGGAAAACCTTGATCTCTATAAGGCAATAAGTGCGCGCAATGGAGCCGCGATCAGTGAAATGCCGTTCGGTTGGGATCCCCGTGCCCGGGATTTTCCGAGGCGCAACCGTATTATCGCCGCCCTGTCGCTTGGCCTGGTTGTGGTAGAAGCCGCCGAACGCTCCGGCTCACTGATCAGTGCCCGGCTGGCGGGAGAACTTGGCAGGCTTGTGTTCGCAGTCCCTGGCTCTCCACTCGACCCGAGGGCCAAGGGCACCAACGGGTTGCTGAAAAACGGAGCCATTGTGACAACGAGTGCCGAAGACATCATAACTGCATTGACGCCACTGATCGAACGGCCTGTTTTCGACGATCCGGCGTTTCTTGCACCAGATATGGATTTCCCGCCAATCAATCCACCCGACGAAACCGATCGGGACCGGTTCGTCAATCTGCTGGGCCCCGTTCCAGTCGATATCGACGACCTGATCCGTACCAGCGAACTACACCCGTCGATGGTAATGCTGATTCTGCTCGAACTCGATCTAGCCGGACGTTTGCAGCGTCACTCAGGCGGACATGTTTCGCTTGTTTACGCGTGAAGCTGTCCCCAATTCCTTCTGCAACTGGTCACTGCTTTCGATATATGCAATTTCTATAAGATACGCCAACATCTCCAGCCCGTTCGTCTTGGCCATTGCTCGTAACTCACCGAGCATTTGCTGAATAAATCTGGCGTTTTCAATTTGATCAATTCGACTTTCGCTCATGATTTGATTCCTTAAATATAAATTTATTTCGAAAATACGCACTATACTTTGACTCAGAATATCTTAATTTATGGCTATATAAGCTGCTGTTTTTTATACGCTATATACGAAACCGTAAATGACGCACACAGGAATTCGCCCTAGGCTTGAACCTATAGGGAAAATACCATTAATTGCATAAGTTATGCGAGCAACTGTAGGTTGTAATTCACGATTTTTGATGTACAGACCTTGACGTTGTGTCGAAGCCTGTTCATTTCACAGGCCTGTTCCGAAGCTAAATTAGTGCTTTTGCAATCTGACAAGGGCAGGAAAGCTCAAATCTGTAATGAATGTTGTCGTCGTCGAATCGCCTGCCAAGGCCAAAACAATCAACAAATATCTCGGTTCGGGTTATACGGTCCTGGCCTCGTTCGGTCATGTGCGCGACCTGCCGGCCAAGGATGGATCGGTACGCCCGGACGATGATTTCTCGATGTCGTGGGAAGTCGACTCGGCCTCGGCCAAGAGACTAAGCGACATCGTCAAAGCCTTGAAAGAGAGCGACGGCCTCATCCTCGCAACCGACCCGGATCGTGAAGGCGAGGCTATTTCCTGGCATGTGCTCGAAGTACTGCAGCAAAAAAAGGCTATAGGAAAGAAGAGCGTCCAACGCGTCGTATTCAACGCGATCACCAAAAATGCAGTGCTGGAAGCCATGGCCAGTCCGCGCGACATCGATATGCCGCTCGTCGACGCCTATCTCGCACGGCGGGCTTTGGACTATCTTTTCGGCTTCACCCTCTCCCCGGTGCTTTGGCGCAAACTCCCGGGCGCACGCTCCGCTGGCCGAGTTCAATCGGTAGCATTGCGGCTCGTCGCGGATCGCGAAGCGGAAATCGAACGCTTTATCCGCGAAGAATACTGGAATATCGCCGCGCTCCTGAAAACACCACGCAATGACGGGTTCGAAGCACGGCTTGTATCAGTCGATGGCAAGAAACTCGGCAAGCTCGACATCAAGAATGCCGAACAGGCCGGCGAGATCCGCGGCATGCTGGAAGGCGCGTCCTTCAAGGCAGCCTCGGTCGAGGCCAAGCCTATTAAACGCAGTCCCGGCCCACCGTTCACCACATCGAGTTTACAACAGGCGGCCTCCGGTCAGCTCGGATTTTCCGCATCGCGCACGATGCAGATCGCACAGAAGCTGTACGAAGGTATGGATCTTGGTACCGAAACCGCTGGCTTGATCACTTATATGCGTACCGATGGCGTGCAGATGGCGCCCGAAGCCGTTCAGGCGGCGCGCCGGACGATCGGTAAGGTTTTCGGTGAAAAATATGTGCCGGAGAAGCCGCGCTTTTACGCCACGAAAGCAAAGAATGCTCAGGAAGCGCACGAAGCGATCCGCCCGACCGATTTCAATCGGCATCCCAAGGACATGCGCCGGTTTCTTGATGCCGATCAGGCACGGTTGTACGAGCTGATCTGGAAACGAGCGATCGCAAGTCAGATGCAGTCGGCGGACATCGAAAGAACGACGGTGGAAATCGATGCGCAGAACGGGTCGCGTTCCGCACAACTGCGCGCGACAGGCTCGGTCATCAGGTTTGATGGTTTTCTCGGTGCTTATACGGATCATCGCGAGGAAGAAGACGTCGATGAAGATGGTGGACGTCTCCCGGAAATCCGCTCCGGAGAGGCTCTGGCCCGCGAGAAGATCAACGCAACACAGCACTCGACTGAGCCGCCTCCGCGCTATTCGGAAGCAACACTCATCAAGAAGATGGAAGAACTCGGCATCGGCCGTCCTTCCACCTATGCGTCGACGCTCGCCACCCTTCGCGATCGCGAATACATCACCATCGACAAGCGCAAGCTCATTCCGGAAGCCAAAGGCCGGCTGGTTATTGCCTTCCTGGAAAGTTTCTTCAAGCGCTACGTCGAATATGATTTCACCGCTGATCTAGAAGAAAAGCTCGATGAGATTTCCGATGGAAAGCTGAAGTGGAAGGATGTTCTGCGGGCTTTCTGGACCGATTTCTTCGGGTCGGTCGATGGAATCAAGGAACTGCGTGTTACAAATGTGCTGGATGCGTTGAATGAACAGCTTGGGCCGCTCGTGTTTCCGCCGCGTGAAGATGGCAGCGATCCGCGCATCTGTCAGGTCTGCGGCACGGGCAATCTATCGCTGAAGCTCGGCAAGTATGGCGCGTTCATCGGCTGTTCGAACTATCCTGAATGCAAATTCACGCGTCAGCTTGGCGGCAGCGAAGCGGCAAACGAAAACGGCAATGGCGGCGACGAGCCAAAACTGCTCGGCAAGGATCCCTATACGGACGAAGATATTACCGCACGCAATGGCCGGTTTGGGCCTTATGTGCAGCGGGGCGAAGGCAAGGAAGCCAAGCGCGCCAGCCTGCCAAAAGGCTGGACGTTAGATGCACTGGATCATGAAAAAGCTCTGGCTCTACTCTCTCTGCCTCGCGATGTAGGCCAACATCCCGAAACGGCGAAGATGATCTCGGCCGGAATCGGGCGCTACGGCCCTTACATCACGCATGATGGGACCTATGCGAATCTGGAGAATGCGGAAGACGTGTTCTCAATCGGCCTCAATCGTGCGGTTACCGTGCTTGCGGATAAGCAGGCAAAGGGTCCGGGGCGCGGTCGAGGTACGCCTGCAGCCCTCAAAGAGCTTGGCGAGCACCCCGATGGCGGCATGATCACTGTTCGCGACGGCAAATACGGCCCTTATGTTAACTGGGGCAAGGTCAATGCCACGTTGCCGAAGGGCAAGGACCCGGCGGGCGTGACCGTTGAGGAAGCTCTTGCTATGATCGCCGAAAAGGCGGGGTCGAAGGGTACCAAGAAAGCACCAGCCAAGAAGGCAACGGCAGCAAAAAAACCTGCCACGAAGAAACCGGCTGCGAAGAAGACCGCCACCAAAAAAGCAAGTTAGGAAAAATCGATTGGCACGCCGTATCTCTCCCCCCAACGGAAAAAAGCGGTCTGCCAATTCTGACGCTTCCGGTCGCGAACAGCATATGCCAAGCCGCGATGATATTCTCCAGTTTATCAAGGAAAACCCGGACCTTACCGGCAAACGTGACATCGCCAAAGCATTCAATATCAAAGGTGATGCTCGTATAGCGTTGAAGGATATCTTGCGGGATTTGGCTGGCGACGGCCTCGTCGAAAAACGCGCCAAGCGGCTGGCCGTACCTGGTAGCTTGCCGAACGTGGCAGTTCTCGACATTACCGGACGTGACGGCGATGGCGGGCTGATCGCCAAGCCCGCTGAATGGGACGCAAACCACCAGGAACGGCCGCCTGTTGTTTTCATTCGCGCGTCGCGCAATCAGAAAGGTCCGACTCCCGGCGTGGGCGATCGTGTTCTGGCGCGTATTTTTCATGGTGCTGACCCTACCGGACCTGCTTACACGGGACGTGTCATCAAGAAGATCGAGCATCGCAAGGATGCGGTTTTGGGCGTATTACGCAAGCTGGACAATGGCGAGTGGCGCCTTGAACCCGTCGAACGGAGACAGGTCGAACTCGCCATCGACCCTGCCCAGCTGAACAATGCCAAGGCAAATGACCTTGTCGAAGTCGAGGTTTCAAAAGTCAGCCGCTACGGGCTTGCACTTGGCCGCATCACACAGGTTGTAGGCTCCGTCGCGAGTGAAAAAGCCCTGTCGATGATCGCCATCCACGAGCATGAGATCCCGCATGTCTTTCCGGATAGCGTCAGCGCGGAAGCTGAAAGGGCCAAACCCGCGACCATGGCGCATCGCGAGGACTGGCGTCATATCCCCTTGGTGACCATCGATCCGGCCGATGCAAAAGATCACGATGACGCGGTCTATGCCGAGCCTGACCCGGACGAGAAAAATCCGGGCGGCTTCATCGTCACCGTCGCCATCGCCGATGTCGCGGCCTATGTAACCCCGCGTTCTCAGCTCGACCGCGAAGCGTTGAAGCGGGGCAATTCGGTCTATTTTCCCGACCGCGTCGTGCCGATGCTGCCTGAGCGCATTTCCAACGACCTCTGTTCGCTGAAAGAACTGGTCGACCGCCCTGCCCTTGCCGTTCGCATGATTTTTGATACTGAAGGCCGCAAGATCTCGCACACGTTCCACCGCGTCATGATGCGCTCGCACGCCCGGCTTTCCTATCCGCAGGCCCAGGCGGCGATCGATGGCGCGACGGACGAAAAGACAGCGCCCATACTCGATACGATCCTGAAGCCGCTCTGGGCCGCCTATCGGGTGCTGAAGCGCGGCCGCGACGCGCGGGAGCCACTGGAACTGGATCTCCCGGAAAAGAAGATCCTGCTTACACCGGAGGGCAAGGTCGACAAGGTCGTCATCCCGCCGCGGCTCGATGCGCACAAGCTCATCGAGGAATTCATGATACAGGCCAATGTTGCAGCTGCCGAAACGCTTGAGCGCAAGAAACAGCCACTGATCTTCCGCATCCACGACGCGCCTTCGCTGGCCAAGCAGGAAACGCTGCGTGAGTTCCTGCGGACAATGGATATATCGCTGGCTCGCGGCGCAGAACTGCGTCCGAACCAGTTCAACCATATCCTGAAGCGCGTCGAGGGCAGCGAGCAGCAGGATCTCGTCAATCAGGTCGTGCTCCGTTCGCAATCGCAGGCGGAGTACAACCCGGCCAACATTGGGCATTTCGGCCTCAATCTTCATCGCTACGCACATTTCACTTCGCCCATCCGCCGCTATGCCGACCTTATCGTGCACCGCGCGCTGATCTCGGCTTTGGGCCTTGGACCGGATGGGCTGACGCCGGACGAAGAAGCGGCATTGCCCGAAATCGCCGCCCTGATCTCGACGTCCGAGCGTCGCGCCATGGCCGCCGAGCGCGACACTGTCGACCGGCTGATCGCACACTTTCTGGCGGACAAGGTGGGCAGCAGTTTCGACGGCCGCGTCCAGGGCGTCACCAAAGCAGGGCTGTTCGTCTCCCTTGCGACATATGGCGCGGACGGGTTTATCCCCATTTCAACTTTGGGCGATGATTACTATCTTTACGACGAAACCAACCACGCTCTATCCGGCGAACGCAGTGGCAAGGGTTTCCGCCTCGGTGACGTTGTCGAGGTTCGTTTGGTCGAAGCCTTGCCAGTCGCTGGCGCATTGCGGTTCGAGATGCTTTCCGAACCGCACCCGGTACCGAGCGGTGTTCGCTCGCACCACAAGGCAAAGCGTTTTATACGCGGAAACCAGAAACGTCCGTCTACCGTATCGCGGGGCGGACGAAGAGGCAGGTAATGGCAGAACAGATTTTCGGTGCCGATACGGCGCCCGCGAGAGAGCGCCGCCCGGTGTGGCAGGCGATGTGGCGCGGATTGCGCTGTCGCTGCCCGCATTGCGGCGAAGGAAAGCTATTTCGCGCTTTCGTGAAGCCGGTCGACCATTGCGCCGTATGCGGCGAGGACTACACCCATCAACGGGCCGATGATTTTCCGGCCTATATCACCATCACGATCGTTGGCCATATCGTCCTTGGTGGATTTTTGGCTGTTGAAACCCTCTTCATATTGTCCAATTGGGTGCATCTGGCCATCTGGGTTCCCTTGACGATCCTCCTGTCGATCGGTTTGCTGCAGCCAGTCAAAGGCGCCATCATCGGGTTGCAATGGGCAAATTACATGCATGGTTTTGGTGGCGAGACTGACGATCAGGAGCCACGGGAACAGTGAATGATCAAGGCAATGCGGTCCCGATCCAGCTGGACAAGCCGATAGCTCCTATACGGCCACGCGATGCCGCTTCGCTTTTGCTCATCGACCGATCCGGCAAGGATCTGCGCATCCTCATGGGCAAGCGCCATATGCGTCACGTCTTCATGCCGGGGAAATTCGTCTTTCCGGGGGGACGAACGGAACCAGCGGACGGCCGCATATCCGCAATTGCCGAACTCTCCGATGTTGATCAAGCAAAACTCCTGACCGGTATGGGCAGTCGCTCAAGCGTTCAGCGCTGCCGGGCACTCGCGCTCTCTGCCATTCGCGAAACCTATGAAGAGGCAGGGCTTCTTCTCGGACGCCGACATCCGGATGCCGTTTCGATATCGCACCCCGACTGGTCCGCTTTTGTCGAACGCAGGATTCTTCCCGACCTTTCTGTGCTGCGCTATTTCGCGAGAGCTACCACCCCGCCCGGTCGCTCCCGCCGGTTCGATACACGATTCTTCCTTGCTTTTCGCGATGCCGTCGCCGATACCCTTCCCGAAGCAACCGGGCCATCACAGGAACTCGAGGAATTATGCTGGCTGCCCTTCCATGAGGCCAACCGACTGGATATTCCCGAGATCACCCGGACGATCATAATGGAGGCGCAGGCTATTCTTGCCGCCAATCCTTCCCTGGACCCGGGCAATGCCGTCATTCGCTACCGTATGAAGTATGGACGATTCGTCCGAGAGGTTTTTTGATTCATGGATGCAACGCCGACCACTGACCAGACAACCGTCCGGTCTTCCTGGCGCGCGCTTGTCGCGGCCATCGCCACCATCAGCTCCGTTGGTGTCGCCATCGGGCTTGGCATTCCACTCCTGAGTGTCATTCTGGAGAGCCGCGGCCATTCGGCCACCATGATAGGCTTGAACGCCGCGGTGGCGGGGATCGCGTCAATTGTGGCCGCTCCTTTCGCCGCTCCAATCGCGGCCCGGTTCGGTGTGGTGCCTACCCTGCTTGGAATGCTGCTGATCGGCGGTTTCTCATTCGTCGGCTTTCACTTCTTTAGCGAGTTCTGGATGTGGGTCGTATTACGCGTTTTCCTGCATTTCGCACTGACAATGCTGTTCATCCTTTCCGAATACTGGATCAATGCTGCAGCTCCTCCCGAAAAGCGCGGCCTGGTGCTTGGTATTTATGCCACGGTCCTTTCCGTGGGATTTGCGCTGGGGCCATGGCTGTTTTCGCGCATCGGCAGCGTCGGTATCATGCCGTTTGCCGTCGGCTTCGGCATCATCATTTTCGCCATGTTGCCGGTGCTTTTCGCGTGGAAGGAAAGCCCGGATTTCCATGAAGAGGAGCATGTTCCTTTCGCTCCATTCATTTGGGCTGTGCCCACCGCGACGGCGGCCGTCTTTGTCTTTGGCGCAGTTGAAACCGGTGGCTTTGCGCTGTTTCCCGTCTTCGGCTCCCGCATTGGGTATAGCGAGGCAAATGCCGCACTCCTTCTTACCACGATCGGCTTGGGCAATGTTCTCCTGCAAATTCCGATCGGTTTGCTCAGCGATCATATCAATGACCGCCGCAAGATCCTGCTTGTCTGCGCGCTGATCGGCTTGGCGGGCATGTGCGTCCTGCCGTTCATCTATTCCAACTGGTACCTCGTCGCGGGATTGCTGTTCGTCTGGGGCGGCGTTGTGGCCGGCCTTTATACGGTTGGCCTGGCACATCTCGGGTCGCAGCTTACGGGGCGTGAGCTCGCCTCGGCCAACGCCGCCTTCGTCTTCTGCTACGCAGTCGGTATGCTCGTCGGTCCACAAGCCGTCGGTATCGGCATGGATCTGATGGGCCCCGCGGGTTTTGCAGTCGCCCTCGCCATATTTTTCGCTGCTTATGCGCTTTTGGTGGGCTCACGCTTGATCAGCCGCAGGGGTTAGATACGGAACTTAAAGCGACTACAACTACAGCGCGCTTGGAATTATTCCCCACGATGTTATATTGACCCCAGGAGTGAGAGGCGAGCTTTCGCCCGCCCCTCTCTTCCTTATCTTTGAAAGTGAACCCGGATCGCTATTGTCCAGCACGTCCGGGTTCTTTTCATAGTAAGGCTGATGCTAAACGGTAAATACCGCATAGATTCAACTCCAAGGTTGAAGGCAAGGCTCTTGCCGCAGTCGAGGGAACCCGTCTCCCCCGATACACCGGCTGGCTCGGTGTTGCTGCTTTTGCCTTCAAAACTCGAAGTTCGACTCATCGCGTGATTTGGGATACTGGGCAACGAACGCAGGGTTGAATCACATCTCGGCAAATGTGGTATGAGGTTGTCTGGCAGTGGCAACATGCCGACTGATGGATTATATTCGTGCGATACCCCACCCAGGCTTGACTTTTCGCGCCGTTCGGTTAAGTGTCCGGCCGAATTTCCGCTTATGGCCACGTTGCTGGACTTGAATAGCGGTCCTCGATAATCAGAACAGGTAAACTGAAAATGGCCAAGGCTGCGAATATCAAGATCAAGCTTCTGTCGACCGCTGACACCGGTTTCTTCTATGTTACGAGCAAGAACAGCCGTACCAAGACGGAGAAGATGTCTTTCCGCAAGTACGACCCGGTCGCACGCAAGCACGTTGAATTCAAGGAAACCAAGATCAAGTAATCTTGTTATCCCGAAAACAAAGATGCCGCCTTCAGGGCGGCATTTTTATTTGTACATACCATTACGTGTTGGTGTAGTTCGTCAGGCCGCGGCCGACACAACGCGATTGCGTCCCGCAGCCTTTGCACCATAGAGAGCGTCATCAGCACGCTTCAGCAGATTTTGCACGGTGTCTTCCTTGGATAGAATGCTGGCGATGCCGATGCTGATCGTCACGGGAGCGCCGGTCCCGTTTTGATTGACAACAAATGGCGTCGCGGCGACCTCGCGCCTGATGCGCTCGGCCACCACGGCAGCGAGCGCCGAATCGGTGTCCGGCATCACTATGAAAAACTCCTCGCCGCCGTAGCGGCTTGCAAGGTCGCTCCCGCGTACATTCCGTCGCAGACGTCTTGCAAATTCCCGCAACACCTCATCCCCGCCATCGTGACCATGCGTATCGTTTATGAGCTTGAACCGGTCGATATCGGTCATGAGAATGGACAGGGGCCGCCGGCGTTCGACAGCACGCTTGAACAGGGTTGCCAGATGCGTCTCAAGATAGAGACGATTGTGCAAACCGGTCAGGCTATCCGTCACTGCCATTTCGTAGGTTTTTACAACGCTGGCCCGCAAACCATCATGATAAGCTTTGCGTCGAAGTTGCGTACGCAACCGCGCCAGCAATTCATTCGGATTCAGCGGGCGCACCAGATAATCGTTGACGCCCAATTCCAGGGCGCGCCGGATCAATGGTTCTTCACCCCGGTCAGCCACAAGGATGATAGGCAGCGACCGCGTGTTGTCGAGCGACCGCAATTGCGCACAAATGCGCAGTGGGTCAAATTTGGCAAAGCTTGACGAAATGATCAGACAATCATAGTCGCCTTGGACGGCGTCGAAGAATCCTGTTTGCGGGTCCGTTTGAACATCGACGACCCCTTCATCAGCCAATATGCGCTGAATCCGCTCGACGCTTTCGGGTCGTTCATCAATCAGCAGAACACGGGCGTTCTTTGCACTGCCCTCGCTGCCAATCGGGAACCGCAAGATCGACTCCAATCCGACATCGCGGGTAGTAGCAACACGTAACCGCAGCTCGTCGGTCAGGTTTTTCAACCGCACCAAGCTCTTTACGCGTGCAAGAAGTTGCAAGTCGTTTACGGGTTTGGTCAGGAAATCATCAGCGCCGAAATTCAGTCCGGTAATGCGGTCAGTATCCTGATCCAGAGCTGTGACCAGCACCACAGGGATATGAGCGGTAGAGGCTTGCGACTTCAGCCTGCGGCAAACTTCGAAGCCGTCCAACCCTGGCATCATGATATCGAGCAGAATGAGGTCGACATTGCTGTTCTCGCATATCTCCAAGGCCTGATAGCCGTCCGATGCCGTGACGACTTCATAATATTCCGCGCTCAGCCGTGCTTCGAGCAGCTTCACATTGGCGGGAACATCGTCAACGACTAGTATGCGGGCCGTCATATTTAACTCCCCTGACGGTCAAGCGTCGCCAAGATACGATTTGATGGTTTCGATGAACTTCGGCACCGAGATGGGTTTTGAAATGTAGGCCTCGCAGCCACCTTGCCGGATACGTTCCTCATCGCCCTTCATGGCAAAAGCAGTAACGGCGATGATCGGGATTACGTGCAGATCGTCGTCTGCCTTCAGCCATTTCGTGACTTCCAGACCCGACACCTCGGGTAGCTGAATATCCATAAGGATCAGATCCGGCCGATGTTCGCGAGCCAGATCAAGCGCTTCCAGCCCATTGCGGGTCCGGATGGTTTCATAGCCGCTGGCTTCAATAAGATCGCGGAAGAGCTTCATATTAAGCTCATTATCCTCGACGATCATCACTTTCTTTACCATCGGCAATTTCCTGTTGATCATACTTGAAAGACGCGCGCCGTCCGTGAAGAACTATGGGACAAAGGATCAGGTCGCAGCCCCAACTGTATGGATGCATTTGATAGCCTGTGATGATTGATGAAAAGGTAACTCTTCAGCCCAATCCCGAAATGCTGCTGATCATGTTTAACCAAGGATTTATTGAACATCTTCTTTTGATCATATTCAACCGGCTATAGCGAAATTTGGGCACGCGAAACTGGATGTAAGACTGTGAGACGTACTATTCTGGGTTGCAGGACCCGGCAAACCATGGGCAGGCGGTGTAAATGGGGAATCAGATCAATCTCGGCGAAGCGGAAACCTTGGCCATCAATGCTTTGATATTCCTGGCCGATGACAGTGAGCTGCTTTCCAGGTTCCTTGCTTTGACCGGAATTACCGCCGATCAGATTCGGACGGCGGCCGGCGAACCGGGATTTCTGGCGGGTGTTCTCCAATTCTACCTCGGGCACGAACCGACGCTAATGCGCTATTGCGAGGCAACAAGCACAGACCCTGCCCTCTTCCAGGAAGCACTTCGGCTCCTTCCTGGTGGCCGGCAAGATATCGATTGAACGGTTGATAGGCTTAGGCTGTCGTTGCAAGGTAAAGGCACCTTCGCTAAGGTCTGCTCGTTCCTTTTATGTTCCGGACCCCCATGGCAACCCTCAACGATCCGAGATTTGGTTTTTGCCGTGACTGTCTGGCAGCCCAGACATCGGAAGGACGCCGCTGCCATACCTGCGGAAGTCCACGTCTCGTGCGCCATCCGGAGCTTTATCGCCTCAGCATCGCCCATGTGGATTGCGATGCTTTCTATGCATCGGTGGAAAAGCGCGACAATCCTGAATTGCGAAACAAGCCTGTCATTATTGGCGGCGGCAAACGCGGCGTCGTTTCAACAGCTTGCTACGTCGCCCGCATCCATGGTGTGAAGTCGGCAATGCCCATGTTCAAGGCTCTGGAGGCTTGCCCGCACGCCGTGGTCATCAGTCCAGATATGGAAAAATATGCCCGGGTTGGTCGCGAAATCCGGCAGATGATGCGCGATCTGACACCTTTGGTCGAGCCGTTGTCGATCGATGAAGCTTTTCTGGACCTGTCAGGGACAGAGCGTCTGCATCACGATCCACCTTCCCGGGTGATGGCGCATTTTTCAAATCGGGTAGAACGAGAAATGGGGCTTTCCGTTTCGGTCGGTATCTCGTACTGCAAGTTTTTGGCGAAGATCGCCTCGGACTTTCAGAAGCCCCGTGGTTTTTCTATCATCGGACAACAAGAGGCACCCGCTTTTCTCGCCGATAAACCGGTGACCCTGATATGGGGCGTCGGCAAGGCGTTCAATGCAACGCTGGAGCGCGATGGCATTCGCACCATCGGCCAGCTTCAGACGATGGAGCTTGGCCCCTTGATGGCTGCCTATGGTACCATGGGGCAGCGGCTCTACCGTCTGTCGCGGGGACTTGATACACGCCGCGTCGAACCCGACAGCGAGAGCAAAAGTGTATCCGCTGAAACCACCTTCAATGAAGATATCGCATCGCTTGAAGAGCTCACACCGATTTTGCGGTCGTTATCGGAAAAGGTGTCGAGGCGCCTCAAAGCGGCTGACATCGCGGGAAGGACCGTCGTCCTTAAATTGAAGACTCGGGATTTCAAACTCAGAACCCGAAACCGCCAGTTGGCCGATCCGACACAACTGGCCGACCGGATTTTCCGGACCGGCTTTTCGCTGCTCGAAAAAGAAGTCGACGGCACGCGATTTCGTCTGCTCGGAATCGGCGTCAGCGACCTTGGTAACGATGATCGCGCCGACCCGCGCGACCTTGTCGATGTCCAGGCAACTAAACGTGCGGTTGCCGAAACGGCAATAGACAAACTCCGCGGGAAATTCGGCAACCATGCTGTGGAGACCGGATACACGTTCGGCAGGGTCAAATCGCGTGTCGAAGCTCTGCCCGATGATACGGATTCAAACGAAAACCGGTAAAATGAGATAAGATTGTCCGGATCTTGCGCAAGAATAGCCGAATCTGGAACGAAAATCTCAATCCGCAATTGCAATTCAGTTGTGACTGGTTGAGGCTCCGGCCCTCAGGCCATCTCGACCTCCACAATTCCCGGTATGGCTTTCATGGCACTGGCGACCTGTGGTCCAACGCGATAACGGTTCGGCAATTCGATTTCGACCTCGGATGCACCATTCTCCTTGATCAGGATCAGACTGACGACTTGGCCGTCGTTTTGTGGCACCAGATAGGGAGAAATGGCGGTCAATGGGTCGCTGGAACGCATATAAAGGCGCAGTGCCTTCTGCATACGCGTTGCCTCATCTTCGAGCGATTGGGCCGTCTGGATGCGCAGGCTGATGCCTTCCGGGCGGTCTTCGGCACCAACGGTGACCACAACGGAGCGACCGGGTTCAAGCAGGTCGCGGTACTGAGAGAGGGCTTCAGAAAAGAGTACCGCCTCGAATTGTCCTGAAGAATCAGAGAATTGGATGATTCCCATCTTGTTGCCGGTTTTGGTCTTGCGCTCCTGCTTGGCCGTAATTGTCCCGGCTAGACGCCCCGCATTGGCGCCACGTTTGACCGCCGCCGAAAACTCCGACCAGGTCTGGACGCGCATCTTTTCAAGCACCGCCCGGTACTCGTCGAGCGGATGCGCCGAGAGGTAGAACCCCGCCGCCTCGAATTCGCGCCGTAACTTCTCGGCCGAAAGCCAGGGCGCAGCCGCGGGGAGCTGGATGGTCTGGGCACTTGCGGCCATTCCTCCGAATATATCCGCCTGCCCGCTGATGCTGTCTTCCTGCGTGCGTTGTGCATGACCGATGATCCGGTCGAGCCCGGCAATTAGCGCAGGCCGTTCACGCCCGAAACAGTCGAATGCCCCAGCATTTATAAGGCTTTCGAAGACGCGGCGGTTGACGACACGCGGGTCGATCCGCTCGCAGAAATCCTCGAGGCCGGTGTAGGGCGTCGCACCGCGCTTCTCGACAATATGATCGACAGCTGCTTCGCCAACACCCTTGATGGCCGCCAGCGAATAGAAGATGCGGTTCTCGCCGACCTCGAACAAACGATACGACGTATTGACCGATGGAGTGACGACTTCGATGCCAAGACGTACCGCCTCCCGGCGGAAATCGTTGAGCTTGTCCGTATTGGACATGTCGTATGTCATTGATGCGGCAAGGAATTCTACCGGATAGTGGGCTTTCATGTAGGCCGTCTGAAACGACACGATTGCATAGGCCGCGGCGTGGGATTTGTTGAAACCGTAATCGGCGAACTTGGCGAGCAGGTCGAAGATGAAGTTGGCTTGCGGCTTGGTCACACCGCGCTCGACGGCACCATCAACGAACCGGACCCGCTGCATGTCCATTTCAGCTCGGATCTTCTTGCCCATGGCACGCCGGAGGAGATCGGCTTCGCCGAGCGTATAGCCCGACATTTCCTGCGCGATCTGCATCACCTGTTCCTGATAGATGATGACGCCTTGAGTCTCCTTGACGAGATGATCGATCTTCGGATGGATCGACGCCATCTCCTCATCGCCATTCTTGCGCGCGTTGTAGGTCGGAATGTTCTCCATCGGACCCGGCCGATAGAGCGCGACGAGAGCGATGATATCCTCGATCCGGTCGGGCCGCATGCCGATCAGCGCCTTGCGCATGCCGGTGCTTTCCACCTGGAACACCCCGACAGTCTCGCCGCGGGATAGCATCTCGTAAGTGGGCTTGTCATCGAAGGGCAGATTCGAAAGATCCATCGTGATGCCGCGCCGTTTGACGAGATTGACGGCGGTCTGCAGAACTGTCAGCGTTTTCAGACCAAGAAAATCGAATTTGACCAACCCGGCCTCTTCAACCATTTTCATGTTGAACTGCGTAACCGGCATATCCGAGCGCGGATCGCGATACATCGGTACAAGTTCCGACAACGGCCGGTCACCGATGACGATACCCGCCGCATGGGTCGAAGCATGGCGATAAAGCCCTTCCAGCTTCAAGGATATGTCGAGCAATCGCTCGACGACTGGCTCCTTGTCACGCTCCTCCCGCAGACGCGGCTCGTCTTCGATTGCCTTGGACAACGTCACAGGATTTGCAGGGTTTGCCGGCACCATTTTGGTCAGGCGGTCAACCTGACCATAGGGCATTTCCAATACACGCCCGACATCGCGCAATACGGCGCGGGCCTGAAGCGTACCGAAGGTTATGATCTGAGCTACCTGATCACGGCCGTATTTGCCCTGAACATAGCGAATAACCTCATCGCGGCGTTCCTGGCAGAAGTCGATATCAAAGTCCGGCATCGAGACGCGGTCCGGATTGAGAAAGCGCTCGAAGAGAAGAGAGAAACGCAGGGGATCGACATCGGTGATCGTCAGGGCATAGGCGACAAGTGACCCGGCGCCTGATCCACGTCCGGGACCGACTGGGATATCATGAGCTTTGGCCCACTTGATGAAGTCGGCAACGATAAGAAAGTAACCCGGATATTTCATCCGGGTGATGATGGAAATCTCGTATTCCAGCCGTTCCGAATATTGCTCGGCTGTATGGCCACCGGCTAGCCCCAAAGTCTGGATCCGCTGGGCAAGGCCTTCCCGCGCCTGACGGGCCAACTCATGGGCCTCGGCCTGCAAGGCCGCTTCCGGATCATCACTCTCGCCCGTAAAGCGCGGCAAAATCGGTGCACGGTTCTTGGGATAGTAGGAGCAGCGCAGTGCGATCTCGACAGTGTTCTCAACCGCCTCAGGCAGATCGGTAAACAGGTCCACCATCTCGTCTTCACTCTTGAGATAGTGGTCCGGCGTCAACCTGCGGCGATCGTCAATCGACAGGAGCGAGCCGGAGGCAATAGCCAAAAGTGCATCGTGCGCTTCATAATCAGCACTTTTGGAAAAAAATACGTCGTTCGTCGCGACGAGCGGCAGCTCCAGTTCGTAGGCAAGTTCAACCTGCGCTGCTTCCAACGCGCGATCGTAACCACGATGGCGCTGGAGCTCGACATAGAGCCGATCACCAAACAGCGATTTCAAATAGTTCAACCGTTGCCGTGCACGATCAATCCGATCGTCCTTGATCGATTTGGCGATGGGGCCTTCAGGACCACCAGACAAAGCGATGATACCGTCAGTACGGGCTTTGAGCCATGCCGACGTGATATGCACCGGATCACCAGCTGGCGTTTCCAGGTATGCGCGGCTGACAAGGCGCACGAGATTGGCATAACCTGCCTCGGTGGCCGCAAGAAGGACGAGCGGCGCCAGTCCCAACGCTTCGCGTCTGTTAGCGCTGCGGCTTTCCTCCGCTTGGTCATGAAAGGCGATATCAAGCTGACAGCCAATAATTGGCTGCAGACCTGCCTTCGAGCCTTTCTGGGCAAACTCCAGAGCCCCAAAAAGATTGTTAGTGTCCGTAATCGCAATCGCCGGTGCCTTGTTGGCAACTGCGAGATCAATGACTTTTGGGACCTGCAGGGCACCTTCAAGCAAGGAATACGCAGAATGGACTCGAAGGTGGACGAAGCGCAGCGTTTGTTTGCTTGCGACACCTAAACTTCCGTTGATCTGTCCATCTGCCAATTATTCTGTCTCCGAAAACTTCAACGGAGAAATTGATTCACCGCGCCGGTATAGTCCGACATGCGCGATGAAGTGTCCACCCGATTTGAGGTTTTTGCCTCCTTCGACAGTGGACGAAATGGGATCGCAGGATTTCCGATCTCAGCGACCCCTGATCCATCAGATTGCGCTGACCCACATTGCAAACGTCGCAATGAACAGGCTGACTGTAACGAATGACATAACATCCTGGAAAAGTTCGCTCATCGGTAAAACCCTTCTTCGTTGTCTGTATGTATGTCTTTTGTTCTATTTTTGTTCCAAAGTCAAGCCTATCCATCGCCCATTGGCGCTATGGTTTTCGAAATGTTAATGGAAAATGAAGGGGGCGCGATCAGAGGTTGGTGATTTTGCCGTCCTTGAGGGTCACCCGCCTGTCCATACGGCGCGCCAGCTCAAAATTATGAGTGGCGATCATGGCTGACAGCCCCGACTGTCTCACAAGCGCTTCAAGTGCTTCGAACACATAGGAAGATGTCACGGGATCGAGATTGCCTGTCGGTTCGTCAGCGAGGAGCACCAAGGGTGCGTTCGCCACAGCACGGGCAATAGCCACGCGCTGTTGCTCGCCGCCGGAAAGTTCGCTTGGACGGTGCGAAGCACGGGCGCCAACCTTCATGTAATCGAGTAGCTGCTGCGCGCGCTCGGATGCCACAGCTGGCTTCATGCCGCGAATTAGTTGCGGCATCATGACGTTCTCCAATGCCGTGAATTCCGGCAGAAGATGATGGAACTGATAGACAAAGCCGATGTCGTTTCGCCGTATGGCTGTACGCTCCTCATCGGAAAGGGAACCACAGGACCTGCCGTCGAGAACGACATCGCCGCTGTCTGGCCGCTCCAGCAATCCAGCCGTATGCAACAGTGTCGACTTGCCGGCCCCGGAAGGCGCGACAAGCGCCACCATCTCGCCCTTGCCAAGCGTAAAGCTGGCATCGTTGAGAATGACCAACTCACGGCCAATCTCGTCATAACGGCGGCCGACATTCATCAGCTGCAAAATTGGGCCTGCCACCATTTTATTCGTACCTCAAGGCTTCAACTGGATCGAGCTTGGCTGCGCGCCACGCGGGAAACAGCGTTGCCAGAAATGACAAGACCAATGCCATGAGGATGACCGAGAAGGTCTCGTTGAAATCCATTTTGGCGGGTAAGGTGCTCAAGAAATAGAGTTCAGGATTGAACAGCGTGGTTCCGGAAATCCAGGAAAAGAATTCTCTGATTCGTTCAACGTTGAGACATACAACGATGCCGAGAACCACACCTGCAATCGTTCCGGTCACACCGATCGCAGCGCCTGTCATAAGAAAGATGCGCAGGATCGAGTTTCGCGTCGCCCCCATGGTCCGAAGGATGGCAATGTCATGCCCCTTATCCTTCACGAGCATTATCAGCCCGGAGATGATATTGAGAGCCGCGACGAGCACGATCAGCGTCAGAATCATGAACATGACATTGCGCTCAACCTGAAGGGCGGAAAAGAACGTCTGATTGCGCTGACGCCAGTCGGTCAACAGGATCGACCGTTGCGCCGCATCCTCGATCGGTTTCTTCAACGCGTCGATATTGTCGGGATTATCGGCGAATATCTCGATCGATTGAACCTTGTTTTCCTGGTTGAAATAAAGCTGCGATTCATCGAGCGGCATAAGTACAATCGATGCGTCATACTCCGACATACCGATCTCGAATATGGCTGTAACCGGATAGGATTTGACACGCGGAGCCATGCCAAGCGGTGTCACATCCCCGTCCGGAGATATCAGGGTAAGTTTATCACCGAGACCGAGACCCATATTTTCAGCCATACGGGTTCCAATAGCGACGCCGCCAGCCGTGTTGAATCCCTGAAACGTACCTTGGCGCACGTTTTTGGAAACAAGCTGAAGTTTCGCAATGTCTTCCTCGCGTAGGCCGCGTACCAGGGCTCCGGCCCCTGCCCCGACATTGCCCTTGGCCAACACTTGTCCCTCGACAACCGGAATGGCAAAGGAGACACCGGGGACAGCGTCGACGCGTTTGATGACCGCATCGTAATCGTCGAAAGGCCGATCCATCGGCTGCATGATAACATGACCGTTGATGCCGAGGATGCGCGTCAAAAGTTCAGCGCGAAAGCCATTCATCACCGCCATCACGATGATCAAAGTCGCAACACCAAGCATGATCCCCGTAAACGAGAACCCGGCAATCACGGAAATGAACGTTTCCTTGCGCCGGGCGCGCAAATAGCGCCAGGCGATCATACGTTCATAGGCTGAGAACGGCTTGGAACCGTTCGGCGCGGTGACTGCCTTTTCGCTCATAAAATGCCTGCCTGAACGCCCGCGAGCTTGTTAAGCGCGGCTTCGATACTCAAGGACTCACGCTCGCCGGTCGCTCGATCCTTGATCTCGACCTCGCCCGCCGCGACACCGCGCGGACCGACGATGACCTGTGTCGGTAGACCAATCAGATCCATGGTGGCGAATTTGGCACCTGGGCGATCATCCGTATCGTCGAGCAGAGGTTCAAGGCCAGCATTTGTCAACGCATCATACAATTTGGTCGAAACGGTATCGCAGGCTGCGTCGCCAGGCTTCATGTTCACAATGCCCACACCGAATGGCGCGACGGCTTTCGGCCAGATAATGCCATTTTCATCATGCGACGCTTCAATGATCGCAGCGACCACGCGTGATGGCCCGATACCGTAGGAGCCCATTGAAACCGGATAGTCCTTGCCATCTGGTCCCGTTACTTTGGCGCCCATTGGTTCCGAATATTTTGTTCCAAAGTGGAAAATATGGCCCACTTCGATGCCGCGAGCCGCGAGTTGCTCCGAAGCACCGACCTTCGCCCAAGCGGCCTCGTCATGCATTTCGTCGGTGGCAGCATAGGGCGTGGTCCAACGCTTAACGATATCGGCAATCTGCGCGTCATCATTAAAGTCGGTATCGGGACCGGGCACGGGCAGATCGAGATAGGCACGATCGCAAAATACCTGGCTCTCGCCCGTATCGGCGAGGATGATGAATTCGTGGCTGAGGTCACCGCCAATCGGACCCGTATCGGCCCGCATGGGAATGACTTTGATACCCAGTCGCGAAAACGTGCGTAGATAGGCAACGAACATGCGATTGTATGCCGCTTTCGCACCCTCAAAATCCAAATCGAAAGAATAGGCATCCTTCATCAGGAATTCGCGCGACCGCATGACCCCGAAACGCGGACGCCGCTCATCGCGGAATTTCCACTGGATATGATAAAGGTTAAGCGGCAAGTCTTTGTAAGATCTGACGTAAGCGCGGAAAATCTCGGTGATCATCTCCTCATTCGTCGGACCAAAGAGCATGTCGCGATCACCGCGATCCTTAATGCGCAACATCTCGTCGCCATAGGCGTCATAACGTCCGCTTTCCCTCCAAAGATCCGCAGACTGGATTGTCGGCATGAGAAGCTCAATCGCACCGGAACGGTTCTGCTCCTCGCGAACAATTGCGCTCACCTTGTTCAGAACCCGCAGACCTGCCGGCAACCAGGCATAGATGCCCGCCGATTCCTGGCGTATCAGACCGGCACGCAACATCAGGCGGTGGGAGACGATTTCCGCCTCCTTGGGGTTTTCTTTCAGAATGGGTAACAGGTAACGGGAAAGCCGCATGGAGAATCACCAAATTGAACATCGCCTGAGTGCTTTAAGAATCAGGCAAAACCAAGTGCAAAGTGATGTTTCTTTACCGGCTTCCCGGTGGATTGGGAACCCGTGACGCCAAATGAAACGGGCAGTTATTTATAGGAGATTCACCGCCTTGCTGGATTTGTAAGCAAAAAATGACAAGAACGAATATTTTTCGTGACATTTCGCAGGCAGTCCGCTATTTTTTTAATCATAAGGAGAAAGTAAGAATATTTCTGCTTTCCTACGCGGTCAAAGTCTTGGGAGGATGTGACCTAGGCGCGGTTTTCCGCAGCCGCCACGCAAGTGGATTTGGTCAGACGCGATCTTTAAAATGCAAGGTGAAAGCCTTGCATTTTTTTTGTCTGTTTTTTTGAATCAACACGTTGCTGTATTTTCCTCAAGTAACATATCATTTGCCTGCTGACGCTTCGGCTTCCAACACTTCGTCATGAATGGAATTCCAACAAAGACCACGTTGGATTCTACGCACTGGCAGCGCATCCAATTTCATTAGCAAGCTAATTTGATTTTGTTCGTGGCGTGTCGCTCTGACGGGCGAAATTTAGTCCAGCTGCGGGAAAAAAACCGGCAGATCGTTTACGCCGTAACCCAGCACCTCATTCACGACATAGAAGATGGCAAATATGATAGTGGCCACGATCGTCGTCAGCAGGAAAACCCGGCCCATGCGGTGCTTGTGCGGTGCGCTGGGCGTTGTTCCCAGCGTCACATCATCTTCGTCAGCTTGCGTGCGAAGGCCAATCGGCAGCATTGTGAAAAGAGTGAGCCACCAAAATATGAAATACACCGCCATTGCCGTCGCGATTGGCATTCTTATTCTTGCTCCAGTTCAATCAGCGTTCCGCCAAAATCCTTCGGGTGAAGAAAGATAACGGGCTTGCCGTGCGCGCCGATCTTCGGTCCGCCGTCACCAAGAATGCGCGCACCCTGCTTTATTAACCGATCGCGCGCCGCGTGGATATCGGGCACTTCGTAGCAGACATGGTGCATACCGCCCGACGGGTTTTTCGCCAGGAAAGCGGCAATGGGCGAGTCCGCACCCAAAGGTTCCAACAATTCGATCTTGGTATTGCCAACATCGATGAAGACAACGGTGACACCATGTTCCGGCAATGCTTGTGGCTGGGTCAGTTTTGCACCAAGTGTATCGCGATAGATCACGGACGCGGCCTCCAGGTCCGGCACGGCGATCGCGACATGATTGAGACGTCCCAGCATGGGCGTTTCCTTATGGGCGGGTGACGAAAACCGTAACCACGGGCTTTTTTCCCCAGACCTCATTGGCTGCGGCGCGAACTGCCCGGCGTACTGCTTCGCGCACCATGGCAATATCCTTGCGTTTTTCGCGCGGAATACTTTGCACCGCGCTCACCGCTGCATCGTACAGCAGATCCTCGAGCAGCTCACCTTCGGCATCATTTTCCGGAAGCCCGATCGGAACAATTTCAGGGTCCTCCAGGATGTTGAATTTCTCGTCAAGCAGCATCGAAACCGCAACATGTCCGACATAGGAAAGCTTGCGGCGGTCAACGATGCCAACCTCTTCCTCGTCACCGATCAGCTTACCGTCCTTGTACCAGCGGCCAATCGGAGCCTGGTCAATGATTTCTGCCCTGCCCGGCGCAAGACGCAGTACGTCACCGTTGCGCACCTGCGGCACTTCCGGAATTCCTGCCATCGCCGCCAGCGACCCCTGTCCAACCAGATGCGCGGCTTCGCCGTGTACAGGTACGAGGATGCGCGGGCGCACCCACTCGTACATGCGCTTCAATTCATTGCGGCGTGGATGACCGGAGACGTGCACCAATTGATCGCCATCGGAAATGATGTGGATGCCCTGCTCGATCAAGAGGTTTTTCGTGTCGATAATCGGCTTTTCGTTGCCGGGAATCGGACGCGAAGAATAAATCACCGTATCGCCAGCCGATAATGCAACGTTTCGCATTTCGTCGCGCGCAAGCTTGGCAAGCGCCGCGCGCGGCTCGCCCTGGCTGCCAGTCAAGATGATCACCATGTTTTCGCGCGGAACGTAGCCGTAGTCGTCCTCGGACAGAAATTCGGGAACGCCATCGAGATAGCCGAGCTCGCTTGCTACATCGATCATCCGCTTCATTGACCGCCCAAGAACCAGCGTTTGTCTGCCGGCATCGCGCGCCGCCAAGGCTATCGAGCGAATGCGCCCGACATTCGATGAGAAAGTCGTTATCGCAACGCGGCCGCGGGCATTCTCAATGATCTCACGCAAGCTTTCGCCCACCTCGCGCTCGGACGGGGACTCGCCATCGCGCAAAGCATTGGTGGAATCGCACATCATCGCGAGCACGCCCTCGTCGCCAAGCGCGCGAAACCGCGCTCCGTTGATGAGCGGTCCGAGCGATGGTTCCGGATCCATCTTCCAGTCGCCGGTATGAATTACGGTGCCCAGTGGTGTCTTGATAGCCAGCGAAACGGGCTCGGGAATGGAATGGGTAACGGCAATCGCCTCGAACTCGAATGGACCAACGTTAAAGGTCTCACCCGCACGGTAAATGGTTACTGGAATGTTCGGCGCACCAGGTTCCGACTGGCGCTTGGCAGCAAGCAGGCCCGCCGCGAAGGGCGTCGCATAAACGGGAACGTTCAGTAACGGCCAAAGGTCAAGCAACGCACCGTAGTGATCCTCGTGGGCATGCGTAATGACAATGCCCCTTAGATTGTGGCGTTCCGCTTGCAAAAAACGAATATCCGGCAACACCAGATCAGCGCCTGGCAGATCCGGGCCGGCGAAGCTCACGCCCATGTCGACTACGACCCATTCACGTTTGTGCGCAGGACCGTAGCCATACATAGCCAGGTTCATCCCGATCTCGCCGACACCGCCTAGCGGCAGGAAAACAAGTTCTGCTTGATCGGAACTAGCCATTTATACCCCTGAACTAAAATCTACTCAGCGCGCGCCGACGCGACTGCGCCAAAATGAACGTCGCCAGCGGCAATCTTTACCCGTTCGCCTTCATTGTCGCGAATGACAAAGCGGCAGTCTTCGTCGATAGTCTCGAATATACCACGCAGCACCGCTCCGTCGACTCGGACGGCAACTTCGCTGCCGACGCCTGCCGCCCTTGCAAGCCAGCGCTTGCGAATCTCCGCCAGCCCTCGGCCGTCGCTCCAGATTCTGCTGTTTTCATCCCACGCATCGGACAACGCCAGAAAAAGTGTATCCGCGTCGCAATTTGCTCCAAGCTTCACCAACGAAGTAGCTGGATAGGGAACATCCTCAGGGTAGACGACTACGTTGACACCGATACCAACAACAATCGCCAAGCGATTGTCTGGCAGTTGTGTCGATTCCAAAAGAATGCCGGCAAGCTTCGCACCGTCTGCCAAGAGGTCATTTGGCCATTTCAGCTCAACTCGTAAAGCTGATTTGCCTCGCCCGGCATGCCCCGCTCCATCGATGCCGACCTTGAATGCCGCCGCGGGACAAACAGCATCCAAGGCATCGGCAAGGGACAGCCCAGCGACGAAGCCAAGTGTCGCGGCGGTTTTCAGCTCGAAGTTTCCGGTCAGGAGCAGCGAAGCAGCAAGATTGCCATGTGAGGTCGCCCAGGCGCGTCCTCGCCTTCCGCGGCCGCTCTCCTGCTGTTTGGAGACGATCCAAAGTTTTCCGGGATCGCCCGCCTGCGCACGTTCCAACGCCACGGCGTTGGTCGAGCCGATCGTATCGAATGCCTCCAGCCGAAAGCCGTCTTGCTCTGCCAGAGGCGAAAGTGAGAATCCCATCGGGCTCCTAGAAAAACGTCTTGGCGGCGGCGTTAGCAAACGTGCTGACTGGGCCGCCCACCAGGACGTAGAATAGCACCAGCAGGCCGGATACTCCAAGGACCAGGCGCAACTCGCCTGCCATGGGTACGAACGCGCCCACCGGTTCGTCGAACCACATGATCTTGATGATGCGCAGATAGTAGAATGCACCGACGACCGACGCCACGATACCAATAATAGCCAGCGCATAAAGGTTGGCCTGCATGGCTGCAAGGAACGTATACCATTTGCCCCAGAACCCAGCGAGTGGCGGAATACCGGCCAACGAGAACATCAGGATCGTCAGGATAGTCGCCATGATCGGATTCGTCCGTGACAGACCGGCAAGATCGCCGATCAACTCGACATTGCCCTCCTTGCGACGCATGGCAAGAATGAAAGCGAACGTGCCAAGTGTAGTGACCAGATAGATCAGCATATAGATCGCAACGCCGCGGACACCCACCAGTGTACCGGCGGAGAGCCCGACAAGCGCATAGCCCATGTGGCTGATCGATGAATAGGCCATCAGACGCTTGATGTTCCGCTGGCCAATAGCGGCGAACGCGCCAAGGACCATGGATGCAATCGCAATAAACACGATAATCTGTTGCCAATCACGGGTGATAGGCTGGAAGGTCTCAACGGCAACACGGGTAAACAATGCCATGGCTGCCATTTTCGGCGCAGTCGCGAAGAAGGCGGTGACCGGCGTAGGCGCGCCCTCATAAACGTCCGGTGTCCACATGTGGAACGGTACCGCGGAAATCTTGAAGGCAAGACCCGCAAAGATAAACACGAGACCAAAGACAACGCCAAGCTGCCGTTCGGAACTGCTCAGTGCCTGTGCAATAGCTTCGAAACCGGTATGCCCTGTAAAGCCATACACCAAAGAAATCCCGTATAGGAGCATGCCCGAAGAGAGCGCCCCGAGAACGAAATATTTGAGGCCAGCTTCCGTCGAGCGTGCGCTATCACGGTTGATGGCAGCGACGACATAGAGTGCAAGCGACTGCAGTTCCAGGCCGAGATAGAGCGATAGTGTGTCATTGGCCGAAATCATCAGCATCATGCCGAGGGTCGCCAGAAGAGCCAAGACCGGGAATTCGAACTTGTCGAACTTCTCTGACTTGGCAAAACCAACCGACATGACAAGCGTCACTATAGATCCGACCAGGGTCAGGACCTTCATGAAGCGGGAGAAGGGATCGGTGACGAATGCACGACCGAAGACGTGACCGTCCTGCGGAAACAGAACGACAAGCGCCAGCGCTACGAGCAAGATTGCTACCGTTAGACTGTTGACAAGCGAATAGGCACGCTCTCCCGAGAACACACCGATCATCAGGAGCGCCAATGCACCCACCGTTATCAGGAGTTCAGGAGCCATAAGCGTCAGGTTGGCAATCATGTCGGTCTGCATCGGCCTTGGCCTCTTCCTGCTATTTCAACGCCAATGTGGCCGCTGACGAAAGTGCGTTATTATATTGATTGATCAGAGCGTGTACGGAGCTTGCCGTCGCATCAAAGATGGGCATCGGATACACGCCGTAGAAAATTGTCAGGATCACGAGCGGGTAGATCACTGCCTTTTCACGCGGTGACATATCCAGAAGCGACTTCAGACTTTCCTTGTCCAAGCTTCCGAATATAACGCGCCGATAGAGCCAGAGCGCATACGCCGCCGAGAAGATGACGCCGCTGGTTGCGAACAGGGCAACCCAAGTGTTGACTCGGAAAACGCCAAGCAATGTCAAGAACTCACCGATGAATCCCGACGTGCCGGGGAGACCAACGTTGGCCATGGTGAAGATCATGAACACGACCGCATATTTCGGCATGTTGTTGACAAGGCCACCATAGGCCGCGATCTCGCGCGTATGGGTTCTGTCGTAGACAATACCCACACAGAGAAACAGCGCGCTGGATACCAGGCCGTGCGAGAGCATCTGGAAGATCGCGCCTTGAATGCCCTGCTCGTTGGCTGCGAAGATGCCCATCGTGACATAGCCCATGTGGGCAACGGATGAGTAGGCAATCAGCTTCTTTATATCCTGCTGCGCCAGCGCAACAAGCGACGTGTAGATGATAGCGACGACTGAAAGCGTATAAATCAGCGGTGCAAAATCGGCCGATGCGATCGGAAACATCGGCAGCGAGAAACGAATGAACCCGTAACCACCAAGCTTCAACAGGATGCCGGCCAGAATGGCGGATGCCGCCGTCGGCGCTTCAACGTGGGCATCCGGCAACCATGTGTGCACCGGCCACATCGGCATCTTGACCGCAAACGAGGCGAAGAAGGCAAACCATAACCAAGTCTGCAGCGACGCCGGGAACTTGTAGGCAAGCAAGGTTGGAATATCCGTCGTACCGGCCTGCCAGTACATCGCCATGATGGCAAGTAGCATCAGCACCGAGCCGAGCAAGGTATAAAGGAAGAATTTGAAGCTGGCATAGACGCGTCTCTTACCACCCCAGACACCGATAATGATGAACATCGGCACGAGAACGGCTTCGAAAAACACGTAGAACAGCACGATATCGAGCGCACAGAACACGCCAATCATCAGCGTTTCGAGAACCAGAAACGCGATCATATACTCCTTGACCCGTGTCTGGATCGCTTCCCAGCTCGCCAGAATGCATAGCGGCATCAGGAACGTGGTTAGGATGACGAACAGCATTGAAATGCCGTCGACGCCCATGTGATAGGAAATTCCAGAGTCGAGCCAGTCAGCTTTCTCGACGAACTGAAAGCCGGCTTGGCCGTTGTCGAAATAGTACCAGATAGGCAATGACAACAGGAACGTAATGATCGTCGTCCACAGGGTCACATTGCGGATGTTGCGGCGCGCGGCATCGCTATCGTCCCGGATCATCAGGACAAGTAGAGCACCGACCAATGGCAGGAAGGTAACAGTCGAGAGTATTGGCCAGTCAGTCATCAGAAATTGCTCCCGAGCATCATCCACGTGACGAGTGCGGCGACCCCGATGAGCATCGCGAACGCATAATGATAAAGGTAACCGGACTGCAGGCGAACGACCCGGTTGGTGACGTCAACCACGCGCGCGGAGATTCCGTCCGGACCATGCCCGTCGATCAACCAGCCATCGCCCTGCTTCCACAGGAACCGGCCAAGGGCCTTGGTCGGACGCACGAACAGGAAGTCGTAAAGCTCATCAAAATACCACTTGTTGAGCAGGAACTGATAGAGGCCAGGATGCTGTGCAGCGAGCCGTCTCGGTGTCTCGGGCGAGCGAATATAGAAGTACCAGGCAACGATGAATCCAACTGCCATCGCGAGGAAGGGTGACATCGCCACCAGGAATGGCACGTGATGATGCTCTTCGAGGATTTCGTTTTCCGGCCCCGTGAAGATCGCTCCCTTCCAGAATTCCGCATACTCATGACCGAAGAAATACTCACGGAATATAACACCGGCGAACAGCGCGCCCGCAGCCAGAATGAACAATGGAACCAGCATGACATAGGGTGATTCATGCACATGATGCATCACGTCGTGGCTGGCGCGTGGCCTGCCGTGGAAGGTCATGAAAATCAGACGCCATGAATAGAAGCTGGTGAAGATCGCCGCTACGACAAGGAGAATGAAGGCGTAGCTTGCCATTGGGCTATGCGACGCGAATGCGGATTCGATAATCATGTCCTTCGAGAAGAACCCCGCCGTACCGATAAGTGTCCCTGGAATACCCAATCCTGTCAGGGCAACAGTCCCGACGATCATCATCCAGTAGGTTTTGGGGATCAACGTACGAAGACCGCCCATGTGGCGCATATCTTGCTCATCGGAAACAGCATGAATCACGGAACCTGCACCAAGGAACAGCAGCGCTTTAAAGAAAGCATGCGTGAACAGGTGGAAAATGCCAGCTCCGTAAGCACCAAGACCCAAGGCAACGAACATGTATCCGAGCTGCGAACAGGTCGAATAAGCGATCACGCGCTTGATATCGTTTTGCACGAGGCCAACCGTTGCGGCAAAGAAGGCTGTGGTTGCGCCGATGAATGTCACGAAAATCAAGGCAGTATGCGACAATTCAAAGATTGGCGACAAGCGGGCAACCATAAATACGCCGGCCGTGACCATGGTTGCTGCATGGATGAGCGCAGAAACCGGCGTCGGGCCTTCCATGGCGTCCGGCAACCAAGTGTGCAGGAGAAACTGCGCAGACTTACCCATCGCGCCCATAAAGAGCAGCAGGCAGGCAACAGTGATCGCGCCTTGTTTATCGAGCGTATAACCAAGAAAGTTCAGGACCGTCTGACCGCTCTCCGCAGCACCCTCTGCCGGGAGATATTGCGCAGCGGAAGCAAAAAGTGTGTCGAACTGAACCGTATCGAAAAGCACAAACAGCGAGAATATGCCGAGCAGGAAGCCAAAATCGCCGACGCGGTTGACCACGAAGGCCTTAATGGCCGCTGCATTTGCCGAAGGCTTCTTGAACCAAAAGCCGATCAGAAGATAGGACGCAAGGCCGACACCTTCCCAACCGAAGAACATCTGAACCAGATTATCGCCGGTCACCAGCATCAACATGGCGAAAGTGAATAATGAAAGATAGGCAAAGAAGCGTGGCCGATTCGGATCATGGTGCATGTAGCCGATTGAATAGGTATGGACCAGCGCCGAGACCGTGTTGACGACAACCAGCATTACCACGGTCAGTGTATCGATGCGGAGCGCCCAGTCGAAGCTCAACGAACCCGACTCGATCCAGTGCGCAACCGGAATCTTGAACGCCTCCCCATGACCAAATGCCACGGTCGCAAATGCAATCCAGGACAGGACCGCACATACGATCAACAAGCCGGTCGTAACATATTCGCTCGCCTTCGCACCGATCGATGAGCCGAAAAGGCCAGCAATCAAAAAGCCAAGGAGCGGAAGGAAGACAATCGCCAGATACAGCATGCCCCCGTCAACCTTTCATCATGTTGACGTCTTCCACCGCAATCGACCCGCGATTGCGATAGAACACGACGAGAATAGCAAGACCGATCGCTGCTTCTGCAGCGGCAACGGTCAAAACAAACAGTGCAAACACCTGGCCGACCAAATCGCCCAGAGCAGCGGAAAACGCTACGAAATTGAGGTTAACTGCAAGCAA
The DNA here is from genome assembly GCF_031455525.1 of Phyllobacterium sp. 1468. Lineage (NCBI taxonomy): Bacteria > Pseudomonadati > Pseudomonadota > Alphaproteobacteria > Hyphomicrobiales > Phyllobacteriaceae > Phyllobacterium > Phyllobacterium sp. 1468. The sequence continues at coordinate 449,534 of NZ_JAVDSX010000004.1, read as the reverse complement.
GATCAATTCGACCGACATCAGAATGATGATGACGTTCTTCCTGTTAAGGAAGATGCCGAAGATGCCGAGCGTAAACAGCAGGGCAGAAACAGTCAGATAGTGTGCGATACCGATTTCCATCATGACACCTCTGTCAGGCCCTTGCCTGTTTCAACTTGTTTGACCTCGATGGCCGTTGCCGGCGTACGTGCGACCTGTTCTGAAACGTTCTGTCGCTTGATGTTCGGTTTGTGACGAAGCGTCAATACAATCGCGCCAATCATCGCAACCAGAAGAACGAGACCAGCAATCTGGAAGAAGTAAACGTAGTCTGTATAGAGAATGTCGCCGAGCGCCGCCGTATTGGTGCGCGTCGCTACGTCCGGCGTAGGCTGGAATGCCACCGTTCCCAGTTTCGGTGCAAAAACCGATCCGCCCAGAACGATAATCAGCTCAGCAGCAAGGATCAGACCGACAAGTGCGCCGATGGGTGCATACTGCAACGCGCCGCTTTTCAGTTCAGCGAAATCGACATCAAGCATCATGACAACGAAGAGGAACAGAACCGCGACCGCCCCAACATAAACGACCAAAAGGATCATCGCCAGGAACTCGGCGCCGGTCAAAAGGAACAAACCCGCCGCATTGAAAAATGCGAGGATCAAGAACAACACGGAGTGCACAGGATTGCGAGCCGCAATCACCATGAACGCACTGGCGACGGTTATGAAGGCGAAGAGATAAAAAAACGCCGCCGCGATACCTGTCAGCATGGGTTCCCCCGATTTCCATTCCGGCAGGGCTTTCCTGCCATTTCTAACTTCGTCTTACAGCAATTCCGGACGGGAAACCGGTTTCCACTTCCCAGAGATTGCTCTCATGCGATTCACGCGATTTCGACGCGTTCGCAGCCTCTTAGCCCATGTTCCGGTCCGATAGAAGCTATCGCCCCAAGGACACAAGCGCGCACGCATTTTCACCGGTAAGGCGCGTCCATCGCGATGTTGCGCGCCAGTTCCCGCTCCCAGCGATCGCCGTTAGCGAGGAGCCGGTCCTTATCGTAGTAAAGTTCCTCACGGCTCTCCGTGGCGAACTCGAAGTTCGGTCCCTCGACAATGGCATCTACTGGGCATGCCTCCTGGCAAAAGCCGCAATAGATGCACTTCACCATGTCGATGTCATAGCGCACGGTACGGCGGGTACCGTCATTACGGCGCGGGCCTGCTTCGATCGTGATGGCCTGTGCCGGGCAGATCGCTTCGCAGAGCTTGCAGGCAATGCAACGTTCTTCCCCGTTGGGATAGCGGCGCAGCGCATGCTCACCGCGAAAACGCGGGCTCAGCGGACCCTTCTCGTATGGATAATTCAAAGTGGCCTTCGGAGCAAAGAACTGCCGCATCGACAGAAAGAACGCCCCGACGAATTCTAGAAGCAGGAGGGATTTGGCAGCTTGTGCCAACGAACCGGTATTCGAACTCATGGCGTAAGACCCGTGATTTTAAGGAAGGCCGCCGTCGCGATGACCATGAAAAGCGAGATAGGCAGGAACACCTTCCAGCCAAGGCGCATCAATTGGTCATAGCGATAACGCGGAACGAATGCCTTCACCATGGCAAACATGAAGAAGCAGAAGAACAGCTTGAGCAGAAACCATACGACCCCGGGGACCCAGTTGAGGAACCACACATCAACCGGTGGCAGCCAACCGCCCAGGAACATGATCGTCGTCAGCGCACACATCAGTGTTATCGCAACGTATTCGCCAAGGAAGAACAACAGGAAGGCAGTAGACGAATATTCGATCATGTGACCGGCAACCAGTTCCGATTCCGCTTCAACGAGATCGAAGGGCGGACGGTTGGTTTCTGCCAGTGCCGAGATGAAGAAGATGATGAACATCGGGAACAGACCGAGCCAGTGCCAATCAAGAAATGAGCTTGGCAGCCCAACGATTGTGCCCAGGCCATCCCTCTGTGAATTGACGATGTCTGTCAGGTTCAATGAACCGACGCAAAGCAGAACAGTGACGATAACGAAACCAATAGAGACTTCGTATGACACCATCTGCGCTGCAGAGCGCAAGGCGCCGAGAAAAGGATACTTCGAATTCGACGCCCAGCCAGCCATGATCACGCCGTAAACTTCGAGCGAAGAAATGGCGAGGACATAAAGAATGCCGACGTTAACATTGGCGACCGCCCAGCCCTCGTTGACGGGGATAACCGCCCACGCTGCCATGGCAAGTACCGACGAAACCAGCGGCGCCAGCAGGAAAATTCCCTTGTTGGCGCCGGATGGGATGATCGGCTCCTTGACGACGAACTTCAGCAGATCGGCAAACGACTGCAGCAAACCGAATGGCCCAACAACGTTCGGGCCCCGGCGCAGCTGAACTGCTGCCCAGATCTTGCGATCCGCATAGAGCAGATAAGCGATGATCAGCAGCATTACGACCAGCAACAGAAGTGATTTTCCGAGGATGATCAGCAGCGGCAGGATATAGGTTGCGAAAATTTCTTCCATGTCAGTCTTCTTCTCCGCCTACTCGGCCGCCTGCTTGAAGCCACTCTTGGCAAGCGCGGAACATTCGGCCATGACGGCTGATGCGCGTGCTATCGGATTGGTCAAGTAGAAATCCTTCACCGGCGATACAAAGGCAGTTTTCTCAACAGGACCAGACGCATTTGCCAGCTTCTTGACATCTGCTGGATCACCGGCCACGATGTGATCGATCATGGCGAGATGCGGATACTCCGCGTAGAGGACAGAACGCAAGGCTGCCAGCGAGTCGAACGGCAATTTCTTGCCGAGCACATCAGACAACGCCCGCAGGATCGCCCAATCTTCCTTGGCGTTACCCGGAGCAAACCCGGCACGATTGGTCATCTGCACGCGACCTTCGGTGTTGACGTACGTACCAGACTTCTCGGTATAGGCCGCACCGGGCAGGATTACGTCAGCGTTATGTGCGCCCTGATCGCCATGAGTTCCGATATAAACTGTGAAGGCCTTGCTCTTCTTTTCCCAGTTCAGTTCGTCGGCGCCGACAAGGAAAAGCACGTCAAGCGCACCCTTCATCTCCGCGACTGTCTTGCCGTTCGGCCCTGGCACAAACCCGATGTCGAGTGCACCAACCCGGCTGGCGGCCGTGTGGATGACACCAAAGCCGTTCCATTCGGCGCTGAGCGCGCCGGTGTCGGCGGCAATCCTGGCCGCAAGACCGAGCACGGAAGCGCCGTCGGCACGGGATAGAGCGCCCTGCCCCACAATTATCATTGGGTTTTTAGCCTTCTTCAGCACAGACAGGAACTTCAGGGAACCATTGGCGAGATCTGTCAGTGTTTCGGGACCGCTTCCGAGATACTCGTATTTGTAGCGGAGGTCAGCTTGCTCTCCGATCACGGCAATCGGCGTTCCCGCAGCCCGCCAATGCTTGCGGATGCGCGCATTGAGCAATGAAGCTTCAAAACGTGGATTGGAGCCGATAATCAGGATCGCATCAGCGAGTTCGATGCCATCGATTGCCGGGTTGAATATATAGGACGCGCGCCCGTTGGCAGTATCGAGGACAGAACCATCCTGCCGTGCATCAATGTTTTCCGATCCAAGCGACTGCATCAGCAGCTTTAGAGCGTACATTTCCTCGACTGTTGCCAGATCACCGGCAATAGCGCCGATCTTGTTGCCCTTGGTCTTGGCGACAGCGGCTTTGATGGCCTCAAAGGCTTCGGGCCAACTTGCAGCAACCAGACGGCCGTCCTTGCGGACATAGGGTCGATCAAGGCGCTGGGTACGCAAACCGTCCCAGATGAAACGAGTCTTGTCGGAAATCCATTCCTCGTTTACCTGCTCGTTGACGCGCGGCAGGATGCGCATCACTTCACGGCCTCGCGTATCGACCCGGATAGCCGAGCCGACCGCATCCATCACATCGATGGACTCGGTCTTGTTCAATTCCCATGGACGCGCCTGGAAGGCATAGGGTTTCGAGGTAAGTGCTCCAACCGGGCAGAGGTCGATCACATTTCCCTGCAGCTCCGATGTCATTGCATGCTCGAGATATGTGGTGATCTCGGCATCCTCGCCACGTCCGATCAGACCAAGCTCGGAAATACCCGCGACCTCTGTCGTAAAGCGGACGCAGCGCGTGCAATGAATGCAGCGTGTCATGATCGTCTTGACGAGTGGACCGATATACTTGTCCTCAACTGCGCGCTTGTTTTCCTTATAACGCGATGAATCAACACCGAAGGCCATTGCCTGATCCTGCAGATCGCATTCGCCGCCCTGATCGCAGATCGGGCAATCAAGCGGATGATTGATGAGCAGGAATTCCATTACGCCCTCACGCGCCTTCTTGACCATGGGCGTATTGGTGAAAATTTCCGGTGTCTCACCATTGGGACCAGGTCGCAGGTCGCGCACGCCCATCGCGCAGGATGCAGCCGGCTTGGGCGGTCCGCCCTTCACTTCGATCAGGCACATGCGACAATTGCCGGCGATCGACAAGCGCTCATGAAAACAGAATCGTGGCACCTCTGAACCAGCCGTTTCCGCAGCCTGCAGCAGCGTGTAGTGATCCGGTACCTCGATTTCTTTACCGTCGACTTTGATCTTCGCCATTATTCTTCTCCGGCACGGTTGGCCGATTCATAAGCTTCAAACAGGTCTTTCACAGAAACGCCGTTGATGATCATTTCTGCAAGCAAGGCGTTCTCAATCTTCACATTGCTCATGTTAACATTTCTGAACAACACATTGGAAAGATTGACATTCTCAATCTTTGAATTGCTCAAATTCACCTTTTCAATCACGGCAGCTGACAGATTCACGTTGTGAAAACGGGTATTCGACAAATTCACGTCATCAAATTTGGAATTGGCAACGCTTGCGTCGCGCACATCAAGGACGTCACGTGTCGCATGCACCTTCATCACTGACCTGCTCCGTTCGACATTACCAGACCATTTGCCTGTCCCACCCAGTCGTCACGAGAAATTCGCCCGCGAAGTTTGAGCTGATCGTCAACCTTGGCCAAATCATCCACCGTCCATGCCGCGATTTGAGCATAAGTTCGGATACCCATGCCGTTCAGGACCTGTTCAAGCTTAGGACCTATGCCGGAAATGCGCTTTAGATCGTCTGCTGCGATCTCCGTTGCAGTTGCAACGGCATGAGCCAATGAATTGGTTGCGATCGAGGTGTTCAATTTATTGGTAGGCATTTGTCCAATTGAAACGGGCGCCTTTTCCTTATTTGTCCCTGCCTGCTTGCGGATGATCGTCTTCAGCGCATCTATATCAGGCGAAGGTTGCGGCTCGGCTACAGGCGATTGGCCGGGCAGAGCGGTCAACCTTGTATTCATGTCCAAGGCACTTGCCATTGCACCGGCCCAGAAACCCCATATCTGGCTGGCGACACCAAAGCCGAGTGCAGAAGCCGCTGCCGCTGCTCCAAGCTGTGGTGTCAGCAAATTCACCGCGGGCAGCACTTGCTTTGGCACTAGTGCCGCCCAATCGGCGCTGGAGTTCCTGGTTGTTCCGGGGTCTGACATCGTCCTTCACCTATTCAGCAGCGACAAGCACTGGGCTTGCGGCTGCATTGCGTGAAAATTCATCGATTCGGCGTTCGATCTCCGGACGGAAATTGCGGATAAGACCCTGAATGGGCCATGCGGCAGCATCACCAAGAGCGCAGATCGTGTGACCTTCGATCTGCTTGGTAACGTCAAGCAGCATGTCGATTTCACGTTTCTGAGCGTTGCCGGTAACCATGCGCTCCATCACGCGCCACATCCAGCCAGTCCCTTCACGGCATGGCGTGCACTGGCCACAGCTCTCATGCTTGAAGAAGTAGGACAGGCGCGCAATCGCGCGGACAATGTCAGTCGATTTATCCATGACGATGACAGCGGCTGTACCGAACGACGATTTGACGTTGCGCAGTCCGTCGAAATCCATCGGGCAGTCCATGATATCGGCCGCCGTTACCACGGGGCAGGATGCACCGCCAGGAATAACCGCCAGCAAATTGTCCCAGCCGCCGCGAATGCCGCCCGCATGCTTCTCGATCAGCTCACGGAACGGAATGCCCATGGCTTCTTCGACGGTGCAGGGGTTGTTGACGTGCCCGGACACCATGAACAGCTTGGTACCGACATTGTTCGGACGACCAATGCTGGAGAACCATGCGGCGCCGCGACGCAGGATCGTAGGAGCCACTGCAATGGACTCGACATTATTGACCGTGGTCGGGCAGCCATAAAGACCCATATTGGCCGGAAATGGAGGCTTCAGGCGCGGCTGACCTTTCTTGCCTTCCAGGCTTTCGAGCAGAGCCGTCTCTTCGCCGCAAATATACGCGCCTGCGCCGTGATGGACGAAAATATCGTAGTCCCAGCCATTCTTGTTGTTCTTACCGATAAGGCCCGCATCGTAGCATTCGTCGATAGCGATCTGCAGCGCTTCACGCTCGCGGATATACTCGCCGCGGACGTAAATATAGCAAGTGTTGGCACCCATGGCGAAACCGGCAATCAGGCAGCCTTCAATCAGCGTATGGGGATCGTGCCGCATGATATCGCGGTCTTTACAGGTGCCTGGCTCGGATTCGTCAGCATTGATGACGAGATAATGCGGACGGCCGTCGCTTTCCTTCGGCATAAACGACCATTTCAGACCGGTCGGAAAGCCGGCACCACCGCGCCCGCGCAGTCCCGAGGCCTTCATCTCGTTGATGATCCAGTCACGGCCTTTGGCAATAATTCCCGCAGTGCCATCCCAATGGCCGCGTGACATCACGCCCTTCAACGACTTGTCGTGAATGCCGTAAATATTATTGAAGATGCGGTCCTTATCAGCAAGCATTTCGCACCGGTCCTACTCTCTTCGTCCGTTCTTGCGGATGCGAAATGTGCATCCGCCAATCCATTTATCTCGGCTTCCGGCCGAAAACCTTGATGTACTCGGCTTCGCCGCCCTTGGCCAAGGCCTTGGCTTGCTTGACCCAGTCGTCTCGCTCAATGCGGCCGCCGAACTTCAGATAGCTGTCGACCCAGTCGCGCTCGGCTTTCTTCCACGCAGCAATCTGTGCGAACGTATAGATGCCAAGCTCGTGCAGGAGGATTTCGAACTTCCGACCGACGCCGGAGAGCATCTTGAGATCATCGACAACCGCAGGTCTTTCGATACCGGCCGGACGATCCTTGTCTTCCAGCGAAACCAGCTTCACCGGAGTTTTGATCGTCTGCACTGCAGGCTTTTCGCCCAGGGAGCCTTCAGCCAATGGGGGATTCTTGATTGTCCGCGCGACAGGTGCTGCTGCAGCAGCAGGCGTCGAAGTCACCTCTTCCGCTGCTTCGGTCGTCTTCACCTTGGACGGTGATCTGATCGCGGCATTGGTTACTTCATCATGCGTAACAGGTTTACCAGCATTTGACGGCGGCACACTTGCCTTGTCCGAATTGCCGGCTTTTGCACGCTTGGGCTTTTCATCGCCATTGAGCGAAGTCAAGCCGGTCTGGGGAGCAGAGAAAATACGCTTGATTTGCGGCCCGACCGGTATGGAATCGCCCTTTCCGGCATCGAACGCATCGATGATTTCCTCGAGCCGTTCCGGCGTCAGATCCTCGTAAGTGTCCTTGAACACCATGATCATCGGCGCGTTGACGCAGGCGCCGAGGCATTCGACCTCTTCCCATGACAGGGTGCCGGATTCGTTCAGCTGAAACTGGTCATGATGGATCTTGTGCTGGCAGACCTTCTTAAGGTCTTCCGAGCCACGCAACATGCAGGGCGTCGTTCCACATACCTGGATATGCGCGCGGGTGCCTACTGGCTTCAACTGGAACTGCGTATAGAACGTCGCAACTTCAAGGACACGGATCAGGGGCATATCGAGCAAGGTCGCTACATATTCGATCGCCGCCTTGGTAACCCAGCCATCCTGTTCTTGCGCGCGCATCAAAAGCGGAATAACTGCCGACTGTTCACGGCCTTTTGGATATTTCTTGATTGCAAGCTTTGCCCAAGCGCTGTTTTCGCGATTGAACGCGAACGCTGCTGGTTGGACGTTATCTTCTGCGAGACGGCGGACGGACATTAACGATCAACCTCACCAAATACGATATCGAGCGAGCCGAGGACCGCGGAAACGTCGGCTAGCATGTGGCCACGGCACATGAAATCCATGGCTTGAAGATGGGCAAAACCCGGCGCGCGGAGTTTGACGCGATAAGGCTTGTTGGAACCATCCGAAACGAGGAATACACCGAACTCGCCCTTAGGCGCTTCGACTGCGGCATACACTTCACCTGCAGGCACGTGATAGCCTTCTGTGTAGAGCTTGAAGTGATGGATCAAGGATTCCATCGAGCGCTTCATTTCACCGCGTTTCGGTGGCACGATCTTGGCGGATGTATTGGAAACAGGCCCTACCCGCTCCTTGCCAAGCAGTTGCTCTACGCATTGGCGCATGATGCGAACGGACTGGCGCATCTCTTCCATGCGGATCAAATAGCGATCGTAGCAATCGCCATTCTTGCCGATCGGAATGTCGAATTCCATTTCCGAGTAACATTCATAGGGCTGCGACTTGCGCAAATCCCACGCAGCACCGGAACCACGAACCATGACGCCGGAGAAGCCCCAAGCCCACGCATCTTCCAGCTTCACGACGCCGATATCGACGTTACGCTGCTTGAAAATGCGGTTCGGCGTAATCAGATCATCGAGATTCTTGACCGTCTGCAGGAATGGATCACACCATTTGCCGATGTCCTCGATCAGCTGATCCGGCAGGTCCTGATGAACGCCTCCCGGACGGAAATAGGCTGCGTGCATGCGGGCGCCACAAGCACGCTCATAAAATACCATCAGCTTCTCACGTTCCTCGAAGCCCCAAAGCGGCGGCGTTAGCGCGCCAACGTCCAACGCCTGTGTCGTCACGTTCAAAAGATGCGACAGGATGCGGCCGATTTCTGAAAACAGAACGCGGATAAGTTGGCCGCGCTTTGGCACTTCAATTTCAAGCAGGCGCTCGACAGCTAGCGCATAAGCGTGCTCCTGGTTCATCGGCGCGACATAGTCGAGGCGATCAAGATAAGGCACGGCTTGCAGATAGGTCTTCGCCTCCATCAACTTTTCGGTGCCGCGATGGAGCAAGCCGATATGTGGATCAACGCGCTCGACCACCTCACCATCCAGTTCAAGCACAAGCCGCAAAACGCCGTGTGCGGCCGGATGTTGTGGGCCGAAGTTGATGTTGAAGTTGCGGACGCTGTGTTCAGTCATGGGTAAATTCCCGGTGTGCTGCGTCTAATGTTATCGGCACGCTCAATTTGTCTTCGCCTTTTCATCACCCGGGAGCACATAATCAGTGCCTTCCCAAGGGGATTGGAAGTCAAAATTGCGAAACTCCTGCCTCAGTTCGACCGGCTCATAGACAACGCGTTTGACCTCGTCGTCATAACGAACCTCAACGAAGCCGGTAAGCGGAAAGTCCTTACGCAATGGATGACCTTCGAAACCATAATCCGTGAGGATGCGGCGAAGGTCCGGGTGACCCGAGAACAATACGCCGTAAAGATCGTAAGTCTCACGCTCGTACCAGTCCGCTCCCAGATAAACCGGCGTCGCTGACGGTACCGGCGTATCCTCGTCGGTCGCCACTTTTACGCGTATACGCAAGTTCTGATGCGGCGAAAGCAGATGATAGACGACATCGAACCGCTCGGCGCGGGAGGGATAGTCAACACCACTGATGTCGATGAGCGAGATGAATTGACACTGGGCATCATCACGCAGGAAAATCAGTGTCGCGATGAGTTCGCTGACCTCGACCCCAACAGTCAGTTCGCCATAGGCCAGCTCGACCGATTTGAGGGAGAGACCTGCCCTGTCTTTAAGATAGTTGCCAAGTTCACTCAATGCTTCTTCAGCCATCGCCGCGTCCTATCGCTCTATCGTGCCGGTGCGGCGAATTTTCTTTTGCAACATCAACACGCCATACAGAAGCGCTTCTGCAGTAGGAGGGCACCCCGGCACGTAGATGTCGACGGGAACGACGCGATCGCAGCCCCGCACCACGGAATACGAATAGTGGTAATAGCCGCCGCCATTGGCACAGGAACCCATCGAAATCACATAACGCGGCTCGGGCATCTGGTCATAAACCTTGCGCAATGCGGGCGCCATCTTGTTGGTCAGCGTGCCCGCAACGATCATGACGTCCGATTGGCGCGGTGAAGCGCGCGGCGCAAAACCAAAACGCTCAGCATCATAGCGTGGCATGGAGGTGTGCATCATTTCAACGGCGCAGCATGCGAGGCCGAAAGTCATCCACATCAGCGATCCAGTACGCGCCCAGGTAACCAGTGCATCCGCCGAGGTGACGAGAAATCCCTTGTCGGCGAGCTCATTGTTGATCTCCCCGAAGAACGCATCGTCGGAACCAACCGGCTTGCCGGTGTTCGGATCAAGAATACCCTTTGGTTGTGGTGCTACGAGGGTAGTGTTGCTGTCGGTCAATCCCATTCCAGCGCTCCCTTTTTCCACTCATAAATAAAGCCGATCGTCAGGACACCCAAGAAGGCCATCATCGACCAGAAACCGAACCAGCCAATCTTGCCGAAAGAAATTGCCCACGGGAACAGGAACGCCACTTCCAGGTCGAAGATAATGAACAAGATCGAAACGAGATAAAAGCGTACGTCGAACTTCATACGAGCGTCGTCGAAGGCGTTAAAGCCGCACTCATAAGCTGACAATTTCTCGGGGTCCGGCGCACTATATGCGACCACAAAAGGCGCAATCAACAGTGCCAAACCGATTACCAGCGCTACCCCGATAAAGATAACGATGGGCAGGTAGGAACTTAACAACTCGTTCATGATCCGTCTTTTTCCGCCTTGTGAACTCAGGCTGACAAGAATGCCATGTTATGCACATGACTGCCACAAATACGCGACAGATCACACCATTCTTGAAGAGGGTGCGACAGGGCGAGGGTTAGCGCGTTAGTGCCATGCGCGCAAGTGCAACAAAATTCGTGACAACCCGTGCATATTGACTTCATCGGTTACCTGATTTGTCTGCAAACTGCCAAAATATGGCGTTTTCTTCCATATTATGCCGCAAAATGGTGTCGATTTGCTCTTTAGAACGATATTAATCTGCAGCAGTCCTGTGGCGACCCGCGACATGAGTCTCTGACTGCGACATTCGGTCCTACAAACGATTTAAGTGGTGAATTGCCCTCTCCTCGGCGCCATTTATTTTGGCTGGGCAAAGCCACGTCATCAAAGACCAGCGAGCGGCTCGAGGCTGAGCCTCTCCCGTTCGTCGGAGCCAATCCTGGCTTGGCCCGCCCTGCGGTCCAGAACCCATGAACCAACAGCAACCAGGACGGCAATAACGGCGAGCGCTGATCCGACAAAAGGCAGGTTCTGGTAAGACACGCCCCAAGTCAGCGCAGCCCCGCCAATCCACGCGCCCGACGCATTGCCAACGTTGAACGCTCCCTGATTGAGCGTTGCCGCCAGATTTGGCGCTTCTTCAGCCGTCTCGACCACCCGCATTTGCAGTGGCGGAACGATGACAAAGGTCAGGACACCCCAAATGAAGATAACAACGATTGCAGCAATGGCGTTGCCGCCGACTACGGCGAAAATTGCGTGGATGAACATGAGCGCGACGAGCGTGCCGATTACAGTCGGCATAAGCTTCCAATCGGCAAGTTTTCCTCCGATGATGTTGCCAGCCGTCATTCCTGCCCCAAAGAGCAGAAGCACCCAGGTGACCGCAGATGTCGAAATGCCTGAAACATCGGTCAGGATCGGCTTTATATAGGTGAACACGGCAAAGAGGCCTGCGGATGCCAACGCCGAAATAAGCATGGCAAGCCAGACCTGCAATTTCCCGAGCACCTTGATTTCACTTACAAAGCCCCCACCCTTCTGCTCTTCTTTGGTTGCGGGGACAAGCAGAACGATAGCTATTACGGCAGCAATACCGATCGCCACAACCGCGTAGAAGGTTGCGCGCCAACCATAAATTTCGCCGAGCGCAGTTCCTGCCGGGACTCCGAGGATATTGGCAAGCGTCAAACCCGCAAACATCAATGCGATAGCGCTGGCGCGCTTATGGCGGGGGACAAGATTTGCAGCCACCACTGAGCCAATTCCGAAGAAGGCGCCATGGCCGAACGCCGTTACCACTCGCGCAATCATGAGCATCCAGTAATTGGGCGCAATCGCACAGAAGAGATTGCCGACGACAAACAGCATCGCTAATCCGATCAGCACTGATTTACGCGGCAGCGATGCGGTGGCGATCGCGATGATCGGGGCTCCGATGACAACGCCGAGCGCGTATCCGGTAACCAGCAGGCCCGCACTTGGAATGGACACACCGAGATCGGCGGCTACTTCCGGTAGCAAGCCCATGATCACGAACTCGGTTGTACCGATACAGAACGAGGCTATGGCAAGGGCAAGAATCGGTAGGGGCATGAGGCGACCGCGCGTCTGGAGGAAAAACGATGCTGCATACAGTTGAAATGTTTCACAAATGATTTTTGTGCAACGCAGCAATGCATTTACGCGGGTTCTGGTTGATCGGGTATGAATGCGTTTTAGTTTTGATCTTAGCAAAATCCTCATTCTTCAGATGGACACTTATGCTAATCTAACAGCCAGGTGCTCCATGACCCCTTATTTGCTACCATGCCTAGTGTCGTTTTGCCTGACGTATGTGTTGCTTTATCTCGTGAGCACATACGGCAATTCTCTGTCCGGCAAAAACGGCAAACGGTGAGCCATCATGGGCGCCAAAGTGCTGCGATCTTATGGTTTTGATCCGCAATATTCCATGAGCGCGCGCTTATTCTGCAACTCTGCATTCATGATGCCTTCAAAAGCGCGGATGTGCCGATCGACCACCCTCTGCGGTAGCGATGTCTCTTCAAGCGATTGCTGATAGCTGCGATATACCAAACTCTTCGGAAACAGGTGATCGCCGCACATTTCGTACGAACCACGAGCCAGGGCAGCATAGGCGATGTAGCCGGCATTTCTACGAGTGATGCCGTCTGCAACCATCTCCCGGATGTGAGCTTCGAACTTTTCCTTAAAGAGGATTTCAGCATAGCTACCGGCATGAGCAACGCCGGCAAGGGCGACCAGCGCGCCAAGTCCCAACACCGCATGTCGTACTTTAATGGTTGTTGCCATTGATCGCTCCCTTCCAATCAGGCCGAGCTCGCAAGTGCGTCTGCCACATATAATATCACTGCATGGCATTTACATGGAAAAAACCGTCATCGGCGAGGAGATTTACCTGAGAGGTCGAAGCTTCATTGACCGCACTTTTCGCCCTCATGTCTCGGGAGTTGTATCCGGTCCTGGATCGCCGCCAGCCGCGGCTACAGCCAGTCTGCGCAGATAGTGGTTCCAGCCCTTTTCATGGCTGGCTCGTTCTTTCTCGTCGGGCAGTCCGCCGTGGGTGAAGCGCACCAGCGTCCCCCCGTCCTTCTCGATCAGGTCGATCTCAATCAGGCCTGATCCCGGCGGCACAGTCTCGTGGTCGTCCCAGCCGAAGCTGTAGGCCAGACGGTGGACTGGTATCACTTCCGTGAAATGCCCGCGAGCAGTGTGAGTATCGCTCATGCTGAGGAGATAAATACCGCCCGGGTGCGGCTCGACCGTCGCCTTGGTGCCCATCCAGCGCAGAATCTTGTCCGGGTCGGTGAGGAAGGCGAAGACTGTTGCTTGCGGGGCTGCGATCTCAATCTCACTGTGAAACGTCTCGGTCATCGGCGATTCCTCCCGGTGCGGCTCGATGTAATTCCAGCTTTGGCGCAATGTAAGGCAATCGAGATTTCGCGCAAGAAACAAAAGCTCGTGACAGCTGCCTGGCGCGGCTGCATGATGGCATTATGCAACTGCCGTCCGCTCTCTCCTTTCTAATTGACGAAGCGATTGACGTGCCTGACGGCGCCGCCTTCCTGACTGCGCTTGCCGCACGGCTCATATCCGACGGTGTGCCGCTATCCGGTGGTGCGCTCACCCAAGCCGCGCCGCATCCGGTTATCGAGCGGCGCACCTGGCTCTGGCGCGCCGATACAGGAAGAGTGATCGAGGCGCTGGCTTTGGCGAGGCCTGCCCATATCGAGCATACCCATGTCGCTCGCGACTGGCTGGCCGGGATTGGCACTGGTGCCGTGCAAGAGGATTTCGCCGGCGGCGCCTCGGACGGCGCGGTGCTTGCCTGGATCGGCAGCCGGCCGTTTAGCGAATCCGAATCGGAATTGCTGCATGAGGTTGCGCGCTTTGCCGCTGCACCGCTTGCCTTGCTGGCCGCGCGCTCCACGCTGTCCGCGCTGCTAACGACCTACCTCGGCCGGCGCAGCGCGGCGCAGGTGCTGGCGGGCCGTTTGCGTCGCGAGCCCGGTGAGACCATAAGCGCGGCCCTGCTTTTTGCCGACCTTCGCGGTTTTACCGAGTTGTCGGAGTCGACAGAGCCGCAGGAGGTAATCGCCGCTCTCGACGCCTGGTTCGACCGCATCGCGGGTGCCGTCCACGCCTTTGGCGGCGAAGTACTAAAATTCATCGGCGACGGTGTGCTGGCGATATTCCCGATCGGGGAGCGCGGCGCTCCGGCTGCATGCGACGCGGCATTGCGCGCAGTCGCCGCTGCCTGCGCCGGGATGGACCACCTCCATCGGGCCCGCGCTGCACAAGGCGCGCAGCCTCTGTCGTTCGGTATGGCGTTGCATCTCGGCGAGATGCTTTGGGGCAATATTGGTACTGCCGACCGGCTGGATTTCACAGCAATCGGCCCCTCCGTTAACCTCGTGAGCCGGCTGGAGGGCCTGTGCCGGCCGCTCGGCCGCACAGTATTGCTTTCCGGCGCTTTTGCGGCGGAAACGAAGCAGTCACTGATCCCGCTCGGCGAACACCGCCTGCGAGGCATCGCTGCCCCGTGCGCGGTATTTGCGCCGCTTTAGTCAGGGGTTTCCAAAGGGGAATTATCTACTTGAAATCACTGAGAGAAAAGTGGCGCGAGTGACGGGGCTCGAACCCGCGACCTCCGGCGTGACAGGCCGGCACTCTAACCAACTGAGCTACACCCGCGCACTTTCGTACCGCACTATTTGTACGGCGTGAGCGGTCGTTTAAGGGGTTCGCGGGGGTGTGTCAAGCACAACTGGAGAGGAAAGATGCGATTGTGAAAAACTCATCCGACAAATCATAAAAGTGTCGCATCCCCTCTTGCCAATATCAGCGGAAACGCATAAACGCTCCGGAACGCACCCTTTGCGAAGGGCGATTAGCTCAGTTGGTAGAGCGCTTCGTTTACACCGAAGATGTCGGGAGTTCGAGTCTCTCATCGCCCACCATTCCATCCCCCATGAACATTTTGATATCCCAACGCTCAGGCTCGCCACCACGAGCATTGTGCGCGTGCGCGTCCTGGACCGCGTCATTGGTTACGAATCAAAAAGGCCGGGCAATTTCTTGCCCGGCCTTTATTCTAATGCTGCTTAGTGAGCGATCTGAGCGCCCGCTTCATCCTCGACGCCCGACGAAGGGACGTGGGCTGGCTCGGTCCACTCGATTGGCTCCGGCTGGCGTACCAATGCATGCTTGAGCACTTCATTGGCATGGCTGACTGGAATGATCTCAAGACCGTTCTTCACATTGTCCGGAATCTCCACCAGATCCTTGGCGTTCTCTTCCGGGATCAGAACCGTCTTGATGCCACCGCGCAGCGCGGCGAGCAGCTTCTCCTTCAGACCACCGATGGGCAACACCCTGCCCCGCAGCGTGATCTCGCCAGTCATGGCGATATCCTTGCGGACTGGAATGCCCGTCAGTATCGATACGATGGCTGTGACCATCGCAACGCCGGCTGATGGACCATCCTTGGGCGTCGCACCTTCCGGCACGTGCACGTGGATGTCGCGACGATCGAACAGTGGCGGCTCGACGCCGAAATCGATGGCGCGCGAGCGGACATAGGATGCCGCTGCCGAGATCGATTCCTTCATCACGTCGCGCAGGTTGCCTGTTACTGTCATGCGACCCTTACCGGGCATCATGACACCTTCAATGGTCAGCAACTCGCCGCCCACTTCGGTCCAGGCGAGGCCTGTGACAACGCCAACCTGGTCTTCGCCATCGATCTGTCCAAATCGGAATTTCTCAACCCCGAGATATTCATCGATGTTTGCATCCGTGACCTTCACCGACTTCTTCTGCGTCTTCATGATTTCGGTGACGGCCTTGCGAGCCAGCTTCATCAATTCACGCTCGAGGTTACGAACACCGGCCTCTCGCGTATAATTGCGGATGATGGCGCGGATAGCGTCCTCGGATACAGAGAACTCCTTCGGCTGCAATGCATGATCGCGGATTGCCTTTGGCAACAAGTGCCGCTTGGCGATTTCCAGCTTCTCATCTTCCGTGTAACCGGCAATACGGATGATCTCCATGCGGTCCATCAAGGGACTTGGGATATTCAGCGTATTGGCCGTCGTCACGAACATCACATTCGACAGATCATACTCGACCTCGAGATAGTGATCCATGAACGTGGAGTTCTGTTCCGGATCGAGCACCTCCAGCAGAGCTGATGACGGATCGCCGCGGAAGTCCTGGCCCATCTTGTCGATCTCGTCGAGCAGGAAGAGCGGGTTTGACTTCTTCGCCTTCTTCATCGACTGGATGACCTTGCCGGGCATCGAACCGATATAGGTGCGGCGATGGCCGCGGATCTCGGCCTCGTCACGCACACCGCCAAGCGACATGCGAATGTATTCGCGGCCGGTAGCCTTGGCGATCGAACGGGCGAGCGACGTCTTGCCGACACCGGGAGGACCAACGAGGCAGAGGATCGGACCTTTGATCTTGGTCGAACGAGCCTGCACCGCCAGATACTCGACAATGCGGTCCTTGACCTTGTCCAAGCCGTAGTGCTCGGTATCCAGGACTTCATCAGCAAGGTTCAGATCGTTCTTGATCTTCGACTTTTTGCCCCAGGGAATGGACAGCAGCCAGTCGAGATAGTTGCGAACGACAGTCGCCTCGGCGGACATCGGGCTCATCTGGCGCAGCTTCTTCAGCTCAGCATTGGCCTTTTCGCGGGCTTCCTTCGACAGTTTCGTCTTTTTGATGCGGTCTTCCAGTTCGGCGGACTCGTCGCGGCCATCTTCGCCATCGCCAAGTTCCTTCTGGATCGCCTTCATCTGTTCATTCAGGTAATATTCGCGCTGCGTCTTCTCCATCTGGCGCTTGACGCGCGAGCGGATACGCTTTTCGACCTGGAGAACCGAAATTTCCGATTCCATGAAGGACATGGCCTTCTCCAACCGCGCACGCACGGAAAGGATCGACAACATATCCTGCTTTTCAGGAATCTTGATCGCGAGATGCGACGCGACTGTATCGGCCAGCTTCGAATAATCCTCGATCTGTCCGGCAGCGCCGACAACTTCAGGCGAAATCTTCTTGTTCAGTTTGACGTAGTTTTCAAAATCCGACACGACCGAGCGAGCAAGAGCTTCGATCTCGACCGGATCTTCTTCTGGTTCTGTCAGCGTCACGGCAGAGGCTTCGTGATAATCTTCGCGCTCGCTGAAACCGGTGATCTCAGCGCGGGCAATACCTTCAACCAGCACCTTGACCGTGCCGTCTGGCAATTTCAGCAATTGCAGGACGTTGGCAATAGTGCCGACTGTGTAGATCGCGTCCGCCTGCGGATCGTCGTCCGCAGCGTTCTTCTGTGTGGCAAGCAGAATTTGCTTGTCGACGCCCATAACTTCCTCAAGCGCGCGAATGGATTTTTCGCGGCCAACGAAGAGTGGAACGATCATGTGGGGGAAGACAACAATATCGCGCAACGGCAGAACGGCATAAAGCCCGTTCTCGCCACCCGCCGGTGTCTTCTTGCTTGCAACCGTCATTTTATGTCCTTTCTCAGGCCATTCGGCCAGATCGCCACGTGCGGGTACCCTTTAAGCTGCATGGCCAATCCAAAATCGAGATCCACTTTGGCGGCGCATGCATTGAGCGGCGTACGACCGTTTATGCAGCTTAACACTTACTTGGAGTGGAGGCCCGCTTGTTTCAAGCACCCACGCTCCAGGCTCATTCACAGAATCGTAATCTATCCTGCGCTCACGACAGTCCGAGCGCAATCGCTCGCAAAGCCGTGCACAGAATTCGACCCTAATACAAAACAGAAAAGCTCCGCGAGACGCGGAGCCTTGCCGTTAGACTGCTCTATTTCCGATGGCTTACGCGGAAACATTGCCTTTTTCTTCCTTGCGCTCGGCATAGATATACAGAGGCCTTGAGTTGCCTTCAACGACATCACCGGAGATCACCACCTCCTGGACACCATCAAGCGTCGGCAACTCGTACATCGTGTCGAGAAGGATCTTCTCCATGATCGATCGCAGTCCACGTGCACCTGTCTTGCGCGCGATTGCCCGCTTGGCAATGGCCTTCAACGCATCCTCATGGAAGGTCAACTCGACGTTTTCCATGTCGAACAAGCGCTGATACTGCTTGACCAAGGCGTTCTTGGGTTCGGACAGAATCTGCACCAGCGCGACCTCATCGAGATCCTCAAGTGTCGCTATAACGGGCAGACGACCAACGAACTCGGGGATAAGACCGAACTTCAGCAGATCTTCAGGCTCAAGTTCGCGGAAGATCGCCCCGACACGGCGATCATCCGGTGCCTTGACGGCAGCGCTGAAGCCGATGGACGTCTTTTCACCGCGGGCCGAGATGATCTTGTCGAGACCGGCGAAAGCGCCACCGCAAATGAACAGGATGTTGGTCGTGTCCACCTGCAGGAACTCCTGCTGGGGATGCTTGCGGCCACCTTGTGGCGGCACGGAAGCAACGGTGCCTTCCATGATCTTCAACAGCGCTTGCTGGACACCCTCACCCGAGACGTCGCGTGTAATGGACGGGTTGTCCGATTTGCGGCTGATCTTGTCGACTTCATCGATGTAGACGATGCCCCTCTGCGCCCGCTCGACATTGTAGTCCGCCGATTGCAACAGCTTCAGAATGATGTTCTCGACATCCTCGCCGACATAACCGGCTTCCGTTAGCGTCGTCGCGTCTGCCATCGTGAACGGCACGTCGATGATGCGGGCTAGCGATTGTGCCAGATAGGTCTTGCCGCAACCGGTAGGGCCAACGAGAAGAATGTTGGACTTCGCCAGTTCGACTTCATTGTTTTTCGATGCGTGGGCCAACCGCTTGTAGTGGTTATGGACCGCGACAGAGAGAACACGCTTGGCATGGTTCTGGCCGATGACATAATCATCGAGGACAGCCATGATTTCCTGCGGCGTCGGGACGCCTTCACGGGATTTCACCATCGAGGATTTATTTTCCTCGCGGATGATGTCCATGCACAATTCGACGCATTCATCGCAGATGAAAACAGTCGGGCCCGCAATCAACTTGCGAACTTCATGCTGGCTCTTCCCGCAAAACGAGCAATATAGCGTATTCTTGGAATCGCCGCCGCCGTTGCTGACTTTGCTCATTGCAGTTTCCTTTCAGTATCGGTCCCGCTCTCCCGGGTCCGCCACTTCCTCCAGGTGGAAGTGAATAGTCATTCGTAGAATAGGCTTCTCTAACTCACCAATGGCTTAACGTAACGTCTGCTCCGCTCTATGCAAGCTACATGTGTGGCAGAAAGTCCGCATCGGGGTCAAAAAAACTTCATTTTTAACCCCGATGGGCGATTTAGCCGGTTACTTAGTGTCACCTTCGAGCACAGCTCGCGATTCAAGCACCTTGTCGATCAGGCCGAACTCGAGTGATTCCTGCGCAGTCATGAAGTGATCGCGATCGAGGGTACGTTCAATCGACTCGTAGTCACGGCCGGTATGCTTGACGTAAATCTCGTTCAGGCGGCGCTTCATCTTGATGATATCCTGCGCATGACGTTCGATATCCGACGCCTGTCCCTGGAAGCCACCTGACGGCTGGTGCAACATGATGCGAGCGTTCGGAAGGACGAAACGCATATCCTTCTCGCCAGCGGTCAGCAGCAGCGATCCCATGGAAGCGGCCTGACCGAAGCACAGCGTCGATACGGCTGGGCGGATAAACTGCATCGTGTCATAGATTGCCATGCCGGAGGTGACGACACCGCCCGGTGAGTTGATGTACATATTGATTTCTTTTTTCGGATTTTCCGATTCAAGGAACAGCAACTGCGCGCAGACAAGCGTCGCCATGCCGTCCTCGATCGGCCCGGTTATGAAGATGATGCGTTCTTTCAGCAGGCGCGAAAAAATATCATAGGCCCGCTCGCCCCGGTTGGTCTGCTCGACGACCATTGGCACGAGATTCATAGCTGTTTCGATTGGGTCTCTCATCGGTGGGCCTCAGCGTTTTGGAGAATAAGGGGCTTGACCACCCCAGATTCGTGGAAGACTAACGATACATAGGGCGTCGCCACCCGGTTTCGCAAGATGTTCAACACATGATCGTCGACACAAGCCGAATTCTGCTCAAAGCCTGATCACATATTCCTTGCGCGTCGTCTCGAGCACTTCCCAGGTTCCGCGAAAACCGGGACGCAGCACGAAACTGTCGCCCGCCGCGACATGCTGTTCAGCACCACCCTCTTCCGTGATGATCGAACGCCCGGAAAGAATGTGGCAGAACTCCCATTCATCATAGGCGATGCGCCATTTTCCGGGCGTAGCCTCCCAAATTCCGGCGTAGATTCCGCCTTCGGCTTCATCGCAATTCCATGTCCGGAATTTCGGATCGCCAGCAATGACGCGCTCTGGTTTCGGGACGCCGTGCTCGGGGTCGATATTGCCGGATTCGATTTTAATGAAACTTTTCATTGAGTTAGCCTGCCTTCGCCAACGCTTGTTCGAGATCGGCGATGATATCCGCAACGTTCTCGATGCCGATCGAAAGCCGCACCACATCGGGACCAGCGCCTGCCGCGATCTTTTGGTCGTCGCTGAGTTGCCGGTGCGTAGTCGACGCCGGGTGAATGACAAGTGACCTCGTATCGCCGATATTGGCAAGGTGCGAGAAGAGCTCCAGCTGTTCGACGAGCTTGACGCCGGCGTCATATCCGCCCTTCAGACCGAAGGTGAAAACCGAGCCCGCTCCCCTCGGCGCATATTTCTGCTGCAGCTCATGATAGGGATCGTCCGTCAGTCCGGCATAGCTGATCCAATCTATTTTCTCATTTTGTTTCAACCACTTGGCGACTTCGAGCGCATTGTCGCAATGACGCTGCATGCGTAGCGGCAACGTTTCGATACCAGTCAGAAGCTGGAAGGCATTGAACGGCGAGAGCGCTGGTCCAAGATCGCGCAGACCGAGCACGCGGCAGGCGATGGCAAAGGCGAAATTGCCGAAGGTTTCGTGCAACGCCACCCCATTATATTCGGGACGCGGCTGCGACAGCAGCGGGTAGTTTCCGGATTTCGACCAGTCGAAAGTTCCGCAATCGACGATGATGCCACCCATGGAATTGCCATGGCCGCCCAGGAACTTCGTCGCAGAATGTACAATAATATCAGCACCATGCTCGATCGGACGTATCAGATATGGCGACGCCAGAGTGTTGTCGACGATCAGCGGGAGGCCATGCCGGTGGGCGATTTTTGCGATGGCTTCGATGTCGGTGATGATGCCGCCGGGGTTGGCGATGCTCTCGACGAAGAGGGCGCGGGTCCGGTCGTCGATCTGCGCCTCGAATGCGCCGGGATCAGTCCCGTCTGCCCAGCGCACCTGCCAGTCAAAGGATTGGAACGACTGGCCGAACTGGTTGATGGACCCGCCATAGAGCTTGTTCGACGAGACAAAGTTGTCCCCAGGCTGCATCAACGTATAGAATATCAGAAATTGTGCCGCGTGACCTGATGCAACCGCCAAGGCGGCCGTTCCACCTTCAAGTGCCGCGACACGTTCTTCCAGTACCGCATTGGTTGGATTGGTGATTCGGCTGTAGATATTGCCGAACGCCTTCAGGCCAAACAGGGACGCCGCATGATCCGCGTCATCGAAGACGAATGCCGTCGTTTGATAGATCGGCGTCACCCGCGCACCCGTTTCAGGGTCGGGCCTCGCGCCGGCGTGGACCGCCAATGTTTCGATTCCGGGGGCCCGATGCGCCATGTTTGTCCTCCTGCTGCCAACCTTCCCGCAAGGCTATGGGATTGCGACGCTGGGGCCAAGTGCGCATTTTCGCAACCAAGGACAATCTAATTACAGCCAGCGATTGAGATTCTTGTCCCATTTTCGGGGTTTTTTGCATAAGAATCCGCACTTCTTGCATGAGAATTGCTAAAAGCGTTCAACTCGTGCAGCGGAACGACACATAGCAATTTCCGTTTTCAGCGCTCCACGAAAATGAATCTGCGCAGGTGGGAAATCCCGTCCTAGACGCGCATGCCGAGGCGGGGAATTTCGATGGCCGGGCACCGGTTCATGACGACCTGTATCCCGGCTGCTTCCGCCTTGCGCGCTGCAGCCTCATCCCAAACACCGAGCTGAGTCCAGACCACACGTGGCAGCGGTTTGAGTGCCAAGGCCTCGTCGACCACACCCGGAAGGGCCGATGAGTTGCGGAAGACATCCACCATGTCGATCGGCTCAGGAATGTCCGCGAGCCGTGCATGGACTTGTTGGCCAAGAATGGTCTTTCCCGCCTGCCCCGGATTGACCGGTATGACGTGATATCCCTGAAGAAGCAGAAATCTCATCACGGAAAAACTCGGCCGCGTTTCATTGGGCGATGCGCCGGTCAAGGCGATTGTTTTGACCGAAGATAAAATCTCGCGAATATAGTCGTCGGAATAATAGTCATGTTCTTGCATCATCACGGGTACCCTGATTGCGTTTATCCAGGCGGCGCAGCCCAAAGTTCATAGAACGGCTTCAGCGTACGCAAATGCTTCTGGACAATCGCCATGTTCTCCGGCGTCGGTTTTGCATTTTCGACCTTGGCAAGCCCGGTTTTCAACCCAGCGATCATATCGGTCTTTTCCTGTTCGGAAAGATTGGGCATGGCGGGAATTGCGGCAATCGCCTTGTCCACTTCGGCGCGCGGATCGGGATTGGTCGCCCAATGATAGGTCACCATGATCGTATTGGTTGTATCCACCCAGTCCGAGAAGCTGGCAAAACCATATTCCGCAGCTTTCACATCGAGGATAGCGGTTCGCTCGGCGGCTTCCCCCCTGCCGTCCACTTCACGTACCGTCGCAGCCACCGGGGCAAATCCGAAAAGGAAACGTTTGATCGTATCCTCCGTCAGAGGCACCGGCCGCTCCGGCAGACTGAATGTCTCAACAGCTTGTATCGGGGTTGTTGTCCTCTGTGTCGCGATAGTTCCCGCATAGGCAAGCGCGAAAACGCAGCATGCTGCGACCAATCCAGGCGGTTTCATAACGTCCTCCGTCTTGAAAAGACGATGCAGAAATAGGAGCGTCAAGAATAACAGCTAAGTGTAAAGAAAAAACAGCAAGGGATGGATTTTATGGCTGTAGTGATGGACGTAGAGGCGTTGACTTCCTTTCTGGAACGCGAATTTCCACAGGTGAACGCGGAAGGAATGTCCTTCACGGTGACGGACGCCGGCGACGGTTTTGCGTCGATGCGGCTCGACCCGTCAGACCGGCATCTCCGACCGGGGGGGACCGTCTCCGGACCAACATTGTTCGCACTCGCCGATATCACCGCCTATATCGCGATCCTCGCGCAGATCGGTCCGGTGGCCCTCGCCGTGACAACGAACCTCAATATCAATTTCCTGCGCAAACCGGAATCGGGACCCGTCGATGCCAGAGCGACAATTCTCAAACTCGGCAAGCGTCTGGCGATTGTCGAGATTTCCCTGACAAGCGGTTTAACAAGCGAACTCGTAGCGCATGCAACAGCGACCTATTCGATCCCGCCAAGGCACGGACCGCCAGTGGCAACCTGATGCCGGAGCCGGGCTTCCGATAGAAATTGTCAGACGCTGATTCATCTGCCACGCCGCGGCTACCCGGGCAGAACAATGCGAATGGCACGCGTTCCGACCGGGGCGCCGGTCTCGCGGTCGATGGTGACCGGATCAATCTCCGTTCCGGTCTCGGCGTCGAAGAACCGGGTCACGTTGCCTCCGCCACGATACTTGCGTCCCCACGCGCCGATCGCAAACAGGACTGGCAGAAAGTCGCGGCCAGCTTCCGTCAGGACATACTCGTCCCGTGGCGGACGATCGGAATAGCGGCGTTTCTCCAGTAATCCGTCCTCAGTCAGAGCTGAAAGTCGCGCCGTCAGCATCGTCGGCGCAATCTTCAGGCTCTTGCGAAATTCGTCAAAGCGAGTGAGGCCCGCGTGGGCGTCCCGCATGATCAGCATACTCCATGCATCCCCTACAAGCGCAAGACTCCGGGCGATAAGGCATGGCTCATTCGAATGATTCTTCATGTCGATATCTTTTTGATAGTGACTTACTACTAAATTGATAGTAACATATCATTCATCGATGTTCCATGACAAAATGAAGGAAAAAGCAATGAACAAGACAGAACCCCGCGTCGCCATTGTAACGGGCGCTTCCTCCGGTATCGGGCTGGTAACGGCAAAGGCGCTGCGGCGCGATGGCTACCGTGTATTCGGCACCAGCCGAAAGCCGATGTCCGATACCCCAGACGGGGTGACGATGTTGATCTGCGATGTAACCGACGACGCATCGGTGCAGGCGGCCGTCGACGATGTTCTAAGCCGCACCGGGCAGATCGATCTACTCATCAACAACGCCGGGATCGGGCTGCTCGGCGGTGCTGAGGAGTCCTCGGCGGCCCAGGCGAAGGCGGTGTTCGACGTGAACGTGTTCGGCGTCCTGCGGATGACAAATGCGATCCTGCCCGTGATGAGACGCCAACGCCGCGGCCGGATTGTCAACCTGAGCTCCATACTCGGGCTCATTCCCTCCCCCTATAATGCCCTTTATGCCTCGACCAAACACGCCATCGAGGGCTATTCGGAATCCCTCGACCACGAAGTTCGAACGCAGGGCATTCGCGTTGTGCTTGTCGAGCCGGGTGTAACCCGCACATCCTTCGAAGAGAACATCACCCGGCCGGACCAGCCGCTTCCAGTCTATGAAACCATTCGCGCCAATACAGAGAAGCTGATGCGCGAAATCATCGCGAAGGGTGACGCACCGGAGGTGGTCGCCGCAACGGTCGTAAGGGCCGCCAATGCCGCATCGCCCAAACGGCGCTACACTGCAGGCAAAGCGGCCGCGCAAGTCCGGTTTATGCGCCGCTTCCTGCCGGAGTCCTTCGTCGACAAGAACTTGCGGAAATTCAGCGGACTTCCTGCCTGAGTACCGACAGGGCCCTGGTCGGCTTACCCACTGACCACCGAAACGAAAGTTAGTTCAATGAAATCATTCCTGATCGATCGCTATGTGAAAGGCGGGTCCCTTCGTTTCACGGAAAGCCCGGAGCCGGAGTTGCGGGAGAATGACGTGATGGTGGAGATTCAAGCCACCAGTGTAAATGTTCTGGACGCCAAAATCAGAGATGGAGAGTTCAAGCTCATCCTGCCATACCGACTTCCCCTGATCCTCGGCAACGATGTAGCGGGCGTCGTGGTCCGGGTCGGTGCCAATGTCCGGCGGTTCAAGCCCGGTGACGAGGTCTATGCGCGCCCGGCTCAGGATCGCATCGGGACATTTGCGGAGTATATCGCCGTGGACGAGGCCGATGTGGCGATGAAGCCGCAGAACCTGACCATGGAAGACGCCGCATCGATTCCCCTTGTCGCCCTGACGGCGTGGCAGGTGCTTGTCGAGCGGGCCAACCTGCAAAAGGGGCAGAAAGTCCTGATCCATGCGGGCTCGGGCGGCGTGGGCACGATTGCGATCCAGCTTGCCAAGCATCTCGGGGCCTATGTGACGACGACCACGAGCACTGTAAATATCGATCTCGTCAAAGGCCTCGGCGCAGATGTCGTGATCGACTACAAGAAGGACAACTTCGAGGACGTTCTGCAGCAGGACTACGACGTCGTACTGAACAGCCTTGGCACAGACACGCTGAAAAAATCCGTTGGGCTGCTGAAGCCGGGCGGAAAGCTGATTTCGATTTCTGGCCCGCCGGACCCGAATTTCGCAAAGGAGAAGGGTTTGGCCTGGCCGCTGCGACTGGTCATGCGCCTATTGAGTTTGGGCATCAGGAGAAAATCGAAACGCCAAGGCATCAGTTATTCCTTCCACTTCATGACGGCCAATGGTGCGCAGCTTGGTCAGATCACCACCCTGATCGAGGCAGGTGTCATACGACCGGTAGTGGATCGGGTGTTCCCGTTCGAGAAGACCAATGAGGCGCTGGTGTACGTAGAAACAGGTCGCGCGAAGGGGAAGGTTGTCGTCGCTGTGAAGTGACGTCTCGGGGCACATGGAGTGCCCCAATGACCGGGAGCGGTGAAGAGGTTCAAGAAGCAATCCGCTTTTTTGCGAGGCGTCGCTCGAAAACCTCTGCACCCCTGCTAGATCAGCCCGCCTTGCCAGGCACCGGAGTGTTGAGGAGCTGCTGCTCCCAAAGATAGGCGATGCCGCTACCGCCGAAGTGCTGGATGAGAATCTCGGTCAGCTCCTCGACATGCTCGGTGCGCGCCCAATCGCGTTGCCATTCGCCAGCGAGCGCCATGACCGTCATCACGTTCGCGCCGGCCGCGATCATGCGCTGGATGGCGACTTCGTGAGACTCCTTCGAAATCCCGCCCGACGCGTCGGTAATCACGGTCACGTCCCAGCCTTCGCCGGCGGCCTGGATCACAGGCATTGCAACGCAGACCTCGGTCCACAACCCGGCGATGATCAGCTGCTTGCGGCCGGTCGCCTTGACGACATTCACCACATTCTCGTCCTGCCAGGTGTTCACCCAGGTGCGATCGATGACTTCCTGGTCCGGAAAGACGTCGGTGATCTGCTTAAAGAGAAGGCCACCGCGTGCCGCGATCACGCTGGTGAGAATGGTCGGAACATTGAAGGCTTTTGCCAGCTTCGCCAGCGCGGTGGTGTAGTTGACCACAGCTTGCGGATCGTGGCTGTTCAGGTTCGCGAGCTGGTAAGGCTGGTGATCGATCAGAACAAGGACGGAGTCCTCGGGGCGTAGAAGAGAATCAAGGCCGTTACGAAAGGTCATTATTACTTCCTATGCTGTCGTTGTTGGTGAGATTGTTTGCGCGAAGACACGCGCCAAGGGCGACGTTGCCTGAAAGGGACATTGCCGTTCCCGCGCTTGATGGGGTAGTACCCTTAAGTGGCAAGCTGTGTCGCGAAATGGGGAACGCTGGATTGGATATCGAAGAGTTGCGGACATTCGTAGAAGTTGCCGATGCTGGTGGCGTTTCGGCCGCCGCGCTCCGGCTCGGCGTCTCCAAGTCGATCGTCAGCCGCCGGCTCTTCCGGCTTGAAGCGGAACTTGGCGTCCAGCTTCTTGCGCGCACCACCCGCGGCGCTGCTCTCACAGAAGCCGGGGCCACGTTTCGAGACTATGCGGCAAGAGTTTGTGCCGAGATCGACGTGGCAAAGGAAACGATCCTACCTGCCGGCGACCTTCGCGGCCGCTTGCGCGTTGCAGTGCCGCTTTCTTTCGGACAGACCCACTTCGCTCCGATCCTCGCGGAAATGGCGCGACGCCACCCCCAGCTCCAAATCCACACCTGCTACAGCGACCGCTTCGTCGATCTCATCACAGAGGGTTACGACTGTGCGATACGGGTAGGCTATCTTCAGGACTCCAACCTGATCGCACGGCGCATCGGAGGGATCTATGGGAAGCTCGTCGCGAGCCCGGACTACATCAAGACACATGGGTCGCCGGAAACGCCGGAGGAGCTCTCCGCTCATGAGGCTCTTATGCAGGGCACCGAAGCCTGGCAACTCATGGATGGCGACAAGATCATCATGGTTCGTCCGCAGGGGCGCTTCAAGGCCGACAACGGCACTGCTCTCGTCGCGGCTGCGGCAGCAGGGCTCGGAATCGCTTACCTGCCCGATTGTCTTACCCATCAATATATAGTTTCCGGCGCGCTGGTTCCGGTCATGACGCGGTATCCACCACCGCCGGCAGGTGCATATGTCATCCGCCCGCCAGGTCAGCATCCCGCACGGAAGATACGGGTCCTCACCGAATTGCTGATCGAGTATTGCGAACCTGCCCCGCATGAAAAATGAGGCCTAGGTGAGCACTCTCGCCGGATCCAGTCACACAAAATTATGTGGTAATATAATACCTTTTCGATAAGTGACTGTATTTTCAGGATTATTTCTGGTATGACGCCTAAATCGCCACTTGACGCAGGCGCCCGGCCCCTTTATTGAAACCCTCGACTGCGGTGGGGTTTCCCGCCGTTTTTCATTGTTATGCGAATTTTTATCGATCCGCATAACCCAAGCAACAAGAAAAGCCTTCTTTCATGAAGGATGATCTCAAGGACGAACACAATGGCTACCTTCACACAGAAGCCGGCAGATGTGACGAAAAAGTGGATCCTGATCGACGCCGAGGGTCTCGTCGTCGGCCGTCTTGCTTCCATCGTCGCCAACATCCTGCGCGGCAAGCACAAAGCAACCTTTACCCCGCACGTGGACGATGGCGACAATGTCATCATCATCAATGCCGACAAGGTTGCGCTTACCGGTAAGAAATTTACCGACAAGGTTTATTACTGGCACACTGGCCATCCCGGCGGCATCAAGGAACGCACTGCCCGTCAGCTGCTCGAAGGCCGTTTTCCGGAACGCGTCGTTGAGAAGGCTGTCGAGCGAATGGTTCCCCGTGGCCCGCTCGGCCGTCGCCAGATGAAGAACCTGCGCGTTTACGCCGGTTCCAACCACCCACATGAAGCTCAGGCACCTGAAGTCCTCGACGTTGGCGCGCTGAATTCCAAGAATAAAAGGAGCGCATAAGAATGGCTGAGCTCAACTCGCTCGCAGAACTCGGTACCTCTGCCGTCGCCCCGGCGCAGGCCGCTGCACCGGTTCATGTCCAGAAGCTCGATGCCAAAGGCCGTGCCTACGCAACCGGCAAGCGCAAGGATGCGGTTGCCCGCGTCTGGATCAAGCCAGGTTCCGGCAAGATCGTCATCAACGAAAAGGAATACGGCAAGTATTTCGCCCGTCCGGTTCTGCAGATGATCCTGCAGCAGCCGATCGTTGCTGCCAACCGCGCCGGCCAGTACGACGTTATCGCGACCGTTGCCGGTGGTGGTCTGTCCGGTCAGGCTGGTGCCGTTCGTCACGGCATCTCCAAGGCTCTCACCTATTTCGAACCCGCACTGCGCGGCGTTCTGAAAAAGGGCGGTTTCCTGACACGCGACAGCCGCGTCGTCGAACGCAAGAAGTACGGCAAGGCGAAAGCCCGTCGCTCGTTCCAGTTCTCGAAGCGCTAATATCGCTTTATATGGACACGAACAGAAAGCGGGCCTTCGGGTCCGCTTTTTTGTTGCGCCGAGGCACGCGAATGAGCAAAACGCATATCGGATTGCAGGAACGGGAGCAGCAGATGCCATCAAAATCCATCGACCATGCCTTTACAGCGCGCAATCTGACCAGCGCGGCGACTGATCCGACCCATGCAGGCGCCCTCTCCTTCATGCGCCGGCGCTATACCAAGAACCTGAATGGTGCCGAGGCGGTCGTATGGGGCATTCCGTTCGATGCTGCCGTATCCAACCGGCCAGGCGCGCGGTTTGGCCCGCAGGCAATAAGGCGGGCCTCGGCGATTTTCGACAATGATCCGCAGTATCCGTTCCAGCGCGATCTGTTTGCCGATTTTGCGGTCGTAGATTATGGCGATTGCCTGCTCGATTACGGCAATCACCAGAAAACCCCGGCGACGATCGAGCGGGAAGCTGCAAAGATCATCAAGTCCGGCGCGTTTCTCCTTTCACTCGGCGGCGACCATTTCGTGACATGGCCGATCCTCAAGGCGCATGCGGCAAGGCATGGTCCCGTGGCGCTGGTACAGTTCGATGCGCATCAGGACACCTGGTACGATGACGGCAAGCGGATCGATCATGGATCGTTCGTTGGCCGCGCCGCGCGCGATGGCGTCATCGATCCCGCTCATTCGATACAGGTCGGCATTCGCACCCATGCTCCCGACGATTGCGGGTTGAAGATCGTTTATGGCTACGAGGTTGAGGAAATGTCCGCAGCCGACATCGCAAAGCAGATCATCGCCCGGACAGCTGGCAGGAAGGTGTATCTGACCTTCGACATCGATTGCCTCGACCCGGCCTTCGCGCCGGGCACGGGCACACCTGTCGCAGGAGGACCGTCTTCGGCGAAGATCCTCTCGGTGCTGCGGCACCTGACGGAACTGAACATTGTGGGCGCCGACGTCGTTGAAGTTGCGCCCGCCTATGATCATGCCGATGTGACCGCGATCGCAGGTGCCACAATCGCGATGTATTATCTGGGTATACTGGCGGAGCAGCAGGCACGGCAGGTTTAAACGTCGCAGCAGGGTTGTGCGTGGTTCGACAAGCTCACCATGAGGGAGGTAGCTGCTCGCCATGAGGGAGGTAGCTGCTCGCCATGAGGGAGGTAACTGCTCACCATGAGGGAGGTAACTGCTCATCATGAAGGAGTTTCACCGTGTGGGAGGTAGCTGTTCACCATGAGAAAATGGATTGATTGCTGGGAAACAAACCTACATTGCGACAGGCTTGCAGCACATCTATCTCCATGGTGAGCTTGTCGAACCACGCACAATTGTCATGCGTATTCATATAAAGAACTGAGATCAGTTGAATTAAAGGCACTTCCATGAAACCGAAAATCTTCATCGACGGCGAACACGGCACCACCGGCCTGCAGATCCGCACACGGCTCGCCGGCCGCGCCGATCTCGAGGTGCTTTCGATTCCGGAAGCCGAGCGGCGCAACAAAGACATGCGCGCGGACTTTCTCAAGGAATCCGATGTCGCCATCCTCTGCCTACCCGACGATGCGTCGAGGGAAGCCGTATCCATTCTCGAAGGGCATAACTCGACAAAGATCATCGACACCTCGACCGCGCACCGCGTGCATCCGGACTGGGCGTACGGCTTTGCCGAGCTCGACCGCGACCAGCGACAAAAAATCGTCGATGCGCGGCTGGTCGCCAATCCCGGTTGTTATCCGACCGGCGCTATTTCACTGGTGCGTCCGTTGCGCGATGCGGGCATCCTGCCCGGCGATTATCCGGTCACGGTCAACGCGGTTTCCGGCTATACCGGCGGTGGCAAGCAAATGATCGCGCAGATGGAGAATCCGGATGCGCCTGATCATATCGACGCAAATCACTTCCTCTATGCGATGCCGCTGAAGCACAAGCACGTGCCGGAGTTGCAGGTGCATGGGCATCTGGATCGCAAACCTATCTTTTCGCCTAGCGTCGGACGCTTTGCACAAGGCATGATCGTTCAAGTGCCGCTGTTTACCGCGGACCTGGATGGTAATCCATCAATGATGGACATCCATGCAGCGCTCAGCGCCCATTATGCGGGCCAGAATATCGTGCAGGTGGTGCCGCTGGCCGAAAGCGCCATGTTGCCCCGCCTCGATCCGGAAGAGCTACGCGATACGGATATCATGAAGCTCTACGTGTTCGGGACTGAAGGTGCCGGTCAGGTCAATCTCGTTGCTCTCCTCGACAATCTCGGCAAGGGTGCGTCGGGGGCTGCGGTGCAGAATCTGGACTTGATGCTCGGAAATGCTTGATGCAATAGCGGAGACTTTCCCACCGGAGTGGAAAGTCTCCTCCCCCGAGCTCGTCGCCGAGACCGCCACCAGCCGGATTGTCAAGATCCGGCTGGAAGATGGCGAACCCGCGATAGTCAAACATCTGACACCGCTCGGTGTGCGGGAAGAGTTGGGTGGCACGCGCTATCTGGACTGGCACGACGGCAATGGCTGTATTCGTTTGCTGGCGCAGCGGGGTAACAACCTGCTGCTGGAATATGCCGGCGCCCGCACCCTGCTTGATCATCTCAACGAACAGGGTGACGACGACGCGACGCAGATCTTTGTCAACGTGTTCCTGCGCCTCATGCAGTCGACGCGGCAAAACCGGCCCTTCCCCGCTGGGCTCATACCGTTACGGACGCATTTCGCCAGCCTGTTCAAGAAGGCCGAGGCGAACCGGGCACGCGGAGTGACGAGCCGGTTCGTCGAAGCGGCTACCCTTGCAGACATGCTCCTGGACCAACAACAAGACGTCCAGCCGCTGCATAGCGACCTGCACCACGAGAACGTACTGCACGGGAAACGCGGCTGGCTGGTCATCGACCCCAAGGGGCTGATCGGCGATCCGATGTTTGACACCGCCAATATGTTCTACAACCCGCTGGATCGCGATGATCTGCGGATGAGCGAGCGTCGCATTGCAACCATGGCGCAGGCGTTCTCGCAAGCTTTCAACCGCCATATAAAAACCATTCTGGGCTTTGGCATGATCCATGCCTGCCTCTCGGCCTCATGGCATGACGAGGACCAGAATTTTGACGAGTCGAAACGCAGCCTTGGCGTGGCAGAGGCAATCCGGCGCGTGCTCCAAACCATTTAAATTTGCATTGACCAAGTTGACCAAGCGGCGTTGACCATGGTACCTTTGGTCTACTTGGTCAAGGAGTGCACCGTGAACCAGATCAATCTCTATGATGCGAAGACCAACCTTTCAAGTTTGGTGGATCGAGCTGCGTCCGGTGAAGAGGTCATTATTGCGAAGAATGGAATCCCGCTCGCAAAACTCGGCCCTCTGCCGAAACAGCAGGAGCCGCGCAAGCCTGCTCATGCGCTCGGCATTTCCTATATTGCCGAAGACTTCGACGCGTTAGATCCGGAGATGGCAGCACTGTTCAACGATGGCACATTGTAATGCAGCTGCTGCTCGACACACATGTGCTTCTCTGGTGGGATGAGGGAGCCGATAGACTCGGCGCTGTAACACGCGACGCAATAGCCAATCCTGACAACCAGATCTACATCAGCGCAGCATCCATCTGGGAAATTGCCATCAAAAGCGCCAAAGGCAAGTTACGATTTTCCGGCTCGCCCCATGCAGCCATCGAGCGAAATGGCTTTTTGCCGCTCTCCATATCGCCGCATCATGCAAAACTTGCGGGACAACTCGCATGGTCGCATCCGGACCCCTTCGACCGAATGCTGATAGCGCAGGCGCAATCTGACGGTTTGATATTGGTTCACGCCGACAGTGTAGTTCACACCTACAAGGAAGTGCCCCAGCTTTGGGCACGCGATACCTAGGTCGTAAACTCATAAATCTGGTAGAAATGGCGCCTGAAGCGGCAAGAAGATGCGAGGAGAAGCGTGAAGGGCGGGGTTTTTCCCCCGGCCGAATGGTTCGATACTGCAGCTTGCAGCCGGATCAGTGTCCGGACGATATGGTCCATCTTCCCGGTAATAGCGTCGCAAGGGACTTGAAAATGGATAAACATTGTCTTCGCCCTTGCTCCTCGTATCCGAAAAGATGGCCTCATACCATTTCCATCAGATTTATGAGTTCACGACCTGGAGCCTCTCACCCCTGCATGAAAGGCTCTAGCCAGCGACGACCTCTGTCTCGCGCGGATAAGCGCCTTTGGTGCCGCGCCAATGGGCGACGGAAAAGCCGAGAATGACGATGGCAAAGAACTGATGCAGCAGCCCGAGGCCGATCGGCACCTGCATCAAGAGCGTCGTGATGCCGATCGCCGCTTGCAGGGTTACCAGAACGACAAGAAGCACGGCACGGCGCGCATGCGTGGTGGCGGGGGCTTGCCGGGCTGTCGATACAGCCTGCCAGATAGCCACGATCAACACGAAATAAGCAAAGCAGCGATGGACGAATTGCACTGTCTTCGGGCTTTCGAAGAGATTGTGCCAGATGGGCTGGATGGGAAAGAGGTCGCCGGGAATGACTGCCCCGTCCATCAGCGGCCAGGTATTGTAGGAAAGGCCTGCGTCAAGGCCAGCAACCAATGCTCCGAGATATATCTGGATGAAGACGCAGAACACGAACCAGCCGGCCAAGCGCTGAATCTGGCGATTGGCCGGTGCTTCGGAGTAGACGGCAAGGCCGCGCGCCACATACATGACGGCCGCGAAAATGATACAGGCGAGCGTGAGATGCGTGGCGAGCCGGTACTGACTGACGTCGACCCGGTCGACCAGCCCCGACGCGACCATCCACCAGCCGACCGCGCCTTGCAGAGCGCCGAGCGCGAGAATGAAGATCATGCGCGGCTTCAACCGGCGCTCCAGCCTGCCGGTAAGCCAGAAGAACGCGAGCGGTACGGCGACGAGAAAGCCTACGCCGCGCGCGAGAAAGCGATGCGCCCATTCCCACCAGAAGATTTGCTGGAACTCAGCAAGGCTCATGCCCTTGTTCAGCCGCTGATATTGCGGGATCTGTCGGTATTTATCGAATTCCTCCATCCATTGATCATGGCCAAATGGCGGTATGATGCCGTGGATAGGCTTCCATTCGGTGATGGAAAGCCCGGAGCCGGTCATCCGCGTTGCACCGCCGACAAGGACGATGGTCGCCAGAACGATCAGCACCAGATAAAGCCAGATGCGGATATATTGGCGGTTTCGCGCTTCGCGGTCCTGAACCGAGACAATCGTGCCCTGGGATAGTGTATTGGCAGCCATGCAAGACGCTCCTTATTGCGCCGATAGGTGCAGCATAAGCGGTTGCATGACAAGCGCAGTTCACGCGACACGCCGTCGCGTCCTGATCTGCGCCGTCACGAAGGCGTCATCGCTTATTCGCCACACTGCTGGAGCAAATTGCGCCTGGCATCGTGCCCGGCAACATCCCTTTAATCCGAGAGGTTATGATGTTCAATTGGTTGAAAATCGCAGCCGGCACTGCCGCCGCCGTCGTCTATGTCACCGGTGCTGCTCAGGCTGCGGACGTGTTGGCGAGCAAGGAATACAAGATCCTGCTCACACCGTCCCTCTTCGACAAGCAACCCGCAATAGTTGCCAATCAGTTCCTGGCTGATCTGAAAGCCCAGCTGAAGACGGTCAATTTCGATCGCAGCGTGGACGGCCAGTTCAGCGACGATGAAACGCGTACCGTGCGCTTCTATGATTCGCCCGGCACCTGCCACCTCAATGCGTCGGGCTACATGCTACGCACACGCGGCGACGACGCGGCCAGTGAAATCACGCTCAAATTCCGCTCGTCCAGTCAATCGACGGCCGCGGCCACCGATGTCGCCGGTAGCGTTTCCGGAGCCAAGACCAAGCTCGAAGACGACATCGTGCCACCTTTAAGGGAAACCTTCTCGCACTCGACGACAGAACCGCTCGCTGCGACGAAAAAACTGAACAGTCTGGATGATGTAACCGACCTCTTTCCAGGCATCAAATCACTCAATCTGCCGAAGAAGGATAGTTTGAGTCTTGTTGGCAAGCTCGATATTACCGAACATACCTATACCGGTGTCGACAGCGATCTTGGCGCAAAGGACGCGGATTTCTCGTTGACGCTATGGTATGTCGG
The DNA here is from genome assembly GCF_031455525.1 of Phyllobacterium sp. 1468. Taxonomy (NCBI): domain Bacteria; kingdom Pseudomonadati; phylum Pseudomonadota; class Alphaproteobacteria; order Hyphomicrobiales; family Phyllobacteriaceae; genus Phyllobacterium; species Phyllobacterium sp. 1468. The sequence continues at coordinate 413,984 of NZ_JAVDSX010000004.1, read as the reverse complement.
CACTGCCGCAAAGCCTGCGATTGCCGAACTTTCCTTCAAGGTCAAATCCGATAGTGGCGCATTTGCCGCCAAGGTGATGCAACGTTCGAAACTCCTCTTCGACACGATGAACGGCATGACCCAATGGGTGTCCGGCAGCAGTACGACGAAGACACAGTGGGTCTACCAATATCAGCCAGGATTTTGCTCAAGCGTAAAACTGCTTTAGGATTCCCCTGAAAAGATTGGCCGCCCCTGTTCGAATGGCCAGCTTTTTATCAGCGCAATGGCTTTTTTGCTTTCCGGCAGTTTTGTTTACCGTTAGAGGATGGCCGCAAATTGTAAGACTGGATAGCGCAATGCCTGTAAGGCTGAAGAAACTCATCGGAACATTTCTGCTCGTGGCGCTCGTCTGCGTCTACGCAATCGTCGCAACGATCTTTGCCGTTGCGCTGCTTGGCAATTCCGGTCCGTGGGTTCACCTGCTCTACTTCTTCGGAACAGGATTCCTTTGGGTCGTACCGGCCATGTTCATCATCAGCTGGATGGAAAAGGCGCCGAAGAAGAATTCACCCTGATATTCGCTCGACAAGATGCGCGCGCGAGGGTGCCGGATCAAACCGATCGGCGAAATATTGCGTTTCTTTTGCCACAAGTCCTTCGTGGAATTCCATGATGCTCACCACATATGATGGTACGCCGTCATAGGTGAGTATGTATTCAGTCACCCAGAGATCGCCGCCACCGATAATTCGCCGGATCGTAAAACGCTTCTTGTTTGGCTGAACGAACCGGCTTTCCTGAATGTTTGTCCGCCCGTCTATCCGTTCGCCGGACTGAGGATAAGAGAGCACGGCGTCCTCGCGGTAGATTTCATGTTCGACGTTGAAATCACTCGCGTCAGAAGCATCCCAATGGCGCTGCAGCGCCGCCCGCACGGCTCGATCATCCATGTCAACCTCCCACCTACGCTGATTGACGATACGCCGGTGGGGAAGCGCCGACAATGGCCCTAGACCTCGCTCTAGGCCTGGACCACTCGCCTTCCCGCATTGGCGATTGGCGTCGTCACGCCGCTCATCATCGTCCTGGCGTAGACCAGTTTCTGGAAGCGGCCGTTGATGGAGATGCGTGGCAGCGCCCACATATTCGCCTGGTGTTCGGCGTGGATGGTGCCGTGCCTTGTCGTGACGGCGGAGACAAAACCTTCCGCGGCGGCTATGTTGGCTTCGCGTCGTCCTGCGGCTTTTGAAGAGCCGTATGGATAGGCGAAATGAGCGGGCCGCTTGCCGAGTTCTGCTTCCAGCATATCGGCGGACAGGCGCATTTCCTGGGCGACCGTATCCGGAGTCAATTTCTTCAGGTTGTAGTGATGAACCGTATGCGCGCCGATCGTGCATAGCGGATCGCTGGCGATCTGGCGCATTTCCTTCCAACTCATGACATCCTGATCGGCGGCCACGCCGCAGATCATTCCCTCCTGCTCGCACATTTCACGAAGGACCGGCAATTGCTCCAATTCGGTCAGCGTGAAAGAAAAATAGCGCATCAAGGAATGAAAAGTAGCGCGTTTTTGAAACAGAGTTCCGCAACGCCATTCGGGTCCGCCGGGGATCTTGATGGAATCGGCCTTGGCGATCAGTTTTTCAGCGATTTCCCACCACAGCACCGCGGCGCCCTCGATCAGGCCAGGAGCGGCATATATTGTGAACGGGGCATTGTGCCGCTGGAAAACCGGATAGGCGTGATTGAGGTTGTCGTTGTAGCCATCGTCGAGCGTGATGGCGACAAAGCGCCGTTTGCCGGGTGATCCGGCTTTGACGCGTTCAGCCATCTCGTCCATGGAGACGATTTCCGTTCCCTCGGATTTCAGCGACGTGATGATTTGATCGAGAAAGACGGGCGTGATCGCCAGTGAACGGGTGACGCCGAGCGGACTTATACAATCCGGGCGTACCCGGTGCAGCATGATGATGGAACCGAGCCCGCCAAAGCGGTCACGCGTACTTGAGGCAAAGCCGCTATGCCAAGCCAGTCTCATCACGGCTTTTCGTATCAAGTCGGCCGCGTGGACCATTCCTTCACCAATTCGCGTTATTTGAAGATATCGAAGGGATTCTGTTCATCAACTCTTGCGGCTTAAACGTTTATATATGGTTGATCAACAAAACCTCGCCGCCTTTCGCATCTCCTCCCAGTGGAACGCAAGAATGTCCGTCACTTCACGACAAGCAAAAATAATTGTACCGCTTGACGGCAAAGCATTGTGGAATGAACTGGGCGAGGATTTTCTTGCCGGTCCAGCACAAACCGCCAACTGGTTTTCATTCTGGCAGTCATGCGTCAACGCAGACTGTCTTGTAGCGGCGCTCTTCGAAGCGGAAAGGCCGGTTTTCCTATTGCCGCTGGAGGTTGTGAAAAGAGGTCCCGTCTGGATTGCAGCATTTCCCGGCGGGCCGCACGCCAATTGCAATTTTCCTGCGTTGGCGGCTGACGCGCAGATTACGGCAGCCGATCTCACCACTCTCTTCAAAGCATTGCACCAAGCCCGACCGGATATAGATCTTGTCTCGCTCGTACGGCAATTGGGTGAGCTTGACGGCAAGGTAAATCCGTTGGTGGAATTGCGCAGTCGCGAGAATGCCAATATCAGCCTGGGCATTACGTTGGACCGGGATTTTGAAGTCGTGGTCGGCCGGCACAATGCCAAACGCAAGAAGAAGAAACATCGTCAGAACACGCGGCGGTTTGAGGACGCAGGCGGACATCGTATCGTGACGGCAACGACCCCCGTCGAGACCAGCGCAATGCTCAACAATTATTTCGAGTGCAAGGCAGCGCGGCTTGCCAAGGCTGGTATCAAGAACACCTATGAACCGGCCGGAACCATGGAATTCTTCCAGCAGCTGTTCGCCCATGAAGTTCAATCGACGATGCCACGCTTTCAACTGAAAGCCCTTGAAGTAGCCGGCCAGTATCGCGCGGTTCTCGGGAAGTCCTATGCGAGAAAACAGACGTTCATCGATTTCATCGGCATCACCGAGGATGATCTGGTCAGCGCCAGCCCCGGCGAGTTCCTGTTTTTCGAAGACATTCAGGACAGTTGCACGACGGATCTCGCCGTCTATAGTTTTGGCATTGGCGACGAACCCTATAAACGCAGCTGGTCCGATATCGAGGTGCCGAGCTACGATACCGATGTCAGCCTTACGGCAAAGGGCAGAATGTTTGCAGGATATCTCCATGCACGCGGCAAGCTGGTGCGCCGCATCAAGAAGAACGAAACCGTCTGGGCCGCGGTGAAAAAGGCCCGTTCGCGTTTGTTCGGCAAGCGTTAGAGCCGTTCATAGCTCGATGGAAGGCTCTAAGCCGAACGTACAATCCGGCCAGAATCAAGACGCAGATGCTCTTTTTCGAAGGGTGTCAGCAATTCGGGCTCAAGCAGCTTCGCGTCATAGACGGCTTTGGCTATAGCGGCCACGTCAGGATCGTCAGGGTCGACGACGCCGAGAATGAGTTCCGTTCCGTCGGCCAGCAAATGCTTCAACTCGACGACGGTCGCCGGCCCCGCATCGACAACGACAAGATCATAGGCTGACTGCAAGGCGTTGAGAATCATTGGCAAACGCCCGACGGACTGCATGGCTTTCGCCGGATCGTGGTTGCCGAGCGGGATGATCTCGGCTTGTGAATAGTGATCCGGATGGATGACATCGCTGAAGTGCTTTTCCGAAACCAGAAGGTTGGTAATGCCCGGAAGATTTTTGTCGTCCAGCATGGAACGGCCGATTTCACCCGAGCCCGTCATGTCGACGAGGATGACCCGGACGCCCCGGTCAGCCAATTCGCGCACGAGCAGGATGGTCAGGGCCGACGCTTCATCGCCTTCCGGCGAAACCACCACGGCCCGCGCCGCGCCGCTCGCCATCAAACGCGTCGCAACATTGGCGATGCCCGAATGACCGGTGGGGATTGCCGGCGGTTCCACCGAAGCCTCCACGGCCGGTGTGTGCAATCCCGCCTGCTGCTCTTTCGTTTCGACGAACGCCGGCTCTTCGGGAATATCGCCAGCAAGGGGTGCGCCGGGTTGTGCCACCGGCTGGACAGGTTCGACAATAACAGGCTGAACCGGCCCAGGGATATCGCGAACGGCTGCCGGAGCGGGTGCTTCTTCCATGACGAATGGCTGTGTGGCCGGGCGAAGCGCCTGCCCGCTGAACAGGGCGCGAAGCAAAGTGATGATGCTGAGGAGCAGCAGCGACGCAACGAATGCGGCAATCGTCATCGGGATTTTCTTGGGGAAATACGGCTCGATGGGCCTGTCCGCGCGGGAGAAGATGCGCGCATCCGCCGGCAGATAGCCGCGATCCGTGCGGGATGACGCCTCGCGATAACGGGTGAGGTAAGATTCGAGCAATTGCCGCTGGGCGGTCGCTTCGCGTTCAAGTGCGCGCAACTCCACCTCTTCTTCGCCCGCTTTTGACGATTGCTCCTTCAACTCATTGAGTGAGCTCGTCAATTGGCTCTCACGCAAACGCGCGGTCTCCGCTTCCGCCTCGAGGCTGCCGAGAACCTTGCGCGCCTCCAGGCGTATCTGGTTGTTGAGATCGGCGAGCTGCGAACGCAGTGCCCGAATACGCGGATGGCCGCTAAGGAGGGACGCCGAAAGATCCGCGATATCGTTATTGAGCTGTACCTGGCGCTCGCGCAGGCGCTGGATCAGGGGCGACGCCATGACGGCAGGCAGCGTTTCGACTGGCGCGCCCTTGGCCAACGCAGCACGGACACTCTGGGCGCTTGCCTCGCTCGCAGCCCTGTTTGCCCGTACACGCGACAGTTCCGTGGAGAGCTCCGAAAGCTGCTGGGTAGCGAGAACAGCATTGTTCTGGCCGATCAGGAGGTCCGAGGAGCCGCGATACGCCGCTACCTTTGCCTCGGCATCCTTGACGCGTTGGCTGAGGTCGGCAATCTCGGGCTGCAACCAGCCTGCTGCATCGGTGTTCGCCCGGGATTTCGCCGATTGCTGCGTGGCCACATATTCGTCCGCGATAGCGTTGGCGACCGATGCGGCAAGCGCCGGATCCTTGGAGGAGAACTGAATGACGATGACGCGCGACGCCGCGACATTATAAACGAGCAGGCGATCGCGGACGGACTGGAGAATATAGTCGTCGCGCGTCTCTTCATCCGGGTTGTTGCCGATACCGACAGCGCCAAACAGACGCGACAGCGCCGAGGGTTCAGCGCCAGCCGAAAGTTCGGGGTTTTTCGCGAGGTCCAGCTTGACGATGACGCGTTTCAAAAGATCGGACGAACCTATGAGTTCGACCTGGCTCTTGATGCCCTCCTGATCCAGCACCGGGCGATCGTCCGCCTGTTGATTTGCGGGCCGGGTGAAAACCGATTCACCCGTTTCGATGAGGATGCGGGTCTCGGCACGATATTTTGGCGCGACCAATGACATGAGCAGGAATGCCAGCGCCGTCAACAGAAGCGAGCCGACGAGTATTCGCAGCTTGTTGCGCCACAAACTGGCAAACAACGCGCCTATATCAATGTCCACATCGTTTCCGACAGAGCTCGCGGGCATTTCCAGAACACTCCAATACGAATGGTATAATGGTAAAGACGCATGGTAACCAGCGAGTTAAGACGTTGTAGTATTCAACCACAGCGTGCATTCACCTGCCTGTCGCAGCTAAACTTTACCAGCCATTAACCCTAATGAACTGATAATCGGGCACAGAATCGAGAAAACTTCTCCGCAACGTTTGTTAGGGTTCGTGACGTGTTCAGCAAGCAGATCTTTCTGGTGGCCATCGGCGTTGTTTCCATGACGCTGGGCGGCTGCGCCAGTTACCGCCCGGCCCCGGCAGCGTTCAACGAAGCCATCAACAAGCCTTACGTGCTGGACGCGGGCGACCGCATCCGGCTGACTGTGTTCGAGCAGGAAGGCATTACCAACACGTATAGCGTCGACCAGGCCGGATATATCTCCGTCCCGCTGATTGGCAGCGTCCCAGCGCGCGGCAAGACCATCCAGCAGATCGCAAAGGAAGTCGCCGCCAAGCTGCGCAAAGGTTATCTTCGCGACCCCGACGTGGCGGTCGAGATCGATCGCTACCGACCGGTCTTCATCATGGGTGAAGTCGGTGCGGCCGGGCAATACTCCTACGTCCCGGGCATGACGGCGCAGAAAGCCATTGCCGCCGCCGGTGGCTTTACCCCGCGCGCCCAACAGAACGACGTCGATATCACGCGCCAGTTCAATGGCGAAAGCCTGACCGGGCGCGTTACCATTTCCGATCAGGTGCTGCCCGGCGACACAATTTATGTGCGCGAGCGGTTTTTCTGATCACGGGAATGGCCGACAAACCATCCCTTCGCATCGTTCACTGTTTTCGCGCGCCTGTTGGCGGAATATTCCGCCACGTGCGCGATCTCATCGAAGCGCAAGTGAAGGCCGGTCACAAGGTCGGCGTGATCTGTGACGCATCGACGGGCGGTGACTTCGAAGAAGCACTGCTTGCAGGGCTGCGCGACAGGCTTGAGCTCGGTCTCAAACGCATTGCAATGCAACGCCAGATCGGGCCGGGCGATGCGATGGCGGCGCTGCGGACATACAGGATCATCAAGAAGTTGCAGCCGGATGTCCTGCATGGGCACGGTGCCAAAGGCGGCACCTATGCGCGGCTCTTCGGCTCCTGGCTGCGAGTATCCGGTTCGCGCGTTGCCCGGTTCTACTCGCCGCACGGTGGCAGTTTGCACTACGATCCTGACAGTCTGCAGGGCCGTTTGATTTTCCGGGTCGAACGAGCGATGGAGAAGATGACTGACAGGATCATCTTCGTCTCCGCATTTGAACAGAACGTTTATGCGAAGAAAATCGGTGAGCCGCGGTGCGCCTTCGCGTTGATTTATAACGGCTTGGCAGACAGTGAATTCGAACCGATCGTGGCATTGCATGAAGCCGCCGATTTCCTTTTTATCGGCGAGATGCGCGTATTGAAGGGCCCGGACATCTTCATCGACGCGCTTGCGAAAGCGAACAGCCAAAGCGGAAAGAAGCTGACGGCAGTCATGGTTGGAGACGGCAAGGATCGAGCCAGCCTCGTCAGACAGGCCGGTGCAGATATCCGTTTTCTCATGCCGATGAAGGCGCATGAAGCGTTCAGGCTGGCCAAGGTAGTGGTGATCCCTTCCCGCGCCGAGGCCCTACCCTATATCGTGATCGAGGCTCTCGCTGCCGGGATGCCGGTCATCGCCAGCCGGGTCGGCGGCATTCCGGAAATCCTCGGCGATGATTCCCCTGCCCTGGTGCAGCCGGACGCCACCGATCTCGCGATCAAAATGACCTATGTCATCGGCGACATCGCGACCTATAGGAAGATGCTTCCAACTATCGAAACCATCAAGCGAAAGTTCGGCAGCGAGGCAATGGCGACGCGACTGGAAGCCGAGTATTTCGCAGCGCTGGATCGCTAGATTCCTCAAGCCTTTCTTAGCGCATATGTGCTATTGACGGGCAATTCGGGCGTTCAGGTGAATCATGACAGACAGAAAAGCGGAATCGAAGCTTTCGCGGGAGGTTGTTCGCAACCTTACGCCTGACACACCGCGCACTTCCGGCAAGAAACCGGTGCTGAGCCCGGTCGCCTATCAGATCGCCTCGCAATATGCCAAGGACACCAATTCTCCGGTGATGATCAGCGGCATCATGCGGATCATCGAATTCCTGATCATCGTGCTGGCGGGCATTGCCGTCTTCATAATCTACGTGGGCCCATCGGCTTACACGTTCCTGCAGTATTCGCTTGCGATCCTCGCCACGGCAGTGGTCACAGTCATGCTCCTGGAGCTTACCGACAGCTACCAGCTTGCCGTCATGCGCGATCCCTTCAGCAAGTTCGGAAAACTCATCCTCGTCTGGTCCGGCGCTTTCGCGATGATGTCGCTGGCGGCGTTTTTCCTCAAGACGTCGGAAGACTATTCGCGTGTGTGGTTTGGCGCCTGGTACGGGTCCGGACTGATCCTTTTCCTGGTATTCCGCATAGTCATGTCGCGCATGATCCGGCGCTGGGCGCGCAACGGCAAGATGGAACGGCGCGCGGTTATCGTTGGCGGGGGTAAGCCGGCGGAAGACCTTATCCGGTCGATCGAACAACAGCCCTATAACGACATTCGCATTTGCGGCGTTTTCGACGACCGCGATGCCAAGCGGTCACCCCCGATCGTCGCCGGTTACCCAAAGCTCGGTAATATTTCCGAATTGATCGAGTTCGCGCGCATCGCGCAAATCGATATGCTGATCGTGTCCCTGCCGATCACCGCGGAAGCACGGGTCCTGTCGCTTTTGAAGAAGCTCTGGGTTCTGCCCGTCGATATCCGCCTGTCGGCGCACAATAACCATCTGCAGTTCCGGCCGCGCGCCTATTCCTATATCGGGTCTGTCGCCATGATCGACCTGTTCGACAAGCCGATCAACGACTGGGACTCCGTAGCCAAGCGCGCCTTCGACATTTTCTTCAGCCTCTTCGGCTTGATCGTCTTCAGTCCCATCATCCTGGCGACTGTCATTGCCATCAAACTCGAGAGCAAGGGGCCGGTGATCTTCAAGCAGCTCCGGCATGGCTTCAATAACGAGATCATCGAAGTCTGGAAGTTCCGCTCCATGTTCACCGAGATGTGCGACCCGACGGCGCGCAATGCAGTGGTCAAGGACGATCCGCGCGTGACTCGTGTCGGCCGCTTCATTCGCAAGACCTCGATCGACGAACTGCCGCAATTCTTCAACTCGTTGATGGGAACGCTGTCACTCGTGGGGCCACGGCCGCACGCGATCGCGGCGCATACCCGCAATCTGCTTTATAACGAGGTTGTCGATGGCTATTTCGCACGGCACAGGGTCAAGCCCGGCGTGACCGGTTGGGCGCAAATCAACGGCTGGCGCGGCGAAGTCGACACGGACGACAAGATCAAGATGCGCACGGAATTCGATCTTTACTACATCGAGAACTGGTCGTTGTGGTTTGATCTGAAAATCCTGTTCCTGACTCCTGTACGGCTCCTCAACACGGATAATGCCTATTGAGCGCGGCGATTGATCAGAACCGGCAGGCCAGCGTCGATCACGCAACAAAAAACCGCGCTCTGATCAAGTTGATTTCGACTTTTGCCGTGGGTTTCGGGGTGTTCCTCAGCGGCTTTGTCATCGATGAACCAGCGCCATACGAGCTGTACATGGCTGGCCTTATCGCGGTCTGGGCCCTGTTCGGTCTGAGATTGTCGCGCACGGTCGCCGCCCTCCTCGCCATTCTAGTGGTCTTCAATCTCGGCGGCCTTGTTTCCATTGCGCAGATGCCCGACCTCAAAGCGGCGCCAATGTACATCGCCGTTTCGCTTTTCCTCGGCTTTACGGCGGTTTTCTTCGCTGCGATCATCGATGCCGACCAGCGCGTCCTTCGTGTCATCTTCAAGGCCTATATCCTCGCTGCGATCGGTACATCGCTGCTCGGTATCCTTGGCTATTTCGATGCATTTCCCGGAGCAGAACTGTTCACGCGCTATGGCCGGGCGATGGGTGCTTTCCAGGATCCGAATGTTTTCGGTCCTTTTCTCATGCTACCACTTGCCTGGCTGGTACATGGCGTCCTTGTGGGCGACCTTCGGGCGCTGCCCTTGCGCTTGATCCCGATCCTCATCCTGACGCTTGGCATCTTCCTGTCTTTCTCGCGTGCAGCCTGGGGAATGGCCGCCCTGATCATTGCCGGTCTGGCACTGCTTTTGTTCATCAGAAACCCCAATCCGCTGTTCCGGACGAGGATCATCCTGCTTGCAGGCCTTGCCGTCGTGTTTGTCCTGCTGGCTGTTGTCGTCGCGCTGCAGATTCCGAGCGTTGCCGACCTTTTCACCGCGAGGGCGCAGCTGGTGCAGGACTATGACGATGCGCAATTCGGACGCTTCGCCCGCCACTGGTATGGCCTGCTCATGTCGATCGATCATCCGCTCGGTATAGGCCCGCTGGAGTTTGGGCCGATCTTCGGCGAAGACACGCATAATATCTGGCTGAAAGCGGCGCTGGACTATGGCTGGATCGGGTTCATCAGCTATCTGACCCTCACCATGGTGACGCTGGGCCTCGGACTGCGCATCCTGTTTCGCGAGCGCCCCTGGCAACCCTTTCTGCTCTGCGCCTATCTTGTCTATATAGCGCATGTTGCCATCGGCAATGTCATCGACACCGACCATTGGCGGCATTTCTGGCTACTCATCGGCATCATCTGGGGATGTGCCGCATTGGAGGTCCGCCATCAGAGAAATGCCAAATGACCCGTCCACATTTGATTTTCGGCAATACAAATTGTATGTTGAAAGACATAATACAATCAACAATTGTACAACATTACCAACGGCAACTTTTTGATGTGTCTTCTATCAAGATGAAATGTGTCGCTTACTTGAAAGTCGTATCTGCGGTCTAGTTGCTGACAGAAGAAAGAATTGACCGTATGACGGGTATACCAATTGGCACATTTTAGAAGCTGCGATAACAATTATTCGGACGCTGACGCCAAGCTCATGCAGCGCTCTCTGGATTCGGCCATCCGGCAGCTGAATAGCCAGGACATATCAGACGACGAAGTCCACACGCTGGCACGTTTTGTGCGCGCTGCCTTCATCATCGGCAATCGCGACGTGGAGTCCATGGCGAAGTTTGCGGTGAAAGCAGTTCTGGTACGACGCAAGAGCCGCGCGAACGCTGAGGCCAAGGACCAGATCAACAGGTCGTGACCCCGGCGTCACGACCCTCAATTCTCTTGCAGCTTTGCTGCTTCGGCAGCTTTTTTACGGGCTATCGCGTCATTTGTGGCTGCCGCCGCGACATTTGCCGTATGATCCTCATTGGCGGCAACTTGTACTGTTGGTGACGCAAAGCCGATGCCATTGGCCACGAACGCTTCCCTGATCATGGCATAGGCGCGGCGCCGGATCGTGGACTGATGCCCCGGTTTCGTCATCATGGCAAAACTCAGATTGATGCCGTAGTCGCCGAAGGCCTCGACGCCCTTCATCTTGACCGTCTCGATGATCTGCGGGCCGAATTCCGGATCCTGCAGCAGTTCGGCACCGACGACTTTCACCAGCTTTTTGACCTTGGCGATGTCGGTGTCGTAACTGACCGAAATAAGGAATTTGTCGATGACCCAGTCACGGCTCATGTTCTGCACGGCACCTAGCGTGCCGAACGGCACGGTGAAGATCGGTCCGCGATGGTGCCGCAATTTGACGGAGCGGATGCTGAAGGATTCGACTGTGCCCTTGTAGCTGCCGCTCTGGATATATTCTCCCACACGAAACGCGTCATCGGTCATGTAGAAGATGCCGCTGATGATGTCCCTGACCAGGGCCTGCGAGCCGAAGCCGAGGGCGACGCCAAAAATGCCGGCGCCCGCGATCAACGGGCCGATTGCCACGCCGAGACCGGATAGGACCATCATCACGGCAATCGCGGCGATGAGCACGGCCAGAAAATTGCGCAGAATCGGCAGCAAGGTCATAAGCCGCCCGCTGCGGGCCAGCGCAGCCTCGTCGCCACCTTCGATGCGGGCTCGTTCGATACGCACGTTGATGAGACCTTTGAGCATATGCCAGACGAGATCTGCGGCGAGCAGGATCACCACGCCGCCCAGCACGCCGCGAATCATGCGGCTCGCGGCCTCGTCTTCCATCAACCCACTCGTGCGGAAACGAATGACCGCGCCGAGCCAGGCAACCGCAAGTATGATGATGATCACCCTTGCACCGCGCTCTATGAGGACTTCAAAGACCGGATTTTTGGCTTTTGGCGAATCATCGGGACCGGAGAAGAACGATTTCACGATTGTGCTGGTCGTCCTCAAAATCGGGGGCAGGATGATGACATAGACGCCGACCCAAAAAGCCAGGCTCATGCCGGCAACCCATAACAGCCAAAGTGCGCAAAGATAGAGTGTGAGCAGCCACTCCTTGGCGCGGTAGGCCCGGGATGCGACGGGAGCCTCGGGGCGGTTCCAAACGATTTCCAGCGCCACCACCAAAAGACCGAGACCGAGCGTGTAGACGATGAGGCTTCTGACGTTGGGCGTAAAATTGAGCGCGGTCATCATTCCGGCCGCCGCCCAACCGGTTAAGAAGATACCTGCGAACCAGGCGACGCGGCGATACCAGAACGCAGCCTGCACGTCATCCATCGGAATGAGACGCGCGACGATCTCGCCACCGTGCGCTTGCCTGCGGTCAATTGCAAGCACAATGGCGGCCAATCGCATGATCACACGCCAGCCTATCAGGGCGACGAGCATGTGCAGGACAAGCATGGCCAGAAGCGGCGGCCAGGTAAAGGCGAGGAACGCACCGATACTGGCCAGCGCAAAGACCACCAGCGGCGCCATGGCGGCAAAGATCGACCGGCCGATCATATGGTGCCGTTTGGGTAAATCCGCCTCGGTTGCGGCTGGCACGGCCATTTTCCGCCGCGCCCGGCTGAGGATATGCCGGAAGAGAAATTCAGCGCCGAACCCGAGTGCAGCAAATGCTGCGAAGAGCAGCAGGACCGCCCCCGGACGTCGGCCGTTGATCTCGGTCATGATCGTGGAGCGTGCCCCCGCAAATTCACCGGGAACTGCCGGAATGGCCTGTACGAGCCCGCGCAAGTGCGCCCGAACGGCGTTCGACCATTGCATGAAATCGCTTGCGGATGGCGCAACGAAATCTTCTTCCGCCGCAGCAGGCGGAGCACCCTTGGCGGCGATCCATGCTTTGATTTCGGGGTCATCCAGAAGCTTCAAAAGCTCTTCGACTTTTTTGGGCGGCGGCTCGGTAGCCGCAGTCTGCGCCTGCGAAACATCGGCAAGACCCAGGAAAACAACGCAGCTCAATGCAAGCAGTATGCGCATTTTGGCGGTCATGGCTTGAAACACGGCAGTACTCATGCGTTTGCCCCCGGACAGACGTTTTGCTATATTATGACCCGAAAATAATGGCCTGTCTCACGAATAGTACAGCATTGCGTGCAGCGGAATAACGTTGCCGGCTCTATTTACCAGTTCCCCCAAAATAAATGGTCGCATGGCCGTCCCGCCCTATTGCTGCCAACCGTACAGGTTTACATATAAGCTCTGCCCAACACGAGGAACGGCCATGACCCGGATCGAATACAGGTTGCATGCATTTGATCTCGCGAGCCCCTTCGGCTTCGCGGACGGCAATATGTTCGGTCACCTATTGCGGGAAAAACTCGGGAAACTTGCGCCGGACAAGCGGGCCGTTCTGATCGAATGCGTCAAAAGATTTTTGCTCCCGGCCCTGCCGCGGCGGATAAAGACCGTTCTGGTCGGCACGCACAATCCCATCCGCATTCCTGACGGCGAGACGATCGACGATATCGAGGATTTCACGGTCGGCATCAGGGAAGATCAAGTGCTGGAAGTGGCCGCGGAACTCGCTTCGAAGCACGATTGATCGTAAAACATCGACCCGGATGCGCTGTTTGGAATATTTCGGTTTTAACGCAATTCCCCACGCAAACCGGTTCCCGCTTTTGCTGGGATTGCTCTCGTCTGCTCCCGGAGCCGTCACATAGCCGATATCGCGGCTATAATGGTCGGAGTGGCCGGATTCGAACCGACGACCCCTTGACCCCCAGTCAAGTGCGCTACCGGGCTGCGCTACACTCCGATAATTCGCTAAATCAACGACTTAGCTGGGCATTCAATCCTCAGAATATCCGGCTCGTTTTCTGCCGGGATAACGCCGAGGGGTAACAGTCACGCCGAATTTATGCGAAGCTTCTGGGGGAAACCTCAAATCGACAGGCGAGCAATTACCCTATGGCGTTACCGGAGGCAAGGGCCGCAATGGAACTACGGACAAGAAAACTGCCAAAAAACCGCTAGGAGGTCTGGTATCCAAACGTCCGCTTTTTTGCGGAGTTCGACCAAGCGTTCGGCCGGCTTGCCCGTTGATTTGATAACAATCTGCCCCGTTTTCGCCCATAGTGATTATTTCCTGCCGGTCGGAACTCCGGGTGAAACCTGCTATGGTTTGGCCGGAGGAACGGAGGGACTGAACGTTGCCCAATCACGAGGAGAAGATTGCGTCTTACAAGACGCTCATTAATTTACATCTTGATAATGTCGAGAAAGCCCAATGGAGACTGTTTGAATTGCGAACCGGATCCATAACGACTGCCGGAGATGAAGTCGCTTTCAGCAGGTCATTGATTGCAGATGAAATGTGCGAAATCCGCAAGCTGGAAACGCTGCTGAAGCGGCTTGAACACCCCAAAGAAAACGACGCTCCTGTGTTATGGCGTATGTTACGTCTAGGGAGCAGTTTCGGCTGGAGCCGTAAAATAAACTGAATATCGCTGGCATCATCTGGGATGAGAAGAAGGAGGAGAGCAAGACAACCAACCCCCACGCGGCTGTCTCTTCTCCTCTCTCTCCCCCCAACTGGCCGCTTCAGCGGAAGAAACATTTGTCCCAAGACCGGGGTGCCAACGGCGGTCAGCGCGGTCAAGTTACACCCGATTTGGCGTGCCGTATAAATGGCTTTATGGCCATCCACCGAAAGGCGTAATCGCAAAATTCGGGCAATCGCCGGGAAAGCCATTCAAAAAAATGGCCGAAGCGCCAAAGCAGTGCTTCACAGGGGACTGTGGAAATGCTTCGTCGGCTCCGGCCTATTGCTGCCAATGGGCATTGGGGTAGTTGAGTTCAGGCAGCGGGGTAGTGTCGCCCACCCTCGCCCATGGGTCCAATCACACTTCCCCTCCGCTCGAAACAAAGAGGGAGAAGAGAAGACATATCGCCCCCAATCCTCCCCCAGATGGCGGGTTGCAGAATTTGGCATGCCATCACAACCAGCGCAGTCAAGTTACACCAGTTTACGGAATTTCCACTTTATTTTTAACTTGTTAACCATTGGCCTTGACCCCTCGACCACATGCCCTTTGGACGCATCCATCCAAACATACGTTGGATATACGTTTCCCAGATCAAGGCGTGATTACGCATTGTCGCCGGTTTCGCGAGACGTGCACCCTCGTAGGCGATTAGTTGATGGACGAGAGACCCTTCCATGATTTTTGCGTATGATACGTTCTTTATCATGCGAGAAATTGGAGAACGCCATGACCACGCATAAAGTAGGCTATTTCATCGGCAGCCTCGCCAAGGGCTCCATCAATCGCAAGCTCGCCAATGCGTTGGTGCGGCTCGCCCCGCCGGAACTTGAAATGTCGGAGATATCGTTCAAGGAGCTGCCGCTCTACAGCTACGACTATGACGCCGACTACCCTCCGGCTGGCAAGGCATTCAAGGCGGCCATCGCGGCCGTGGACGCCGTGCTGTTCGTCACACCCGAATACAATCGATCGATACCCGGCGGGCTGAAAAACGCTATCGACTGGGCGAGCCGGCCCTACGGCACCAACTCGTTCACACGCAAGCCGTCAGCGGTGATCGGCACGTCGCCAGGCGCAATAGGCACGGCAGTCGCTCAACAGAATTTGCGAAGCGTGCTTAGTTTCTGCAACTCTCCCCAGATGAATGCCCCGGAAGCCTACATCCAGTTCACACCGGGGCTGATCACAGATGACGGCGAGGTTACGAACGACACCACCGCCGACTTCCTTAGCACTTTCATGCAGGACTTCCATGTCTTCATCGCAAGGGTTCGCTCAGTACTGCCAAAAGATGCCTAGAGGCCATTGCTAGCCTGCGCAACATGTTAGGTCCAGTTGCTCCCGGATCTGTTTCAATTGGCCGGTCAGTCGGGATCGGTCACTCTTTCGAATAGTTCCACAGGATTGCCGCGATATGTCGTGGCTTTGAACATTTTGAAGTCCAGGCGTGCGGCGACACTTTTCGACGTATCGTTCCACGTATCGATCATGCAAACTGTCCGGGTTGAAATTTTTCTGGAGTCGAACCAGACGAATACGGCTTGCATCGCCTCGGTCGCTATACCTCGGCCGTGGCGGGAATATTCCACCCTCCACATGGCCTCTGGAAAACCATCGTAGGGAATGCCGTGACCTCGATGAAAGTGCGCCAGCCCTACCTCGCCGATCACCGCGCCAGTGATGCGGTCGACAATGGCAAAAGGGCCGAAATCAAACGTCGCCCAGTGTCCGATCCAACGCAGCAGCCGATACCAGATATCTTCCTCGCTCAGTTGGGGATGGCCGGGAGAATCGTCCGTCATCGGCTTGTTCACCCATACGGTCTTGTAGCTTTCAAAATCGCCGATGACGAGCGGACGCAGGATGAGACGGTCTGTTTCAATCATGGTTTTGCTTGCTACGTGATGGGTTGGCAATTGAGTTTAATATCTGCATTCGAAGGTAGCGCCAAATTCTAAACGCGCATTTTCGATCTTCGATCCGTGAATTAACCGTTACGTACTTGTTCTTTCCTCACGGCGGGATTTTCTTTTGGTGTTTGAACGCCGCACGCGACAATTGCACCAAAACAACGGGGAAGGATCAACTCGTGACAAGTATCACACGCCGAGTCTTTGCCTGCGGTATTGCCCTGATTCCGGCGTTGCGCTTCACATCGGCACTAGCCCAGACCAGCATCACCCCGGACAATGCGCGCGCCATCGCCAAGGAAGCTTATATCTACGGTTTCCCGATGGTGGACAATTACCGGATCGAGCACGCCTATTTCGTCGATGTCAAAAATCCGGAATACAAGGGGCCGTGGAACACCCTCGTCAACATTCCGCGTGTTTATACGCCGGCGGACACGGCCATCCAGACACCCAACTCCGATACGCCCTACTCTATGCTCGGCATGGACTTGCGGGCCGAACCCATGGTGCTCACGGTACCGCCAATTGAAAAGCGCCGGTATTTCAGCATCCAACTCATCGATGCATACACATTCAATTTCGCCTATATCGGCAGCCGCACGACCGGCAATGATGGCGGCAGCTATCTCATCGCCGGGCCAGGATGGAAGGGCGAGACACCCAAGCGCGTGAAAGAAGTCATCCGCTCGGAAACGGAGCTGGTGCTGGCCGCCTATCGCACGCAACTGTTCAATCCGGATGACATCGACAACGTCAAGAAGATTCAAGGCGAATACAGGGCCGAACCGCTATCCAAATTCCTCGGCCAGGCAGCGCCGGCAGCGGCGCCCGCCATTGATTTTATCAAGCCGCTATCCCTTGCCGACGAGAAGACCTCGCCCGAGTTCTTCAATATCCTGAACTTTGTCCTGCAATTCTGCCCGACTGACCCGTCCGAAATCGAACTCATGGCACGCTTCGCGAAGATCGGTGTCGGCGCGGGCAAAGCCGTGGATGTCAGCTTACCGGAAATGAAAAAAGCCATCGAGGAGGGCATGGCCGATGCCTGGACCGACCTTGAGGCGTTCCGGAAGCTATTCGATTCGGGCAAGGTAACATCCGGCGAGGTATTCGGAACGCGGGCCTATTTGAAGAACAACTACCTTTACCGCATGGGCGCGGCGGTATTAGGCATCTACGGTAATTCCAAAGACGAGGCGATGTATCCCGCCTATGCCATCGATGCCGACGGGAAGAAGCTCAATGGAGCCAACAAATATACCGTGCATTTCGCGGCGGACAAGCTGCCGCCGGTCCACGCCTTCTGGTCGTTGACCATGTATGAGCTGCCGCAGAGCCTGCTCGTCGCCAATCCGATCAACCGCTATCTGCTCAACTCGCCAATGCTGCCGCAATTCGTGAGGGACGCCGATGGCGGCCTGACATTCTATATCCAGAACGAGAGTCCGGGCAAAGACAAGGAGCCGAACTGGCTGCCTGCACCCAAAGGGCCATTTATCATTGCGATGCGACTTTACTGGCCCAAACAGGAAGCGCTTGACGGAACCTGGAAGCAGCCGCCGATGAAGCGGTCGACGTAACAAGGTCACATCGCGCCCCCGACTGCGGTGCGTCTTCTTCGGCCCCGCCATTAAGTAACAATTCCGCAACACCTTTGCCCAAAGATGAATGCTCGGCCCGATTGTATTCGAAAACTAAACCTTTCGACTTATAGTAGAGCTTTGACTCGCACGGCTAATGACCGTTTTATGCATTTTCTAAAAGCCGGCACGGCAGAGGGGGGATCCTTGACAGCTGCGTCCGAAGAAAAGGTGGGATAGGTATCGGCATGACTCTACGCAAAGCTTTGCGCGCATCGACTGCGCTGACCGTGGTCTCGATTCTCGGCATGGCTGCCACGGTCTCCCTCTCGATTTTCGATGAAGCAAAGGCGCAGACGTGGAATGGGGCGACGCAGGACTACGGCACCGCCACGAACTGGACGCCGAATGATGTACCGGACGCTGCCGGAGAGAGCGCGACGTTCAATGGTGCCGGCGCTGATGTGGTGGATCTTGGGGGAAATACTTTCTCGGTCGACGGCTGGAACGTTAGTGGCGGCACGACCTACTCGATGGAAAACGGCACGGTGAACTTTCTCACTGCGGCAGGTTTGACGAACACGTCATCGGGCGGCTTGGGGATAAATGCAAATATCACTGGTATTGGCGGCGTAACGCAGAATGGAACCGCCACGCTCTTTCTCCTCGGCAACAATACCTATACCGGCGGCACAAATGTGTTGTCTGGTATAGTTGAAGCGCGGGGAACGGGTACTCTCGGAACAGGTGCTGTGGTCGTGGGCGATCCCGGCGGTGGTGCGTCTGCCGTGCTGCAGTTGACCAATGGGTTCAATGCTCAATCACTGGATATCACCAACAACACCACGGGAAACACTGTTTTCGATGGTGGGAACGCTGGAAGTGCCACCATTAGAAACAGCCAGGGCGGCGGCACTACTTTCATGAACAACAGCACCGCCGGTAATGCCACGATTACCAACGATATCAGCGCGGGGCAGCCAAGTGTCACCTTGTTCACCGATACCAGCACGGCCGGGAACGCCAGGTTTTTGCTGCCGGGTGGCGATGTCCGCTTTGAGGACAGCAGCACGGCTGGGGATGCCCAGCTGAGCGGAACGGCAACTATCATATTCTCGGAGAATGCAACCGGCGGTAATGCGCAGATCAGTCTCGAATCCTTTACCGGGTTGATTCAATTTCTGGATAACAGCACGGCGGGTGCGGCTACGATTTTGAATGATACTGGCAGCCAGATTCGGTTCGATGGCACAGGCACGTCTGCCGGGACAGCCACGATCACCAACAGCGGCTCCTCTACATCACCGGCCGTCCAGAATTCGACAACGATATTTGATACGACGAGCACGGCGGGCAGCGCCAGGATCACCAACATAAGTGATGGTCGAACACAGTTCCTCGGTAGTAGTACCGCCGGAAACGCCACAATCACCAACGATGTCGGTGGCGGCACGTTCTTTGAAGCGACCAGCACTGGCGACAACGCGCAACTGGTAACAATTGGCACCGGTTTCGTTGACTTTTCACGCAGCGCCATTGCTGCAAATAGAGCTGGCTCCATCTCGGGCAGCGGCGAATTGCGGCTTGGTTCCATTGACTTCACCGTCGGCTCGAACAATCTGTCGACCACATATTCCGGTGTGATCCAGGATGGCGGCACCAATGGCGGGACCGGCGCGTCGTTGACCAAGACCGGCACAGGAACCCTGACCCTCTCTGGCATCAACACCTATACCGGCGGCACGACCGTCAATCAGGGAACCCTTTCCGTCAACGGCACAATCGGCGCCGTCAATGTTTTGAGCGGCGCGACGCTCGGCGGCATCGGTACGGTCGGCAATACGGTCGTGGTCTCCGGTGCCACCATTGCGCCGGGCAATTCTATCGGCACGCTGAATGTCGCCGGCGATATCACTCTTGATGCGGGGTCGATCTACAGCGTCGAACTTGCAGGCTCAGGCGCATCCGATCTGATCGCCGCTTCCGGCGTTGCAACCTTGCAGGGCGGTTCGGTGGCGGTCACGGCACTAGACCCGCAGACGAGCTATCAAACTGGGCAGGTCTACAGGATCTTGACGGCACAGGGTGGCGTCAGCGGAGCGTTCGATCCGAGTGTGCTGAGCAACTCCGCATTTTTGAGCGCGACGCTTGCGAATACCGCCAATGCAGTGGATCTGACCATCGTAGTCGCACCGACACCCCCTAACCCACCCGGTCCTCCACCGGTGTTCGTGACCGCCGCGCAGACCCGCAACCAGCTGGCGACGGCCGGCGCTCTTGATACGCTGGTTCAGAGCGGCAGCTCGCTGGCCCTGTACAACAGCCTTCTTGTGCTCGATGCCGCCACAGCTCGTGAAGCATTCGATTCATTGTCGGGCGAGATTTACGCTTCGACGAAGACAGCGTTGATCGAGGACAGCCGTTTCATCCGCGATGCTGCAATCAACAGGGTTCGCAGTTCCTTTGGCGGCGTGGCAACCCCTGCTCTGCCGATCATGGCCCATGGCGAAGGCGGCCCGGAACTTGCTCCTGCAACAACCGACAAATTCGGTGTCTGGGGAACAGGCTTCGGCAATTGGGGTTCGACCGACAGCGATGGCAATGCTGCATCCCTTGACCGTACGACCGGCGGTTTTGTCATTGGCGCCGACGCACTTGTCTGGGAAAACTGGCGTCTTGGTCTGCTTGCCGGTTACAGCCGCACATCGTTTGACGTCGATGATCGCTCCTCTTCGGGGGACAGCGACAATTATCACCTCGGCATTTATGGTGGCACGCAGTGGGGCAATCTCGGCTTTCGTGCCGGTGCAGCCTATACGTGGAGCAATATCGATACGCATCGCTCGGTGGAATTCCCGGGCTTTTCCGAGGACCTGAACGCCGACTACGACGCCGGAACAGCCCAGGTCTTCGGTGAACTTGGCTATCGTATCGATACCAGCCGCGTGGCGTTCGAACCTTTCGCCAATCTCGCCTACGTTAACTTCCGGAGCGACTCCTTCTCCGAATCCGGCGGCGCAGCGGCACTGTCCGCATCGAGCGAAACGACCGACACGACCTTCACCACACTGGGTCTGCGGGCGTCCACCGATTTCACGATGGGAAGCATGTCGGCGACGGCACGCGGTATGCTGGGTTGGCGTCATGCATTTGACGACGTAACGCCGCAATCCCGCCTCGCCTTCACTGGAAGCGACGCTTTCACGATATCGGGCGTTCCAATCGACAAGGATGCGTTCGCAGTCGAGGCCGGTCTCGATCTCAAGATCACGCACAGCGCGACGCTTGGTGTGTCCTATAATGGCCAATTTGGCAGCAAGGCAATCGACAACGGATTTAAGGCCGATCTTTCCTTCAAGTTCTAGGAGCCCGTCGTTAGACCCCACTGTCGCGGACGTCTGACGTGATTTTCCGCGCTTCCGGTGCTCACGGACTTAATGTACGCTCCGCTTGAAAACCGGGCCATACGTCTCGCTGCAGCGACTTTCAAAGACAGGCGCTCGGACGTTTGGCTTCCGCCGCTGGAGAAATACAATGGAACGGCCGGAAACAAACCCTGTTGACCAAGATGCGAACCTCGACGCATTGGCCAACTTCGTAGATTATTCGGGCATCAACAGGGACCGTGGCGGCAGGTGCCGTTTCGACGCCGACATCCTGTTCAGCAGCGACAGGACGGTCGACGAGCGCACGCGCGTCCATATCAGCTTTCGCGACGATGAGGTGTCAGTGGTGCGCTTTACCGAGAAGGGCGAGTTGAACCCTGTCAATGTTCATACGGAATTCAGGCTTGCGTCATCCGTTTTCCGGTTTGAAGATGAAGAACTGCAGATTTTTGGAACGTCACCGAAAGTCGGCCAGTACAAGGTCCGTATTCGGCCGTTGTAGAATTGTTTCCGACTGGAGAAATACCGAATGACCGCTTCGTTCGCGGAAACCAAGCTCCTCCTTTTCCGGAGACTCAAATACATACTGCGCCGTCCAAAGCCTCCAGTGCTGGCCGTTCCCTTTACCGGACCAGTCGTGGTTGTCGGTTCGGCTCCGATTTCTCATAAGCCCATCGATTTTGACGAAACATTTCGCGTGATCACTATCAATGGTTCGCAGGCAGTCACCCGAAAATGGGGCATAGAGGTGCCCGACGTTACGCTCATGCAGTACAGACAGCTCGATGGCACGAACACGAACGCGGTTGAGGTTCGTCGCGTGCTCAAGGGCGAGCGCACGGGCATGCTTTATGTGCTGTTGTGGCGCAAGGGACTGGCGAGCCTGAACGAGCACCTGCAAGCATTTGACTATCACTATGACAAGGTTCAGATCGTCAACCGCTACCAGCGCATTGCGCTGGTGGAAAAAATCTGCGGGTTGAAGGTGCTCGAACTGGACGCAATTTCCAAATGCTCGAACGGGGTGATCGCAGTACTCTTCGCGCTGTTGAACGGCGCCACAGACGTGATCATCAGCGGAATCAACCCGCAATCGACCGGACATGTCTATAACCAGGAAAATTTGTCCCGCCTCCACGTCGAAATGGACAGCGAAATATTGCTGACGCTGCTGCGTCGGGGATATCCGGTTTATACGGCTGATCCCGAAGTAGCCAAGTCGATAGGATTGCCGCTCTGGCAAGGCAAAGCACGAAGCAATTCCACCGCCGTCGCACAATAGCGGGGAACATAAGCGTTGGCGGTCCGTTATAGCCCTGTGATGAACAGGAGCTCCAAAATGGCAATGTTTTCCAGAAATGCTGATGATATCCAGGGCGACGTCGAGGCGCAGATCGCGGCGTTGCGCAAAGAGATTTCTAAAATTTCGGCCAGTCTTTCCGATTTGGGATCTGAACGATTTGACGAGATGAAGCGCTCCGCATCAAGGCAGGCCCGTTACGCTGCCGAGACCGCCAAGGAGAATCCTGTGGCAACTGTCGCGATCATCGCGGCTGCAGCTTTGCTACTCGGGCTTTTCTCGCGGCGTTGATACAAGGATGATTTACCATGGACGACATGACCGAAGCCATGCAGGGTGAGACGGACAAGGAAAAATTACGCAGTGAGATCGCCGATTTGAAGCGCGATCTGGCGGCGATTACGCAAACCTTGTCCGACCGGGGTATCGAATTGCTCGATAATCTTTCGGATGATGGCGAAAGCTCGACTTTCGATGAAATCAAGGAGCGTGGGGCACGTGCCGCCAGCGCGCTGGGTCATCGGGCTCAGAAAATTGCCAATACTCAAACGCAAAATTCGGTTTCGACCCTGATGATCATCGCCGGCCTCGGCGTCATTATCGGTATGCTGGCCCGCTAGAAAATCGGCCTTGGTTGCGCGCGAGAAAAAAATTATTTTTTTGCGGAACCTTTGGGATATCTCCGCGTTCCTACAAAACTGGTCCCCCAACCAGCTAGGCTGCAACCCCACAGCCAACCCCGAGTCCCAGCTTCTGCTCCGGTAGAAGCTGGGCTTTTTTTTTCACCGGACCTGATCAAGCAGACGCTTGCATTCAAGCAGGTCAAACAGCGTTTCCTGCAGAAGCGTACGATTGTCCTTGGAGAGCCGCTTGCCATCGGCTGCAACCGGCCCCTCGTCGTCCCCCTTGATCAACCCGAAGAGACGTCTGCCGTGAGGTGCAGATTTCGACGTTCCCATGACGGCAGCTTCCTCGTCAGCATCGACGCGGTCCTGCTCGGCGGCAAGCGCCTCTTCCTGACGGGCCGAGGCCTGCTTTTGTTGGCTGATGGCTTCGGCGGCTGCAGTATCGCCGCTGCCGAGCGCTATGATGAATTGGGTGCCGTTTTCCCGAAGAAGCCGCTGCACACCCTTGATCGTATAGCCCTGATCATAAAGCAGATGGCGGATGCCCTTTAGGAGATCCACGTCCAGCGGGCGGTAATATCGGCGCCCGCCACCACGTTTCATCGGTTTGATATGCGTGAAGCGCGTTTCCCAGAAACGCAGGACGTGCTGGGGCAGGTCAAGATCTTCTGCAACTTCGCTGATGGTTCTAAATGCGTCGGGACTCTTGTCCATGATTTCACCCTCTCAGGAGAAATTCTGATTCGACCTCTATTTCAGCGGTTTATCGACCATTTTTCAAGCGTGGCACTAAACTACACCACAGCAATCTTGCATCCGGAGCGTGCAGAATGCAAATTCAGCCATGTTCAGGCTGTTTTTTTCTTGCGCGTCTGGTGAGAGCGCAAAATTCGCTGCTTCAGCACGTTCGACGCCTTGAACGTCATGACCCGGCGCGGCAGGATTGGAACCTCTTCACCCGTCTTGGGATTGCGACCAATGCGTTCGTTTTTATCTCTTACCTGGAACGTGGCGAACGACGACAATTTGACGGTCTCGCCACGAACAATTGCGTCACATACTTCATCGAGAATTGTCTCGACAAGCGAAGCTGATTCAGTTCGCGAAAGCCCTACCTTGCGATAGACTGCTTCAGCCAGATCAGCGCGCGTAATGGTCTTACCCCCCATACGATCTCAAAGCTCTCGTTTGTTGCAAAACTACCAGGTGACAGCGGAAGTTACAGAATGAAACCGGATCGGGCAAGCACGTTGAGAAAGTTCGTGAACTAATTCAATGCTTAACCTGCCTGCTACCACCGTAGCAGAACTGCACCCCACGTAAACCCCCCACCCATGGCTTCGAGGAGGACGAGATCGCCTTGCTTGATCCGGCCGTCCGCCACAGCCGCCGCAAGAGCTAAGGGTACTGAAGCGGCTGAGGTATTTCCGTGTTGGTCGACTGTGATGACGACCTTCCCGGCGGGCAGGTCGAGCTTCTTCGCGGTAGCGTCGATGATGCGCTTGTTGGCCTGGTGCGGGACGAACCAATCAATGTCCGCAGCCGTAATTCCTGCCTCGGAAAACGCCGCTTCGATCACGTCAGTGACCATGCCGACGGCGTGCTTGAACACCTCCCGTCCTTCCATCCGGAGATATCCCACCGTCTGCGTCGTGGACGGTCCACCATCTACATATAGTTTCTGTTTGTGCGACCCATCGGAACGCAGATTGGCAGTGAGGACGCCTCGATCCGAGGTCAGTCCGCGGCCCTCACCCGCTTCCAGAACGACAGCGCCTGCACCATCACCGAACAACACGCATGTCGTACGGTCTTTCCAGTCGAGGATACGGGAAAACGTCTCGGATCCGATGACCAGAACGCGTTTGGCCATGCCGCCGCGAATATAAAGATCGGCGGTGGTCATCGCATAGACGAAGCCGGAGCACACCGCCTGCATGTCGAATGCAAAGCCGTGCGTCATGCCAAGACGCGCCTGAATATCAACCGCTGACGCGGGAAATGTGTTGTCCGGCGTCGAAGTAGCCAGGATGATCAGATCGATATCGTCCGGCGTGAGACCGGCATTGTCGAGCGCGGCCCGTGCTGCTGCCTCGCCGAGCGAAGCCGTCGTCTCACCCTCACCAGCGATATAACGCTGGCGGATACCCGTGCGCTGGACGATCCATTCGTCGCTCGTCTCGACAATGCCTTCCAGATCAGCATTCTTGACCAGGCGTGCCGGCTTGGCCGCCCCTATACCTTTAACAACTGATCTGATCATTTAACTTCCTGTTGTATTTCGGCTTCTGTGTCGTTGTCCGCTTCGTCTTTGAAGGCGACACCGACCGGACCCTTGTGGAAATGCGTGAGATCTGCGGCGATCTTGTCGAGAAGCTTGTTGTGAGCCATGTCGTAACCAACATCGATGGCGGAGGCAAAGCCCAGCGCGTCCGTGCCACCATGGCTCTTGATGACGACACCATTAAGGCCAAGGAACACGCCGCCATTGGTCTTGCGCGGGTCAAGCTTCTCACGCAGACGGTTGAACGCACCCCGGGCAAAAATATATCCGATCTTCGCCATCAGGGTGCGGCCCATGGCCTCGCGCAAATACTGCGTATATTGCTTGGCTGTACCTTCTGCTGCCTTGAGCGCGATATTCCCGGTGAACCCTTCCGTGACGACGACGTCCACCGTGCCCTTGCCGATGTCGTCACCCTCGACGAAGCCGTAATATTCGAGGCTCGGTAACGGAATTTCGCGCAGAATACGCGCCGCGTCCTTGACGTCATCCTGCCCCTTGATCTCTTCAACGCCGACATTCAGAAGGCCGATCGTGGGGCGCTCGATGTCAAAAAGCGAACGCGCCATCGCGGCGCCCATCACAGCGTAGTCCACGAGTTGCTGTGCATCGGCGCCGATCGTAGCGCCTATATCGAGCACAATGCTTTCACCGCGCAAAGTCGGCCATATGCCCGCGATGGCAGGGCGCTCGACATTTGCCATCGTACGCAGGCAGAACTTCGACATCGCCATGAGCGCGCCGGTATTGCCCGCGGAAACGCAGACATCAGCCTCGCCCGTCTTTACGGCCTCGATCGAACGCCACATGGACGATTTCCAGCGGCCATTGCGCAAAGCCTGGCTCGGCTTCTCGTCCATGCGCACGGACACATCGCAATGGTGGAAAGTCGAGGCGTTGGACAATGCCTGATGTTTTGCCAGGTGCGGCTGGACCTCTTCTTCTCGTCCAAAAATCACGAACCTGATATCAGGATGGCGCTCCAGCGCCGTTGCCATGCCGGGAATGACGATCGATGGACCGAAATCACCGCCCATGGCATCAATGGATATTCTGATCACTCTCGATTGTCCTGTCCTGTTCAGTACGGATGCGCCTGTCCGGGCGGCATTACTTATGCCGAGGACATAGCACCAATCAAGTCTTCTGTTTCCAATCCTTCAGACCAGCGAACGGATTGGCAGGTTTTTCCGTTTCGTCATCTTCGCCGAAACGCGCCACGACTGGCGGCGCATCCTCGATTCCGGGCTTGCGTGGATAGGGATCGATCGCAAGCTCAAAAAATTCCTCGGCGATAGCACCTGCGTCGAGCCTGTCGCCAGAAAACGTCTCCGGTGCATCGGGGCCCTCGGCGTCGATGATGAGTTCGCCATTCTCGTCGAGCGGCAAACGGGCAAGCCGGGAATTTTCCGGCACGAAGAGCGTATCGATCGCCGCATTGACGGTCGCATCGATCGGTTCCAGCGTTACGATACATGACTGGACGATCTCTGCTTTGACCGTACCCCGAACGCGAATGCCATCCTTTTTCCAAGGCACGATCTGCAGATCGGCCTTGAACGATTTGACATCCTCCAATTCGTGAAAGTCGCGCAATGCATCGCGCTCACGTTGATCGGCATCGATCTTGATGGTGACTCCTTTTTGCGGCAAGCGGCTGACGGAGACAGGAAAGCTTAATGCTCCATCGGTTTTTCTCGTCGTCATATTGCTTTCCCCTTTCAATGCCGCGATGTTTCAAGAGCACTCGCATCAGGAAATATCACTTTTCCGCCTGCGAGCACATCATCGGGCTGGTTCTCCAGCAACCGGACCACCTGCTCCACATAATCCGCCAGCCTGGTTGCACCTGACCAGCTATCGCTGTCGGGCCGGATATTGCGAGCAAGCGCGGCAATCAATGCCGGGTGATCATTGCTTTCAAGCGCCTTGTCGTAGGATTCGATACGGCCGTAAAACATCCGCGCCAGTTTCTTCATACGCTTGGGCACACCCGAATCCCCGATGCCGAGTTCGCGCAACGAATGATCGACATCCCTGAAAAATTCGTCCGTCACTTCCTGACCGATCGCTTTCAATGCAGGGCTCCTGCCCTTGATACGCCTGACGAACAGGTAAACATGCAGGGAAAGCATTTCATACCGGCCAAGCGGCGAATCCGGCACGTCGAGGTCAGAATAAAAATACGGCTGCCGCGCCGCTGCCACGATCGCATCGTAGAGGGCAATGGTAATCGCCTCATTTGCTTTGGCCTTGCGGCTGAATAGACTGAGAATCATGTAGTTAGGCCTCAACTTGAGTCACGAGTCGCGTGTTGCATCGGACTTCAAGGTGGTTTACCGAAGTTCTGCGGGCAGCGAAAGACTTGCGCCCAGATTGAAATGGAGATGTCGTTGCTGCAGCGGATTTTCAAGACCGGTTGTTCAAGGGAATACCTTCTCGCCGGAACCTTTTTATTGGCTACGGGGCTCGCTGGCTGCAATACCGCCAACCTCAATCCATCGGAGACATTGACCCAAGGCTATGTCATTGACGACAAGGCCCTGGAGTTCGTTCCCGTGGGCTCCAGTCGAGAACAGGTAATCCTGTCGCTTGGCAGTCCGTCGACGACGGCTACATTCGACAATGAGGTTTTCTACTACATCTCGCAAAAAGCCCATCGCAGCGTCGCCTTCCTGCAGCCCAAGGTCAAGGAACGCCGCATCCTCGCGGTCTATTTCGACAAGGACAGCAAAGTTGCCAGCATTTCCAATTATGGATTGCAGGATGGCAAGGTGTTCGACTTCATTTCCCGTACCACGCCGACCGGCGGCAGGGATCTTTCGTTCCTCGGACAGTTGCTGCAAGGTGTCGGCAAAACCCCGTCAATGCCCTCTGCCGGAAGCACGCCCACCGGAGGCGCGCCGGACAATCCCTAAAAACAAAAAACCCGCGAAACATGTTTCGCGGGTTTTTTGTTGGGCACGCATCAGCACTCAGTGTGCAAGCACGGCCAAAAGCAGCAATGCAACGATGTTGGTGATCTTGATCGCCGGATTGACAGCGGGTCCGGCCGTATCCTTGTAAGGATCGCCAACGGTATCGCCCGTTACCGACGCCTTGTGCGCTTCCGACCCCTTCATGTGGCGCTTTCCATCCTTGTCCACGAAGCCGTCTTCGAAGGATTTCTTTGCGTTGTCCCAGGCGCCGCCGCCTGACGTCATCGAAATGGCAACGAAGATGCCGTTGATGATAACGCCAAGGAGTGAAGCACCGAGAGCCGCGAAGGCAGAAGCCTTTGAACCCGAAATCAGCAGCACGCCGAAATAGACGACAAGCGGTGCCAGCACAGGCAGAAGCGAAGGAACAACCATTTCCTTGATCGCAGCGCGGGTAAGAATGTCCACCGCCCTCGCATAGTCTGGCCGTTCCGTGCCCTGCATGATGCCCGGCTTTTCACGGAACTGGCGGCGTACCTCCTCCACAACGGAGCCTGCAGCGCGGCCAACCGCCGTCATTGCAATACCGCCGAAGAGATAGGGAATAAGGCCACCGAAAATGAGACCGGCAACCACATAAGGGTTGGACAGCTCGAACGATACGGTACCGATTCCCTTGAAGTAGGAGAAAGCGGTCGCGCCTTCCTTGTTGGCTTCAGCAATGAAGAACTGCAAGTCGTTGGAATAGGCCGCGAACAGAACCAGCGCACCAAGACCGGCAGAACCGATTGCATAACCCTTGGTGACGGCTTTCGTCGTATTGCCAACCGCATCGAGCGCATCTGTCGATTTGCGAACCTCGGGGTCGAGCCCTGCCATTTCAGCGATACCACCGGCATTGTCGGTAACCGGTCCGAAGGCATCGAGCGCAACGATCATGCCGGCAATACCGAGCATAGCCGTCACCGCGATACCAGTGCCGAACAGGCCGGCAAGCTGATACGTCGAAATGATACCGCCAACGATAACCAGTGCCGGTAGCGCAGTCGATTCAAGCGAGACCGCCAGGCCCTGGATAACGTTCGTGCCATGCCCGGTTACCGATGCCTGTGCGATCGAATTCACCGGGCGCTTATTGGTACCGGTATAGTATTCGGTGATCACCACGATGAGACCTGTCACAACGAGCCCGACAAGGCCGCAGATGAACAGGTTCGACCCCGTGACGATTTTGCCGGCGACAGTGCCGACCTCACCCCAGCCGACAGTTGCGGATGTTGCCGCCGCAAGACCGAGGATCGACAGAAGCCCCGTCACGATCAGCCCCTTGTAGAGAGCACCCATGATGGAGTTATTGGCGCCAAGCTTGACGAAGAAGGTGCCGGCGATAGAGGTGACGATACACGCGCCGCAGATGGCCAATGGGTAGAGCATGACCGCACTGAGGACGGGCGTTGCGGCAAAAAAGATTGCACCGAGAACCATGGTGGCGACAATCGTCACCGCATAGGTCTCGAACAGATCGGCTGCCATGCCGGCGCAATCGCCAACGTTGTCGCCGACATTATCGGCGATCGTCGCAGGGTTGCGTGGGTCGTCTTCAGGAATACCAGCTTCGACCTTGCCAACGAGATCACCGCCAACGTCAGCACCCTTTGTAAAGATACCACCGCCAAGACGCGCGAAAATGGAAATGAGGGAGGCGCCGAAACCGAGTGAGACAAGCGCGTCGATCACAGTGCGATCGGCGGGCGCATAACCCATGGGTCCAGTCAGTATCCAGTAGTAGACGGAAACGCCGAGCAAGGCCAAACCCGCGACCAGCATGCCGGTAATCGCGCCTGACTTGAAAGCGATTTCAAGCCCTGCGGCAAGACTGCGAGATGCGGCCTGTGCCGTACGGACGTTGGCACGGACAGAAACGTGCATACCGATGAAACCGGCAAGACCTGACAGCACTGCGCCAATCAGAAAGCCGATCGCAGCCGTTCCGGTAAGCAGAAACCAGACTGCAAGGAAAACGACAACGCCGACGATGGCGATCGTGGTGTACTGACGTGTGAGATATGCCTGTGCGCCTTCACGAATTGCACCGGCGATTTCTTGCATGCGCGCATTGCCCTGGTCCGCCGCGAGCACCGATTTGGTGGCTAGAAACGCGTAGACAATAGACAGCAGACCGCAGGCAATGACCAAAAACAGTATTGTCATGCCACTCCCTCAGATTTTGACCGGAAAAACCCCTCCCCGGGTCACGTTCGGTACGGCACACAAAGAAATCCGCCAGGCCGGCAGAAACGCGACCGTATGTGTAAGAAGTAGCGAAGCAAATGTGAAAACGTCAAGGTCTTTCGCATCTTAGCGAAACGCAAGACGAAAGTAGGGCTTGCTGCTGCACGGATGGCAGGCCAATGTTCAGGGCGTAGCATTTGTGTGAGGCAACGCGTGGATGTAATTTATAACGAACGGGTCAAATTATTTGCGACGTTCATGAACAGCGTAGGCGTTGCGATTTTTGCCGTTGGTGGCGTAGCTCCGAGGGTGTCGGCTCTCTATGGTCCTACCGGACCAACATTTGCTCTTGGCTTCTGTCAGGCATTGTTGCGGGTATCATACACTACAGCGCAAGCACTATCCTGAAGAGGATGAGGCCGTGACCACTCTGCAAATGCTCTCGTTGTGTATAATGCCCGTGGCAGTTTAATTCTTGCAGGCGCTGTACTTTTCTACGATTGGAGATACCCACCCCAGCATCACCGCCCTCGCGATCAAAAATAGAGAATGAGAATTCTCTAACGCCGGGGGCCTTTTACACCCTTGCTCTCACCGCGAAGTTCAAAAGCAAGCCGATCCAGAACAGCATTGACCAGCTTTGGTTCTTCTTCCGAATAAAACGCCTTGGCGATGTCGACATATTCCGACACGATGACAGCCGTTGGGACATCAGCCTTGTTCTTCAATTCCCAGATGCCGGCACGCAAGATCGCGCGCAGCGTCGAATCAAGACGTGAAAGCGGCCAGTCTTCGGTCAGAGCCTGACGGATCATTGGGTCTAGCGTAGTCTGATCGGCAACGACGCCTGAAACAATGGCGCGAAACCATTGCGCGTCGGCATCGAGATATTGCTTGCCATCGACTTCCTTGCCGAGACGGTGTTCCTCGTATTCTGCCACGACCTCAAGCACGCCTGTACCCGCTACATCCATCTGATAAAGGGCTTGAACTGCAGCCAGCCGAGCAACGCCACGTTTATTCGCGGTCTTCACGAGAGGGCTTTGCTCGTCTTTTGGAGTAGGCATCGATCAGGCTCCGAGCTTGTCCTTGAGGGCAATCATCGTCAATGCAGCGCGTGCCGCAAAGCCACCCTTGTCCTTGTCTTCACGCCGTGCGCGCACCCATGCCTGCTCTTCATTCTCGACAGTCAGAATGCCGTTACCGATAGCGATGCTTTCCTCAACAGCAAGGTCCATCAGCGCACGACAGGATTCATTGGCGACGATATCAAAATGGTAGGTCTCGCCACGGATGACCGTGCCCAGCGCCACATAACCATCATACTCGGTCCCGCCATCCTCCGCACCATCAAGCGCAAAGGAAATGACAGCCGGCACCTCTAGTGCGCCGGGAACGGTTACAACATCATAGGTGGCATCGGCTTCGTCGAGAGCCATTTTTGCGCCATTCAACAAGGCGTCCGACAAATCTTCATAGAATCGCGCTTCCACGATCAACAGATGTGGCGCGTGCGTCTTTTTTTTCGACATGATAGCTCCGAAGGAAATCAATCCACCCGGATGGCCATCTGAAGCGATTGTCTGCGCTCGGGTGCTCATGAACCAAAGGTTCACTGTGCCCCGGTTCTCGAAAACCGCATCAGCTACCTGTCAAGGTGAATTTCAAAGGTCACTTTAGTTGTTGGTTCAGGTCCTAGGCTGATTTCGGATATTCTGCAAGCCGTGCAGCGTATCGCGCCATCTGATCTATCTCGATATTGACCCTATCGCCAATCTTGCGGTCACCCCAAGTGGTCACGTCCAGAGAATGACGTATGAGGAGAACATCGAACTCGTTGCCATTCACACCATTGACCGTGAGCGACGTACCATCAAGCGCGACGGAACCTTTTTGCGCGATGAAGCGCGCAAGTTGTCCGGGCACACGCAGTGTGAAACGAACCGCATCGCCTTCGTCCTCACGCTTGATGATTTCCGCCATCGCGTCGATATGACCGGATACAAGGTGGCCGCCCATCTCGTCACCGAGTTTCAGCGAGCGCTCGAGATTGATGCGTGTTCCTGTTTTCCAACCGGAAATGGTGGTGAGTCGCAGCGCTTCTTCCCAAGCCTCTGCCTCAAACCAGCGCGCATTGGAGCCTCTTTCGGGAAGTGTGGTTACGGTAAGGCAAACGCCGGAGCATGAAATGGATGCACCGATCTCGATCGTTTCCGGGTCGTAATTGGTCTCGACACGCAGCAGCACGCCCTCATTGAGCGGCTTTACCTGACCTATCCTGCCAATATCCGTTACAATGCCCGTAAACATTCGCGATTCCCTAGAGAGGTCTGACATATTCGCTGTAGCGATCTTCACCGAAGCGATATTCATGTGACAGGTTGAAACCACGAGCCATATGGGATTGCAGTGCAGGCACTACAACCCCGCTTGCACTGCCAATTGCAGACGGACCTTCGAACAGGGCCAGGCGATCCACCAGATCTTCCTGCAGGAACGAGTTGGCGACGGCCGCACCACCCTCAACCATCAGCGTTGCCATGCCCTGTGCCGCAAGATCATCCAGCAATTCCGGCAGTGCGGTGGCGCCGCAATCGGTTTCGGTCGCGAGGATGCGGCAACCAGCGGCTTCCAACGCTTGCCGTTTGGCTGGATCAGCTTCCGCATTGGCGGCTATCCAGACCGGAACAGTGCCAGACGTTCTGACCAGGGAGCTATCAAGCGGTAAACGAAGCCGGCTATCGAGCACGATACGGGTAGGAGAACGTGCCTCCAAGCCCGGCAAGCGACACGTCAGCAGCGGATCGTCGGCGAGAACCGTCCCGATACCGACAAGGATTGCATCGGACTCGGCCCGCATGAGGTGAACCTGCGCGCGCGATACAGGACCGGTGATCGCAACCTGCCCGTGCCCTTTGGCGCCGATGAACCCGTCGCTCGAAAGCGCAATCTTCAGAGTCACTTCCGGACGTTTTTTGGAAGATCGAATCAAGTAACCAGCAAGGTAGTCGGCAGCTTCCGCCCGAAGCACGTTTTCCTCGACGTTGACGCCCGCGTTGCGCAGGATGGCATAGCCTTTGCCAGCCACGCGTTCGTCGGGATCGTTTGCGGCCGAGACTACACGGATTACGCCAGCCGTCACGAGCGCATTGGCGCAAGGAGGGGTCCTGCCGTGGTGGGCACACGGCTCCAATGTCACATAGGCCGTGGCGCCGCGGGCTTTCTCGCCGGCCTCGAGCAGAGCCTGTGTTTCCGCATGCGGGCGTCCCCCAATGGCGGTAACACCGCGCCCCACGATCACGCCGTCCTTGACGATCAATGTTGCGACGGAGGGATTTGTTCCGGTCAGCCCTTGATGGGTGCGTGACAACCGAATGGCCGCTGCCATGTAGCGGCGATCAAGAGCAGAAGCTGTCATCGGACTCATTCGTCCCTGACAGGCTCGGCAGCGATGTCACCGGCAGTAATCTCATCGATGACATCGTGAAAGTCCTTGGCCTCGCGGAAATTGCGATAAACCGAAGCAAAGCGGATATAGGCAATGTCATCGATACCCTTCAGTGCGTCCATGACCAGCCGGCCTATCTCATCGGAGCCCACCTCCGGCTCGCCAGAGCTTTCCAGCTGGCGAACAATGCCGGATACGGCGCGTTCCACGCGCTCGGGATCGACCTGCCGCTTGCGCAATGCGATTTCGACCGAACGCATCAGCTTGTCGCGATCGAAGGCAACCTTGCGGCCGCTTTTCTTGACGACGGAAAGGTCACGCAATTGCACGCGTTCGAAGGTCGTGAAACGTCCGCCGCAATCGGGACAGACGCGCCGGCGCCTGATGACGGCACCATCTTCCGCAGGGCGGGAGTCTTTCACCTGAGTATCTTCGGACTGGCAATAGGGACAACGCATCGATGAGCTTTCTGAACGCGATTCTAAAATCGCTGCAAAGATAGTGTCTTTCGGTGCGAGATTAAAGCGTTCCTGCGATACGAACTGTCAACCAATTGACGTAGGAGAACAATCTCCCCGCGATCGGGGAGATTGTTGCCAGTGTATTATCCGAGGTATGGATAGAGCGGGAAACGGTCCGTCAGCGCAACGACCTTCTGCTGAACCGCTTTTTCAACGGCTGCGTTCCCCTCGTCGGAATTGGCCACTTTCAAGCCATCCAGAACTTCCGATATCAGATTGCCGATTTCCGTGAATTCTGCCGCACCGAAACCACGTGTCGTTCCGGCCGGTGTGCCGAGGCGAACGCCGGACGTAACAAAAGGCTTCTCCGGATCGAAAGGGATGCCGTTTTTGTTGCAGGTGATATTCGCCCGTCCGAGCGCTGCTTCGGCACGTTTACCGGTTGCATTCTTCGGGCGCAAATCGACCAGCATCAGATGATTATCGGTGCCGCCGGAGACGATATCGAGGCCGTTCTTCTTCAATGTCTCGGCCAGCGTCTTCGCGTTGGCGGCCACATTCTGGGCATAGGTCTTGAATTCCGGCTTCAACGCTTCACCGAATGCAACTGCCTTCGCAGCGATGACATGCATGAGCGGGCCACCCTGAAGCCCAGGGAACACGGCCGAATTCATCTTCTTGGCAATCTCCGGGTCATTGCTGAGGATCATGCCACCGCGCGGACCGCGCAACGATTTGTGTGTCGTCGTGGTGACGACGTGCGCGTGCGGGACAGGAGACGGGTGCACGCCGGCAGCAACGAGACCAGCGATATGCGCCATATCGACCATAAGATAAGCGCCAATGCTGTCTGCGATTTCGCGAAAACGCTTCCAATCCCAGATGCGCGAATAGGCGGTGCCGCCGGCAAGGATCAATTTTGGCCTGGTCTCATGCGCTTGTTTCTCGATCGCATCCATGTCGAGAAGGTGATCGTCCTGGCGTACGCCGTAAGACACGACCTTGAACCATTTGCCGGACATATTGACAGGCGAGCCGTGGGTAAGGTGACCACCTGAATTGAGATCGAGCCCCATGAACGTATCGCCTGGCTGCAGGAGCGCCAGGAAAACCGCCTGATTCATCTGGCTGCCGGAATTCGGCTGCACATTGGCAAATTCGCAGCCAAACAACTGCTTGGCACGCTCGATCGCCAATTCTTCAGCGATGTCGACGAACTGGCAGCCGCCATAATAGCGCTTGCCCGGATAGCCTTCGGCATATTTGTTGGTCATGATCGAGCCTTGTGCTTCCAGCACCGCGCGCGACACGATGTTTTCCGATGCGATCAGCTCGATCTCATGGCGCTGACGGCCAAGCTCCTTGCGGATTGAGCTGAAAATCTCCGGATCGATTTCTTCGAGCGATGCGTTGAAAAATGTATCTGCATTCGACATGGTGACAGGACCCTCATTTGCCGGTGGGGAATTCATAGGTAATTGCGGCGCATTATCATACTTAAATACCCAAGGCCAATGGCCGGTACGCGAAAAGCAATAGCCCGAAACCGCCCTAACAAAAAGACCGCCCGAAGGCGGTCCTGTTGTTAGATGTATGCCGGCTCGATCAGGTGTTCGTTCCGATCGACAGGGCGGCCTGACCGTCCATTTCGTAGATGTCGTCACGCAGGTGGACCACGCCATCGCCGGTTGACCAGGCACTGACATAAACAAAATGCAGGGGCACGGGATTGGTGACGGCGATCGGCGTATTGACGCCAGTCTTGATCGTCGCTTCCATCGTCTGGCGATCCCAACCGGGTGTGTCGCGCAACAGCCAGACGTTCAGGTCGCGAACATTCTGCACGCGCACGCAGCCCGAGGAATCGAACCGCATCAGCTTGTTGAAAATGCCCTGCTGCGGCGTGTCATGCATGTAAACCGCATACTGATTGGGGAAGTTGATCTTCGTCGAGGACATGGCGTTGATCTTGCCGGGGTCCTGGCGGAACATCAGCTTGACCGCATCGTCGGTGTTCCAATCGACGGTCTCCGGCGCAATTTCCTCCCGTGTCTGCTCGTTGAACAGCCGGATCTTGTTGCGCGTCAGATAGGTCGGATCCTTGCGCATCAGCGGAATGATATCCTTCTGGATAATCGACTTCGGCGCCGTCCAGTACGGATTGAGGATGACTTCCTGAATCTTGGAGTCGAGGATCGGCGTCTGCCGATCGATCTTGCCGACGATGGCCGTGTGGCGTTGGGCCACACGCCCCGCTTCCACGGCCTCGATCTGCGCTGCCGGAATGTTGACCATGACATAACGCGGGCCCTGATCGTCGCTGGCAAGCTTGCGCAGGCGCTCAAGATTGGTGTGCAGCTGACCAAGGCGAATATCGGCCGGCACATTCATTGCAGCGATTGAATATTGTCCCATGACGCCATCGGCCGGCAGACCATGACGCGACTGGAAACGCTTCACCGCGGCATCGACATAGGTATCGAAAGAATTCGACAAGCCGGCTGTTTCGGCAAGATCGCCGGAAATCATCAGGCGCTTGCGCATGGCGGAAACGGAAGGATCAACCACGCCGAGCTGCAACTTTACCGTCGGTTGTACCGTGGGCCAGCCGCCGCCGCTGACAATCTGATTGTATGTATTGATCGCGCTTTCGGTGAATGAAACCGTCTCCGGGCTGGCGATCGGCTGAAAACCTGCAACTTTGGCCCGTGTCGTCGAGCGGGCGTCGAACTGGTCATCCCAGTTACCCCGTCGCGGAGCGGCAAGAATTTCGCCAATATCCGTCTGCTGTGCAAAGGCCGATGTTGTTACCGCGGCAAGACCAGCAGTTGCCACGCCAGTCAAAAAGGTACGGCGGTCAAGTGCTGATGATCCAAATTTCTTCATATTTTGTCCAACCCAACTGGAAATCTGCCGTCAACCCGCCGCTTGCAAAGAAAAACAGCTTCGGTCGCGAAAATTATCAGGAACATTCTTAACAAACAGCAATATTCGCACTGATCGCGCAATTGTGATGGTTCAAATGCCGACCAGCCCTCTCCGGCCGTCTGTGGAACGTCACTGAGTATGTGTTGTGGCATTTCCACGGCAATATGGCGGATTAATGACTGGGTGTCTTCGGCGCCAATAACTCGAAAAACCTCGCCGATTACGACCAAAGACGAATTGACGAGTCGCTACCAATAATAGGAATATGATCCCCTTTTTAAGGGATTTTATTCATGAGCATTTTTGACACACCGGAATACGCGATCCTACCAAAAATCAAATGGTTCTTTGTTATCCAGATTAGACCAAGTCCGGGCGTCATTGGTAGGGGAGGAAGAAAATGACAACGATCGCACAAGTCCGGCAAGCAGTGCGCCCCCTCATTCAGCAACATAGTGATCTTGCAAGCATCGGCCGGTTCGTGATGATCAAACCTGTCCGCCATATCTGGCGGGCAGTCTTCATCGAATCCACGATTGATCCGCACGCATTTGCGCCTCGTATTTCGCTCAGCATGCTCATACCAGCAAAAAGCAGAGGTGTTAGGGGATTCGGACAACGAATTTTCAGAAATATCTACGGTCCTCGCAATATCCGGTCATCCGACTGGGATATCAGGCAACCGGAAACGATCAAGCAAATGCTGGACATGATCGAAAACGAGGCTTTGCCGAAGTTGCGTACTATCAATACGTTCGAAGATTATTTCGCATTCATCTCCGGTTTCCGCTTTCCAATCGATTATACGGGCCATATCCAATATCTTGAGGTGTACATTCCGGCGGCCAATGGCGACCTCGAGCTGTCACGGAAAAATCTCGAACGAGATGCTCGAATACTTGCCGATATCAAAGAATATCGCCCAGGATTCTATCGCGCCCTCGTTGATGGTGATCGCTTTGAGATTGCCCGTATCCTGCATGAATGGGAAGCGGCCACAGTCACCAATCACAAGCTGGAGAAAATCTGGGAAAGAACGCCGTTTCCTCTCGAGCTTTAAGCAACAAAGCCCGCCTTCGTTTCGCACGAAGCCGGGCTTTTGCCGTGGATTGCATGGCCTTACATGCGGTAGGCGATAGAGTCGTTCCAGAAGCGGTCAAGGCGCTGCAATGCCTTGTTCATCGACTGGAATTCTTCCGCCTTGATGCCACCAACATGTTCGATCGATGCGACATGACGTTCATAGAGACCCGCGACCAGCCCTCTCCGGCTGTCTATGGAACTTTACGAATATGTGTTGTGGCATTCCAACGCGCAACCTGGCGGATTAATGACTGGGTGCCTTCGGCGCCGACAACTCGGAAAATCTGGCGGAATACGACCAAAGACCAATTGACGAGTCGCTATCAATAATAGGAATATGATCCTTTACTTAAGGGATTTTATTCATGAGTATTTTTGACACACCGGAATACACGATCCTTCGTCTGAAACATCAAATAGCTGGCAACAATGTTATTTTTGCGCTGGAGAGGCTCGCCCCGCATTATGGGTCCAACTACCGTGCACCCGATCATGTCCGACGCGAGCAGAAGATGCTGCTGGAGCAGCTCGATCTGCTGGAGACATTGGAGCTTCGCGCGAACTTCGATCCAGACCAGTCGCGTGTTCCTGCTGGCAGTGGTGAAACCAGTGGAAGATGGTCGGACGAAAATGGCGGTTCATCGCAGGTAGCGTATCTGGATAATCGCGGTCCACTGAACCGGTTCGAATCACTCACTGCGGGTGGTGGCGGTGGTGGTTTTGCGGCTGGTGCAGGCGTCGGGGCAGCCACCGGCTTGGCAGCCCCTGAGTTATTCAAAAAGCCGGAAGAGTTTCCAAGTCCTCTATCTTTCGAGGATGGCCTTGCCACTTTCAATCGCCTGTCCAAACAGAACAATCCGCGGCAACAGCCGATCATACTGTTTCGACCCAAGGATTGGGGAGGCGGCGATGAGAGCAAGCCAATATCGATGCAGCTCAAATCGGGTGTGCGTCTGGCCACAAGAGATGAAATAAAACGGTATTGCCCCGAGTTTGACCAAGTGCAGCGGCTGGCTGACGAAGCTGCGGCGAGGACCGGCCCTCGGTCTGAATACTCATCTGCAGCCACATGGGGAACAGCAACGCATGTGAATATGAAAGATCTCACACTGGAAGACCCTGACAATAAAAACCTGTATACAGAAGAATCGTTCGTAAAATATAGGGAAGAGGTTATGGAAGCTCCCGACTTCTATCAACGGAATCCGCAATACCCCTCAAAAAACTCCCTGCGCATAGATACGAGGGGACAGGTCCAGCACGACGATACAGTGTGTGTTTACGATCTTAAAACTGGGACCAAAGGCATCACCATCCCACGAGCTATTGAAATATACGAGTCTGTCAAACGGCGTATTAAACCTATGCCCGAAGTCCGTATCGTGGAAGTAAACCCAAGCCGATGACGACAACATCCCAAGTTCGCAGGACGCTGGCTCCAGTGCTCACCCGCAACCCGGACCTGGTTTTGATGGGACGATTCCTTTTCTTCAAACCAGTGCGTCATATTTTGAAGGGCATATATATTGACCGAAGCAGTAATAAAAATGAATTTGTGCCCAGCACCACAGTCAATCTTATAGTCTTGAACAAAGGACGCTATGAAAGTTCCCGTGGGGAGCGCTTTAACAGAACTTATATCGATCCAAAGGATTTGGCCAAATTGCAGATCCCTGTTCCAGAAACAGTCAACTATAATGACGATGACAACCCCCGTGCCGTGGGTAAAATTCGTACCACAATCGAGA
This sequence comes from Phyllobacterium sp. 1468, assembly GCF_031455525.1. Classification (NCBI taxonomy): domain Bacteria; kingdom Pseudomonadati; phylum Pseudomonadota; class Alphaproteobacteria; order Hyphomicrobiales; family Phyllobacteriaceae; genus Phyllobacterium; species Phyllobacterium sp. 1468. The sequence continues at coordinate 373,652 of NZ_JAVDSX010000004.1, read as the reverse complement.
TGGACAGGGCTGTTCAACTTTACAACAGAAATTATACGAGCATGGAAGAACTGGATCAGCGGATCGGGGGGTGGCGGGTTTTGTGGAATATCGCGGAACCGGCAACTATTCGCCTGATGTGTGAAATGATTGAGGATGAGGTTCTTCCTGATCTACGAAAAATCGTATCATTTGACGACTTCATAACGTTTGCCGATACGCTGGGTTGGGCGGACAACTATCCCTACCGAACGAGCGTGTTCGAACGCATGTTTATTGCTGCGGTCGAAGGCGATTTGGATAAAGCGCGCGAATTATGGAATCGACACGAACAGGACCCCGATTACTTCAAAGTACAAGAGCTTGAGATCTTTAAGTCGATGAGCCCGGATTTCTATCCTGCCTTGCTTAAAGGTGATCGCGCCGCTCTGGCAAAGATCTTCCACGACTGGGAAGCGCAATCCGTTAGGTCTTACGGGATCGAGAGTTTTTGGGAAAGAACGCCGTTTCCTCTCGAGCTTTGAACCAACAAAGCCCGCCTTCGTTTCGCACGAAGCCGGGCTTTTGCCGTGGATTGCATGGCCTTACATGCGGTAGGCGATAGAGTCGTTCCAGAAGCGGTCGAGGCGCTGCAGTGCCTTGTTCATCGACTGGAATTCTTCCGCCTTGATGCCACCAACATGTTCGATCGATGCGACATGACGTTCATAGAGACCCGCGACCAGCCCTCTCCGGCTGTCTATGGAACTTTACGAATATGTGTTGTGGCATTCCAACGCGCAACATGGCGGATTAATGACTGGGTGCCTTCGGCGCCGACAACTCGAAAAATCTGGCGGAATACGACCAATAATAGGAATATGATCCTTTACTTAAGGGATTTTATTCATGAGTATTTTTGACACACCGGAATACACGATCCTTCGTGTGAAACATCAAATAGCTGGCAACAATGTTATTTTTGCGCTGGAGAGGCTCGCCCCGCATTATGGGTCCAACTACCGTGCACCCGATCATGTCCGACGCGAGCAGAAGATGCTGCTGGAGCAGCTCGATCTGCTGGAGACATTGGAGCTTCGCGCGAACTTCGATCCAGACCAGTCGCGTGTTCCGGCTGGCAGTGGTGAAACCAGTGGAAGATGGTCGGACGAAAATGGCGGTTCATCGCAGGTAGCATATCTGGATAATCGCGGTCCACTGAACCGGTTCGAATCACTCACTGCGGGTGGTGGCGGTGGTGATTTTGCGGCTGGTGCAGGCGTCGGGGCAGCCACCGGCTTGGCAGCCCCTGAGTTATTCAAAAAGCCGGAAGAGTTTCCAAGCCCTCTATCTTTCGAGGATGGCCTTGCCACCTTCAATCGCCTATCAAAACAGAACAATCCGCGGCAACAGCCGATCATACTGTTTCGACCCAAGGATTGGGGAGGCGTAGATGAGAGCAAGCCAATTCAGATGCGGCTCAAATCGGGTGGGCGTCTGGCCACAAAAGATGAAATAAAACGGTATTGCCCCGAGTTTGACCAAGTGCAAGAACTTGCGCATGCCTGAAGTACGCATTGTAGAAGTGAACCTAGAGCAATGACGACGATTTCTCAAGTTTCTCAAACGCTTAAGCCCGTGCTCGCCCGCAATCCGGATGTGGTCTTGATGGGTAGATTTCTCTTCCTCAAACCAGTCCGACACATGTTGAAGGGCATTTATATTGACCGTAGCAGTGACAAGAATGAGTTTGTGACAATTGCCGAGGTCAATCTCATATTGTTGGATCAAGGCCGATGGAAAAATGCACGCTGTGAGCGACTCTACGGTTTTTATGTTGAACCCGGAGAACTCTCAAAGCTGGAAAACTTTCCTATGATTGGTAAATCGATACCCCATCCTGACAGTAGCGTTGGAAAAATGCGTGTAACCTGGGACATGAGGAGAGCAATCTTAGATCACAACCAAAATCATGAAAAACCAAAACACCGGGATGATGAAGTCCGAATAGAAGTGGTATGTTGGGATATTACCAGGCCTGCCAGTATCGAGCTCATGTACGAGATGATTGAAGAAGACGTGCTACCCAACCTTAGAAAGATCGTCTCATTCGATGACTTCGAGACGTTTGCCGCTGCTATCGGTCCGGCAGATGAATTTCCCTATAAAACCAGCACCTTTGAGCGAATGCTGATGGCTACAGCCGCAGGGCATTTTGATAAGGCGCAGGAATTGTGGAATTCCATTGAACAGAAGCCGGTTTATCCTGCCGGGAGGCTACTAGAAATCCTTATTGCTGAAAATCCGACGTTTCATTTAGCTCTACTTGCAGGTGATCGCGCCGCTCTGGCAAAGATCTTCCACGACTGGGAAGCGCAATCCGTTAGGTCTTACGGGATCGAGAGTTTTTGGGAAAGAACGCCGTTTCCTCTCGAGCTTTGAACAACAAGGCCCGCCTTCGTTTCGCACGAAGCCGGGCTTTTGCCGTGGATTGCATGGCCTTACATGCGGTAGGCGATAGAGTCGTTCCAGAAGCGGTCGAGGCGCTGCAGTGCCTTGTTCATCGACTGGAATTCTTCCGCCTTGATGCCACCAACATGTTCGATCGATGCGACATGACGTTCATAGAGACCCGCGACCAATTCGGCGACCTCGGTTCCCTTTTCGGTCAGGCTGACCCGGACCGAACGGCGGTCGGTGCGTGAACGTTCATGGGAGATGAAGCCGAGCTCGACGAGTTTCTTCAGATTGTAGGAAACGTTCGAGCCCAGATAATAACCGCGGCTGCGCAGTTCGCCTGCGGTCAGTTCCGCATTGCCGATGTTGAACAGCAGCAATGCCTGGATGGCGTTGATGTCGCTGCGACCATTGCGGTCGAACTCATCCTTGACCACATCAAGCAGACGACGATGTAACCGTTCGACCAACTGAAGTGCTTCAAGATATAGTGTACGTAATGCTGTATCACTTGGTGTCGAACGCTGGTTCTCACCAGACTTTCTCTGTGTGTTGTTCATAGTACCTGCCTCACTGTTGTTTCGGTGTATTTTTCTCACCGTTGAGGAGACACTATCGAATACGCATAAAATTCGACTTAAAACACAGACTTAACAGTGCGTTACCGCGAATGAATCAATTTCAATCTTAATGAAGACTTACCTGACGGGCATGGCGTGCTGGCGCTTCTGCACGAAAAGCACAATCCGGAACAGAATATAAAGCAGCGCCACGCAGCCATGGACGATGGCGATCTGCGGCCTGTAGAAAAAGTAATTCGAGAACACCGTAAACATGAGCGTTTCGCCCAATGCGGCCACAAACCATATGACCGGGCCCCAGGAGACCATCATCCACAACCCGGTCGACGCCACGGGATAGAGCATGGCAAGCGAGACGGTCGCGACCTTCCACTGCCAGGGCATCAAATCGAACCGCCAGAGCATGCCTTCATAGTAGCCGCTGAGCTGCGCCCAGTAGCCGACGCCTGCAACGAGGCAATAGATGGAGACAAGCCGCAGGAACCACACGAAGCCGAGTTGAGCCATTGTCGCATCGAATGGCAGATGGGTGGGCCTATCGCTCATGTATGTCTTTTCATGTCAGTTGCAGTTCGCGCTCGCCCAGTGATGCAAAATAGGTATCGACCATTTCGGGCGTTATATCGTCAATTTTGTCCGGGCTCCACACAGGCATATTGTCCCTATCCACAAGAAGCGCACGAACACCCTCATAAAAATCATGGTTCTCGAGCATGCGAGATAGAATGCGGTACTCCATCTGCATGCATTGATCCATGTCGAGATCGCGGCCGTCTTCGATCTGCCGGAACGTCACATGCAGGCTCGTCGGCGAACGGGTCTTGATGAGATCGAGAAGCTTTTGCGCTTCGTCGCTGCCATTTACGCCAGCGGCGGCCAGGCGGATCACGCAACCGCCCAGTGTTTTCGAATCGAACAGCACGCCGATCATGTCGCGGGTTTTTTCGGGCGTTTCGTAGTCGGGGTTGATGGTTTTGCCGCGCAGTGCCGTTTCGGGATTGCCTGTTCTGATCAGACTACGCCGCAGCTTCTCCTTGTTTTCCGCCTTGATGGCGTGGGTGGCAATCCCACTTTGAAGGCAATCGCCCTGACGGATACGGTTACCCGTCAGCGCAAGATAAGTGCCGAAATGATCGGGAAGATGCGGAAGAAAGGCACTTCCTCCGACGTCCGGGAAGAAGCCGATGCCGACTTCCGGCATTGCGAACACGATATTTTCTGTAACAACGCGATACGAGCCATGGACCGAAATTCCAACGCCGCCACCCATGCAGATACCATCGATCAGCGAGATATAAGGCTTCGGAAAGTGCCTGATATAGGCGTTGAGGCGGTATTCGTCAGCAAAGAACTCATAGAAGGGCCGACCGGACCGGCCGGCGTGATAGACCGCGAGAATATCGCCGCCGGCACAAAAGGCCCGTCCCTCACCCTCGACAAGGACACAATGGACATCTTGATCGGACGACCACGCGACAAGTGCACGATGCATCGCATTGACCATGTTCCGCGTCAGGGCGTTCAAGGCCTTCGGCCGCGTCAGGCGAATGAGGCCAGCCTTGCCTCGGCGCTCGAATACGACTTCCCCCTCGCCGCCGAAATCGATCTCCATGCTCCCCTCCGAACCTTCGTAACAGAGGTTAGGAAACTCTGGCACACCGCGTCAATGGATCACATCTATGGCGGGCATCTTGGTCAACAGGACGTTCCCTGTTAAAACAATTCCAAACAACGAGGAAATGCCAACGTCCGGCTGAGCAATCATGAACAAACATCCAACCTTTCAAACACGTGCGGCAAGAACGGTCGACGAAATCACGCAAGGCCGCCGCTTGCGACGCATGCGCAAGGCCGATTGGTCGCGGCGTCTGGTTCAGGAGAACCAGCTGACCGTCGATGATCTGATCTGGCCGATTTTCCTGTGCGAAGGTACGAACCGGCGCGAGGACATAAACGCCATGCCCGGTGTCCAGCGTTTCTCCGTCGATATGGCGGTGCGCGAGGCAGAGCGTGCAGCCAAGCTCGGCATCCCCGCCATCGCCACGTTTGCCAATATCGATGCGGACCTGCGCGATGATGCAGGTTCCGGCATTCTCGATCCCGATAATCTCATCAACCGTGCGACGCGGGCGATCAAGAGCGCCGTGCCGGAAATCGGCATGATCACCGACGTCGCGCTCGATCCTTTCACGAGCCACGGCCATGACGGCATCCTGCGCGATGGCATCATCGTCAATGACGAGACCGTCGAGCAAATCACCCAAGGCGCCGTGCTGCAGGCAGCAGCGGGTGCCGATATCATCGCGCCGTCGGACATGATGGACGGGCGTATTGGCGCTATCCGCGATGCCTTGGACCAGAACGGCTTTCAGGACGTGGCGATCATGGCCTATGCCACGAAATTCGCCTCGGCCTTCTATGGCCCTTACCGCGAGGCGATCGGAACGTCGGGCCGTTTGAAGGGCGACAAGAAGACCTACTATATCGACCCGGCAAACAGCGATGAGGCGGTACGCGAGGCCGAGCAAGATCTGGCCGAGGGCGCGGATTCGCTGATGGTGAAGCCTGGCCTGCCCTATCTCGATATTATCCGCCGGCTAAAAGACACCTTCGCCGTGCCGACCTTCGCCTATCAGGTTTCCGGTGAATATACGATGATCAAGGCTGCTGGCGCCAATGGCTGGATCGACGAGGAGCGGGTCATGATGGAAACGCTCCTGGCCTTCAAGCGGGCCGGCTGCGATGGCATCCTGACCTATTTTGCACCGACCGTGGCGGAACGTTTGCAAGCCGGTTATTGAAATCTTCTTGATATTTTGTTCTCGAATTCCCAATTGCAACGCAACGGCGATGTGTCCGTCTTGTGAACAGGAAATGAAATGAACACGAAGACCCTTGATGGCGAAATTGTCACCAACCGCCTTGATGATTGGCGGTTGTATCAGGGCGTGCGCACGAGCCGCATCTTCGCGTTCCTGATCGACTATGTGATTGTTTTCTTCCTGTGCATTCCCGTCGCGATCCTCATCGCCATCATTGGTGTGGCGACTCTGGGTCTCGGCTGGATATTGTATGGCATCATGTTTCCTGTTGTCGCCCTTGCCTACGTCGCAACAACTCTTGGCGGACCACGCCAGGCGACGAAAGGCATGCAGATGATGGGATTGAAGCTTGAACGTCTGGATGGGCAGAAGGTCGACGGCTTGCTCGCGGTCGTTCATACCGTCCTGTTCTGGTGCCTGAACGTGGTCCTGACGCCGCTCATTCTGCTGGCAACACTGTTTCTCGATCGCAAACGCACTGTCCACGACCTTTTGCTCGGCACGGTTGTCGTTCGCGCTTATAACTAATTTCAAGGGCTCCTGATCTGGAGCCCTTCTTCATTTGGCTTGGTAATATCATGAACTTACGCTTCTTGGCGTTCGCTACTGCGGCGCTTGCACTCTATGGCCTTGGCACCACGACCAGCATGGCAGCGTCACCTGCAGGACGGTTTTGCGGCGAGATGATCTCTAGTGGTGACTATCGTGATGTGGAGACGACCCTGAATGTCGCCAGGGATGGCCATCTTTCCGGCACCTATGAACTCGATGAGCCGGATGGTCGCGTCGAAGGCAACCTGGTAGAAAAGGACATCGGCAGCGGCACGTCCCGCGCACTGGTCTGGACTGACAAATATGGTACCGGGCTTCTCTACCTCGACTTCTCCAGTGATTTTGACGGTTTCAACGGAAGCTGGGGCAGCTCCGTCAATGGCAAGTATGATGCACCCAGCCATTCATGGAATGGCGCGCGCTGCGGCGGAGGTTCGGTCAGATAACAGCCAGCGAACCTAACTCGTCCAAGACATACACATCTGAATACAATATAATTGAATTGACGTTTCAGGCGGTCATAGGATTCTATAGGTGTTAAGACCGTCTCAGGACCTTGGATGACCCATCAGCCGCAGCAATCACCGCAGTTCTTCCTGACAGCGCCTTCGCCCTGTCCTTACCTGGAGGGTCAGCTTGAGCGCAAGGTCTTCACGCATCTCGTCGGCGGTCGCGCCGCAGAACTCAATGAACTGCTGACACAGGGCGGCTTTCGTCGCTCGCAGAATATCGCGTATCGCCCGGCCTGCGAGAACTGCAGAGCCTGCGTATCGGTACGAATCCTAGCGGGCGAGTTCAAGCAGGACAAGTCCATGCGCCGGGTCTGGAACCGCAACCGCGATTTGATCGGGAATATCCACCACGCCGAGCCTTCTACCGAGCAATATTCGCTGTTCCGGCATTATCTCGACGCGCGCCACAACAAGGGCGGCATGTCAGAAATGACGGTGCTCGACTATGCGATGATGGTCGAGGATACGCATGTGCCAACGCAAATCATCGAATACAGGCGGCGCGGACCCGACTCCTTCATTACCAAGAAGGGCGAAGGTGAACTCATCGCCGTCGCCTTGACGGACGTGATGGGAGATGGGCTGTCTATGGTCTATTCCTTCTTCAACCCGGAACATGCAAGCCGTTCGCTCGGCACATTCATGATCCTCGATCATATACAGCGCGCCGCAGCCGCCGGTTTGCCGCATGTCTATCTCGGCTATTGGGTCGAGGGTTCGCGCAAGATGCAATATAAAATCCGCTACAAGCCGCAGGAACATCTCGGCACAAAAGGCTGGGAACGCCAGGATTAGATGAGCTTTGTACCAGCGAATTTTGTGCCCCCCGCAGGACTTGACGGGCAAGACTTCCGGCTTGAGCCCCTTGGGCCGCAGCACAATCTGTCGGATCACCAGGCGTGGTCCTCGAGCATTCCCCACATCCTTGCAACGCCGGGTTTCAGCGACTGGCCGCCACTGCAAGGCATGAGCCTCGAAGCCAATCTTGGCGATCTCGAAGAGCACGCTCGCGATTTTACCAACCGCACCGGATTTACCTATACGGTGCTCGAAGGGTCGCAAGTGATTGGCTGCGTCTATATCTATCCCTCCAAGCAAGATCCGGCGATAACGGTTGTGAGGTCATGGGTCACCGCCGACCGCGCTTATCTCGACACGCCGCTGTACGAGACGGTTTCCAGCTGGCTCAAAACATCCTGGCCGTTTGAACACGTCTTGTATCGCTGAACTTTGTTTTACGTTCTTGCGCCTCTGGACGAAGATTGTCCTTCCAGCTAGACCACGCGGCATAACAAAAATACGGGAAACGCCGCCGCATGTCTCAACTTCATCTCGATCACCGCAAAGGTCTCCTTATCACTGGCCTCGGCGGATTGATCCTGTCCGCAGATATTCCCCTGCTAAGGCTCGGTGAAGGCGAGACCTGGTCGACGCTGCTTTTGCGCAGCGGTACGACATTCATCAGCGCCTTTGTCATCTGGGCGGTATGGAGTCTTGCGACAGGGCGCGCGCGTACGATCGTTCCCGGCCGCGTCGGGTTTTTGGTCGCAGGTCTCTATGGCCTCGCTTCGATCTGCTTCATGATCGCGGTCTATAATACGAAGACGGCTAATCTTGTCTTCATCCTGGCGTTCAACACCGTGTTTTCAGCGTTGCTGTCCTGGGTATTCCTGAAGGAACGACCGAAGACGGTTACGTTCATCGCCATGTTTTTCATGCTCATCGGCGTCGGAATCATTGTGCGCGAGGGGCTATCCTCCGGTCATGTTTTCGGCGATCTGGTGGCTCTGCTGTCCACCTTCATTCTTTCCACAGCGATCACGGTCAGCCGCTCTTCGGGCAAGGATATGGGATTTGCCGCGATTATCGGCACCATGTTGCCGATGATCGTCGCTGCCTTTATGGTCTCGCAGAACGGTTACACCGTGGCAGTACCCGGCTGGATCATTTTCAACGGCGCGGTCGTGACGACCCTCGCCTTTCTCTGCCTCGCTGCTGGTCCACGGTTCCTTTCTGGACCTGAGGTTGCCATGTTTTATTTGCTGGAAACCGTGTTGACGCCGATCTGGGTCTGGCTGGTCTTTGCAGAACGGCCCAGCGATCCGACCCTTGCGGGCGGGATCATAATCATTACATCGCTCGTGAGTCATTCGCTTTGGCAGATGTATCATGCGCGCAAGAGGTCACGGATAGCAGGCTTGGTCCGCCATCCGATCTAGAGACAGAACCCTGGAGCAAGCTTACTCTGCCGCTTCAATAGCAGCAGGCTTCGAAGGCAGCAGAGGAACGGTGTGAATGCCGGGCCTCACGATGATCCCCGGCTCATCGGGCTTGTTCGGACGGAACGACCAATGGAATACACGCGCTGTCCAACGGCTGACATCGTCCATGATCGTGTAGAAAGACGGCACGAACACCAGTGACAGGACGGTCGAGATCAACAGGCCGCCAATCACCGCAATCGCCATCGGCGCACGGAACTCACCGCCGTCACCGAAAGCCATGGCTGCGGGCAGCATGCCGGCCGACATGGCAATCGTGGTCATGACAATCGGGCGAATACGCTTGCGGCCCGCGTCGATGATCGCTTCATTGCGCGGTATGCCATGTTTCACCTCTTCGACGGCGAAATCGACAAGCATGATAGCGTTTTTGGTGACGATGCCCATCAGCATTAGAATACCGATGACGACCGCCATGGAGACCGAATTGTTTGTCAATAGCAGCGCGACGGCGACACCGGCGATCGACAACGGCAATGACATCAAAATGGTGAAGGCGTGGAAAATACTGCCGAACAGCAGGATAAGAACGACGAACACCAGCATCAGGCCCATGATCATGGCATCGCGGAACCCGGCGAAGACCTCGCCCATGACTTCGGCGTCGCCGGTTTCCTGGATACGCACGCCCTCCGGCATGGATTTCGCCTCCGGCAGGTTCTTGACGATAGAGAGCCCCTCGCCGATCTCCTTGCCGCCGGCCATGTTGGCGCCGACAACGATACGCCGTTCGCGATTGAAGCGCTCGATCGAGGACGGCCCTTGCCCGAAACTGATCTGGGCAATGGATTCCAGCGGCACCACGACTCCCGATGGTGTGGTGACGGTCAGCGTACTGAGAATCGATAGATCGCGGCGGGATTCTTCGGTCAATTGAACGCGGATCGGTATCTGCCGGTCGCCGACAGTGTATTTGGCAAGATTGGGATCGAGATCACCTTGCGTCGCAACGCGCAACGCGTCCGACAGCGCTGTTGTGGAGATGCCCAGCTCCGCCAGCTTGTCCATGCGGGGCGTTACGATGATTTCCGGTCGATCAAGCGCCGCCGTCGAAGATACTGCCTGAAAGTTGCCAGTCGCAGTCATGGCGCTCTGCAGTGAGCGTGCTTGTTCATTGACCTTGTCGCCGTTGCTGCCGATGACGCCGACAGCGAATTCGCGCTCTCCGCGGTCATTGACGAAATTCGCCCGCAAATCAGGTACTTGCGACAGTTTGTTGAAAATATCCACCTCGACCTGCTTTTGCGTACGTTCACGCTCGCTCTTATGACTGAGCTTGACGATCATCGTTGCGCGGCGGGTGTCGAGAGAGCCCGTTGGCGAGGCGCCGCCGGTTATATAGGTTTGCTGGACCTCGGGAATTTCGCGGACCAGCGATGCCGCTTCGTCGGTGACCCGGCGGGTCTCATCGATCGGTGCTCCTGGCGGCAGCTCGAGGCTGACGGCGACGCGCGCTTCGTCCTGCGGCGGCACGAAACCAGCTGGTAGAAAGCCCATGGCCCAGATCGCGATGGCGAAAATGGCCACGCCACTGAGCAGCGTCAGCCATCGATAGCGCAGAGTGACGGTGAGGAAACGGGTATAGGCCTTGATCCAGCCAGTCTCCTGCTCGCCATGATGCAGGCTCTTGCCATCGCGCAGAAGATAGGCCGTCATCATCGGTGTTATCAGACGGGCGACGAGCAGTGAAAAGAACACTGCGACGGCTACCGTCAGACCGAACTGCTTGAAGTACTGCCCGGCGATGCCGCTCATGAAGCTGACCGGTGCGAAGACAGCGATAATGGTCACCGAAATGGCGATAACCGCGAGACCGATTTCATCGGCGGCTTCGAGCGACGCACGGTATGGCGATTTGCCGGATCGCATGTGCCGGACGATATTCTCGATCTCGACGATGGCATCGTCGACCAGGATACCCGTCACCAGCGTGATACCAAGCAAGCTGATCAGATTGAGCGAAAATCCGAGCATGTCGATGGCCCAGAAGGTCGGGATTGCCGACAACGGCAAGGCAATGGCCGCAATCAAAGTAGCGCGGACATTGCGCAGGAACAGGAAGACCACGACGATCGACAACAATGCGCCTTCCACCAATGAACTCATGGCGGATTCATAATTGCCATAGGTGTAGTTCACCGAGTTATCGATGATGCTGAAGCGCGCGTCGGGATATTTCTGCTGCAGCTGGTCCATTCGGGCCTGCACCAGCGAATAGACATCGGCGTCACTCGCGCCCTTGGCGCGGAATACGCCGAGCGATACGACGGTCTGGTTGTTCACGCGCGCAAAGGACTTTGGCTCCTCATAGGCGTCGGTGATCGTTCCGAGCTGATCGAGCCGCACGGACCGTCCCCCAGCAATCGGGATTTCCACTGCCCGTAAATCATCAAGGGTGCGCGATGCGCCGAGCGTGCGGATCGTCTGCTGGGTGGTACCGAGATCGCCGCGTCCGCCGGTCAGATCGGCATTCATCGACTTCAGCGCACGATTCACATCGGCAGCCGTCACGCCAAGTGCGGTCAATCGATCGGGATCCAGCGCGACGCGGATTTCACGCGTGACGCCGCCATACCGCTCGACACGTCCGACGCCTTTCAAGCCCTGGATATCGCGGAGGATCTTGTCATCGACGAACCAGGAAAGCTCTTCCGAAGTCATTGTCGGCGCCGAAACGCCGTAAGTCAGGATCGCAGAACCCTCCACGTCGACAGAATTGATTATCGGCTCCTTGATCGTCGCGGGAAGGTCATCGCGGATACGCGAAACTGCATCCTTGACGTCGTTCAATGCCTTTTGCGTATCGACCTCGAGCCGGAACTCCACGAGCGTCGTGGAATTGCCTTCGGTCAAATTGGTCGTGACATTCTTCACGCCAGTGATATTCGCCACCGAATCCTCGACCCGCTTGGCGATCTGCGTTTCAAGTTCCGTCGGCGCCACGCCTGGATCGGTGACGGAGACCGAAATCAAAGGCACATCGATATTGGGAAAGCGTGTGATGGGCAACTTGGCAAAGGCCATCAAGCCCAGCACCACCAGCACGACAAAAAGCAGGATCGACGGGACGGGATTGCGGATAGACCAAGCGGAAATGTTCCAGTTCATTTGATGGCCCCCGTCGCCTCGCCGCTTACCCGGACAGGTGTGACGCGATCGCCATTGGCAACGAACGTACCGGCACGCGCCACGACATCTTCGCCCTCCCCAAGGCCCTGCAGGACCTCGACAGCTCGATCATTGCGAATGCCAAGCTCAACCTTGCGGCTTTCGATGACACCATCCTTGACCACCTGCACGAGCGCTGACGGCCCATGGTAAACCACGGCGGAGAGCGGAACGCTGACGCCTTCGCGGCGGGTCAGCTCGATGACTGCCCGGGCAAAGTTGCCGGGCCGGATCGATGCATTCCTGTCCAGCGCGATTTTGACCGAACCCAGACGCGAGCTTGCGGTGATCTCCGGCGATATGAGGCGGACACGGCCGGCAACCGGATCGTCCAAGCCGGATACGCGGACGGAGACCGGCATATTTTCTTTCAAGCGCGGCAGATCGACTTCAGGAATATTGGCCGCCAGCTCGAAATCGCGATCACGGGCTATGCGGAACAGCGGGCCGGCATTGAAAGAGACAATCCCACCGAGAAGAGCGTTGCGACTCAACACCACGCCGCTTGCCGGCGCCCTCACATCGGCCTTCTCCAGTCGCAGCAGGACATCGCGCTTTTGCGCAGCAACGAGCTGCAATTGCGACTTGGTGGCGGCCAGGGCCTGCCGGGCCGTATTGAGACGGGCGTTGGCGCTGTCATACGCGTTGGTGGCGTTGTCCAGTTCCATTTTGGAGTTGATGCCCTTCATCGACAGGGCACGCGCCCGCTCGAGAGCTTCCTGCGCCTGGCGGACGGCAATCTCCGCGTCGACGATCTGCGCCTCGGATTGGGCAATGGAAGCATCGGCCTGGGCGCGCTGCGCTTCGATCTGAGCCAACTGGATTTCGAGCGACGATTTATCGAGGCGCGCGAGGATATCGCCCTCTTTCACCACGTCACCCTGATCGGCATTCAGCTCCAGAACAAGCAAACCGGCGACATCGGTGCCTACTGCCACCTCCTGGCGAGGCACGATCGTACCGGTGACGGTGAGCGTTGCGACCATTTCATTGATGCCTGCAGGGATGACATTGATGACCGGCGGCTTGGCCTCGTGGATAGCTGCCGCCGTTTTCTCGTCGGCAAATCCGCTGGTCGTCACGGACGCTGAGAGGCCCAGGGCGAGAGCCAAGGAAATCAGGACTTTTTTGCTGTTGTGGCTCATTGGAAGACCCGGGGTGAGAGCAATATTCATTTGTTCGCCAGAGGATTTGTGGGCCGCAGCAAGCCGACGGCGAGCGCGCGGAACACCGGTTCCAGCGCCTCAAGCGGTACGCCTTGCGCAGGAAAATTACGCATGATGATCCCCTCGCCCATGGCAGCCAGTGACGCCACCGCGAGCTCGAGATCGGTGACAGGATCGATCTCGCCGCGTTCCTTGGCGGCGGAAAATGCTGCGAGCAGCTCTTCGCGCATCAGGCCTTCGTGCAGGTCACAGATGCCGGCAACGCTTTCGTTACGCATGGATTCGGCGCGCACCTCGACAAAAAGACGGGCGCTGGAATCGCGAGGCCCCGGCCCCTGATCATTCATCGACATCTTGCGCACGTGATCGAGGCCAACATTCGTGATGGCATCAATGATATTCTTTGACTGCGACATCCGTGCGAGAATTTCCGCACTTTGGTGACGATGAGTCGCGGCAATCTTCTCGATGATCGCTTCTTTCGAAGGAAAATAACGGTAGAGCGCTCCCGGGCTCATGCCGGCTTCCGAGCAAATCTCATTCATGGACGCGCCACGAAAACCGGAACGTATAAAACAATTCATCGCGGCGGTGAGAATGCGTTCTTCCTGCGCCTCGCGATTGCGCGCGCGCTTGCCGAAGAGCTTGGCGACGAAACAACGAGGTTCGTCGTCCGCGGCATCGGCCGAGATATTTGCAGCCTGCTTGGGCAGGGCCTGATCAACCATAAAGCACCAAAAAAGAGAGAACGTTCTCTCTCATTTACACGACGCTCAAGGGAAGATCAATACGAGAATGATCATTCTCGTTTCCTACAAATCGAACTGGTTGTCAGGAAAACCTGCCGGAACGCGGGAAACCCTTTGGCACCATGCGCCCCGCCGTCGCGCGCGGCCCGGCCCATTCGAGCAATTCGAGCTTTCCGCGAGTGAAGCTGCGGCCGGATGCATCCTGCCACGTCAACCCCTGCTCCATCGTGAAAACGCGGATATCGGCGACGCCGCCATCCTTATAGCGTTGCAGACGAACACCCTTGCCGCGAGCAAGTTCCGGAATTTGGGTAAGGGGAAACACCAGCATCTTGCGGTTTTCGCCGACGATCGCAACGCTGTCGCCGCTGATCGGGATGCAATGGCGAGCTTCGTCGGGCGTTTTGACGTTCATCACCTGCCTGCCCTTGCGTGTATTGGCGATCACCTCGGCCTCGGGCACAAGGAAGCCATTGCCCATATGAGACGAAAGGAGCAGCTTTCGCTCCGGATTGTGCACGAAGGCCGTTACGATATCCTGGTCGTTCTCCATGTCCACGATGATCCGGATCGGCTCACCGTGACCTCGTCCGCCCGGCAGGCTGTTCGCGCCGATCGTATAGAACTTGCCCCCGGTCGTCAGGACGAGGATGCGGTCCGTGGTCTCGGCGTGGAAGGCGAGCTTGAGCTTGTCGCCTTCCTTGAAGGTCAGCGTCGAAAAGTCCGCCAGGTGCCCCTTCATGGCGCGCAACCAGCCTTTTTCGGAGACGACGACCGTTACCGGCTCCTTCTCGATCATGGCGTGGTGCATGTCCGTCAAATCATGCTGCGGTGCATCGGCGAAAGTGGTCCGGCGCTTGCCAAGCGGCGTGTCCGGGCCGTACTTTTTCTGCATCTCGGCGATCTGCCAGGAAATCGTCTGCCATTGCTTGGCATCGGACCCCAGCAATTCCTCGATCTGCTTCTTCTCGCCTGTCAGGCCGTCGAATTCCTTGCGGATCTCGAATTCCTCAAGCTTGCGCAAAGAACGCAAACGCATGTTGAGGATGGCTTCAGCCTGGTTGTCGGTGAGTTCGAAGCGGCGGATCATTTCCTGCTTCGGCTCGTCTTCCTCGCGAATGATGCGAATGACCTCATCGATATTGAGGTAGGCGATCAGCATGCCGCCAAGGATTTCGAGCCTGCGCTCGATCTCGCCGAGACGATGGCGGGACCGCCTTATGAGGACGTCCTTCCGGTGTTCCAGCCATTGCTTCAGCACATCGCGCAGCGACAGAACGTTCGGTACCTTGCCGTTCGAAAGCACATTCATGTTCAATGGAAAGCGCGTTTCAAGCTCGGTCAGCTTGAACAGGGATTCCATGAGGATTTCAGGATTGACGCTGCGGCTCTTGGGCTCCAGCACGAGCCGCACGTCTTCCGTGGACTCGTCGCGCACGTCGTCCAGCAGCGGCAGCTTCTTCGCAATCAGCAGCTCGGCGATCTTTTCGATGAGTCGTGATTTCTGCACCTGATACGGAATTTCGGTGACGACGATATTCCAGGTGCCGCGCCCCTGATCTTCGACCTGCCAGCGTGCACGCAAGCGAAACCCGCCACGCCCGGTTTTGTAGGCATCGAGAATAGCCTCCGGTGTCTCGACCATAATGCCGCCGGTCGGGAAATCCGGACCGCGAACTTTGGTCTTTGGCGGGTCCTCGTCCTCGGCCTGGGACATCAGGTCTTCGACCGTCGCATCCGGATGCTTGATCAGGTGCAGCGCAGCCGCACAGAGCTCCGACACATTGTGCGGTGGGATCGAGGTGGCCATGCCGACTGCAATGCCCGAGGAGCCATTGGCGAGCAGATTGGGAAATGCGCCGGGAAGAACGATCGGTTCCTCGTCTTCCTCGTTATAAGTAGGGCGGAAATCAACTGCGTCCTCGGTAATGCCTTCGAGCAGCAGCATGGCGACATCGGTCATCCGCGCTTCGGTGTAACGCATGGCTGCTGGATTATCGCCATCGATATTGCCGAAGTTGCCCTGCCCGTCGACAACGGGATAACGCACGGCAAAATCCTGCGACAGCCTCACCAGCGCGTCATAGATCGACTGGTCGCCATGCGGGTGGAATTTACCCATGACCTCGCCGACAATACGCGCGCATTTCGCATAGGACTGATCGGGCGAGAGACGCAACAGGCGCATGGCATGCATGATGCGGCGGTGAACCGGCTTCAACCCGTCGCGGACATCCGGCAGAGCGCGATGCATGATCGTCGATAGTGCATAGGCAAGATAGCGTTCTTCCAGCGCCGCCTTCAGATCGACCGGTTCCACATTATCATCGCCATTGTCTGGCGGAATCAGGCTTTTTCCCATGTCAATGGACTATCAACTCACTGAATCCCGGGCAAGTGATGATTCGCCTAGATCACAGGCTGGTGGCGATCATCGCACGTTCAATTGCAGAGAGCTTGCGTCCACACCTCAAATCTGACTTTGTAGCGCCCAAATTGCATCACAGTCTTACCGCTCCTGATGCGTTATGGTTGAAAACAACAGGGATCAAAATATGCCTCCAATCCATCCTATGAAGTCGGGTCTGCGCGTTCTTGCAGCCGCCTCGGCTCTCTCCGTTTTATTTGCGGGTTCGGCCTATGCGGTCGATGGCGAAGCGGTTGCCGCCCGCTTAAAGGCCATTTATGGCGAACAGGGCGGTACGATGGAGTACAGCCATGTGGAAACGCATGACTCGACAGTCATTCTTCAGGACACGAAACTGTCGACCGCGGGCATGAAGGAGACCTTCAAAGTCGGCGATATTACGCTCAGCGACGTCGCCGACCTATCGGGCGGCGGATTCAAAATTGGTACGTTGGCTATGCCGGATATCAATTACACACCGCCAGCCGAGCCAGACAGCAAAATAAGCGTCCAGGGCATCAACCTCCAGGGCATCACCCTTCCACCCGAGGGGGCGACGGAACCATTGGCCAAGGTTTTTCAATACGAGAAAGCCGAGATCAAGCACGTTGCCGTCAATGCCAAGGGCAAGGATATTTTCGCTGCCGATGATTTGATTACAACGATCACACCGCTTACCGAGACGTCACCCGTTACTTTCACGAGCAGCGTCGCGCGCTTCAAGGCCGACCTTTCTGATGTGCAAGACCCAAAGACCAAAGAGGCGCTAAAAGCGCTGGGATACGAGACCATTTCTGGAAAGATCGACGCCGCAGGGACATGGAATATGTCCGACGGCCGTCTGAATATGGAAAAAATGGACTTTGTCGCGGACGATGCTGGGACGCTCGGCATCAAGATCGACATTTCGGGCTATACGCTCGATTTCATCAAGGGCATGCAGGAAGCCACCAAGAACATGGAGGGCAAGGATGACAACGCCAAAAGCATGGCCATGCTCGGGCTGATGCAGCAGCTGAGCTTTACCGGTGCGTCCATCCGTTTCGATGATGCTTCACTCACCAACAAGGCGCTGGATTATCTCGCCAAACAGCAAAATGCCAAGCGCAGCGATCTCGTCGGTCAGGCCAAGATGATCTTGCCAATGGCGGCGGCGCAACTCGGCAATGCGGAATTCGCCCAATCGCTTGCGGCTGCCGTCAATGCCTATCTCGATGATCCGAAAAATATCGAGGTCAAGGCAGCTCCCGCAAAGCCGGTGCCCTTTGCCATTATCGCTGCCGGCGGCATGGCCGATCCGAAATCGCTGATCAAGACCCTCGGCGTCACGGTGAACGCCAACCAGTGATCAAGCTGATCCGTAAAAAGCCTGGCAGCAATGCCAGGCTTTTTGTTTAGTTGGAGTCCGTTAGAAGAGGTTTTTAAACCTCTTTCTTCACTGGATTGAGCCGAATGTGCAGATCGCGCAACTGAGCCTGCGAGACTTCTGACGGGGCATTCATCAAAAGATCATTGGCCTGCTGGTTCATCGGGAACATCGTGATCTCGCGCAGGTTCTTTGCGCCGACGAGCAGCATAACGATACGATCAATGCCAGCCGCCATGCCGCCATGCGGAGGTGCGCCATACTGGAAGGCTCGGTAGAGAGCACCAAAACGTTCCTCGACCGTCTCTCGCGAATGACCGACAGCCTCGAAAGCCCTGACCATGGTTTCCGGCAAATGGTTGCGGATGCCACCCGAAGCGATCTCGAAACCATTGCAGACCATGTCGTACTGGAACGCCTTGATCGATAGGGGATCCTGGTTTTCCAGCGCCTCAATTCCACCCTGCGGCATGGAAAACGGATTGTGGGCGAAGTCGATCTTCTTCTCGTCTTCGAGCCACTCGAAGAACGGGAAATCGATAATCCAGCATAGCTTGAACTGATCGCGGTCGACGAGGTTCAGTTCTTCGCCGGCGCGTGTACGGGCGCTACCCGCAAATGAGACGAACTTTTTCGGATCGCCGGCAACGAAGAAGGCCGCATCGCCATCGTCGAGACCCAGCTGGATGCGCAGCGCTTCGGTGCGTTCCGGACCAATATTCTTGGCAAGAGGGCCTGCCCCTTCAAGATTGTCGCCTTCCTTGCGCCAGAAGATATAGCCCAGGCCCGGCTGGCCTTCGCTTTGCGCCCAGGAATTCATGCGGTCGCAAAAAGCGCGCGAACCACCGGTTTTCGCCGGAATCGCCCAGACCTCGACCTTCGGATCGTTGGCGATCATGTTGGCGAAAACCTTGAAGCCGGAACCGGCGAAGTGCTCGGTCACCGCCTGCATTTCAATCGGGTTGCGCAGGTCCGGCTTGTCCGAACCATATTTCCGCATGGCGTCGTCATAGGTGATCCGCGGGAATTCCTGCGTCACAGGCTTGCCGTCGGCAAATTCCTCGAAAACGCCGCGCAAAACGGGTTCCATGGTCGAAAGCACGTCATTCTGCTCGACGAAGCTCATCTCGATATCGAGCTGGTAAAACTCGCCTGGAAGCCGGTCAGCGCGCGGGTCTTCATCACGGAAGCAGGGCGCGATCTGGAAGTAACGGTCGAAACCGGACATCATGATCAGCTGCTTGTACTGCTGCGGCGCCTGCGGCAGTGCGTAGAATTTGCCGGGATGAATGCGGCTCGGCACGAGGAAATCGCGCGCACCTTCGGGGGACGACGCCGTCAGGATCGGTGTCGAAAACTCGGTGAAACCGACATCGGTCATGCGGCGGCGCATCGCAGCGATGATCTTGGTCCGCGACATGATGTTCTTGTGCAAGCTATCGCGGCGCAGGTCGAGGAAGCGATACTTCAGGCGAATGTCTTCCGGATAATCGAGCTCGCCGAATACCGGCAAAGGCAATTCCTTTGCGGCAGACAGCACCTCGATTTCCCGAGCAAAGACTTCGATCTCGCCAGTCGGCATATTGGGGTTGATCGTGTCGTCCGTACGAGCCTTGACCTCGCCGTCAACGCGGATAACCCATTCACCGCGCACGGTTTCTGCCAGTTTGAAGGCTGGCGAGTCCGGGTTGGCGACGATCTGCGTCAAGCCATAATGGTCGCGGATATCGATGAACAGAATGCCGCCATGGTCGCGGACGCGATGGACCCAGCCGGAAAGACGAACAGTTGAACCTACGTCCGATTTACGCAAGGCGGCGCAGGTATGGCTGCGGTAACGGTGCATGATAAGTGCCTCTGATAGTGGGATGGACATGCGTGGAAAGCCCCGCAAGCGGTCCAGGAATTTGCGCGGACAAGCGCATTTTGAGGGTGATTTGTCAAGATCAGGATTGGACGGAGACAAACGCATATCCATTCGCTATAGAAATTTCATGACCATGATTACAACCACTGATCAGCTTGAACAGGCTGTTGCCGCCCTCACCCAATCCGATTTCGTGACAGTCGATACGGAATTTATCCGGGAGACCACCTTCTGGCCGGAGCTTTGCGTCATACAGCTTGCCTCGCCTGACCACACGGCGATCGTCGATGCTTTGGCGCCGGGCCTTGATCTAGCTGCGTTTTTCAAGCTGATGGCCGACGAAAAAATCGTCAAGGTGTTCCACGCCGCGCGGCAGGATATCGAAATCATCTTTCACCTCGGCAATCTGATCCCGCATCCGGTATTCGACACACAGGTCGCGGCGATGGTCTGCGGCTTCGGCGATGCAATCGCTTACGACCAGTTGGTGCAACGGATCGTTGGAGCGCAGATCGATAAATCGTCGCGATTCACCGACTGGCGGCGGCGTCCTCTCTCGGAAAAGCAGCTCGACTATGCGCTGGCCGACGTCACCCATCTGCGCGACATTTACCTGCATCTCAAAAGCAGTCTCGAAGCGGAAGGCCGCACGGAGTGGGTTCTCGATGAGATGAAGATCCTCACCGCACGCGAGACCTACGACATGCATCCGGATGATGCCTGGAAGCGGCTGAAGATGCGCCTGCGCAAGCCGGTGGAGCTTGCTGTCCTGCGCAGCGTCGCCGCCTGGCGCGAGCGGGAAGCACGTGAACGCAATGTGCCACGCGGCCGGGTCATCAAGGATGACGCCATCTACGAAATCGCCCAGCAGCAGCCGCGCGATGCGGAAGCGATGTCACGTTTGCGAACGATTCCAAAGGGTTGGGAGCGTTCGAGTATGGCTACCGGCCTGCTCAATGCTGTCAATCTCGCGCTGGATCTGCCCAAGGAAGACATGCCGCGTCTGCCAAAATCCGTGCAGTCGCCAGAAGGCGCCGGTGCAGCGGCCGAGCTTTTGAAGGTGCTGTTGCGGCTCGTTACCGAGGAGCACGGCGTTGCCGCAAAGGTTGTCGCCACCACCGACGAGATCGACAGGATCGCCGCGGAAGGCGATGCGGATGACATTCCAGCGCTGCAGGGATGGCGCCGCGAGGTGTTTGGCGAGAAGGCGCTGCAGCTCATCAACGGCGGGCTCTGCCTCAAATTCGAGAACAAGAAGATACGCGCCGTAAAATGGCCGGACGCCAGCACCGCAACCGAAAACAACCAAATTTCTACTCTCGATTGAAATTCTTGCGCCGGATTCGATGATTCTTGCATGGGAATTGATCATTCCTGTGCAGGAATCGCAAAATCTTGTGTGATTTCTATCCCAGGACCAAACAGGTTTACTCGAAACATATAGTTCGGTCGTGACCGAAGCATCGAGCCATCGATTTCTTGCATCGATCATGTGCCTGGTTCGACAAGCTCGCCATAGGGAGAAAGGTTGATTGCAGTGATAATCGTTGAGGTTGCTGTTCTCGGCTTTTGCAACTCACTCACTCCCGCATGGGGAGGTCGTCGCACCACCCACAATATTCATGCAGCAAAAATTGAGTAGACCATCATGACCACATCGACGCTCCCTGCCCCGTCGCTTGCAAAAGAAATCGCCCTCCTCGCCGTTCTCGCGACGCTGTGGGGCGCGTCCTATACGTTCATCAAGATCGGCGTCGAAACCATTCCGCCTGTCACCTTCATCGCGGCACGGACGCTCATCGCCGGCGGGTTGCTTCTGGCGATCATCAGGATGCGCGGATTATCGCTGCCACGCGCCCCTGCCATCTGGAAACGCTTCTTTATCCAGGCCTGCATCAACAGTGTCGTTCCGTTCACGCTCATCGCCTGGGCGGAGCTGACTGTGAATGCCGGACTCGCAACAATCCTTAATTCGACGACGCCAATCTTCACCTTCCTTCTGACCGTCCTGATCACGCGTCATGAAGCCGTGACAGCCCGCAAGCTTTTCGGCGTGGTTGCCGGTGTCATCGGCATCAGCCTCATCATCGGTCTTGAAGCGTTTCACGGCGTAGGCAAGGAAGCGCTGGCGCAACTGGCGATTGTGGCCGCGACCATCTCCTATGCCGCGGCGGCAATCTTCGGCCGAGGTTTCAAGGGGCTCGACCCAATGATGCCCGCCGCCGGCTCGCTCCTCTGCGGAGCGGTGCTGCTCATTCCGGTCAGCCTCGTCATCGACCAGCCCTGGACCGTCGTGCCATCGGCACACTCGATCCTGGCACTACTCGGCCTGTCGATTTTTTCGACCGCCCTCGCCTTCGTGATCTATTTCCGCTTGATCCACACATTGGGTTCGGTCAGCACCACATCACAAGCCTATCTTCGTGTGCCGATCGGCGTCGGTATCGGCGTCCTCTTCCTTGGCGAAAGCCTCAATCCGACCGCATGGATTGGCCTTGTCTGCGTCATTGCGGGCGTCGCAGCAATGACGCTGCCAACCCGCCGGAGAGCGGCGGTCACGGCGGGGTGAACAGCGTT
Organism: Phyllobacterium sp. 1468; assembly: GCF_031455525.1. Classification (NCBI taxonomy): domain Bacteria; kingdom Pseudomonadati; phylum Pseudomonadota; class Alphaproteobacteria; order Hyphomicrobiales; family Phyllobacteriaceae; genus Phyllobacterium; species Phyllobacterium sp. 1468. The sequence continues at coordinate 351,188 of NZ_JAVDSX010000004.1, read as the reverse complement.
TCGGCAGCAGGCAAGATACGCTCGCGCACCATGCCGCCGCCTGGGGATCGATGATCATCGTGCCGGCGCATCCGGCCATCTCAATGCGACAAGCGGCCATGGCCCCTGGACGGAAGGCTCCATGGTCTTCGCGCAATTCCTGTCGCGCCTTTAACCGGCGACCCCCTGCCCGCGACACGACCTACGCCAGTCATCCTTGTCCTTGGGACAAGCCCGTGGATGTCCCGAGGATGGACGGCCAGGGAGTATACAGAGTTGTACGGAGAGGGAGTGCAACGGTGGTGCACCAGACGCCCCTTGGGACGGAATGCATAGTCCTATAGCGCAAACGGGCTACATTTTTCGATGTATCTCTACAATGCCCATTCCCCTTCCAGTCATACACAAGGACTACACGCCGACCTTTCGATTTGTTGCGTATCACCGAATCCCTAAGCAATTCTATTTGCGTCCCTTCGCCTAAAGGAGCAGACTGCGGGCGAAGGCGGCAGCATGGGTAAGAGTTTCGGGGGGAAGCTATCATGCCGCTCGACCATTCAATTTTCACGCAGCTCGGAATTTACGACGGACCGTGGAACCGCCCCGTCAACAACCCGCTGCTCGGCACCACGGGTAACGACGATATTCACATTACCAACATTGTCGCCGGCCTCGTTGTCAGGGGCATGGCCGGCAACGACCGAATCTCCGTCGACGACGGTAGCGCCAATATCCTCACCACCGTCAATGGCGGCGATGGCAGCGACCAGCTCTATGGCAATAACGGTGTCGACGTCATCGGTGGCGGCAACGGCAACGACTTTATCCAGGGCGGCCTTGGCGCCGACATCATGTCCGGCGGCGCCGGCATCGACACGCTGAGTTATGCGGGCTTCACAGGCAGCCCCGTCGTCATCGACTTGAGCCAGCTGAATGGGCTCGGCAACGGCAAGCCATCGGCGGCCGCCGATTTCATCCTCCGGGGCGGCAGGGCGGATCGCGGCGCACAGCGCGGCTATCCGCCCTGCATTTGACAGATACCCCACCTGCGACGGCAATGAACATACTTTTCATTCACCAGAACATGCCGGGACAGTTCAAGCATCTCGCCCCGGCCTTGGGGCGCGATCCGGGAAATCGGGTCGCCTTCCTCACCAAACGCGACGACGTCATGTTACCCGGCGTTGCGCGGGTGACCTATAGGCCACCGCGCGACGTGCGCAAAGACACCCATCCTTATTTGCGGCTTCACGAGAGCGCCATGCTGCACGGTCAGCAGGTCGTGCGGGCGATTGAGGCAATGTCGCGCGAAGGCTTCAAGCCCGATCTCGTCATTGGCCATCCGGGCTGGGGCGAACTGCTGTTCGTCAAGGACGTGCTCCCTCAGGTGCCGGTGATCAGCTATTGCGAGTTCTTCTACCGGGGATCGGACCTCGCGTTCGATTCCGGCGAGATCGCCAATATCGATGCAATCTGTCGTTCGCGGGCACAGAATAGCCATTTGCTGCTCAGTCTTGAGGCCTGTGACATCGGGATCAGCCCCACCCACTGGCAGAAGAGCGTTCACCCGGACGCCTTTCACAGCAAAATCGAGGTGATCTTCGACGGCATCGATACCGATCGCGTCAATCCGGATGGCGACGAGACGCTGACCCTACCCGATGGGACCGCCGTTCGCCGGGACGACGAACTCATCACCTATGCCGCGCGTAATCTCGAACCCTATCGCGGTTTCCCGACCTTCATGCGCGCACTTCCTGAGATCATGCACCGCCGGCCGAACGCGCAAGTCGTCATTGTCGGCGGCGATGATGTCAGCTATGGGTCCAAACCGGAAGAACACCCCAACTGGCGCGAAGCAATGCTTGCGGAGGTCGCGGTCGATCGCTCACGCGTGCATTGTATCGGCAAGCTGCCCTATCTCGACTTTCTTGCGCTGCTACGGACATCCCGCGCCCATGTCTATTTGACCTATCCGTTCGTGCTAAGCTGGTCATGCCTCGAAGCGATGGCTTGCGGCGCACTCGTTATCGGGTCCAACACGCCGCCAGTTTGCGAGGTGATCGAGCATGATCGCAATGGGCTACTGACTGATTTCTTCGATCATGCAGCACTTGCCGATAAGATCTGTCATGCATTGGCCGAGCCGCAAGCATTCGCGCAGCATCGCTTACGCGCACGCCAAACGATCGTGGAGCGTTACGCCTTACCCGACTGCGTCGATAGGCAACTCGGTCTCGTCAAGCAAGTCATGGCAGGAGGCAACCAACTTACACGTTAAACGGCGCGACAAAGGCGTTGGGCAAGGAACGGGGCCCGGTGGACCACCTCATCCCGAGGGATTAACTCCCTATCCTGTGCCTTCATTCTCCGCGCCTTTGCTGGAAGCGGTCAACGGGAGTGATTGACGTGAACGAAACGACGCTCATCCTGCTTTCGATCGTCATGATCGTCGGCGCCTATATTTTCTACGGTTTCCCCGCATGAAACTCCAGGAGAACGGTCTCAGCCCTTTATCGCATCAAGCAGCGCTTGCACGCCGAGCGTGAGATAGGCAGTGTCCACGGAAAGAGGAATATAGGTATAGCCGAGACCAGCGAAGCGTTTTGCCAGCGCGGGAGTCGCAGCGTAGATCGCGCAGAGCTTGCCCGCCGACTTGGTCTTCGCGGCAATCTGCATCAGCGGCTCGATGATAGCCTCGGAAGCCGCATCCACCTCCTGCCCGTCGCTCCAGGCAATGGAGAAATCCGAAGGGCCAACAAACACACCATCGATACCGTCCACCTCAAGAATGTAATCCAGCGCCTCATAGGCGGCGCGGGTCTCGATCATGGCGAAGGAAAGCGTCTGATCATTCACCTCGCGCAAATATCCGCCGGAGCCGCCGGCGCCATAGCTTGAGGGACGACCGCGCATCTGGCCCCAGGAACGTTCGCCGAGCGGGGGATATTTCATCGCGGCTGCAAAAAGCTTTGCATCGTGGACGCTGTTGATCATCGGCGCGACGACGCCTTCAACGCCGAAATCCAGCGCGCGGCTCGCCATGTCGAAACGACCGACCGGGATGCGCACCAGCGCATGCTTTTGAACGCTCCGCAGGATGCCGGTGAGCGCGGCGACGCTCGCGGTATCGTGCGGGCCATGTTGCATATCGAAGAGCACGGCATCGAGCGGTGTACGGGCAAGCGCCTCCATCGCGAAAGGATCGGTCAGATGCGACCAGCCAGAATAGATGATTTCGCCAGATTTCAGACGCGATGCGAGCGACATGGGAGATTCCTCGTGTGGTGTTTTGCGCGAGTATGGGAACGCGGGAGCAGACTGGTCAAGGGCGATGGTGAAATTCCGACATTTGCCAAGCGCGTTTGGAACAAATGCGTGACGGGATCGATTGTAGGGTCGAAATCGTGTAAACTAACGATAATGTGAGTCCTATCACCAAAGCAATTATGGTGCAGATGACAGTTTTCCATGATGGAAACGAGCAGAAATTCATAGAAGAGACCGGGCTAAGAGACGAAATTCTCTACAACCTCCTGCTATCGCAGGATGAAAGTCAGGTTCTCATCGCTCTCTACGACCAGAATGATGTTTTGCGCTACGCCAACAAGAGCTGGCGAGCGGCCTATCATATTGCACCTGGCGAAGAGGTCGCATGGGGGGTGCTGATGCGCCGGAATTTCGAGGCCGGGCTCGGGACGGTGCTCGCAACCAAAAATTTCGACGAATGGCTGATATCGACCCAGTCGCGCCGGGGAAAGGTGCCGTTTCGCGCTTTTGAGACAGATGTGGTCGATGGCCGTTGGCTCTGGATGACGGAATCGGTCCAACGGAACGGCTGGATGCTTTGTACGGCCAGTGACGTTACGCCGTTACGCACGGACGACCGCCGCTTGCGGCAGGACCGCGATCTCGCATTGCGTGCTTCGCAGACGGACGAACTGACCGGCGTTGGCAACCGGCGTTTCATCATGACCAGGCTCGAGGAGCTGACAAGGCGCGAATTGCCGCCTGATGAGCCTCTGAAAGGCTGTGTCGCGGTGCTCGATATCGATCATTTCAAGGCGATCAACGATGGTTACGGGCATCAGGCCGGTGATCAGGTTTTGCTCGATTTCGCACGGCACGCGCATAGTTTTGTGCGGCGGCTCGATTGTTTTGGACGGATCGGCGGTGAGGAATTCATGCTGATCCTGCCCGACACACCACTAGAAACCGGCATCGGCATTCTTGAGCGCGTGTTGGAGCGGATCAGGTTGGCCCGCCCTTTGCAGAATTGGCCGGACCTTGCTTATACATGTTCGGTCGGGATTACGGCATTGCGTCCCGGCGATACGGCACAAGATCTTTTCGCCCGCGCTGACCTTGCTCTTTATGAGGCGAAGCTCGGTGGGCGAAACCATGTCAGCGTTATTTGACGTGAGGAGTGGGCCGATAAGGCTAGACTCGCTGCGCAAGCCATGCGCCCCAGAAAAGGCTCGAAAAGAAACGCAAAGGTGCTTCGAAGCCCGCAGCCGACAAGAGCGAGAATACGGCTTCTTCGGATACAGGCGGGTCGGCGCCCTGCAAAATCTTCGCCATCTTCGCCTCTATCTCGGAAGAGCTCGCACCATGCAGCCGCCATCTTTCGGCCCATGCCGCCATGAGCAAGGGCTGAGACGCATATGTGCGATAATTGCCCGCGATGACGAACGGCGCACCCGGCTTCAGCCGTGTCGATACCTGTTTCAGAATATCGGCCTTCATCTGCGCACCCGGCAGATGGTGCAGCACGCCGATCATCACTGCCGCATCAAATGGCTCTTGTGCCACTATGTCGGAGACGTTGCCGAGCATGCATTGCACGCGGGTTTGAATGCCGGCTTCGACAATATTGCTCTGCGCGAGCTCCAGCATCGGCTCGGATGGGTCGACTGCGACAAAATCCCAATTCGGTCCGAGCTTCGCCGAAGAGATAATCTCGCCCGCGGTTCCTCCAGCGCCCACCCCCAGAATTCGAGCCGGTCGATCATGTCCGAGATGTGTAGCCAGCATGCAAGCGGTAAGCTCGTGGCATGCGTCATAGCCTGCGAGTGCGATCCGGCTTTGTCGAGCATATTCGTTGGCACGAGCTGCGTCGAACTTTGCCGAGGAAGGTTCTACCACGCGAAATCTCCAAATGGCCGAGGCATCTTACGGAAAAAAGCCGCCCAGCGGGCGGCTTTTTCCGGTTCTGAAGGGCGGCAGAAAATCAGGGAGCGCCTTCGATTTGCTGTATGGCCTCGATCATCAACTCTTCCATCTTGCGACGGATGCGGTGGTCGGAGGTGTCTATTCCGGCGGCATCGAAATCGGCCCGGATCTTGCGGAAGACATCGTCGTCGCCTGCTTCCTGGAAATCCGCCTTGATGACCTCTTTTACATAAGCGTCGGCGGTTTCATCGGTCTTGCCGAGCTTTTCCGCCGCCCAGATGCCAAGAAGCTTGTTACGCCGGGCCTCCGCCCTGAAACGCACTTCTGCGTCATGCGCATACTTGTTTTCAAAGGCGTTTTCGCGATCTTGCATTGTCATCCTCTCTTGCTCCCGCAAATTGTGTCTTGCTTAGTAATACAATCATGTATCAGGCGTTTTTCAGGCAGGTCCCGATGTTTTTGTCTTGTTCGTTTCCCATATAATCATTCCGTGCAAAATCAAAAGTCTCAATCGATCATCACTGGTTTCAAATTGTCGTAGAACCAGCATATAACCCATAAATCGGGGGAGCTCCATAAAGGATCATTGTAGAATGCTTGCTTTTGCGATAGTTAGCGCGCCAACATGACGGCCAAGACCCAAGGCCGACCGATAACTCCAATACCAGAGAATCCGCAATGAACCGTCGCCGCCGTGTCTACGAAGGCAAAGCAAAGATCCTTTACGAAGGACCAGAACCAGGCACACTCGTCCAGCATTTCAAAGACGACACAACTGTGCTTCACCCCAAGAAAACCCAAGTAATCGACGGCAAGGGCGTCCTCAACAACCGCATTTCCGAATATATCTTCACCCAGCTCAACCGCATGGGCATCCCGACGCACTTTATACGCCGCATGAACATGCGCGAGCAGCTGATCAAGGAAGTCGAGATCATCCCGCTGCAGGTTGTCGTGCGCAACATCGCGGCCGGCTCGCTGGCAAAGCGCCTCGGCATCGAGGAAGGCACCGTGCTGCCGCGCTCGATCATCGAGTTCTACTACAAGAACGATGAGCTTGATGACCCGATGGTCTCCGAGGAGCACATTACGGCCTTCGGCTGGGCTGCACCGCAGGAAATCGATGACATCATGGCGCTCGCCATCCGCATCAACGACTTCTTGAGCGGACTGTTTCTCGGTGTCGGCATCCAGCTCGTCGATTTCAAGATCGAATGCGGCCGGCTTTACGAAGGGGAAATGATGCGCATCGTGCTGGCCGACGAATTCTCGCCCGACAGCGCCCGCCTCTGGGACGCGCAGACGAGCGAGAAGATGGACAAGGACCGGTTTCGCCGCGATATGGGCGGCCTGATCGAGGCCTATCAGGAAGTTGCGCGCCGTCTCGGCATCATGAATGAAAACGAACCGACGCGGCCTGCCGGGCCCGTTCTGGTCAAGTAACACCGGAGAAGACAGATCGATGAAGGCACGTGTCACTGTAACCTTGAAGAATGGCGTTCTTGACCCCCAGGGCAAGGCGATCGTCGGTGCTCTCGGCAGCCTCGGTTTCGAGGGTGTCGGCTCGGTTCGCCAGGGCAAGGTTTTCGACGTCGAACTCGATACGACGGACCGCGCCAGCGCTGAAGCGAACCTTAAGGCGATGTGCGACAAGCTGCTGGCAAATACGGTGATCGAGGATTATGCTGTCGTCATTGATTGACGCATCGGAGATTTTCAATGATCGAAGTGACTCAAGCTGTGATTTATGAAATTTTGAAGAAAATTCAGGCGGACGTTTCGTATTTGAAAGATGGTCACCGTGACTTACGCCACGATAATAATAGTATTCGTAGCCAAATCCATTTGATGCAGGGTGATCTGAATAATCTGCATGGCAACGTTACGCAAATTTTGGATCGTCTCGATCGTATCGAAACCCGCCTCGATCTTCGGGAATTCGCAGAAGCACAAGCAAGGTTTGAACCACACCCATGAAATCGGCAGTTGTACTCCTTCCCGGCCTTAACCGCGACCGCGACATGATTGCGGCGTTGACGAAGATTTCCGGCGTTGCACCGCATACGGTATGGCAGACGGATACGGAAATTCCCGATGTCGATCTGATTGTGATCCCCGGCGGCTTTTCCTACGGCGATTACCTGCGCTGCGGCGCCATCGCCGCGCGCATGCCCGTAATGGAGGCGATCCGCGAGAAAGCCAACAAGGGCGTCATGGTGATGGGCGTGTGCAATGGCTTCCAGATTCTGGTGGAAGCCGGCCTCCTGCCCGGTGCGCTGATGCGCAATGCCTCGCTGAAATTCGTTTGCCGCCAGGTGAAACTCGAAGTGACCAATGCCAATACGCCGTTCACCCGCGGCTATTCGCATGGTCAGATCATCCAGTGCCCTGTCGCACATCATGATGGCAATTATTTTGCCGACGCTGAGACGCTTGCCCGCATCGAGGGCGACGGCCAGGTCGTGTTTCGCTATGCCGAAGGCACCAACCCGAACGGCTCGATGAACGATATTGCGGGTATCATCAACAAGAATGGTAACGTGCTGGGGCTGATGCCGCATCCGGAAAACCTGATCGAAGCGGCTCATGGCGGCACCGATGGCCGTGCGCTGTTCACGGGCGTGCTGGGCATCGCCGCCTGAGGGCCCGTCTGGAAACTCCACGTTCCAAACAGGCTCTAAAGGTGATGTTGTAGCTGTACGCCTATCGCGTCCCGTCAGCGTTTAGCTGATAACCATCCTGATATTCTTGCCTGTCAGCCTTGCGAGTTGCTGCAGGCGGCCTTCCGGCACATCGCCTATCAGGTCAGCCTTACTCTTGTCGATCACAAGCTCGAGCCCGTCCGCCGTCGTCTTCCAGGAAAGCTTGGGGACCACACCGGACATGGATGCGGAAAACGGATAGGTGATGCGCATGACCGCTGCGAGGACCCTCGAATATTCGAGCAAGCGCGGGCTGGCGATGGCGGCAAGTTCGGGATCCGCCACACTGTTGGTAATACCCTCGTGCCGGAAGAAATTGGCGAGCGCAATATAGGCGCGTCCGGGATGATCGATACCGATGAAGGAGGCGTTTGAAATCATGTTCAGCGCCTGGCTTCCGCGGTAATCCGGATGCGCGCGCCAGCTGATATCCGCGACCAGACAGGCGGCACGACGATAGCGTTTTTCATCCTCGGATTCTTCATAGCCGAGAGCGGCAAACGCCTCTCCACTCCATTCCGCGAGCTCCCGCGCATAGGCAGGCGAGCGGGCGCGCAAAACCGCCAGTTCTTCTGCTGCCGAGATCAGCGGATCTTCCAGTCGATCGCTCTCCGACAGGAGCGAGTAGAGGAAGCCCTCGCGCACGCCGATCGCCGAGAAGACGACGTTGGAAGGCCGCATCAACCGGATGGTTTCGAGAAGGGCTATGGCACCGTAAGACAGGAGCGAACGGCGGTTTTTGGAAACGTCCTCGATGCCACGCATATAATCAAGATCGCCTGCCGCTACGAGCTTGAGGAAGCGTTGGGCTTCATCAAACGGGATCTCATAATGATGCATGACATGGAGCGGGTAGTGCTTGGCACTCATGTGCAGCTTAGCAAGATTTCGCCATGTGCCACCAACCGCATAAAACGCCCTGCCCTTGCCATTGCCCAGCAGCTTTGCCGACGCGAGATGTTTTCTTGCAAGATCCGTGGCCTTGTTCAAATCGCCGTCGGACATGTCCTGCAGGCGCAGACCGCCAAGCGGAAGGGTGATGCCATCGCCGATCTGACTGCCTTTGATATCGACAAGTTCCAGACTGCCGCCGCCAAGATCGCCGGCTATGCCGTCCGGATCATGGAAGCCAGAAATAATGCCAAGCGCGGAGAAATAGGCCTCCTCCCTGCCCGAAAGAACCTTGATCGGCTCTTTGAGCAGCGCTTCGGCTTCCCGGATGAATTGTGAGCCGTTCTCGGCCTCGCGCGCTGCGGCTGTCGCCAGAACGTCGAGCGAAACGGCCCCGGCCTGATCGGCCAGCGCGCGAAAACGACGCAAAGCACGCAGCGCGCTCTGTACTGCCTTCGCATTCAGCTTGCCGGTTTTCGCCAGCCCCTTGCCGAGGCCGCAGAGTATCTTCTCATTGAACAGAACGGTGGGAGACCGGTTTACGCCTTCATACACCACCAGACGTACAGAGTTCGAACCGATATCGATGACAGCAGCTGGTTGACGCCCCTGCACGCGTCCTTGTGCAGCCGATATCATGAGAGAATCGGACGGTAAGTATGGCGCAGTTCTGTTTCCCGGATGGCGGGACAATCCACGCGGAAGGTGGCGAGGCCGATGTTTACCCATCGGACGATGCCGCCTGACAAAGTGGGTGTCCGCCAGCCGGAAACCCGAAGGGCCGGGTGAATTTGGCCCAATTCCTTGGGGCTTCGGCTTCGTCCGATGCAAAGGCATCGCCCTCGCCAAATCCCTCGACCTTGAGCCAAATTCCCTCCGGCAGAATGCGTCATATTTATCGTCCGAGGCTCTAAGCCTTATTTCTCTTTGACCGCTTGCGATGCGCAATCAATCGCGGTGCTGAAGACTTCAGCGACTTGCCACGGCCTGAAAGGCTGGGATTTGTCATGAAATATTCCTGTGCGTTAAAAGCTTCTTCCCCGTCAGCAGGTGTGATCCGACGCGACGTTCCGTCTGCTAGTAACTCGTAACTCTGCTGATTGTCGAGAAGGTTCGCCAACATAATCTGTGAAAGAACCTGTTGATGCACTGTTGGATTGGTGATCGGCACCAGCGTCTCGACGCGGCGATCGAGATTGCGGGTCATCATGTCGGCAGAGCCCAAATAAACCCGTGCCTTTTCTGACGGCATCGCTTCACCGTTGCCAAAGCAGAAGATGCGGCTGTGTTCGAGAAAACGCCCAACGATGGATTTCGCGCGGATATTGTCAGAAAGGCCCGGGAGCTGCGGTCGAAGACAACAAATGCCTCGCACGACGAGATCGATCTCTACCCCTTGCCGGCCCGCGTCATAGAGGGCGTCGATAATCTCGGCGTCGACCAGGGAGTTCATCTTCATCCAGATCGAAGCCGGCCGCCCGGCCTTGGCATGAGCGATTTCCTCGGCAATGTGCTGCATGATGCGCGGGCGAAGTGTGATCGGCGAAACGGCAATGCCCATCTCGCCGGAGGGCGGCGTATAGCCCGTGATGAAGTTGAATATCTGCGCCACATCGCGACCGATAGAAGGCTCGCAGGTGAAGAATGACAAGTCGGTATAGATCTTCGCGGTGATCGGATGATAGTTTCCCGTCCCCAGATGCACGTAACTGCGCAACTTCGCCTCTTCACGGCGCACGATGAGAGACATCTTAGCGTGGGTCTTCCATTCGATAAACCCAAAGACGACCTGTACACCGGCACGTTCGAGATCGCGGGCCCAGCGGATATTGGCTTCCTCGTCGAAGCGGGCCTTGAGTTCGATAAGCGCCGTTACCGACTTGCCGGCATCGGCGGCATCAATCAGGGCACGCACGATCGGGCTGTCGTTCGACGTGCGATAGAGGGTCTGCTTGATCGCTACGACATCCGGATCGGCGGCAGCCTGGCGCAGGAACTGGACGACCACGTCGAAGGATTCGTAAGGATGGTGAACGACGATATCTTTTTCGCGGATAGCTGCAAAACAATCGCCGCCGTGCTCGCGAACGCGCTCGGGGAAACGTGGATTATAGGGCACGAACTTCAGATCGGCACGCGGGATGCTGACGATTTCCGAAATCATGTTGAGCGCAAGCAGTCCATCGAGAACGCTGATGCGATTGTCGGGAACACCGAGCTCGGTGGCAACGAAACTGCGCAGTGATTCCGGCATTTCATCGTCGAATTCGATGCGAATAACCTGACCGCGACGGCGCCGCTTGAGTGCCGTTTCGAACAGGCGCACCAAATCCTCTGCCTCCTCCTCGACCTCTATATCACTGTCGCGGATGATGCGGAAAGTACCGGCACCTTTAACCTCGTACCCCGGGAAAAGCCGCCCGGTGAACAGGCTGATCGCATCCTCCAGCGTGAGGAAGCGGAAACGACCCTTGTCGTCGGGAATTTGGATGAAGCGCCTTAACGCTTGAGGCAGACGCAGCAACGCTGTCATTGGACGATTGTCGGTGCTCCGGTTGAGGAGCATGGCGATCGAGAAACCAAGATTGGGAATGAATGGAAAAGGATGCGCCGGATCAATGGCAAGCGGCGTCAGAACGGGATAGATCGTTTCAAGGAAATGGTCTTCCAGCCAGGACTGCTCATTGGCGGTCAACCTGTCAGGACGAACGATCTCGATGTTTTCCTTGAGCATTTCCGCGCGCAAATCATCAAACCGGTGCTGCTGGGCAATCTGCAGCTTCACGACCTCATCGAGGACGAATTCCAGCTGTTCCTGGGGTGTGCGCCCATCGTCGCTGCGGTCTGAAACGCCAGCGCGTACCTGTCCTGCCAGTCCGGCGATACGCACCATGAAGAATTCATCGAGATTGGCTGCAGAGATGGAGAGGAAACGCAAACGTTCGAGCAACGGCTGGTGCGTGTTCTCGGCTTCTTCTAGAACGCGGCGATTGAACTGCAGCCAGGAGAACTCACGATTAACGAAGCGATCGACGCTGGTGTGCAAATTCGCCAGATCCACATTCTCCAGGGCCTGTGGAATCGCATTCGAATCCGCTTGTTCCAAGGCTTTCGGAATCGCGGATGATTGTTCGTTCATTGGTACTCTCCGACAAAAACGTCCCGTTAAAAATGGAAGACCCTTCGGCGCCCTTTGGAAATGGTCTCAGTGTCCGACTTGAAACTTTACTGCGGCGGTCATCCGGCGCGATTTTCTACACTTTCAGTGCTCACGCATCTTACGTACGTTGCACTCGTCGCGAAAGCGACCCCGAAAACCACGCCATATGTCGCCGCAGCGCCTTTCAAGACGGACGCTCAGGCGCTCACCGTAGACAAGTCTTTTGACAGTTTGATAGCAAGCGTCTTGAAATCGTCATCATATCGCTGAATTGCACTCTAGAGCGAAAAACATCCAAATGGAATCGTTGTGCCGGGTGAATTTTACTTTGAAATAGCCATTGCGCGGCTCGTCTTGAGAGGATGATGGACCTGCCGGCGGGATGCCTCCGGGGATTCGCACTGTTTGGCGAATGCAGAAGCAATACTGCGACATAGAACGCGTTTCCTTTGCGCGCCTTTTGTTTTAAGACAAATCGAATGGGCGCTGTGCGCGCTTGGCGAAGATTTCAGGAGCGAATAATGGCTGGACACAGCATCCCTCATTTCCAGAACAGCGCAGGACATGCAAGCATCGCCATCGGAGTGAAGGAATTCATGTGCGTCGGCGCCAATTCTCCTTTCGACCACCCGCATGTTTTCCTCGATCTCGGCGACGACAATGAGAAGGTCTGTCCCTATTGCTCGACGCTTTATCGATTTGACCCCTCACTTGCCGCTGATGTGACCGTTCCCGAGGGTTGCACCTATGTGGATAAGGCCGCTTGAAAGCAGCACTCATTGATCTGAAAACAGAACGAAACAGGCGAATTCCAAATCCTGATCAGATCATCATTGCCGGTGCAGGGATTGCTGGCCTCACTCTTGCCCTCGCGTTGAGCGCCAAGGGCTTTCATGTCCAGATATTCGAGAAAAGCGCGGCGCTCGCTGAAATCGGTGCCGGATTGCAGCTTTCCCCGAATGCGACTCGGCTTCTCGCTCGGCTCGGCGCGATGGAACAGCTGCAATACGCATCTGTTGAACCGCAAGCGGTCTGCCTGCAGGATGGAACAAGCGGGGGCGAATTGCTGCGGTTGCCAATTGGCGAACAGGCGACGGAACGCTGGGGAGCGCCCTATATCGTTTGTCACCGCGCCGATTTGCAGAACACTTTGCTCACTCTTGCCCGCAGCCAGCCCAACATCGCCATACAGTTGCAGTCGACCGTGACGCAGCGCAAGGCAGACAGCCAGGGCATGCTCGTCCGCGTGCAATATCATGACCGCATCGAAGAACACCGCGGCGCGCTGCTGGTCGGCGCAGACGGCGTGTGGTCGAACCTGCGTACCGCCGTCTCCGACGCGGACCGTGCACGTTATACCGGCATGGTCGCATGGCGATCGTCGCTAGGGGTCGACCAATTGCCGGAATCGTTCAAGACCCTGTTGCCACCAGGGATCAACGTCGTCGCCTGGACCGGCTCCAACGCGCATCTGATCGCCTATCCTATCCGTTCAGGCCAGATGATCAATTTCGTAGCGGTCGCGCCCGACCATCAGGCTGGCAACCGATGGCCCGTTCCCGTCGATCCGGGGAGCCCGAGCCAGAATTTCATCCGGGAGTTCGCGAGTTGGCATGTGGGCCTACGCGACGTCATGCGCGCGGGTCGTCCCTGGACGCCATGGCGGCTATTTGAAATGAAGAAATGCCGGTTCCTGACCGAGGAACGTGTGGTGCTGATTGGCGACGCTGCGCATGCCATGACACCCTATGCGGCACAGGGTGCAGCGATGGCCATCGAAGATGCGTGCGCATTGGCTGATGCTTTAAGTGCAGATCGCGCCGCGTGGCCCTCTGCCCTCGCCCGGTTCAGCAGAGCCCGGACGAAGCGTATCAGCGCAGTTGTCAGGCGCGGAGCGCTCAACCACCTGGCCTATCACGCAAAGGGACCGGTGGCCGTTGCGCGTAATATCCTTTTGCGCAACCGTCCGGTGGAAAAGTTCATCAAGGGATTTGACTGGCTGTACGGATTTGATGCGGAAGAACGAAAAGAACAGGTTTGAACGTTATTCGGCCGGCGTGCCGCGGCGTTTCAACCCGCGGGTGATTTCGGCGATGCGATCCTTGGTTTCTCTCCGGTCCTGATTGAACTCGTGTCTGGCAACCAAGATCGCGCCACCGCTGATAAACGTCAGCCAAAATACTATGAAAAATGCATCAAACCACATTATTGCAGTCCTCTTTTCAGTTGCAATCTACCATATAGATGAAGGCCATACGAGAGCGACGCACTGCTGAACATGACGATCGATTGCACAACATAAAACGATGGTCTGTGTTCAATTTCCGAATTTGCAAAGCTGACAACAGGACCTAGGAACCCGACGACGGCGACAGCAGTGGATAACCTGTCGATAGCGGCGGCTATATATTTTTGAACTTCATTGCTACGAATCTTTTCTGTTGCTACCGCTTGCTGTTGCGCGGAGTTGGGCTGCTGAAGATCTTCGGTCATGCAAATCCTGATGAAAATGGCTTTGTCAAAAATCTGAAATTAAAAATCATAAAATGACGGCGGCCGGTTTGGCCGCCGCAATAAATCGGAAATTTCGCTCCAGGGCTGCTAGTGCAGGATCTGGCTGAGGAACAGTTTCGTGCGCTCGTGCTGCGGGTTGTCGAAGAATGCTGCGGGTTCATTCTGTTCGACGATCTGACCCTGATCCATAAAGATCACACGGTTTGCGACCTGACGGGCAAAGCCCATCTCGTGCGTGACGCAAATCATCGTCATGCCTTCTTCGGCCAACTGGACCATCGTATCCAGCACTTCCTTGATCATCTCCGGATCGAGTGCCGAAGTCGGTTCATCGAACAGCATGATCCGCGGATTCATGCAGAGCGACCGGGCGATTGCCACGCGCTGCTGCTGGCCCCCGGAGAGCTGGCCCGGATATTTATTGGCCTGTTCGGGAATCTTGACGCGTTCCAGGAAGTGCATTGCCACTTCGTCGGCCTTTTTCTTCGGCATCTTCCGCACCCAGATCGGCGCGAGCGTGCAGTTTTCGAGGATCGTCAGATGCGGGAAGAGATTGAAGTGCTGGAACACCATGCCGACTTCGCGGCGCACCTCATCGATCTTTTTCAAATCACTGGTGAGCTCGATACCGTCGACAAGGATTTTACCGCTTTGATGCTCTTCCAGGCGGTTGATACAGCGGATCATGGTGGACTTGCCCGAACCGGAAGGACCCGCAATGACAATGCGCTCACCCCGCATCACCTTGAGGTTGATGTCTTTCAGAACGTGAAAGTCGCCATACCACTTGTTCATGTTGATAATTTCAACAGCTACGTCCGTCTTTGAAACGTGAAGGAGCGAGCGGTCGACATGGATTTCTTCCGGATCGATGATGTTTTCTGTGGTCATAAGCATATGCTCCTTAGCGTTTGTGTCCTGTATCGAGCCGGTTCTCCATGAACAGGGAATAACGCGACATACCGAAACAGAAAATCCAGAAGACGAACCCGGCGAAGACTAGGCCGGAAATAGGTGTTTGCGGAGATGCCCAATTGGCATCGGAGAAGTGCTGTTTCACGATTCCGAGCAGATCGAACATACTGATGACGGAAACAAGGCTCGTATCCTTGAACAGGCCAATGAAGGTGTTGACGATACTGGGTATCACCAGCTTCAGCGCTTGCGGCAGGATGATCAGCCTCGTTTTCTGCCAGTAGCCAAGGCCGAGCGAATCGGCACCTTCGTATTGGCCCTTGGGGATCGCCTGCAGACCGCCGCGTACGACCTCGGCCATATAGGCCGATGCGAACAACGCCACACCGATCAGGGCACGCAACAACTTGTCGAATGTCACGCCGGGCGGGAGGAACAGCGGCAGCATATAGCTCGCCATGAAGAGAACCGTTATCAGCGGGACGCCGCGGATCGTCTCGATGAAGATGACGCACAGCATCTTGATGACAGGCAGTTTCGACCGTCTCCCCAACGCCAGGATGATGCCAAGCGGCAGGGAGACGCAAATACCGACGAAGGATATCACCAGCGTGACCAGCAAGCCGCCCCACAATGGCGTCTCGACATAGGGAAGGCCAAGCCAGCCCCCAACGAGCAGGAAGAACGCCACGATCGGGAAAATGAAGAAAAACGTGACGGCGTTCACCGCCTTGTAGGGCACTTTGGGAATGAGCAGCGGAACAAGAAGCAGCACAAACATAATGCCCACGAGATTGACGCGCCAATGTTCCTCAATCGGATAGCGGCCATACATGAACTGGTTGAAATTGGCGTTCACATAGGCCCAGCAGGCGCCAGACCAGCCATCCGGCTGGATACCGCCCTGCGCGACCGTCGAACAGACCGACCGGTCAGGCCCGACCCACGACGCCTCGATGAACGCCCATCTGATAACCGGAGGGAGGAACCACGCTATGAGCAGAAGCGCGAGAATCGTAAGTACCGAATCGATGGGCGTGGCGAAGAGATTGGTGCGCACCCATTTGACCACGCCACGTTCGGCCAGCGGCGGTGTCTGCCCCTGAAGCATTTCGGTACGGACAAAGCTTAGATTACTATCGACCATGATCAGCGCTCCACCAGTGCCATTTTGGCGTTGAACCAGTTCATGAACAGCGATGTCAGAACACTGATGCTAAGATAGACCACCAGCCAGATGGTAACGACTTCAATAGAACGATTTGTCTGATTGAGGATCGTTCCGCCCACTGCAACCAGATCCGGATAGCCGATCGCAACGGCAAGGGACGAGTTCTTGGTCAGATTGAGATATTGGCTCGTCAGAGGCGGGATGATGATGCGCATTGCCTGCGGCACGACTACGAGCCGCGTCGTCGGGCCTGCGCGCAATCCGAGAGCATGAGCGGCTTCGCTCTGGCCCTTGCCGACACCACGAATACCGGCGCGAACGATTTCGGCAATGAAGGCAGCGGTATAGAAAGACAAGGCCAGATAGAGCGACATGAACTCCGGACCGACCTGAGATCCACCCTTCAAATTGAAAGCGCCTAGAACCGGATAGTCGAACGACAGCGGGAAACCCTTGATGGCGAGCGCCAGGACTGGCAATCCTATAATCAATCCAAGCGAGGTCCAGCCGACGGGAAACTGCTGTCCGGTCGCCATCTGCCGCTTGTAGGCCCAGCGCCGGACGAAGAATGTGCCCGCAATGCCAACCAGGAGGCCAACTCCTGCAAGCCACGCGCCCTCACCGAAGACAGCTGCAGGGAAGAAAAAGCCACGATTGTTCAGGAACGTGTTGAATGGCAGGCTGATGCTTTGACGGGCCTGCGGGAGCACCGACAAAACGCCGGAATACCAGAAGAAAATAACGAGCAGTGGCGGAATGTTGCGGAAAACCTCGACGTAAACCGTGCAAATCTTGCGTATCAGCCAGTTGTGAGAAAGCCGGCCGACACCGATGATGAAACCGATGATCGTGGCGGTGATGATGCCGGTGAAAGCAACTGTCAGCGTATTGAGAATACCGACCCACAGGGCTTGCAGATAAGTCGAATCACTCGAATAAGCCAGGTACGGACTACTGCTGATATCGAAACCGGAACGACCGTCCAGAAACCCGAAGCCCGATGCAAGGTTAGCACGCTGGAGATTGGCGATCGTATTGTTGACCATCCAGTACACGAGGCCGGCGATCACAAGGACAGCCACCGCCTGAAAAATATAACCGCGGAATTTCGGATCGTTTAAAAGTGATACCTTGGCGCTGTCTTTGCCGACAGGCGTAATATCCTGTGATGCCATTGGCCCCTCATTTCTGTATATGCTTGTTCTTATTGTTTTTTATTATGGTAGGTGAGGAGGCCGGGCCTCCCCACCTGATTTTCAAAAGATCACTTTGTTTGCCGCAATTCCAGTTCCCATTTTTGCTGGAATTGCTTCAGTAATCAGCGGATCGGCATCGCGTATTGCAGGCCCCCCTTGCTCCACTGGGCATTGATACCGCGTGCAATCTTGAGCGGGCTTCCGGAACCGAGGTTCTTGTCGAAAATTTCGCCGTAATTGCCCACGGCCTTGACGATGTTGACGACCCAATCATTGGTCAAACCAAGATCAGTCCCAAGCTTCGTCCCGGCTTCCTGGCCAAGCACACGCTTGACCTCAGGGCTGTCACCCTTGGCCAATTCCTCGACGTTGGCTTTGGTGATGCCAAGTTCTTCCGCAGTCAACAAGGCATAATGAGTCCAGCGGATAATGTCGGCCCATTGCGCATCACCCTGGCGTACGACAGGTCCGAGCGGTTCCTTTGAAATGATCTCAGGCAAAACGATGTGATCATCCGGCGCTGTCAGCGCGAGGCGATACGCATAAAGACCGGACTGGTCGGTCGTATAGGCGTCGCAACGTCCTGAATCGTACGCAGCATTGACCTCTTCAACCTTTTCGAACACGACGGGATTATATTCCATCTTGTTCGCCTTGAAATAGTCGGCAAGGTTCAGCTCGGTGGTTGTGCCCGATTGAACGCAGACCGAAGCACCAGAAAGCTGCAAGGCGGAATTGATCCCCGACAACTTCTTCGAGTTGATCATAAAGCCTTGACCGTCATAATAGTTGACGCCAGTGAAATCAAAGCCCTGTTCGTCACGGCTGAGAGTCCAGGTTGTGTTGCGAATGAGAACGTCGATTTCGCCCGACTGCAATGCAGGGAGGCGGTCTTTCGCGGACAATGGCGTATATTTTACTTTTGTCGGATCACCAAAAACGGCAGCAGCAACAGCGCGGCAATAGTCAACGTCAAAACCCGACCATTCGCCTTTGTCATTCGGTGAAGCGAAGCCTGGAAGACCGGTGTTGACGCCGCATTGAAGGAAGCCCTTCTTCTTGACGTCATCCAGTGTGGCAGCCGAAGCTGCGTTCGCCAGAAGGACGAGCGCCGAGGCTGCCAGTGCGCCCTTCAAAACAAGATTTTTCATAACGATTTGACCCTTTAAGTTGATGCCCATAGTTCCCACAGAGGAAAAATCATACTGGCGGATCGCTCCCCACGCCCCAAAAAAGGGCCCAATATGTCTCCCATTCACACGGCTATCGAAGGCCATTCTGACGCTTTGGTCAAGCGGTAATCTTTGCCCAATATTATAGCAATGTCAGAGCAAGTTCTGTTTATTCAAAGCCAGTTCTGTTTCTCGGATGGGGAGGCAATCCACGCGGAAGGTGGCGAGGCCGGTGTTTATCCATCGGATGACGCCGCCTGACAAAGTGGTTGGCCGCCAGCCGAAAACCCAAGGGGCCGGGTGAATTTGGCCCAATTCCTTCGGGCTTCGGCTTCGTTCGATGGATAAACATCGGCCTCGCCAAATCCCTTGACCTTGAACCCAATTCCCTCCGGCAGAACGGCTCTGAATAGACAAAATTTGCTCTAGACTTTCGACTGCTACGACGAGATTTTTGGTTCATTTGTTGTTCAGACCTGCGTTTTGTTACCAAAAACGCTCGCCGAACCGCATAGAAGGCCAGAAATGGCTTTTCCCGAAGACGAAGGCGGTACGGCGTCCAGCCAAGAATCGGGCCAGCACAATCGTGAACAAAAAGCCGAGCGTATAACCGGCCACGACATCTGTCGGATAGTGGGCGCGGGCAAAGACCCGGGTCAAGGCGATGAACATAGTTGCCAGGATGATCGGCGTCCGCCATCGCGGGAACCATAGAGCCAGTACACCGCCAACCGCGCCCATCGTGGTTGAATGACCAGACGGAAAACTCGCAAAATTGTACCCGGCTTCGAACGGTGAAAAACTGTTGGCACCCAGCGTATCGATGAATTTGGGGCGCGCCCGGCCAATAAGGAACTTCGCAATATTGGTCAGGATCCCAGATAAGGCGATAGCCCAGAACGCGAACGTTGCCTGTGCATAGACGAGGCCAAAGCGCATCCGCCGGTCTCGGGCAATATTCCGCCAGTCGATGCCGATCAGGCACACACCGATGACGAAGGCCGGAATGAGATACCATTGCGACAGGCCGATATCCGTCAGATGCCGCACACCATTGAGGGGCTCATAGGTCGACAGCGTGCGCGACAGGAGCGCGTCATAGGGGTGAATCAACAGAATGAGGAAGAAGATGAGAACGACAGCCATGAGCATGCCGTTCGTCCATGCGGGCGGCGAACCCGGATAGGCGGGCGAATTGATGCGGCGCAGAAAGCGGACAACGGACTGACCGACCCGGCTCAAGGCGGATTGCGTTTGTTCCTGATTGCGTGGCTTCGTCATCTTGTCTTTCCAGTCAATCAGCCTGCTCTCCTGTTGCAACAAGCACTCCGTGGCATTATCGACATCTCATAAAGCATACAAGATGTGGAGACGATCTCATGGATAAGCAACCGAAACCATTCGGAATCAATACGAGGCTTGCCCATGGTGGCTATGATCCACGCGACTATCACGGCTTCGTCAATCCACCTGTTGTCCATGCCTCTACAGTGCTGTTTCCGGACGCGCAAACCATGGCCAATCACAGCCAGCAATACACCTATGCCACGCATGGAACACCGACCACCGATGCTTTGTGCCGTGCGATCGATGAGCTGGAGGGCTCTGCCGGCACTGTCCTCGTTCCCTCGGGTCTCGCGGCAGTGACGGTACCGCTTCTGGCTTTCCTCGCCCCCGGTGATCATCTCCTGATGGTCGACAGCTGTTATGGCAATACCCGCCATTTCTGCAAAACCATGTTGAAGCGATTGGGTATCGAGGTCGAATTCTATGACCCCCTGATCGGCGCTGGCATCGAGAAACTGATCAAGCCGAACACCCGTGTCGTCTTCACCGAATCGCCAGGCTCCAACACATTCGAAATCCAGGACATCCCGGCGATCGTTGAGAAGGCCCATGCGGCAGATGCCATCGTCATGATGGACAATACCTGGGCGACGCCGATCTATTTCAAGGCGCTGGAATATGGCGTCGATATCTCGATCCATGCGGCGACCAAATATCCGGCGGGTCATTCAGACATCCTGATGGGAACCATTTCAGCCAATGAGAAATGCTTCAAGACACTGGATGCGGCGCATTCGGCGCTTGGGCTCTGTGTGAGCGGTGACGATGCCTATCAGGTTCTACGCGGACTGCGCACCATGGGCGTGCGCATGGAACGGCATGCGGAGAGCGCGCTGGAAATCGCCCGATGGCTCGAGGCGCAGGACGGTGTCATCGAGGTGCTGCATCCCGGTCTTGAGAGCCATGCGGGAAACGCCTTGTTCAAACGCGATTTTTGTGGCGCGGGGGGAGTGTTTTCCCTTGTGATCCAGGGCGGAGTTGCACAGGCACACGCCTTCCTCAACGCGTTGAAGATTTTCGGCTTGGGTTATTCCTGGGGCGGATATGAAAGCCTCGCATTGCATGTCCATCTCGGCGGCCGAGAGATTACAGGCAGGAATTATGCAGGACCGGTCATCCGGCTGCAGATCGGGCTTGAAGACAAGGCCGATCTTATTGCCGACATTGAAAACGGATTGGCCGCAGCAAGGGCAGTTCAAGGATAAACACAAAATGATTTCAATCCGGATAGCACGCAGGTTATAAAGCGCAAATGAAAAGGCTCGCCGCAATCCTCGCATTGTTGACCGCGCTCAGCGTTGGCTGGGTCCCGGTGTTTGCGGCGCCTGCCCGTCTGGCCGTTGAACTGGGTTTACAGGATGTCGCGACCGGGGCTTCGCAGTCGTCTGGCCATATTCATCGTAGCAATGACTGCGCCGGCAAGCATCATTGTCCGGGGGACATAAAACAACTGCATCCAGCGGTCTGTGCGGCCTGTATCGGCGTGCCCGCAATCGCGCTTGTGGTCCCGGTTATTCCGCAACCCAAAATCGTCATTCCGCGAGCCGGAGAATTGCCGCTTGTAGCGCTCGACGATGCGCCGCTCCCGCGCCCTCCCCGCATATAATTGATCAATCCTTTCGTTTTCACGCGCAGGTGAGCGGGCCACAGCCTGCGCCGGTTTGACTGGCCCATGGAAAGATCAACGATGAAAAACATATATATTCACAGTGCAGTGCTGGTCTGCGCCCTCGCCTTCACCTCACCGGTGCTGGCTCAGGATCACACAAAGCACAAGACCAAACAGCATGACATGATGGCGATGCCCAAAGGCGATGAAAGCGCATCCTCCAAGGCGTTTGCTGAAGCCAATGCGAAAATGCACAAGGGCATGGCAATTCCCTTTACCGGCAATGCCGACAAGGATTTCGTGTCTGGCATGATCGCGCATCATCAAGGCGCCATCGACATGGCCAAGGTGGAGCTGGAATACGGCAAGGATCCGGAGATTCGCAAACTGGCCGAAACGATCATCGCAGCACAGGAAGGCGAGATCAAACAGATGAAAACCTGGCTGGCCAAGAACGGCGGCTGAACAAACAGGAATCACCCGCCGGTTTTCGCCGGCGGGTGATTTTCACAAAACCATTTTCCAGTTTACTGGCGTATCTCGTTCGTTGCAGCGCGTTTCTGCATGCTCAACTGCCAAAGACTATGGGCGGCATCGGCATAGGTCGATGATCCGATTCTGAATTCGGCTGAACGCAAAGGCAACAAATCCTCCACGACGGCAAGCGTGCGCGCGGGAAGGATATCCGTGCAGGTCCATAGACGCCGGAACACAGCACTGATCGGGACCCGTTTCTCGTTGACGTCAATCTGGGGCTCGTCACTGCCGAGTTCCCAATCCTCCAAGGCGTCAATCGCATCCTGAAAGGCATTGTGCAATATGATGGGCGCATGGCCCTCATGAAGTGGGTGCAGCAAACCAGGCATTCCTGTCTCCTCACTCTTTGTGTTGCAACTGCCGGGGGCTCCCGGAAGTGGAATCATAAGGGTGAGTTGGCACCTATCGCAAGCCTAATCTGCCATACCATACCATTTTACTAGTCATTCTTGATTAAATCGAGTTTTCGCTACAGTTTTAAGCTCTTTCATTCAACCAAGAACTGCGCATGATTGACCATGCCGTTGAATATACTGTATTTTTCGAGGAAAATTTTCCATATAACTCTAATTATTGAGTTGTCCAGGTTTGACTGGAAAGGCCCGCAACGTTATTGAGAAATACATTCTGCTTTTATCGATCATTGTTTTGAACTGGACTTTTTCAATGACCTATTTTCAACGCACGGCGGCATTTGAGCCGCGGCCAGATTTTTCGGGCAATTTCATACGACGTCTCGGTGGTTATTTGACCGCCTGCATCCAGCCGCTTGCCGGGTGTTTTCCTTCTTTGAAAACAGGCGCATGGGGTGAGCCAAGCAGCGCCCAGGCCGGGTGTATCGGCTTTGGCGAACTCCCCGGAAGCGAAGTCGCGAAAGTTTGTCATATCTTGAGCACAACGGGCACATTTCGCGCTAATGCGACATTGCTGGAACTCGGCGCCGGATCCGGAGTGCAGACCATCGAGATGGCAACATGCGGCGCATTTGCGCGCATCCTCGCCGTCGAACCGGAGGCGGTCAACTTTGCAGCCTTGAAACGCAATGTAGACGACTACGATCTGCGGGATAGGGTTTCCTGCTTCCCATGTGCAGCTGGCGTCATCGACGGAATGACCAATTTCTACGTGGGCCGCGACGACAGGCAGCGCAGCGGCATGAAACGGCAGAGCCTCAGTGATACCCAGATGCGACTCCCGATCAGCAGGGTCGAGACGATCCTGCAGGACGCGCATGTCCCGCTGGAACAGATCGGTCTCGTATGGATCGATATTGAAGGCTATGAGGCGATCGCCTGCCTGTCGATGACCGGGCTAATGGAGCGCAATATTCCAATTTATGCCGTGCTTTCGCCGGAACTCTATCACCGCGATCATGGTTCGAGCTTCGTTCGCTATCTCGCTACATATTATCGCCGCTGCGTCTTGTTGACTGACGCCGAGCCACGAATCGTCAACGTATCTGACATCCCCCTCGACCAGGGAAGCGTGCGCGTCCTGCTGATCGACTGACCGCTAGACTTCAGTTGAATGCTGCTTTTTTCGCATCCATCTTGCCAAACTGGCGCCGTTGCCGCATTCATGTCCGCGCTGTTCGCTGAAGCGCGTCGCGATCTTTCAGATTCGCTCCGCGCTTTAGATCTTTGATTTTCACGCAAGTCGTTAGCGCGAAACCGCTGCACGCTTTTGCGCGACATGATCCGGTGAGGATATTGGCCCATGACGACAAGGCACCTTAAGGTGATCATTCTTTCCGCTCTGCTCTCGGGCTGCGCAGGCATTCAAAGCCAGCTTGATAATGAAAAAATTTCATCCTTGCGTTATGACAATGTCGCCTGCCCCGCCCTTGTGGCGCAACGCAACCAGGCTGTGGCCGAGATCAGCCGGCTTACGAACGGCCGCGGCTACCAGGACCCGAATGTGATCACCGGTTTCGGTCCCTTCCTGCCCGATTATCGAACAGCCAACCAGAAGCAGGCCGGCGCCTTGCAGGGACAAGCCGATTCAATGACCCGATCAATAGACCGCCGGAAATGCACTGGATAAATCAACATCCGTTGATTGTTGAAGAATTATTGAGTTGTTTTCTCATATTTTCTTCGCAAACAGACGGATTTACAACCGGCCGCAAACATTGTTTCGTGTTGCCATATCCGGATTCAAAAGAACGGATGGATCGCAACTTGGGGGCACGAACATGATCTTCGGTATGACGCCTTTTACACTTTTCCATGTGATTCTAAGCCTGATCGGCATTGTTTCAGGGCTGATTGTTCTGGCGGGTCTTATCGGCTCCGACAGGAAGGAAGGCTGGACGTTGATCTTCCTGATAACGACAGTAGCCACGAGCGTAACCGGCTTCCTTTTTCCCTATAGCGGCTTCACGCCGGCCATAGGGGTGGGTATCATATCGATGATCTTCCTCATCGCGGCCATCGTTGCGCTCTATGTCTATCGTCTTGCCGGTTTCTGGCGCTTGATCTATGTGGTCAGCGCAATCGTGTCGCTCTATCTGAATTGCTTTGTTCTCATTGCGCAGTCGTTCCAGAAGATACCCGCACTCAACGCACTTGCTCCGACAGGGTCAGAACCACCGTTCGCGATTGCTCAGGGTATTTTGCTGGTTTTGTTCGTAATCGCGGGCTTTCTTTCGCTGCGAAGGTTTCACCCGATTTACGCCTGATACCGAAGCCTTCAGCTCTGCGAAACAGAGGCAAGCGGTGTCCTTTTCAAGCAACGCCGCTTGTTTCACAGCATGTTGATGATCGGCAAACGCAGACACGACTACCCCGCCCTGCAAATCCAGTTGAATAACCGCAAAACTAAGCGTACACCTATCAGCTTAAGCGAAGGAATTGCTTTCAGCCTTTCGGATAAGCCCGCTAGGTCAATTGTTCTCTAAGGGAGTGACAAATGGGAGACGTGACGCTTCATACCCCCCACAATGCCTGCTGCGCTACACCGCAGATTTTACAAAAAGTCCGCGAAGAAATGCCAAAAAAGCCTACCAGCCCCAACAGGCTTTCGGACATCCTGAGACGAGCCAAAGGCGGCTTTGCACATCGGCGTTTTAAGCAGCATACGAAATAGCCCGCGACGGAGTCACGGCAGGATTGACATGAAGATCGCCGTGGCCGTGCTGCAGCGATCTTTTTGTATTTACGATGTTACTTTTGTCCCCTGGAAGACACATTAGACCATCCGGCTTGCCTGCACGGCGGACTCACCGCATCCTTATCCGGGCTCACGGATAAGGATTGATCCTATGAAGTGCTTTCGAGCTAGCTCTATAGCCAAAATTACTAAGTTGTTTTCGCACTGCCGCTATGGCCTGATGCGATCAAAGCCGTAGTTTATCGCGGCTCGAAGTCCTCTTAATCACTGTTTTCATTGGCAGATGTGGGAGGCACCAATGGAAGAGGATGAAAAAAAGGAAAAGGAAGATTATGCGCCCTACATGACGTCCATCTGGGGCTATCTCATAATCTTTTTGATCATCATACCAATTGTCCTGTATTTAGGCCGCCAGTTCGGAAGGTGAATTCTTGTGTCGTTAACGAGCTTTAACAAGAGGGCGAAGTCCCCTGCAACAATGACATATACCCCGTCGAATGATGAAAACGGGTACGCAGCCGACAATGGAATGAAGTTCTATCTGTACTGGCCGCCAGCAATGATCATGGTTCTTCTGGCCGTCGGCAGCTACGCTGTGGGAATGTATTTTTCCTGAATTTCTATCGCGGGGCCGCTTTGTATTCGGGGGCGGTACGGGTGGGCCCGAAGAAATATTTGTGCGGATCATCCGCGATTTCGGAAACGCTGCGATCAATACCTTCGACCGTACGCCGGCTATTCGAGATGAAGCGCTGCGCATTTTTTAGCGGTTGACCCGTCCAATTGCTGAGATTGTTAAGGACGGCGACGAGCTGGGTATTCAAGTTCTTGGCTTGCAGCTGATAGGATTGAAGCTTGGAGCGTATTTCGCTGGCCACGCTGTCCTTGTCGTCCGAAAGCTGCTTGTCGACCTTGGCCAATGTTTCATCGACGCGCACAGAAGCCTTGTTGACCCGCGAGATGACATCGCGCGCATCATTCATGAGTTCCCCGACGCTACGGGCCTTTTGGCCATATTCGTTGATCATTTCGGTTTTGCCGGCAAGGCCGTCGGTAAATTCCTTGGCCTGGCGGATGCTCGCGAGCAGCGGCCCGCGCGTTTTTGCGACGTATTCCTCCGTGGCGGTCGTCGCCTTGTCGACACGGTCGATCCAGTCCTGCGCAGTCTGTACCAGCGTCTTTAGCGACGACGGATCGACGTCCATACGCGCGATCGTGTCCTCCTTGTCCGCCTCTTCCAGAAGCCTGGGCTCATAGGCCTTACCGCCCGTCAACTCGATACGCGCCTGTCCGGCCAAGATTTCGAAGGCAAGCGTTGCCACGGTCGAGCGCGTGATCGGCGTAGTCGAGTCAATCGCGGTCTGAACGATAACGGCGTCCGGATTGGTCGAATCGATAAAGAGACGCTTCACCTCACCGACCTTCAGGCCGTTGAAGAATACCGGGCTGTTCGCGGCAAGGCCCGTGACGGAACCTGGAACCCTGATTTCCAGCGTCGACGTTTCCCGCGTATCGCCATAACGGCCGACCCAGTAAAAGAAACCAAACGCCAGCGCACAGACCACAAGGCTGAAAACCGTAACGAGAAGATAGTTGGCCTTGGTTTCCATCGATTCTTTGAGGCGACTCCGCGATCATGAGTGATCCACTCATTATCGCTTCAAGGGACGGCAAATCAATGGCGAACCAATAATCCGCGACCAGCGCCTTGAGTTCACAACCGAAAAAAGAGAATGATGTTTGATGCTAGTGGATGGGCGGGGAGCGGGTCATGACGAACTTGACGATTTTGGCATTTGCATTGGTGTCATTCATCGGCATCGCAACACCAGGGCCGACAGTTCTGCTGGCGCTGACGAACGGCTCGCGATTCGGAATCAAGGCCGCTTGTCTCGGTATGGCCGGCGCGGTGCTGTCGGATTTCGTCCTCATCGGCGCGGTAGCGCTAGGGCTCGGCGCCCTCCTCGCTGCGTCGGAATTCTGGTTCGCCATCGTCAAGTGGATCGGCGTCGGCTACCTCACCTTCCTCGGTGTCATGCTGTTGCGGTCAAAGGGAACGCTGGATGTCTTGCATACGGGAGGCAGTAGCGCAGGTTCGTCATCGCGAGCAATATTTCTGAAGAGTTTCTTCGTCGCTGTAACAAATCCGAAGGGATATCTGTTTTTCTCGGCGTTTCTTCCGCAGTTCGTCAGACCGGAATTGCCGCAGTTACCGCAGTATCTGGCACTGGCGGCGACCTTCGCGCTGATCGATTTTGCCGTCATGTTCGGTTACGCCGTTCTGGGTTCGCGTGCAGTGCGCCTCTTGAAAAAATCCGGTGCGCTCTGGCTAGACAGGATCTGCGGCGGCGCATTGCTCGCCCTCGCCGGTTCGCTCGCATTCTATCGACGGGCGAGCGCATAGAAGTTACACCGAAATAATTACCCGACGCGCAGCTGTCATGAAGGAGTCTTATGATTCCTTTGATTCTGCGCGCCGGGAAATTCACAATGGACCATCACGACCTCAACCTGCGGCCATTGCGCTTCGAAGAAATCGAAACGTTGCGATCGATCGAGAAATCCGCGCGTTTGCGTTATGCCGGATGGGACGGTCTCGAGATGATGGTGGACGCTCCGTCTATCGCCCCAGAACGCTTTCTGCGTGGTGAAACAGTCGTCGCCGAAATCGATGGAAAATGCGTCGGCTATGTCCTTATGCAGCCGCTCGACGGCTTGATGTACATTGCCAGCATCATGGTCGCTGCCGATTTCTCCGGAAGCGGTGTGGGCGCAGCATTTCTCGACGTGGTTGAATCGCGTGCCAAAGATTCAAACCTGTCCGGCGTCATGTTGACGACCTTCCGGGCGCCGCGCTGGAACGGTCCGTGGTTTCGCAAATTTGGCTTTGGACCCATGCCAGAGGAGCGGATCGGCCCCTGTCTGCGGGCGATACTGGACCGTCACGCAACGGTTCTCGACATGTCGAAACGCGAAACGCTTTGGGTTGAATGGACATAGATTATTCATTGTATGAGTAGCAGCCCGCGCTTCCTGTCGCCATCCAGCGTATCCATCGCCTTGAACAATCGTTCTCGCTTGATCAGCCAAGGCTTGTAGTTTTCGTTCACGTCGAGAACAAAAACCGCATCCTCCGCCTCCAGATATCCGCCGATCGGCGAATGATGACCGCTACCGCCGCCGAAAATCTCTTCCCGGGCAAAGTTGACGATGTAGCGGCGATCCGGATCATTGGCGTGTTTCATATGCTCGTGAAACTGCTCGGCGGTCAGATCGCGAATGACCGAGACTTTTCGCTCGGTATGGGCACGCGCGACTTCGGCGAGTTCGTCCAGCGTCAGCCCGATGATACAGAAGCCGGTCCAGCATTTGCCCGTGCCTTCGAGAACCTTCGCTTCCGTGGTTTCCTCCTCGCCAATCGAGCGGAAAGCGTTTGCGATGCTTGCCGGCCCGCAGCGAGACCCGTTGGATTGCCAAGTCACGTCTGAGTTGAATGTAGCGGCAACCGGAAGGCGCCATGCCCGCTCTAGAAGTTCCGGTGTACGGATGACCGACGCTTCTATTGCCTTGGGTGAAACGCTGGATTGGCCGGCAACAAAGACAGCGGCACCGCCCAGCAGACCGGCGCACAGGGCTAAACCGAAAATAAGGCCACGTTTCATCACCGGCACTCGCAGATTGAGCAGGGATGAAGCCTACCGTATGGAGCCCGGCGCAGCAAATTTTGGCTGTTCCCGGAGCGGGATCTTCATCCCAACTGATTACCCGTCGGTGAATTGCCCGGGACTACCCTCGGGAGTAGAATCCTCACCCAATAACAAGAAGAAACTGGGTGGGGCCATGAGAAGACTTCGCAACCATTATGATTTTGAAGAAAGACGCACGCGGTCATTCCTGGTAAAGATTTGCGATTATGGCGTGGCCATAGTGCTGCTGGTCGGCATCGGCTACTCGACCTACCTGGATATTGAAGCCCGCTTCAAGTCCAGCGCTCATGAGCAGTTGGCGGCACAGGGCGCCGAAACCAACACCCGATTGGCGATCAAATAACGCCACCGCTTGATCGGCCATCTTTCTGGCCGGTAGCCCAAAGAGGGTGCCGGCCTCATCTGGTCCCGATCGCATCAGACCTGCGAATTTGCAGACCGGACCTTGGTCTGAGCATTCGCAGGCATTTGGTCCATATTGCCACGATCGTTTTGGGAGTACCTTTGGTTGCGCCGGCACCTCCCCCGGGGCCGGCGAGGCCTGCTAAAGAGGGCACCGCTTCTTTTTCACAGCAGACCCGACTGACGCTCGATCCTCCGGCAATTTTACGTTCCGGAGGGTCGGGCTTCCACGCAGTTGCAAATCAACGGCCCCAGTCCAGGCTCAGCGGCTGATCAGCGGATATGGTCGAAGGTCTCTTATTCTTAGGGCCTTTGGTCATAACTAGATTTATCGAGCTCCAGATTAATTGTTATCTCACGGAAATCATTACATAATTCCCTTGTGCCATCCACCCTAAATGGCATGAGGCTCGGCGTTGAAGTGTGCGACCAGAATGTACTCCGCCGAGCCTCTTTTTTTAAGCATCGCAGGGCAACGACACAGATAAGATCACGCAGCGACATCGACCGGACCAAAGTTTGGAACAAACGCCTCGTTACCCAGCATTAGCCCCACAGGCGCCGCCTGATCGGGATTTTAATAGGGATGTCGCATCGCATCCTTCAATTAGCGGTGGCTCCGTCAATGGCCGTACGGGCCCTGGCTTATCAGGGTCGGGAATCGGTGGATCGTCCGGCAGCGGCGGGTACGGTTCTGGCTCTGGCGTAGGTATCGGATCACCCATATCAATGTCTCCTTATGAGGAGCTGTAACTGCATTCCGTTGGGGAAAGTTCCGCTTTCCACCCTCAATCCGGCGTCGCACCGAGCATGGATGGGCCATTGCAAAGACATTCATCGAAGCAGAGCACTTATTACCGGAATATCCTTGCCCTTTCCCACGGCTCGGACCATGGTGCGAGCCCACGCCGCTCGGACCTTGGTTACCAGCATCACGGCGCGCACCTTCACAGGCCAAGTCCACTGAGCACGGGAGATGCTGCGGGGGTCATTATTTGTGAGGAACATGTCTCTTTGTCTTGGCCTTGACCAACAGGAGCATACCCATGGCAGACCAAGCAACATTTGAAGCTCTCCGACCGTTTGAAGTTAATTTTTCGGATGAGGCGCTTGCGGATTTGCACGATCGCTTGTCCAAAGCCCGCTTACCCGAGAAGGAAACTGTTGACGACTTCTCCCAAGGCGTGCCGCTGAAAACCGTCCAGCAGGTTCTGGCACACTGGCGTGACAAGTATGACTGGCGCAAGGCTGAGGCCCGGCTGAATGCCGTGCCGAACTATCTCACTGAAATCGATGGGCTGGATATCCATTTCATCCATGCCCGGTCGAAACATGAAAATGCCCTTCCAGTGATCGTGACCCATGGATGGCCAGGATCCATCATGGAGCAATTGAAGATCATCGGACCATTGACTGATCCAACGGAATATGGCGGGCGCGCCGAGGATGCCTTCCATGTGGTTATTCCATCAATGCCGGGCTACGGCTTCTCCGGCAAACCAACCACAACGGGCTGGGGACCAGAGCGGATCGCCGACGCTTGGATCACGTTGATGCGGCGTCTCGGGTACAAGAAGTTCGTTGCGCAGGGTGGCGACTGGGGCTCAGTCGTCACTGATATGATCGGTGTGCGAGCTCCACCAGAGTTGGCCGGTATCCACGTCAACATGCCCGGTGCGATCCCGGAAGACATCAACGGGGCTGCCTTCGGTGGAGCGCCGGCGCCGGCTGGTCTCAGCGACGAGGAGAAAAGCACATACGACCAACTCGTCTCCTTCTACAAGAAGGTTTACTACGCATTCTGGATGGCAACTCGACCGCAGACAGGGGTCGCGTTTGCCGACTCGCCTATCGGGCTGGCAACCTTTTTGCTCGATCACGACGCCCGAAGCCTTGAAATGATTGCGCGCTCATTCGATGGACGGGCCGAGGGTCTTACGCCTGACGATGTTCTAGACAACTGCACCTTGTTCTGGCTGACAAACACAGGCGTCTCGTCGGCGCGGCTATATTGGGAAAACAAACTTCCCTTCTTCACTCCGAAGGGTGTCAAAGTCCCGGTCGCCGTTACCGCGTTTCCGGACGAACTTTATCAGACGCCGCGCAGTTGGGCAGAAAAGGCGTATCCGAACCTGATCCAATACAACAAGGTCGAGAAGGGCGGTCACTTTGCCGCTTGGGAACAGCCGATGCTGTTGTCCAAAGACCTCTGGTCGGCGTTTCGATCGCTGCGTTGAGCTCTAGGAGTGCGGACGGCGGCCATTTGGCGCGCCGTCCCATCTGATGGACCGACGAGTGGCTTCTCCGAGCAACAGTCAATCTATTGAAAATATGGCGATCCCGACTGGATTCGAACCAGTGACCGTCGGCTTAGAAGGCCGGTGCTCTATCCAGCTGAGCTACGGGACCAATATGAGTTCCCGCAGAGAGCGATCCTCCCCGGGAAAAATCGAAACCGCTATTTCAATGCGTCCAAGGCTGCTTGCGGTCGAAGCGGAAGTTTTCCGAATAGGACACGATACGCCGGCGTGTTTCCTTGGGCTCCAGCACGACATAGTCAATGGCATTTTTCTGCGCATAGGCGATCGCCTCTTCTTTCGTCTCGAAAGTCAGGCGGATCTGGCTCTTCATGTCGCGCGACGAGGTATAGCCCATCAGCGGTTCAATCTTGCGCGGCTGCTCCGGCTCGAACTCAAGCGTCCAGGTATCGGTCTTTGCCTTGCCGGATTGCATTGCGGTTTTTGCCGGGCGAAAGATGCGTGCTGCCATTGAAGAGATTCCTTTGTCTGCAATCCCGATATATTACAGGCTTCAATTCAGTTCCAGCAGCATTTGCTTGGGAAAGTGGTCGGAGCGGCAGGATTCGAACCTGCGACCCTCTGGTCCCAAACCAGATGCGCTACCAGGCTGCGCTACGCTCCGTCCTTTGTTGACGCTGCTGTCCCTAGAGATATTGGCCTGAGAACGCAATAGCTCAAAACACGAAAAAAGCAGAAAACCGAACGAATGGTTTGCAAAGGCGGCGTGTCACACCAAAAGTCCCGCATAAATTGCAAACCTCACTTGTTTGGCCGATAGTCAACGATCCGCGTCTCGGCCGGTCAGGTGGCAACTTGACAGAAAAGTGAAGTCAGGAACCACAAAAGTTGACCTGTTACTCTGGTCATCACGAGCAATAAGTCTAGATCGATGGTCAATGCGATTCACCACCGAATCCCCCCGGAGTTTGCAAATGAGTGCTTCCAACGATTATACGCCGCCAAAGGTCTGGACCTGGACGAAAGAGAGCGGAGGTCGCTTCGCAAATATCAACCGGCCGATTGCGGGGCCGACACATGAGAAAGACCTGCCCATCGGCCGCCATCCGCTTCAGCTCTATTCTCAGGGTACGCCGAATGGTGTGAAGGTCACTATCATGCTCGAAGAGCTGCTGGCACTTGGCCAGCGGGGCGCGGAATATGACGCCTGGTTGATCAATATCAATGATGGCGACCAGTTCGGTAGCGGATTTGTGGCGATCAACCCAAACTCCAAAATACCCGCTCTGGTGGATCGCAGTGGCCCGAAACCTATCCGGGTTTTCGAATCCGGTTCTATCCTCGTCTATCTCGCCGAGAAATTCGGTGCGTTCCTTCCAACGGAAACAGCGGCGCGCGCCGAATGTCTGTCATGGCTGTTTTGGCAGATGGGGAGTGCGCCTTATCTCGGAGGCGGGTTCGGCCACTTCTACGCCTACGCGCCGACCAAGATCGAATATGCAATCGACCGTTTTGCCATGGAAACAAAACGTCAGCTCGATGTGCTCGACCGCCGCCTCGCGGAAAGCGAGTATTTGGGAGGCAGCGAATACACCATCGCTGATATTGCGGTCTGGCCGTGGTATGGCGGACTGGTCAAAGGGCGGCTTTATGACGGCGCGGAATTCCTGCAGGTGCAGGATTACAAGAACGTGGTGCGTTGGGCCAACCAGATCGACGAACGCCCGGCAGTCAAGCGTGGCCGGATGGTCAATCGCACATCAGGCGAACCTTCGACCCAGTTGCGCGAGCGTCACGATGCGAGCGATTTCGAAACGAAGACCGAGGATAAATTGGCCGAAGGAAGCTGACTACCAGCTGGAATTCAGGCCGCTTTTTCGTCGGGAGTGCGCGCCGGATCGAAAACCTGAAACGTGTTGCGTCCGGCAGCTTTGGCGGCATAGAGGGCCGTATCGGCATTCTTTACGACGTCGGACGGCACACTATCATCGATGAGCGCGATACCCACTGATGCCCCAAGCTTTGGTGACTGACCGAAAAACTCCAAAGGTCTGCTCACAGAACCGACGATCCGCCGTGCAAGGTCCGTAATCGCATCCTGACCAAATTGGGGTCCCAGCAAAATGGCGAATTCGTCGCCGCCAATTCGGGCTACAACCTCAGTTTCATGACATAAAGCAAGGAGGCGGTTGGCGACCTCTTTCAGGCACTCATCGCCGACGGGGTGTCCCAGGCTATCGTTGATAATCTTGAAGCCGTCGAGATCGATCAGGAGCAATGCGCCGCGCGGACTTTGACCGGTCTCAATTTTACACAAATCTGCAAGTCTCATCTGGAACTGGCTGCGGTTGGCCAGTCCAGTCAACAGATCGAAGTCGGCCAGATATCGCGTGCGGTCCAACAAAATCTTTTGCTCGGTGATGTCCTGTTTCATGCCGAAAATGCGAACAGGTACGTCATTTTCGGACTCAACCGTTGCAGTAATTCGTATCCAGCGGCGATTGCCCTGCACTGTAATAATTTCGGCATCCATCTCGAAGCCGCTGCGATCTTCAATTGCTCTTTTACGGCGTCGCTGGAGTTCTTTTACAGTGTTCTCCGCATAGCATTCCAAGATCTGGCTGCGATCGAGATCCGACCCGCGCGGCAGGTCGAAGATGTCGAATACCACGTCGGTCCAATGCAATGTCTCGTCGGGAAGGCTGCACTCCCACACACCAATCCGGGCAGCTACCGACGCTCGTGCGAAGATTTTGCGACTGTGTTCCAGTGCAGTGGCCTGATCGCGGATTATGCATTCTTTGGCCTGTAATTCGGCTTTCAACCGGGCAATGATGGCGGACTCGAGCAGCGGGACATCGGACATACAAAACTCTGTTGCTTAGAGCGAGAGCGGACATAGTGGCGCGAAAGTTGTTAATACACTTTGTCAAGTGTCCTCGTCTCGCAGAAAATCGATGAGAGAATGCTGAAGCTTCGTCCATCAGCCGTCAAAGGTCGGTGAGAATTTCCGTCGTCTCAAGCCGTCGGGCTTCGCCGGACTTGCCAGGCAAGTCGTGCCAGCGCACCGCCAACGCTGATCAGTTGAATTCCGAGCAGCAATCCGACGAGCCATAGCGCCGTTACCGGCAGGCTTGCCCAAAGCACCAGAGAGAGCAGGACACCGACGAGTCCGCTGGCCAGCACCCAGCCCCAATAGGGAAATGGGCGGATCGTCAGCGCAAAGACGATCTTCGAGATGCCTTCGATCATGAAAAACACGATCAGGAGAAGCGTGACCGTCAACAAGCCCTGCGCCGGATCACGCAGGAAGAGAAAGCCGATAAGGAAGGCAAGGAAAACGGAGATGAGTTGCAGCCAAAAGTGCGGCACATGCCGTGCTCCCACCAGGCTGATGCCCTGCGCAACGCCACTGATGATCAACAGCCAACCCAACATGATGATGACCGCTACCGACGATAAAATGGGATAGATGATCGCCAGGACGCCTGCTGCGACAAGAAGCGCACCTTGAATGAGGTACCACAACGAGTACCGCTTGACCGTTTCCCGCATGGCCGCACGGAAAACCTCCGCAGCCGAATCCAACGACATCGTCATGATCTGCTCCACTCTCCAGTGCCCCACCCGCGGCCGAAACGGCCGTATTTGGCGATTCTGAATTCTGCATCCACGATGAACAAGTACGTAACTGTAACACATCCGACGGCTGATGCCTCTCGACCTGACGTCCATAACTCCTGTACGCAAAATTTTCGTTTGATGGTATTTGCAAACGAATTCTGCCTTATGGTTTTATCAGGTTGAACGGGATGACAGGATCGCCGTGAGCAGGTTGATATCGGAACTGTATGAGGGAAACACCAACAGGGCACACCGGTTCCGGTATGCGTTGCTGGCTTTCGATATCGCCACTGTCCTGTTCGTGATCGGCACATCCTTCCTTCCGCGGAGCCAGGTCATTGAGTGGGCAGATACCGGCATTGGATTGATTATACTGCTTGATCTGATAGCCCGCTTTTCGACCGGCGAGATGACGATGCGGTCAATCTGGCGGCCCTCCACGCTTGCGGATTTTGTCGCCGTTTTCTCTTTTCTTGCCCCGGTTACCGGAGAGGGTTTCGGATTTCTACGAATTCTTCGCACGCTTCGCCTAATTCACACCTATCAGGTTCTCGCCCGGCTGCGCATCGACTTTCCGTTTGTGCGCCAATACGAGGATGCCTTGATCGCCGTCCTCAATCTTTTGGTGTTCCTGTTCATCATGACGGGTGTGGTTTACGAGACGCAGCACCGGACCAATGCCGAGATCGCCAATTATGCCGACGCGCTCTATTTTACCGTCACCGCCCTCACGACAACGGGTTTTGGAGACATCACGCTTGAGGGAACGAGCGGCCGGTTGATATCAGTGTCGATCATGATCTTTGGCGTAACGCTGTTCTTGCGCCTTGCCCAAGTGTTGTTTCGGCCAAATAAAGTTCGCTATCTCTGTTCGACCTGCGGACTCAGCCGACATGATCCCGATGCAGTGCATTGCAAAGCGTGCGGGGCTATCGTCAATATCGAAAACGAGGGCGAAGGCTGAGAGCCCGTTTTGAAAACTCTACTGCAGCGAGTTTCCGAAAGGACTCTGCCCGATTAGCGAAGTTTGACCGAGACAAAGGGAGGGATAAAACGTGTTCTATGCCATCTTGGCCTATCATGAAGAGGAAGTGGTCGAATCATGGACCAAAGAGGAGGACGCGGCGCTGATGGCTGAACTGCTCGAGGTCAATCAGCGCCTCGTCCGCGAAAAGCTTTTAGGGCCGGCGGCACGGCTTGGTCCAACACAGCGCGCCGTGACCTTGCGTGGCAAGGGCGCCGGCGTGATCATCGACGGCCCTTTTGCCGAGACCAAAGAGCAGTTGCTCGGCCTCTACATTGTGGATTGCCCGACGCTTGAGGACGCCGTTGCGGCCGCACGCGATTTGCGCCGTGCCAATCCGACTGCCGTCTATGAAATCCGGCCAATCCTGCTCTATCGCCCGGGTGCTACGCTGCTGCCTGAACAGGAGAGTTGACAAAGCGCACTAGAGAATTCCGTTCTGAATCACGGAATTGCTCTAACTGCTTGTTTTTACGCAATTCCGGGCCAAATCGGTTCCCACTCTCGCTGGGAGTCGCTCTAGAGCTCAAACGCCGCCTGCCCCTCATCGCTCGCGGTGACGACGCTGGCGGCAAGGGCCCGGGTGATCCTCGATTTTTTTTCGAGTGCAACGCGGTCCAGCCGTTCGACAATGCGATTGGCAGTAGAGAGCGAACGCTCGATATGGCTGACAAGGAAGTTGATGACATTGGGATCAACGGCAATCTGCCGATCAGCGAAGAGCTTGTAGAGAACGCCCGAAAGCAGCATGTCGTCCGGCTCGCCGATTTCCACGGTCGTCGCGGCTTTCAGGCGCGAGGCCAGATCCGGCAAGGTCACCGGCCAGTTGGCAGGCCATTTGCGCGAGGTCATCAGCAAACTGGAGCCACTCTGGCGCACAGTGTTGATCAGGTGGAAAAGGCCGGATTCGTCGATGGGACCAGAGCCGATGTCGTCGATCAGGAATGGTCCCTTCTCACCCGATGCGTGACCGATGCTGTGCGCATCGAGAATGATGGCATCGGATTCCGCTTTCCAGACGGCGGCAAGATGGGTTTTGCCTGAGCCTGTCGGACCGGCCAACACGACGACGGGCGATATCCATGCCGGCCAGCGATCGACAATATCCACTGCGGCCATGTTGGATGCGGACACGATCAGATCGTCACGGGAATAGCCCGGTTCGTGGCCAAGATCGAGCGGCAGCTGGCGCGGTGTACTTACATCGGTCATGGAGCGATGAAATACAGCCAGCAACGCTGCACTGTCATCTGATTTCTTTGGTCTTCTCGTTTTTGCGATAGTCGCCTGTGTAGAGCGGGGATTGCTGATAGCGATGGATGACGAAGCGCACGAGAACGCCGACGGCGGCGGCGGTCGGCACGGCGATGAGCATGCCCGTGAAACCAAGCAGCGAGCCGAAGGCGAACAGCGCGAACATCAGCCAGACGGGATGGAGGCCCACGGACGAACCGACGAGCTTCGGCTGAAGAATATTGCCCTCGATGAACTGCCCAATGCCGAACGCAATGGCGACATAAAGGACATTGATGTAGTCGGGCCAGAACTGCACCAGCGCCACGCCAAGTGCCAGAAGCAGACCGACCAGCGAGCCGACATAGGGAATGAAGCTGATCAGACCGGCAAAGAGACCGATCAGCAGGCCGAAATTCAGCCCGGTAACCGTGAGACCAACCGCATATATGATACCGAGAAGGAGACACACCGTGCCCTGCCCGCGAACGAAACCGGCGATGGCCTTGTTCATATCGCGCGCTATGACGCGAACGGTGTGGACGTGTTCACGGGGGACGAGCTTGTCGATCTCGGTAACCATGCGGTCCCAGTCGAGCAGCATATAAAACGCCACAACAGGCGTGACGACGAATAACGCCACGACATCGATCAAGGTTTTACCAGAACTCCAGATCGATTGCAGCAAGGTGGTAAGGAAGCCGGCGCCCTGCTGGAGAAGCGAGTCCAGACTGCTGCGGATGACCGAAGCATCGACACCTATGAAATCCTTCAACCATTGCGAGTCGCGATTGGCGATGAGTTCCTGCAGGCGCGATACATAACTTGGCAAACGCACGATAAAATCGCTCATCTGCGAAGCGAGAACCGGCACAAGGATGATGAGCAGCAGCGCGAAGGTGACGACAAACAGGACGAGGATGACAATCGTCGCCAGCAGACGCGACAGGCCGAGACGTTGGAGATGGTCGGCGACAGGATCAAGAAAATAGGCGAGTACAAGTCCCGCGACAAAAGGCAGGAGGATCGATGAGAAGATATAAAGGAACAACGCCAGGAAAAGCATTGCGCCTGTCCAGAATACGGCTTGGCGGCGCACGCTCGCGCCAAGCGTAGTGACCTGGATATCGACATGAATGTCCTTGTCCGGGATTTCGACCGGAACAGGATCCGTTTTAGTCTTGCTTATGCTCTTGCTCATATCCCGCCATGTGTTTCGTCCACGTCATGAGATAGGCAGTCGCGGAAGCTGCGGTCAAGAGGGCGACCATCCATACTAATACCATGCGAATGCCGGCGAGTGAAAAATCAAATGCAATATCTGCCAGTGTGACGGCGACAAGGACAATCTGCAACGCCGTGTTCGCCTTGGACACCAGCAGCGGATGCATTTCCAACGGTTTGCCGATGACCGCACCGAGGAGCACCGCGCCTATAATGAAGATATCGCGTGAAACGACGATGACGACCAGCCAGACTGGCAATTCCTTGACAAAACCAAGCACCACGAACAGCGAAACCAGCAAGAGTTTGTCGGCGATGGGATCGAGATAGGCGCCGAGCTCTGACCCTTGGTTGTAGCGCCGCGCAATGAAACCATCGATGCCGTCGGAGATACCGGCGACAACGAAGCCTATCAGTGCGGCTCCGACATATCCGGACAGCAAGGCCAT
This sequence comes from Phyllobacterium sp. 1468, assembly GCF_031455525.1. Lineage (NCBI taxonomy): Bacteria > Pseudomonadati > Pseudomonadota > Alphaproteobacteria > Hyphomicrobiales > Phyllobacteriaceae > Phyllobacterium > Phyllobacterium sp. 1468. The sequence goes on along the minus strand of NZ_JAVDSX010000004.1, from coordinate 311,791 downwards.
CACGATGAACGGAACGAGAATGAAACGGAAGATCGTGATGTAATTGGGAATTGTCACCTGGTCCGCTTCCTTAAGCAGTGTGTCTCAGGTCGTAAATGGAGAGAATGAGTGTGGTGCTCAAGCCCAAACGGCAGGCAAGATGTCGATAAGTGGCGTTTTCCTGGCCCTTGAGGTACTGAGACCTTGCAGCAGCGCCAGAGTCGTGCCATTTCGCGGGCAACAATCCGGAGCAGATCATGAATACCAAGAACGAGCCCGCCAAAGGTGGCAAGAATGGCCTTACCTACGCGCAGGCCGGCGTGGATATCGATGCCGGCAATCTGCTTGTCGAAAAGATAAAGCCGATCGTGCGTTCGACGCGCCGGCCCGGCGCTGATGGCGAAATAGGTGGTTTTGGCGGACTTTTCGACCTGAAGGCCGCAGGTTTTACCGATCCCGTGCTGGTTGCAGCCAATGACGGTGTCGGCACCAAGCTGAAAATCGCCATCGATGCGGGCGTACATGACACCGTCGGTATCGACCTCGTCGCCATGTGCGTCAATGATCTCGTCGTGCAAGGCGCGGAGCCGCTGTTCTTCCTCGACTATTTCGCCACCGGCAAGCTCGATCCGGATCAGGGCGCGGCTATCGTCAGCGGGATTGCCGAAGGCTGCCTGCAGGCCGGTTGTGCGCTGATCGGCGGTGAGACGGCGGAAATGCCCGGCATGTACCGCGACGGGGATTATGACCTTGCCGGCTTTGCCGTGGGCGCAGCCGAGCGCAATCAATTGCTGCCGTCCGGTGACATTGCCGAGGGCGATGTCATTCTCGGTCTCGCCTCCTCCGGTGTTCACTCCAACGGATTTTCACTGGTGCGGCGCATCGTCGAGCTTTCGGGCCTCGGCTGGGACGCCGACGCGCCATTCAAGACCGGCACGACGCTGGGGCAAGCGCTGCTGACGCCGACGCGAATCTATGTGAAGCCGCTGCTTGCCGCCATTCGCGAAACCAGCGCGATAAAAGCGCTGGCGCATATTACCGGCGGCGGGTTCCCGGACAATATTCCGCGCGTGCTGCCCGAGAACCTGACCGCAAGCATCGACTTGTCGGCCATCAAGGTTCCGCCCGTGTTTTCGTGGCTGGCAAAGACGGGAGGCGTCGAGCGCGATGAAATGCTGCGGACGTTCAATTGCGGTATCGGGATGATTGCCGTTGTGGCGTCCGACAATGCCGATGCGGTGCTTGCGGCTCTGAACGCACAGGGCGAACAGCCTGTGCGGCTCGGCACGATGGTCGCACGCACCGATGCCGGGGTCGTCTATCAGGGCACGCTGGCGCTGTGAACACATCAAAGAAACGTGTCGCCATCCTGATATCCGGACGCGGCTCGAATATGAGTGCGCTGATCGAAGCCGCAAAGAACGCAGATTATCCGGCGGAAATCGTTGCGGTTATCGCCAACAAGACAGACGCTGGCGGGCTGGAAGCAGCACGGGCGCAAGGCATTGCGGCCTTTGCCATTCCCCACCGCGATTTTGCATCGAAACGCGAGCATGAAAAGGCTGTTTCCCAAGCGCTGGAGACAGCGAGGGCCGATATCGTCTGCCTTGCGGGTTACATGAGAATTATCTCGCCCGAATTCGTAGCTGAGTGGGAAGGAAAGGTGCTCAATATCCACCCTTCCCTGCTGCCTCTGTTCAAAGGCCTCCACACGCATGAGCAGGTGCTCCAAGCCGGAATGCGTGTGCATGGCTGCACGGTGCACTTCGTGACAGCTGGCATGGACGAAGGGCCGATCATCGCCCAGACCGTCGTGCCCGTGAAGACCGGCGATACGCCCGACACGCTCGCCGAACGGGTGCTGTCAGTGGAGCACCAAACCTATGTGCAGGCGCTCGCGATGGTTGCAAGCGGCAAAGCCGTGATGAAGAAAGGGCGGACGGTTTTTACCGACTAGTTCGCCGCCAGCCGCACCCAGACCTTGTTATCGTGGAAGGCGGCACCGCCATTGGGTGCTGGAGCATCGGCGCCGGTCAGGACATTGATCCCCTCGCCTCGCTCGAACGCCGAATTGGCAAAGATGCCTTCGGAGATTACCACGCCGCGCTTGGTGACAGCCTGAATGCGCGCATGCACAACCACTTCGCCGCGATCATTACCGATTTCAACGCGCGCGCCGTCTTCGATACCGAGTTCGGCCGCATCTTCCGGATGGATAAGCAGCTCCGGCCGCCTTTCCTTGACCACCGAAGTCGGGGTTTCGGAGAAGGTGGAGTTCAGGAAATTATGCGCGGGAGACGTCGCCAGGCGGAAGGGGTGCTTCGCATCGGCAACTTCGATTGCCTGCCAGTAGTCCGGCCATTGCGGCAATGTTTCGAACGGACCTTGCAGGCCCATCGATTGCGGCGGCCGGTTGGGTGACGGGCCATTGGTCCAGTCCGGCTTGAAACGGAACTTGCCATCCGGCCAGCTGAACCCTTTTTCATAATGCGCCGTTTCGAAATCCGGCTGGATGTCGAGCCAGCGACTCTCCTTCAGCACATCGAAGCTTGGCAGATTGCTTGCTGCCATCATGTTATCGATGAGTGTCTTTGCGTCGAGATCGAAGCCGGGGAAATCACCAACACCGAGGCGTTTCGCAAGTTCGTTGATAACATAGAGGTTCGGGCGCGTTTCACCTGGACCATCGATCAGCTTTGGACCGAGCACGATGTGCTGCTGGCCGCCGCCGCGATAAATATCGTCATGCTCCATGAACATCGTGGCCGGTAGAACGACATCGGCTAGTTTGGCGGTGTCGGTCATAAACTGCTCATGCACGGCCATGAACAGATCATCGCGCAGCATACCTTGTTTCACCAGACGCTGTTCCGGAGCGACATTGGCAGGGTTGGTATTCTGCACCAGCATCGCCATGACTGGCGGGCCGCCATAGAGCGCGGCCGGATCGCCGGTGAGCGCCGGTCCGATTTTGCACTGGTCGATGTGCCGGACTGACGGGTCGGCAAATGCACGGCCCTCGATTTCCCGCTTGTCCATGCGGAAAATACCTGAATTCGAATGGAAGCCGCCGCCGCCCTCATATTTCCAGGCGCCGGTGACAGCCGGAATCGACAGCGCCGCATGCATGTTGACTGCACCGTTACGCTGGCGGGCAAAGCCATAGCCGAGACGGAAGAATGTCCGCTTGGTAGTGCCGACGAGCCGGGCGAACTCTTCGATCTCGGCGATGGTGAGACCGGTGATCGCAGCGGCCCATTCCGGCGTGCGCTCCTTCAAATGTTGCTCGAGTCCCTTCGGATCGTCGGTATAGGCGTTGAGATAGCCCCAATCGGCAAGGCCATCGCGAAACAGCACGTGCATGACGGCACAGGCAAATGCACCGTCGGTTCCGGGTTTGAGGACAAGCCCCAAGTCCGCCTGGCGGACGGTCGCGGTCTCATAGATGTCGATGGCGACAATCTTGGCACCGCGATCCTTGCGGGCGCGGACGGCATGGGTCATGACATTGACCTGTGTCGCCGCAGCATTGGTGCCCCAGATCACAACACAATCAGACTTTGCCATTTCGCGCGGATCAACACCGCCGAGCTTGCCGGTGCCGGCGAAAAAGCCGGTCCAGGCCAGGTTGGTGCAAATGCTGTCGAACTGGTTGGAATATTTCTTGGCGTGGCGCAGGCGATGGATCGAATCGCGCTGCACAAGCCCCATGGTGCCGGCATAATAATAGGGCCAGACACTCTCAGAGCCGTATTCGGCTTCCGCTTTCAGAAACCGTTCAGCGATCAGGTCGAGCGCCGCATCCCAACTCGCCTCTTTCCATATGCCCTCGCCTTTGGCGCCGGCACGAATGACGGGTTTCAGCAGCCGTTCAGGGTGATGAATGCGCTCGGCATAGCGGGCTACCTTGGCGCAGATGACGCCAGCCGTGTAGCTATTCTCTTTCGCACCGCGCACGCGGCCGATATGTCCCGTATCGAGTATCTCGATATCAAGGGCGCAGGTCGAAGGGCAGTCGTGGGGACAGGCGGAATGGCCCGTGCGGAGCAGGACAGGTTTGTTCATGGGATATGCATAGCGCAAATTCCGGCTGTCACAAATGCTGCTTTTTGTCTTGGTGACAAGCTTGACGCCCGCACGATGCGCTGATAGTTAAGCAACTACTTTAGTTTCATCTCGGGAGGAATGAAATGTCGCTGAGGCTGTATTATCATCCGCTATCGTCATTCTGCATGAAGGTGCTGACCGCGCTTTATGAGAAAGACCTGTCCTTCGAGAAGGATGTCGTTGATTTCATGGACCCGGTGGCAAGCGCGAGCTTCACCGAGGTCTGGCCGATCCGGCAATTTCCAGTCCTCCGGGACGACGCGCGCGGCAAGACGATTCCTGAATCCAGCCTGATCATCGAATATCTCGACCTGCATTATCCGGGGAAAGCGCAGATGCTCCCAGCCGATATCGAGCCGGCATTCAGGGCGCGGCAGCTCGACAGATTTTTCGATCTGCATGTCCAGGTGCCGATGCAGAAGATCGTGACTGATAATTTCCGGCCGGAGGGCCAGAACGACGCGTTCGGAGTCAACGAGTGCAAAAAGAAACTCACGGTTGCCTATGGCATTCTGGAAAAGGAACTTTCGAACACCGTTTGGGCGACTGGCGATCATTACACAATGGCGGACTGTGCGGCTTCACCGGCACTTTTCTATGCCAATCTGACGGTCCCGCTCGGTGGCGAACATCCGAACGTATCGCGTTATCTGGACAGACTGATGAACCGGCCATCCTTTGCGAGAGCCTTGGAGGAAGCACAGCCCTATTTCCACATGCGGCCGGAGTAGCGCTCTTTGTTCAAACGAGCAGGTGCTGCACCCGCTCAATCGCCCAATGATAGAAACTTCCCGGCTCTGCAGGCAGATCTGTCGGCTTCTTCTTATGAATATGGAACCCGATGAAGTCTTTGTGACGTGTCGGTTCCAAGCCGTATCTCGGGTCGAATATGCGAAGTGCATCCCGACCCGTCCAATAGTAGAAACTTTGTTTCGGAGCAGCTTCTGTGAAAAAACCGTGCCGGCGTGCCAGACGTGAGATGCCGTCATTGCCAAAGACGGTATGGCCGATCATTGCCGTCGTAACTTCTTTGCCGTTCCAGCGGGCCAGGGCCGGCTTGATCACCCGACGGTGAAAGCCGAGCCAATCGGGGAGAACCTCGGTTCCCTGGATATAGGCGACAAAATCGGCGATGATAGGATTACCCATTGGCAGATATAGCGCGGAAACGCCGAGCCTCGTCAGAGTATCATGCGCGAGATATGGTTTGTCCGGTGCAGGGAGAAACGGTTTGAACAGGTAAACATCCGTATCGAGCCAAGCTCCCTGGTCGTATTTCATCAACATCACCCGGAACAGATCGCTGAACTGGAGGATCGAAACACCGGGTGTCGTGGCCGGAAAATTACGGTTGATTCGCGCGAAGGTGTCACGGGAAAGGATCTGCCCGGCATCGTGAACTTCGATGCCAGCCGGTATGTTATCAATCTTGCCGAACGAAAAAAGCTTTACGCGATGCCCTGCCAAGAGCATTGATGCCAGACATATTCGGTCAACAAAACGAAGAGAGGGACCGAACCAGAAGGTGCAAATATCCAAGATTTATCCAAGTCTGAATAGGCCCGCGCAAAAATGCGTACCCGCAGATAGGGCGCACATCCAATGTTTGCCAGTAGATTACAAAAATTTAAGCCAGGCGCATGACCGCGGCACCCATTGCGATCAAAGCTACAGCCGCAAGGCGCTTCGGCCCGACGCTTTCCTTGAGAATGAATGCCGAAATAGCCACTGCAAACAGGATCGCCGTTTCCCGTAGAGCGGCAACCGCAGCAACTGGCGCCATGGTCATGGCCCAAAGCGCGAGGCCGTAGGAGCCAAGCGTGCCTACGCCGCCGATCGTTGCAAGACGGGTTCGCTTGAGGAAATGCGGCCACAATTCACCCGGGCGCATGATCATCGTCCAGACGAACAACGGCACCGCATTCAGCACAAACACCCACATCGTATAGGAAGCCGGAGCGCCCGAGTGACGAACTCCAACGCCGTCGATCAGCGTATAGGACGCAATCACAACGGCGTTGATGAGCGCAAGGATGGTGGTGGCGCGATTTGAGCCGGCGCGCCGCCGCGACTCCAGCGCCAGTGCAAGGACGCCGCCACAGATGAGCGCAATTCCCGCCCACTTTTGCACGGAAAGCACTTCGCCGATCAATGGACCGCTGGCGATGGCAACGATCAAGGGCGCAGTGCCGCGCATGATCGGATAAGCCTGGCTCATATCACCGCTGCGATACGCCGCCGCGACCAGCGCAAGATAGATGACCTGCGCGACACCGGAAGCGGCGAGGAAAGGCCAGCTTTCGCGGGCTGGCGGTGTTAAAAATGGCAGGCAGATGGCCGCGATGATGCCGGCAGACGTGACGACGACGACAGTGTTCAGGAACTTGTTGCCCTCGGATTTGACAACGGCATTCCAGCTTGCATGCATGAGTGCTGCAAACAGAACGAGGAGGACGACGGTTCCGGACATTATTGCTCACCCGCAGCACGCCAGCGATACGAGTGTGCCTGATGCGCTGTATGACAGATTTGCGACAGATGGCAAATTCGATAAGCTGGAGTTCAACATCAAAGAAAATGAAGAAGTACCAAGCCCGCTTGCGACCCGGCTCGCGCCATGAGAGAAGCCCAGCATGAACTACCGCCACGCCTATCATGCCGGCAATTTTGCCGACGTGGTCAAACACATCATCCTGACGCGAATTGTGCTCTATCTCCAACGCAAGGAGCAAGCCTTTCGCGTTATCGATACCCATGCGGGCATAGGCCGCTACGATCTTGGCGGTGTCGAAGCTGGCAAGACCGGCGAGTGGCGGAACGGCGTCGGACGGCTGCTCGACGCCACGATCGACGCCAAGGTTGCGGAACTCATCCAGCCCTATCTCGATATTGTACGCGCCGAAAATGCGGATGGAGAGATCCGACACTATCCGGGGTCGCCGCTGATCGTGCGGCATCTTCTGCGGCGGCAGGACCGGCTTTCCGCGCTGGAATTGCATCCGGAAGATGCCGCGTTGTTGACCGAGACGTTCGAGGGCGATGTGCAAGTCCGTGTGACCAAGCTGGACGGCTGGCTGGCGCTCGGCGCGCACGTGCCGCCGAAGGAAAAACGCGGGCTTGTCCTCGTCGATCCACCGTTCGAGGTGTCGGGTGAATTCGACCGTCTCGTCGACGGGCTGGTGCGGGCGCACAAGCGCTTTTCCGGTGGAACCTTCGCTTTGTGGTACCCAGTCAAGGACCGGCAAGAAGTCCGGCGGTTTGTAGCCGCGCTGCACAATACCGGCATCCCCAAGATATTGCGGACCGAACTCATGATTCGCCCAGCCTCGCCGGAACCGCGGATGGATGGCACCGGCATGATCGTCATCAACCCACCCTTTACGCTCGATAGCGAACTGCGCATCGTGCTGCCAGCGTTGTCGAAAATCCTCAGTGAAGAACAGAATGCAGGTTTCACGCTCGAATGGATACGCGGCGAGTAACTTGTCGCTTGACCGAAGGCAACGGCTGGTTGAGATTGCGACCAACGAGATTTCACGGAGAGTGATCCTATGACACGCGTATCATCGTTTCTTGCTGCAAGCTTCGCCGTGGGCGTCGCGCTGGCATCGGCTGCCGCTCCGGCGCGGGCAGCAGACTATGTGGAAAGCGGACCCGGTTATGACGATACGTGCGGGCAGGCGCGCGTCCTCAATCGCATCATCAACAGATTTTCCTATCAGGTAAGGCATGTACCAAACCTGCCTCAAGTCGGGATTCAAGATTTCACCGACGTGCGCTTGACTCACTTTGAGCCTAGCCGCGATCCGGACATGGATGCCGTGGCGCGCCATTACTGCCGCGCGACTGCACATCTCTCGGACGGTGATCAACGTCCGGTTTGGTATCTGGTCGAAGAAGGCCAAGGTTTCGTCGGCATCGGCAACAATGTTGAATTCTGCGTTTCCGGATTTGATCGCTGGCACGTCTACAACGGCAATTGCCGCACGCTTTACTAATCAAGCCAAAGCATGCCGATCGGTAAGCTGGCTCGCTATGCGCTGTTTGCGGCTCTGATCGGCATTTCAATACTTTCCTATCTGCGCGAAGAGAATGCGCCGGTAACGAATGCTCCTATCGCGCCTCCTCCGGACACGCCGATGGAGCGGCAGGCCGGGCAGCCCTCGTCACTGCCCTCCGGTACGGGCTTCGACTACTATGTGCTGGCGCTTTCCTGGTCGCCGAGTTATTGCGCGGCGGAAGGCCCGAATGCCAATCGGCAACAATGTTCGTCAGGGCGGCCGTACGGATTTGTCGTGCATGGGCTCTGGCCGCAATATGAACGGGGTTATCCGCAGGATTGCGATACATCGCAGCCGCGCAACGTTCCCTATGCCCAAGCCAAACAATTGTCCGATATCATGCCGTCGCCCGGCCTCATTACCTATGAGTGGCGCAAACATGGCTCCTGTACCGGCCTCACCCAGCAGGACTATTTCTCCGTGATGCGCCAGGCAGTCCGGCGTGTTGCGATCCCAGCCCCCTACCGCCAGCCCACATCGCGCGCGCCGGTCAATCCCCAGGTACTGGAACAGGCCTTTGTTTCCGCCAATCCCGGACTTGCCAAAGACGGCATTGCCGTAATCTGCGACAGCGATTATTTCCGGGAAGTGCGCGTTTGCCTGACAAAGGAGCTGAACTTCCGCTCCTGTCCTGAGGTCGAGCGGTCATCTTGCAGGCGGCGTTCCGTGGATATGCCCGCTGCGCAATAATCAGGCAAAATGCCACTCTTTGCGAAAGCCCACTGCAGGTTTACGGTTCGGCACCGAATCGCAATCAACGGGAGTTCACCGTGCCGAAAATTCTATATTCCCCCGCCTCGCCCTATAGTACCAAGGTCCGCATGACGGCGCTTTACGCGGGAGTCCCTGTCGAGAATGTGCTGGTGGACAGCAACGCTGAACCGGTGGAATTGGTCAGCGCCAATCCTCTCGGCAAGATTCCAACGCTCATTCTGGATGACGGCAAGGCAATCTTCGACAGCCGCGTCATCACGCAATACCTGAACCGCGTCTCGGGCAACAAGATTTTCCCGCGCAATGCCGAAAAGCGGCTTGAGGCCGAACAACTGGAATCGGTTGCCGACGGGCTTTGCGATGTGCTGCTCGCGCACGTCTATGAACGCCGCTTCCATCCGGAGGAAAAGATCCATCAGCCATGGCTCGACCGCCAGTGGGGCAAGGCAATCCGCGTGCTTGATCACCTCAACGCCGCACCGCCGCGTCTCGGCAAGAAAATTCATGGCGGACATATCGCGCTTGCGGCAGCCCTCGCCTATGCGAGCCTGCGTTTTGAAGGCAAATGGGAAAAGGGCCGTTCGAAGCTCAAGCGCTGGCAAAAGCGCTTTGAGGAATTGCATCCGGACTTGGCCGCCCTTCTGCCGAAATAAGCGCAAAAAAGAGCCGGGCGGTTTCCCGCCCGGCTCTTTTCAGATCAGTCGTGGCTTAGAACTTGTAACCAACACCGACACGAATTTCGTTCGTTGTCAGCTTGCTGGAAACGTCGTCAAGACCGCCGAGGTCGAAGTCTTTCTTGCCATAATCGCTGTAGCGATATTCGACGCGGCCTACGATGTTCTGGGTAAACTTGGCTTCGGCACCGGCACCAACTGTCCAGCCGACGCGCGTGTTCGAATCACTGCCCGTATCCGACGACAGTTTGCTGTTGGTCACGGCGAGACCGCCTGTGCCGTACAACAGAACCGGGTCAAGTGCGATACCGGCGCGAGCACGAACCGAGCCCTCTACGCCCTGCTTCGCCTTGATGCCGCCACGGGTCTCGTCACCACCGGAGTAGCCGAGATCCGCTTCACCACCATAGACGAACTGGCCGTTCTGGAAGTTGTAACCACCGTAAGCGCCGCCCTGGAAACCGTCTGCGTTGATGTTGCCAGCATCGTCGGTCTTGTGCTTGTTCCAGCCGTAACCGCCGTAAGCGCCGAGGTAAGCGCCGGACCAATCAGCAGCAGCCGGTGCTTCGATAGGAGCCGGTGCAGGTGGCTGCTCCTGGATGGCGTCGGCGGCAAATACTGGAGCGGAGAGCGCGAACACTGCCGCGGTAGCGAGGATCGTTGTTTTAAGAGTGCGCATGGCAATCTCCTTTTTTAAACTCTTTTACACGGAGCGGGCACTGGTTGGGGGGAAGAACCAAGAATTGCATCCGCTTGACAGGGCAGACATTCGCTTTGCATTGTGGCGGCACTTGCGCCGCACTGTGAAAAGAAACTGTCGAGAAAATGGCGGAAATGCGATGTGTTTTTTCTGCAACATCGCAAATTCTTCAATGATTTCAATGCCAATGTAGTAAGCCGGTAACATAGATGCCGATCGATATTTGAGAGAAATTTAGTCGAAAGTCTCGCGATATTGCAGTGCAATATATTACACTTAATGGATGCTTAAGTTTTGCTTTCGACTTGGATCACAGGAGGATGTTGTGTTGCTATACGACCCGCGCCCGCCTTGGCGCAGATAAACATCGACGATCGATTGCATCTGTTCACTACTGACAGTGTTGCGGCCTTTCACTCTCGCGCTTTCATGCTGCGATCCCTATATTCGTGACTGAATCGCCGCATGAGGGAGCCCACCACTTGAAGACTGATCAGCCCGTTGTTCTTGTAACCGGTGGCGCAAAGCGGATCGGCAAGGCAATTGTCCAGGATCTGGCTGCACATGGCTTTGCCGTGGCGATTCATTGCAATCATTCCCGCGACGAGGGCGAAGAGCTCTTGACGGACATCTATGCGGCGGGTGGCACCGCCTGCGTGGTGCAGGCCGATCTTTCCGATAGCAATGCAGTCCGCCGCCTTGTTCGCGACGCACAGGATCAACTGGGGCCTGTGCAATTGCTGGTCAACAATGCTTCGCTTTTTCAGGAAGACGGCATCGGTAATCTGGCAGACGACACAATCTGGGACCGTCATTTCGCCGTGCACGTCAAGGCACCCGTCCTGCTCGCGGATGCGATGGCAACGGCGTTGCCGGCAGGCAAGGACGGTCTCGTTGTCAATATGATCGACCAGCGCATCTGGAAGCTCACGCCGCAATTCATATCCTATACCTTATCCAAATCGGCTTTATGGACTGCCACGCAGACGCTTGCCCAAGCTCTCGCACCACGGATCCGGGTCAATGGCATAGCGCCTGGGCCAACAATGCCGAGTGACAGGCAGAGCCAGGCCGACTTCGATCGGCAGGTAAGCACGCTCCTCTTGAAGCATGGGCCCGATCTGTCAGAATTCGGCCGTACGATCCGCTATCTATGGGAAACACCATCTATTACGGGGCAAATGATCGCTCTCGACGGAGGGCAGCATCTGGCTTGGCAGACGCCGGATGTTTCAGGGATAGCAGAATGAACGACCCGGCAAATCAATCCAGCCCAAAACAGTTTCTTTCCGACGATGTGAGAGAAGATGGTGTCGACTTGCCACTCGGCGAGGATCTGGACGAACCAATCGAGGATAGCAGCGAACCTGTGCGGGACGTAGCGGCTCTGATCGGTGCCATTGAGTGGGATTCGACGATTGTCAGCGATGGAACAAGCGGCGCCGATGTCATCGCTGCGCTGGTCAAGCGCCTGCCAAACAAGCCGGGCGTCTATCGCATGTTCAACGAGGCCGGCGACGTGCTTTATGTGGGCAAAGCGCACAGCCTTAAGAAGCGTGTTTCCAACTACGCCCGCGGTCAGGGCCACAACAATCGCATCGCACGGATGATTCGCGAAACCACGAAAATGGAGTTCGTCGTCACCCGCACTGAGACGGAAGCACTGCTTCTGGAAGCCAACCTGATCAAGCGGTTACGGCCGCGGTTTAATGTGCTGATGCGGGACGACAAGTCGTTTCCGTACATCCTCCTCACAGCCCCCAAGCAGACTGATCGGCGGCTCGCGCCTGGAATTTTCAAGCATCGGGGCGCTCGCTCAAGTAGAGGCGATTATTTCGGACCCTTCGCATCGGCGGGGGCAGTCGGGCGCACGATCAATGCTTTGCAGCGTGCATTCCTTCTGCGCACCTGCACGGATTCGTTCTATGAAAACCGCACGCGCCCTTGTCTGCTCTACCAGATCAAGCGCTGCTCCGGCCCCTGCACGGGAGAAATCAGCGAAGCGGACTATGACGAACTGGTCAGCGAAACCAAGGCGTTTCTTTCCGGCAAAAGCCAGGCTGTGAAAACGCATCTGTCGAATGCGATGCGCGAGGCTTCGGCAGACCTCGATTTCGAGCGGGCAGCCATATATCGCGATCGCCTGTCGGCGCTTTCGCACGTTCAGGCCCATTCGGGCATCAATCCGCAATCGGTGGAAGAAGCCGACGTTTTCGCCATCTATCAGGATGGCGGGGTGACCTGCATCCAGGTGTTTTTCTTTCGAACCGGCCAGAACTGGGGCAACCGCGCCTATTATCCCAAGGCGGATTCATCGCTCTCGGGCGCGGAGGTGCTCGGCGCGTTCCTGTCGCAGTTCTATGATGACAAGCCCTGCCCTGCATTGATCATGCTTTCCGAAACGGTGGAAGATCAGGAATTGCTTGGCGTTGCGCTGACGGCGAAATCGGATCGCAAGGTCACGATCACAGTTCCGCAGCGCGGCGAGAAACGCGATCTGGTCGAGCACGCTCTTAGCAATGCACGCGAAGCGCTTGGCCGCCAGTTGGCGGAGACCTCATCGCAATCACGCCTGCTCAAGGGTGTGGCTGAGACCTTCGGGCTGGAGAAAACACCACGACGCATCGAGGTTTACGACAACTCTCATATCATGGGAACCAACGCCATTGGCGCGATGATTGTGGCGGGTCCAGAAGGTTTCGTAAAAAATCAGTATCGCAAGTTCAATATCCGCTCGACCGAGATCACGCCTGGCGACGATTTCGGCATGATGCGCGAGGTGATCGAGCGGCGTTTCAGCCGACTGGTCAAAGAGCACGGTACGCCGGAAACCAAGGATGCGCCGGCGGAGGATGTGGAGGTCGATGAATTTGACGATGATTCCGATGCTTTCCCGGCTTGGCCTGACATAATCCTTATCGACGGCGGTCAAGGTCAGATGAGCGCGGTGCGCGGTATCCTGCAGGAGATGGGCATTGCCGACAAGGTGACCGCCATCGGTGTTGCCAAGGGCGTCGATCGCGACGCAGGGCGCGAACGGTTCTTCATGGAGGGTAAGCCCTCCTTTACCCTTCCACCGCGTGATCCGGTTCTGTATTTCCTGCAGCGTCTGCGCGACGAGGCCCACCGTTTTGCTATCGGCACGCACCGGGCCAAACGAAAGAAGGAGATGGTAAAGAATCCGCTGGATGAAATCGCCGGGATCGGCCCCTCGCGCAAGCGCGCTTTGTTGCATCAATTTGGTACGGCAAAGGCGGTTTCGCGAGCGGCTGTCGAAGATTTGATGAAGGTCGACGGTATATCTGAAGCCATGGCCATTACAATTCGCGATCATTTTCGTACATAGGACTCTAACTATTGTAATCGGGACATAAATGCGCCCGACTCCCCGCTGATGAGCTTGACGTTTGACGGTCGAACCCTTTTGATCGGCACTGATTTGATTGGTTGAAAATATGTCGAAGAACAACGCCTACTCTCTGCCGAACATTCTTACCTATGCCCGAATAATCGCCGTCCCTCTGGTAGTGGTGTGCTTCTTTCTGGAAGGACGCCTGCAATCGAGCGACGCCGCGCGCTGGGGCGCTCTGGCGATCTTCGCTATCGCCAGCATAACCGATTTCCTGGATGGCTATCTTGCACGCATCTGGAAGCAGACGTCGACCATCGGCCGCATGCTCGATCCGATTGCAGACAAGTTGCTCGTTTCTGCATGTCTGCTCCTGTTGGCGGCCGATGGAACGATCGCGGGCTGGTCGCTGTGGGCTGCCATCATTATCCTTTGCCGCGAAATTCTGGTGTCGGGCTTGCGCGAATATCTGGCGGAACTCAAGGTCAGCGTGCCGGTAAGCCAGCTTGCCAAGTGGAAGACCACTATCCAGATGGTTGCCATCGCATTTCTGCTGGCGGGACCTGCCGGCGACGAAATCATTCCGGTGATCACCATATTGGGTATTATTCTATTGTGGATCGCCGCACTGATAACGCTGTACACTGGCTGGGACTATTTCCGGGCCGGGCTGAAACACGTGGTGGATTGACCAATGACCAAACTCGTCTATTTCGCATGGGTGCGTGAACGGATCGGCAAGGGCGAAGAATATCTCGACCTCGAGCCCTCGATCGTTACGGTCAATGACCTTCTGACCCATCTGAAGTCCCGCGGCGAAGAATATCAATCGGCGCTTGAATACCAGGACGTGATCCGCGTTGCGATCAATCAGGAACATGTCGAACACGATGCGCCGATCAAGGGTGCACACGAGATTGCGCTTTTCCCGCCGATGACCGGGGGATGAAGCATGAGCACGGTCGAACCACTCATCCGGATCCAGGCTGAGGATTTCGATACAGCCGCCGAAATTGACCGGATGACCAGGAACCGACGCGGCATCGGCGCGGTGGTAACATTCAGCGGCCTTTGCCGGGACGAAGCCGGGACGCTGGCAGCGCTTGAAATCGAACATTATCCCGGCATGGCGGAGGTCGAAATTGGCCGTATCGCCGAAAAAACCCTGGAGCGCTGGAGTCTGACAGGCCTGACCGTCGTCCATCGCTACGGTTTTATCAAACCTGGCGAGAACATCGTCCTAGTCGTCGCTGCGTCGGCACACCGCCAGGCAGCTTTCGAGGCCGCGTCCTTCCTGATGGACTATCTGAAAAATGCTGCCCCTTTCTGGAAAAAGCAGCACCTCGTCAGTGGTGAAGTCAGCGACTGGGTCGAGGCGAAGGCAACCGACGAGGCAGCACTCAAGCGCTGGGAAAAAACCAAATGAACCGTGTCGCCGTTGGTTCACTCATCATCGGCTTTCTGGCCGCTCTGGTGTTACTGGTTTTGTCATTGTCCGCCCGCAGTGATGAACCGGGAGGCGAGATCAGGAATGTGACCTGGCTTGCCGAAGACATCGACGGACGCGGTGTCATCGATAATGCGCAAACGACTCTGACGATCGATGCCGACGGATCTGCGAATGGATCAGGCGGTTGCAACCGCTTCACGACCAGCGCCACGATTGCTGGATCCAATCTCTCTTTCAAACCAGCGGCTGCTACGCGCATGATGTGTCCACCCGCCCTGATGGATCAGGAACAAAGTTTTTTTCCGCGCTTGAACGGACGCGATCCTACGCTATCGATGCCGACACCGGCAAACTGCTTCTACACGACGAAGCCGGAAAAACCATCGCCAGGCTCGCGCAGCAAAACTGATTGATCCAAAATAAAAAGCCGGGCATTTCCGCCCGGCTTTTCGTATTCGCGCAGCCGAGTATCAGCCGACGATTTCCGTACCTGAAAACCAGTAGGCAATTTCTTCTGCGGCAGTCTCAGGGGCATCGGAACCATGAACCGAGTTCTCGCCGATGGAGAGCGCAAAAATCTTGCGGATCGTGCCCTCGTCAGCATTGGCCGGGTTAGTCGCGCCCATGATTTCACGGTTGCGGGCAATGGCATTCTCGCCTTCGAGAACCTGAACGATAGTCGGGCCGGAGGACATTGACTCAACCAGCTCACCGAAGAATGGACGTTCCTTGTGCACAGCGTAGAAGCCTTCGGCTTCACGGCGGCTCATCCAGACGCGCTTGGAAGCGACAACGCGAAGGCCAGCCTCCTCAAACTTCTGGGTGATGGCACCGGTCAGATTGCGGCGGGTCGCGTCGGGCTTGATCATCGAAAAAGTGCGTTCAATTGCCATTTGGTGAAACCTTGTCATTTGGGGGAATGGTGGCGCTCTATAGCGTCAGGCCGGCCATTTGCCAATAGACCATTTGCCAATCCATCGCAGTTGCAGACCATTTCAGCCTCGTTTGGGCGCTGGTTCCCTCACGGGGGCTACGCTACGCTTGCCAATCGTCAATGCTGCAACAAGCGCGCTCAAGGCTGCCAGGCTCGCTGCTCCAAACATGATGAGCCGATAGGCATCGGTGATAGCATCGGCGTCCATGGATGAAAGTTCCGATCCGCCGAAGGCAAGCCCCAGAGCCGCGACTGCCACAAGCCCCCCGGCCCGTGCTGCCGCATTGTTGACGCCGGATGCTGTGCCGCTTTTTTCATCCGGCGCGGAATCGAAGACGGTGGTCGTCAGCGGCGGAATGCTAAGCGTCATGCCCAGGCCAACAACGATCAGTCCAGGCAGGAAGCCCATCCAATAGCCCGGATATTTGCCCGACAGGCCCAGGATCACGAAGCCAAGCCCCGTCGCCAAAGGGCCGATCATCAGCGGTATCCGCGCCCCGATCCGTTCGACCAGCCCTCCGGTCCAGCGCGATCCAATCCCCATGATCAGCGAAAACGGCAACAGCGCCGCCCCTGCCGCAGTCGCGCTGTACTTATGGACCTCGATCAACAGAAACGGCAGTAAAAACAAGGCCGCGCTGAGCGCTGCATACAACAGCACCGTGATGCCGTTTGCACCCGAAAAATCGCGATCGCGGAACAGCGATAGTGCCATGATCGGCGCGACGGACCGGGCTTCAACAACAACGAACAGCGCACCCAAAGGAATGGCCGCAGCGATGGCGAGCCCCCCGATCAAACCGTTGCCCTCACCGGACGCAATCAACCCATAGCAGAGTAATCCGAGAGACAGGACCACAAGCGTGGAGCCGCGCAGGTCGAGGGGCTTCGATGCACCATCGCTGCGACCGTCGGACGGCAACTTCCAGGCGAAGAACAAAGCGATGGCGGCAATCGGTGGATTGATGAAGAAGATTGAACGCCAGCCGACAGTATCGACCAGCCAGCCGCCGAATGGAGGTCCCAATGCCATCGTGAGTGCACCAGCCGCCGCCCATGTTCCGATCGCCCGCCCGCGTGCCTCTCCTCTGTAGGCAGAACTGATAAGCGCAAGGCTGGCGGGCACCAGCATCGCAGCACTCGCGCCCTGCAACAGCCGCATCGCTATCAGCCATCCGGCCGATGGCGCCAGCCCGCATCCCATCGAGGCAACAGCGAAGCCGATAAGGCCGGCGATGAAAATGCGGCGCCGGCCGAAACGATCGCCAACCGACCCGCCCAGCAAAATGAGACTCGCAAGCATCAGCATATAACCATTGACCAGCCATTGCATGGTGGCGAGGCTCGATCCAAAACTCCCCTGAATCGCAGGGAGCGCGACGTTCACGACAGAACCGTCGATAAAACCCAAGCTCGAACCGAGAATCGTGGCGGGCAGAACCCACCGGGTCTTGCCTTTCGACCCTCTCGGCAGTTTCACATCAGGCGTTTCGCAAGGAAGGAGTTGCGGACCGGTCATTTCAATTCTCGCGGCAAATGATTTCCATGGAAACAACTCCTCCTTCAGATATCATAATGTCAATAACGCCCACCATATTTATAAAAAGCCAATGTAATGGAACAGCATTTCAGGATGCTTGCCGCATATAATCGCTGGGTAAACCAACGCCTCTATGCTGCGGCAGCCGAGCTCGACGATGAGGAATACCGGCGCGACGTGCGGGCATTCTTCACTTCGCTGCACGGGACGCTGAACCATTTGCTGGTGACCGATCGGATCTGGCTCTACCGCTTTACCGGCGAAGGCGATGCACCAAAGGCGCTCGATGCGACCCTTTTTGAAAAACTGGACGCGTTGAAGGCTGCACGCGAAAAGGAGGATGCGCGTATTATCGACTGGGTCAACGGGCTTGACAGCACCGATATTGCCGGACGCTTCACCTATACGACCGTTAGCGACATGCGGACGATCAGTCAGCGGCTGGCGCCGGCATTGGCGCATCTCTTCAACCACCAGACGCACCATCGCGGTCAGGCACACGCCATTTTGACAGCGCTCGGCAAAGCTGCGCCGTCCTTTGATCTCATCCAGTTCCAGCGAACGGAAGAAGGCAGGCCGTACTCCTAGAGCAAATTCTGTCTATTCAGAGCCATTCTGCCGGAGGGAATTTGGTTCAAGGTCGAGGGATTTGGTTGCGCGTGGATTGTCTCGCCATCCGCGAAACTGAATTGGCTTTGAATAAACAAAACTTGCTTTAAACGTTGTGACGTCTCTTTACCTCAAGCGCACGGCAGATATGCAACAGTACGGTCTTGCGGAAAAGCCATTTCCCGTGCAAAAGCGCGGCCATGCTTATTCTCGACGATATTTCCGTGCGTATGGCCGGCCGCCTGCTCATCGATCATGCCAGCCTGAACCTGCCCTCCGGCACGAAAGCGGGCCTGGTCGGACGTAACGGCGCGGGCAAATCGACGCTGTTCAAGGTGATCACCGGCGAACTTCACGCGGAAACTGGCGATTTCTTCCTGCCGAAGAACATCAAGATCGGCCAGGTCGCGCAGGAAGCCCCGGGTACCGAGGATTCCCTGATCGAGATCGTGCTTGCCGCCGATACCGAGCGCACTGACTTGCTTGCAGAGGCCGAGACCGCCACCGACCCGCACCGCATCGCCGATATCCATATTCGGCTTGCGGATATCGAAGCGCATTCCGCCGAAGCGCGCGCCGGCGCGATCCTCTCGGGCCTTGGCTTCGACGCGGAAGCGCAGAAGCGTCCGGCTTCATCATTTTCGGGCGGCTGGAGGATGCGCGTAGCTCTCGCCGCGGTCCTTTTCGCAGAGCCGGATTTGCTGCTCCTCGACGAGCCGACCAACTATCTCGATCTTGAAGGCACCCTATGGCTCGAGGATTATGTGCGGCGTTATCCGCACACAGTCATCCTCATCAGTCATGACCGCGATCTTCTGAACTCCGCGGTGAACTCGATAATCCATCTCGACCAGACGAAGCTGACGCTCTGGCAGGGCAATTACGATCAGTTCGAGAAGCTTCGCAGCGAGGCGCTCGAATTGCAGCAGAAGCAGCGCGTGAAGCAGGAAGCGCAACGGAGTCACATGGAAGCTTTCGTCGAACGTTTCCGTGCCAAGGCATCCAAAGCCAAGCAGGCGCAGTCCCGCCTGAAAGCACTGCAGAAGCTGAAGCCGATTTCCGCCCACATTGAAGATCACGTGATGCCATTTCATTTTCCGGAACCGGAAAAAGTGGTGGCTTCGCCCATTATCGCCATCGAGAGCGGCGAAGTCGGCTACACGCCGGGCAAGCCCATCCTCAAGCATCTCAATTTGCGTATCGATGCGGATGACCGAATTGCCCTGCTCGGCTCGAACGGTAATGGTAAATCGACACTGGCCAAGCTGATCGGCGGTCGCCTGCCCTTGCAGAAGGGCAAGATTACCGTTGCACCGAACCTGAAAATCTCGTTCTTTGCCCAGCATCAGCTCGACGATCTGATCCCTGAGGACAACGCGATCGAGCATGTGCGCAAATTGATGCCGGATGCGCCGGAATCCAAGGTGCGCGCCCGCGTCTCACGCATGGGCTTGGCTACGGTGAAGATGAACACGGCCGCAAAAGACCTTTCCGGCGGTGAAAAAGCCCGGCTTTTGATGGGTCTTGCGACCTTTCAGGGGCCGAACCTGCTGATCCTCGACGAGCCGACGAACCATCTCGACATCGACAGCCGTGAAGCACTGATGCACGCACTGAACGATTTCGACGGCGCCGTCATCCTGATCGCCCATGACAGACATTTGATCGAAGCGACCATGGACCGGCTTTGGCTGGTACGCGATGGCAGCGTTGCGCCCTATGATGGCGATCTCGATGCCTATCGCTCACTGGTGTTGGCCGATGCGAAAGCGGAGCGGTCGGGCAACAAAATCGTGGTGGAAGAAGGCCAGAAACTCAGCAAGGCCGAGCAACGCAAGCTTGCCGCGCAGAAGCGTGAAGCTTTGAAGCCTCTGCAAAAGAAGATCCAGGAAGCGGAAGCACAGGTGCATCGCTTCCAGAAAAAGATCGACTCGCTGCAGATTCAACTTGCCGATCCGGTCATCTACACGCGCGAACCTGCCAAAGCGACGCAGATCGGCAAGGAAATTGGCTACGCCAAGTCTTCGCTCGCCCGCGCGGAGGAAGAGTGGCTGACACTTTCCGGCGAATATGAAGAAGCGATGACCGAGCTGGCGCAGTAGGGCCGGGTTCAAGCACCGGGCGTTGGAATAACAGCGGTTGTGTAGAGGCAATGCAGCTGCCAGCCGAGCGGTTCATAGAGCGCACGGCCATCGGGCGTTGCAACGAGTGCCGCGCGTTGTATGCCTTTTTCTCGGGAAAGCATTTCCAGCCGCTTCATGACAGACCGGCCGAGCCCCTTGCGGCGATGGTTCTCATGGGTACTTATCCGGTCATAGACAGCCAATTCCCCGGGAAATCCGATCCTCCCCGTGGCTGCGACCTCCCCGCCCGTATCAAGGACATTGACAATGGTTACGCCGTCATAGACCTGATGGTCATAGACATAGCCATCCGGCAAAGAGGTGGTTTCGCCTTGCATTGGGCCGGAGAGCAACATCATGAATGCGGGAGATTGGATCTGCCAACGCGTCGGCAGATTCGGCTGGACAAGCTCCGGCGGCGCACAGACTTTCAGAAAGACCGCCGGCTCGGATATGGCCTCGGCACGGTGACGGACCCAATCGGAATATTCTGAGAAAACATAACGCCTCAACTGGTCCGGAAGACCAACTTCGACACGATAGCCCCCGTTCTCGAAAACCGGCGCCGCTACCTGACGGGTTAGGGCCCATCCCTTGACCCATGTTCTGACGATTGCAGGATCGGCTTTCATATCTCGCTCATCAATTGCCATCGGCGATCTATAGCCGTTTTTGCATTTCGATCGCCAGTAGAGTTTTCTTGCGGGTCGGCAAGGCGAACCCGGCCACGAAAGCGCCAATGCCGATGACGGTCGAAACGGCAAAGACAATTATCGTAGCATCCCGCAGTGCGGCTGGTGTCGTGGCTTCAGGATAGCCCACGGCATTGGCAACGAGACCAGCGAGAGCGGCCCCGATCGCATAGCCAACGGATTGCAGGGTCGGCAACAGGGCTGAGGCACGGTCACGTTCGCCGCTTCGCGCTGATTCCATAACCCACTGGCTGAGGAAACCCCAGCTGACGCCGAAGCCGGTACCAATGGCGATCTGACCCGCCATCGCGACCAGCGGCCTGTCGACGAAGAAGCCGAAGACGATTGTAGCGAGGCCCACGACGAGCAGTGTCGGTCCGAGCCGGATCAACCAGGCACGGCGACGCTCGTCCTGTATGTTGGCAACGAGGATGGCAACTGTACTCCATGCAATGGCGAACGTGGCATTGAAGGCACCTGCCTTTGTCGGGCCGTAACCCCAGAGGTTCTGCAGGGTCATGACCAGGTAAACGGACGTGGAAGCTTGTGCAACCGGCATGAGCAGGACAATCCATAGGCCAATGCCGACAGTGGAATTCAGAGCGAAGGCATCGGAGGGAAAGAGCGGCGTGCGGCTGCGCCGGTCGATGACGACCACCAAGGCGAGGACAATCGCGGCGCCCAGGACAAGCAGCACTTCCGTCGCAACCGTCTGCATGATGCTGGCGAAGGCGACCAGCATGATGCCGAAACCGATGGCCGCCAACCGGAGGAACGGCACGGACAGGCGTGCGATGTCGCCGGAAAACCTGGGCACGATATAGAAGACCAGTGCGATGAATATCAGGGCCAAAGGCACATTCACGAGGAACGCGGCACGCCACGACAGATGTTCCGTCAGCAGCCCCGAGACCAGCGGCCCACCGAAGGCAGCCACTGCCCAAACCACGGCCTCGGCGCCAAAAACTTTGGAAACAAGCCGCGAAGAGAAAAGTTCGGGAATAAGTGCGTAGCAGATCGCGGCGATGATACCCTCGCCGAGTCCTTGAAACGCACGCCCGATCAGTACCTCGGTCATCGACGAAGCAAAGGCCGCGATAAGCGTGCCCGCAAGAAACACCAGCGCGGCCGCCACCAGCGCCGTTCTCGCGCCTACGCGGGCCTTCAGCAATGCGCCACTGGCGCCGCCGACAATGGAGAGGACGAGATAGAGGGTGAAAGCCCAGGAAATCAGCTCGAGTCCGCCAATCTCGCGCACTGCCGTCGGAAGTGATGTGGAAACCAGAAAGCCATTGAAGGCAAACAGCGCTACACCAAGACACAACGTCAGGGTAGCCGCCGAATATGAGGGGCTCAGGAGTTCCGACCAGCTGGTACTGCCGGCTTCTTCTTTCGTCTCGTGCATGGCCTTCCCTCAATTTAGTAAGTCTTATGTTTTTATATTCCTCCCAATAAAACAATCAATAGCTTTTTAAATTTTTCTTGGTATCGTATGTCTATGCAGGATCGCACGACAAATCGCATGCTTTATTCGCTGAAAGTGACTGGCGCGCAGACCGCCGCGGCACTGGCCGGTCGGCTGGGCGTTACATCCGTGGCGGTGCGGCAGATGCTTGCACGTCTCTACGAGGACGGTCTCGTTGGTTTCGAGGACAGCCGGGAGAGCGTCGGCAGGCCCAAACGATTCTGGCATCTGACCGGCGCCGGAAACGCTCGGTTTCCCGACAATCATGCCGGATTGACAGCGGATCTCCTGGCGTCGGTGTCAGCGGTCTTTGGTGATGCGGGGCTCGACAAATTGATTTCCCATCGTGAGAAAATGACGCTGAACCAGTACCGCACGGCGCTGGAACCTATTGCTTCGCTAGAAGAGAAGGTCCAACACCTCGCAGAAATTCGTTCGGCAGAGGGCTACATGGCCGAAGTAAGCCGGGGCGCGGGTGGCCATCTTGTCTTGATCGAGAATCACTGCCCTATCTGCGTTGCAGCCAAAGCCTGCCAGAAATTATGCCGGTCAGAGCTCGAGGTGTTTCAGGCGGCGCTTGGGCCGAATGTCGAGGTCAAACGCTTCGAACATATATTGAAAGGTGCACGGCGCTGTGCCTACCGTATCGGCGAAAATCACGATGAAGAGCGTCAGTTGGCGATGAAGCTGTAAAGCATGGGGCTCATATAGTTGTTGCCCACACGCCAGTAATCGCGCAGCGGCCCGCCCTCGCATGCGAATCCAAGTCGCGTCACCAGCCTGATGGAGGGGGCATTGTCGGGATGAATAACTGCTGCGATACGGTGGGTATTCAGCTTACCGAGGCAATGGGACATCACCGCTCGGACCCCTTCGCTCATTAAGCCCCGGCCGTGCCATTCCGAGCGGAGAATGTAGCCGATCTCCAAGCGGCGATTGAGCGGTTCACGGTGATGATAATTGACCATGCCGATGCAATTATCGCTGTCTTTTTCGGCAACCGCCCAAGCGATGGATTCATCGGGTGACGTGGTTTTGGCGAGCACCCGTACCCAGCTCCGCGTTTCCTGAATATTCCTGCAGGCAGAAAAATCCCAGTAGCGCACGAGATTTGCATCTCCAATACAGGCGTGGAGCCCGGCATCATCCTTTGGCTCGAATTGGCGCAACCGAAGCCTTTCGGTAAGGATCTTTGGAAAGGTCCCTGCCTGATCCGCCATCATCTGCCCCACTTGGGCGGAGGCGGTGCATTGTTTGCTGCTTCCTTGCGACTGCGTCTCAGGCGAACGAGCCCAAAAAGACTGATCACAATCAGCGCGATGCCTGCAGGCATGGCTCGCCAGTCGACGGCGGTCGCGCCCCTGCGCAAGACAAGATCAACCTCTGCCATCTCGAGGCCGTCGAAATCGCCAGGTCCGATGGTGAAGACATAGTCGCCATCCTCCACCGGATCGATATCTCCAATGCTGTCGCGATAGACTTGCGGGCCCTGCGGCGAGCCCCTGTTGGCCGCTTTGCTGTTCTCGTAGCTCAAGGTCCTGACAAGAACGTCCCTGCCTTGTCGCGTGACGACGGCTGTCAGCGCCGAGCGCCCTATGGAGGGTACGAAATTTCGCACAGGCTGCATATCGACGAAGGCGCGCACCGGAGAGTCGGCTGCAGTCAAGGTTACGGTGACAGGTTTGTAGGGACCAGGACGATCATAGACGGGCCATGAGCCGATTTCTTCTCCCGAGAAATTGCCGACCACCCAAGGATATCCGATGCCGAGCACAATTCCAGCGATCAAGAGGAGTAGCAAAAGCGGACGCATCAACAGTTTCTCAAGCTTTCTTTTCCCAACGCCCTTCAGCGTTCTGTTGCCAGTAAGTCAATTTGTGACCCTGTTCTTTCAACAGTTTCCATTGTGCCCTCGCCTGCTCAAGCTGTTGCTGGTCGTGGCCATCAAACATGAGAACCAGCCGCTCATAGGCTTCGACATTCTGCGGCTCGGCGCCATCGACGAGAAACCGCACGGTCGCGCCGTTGGGGTTGCCGTGGCCCGTCGTCAGAATGATGGGCTGCTCTTCTGGGTGAGGCTCCTGGTCGGTCGCATGGGCGAGGAATGACGCATCGGACCAGATCCATAGATGATTGTCGAGACTGTCGCGCCGCTCCTCGGAACCTGTCTGGATGACGACTTTCCATTTGCGATCGAGCGAACGCTCGACGAGACCCGGCAATGCATTCTCCAGTGTCGATTCAGTCAGATGGTAGAAGAGAATTTCGGTCATAAGCGCAGTCTTGTGTGAAAGGACTGGCTCCCGTCAAGCCAGTCCTTTTTAACGTCTACCCTTCGAAATTGTCGCGCACCAGCCTGTCGAGAAGGCGAACGCCGTAGCCCGACGCCCAGGACTGGCTATACTCATTGGTCGGCGCGCCTATCGCAGTGCCGGCAATGTCGAGATGGGCCCAAGGCGTCTCACCCACAAAGCGCTTCAGGAACTGTGCAGCAATGATCGCGCCACCGTGACGTCCGCCAATGTTCTTCATGTCGGCGTTCTTGGTGTCTATGAGCTTGTCGTATTCGGCGCCGAGTGGCATGCGCCAGAGCCTTTCACCGGTTGCCTGGCCAGCATCGAAGAGCTGTGCGGCGAGCGCATCGTCATTGGAAAACAGCCCCGCCTGATAAACGCCGAGTGCCACCATGATGGCGCCTGTCAAGGTCGCAAGATTGACCATAAACTTGGGTTGGAAGCGATCATTGCAATAGTAAAGCGCATCAGCGAGGACGAGTCGCCCCTCCGCATCGGTGTTGAGCACTTCGATCGTCTGGCCGGACATGGACGTGACGATGTCGCCAGGGCGCTGCGCATCACCATTGATCATGTTTTCCACAATCCCAATGACACCGACGGCATTGACCTTGGCTTTGCGCGAGGCAAGTGCATGCATGAGGCCGGTGACTGCGGCGGCACCGCCCATATCACCCTTCATTTCCTCCATGCCGCCAGCGGGTTTGATCGACAGACCGCCAGAATCAAAGGTCACGCCCTTGCCGACAAAGGCGATCGGCTTGTCTTTGCTTTTCCCGCCATGCCATTCCATGATCGCGATGCGCGCCGGGCGCGTGGACCCTTGTGCGACACCGAGCAGCGAGCCCATGCCGAGCTTCTTCATGTCTTTCTCCGTCAAAATCTCGACCTTGACGTCGAGCTTTTTCAATTCTTCGACACGTTCGGCGAATTCGACTGGACCGAGAATATTGGCAGGTTCGTTGACCAGGTCGCGGGCAAGAACAACGCCATCCGCCACCGCCTGGGCGCTGGCAAATGCCTTTTTCGCGGCGTGAGGGTCCGCTACCTGGATGGTGATGGCAGCGACGAATTTATCTTCCTTCTCGCTCTCGTCTTTGCCCTTTTTTGTCTTGTATTTATCGAATGTGTAGGAGCGAAGAAGCATACCCAGAGCGAAATCGGCGGCGTTTTCTGCTGAGATATCTTTGCCCGGTAGCGCGAGGATCACCGAGACATTTTTGGATTTTCCGATTTTTGAAAATGCCGCGCCACCGATTTTCAGCCAATCGTCGCCCTTGAGCTTGCCCGGATCGCCGCTGCCCACGAGCACCAGCCGTTCGAGTTCCGTACCATTTGGAGCAAGGGTAGACAGGCTCGTTGCAAGTTTTCCCTTGAAATCCGAGACATCGATGATACGCGACAGCAATGCCTGTCCGACGACAGATTCGGCTTCTGCAGCGGCTTGGCCTTCAGTGGTAACAAGCAAGATTGCAGTGGCGCTTTCGACGACTGCATATTTTGCGAAACTGATGGATGGGCGTTTGGACATGATATCTCCGGTTTGAACAAAAATGTGACTTTCATGATCATCGATCTTGATGAATGAAGGGGGTGACCGTGAAGGGATTGACTAAGACCTTGTTAACTAGCTTTCTTCGCCTATTTTTAGCCAAGCCTGACTAGATTGAACATATGTCGGGTTTATTGAACATGTAACGGGTTCGTCCCATAAAGCTCAAAATAATGCCTTGGCTCCCATGGCATGGATTGGACAGTTCGGGCTTTAATGAACGGCTGGTCGAACAAGGTGGCGGAACTCTTTTTGCGAAACATGACATGCGCCTGATTGAGATATACATCTTGCGACGGATCGTCGTCATGTTTTTTGCCGTTCTGCTTTCAGCGGTCGGAATCACATGGATCGTCCAGGTGCTCGGCCGCATCAATTTTCTGACGACCAGCGGACAGAGCTTCTACTACATTCTGAAATTCAGTTCCAATCTGCTTCCGTCCGCCTTTCCCGTGGTGATGCCGTTCGCTCTGGTGATTGCCGTGACGCAAACGCTTTCGACGATGAACCAGGATTCGGAACTCGTTGTCATCAATGCGGCGGGCGCGCCACGCTCCGCCGTGATCCGTCCTGTCATGCTTTTTGCGATCGTCATCGCAGCTGCATCCTTCCTTATTTCCAACTTCGTCGTGCCCTATTCCCAGATGAACATGCGCCAGATGGTGGCTGAGGCGCGTGGCGATGTGATCAATCTCGTGGTTCAACAAGGCTCGTTCCGGGAAATCGATACCGACCTCTATCTCCAGATCGAGAACCGCGATTCCAATGGCACGATCCAGGGCCTGTTCGTTTCTGACTCCCGCGACAAGACGACGGATCTCATTTACTACGCCAAGGAGGGCCTTGTCGTCCAAACTGCCGATCAGGGCCTGCTGATCATGAAGGATGGCGAGGTTCATCGACGCGATGTGCAGACCGGCAATGTGTCCATCATCAAGTTCAATACCTATGCTCTTGATCTCGCGGCATTTCTTTCGTCGGACGACAAGGAGGCTACCATTTTTCCGAAGGACCGGCCTCTCGATTACCTCCTGAATCCGGATCCAAACGACAAACAATATCAACAGCGTCCGCTTCGCTACACTTCCGAGCTTTACAAGCGCTTGACGGACTGGATGTATCCAATTGTGTTTGCATTGATCTCCCTCGCCGCAGCCGCCGACTCGCGCTCTCATCGCGAAGCGCGCATATCCGCTTCATTTACCGCGATAACGATCAGTCTCATTGTATTCTGGCTAGGATATTCGACCGGGCAGAGCACGGACAAAAACGCTTCGATGCTGCCAATGCTGTTCGCGATTCCGATTCTCGCAGCGCTTTCCGCAATCTATGCGCTTGCAACCAATCGCCAGATCGGTATCCCGACAACGTGGAGCAACTGGTTCAAACGGACTTTTGAAACGAGGCAGGTGGCATTTGCGAGCGCCGGAGCAAGATTGTTCGGTCGCAAGCGCGGAGGACACCGGTGATGATCGGCTGGACGCTAGGGCGCTACTTCTTCCTCCGCTATGTGACGATCACATGCTATTTCCTGATGGGCAGCTTTGCGCTTGCCCTGATCCTCGACTTCACTGAATTATCGGGAAAACTGTCTGCGCTGCCCGATTACTCTGCAATCCGGGCCTTTGGGCTGTCGGTGATGCGCATTCCCTACATCATGCAGCAGGTTTTTCCATTCATCGCGCTGTTTGCGGCGATGGCGACACTCATTTCGCTTAATCGCAAATATGAACTGGTCGTCGCGCGTTCTGTGGGCGTCTCGGCTTGGCAGTTTCTTCTGCCCGCCTGTACCGGCGCGTTTCTCTTTGGCCTGGCTGCTGTGCTGGTCGTCAATCCGCTTGCTGCCTATGGTTTTGAGCGAAGCGAACAGATAACGGCAAACTGGCGCGCTGGAAAAGCCAATGATGTATCGGCAGATCGCGTCCCTTGGTTGCGGCAGAAAACCGAAGAGGGCGAAACGATCATCGGCTCCAAGTCGATCGTCAACCGTGGATTGCGTTTGGTCGACGCCGTCTTCATTCGACTTGACAAGAACCAGGACGTTATCGAGCGGCTGGACGCCAAGAGCGCCGATCTGGATGACGGTTTCTGGCAGCTGAATCAGGTTACGAAATTTGTGTTGGGAGAGACGCCGGTCTCCTTGGAAACCGTACGCATTCCAACCCATCTGCGCCCTGAATTCGTTGAAGAAAGCCTCGCGCGGCCCGAGACCATACCTTTTTTTGAGCTGCGTAACAAAATTGCCGCAGCTCGCTCTTTTGGCTATCCAGCCAACGCTTTTGATATGCATTTCCAGTCTTTATTGGCTTTGCCGGCTCTGCTGATGGCGATGACTTTAATTGCTGCAACCGTTTCGTTGAAATTTGTTCGGTTCGGACAATCGGGGACGATGATTCTGGGTGGCGTCCTTGCGGGCTTCGTGCTTTATGTCGTCACTGTTGTGGTCAAGGCATTCGGGAATGCGGGATTCGTTCCGCCTTTTGTTGCCGCATGGACACCCGTGTTGATTGCAACATTTTTTGGGGTCTCCTTTCTGTTGCACAAGGAGGATGGTTAGAGTGGGATTGAATTTAACGCGCTCGGTGTTGCCGGCGTGGCTCGCACGGCTTGCGTGCAGCACGGCCTTGCTATGCCTTGCGGGCGGGATTTCGCTCCCAGCCTACGCCCAGACGGGTGATGCACTTGTTGGAAATGTAAGAACGGATCCAAACGCACAATTGCTGCTGGAGTCGGACGAGCTTGTCTATGATATCAACGCCAAGACCATTTCCGCGGTCGGCGGCGTGCAGATCGATTATGACGGAAACCGCCTCGTGGCGCGGAAGGTCACCTATGACCAGAATACCGGCCGCCTCAAAGCGGAAGGCAAGGTCGAGATCGTCGAGAAAGACGGCAATCGCATCTATGCAGAAAATCTCGATGTTACCGATGATTTCAAGGAAGGCTTCGTCAACGCCTTGCGGGTCGAAGCAGCCGACAATACCCGCTTTGCAGCCGAGAGCGCGGAGCGTATCGGCGGCGAGCTGACGACATTCAACAATGGTATCTATACCGCGTGCGAGCCCTGCCGGGCAAAACCCGATCGGGCGCCGCTGTGGCAGGTTCGCGCCCAGAAAATCGTCTGGAACGGCAAGAAGAAGACCATTCGCTTTGAGCGTGGCCGTTTCGAAATGTTCGGCATGCCTCTGGCATTCCTGCCGGCGTTCGAAATCGCCGACCCGACCGTCAAGCGCAAGAGCGGCTTCCTGATGCCGAGCTATCGCCACGAGACGGAGCTGGGTTCCGGTGTCACCATTCCTTATTTTTGGGCATTGGCTCCCAATTACGACCTGACGTTGCAGGGAACCTATTATACGCAGCAGGGCTTCCTGGGCGAGGCCGAATGGCGTCACCGGCTGGCCAATGGTCAATATACGATCAAGCTTGCTGGCATCGACCAGCAGGATCCTGGTGCGTTTGACAGCATTGACGGCGACGAGGTCGACGCAAATGCGACGACACGCGGCATGATCGGAACGACAGGCGCGTTCAATATCAATCCGCGCTGGACATATGGCTGGAGTGTTTTGGCTCAGTCGGACAAGGCTTTTGCCTATCGCTACGGCATATCAGACTATGACAACTATAACATTACCGACCAAATCTATCTGCGTGGCCTGCACGATCGCAACTATTTTGATCTCAGTCTCTACCGGTTCCACGTTCAAGAGGGCTTTGAAAACTCCGATCCGAGATCTTCTGAGGAGAAGCAGCCCTGGGTTCTGCCGAGCCTGGACTATGCCTATACGCCTACGCAGTCTGTTGCGGGTGGCGAGCTCAATTTCAATTTGAATTTGCAGGCCCTGCATCGAGACAAATTCGATGGCAATTTTAGCGGTGTCGATCGGACCGGTTACATAGCCGGCATAGAAGGCGACGATGGCCGTATAACCGGGGAAGCCGAATGGAAGCGTTCGTTGATCACCGAAAGCGGATTGGTCATCACGCCCCTTCTCGCCCTGCGAGGCGATGGTGTTTATGCAGATGGTACGTTTGTCGAGTCCGACGGCAGTATCGGTGACGTGCGTTCCAACGACTTCCGCGCGATGGCAACCGCTGGTCTAGAAACGAAATGGCCAATCCTGTTTACGGCCGCCAACTCGTCTCACGTGCTCGAGCCGACGGCCCAGCTTTTCGTGCGCAACAACGAACCCTATGCAGGTGAGTTGCCGAATGAAGACGCACAGAGTTTCGTGTTCGATGCATCAAACCTGTTCGAACGCGACAAGTTCTCCGGATACGACCGCGTCGAAGGTGGCACCCGTGCCAATCTCGGTCTCAGATATTCGGGCACGTTCAACAATGGCTGGGGCTTGAATGGTATTGCAGGCCAATCGTTCCAACTGGGCGGGCTCAATTCCTTTGCATCCCCGGATTTTGTCAATGCTGGTGCCGAATCCGGCCTGGAATCAGCTCGCTCCGACTATGTCGCGATGATCGGTGCCAATAAAGGCGCGTTCAATATCACGACTGGCGGAAGATTCGATAAGGACGATTTTGAAGTCAAGCGTGCCACAGTGGCGACCACGACATCCGGTAAATATGGCTCTGTCTATGTGAAATACGCTTTTATCGCCGCACAGGAAACCTATGGTTTCCCCGACGACCGCCAGGAAGTCACTGTCGGCGGACAGGCCAAGTTGACGCCAAATTGGCGGCTTCTCGGCTCCGGTACATATGATCTTGTTTCGAGTACGCTCGTAAAGCGTACCGCTGCGCTTGCCTATGATGACGAGTGTTTCACGTACAGCATGTACTACACTCAGGAGCAACCGGTTACCGTGAACAACGTCGAGGGCGAAAAGACCTCAACGTTCGGCTTCAACATCTCCTTCCGGACCTTGTGGGGAATCGGCAAACCGGTCGATATCGGTGGCATCTAATCTTATTGTCTAAGCTGGCCGCACTTGCGGCCAGTCATGCTTTTGCCTTAGTAAAGCGACAATAAAGAGAAAATGAACATCAAAACAAGAAAAACACGGTCCATTTCGCGAAAATGGTCCATGATCGGACAAAGTTGAGAAATGATGGTGAGGAAGCATATTCTTGCAGCGGCGATGATCACTGCATTGAACTCTGTTCTGGCGGTTGGCGTGACATTGCCTGCTGCAGCAAGTGAGATCAAGATTGTCGTCAATGGAGCCGCTATCACCGACTACGATATTTCAAAGCGTGCTGCCTTTCTGAAACTTCAGCACAAAAAGGGCAACCTTACCCAGCAGGCGCGCGATGAATTGACTGACGAGGCGCTCAAGCGCCAGGAATTGAAACGTCTCAATTTGCTTGTTTCCGACAACGAAGTGAACGACGCCTATACGCGCTTTGCTACCAACAACAAGATGACGCTCAATCAGCTCAACGGTGTGCTGGACAAGTCCGGTGTGACACCGCAGCACTTCAAAGAATATATCCGCATGCAGATGAGTTGGGGCCGCGCGCTCGCCACCCGTAACCGCACACAGGGTGGAACCAGGGTGTCCGAGCAGGATGCCGTGCAACGCATGCTCAAGGACGGCGGGAAGAAGCCCGTTTCTACCGAATATCAGCTGCAGCAGGTGATATTCGTCGTGCCTGCCAATAATCGCGGCATTCTCGCCAAGCGGCGAGGTGAAGCCAATGCCATGCGCGGCCGTTTCAGCGGCTGCCAGACAACGCGCGATATCGCCAAGGGCACATTGGATGTCACAGTGCGCGATCTCGGCAAATTCGTAGAGCAGGAACTGCCGCCCGAATGGTCGAAGCTGGTCATATCCACACCGGTCGGCCATGCGACGACGACCCTGGATACGGATAAGGGCGTCGAATTTCTCGGCGTGTGCGCGACCCGTCAAGTCTCTGACGATCGCGTGGCTCGCCTGGTCTTTTCCCAGGAAGCAACAGCCGCCGCGGGTGGTGGCAAGCCGGATGCATCAGCTGAGGCGGTCGACAAGAAATATCTCGAGGAACTGCGCAGCAAGGCGAAGATCGTCACTGAATGATTGGCATGAAAGCCGCTCTCGCCGTCAGTTCCGGTGATCCTTCGGGTATTGGGCCGGACGTCGCGCTGGCTGCGTGGATATTGCGCAAGCACATGCAGCTGCCTGCGTTTTTTCTGCTTGCCGACTCGGAATTAATCGCCTCGCGCGCAGTGCGGCTCGGCGTGAATGTTCCACTGGAAATCACAACACCTGAGAACGCGGCTGCCAGATTCGACGAGGCGCTGCCAATCGTGCCGCTGAAAAACCGGCAATCGGATCAACCCGGCATTCCATTGTCCGAAAATGCGGCAGGAACCATCGAGGCGATTGAACAGGCCGTGGCATTGACACTTGCAGGCCGCTCACGCGCCGTAGTCACCTGCCCTATCGCCAAGAAGCCGCTCTATGAGGCTGGTTTCAAATATCCCGGTCATACGGAGTTTTTGGCGCATCTCGCCGGCGAACATCTGAGGCATGCTGTTACGCCGGTGATGATGTTGGCTGGACCGTTGCTGCGGGCAGTTCCCGTAACAATTCACATTGCCTTGAACAAGGTGCCCGCCGTCCTCGATACAGTGACGATTCTGACTGTCTGCCGGATCACTGCTCTGGCACTCAAAAGTCAGTTCGGCATCGCCAATCCACGGCTTGCCATTGCCGGGTTGAACCCGCATGCGGGCGAAGGCGGCAGCATGGGTAAGGAAGACGAAGTCATCGTGCGTCCTGCGGTCGAAACGCTGTGTGCTGAAGGCATCGATGCGCGTGGGCCTCTCCCGGCGGATACAATGTTCCATGCCGCCGCACGAGCCACCTATGACGCCGCCATCTGCATGTATCACGACCAGGCACTGATCCCCGCCAAGACATTGGGTTTCGACGACAGCGTCAATGTTACGCTGGGTTTGCCGTTCGTGCGTACCTCACCGGACCACGGTACAGCCTTTGATATCGCAGGATCCGGCAGGGCCAAGCCTGACAGCCTCATTGCAGCGCTGCGGCTTGCTGATGAACTGGCGGCAAACCGCGCACTCGACACATGAGCATAGATAGCCTTCCACCGCTTCGCGACGTCATCCAACGCCATGAGTTGATGGCCAAGAAGTCTCTCGGCCAGAATTTTCTGCTCGATCTGAACCTCACGGGAAAAGTTGCACGCCAGGCAGGCGATCTCAAGGATCAGACTGTCATCGAGGTTGGACCCGGCCCTGGAGGGCTCACGCGTGCCCTTCTTGCCCAAGGTGCCAATGTTATCGCCATTGAGCGCGATGAACGCTGCTTGGCAGCCTTGCAGGAAATATCCGATCATTACCAGGGCCGGCTTCGCGTCATCGCCGGCGATGCCTTGGATACGGATTTCTCCGCGCTGGCAGATGGCGGCAATGTGAAGATCGTCGCCAATCTTCCCTATAATGTCGGCACGCAACTACTGATCAGTTGGCTGCTGAGTGAACCATGGCCACCATTCTATGCGTCTCTGACGCTGATGTTTCAGCGCGAAGTGGCGGAGCGGATCGTCGCGCGTCCGGGTTCGGATGCCTATGGTCGTCTCGGCGTGCTGGCTGGCTGGCGAACCGAGGCGAAAATTACTTTCGACGTCCCGCCGCAAGCATTCACACCGCCACCAAAAGTAACGTCGTCGGTGGTCCATCTCGTGCCGCGTGTGACCCCGCTCGCCTGCGATGCGGCAGTACTGGGACGTGTAACTCAGGCTGCCTTTGGCCAGAGGCGCAAGATGCTGCGGCAAAGCATCAAATCGCTCGGCGGTGAGGCTTTGCTCGCCAAGGTCGGTATCGACCCGACACGCCGGGCGGAAACGCTGTCAATCGAAGAGTTTGTGGCGTTGGCGAACGCGCTCTAGTCCAGCTTTTCGTCGAGAAGACTGCTGACGAAATCGAACAGACCCGGGCAGCGGTCGCGGCGCAGGCGTTCGGCGGTGACTATTGACTGAACCTGATGGTAGGCGCGGTCCAGATCTTCGTTGACTATGACGTAGTCGTAGGAGCGCCAACGTTCTATCTCGTTACGGGCATTGTTCAATCGCATGTTGATGACGTCTTCAGTGTCCTCGGCACGTCGATGCAGCCGCTCTTTTAAATCAGCCATGGATGGGGGAAGGATGAAAATGCTGACCACATCGCCTTTCATCTTTTCCTGCAACTGCAACGCGCCCTGCCAGTCGATATCGAAAAGCATGTCCTGACCATCTGCGAGCGCATTTTCCGCGGCCTCTCGCGGAGTGCCATAGAAATTGCCGTGGACTTCCGCCCATTCGATCAACGCGTCGCTGTCGCGCAGCCGCTCGAACTCGCGTGTCGAGATGAAGTGATAGTGGACGCCCTCAATTTCGCTGGGACGGCGTGCACGCGTGGTCACGCTGATAGACAGTGCGAGCTCAAGCTTTTCCTTGTCGTTCAGCAACAGCCGTGCAATCGTCGACTTCCCGGCCCCGGACGGCGATGACAGGACGAGCATAAGACCGCGTCTTTTGATGCTGTTGGGCATGGTTACTCCAAATTCTGTATTTGCTCGCGCAATTGATCCACAACAGCCTTCAGGTCAAGCCCGATTGATGTAATCGAAGCCGCGTTTGCCTTGGAACAGAGCGTATTCGCCTCGCGATTAAATTCCTGTGTAAGAAAATCAAGCTTGCGGCCAACACCGTTTCCCTCCCTCAGAAGATCACGGGCGGCCGTGACATGCATTTCCAGCCGGTCAAGCTCTTCCTGGATGTCAGCCTTCGTCGCGAGGAACGCGGCCTCCATGTACAGCCGCGATTCGTCCAATGCGGGAGCGGCATCGAGCAGCAGCGAAACTTGTGCAGCCAGGCGCGAGCGAATTGCATCAAACGAGCGGCTTGGATCAAGTCTTGCCTGTTCCACCAGCATTTCGATCGCCGCAATTTGTACAGTCAAAATTTCGCCCAGCGCCTTGCCCTCTGCCTGGCGATTGTGCGCCAGTTGAACCAGTGTCTCGTCCAGAACCGCCAGTACTGCTTCTTCTACCTTGTGCTGATCTTCCGGATCGGCGGTCTCCTGCGGCGCCTCCAGGACCCCGCGGAGCGCCATAAGGCCCTCCGGCGTGGATGCAGCCAGACCGTAATCCTCGCGCAGACGCGCTGCGATCGCTGCCAGTTCCTTCAGAAGTGGTTCGTTGATGATCGCCTTGGCAACACCCGCGCTGCGGTCGACGGTAACGGCCGCCTGGAAATTACCGCGCTTGAAATGCTGGCTGAAAAGGACACGGGCCTTCTGCTCAATCGTTTCCAGACCTGCCGGCAGGCGAAACCGCACGTCGAGACCCTTGCCGTTAACCGACTTGATTTCCCACGAGATTTGCACCCCGGCGCTGTTCCGGAGGTGACGGGCAAATCCCGTCATGCTTTGCAATGACATGTCTACCCCCTGGAAACGAAAGGCCCTGAACTTCCTCGGGCCTTTCCAATATCAATTTCCGTTGTCTGCGTCCGGCGATGCATTCTTGTCACCGGTTGCCGCCTTGGCGGCCTCGTCGAGGCGATTCTTCTCGACCTCACGCCAGCGTTTCACATTATCGTTGTGCTCTTCAAGCGTCTCAGCAAATACGTGTCCGCCAGTGCCGTCGGCAACGAAATAAAGGTCCTTGGTTTGCGACGGATGAGCGACGGCTTCCAGCGCGTCACGACCGGGATTTGCAATCGGCCCAGGTGGCAGGCCATTGATCGTATAAGTGTTATAAGGCGTCGGCTTCTCAAGATCTGACTTCAGGATCGGGCGGTCCGACGGCTTGCCCTTGCCACCAAACAGGCCATAGATGATCGTTGGATCGGATTGGAGACGCATGCGGTTGTTCAAACGGTTAATGAAGACGGCGGCAACACGTGGACGCTCGTCCGCCTTGCCTGTCTCTTTTTCGACAATGGATGCGAGCGTCACGAACTCCTCAATGGTTTTCAACGGAATCTTGGGATCGCGGCGTTCCCATATGTCTTCAACCAGCTTTTTCTGATCCGCCTGCATCTTCTTGATGAGTTCCTCGCGTGTCGTGCCGCGAGAAAAGCGCATCGTATTGGCAAAAAGCGAGCCTTC
Source organism: Phyllobacterium sp. 1468 (assembly GCF_031455525.1). NCBI lineage: Bacteria > Pseudomonadati > Pseudomonadota > Alphaproteobacteria > Hyphomicrobiales > Phyllobacteriaceae > Phyllobacterium > Phyllobacterium sp. 1468. Next base: position 275,488 of record NZ_JAVDSX010000004.1, on the reverse strand, counting down.
ACTCGGCATGATTGCCGGCAAATCGCCGACAAGCACGTCATCCTCGCGCACCCGTTGAAAAATCTGTTCGACGGTAAGCCCCTCGGGAATCGTCAGCGAACGAAGCAGTGACTTTCCGCTGCGCAACAGATCCATGATCTCTCGCATCGACGCATGCGCCTTGATTTCGTACTCGCCAGCTTTCATGTCGCCCTGATGGCCATAGGCCTGAACGCCATATTTGAAGACGCGGGCGTCACTGATAATGTTACGCCTTTCCAGGCCGTCGGCTATCTCAACAATCCCGGTACCGCTCTTCACAACGTAGTTGGTTGTAACATCGCTAGGTCCAGGCTCGTTGAACGCCAGCTTGCCGAAGTATACGGCGGCCGCCGCAGCAAGAACCACCAGAACGACAAGCGACAGCATGAAATTGGCAAAAACGACAATCTGGCTGCGAGCGCGGCGAGAGCGTCGCTTCGGCAGAGGTGGCGGGGTACCCGGTTCGGGACGCAACGCTTCCGAAGCCGATTGCGGGACAATCGGCTTACGATCCGGCGCGTTGGCGGCTGAACCGTTTGTCTCTTCAGACTGCTGATCTGAGCTCACGCAAGCACCTCGGGACATGATACCGGCTGACGCCGGTAGAATCGATTGTGAATATGGCAAAAACGCGAGAGCGCTCCGCCAAAAAAATCAATCACTGTTGATAGCGCCGCATGACGAGCGAGGCATTCGTACCGCCAAACCCGAAGGAATTGGAAAGCGCAATATCGATCTTGCGTTCACGCGGCTTGTGCGGAACCAGATCGATCTTCGTTTCCTTGGACGGCTTATCGAGATTGATCGTTGCGGGAGCGATATTATCGCGGATCGCCAACACGCAGAAAATAGCCTCCGTCGAGCCTGCGGCACCAAGAAGGTGACCGATGGAGGATTTGGTGGATGACATCGATATTTTAGAAGCGGCGTCGCCGACAACGCGTTCCACTGCACCGAGTTCAATCGTATCGGCCATCGTCGAAGTGCCGTGCGAGTTGATGTAATCCAAATCGCCCGGGGTTATTCCTGCGCGCTTCAAAGCCATTTCCATAGAGCGCTGCGCGCCCTCACCACTCTCTGATGGTGCAGTGATGTGATAAGCATCGCCGGACAAGCCATAGCCGATGATCTCGGCATAAATCTTGGCGCCACGCGCGAGGGCATGTTCCAGCTCTTCTAGGACGACAACCCCCGCGCCTTCACCCATTACGAAACCATCGCGGTCTTCATCATAGGGTCTCGAGGCCGTTGTCGGATCGTCGTTTCTGGCAGTGGACAATGCCTTGCATGCAGCAAAGCCGGCTAGCGAAATCCGGCTAACTGGCGACTCGGTGCCGCCGGCCACCATCACATCGGCATCCCCGAACGCAATCAAACGCGAGGCGTCGCCGATAGCGTGTGCGCCGGTGGAACACGCGGTAACGACTGCATGATTGGGACCCCGCAGCTTGTGTTTGATTGATACCTGGCCGGAAGCCAGGTTTATCAAACGGCCGGGGATGAAGAACGGCGATATGCGCCGGGGACCTTTGTCGCGAAGTGTATAGCCTGCTTCTACAATGCCTTCGAGGCCACCAATGCCGGAACCGATCAAAACACCCGTACGGATCTGATCTTCATCACTTTCCGGCGCCCACTTGGCATCCGCGAGCGCTTGGTCGGCAGCCGCAACAGCGTAAATGATGAAAGGATCGACCTTGCGCTGCTCTTTGGGTTCCATCCAATCGTCAGGATTGAATGTACCATCAGAACCATCGCCTACCGGAATACGGCAGGCAATCTTGCAAGGAAGATCTTCAACTTCAAATTCCGTCACACGCCGGGCGCCGCTCTGGCCGGCAAGAAGCCGCGACCAGGTTAGTTCAACCCCGGATGCGAGAGGAGAAACCAGCCCAAGGCCGGTTATGACAACGCGCCTCATGGCAGATCCTTAACTATCAAATGCAACATGATTGTTTCCGGCCCAACGCATGAACGAGCAAGGCTAAATACCTTATATCACGATCGCTGCGGGGCCGAACAAAAATCAGGCAGATGCTTTGTCGATGAACTTGACGGCATCGCCGACTGTCAGAATCGTCTCGGCAGCATCGTCGGGGATTTCGACGCCAAACTCTTCTTCAAAAGCCATCACGAGCTCGACAGTATCAAGGCTGTCGGCGCCCAGATCGTCGATGAAGCTCGCACCATCGGTGACTTTCTCGGCATCAACGCCCAGATGTTCAATAACGATTTTCTTGACGCGTTCTGCAGTATCACTCATGTGGAAACCTCAACCTGTTTGTTTTTCCCTATGCCTTGGTTAGCGGCACGGATGACTCTAATCAAGCAATAAGATGGTTGTTCCGCCCTGTTTAACAGCTAAAACACCCGTCCTTGCGGCTCTTTCCTTGCGGAACTGAAAGGACATCAAATCGATTTGACTGCCCAGACTGGTGCGCGACTTATCACGCTTTATTCACGGCCTCAATCTCATAAATGTGATTGAGACCCATACCGGTGGATAGGATCGACGCAAACCCGATCAGATCATCGCCATACCGCCGTTGACGTGAATGGTCTGACCGGTGACATAAGATGCTTCGCTGCTGGCAAGATAGACAACCGACGAAGCAACTTCGGCGCCCGTACCCATGCGACGCATCGGGATAGCCGACATGATGCTTTCTTTCTGCTTGTCGTTGAGCTTGTCGGTCATTGCCGATTCGATGAAACCCGGCGCAACGCAATTGACTGTGACGTTACGGCTGGCGATTTCCTGCGCCAAGGATTTGGAGAAGCCTATAAGTCCGGCTTTGGAAGCGACATAATTGGTTTGACCCGGATTTCCTGTCACGCCCACGACTGAGGTGATGTTGATGACGCGGCCGTAGCGGCGGCGCATCATTGGATGGGTGAGTTCGCGGGTCAGGCGGAAAACTGCAGTCAGATTGACTTCAAGCACATTGTCCCAGTCCGCGTCGCTCATGCGCACGAACAGCCCGTCTTTGGTGATACCCGCATTGTTGACGAGTATCTCGACGCCTCCAAGATCAGCTTCGGCCTTTTCACCAAGCGCCTTGACCTCGTCTCGATTGGAAAGGTTAGCCGGGAAGATCATGACCCGATCGCTAAAATCAGACGCCAGAGCTTCCAGCTTTTCCACACGGGTGCCGTGGAGACCCACGATTGCACCCTGTGCATGAAGCGCTCGAGCGATTGCCTCGCCAATACCACCCGTCGCACCCGTGATAAGAGCCTTGCGGCCTGTGAGATCAAACATTGCGCGTTCCTTTTTAAGCGTTCAAGGCGGCGACAGCCGCGTCGATGTCTTCTGGCGTGCCGACAGCAATACCGGATATGTCCTTATTAATACGGCGGGCAAGCCCAGTCAGCACTTTGCCGGCACCGATTTCATAGAGCGTTGTGACCCCATCGTTGCCAAACCATTCCACTGTCTCGCGCCAGCGCACTTGTCCCGTCACCTGCTCAACCAGCAATGCGGCGATTTCGGTTGCAGACCTGACAGGCGCAGCGCGGACATTGGCAATAAGCGGCACGACCGGATCGTTTTTGGCAACATTGGCCAAGGCGACACGCATGGCCTCAGCGGCGGGCTCCATCAAAGCAGAGTGGAAAGGAGCGGACACCGGCAGCATGATCGCACGCTTGGCGCCTTTGGCGGATGCCAGCGCAGCCGCTGCTTCGACAGGCACTTTCGCGCCGGAAATCACCAACTGACCGCCGCCATTGTCATTGGCGATCTGAACCGGGCCTTGTTTCGACGCTTCGGCGCAAATCGCCTCAACATCTTCGTGTTCGAGGCCGATGATGGCCGCCATGGCGCCCTGGCCCGCCGGAACCGCCTTCTGCATGGCGTTGCCGCGAATGCGCAAGAGGCGCGCCGTATCGGATAGCGAGAATGCGCCGGCTGCACAAAGCGCAGAATATTCGCCGAGAGAATGACCGGCGACATAGGCAACCTTATCCCTCAAGGATACGCCTTTGGACTCCAGTACGCGAAATACGGCGACGGATACGGCCATCAGTGCGGGCTGGGCATTGGCTGTCAACGTCAATGTTTCTTCAGGACCTTCCCAGATGATCGAAGACAGCTTCTCACCCAGAGCTTCATCAACCTCGTCGAATACCGCGCGGGCCACCGGAAAATTCAACGCCAAAGCCTTGCCCATGCCGACGACCTGGCTTCCTTGACCCGGAAAGGTGAATGCAATGGACATAAGCTGCGCCTCCAAAGGTTGCTTATAGTGGGAATCTGACGCGCGATGTGCCTACAGGCAAGCACGAAGTCAAGCTTTGATGCTACCTTGCCTTGGGAGATCGAACACAATCGAGGTTAGACTAAGGGTGGGATTGATTGTCACTCATCATTCTTTCATGATTACGCCGATCATAGTGGCGGCGAATCGCCGGAAGAGGCCGTACATAACGCATATGATGCAATCGAAGCCTGGATCGAGGCCGCCAGTGAGTTGGGCCGCGACATTCCAGCACCCTCTCAGAAACTGACATTTGCCTGATTACGCCTACACTTAGAAAATCTGTCAGGCGGGTTGCTTATTTGGGTATTTGCCCGTATAGAGCGCCCGTTCATTGCTCGGCGTCAGCTGGGGGCTGAACGGAGGGCCGGATTTCGATCCGTCGAAGCATAAGAGCTTCAGCCTCCCGTGTCTCCGCTCTCGATCGTCTCCATCAGCGTCCTTTCTTCGCCGGTCTCCGGCAGAGAGATTCGCAGAGGTTTACCGTTGATACCGGGCAATATTAACGAAGAAAGGCAAAGACAAATGGCTCTTTATGAACATGTGTTCCTTGCTCGACAGGACATTTCGCAGCAGCAGGTCGATGCGCTTGTAGAACAATACAAGGGTATCATCGAGACCAATGGCGGCTCAGTCGGGCGTATTGAAAGCTGGGGACTTCGTGCCCTCACCTATCGCATAAACAAGAACCGCAAGGCGTATTATTCGCTGCTCAACATCACTGCTCCCGCGGCAGCTGTTGCCGAGCTCGAGCGTCAGCAGCGCATCAACGAAGACGTCCTGCGTTTCATGACGATCCGCGTTGACGAACACGAGGAAGGCCAATCGGCCATGCTCGCTCGCCGTGACGATCGCCGCGATCGCGACGACAACAAGTTCGGTGGCCGCGACGACGACCGTCCGCGCCGTCCACGCCGTCCGCGTGACGAAGCCGGTGAAGGAGCAGAATAATGGTTGATATCAATCAGATCCCGACCCGCCGTCCGTTCCATCGCCGCCGCAAGACCTGCCCGTTCTCGGGTGCCAATGCGCCGAAGATCGACTACAAGGACGTGAAGCTCCTGTCGCGCTATATTTCCGAGCGTGGCAAGATCGTTCCTTCCCGTATCACAGCTGTGAGCCAGAAGAAGCAGCGCGAACTCGCTCAGGCGATCAAGCGTGCCCGTTTCCTCGGTCTGCTGCCATACGTTGTAAAATAATGAAACTGAGGCGGTGGATTTCAGTCCGCCGCCTCATTCCACCATCCGCGATGGGCGCGGGTCTGGTGATCCATAAAACCCGAGTTGAGGTCGTAGTCTAAGGGCCGCCTCTAACTGCTGATACAGGCAGGACAGCGAGCGAAATGAAACTGGCTGCAAAAGATTTTGGTGTAGGTGTGCTGGCGGGCTTTGCCGCTGCGCTGCTTTCGGTTGGCGTCATCACGCAATCGACGCTCGCTATGGCGCTATTGCTGTTTTCGCCACTGCCTATCTTTGTTGCCGCCCTCGGCTGGGGTACGGCCGCCGGCTTGATAGCCGCCCTTTCCATGGCTGTTGCCGTATCCGTACTTGCCGCGCCAATGGCGGCCCTTATCGTTGTCCTGATCACTGCGCTTCCTGCCGCCGCTGCCTCTTATTATACTGGCCTGGCGCGCCCTGCCGATGAAATCGGCGGGCCGAAGGACGTCATGGTCTGGTATCCACTCGCCGATACTCTGCTACGCCTGGCGCTGATCGTAGCAGCCAGTTTCATCGTCATCGGCATGCTCGTTGGCTTTGGCGATGAACTTGCGGGCGAGCTGGCGAAATCACTGGGGCAGCAGCTTGCCGCAAGCAACCCTGAACTTGCCGCGAATGCCGACGTTGCACAGAGCATGGCAGTGTTTGTCGTGCGGGTACTGCCCGCTCTGCAGCCTGCCGTATGGGTGACGATAATTGTCGCCAACCTCTATCTTGCGCTGCGGTTGACGTCCGCTTCAGGCAAACTCCGCAGACCGCATGATGACTGGCCGCGGGCGCTGCGTATGCCTCGCTCGGCGCTTATCATCTTCGCTATCGTTTGCGCTGCATGCTTTTTGCCGGGTGGCATAGGCTACGCCGCAACGGCAATTGCCGGCGCACTCGGTGCCGGTTTCACGATGGCGGGTTTCGCCATACTGCATGCAAGAACGCGCGGTGCACCATGGCGTCCAGTGGCACTATGGTTCGCTTACCTCGCGGTGCTGCTTTTTGCCTTTGTGCTTTTCCTCTTCCTTCTTGCCGGTTTGTTCGACACGTCGCGCAACGCCCCGGTTTCGAAGGCTGCGAATACAACACCACCTAACAACGACAATTAACATTAGAACAGACAAGGATAATTCAAATGGAAGTCATTCTACTCGAACGTATCAGCCGCCTCGGTCAGATGGGCGAAACAGTCAAGGTGAAGGACGGCTTTGCCCGTAATTTCCTGTTGCCACAGGGCAAGGCTCTTCGTGCCAACGAAGCCAACAAGAAGAAGTTCGAAGGCCAGCGCGCGCAGCTCGAAGCCCGCAACCTCGAACGCAAGACGGAAGCACAGGCGATCGCCGAAAAGCTCGACGGCAAGTCGTTCATCGCCGTTCGTTCGGCTGGCGAAACCGGTCAGCTTTACGGTTCAGTTTCGACACGCGATATCGCTGATCTGATCACCGCTGAAGGCTTCTCGATCAACCGTAACCAGGTTGAACTGAACACGCCGATCAAGACCATTGGCCTGCACAAGATCGTGCTGACGTTACATCCGGAAGTTGAAGCAACGGTCACAATCAATATTGCCCGTACTGCAGATGAAGCCGAGCGTCAGGTAAAGGGCGAAGATCTTACCTCCGCTGAGGCGATCTACGGTATCGAGGAAGTTCCGCTTTCGGACGAATTCTTTGATGAGGACGAAGAAGGCGAAGAAAACGCCTGATCTTTTTTCGATAAATCATTCTTTCGAATGATCTCATCAACATTTTGAAAGTACCCGGCAGCAGTGCCGGGTATTTTTTTGCTTTTCAGGAACGAAAAAACGATTAGATTTGTTTGTCCTACCACGCCCGACCACGGCTCACCTCCCGAGCCTGTTAATGGCCGAGCTCTATCGTCAATGATGGAGATTGCTCATGAATGCCATACTAAAGGCCGCGCTCTCGCGGATGATCTACACTGGCACTTTGGTTATCATAGACTCTTCCGGTAAATCTCAAACCTTCGGTGATGGAACCGGAGAGCAATTCACCTTTCGCATCAATAGCGCTGCGGCCGAACGAAAGATCGCATTCGACCCATCGCTGCACTTCCCTGAAGCCTATATGAATGGCGATATCGACGTTCTCGAAGGCGATATCTATGACGTCCTGAAGATTATTTTCGAGAACACCGGGGCAACGGTCGCCAAGGAACCCTGGATGTTGGCGATCGAAGGTATCCGCCGCGCCACCCGCCGCCTTCACCAGATGAATACGCTGACCCGTGCTTCCAGCAACGTTCAGCGCCACTACGATCTGTCTGAAGATCTCTACAGGTTGTTCCTCGATACGGACATGCAATATTCTTGTGCCTACTTTGAACGGCCGGATGCAACGCTTGAAGAAGCGCAACTGGCGAAAAAAAGGCACATCGCTGCCAAGCTTTTGGTTCAGAAGGGTCACAAAACGCTTGATATCGGCTGCGGCTGGGGCGGTCTTGGAATCTACCTCGCAAAGCACCTCGAAGCCAATGTGACCGGTGTAACGCTGTCGCAAGAGCAATTCGGTATCGCCAACAAGCGCGCATTTGAAGAAGGCCTGACGGCGCAGGCGCAGTTCAGCTTGCAGGACTACCGGACTATCGAGGACAGCTTTGACAGGATCGTGTCCGTCGGCATGTTCGAACATGTCGGCATCGGACATTTCCCGGAGTATTTCCAGCACACCGCGCGGCTCTTGAAGAAGGACGGCGTATTCCTCCTGCATTCTATCGGCCGCTCCGATGGCCCCTCCTATACAAACGCCTTTATCCAGAAATACATATTCCCGGGCGGTTATATTCCGGCCCTCTCGGAAGTGCTGCCGCACATTGAAAAGGCTGGCCTCGTTGTCACCGATATCGAGATTCTCCGGCTGCACTATGCGGAAACTTTGCGTATCTGGCGTGAACGATTCATGGCTAACCGCGAGAAAGCCAAGGCAATCTACGACGAACGGTTCTGCCGGATGTGGGAGTTCTATCTTGCTGCCTCGGAAGCGGCATTCCGCTGGCAAAACCTGGTGGTGTTCCAGATCCAGCTCGCGCACCGGCAGGAAGCCGTGCCGCTAACCCGTAACTATATCGAGAAGGAAGAAAAGCGGCTCAAGCGGCTCGAATGCGAACGCAGCTCCGCCAACAGTCAGGTGGAAACCAAGGAATCAGTCGCCGGGCGGTAAGTCGGGCTATCGATTTGACCCCAAACATCAAAATCCATCTGCAGAGCGATTTGCGGATGGATTTTTTTGTGCTTCCATGGCTGCCAAATTGCGACATTCCGCGTTGCGGGTATACACTGTCACCTGCGAATCACACGCCAAATCGGTGACTCTGAGTCAAGTTGTAAACATCCTGTTTTGTACTTCTTGCTGTGGATGGAAATGTATATTCCGCCTCTGCATTGCGCCGTTAAAAACGCCGTGGCCATAGTGATCCAAGAACAGGAAAATATGAAATGGCTGAAGCTACGGTACGCAAGATCAACGAGGCTCAAGGCGCGCTTTACCGCGAAGCCCCTAACAATATCGAGGCAGAACAAGCCCTGTTGGGCGCCATTCTCGTCAACAATGACGCGTTTTACCGTGTTTCCGACTTTCTAAAACCGACTCATTTCAACGAACCGCTACACCGCAAGATCTTTGAAGTCGCTTCGGATATGATTCGCATGGGCAAGATGGCGAATCCGGTCACGCTGAAGACGTTCATGCCGGCTGACGCCAAAATCGGCGAAATGACGGTAATGCAATACCTCGCCCGCCTCGCTGCAGAGGCGGTGACGATCATAAACGCCGAAGACTACGGCCGGGCGATCTACGATCTCGCCACGCGCCGGGCTCTGATCACCATCGGCGAAGACATGGTCAACATAGCCTATGATGCGCCGGTTGACGTGGCTCCGCAGGGCCAGATCGAAGATGCGGAACGGCGCCTGTTCGAGCTTGCCGAAACGGGCCGCTACGACGGCGGATTTCAGACATTTACCGATGCGGTCAAGACTGCCGTCGACATGGCCAACGCGGCGTTCATGCGCGACGGGCACCTTTCCGGTATCTCGACAGGTATTCGCGCACTCGATGCCCGCATGGGCGGCCTGCAACCGTCTGATCTGATTGTCCTTGCCGGACGCCCCGGCATGGGCAAGACCTCGCTTGCGACGAATATAGCATTCAACATTGCCGCGGCGTACGAACCCGAGCAGCTTGCAGACGGTACCTTCAAGGCCAAGAATGGCGGCGTTGTCGGCTTCTTCTCACTCGAAATGTCGTCGGAACAGCTGGCCACGCGTATCATTTCCGAGCAATCCGAAATCAGTTCCTCGAAAATCCGTCGCGGTGAAATCAGCGAAGCCGATTTCGAAAAGCTGGTTGCCTGCTCGCAGCATATGCAGAAGGTGCCGCTCTATATCGATCAGACCGGCGGCATTTCGATCGCCCAGCTTGCAGCGCGAGCGCGGCGGCTGAAACGCCAGCGCGGGCTCGACGTTCTGGTCATCGACTATATTCAGCTCATGCAAGGCTCGTCAAAGCGTGCGTCGGAAAACCGCGTGCAGGAGATTACCGAAATTACCACGGGGCTGAAAGCGCTCGGCAAGGAATTGAACACGCCGATCATCGCCCTCTCCCAGCTTTCCCGTCAGGTGGAAAGTCGCGAAGACAAGCATCCGCAACTTTCCGACTTGCGCGAATCCGGTTCGATCGAGCAGGACGCCGACGTTGTGCTTTTCGTTTATCGCGACGAATATTATATCAAAAACAAGGAACCGAAGGTCGGCACGGAAGAGCATTTCAAGTGGCAGGCCGATCTCAACGAGGCCACGGGTAAAGCGGAAGTCATCGTCGCCAAGCAGCGTCACGGCCCGACTGGCACGGTAAGACTGGCATTCCAGGCGGAATTTACCCGCTTTACCGATCTTGCCGAAGATTCGCATCTTCCTGAACGGTTCGAGTGAACCTTTGACTGCCAAAAAGATCCAAACCGTCACAACCGGCGCAGATCCTCGGCTAGCCGGGGGACGGCTAACTATCGATCTCGATGCGCTTGTCGCCAATTGGCTATTCCTCGCCAAAAAATCGAAACCCGCAGAGGCCAGTGCTGTCGTCAAGTCCGACGCGTACGGCCTTGGCATTGTTCAGGTCGTACCGGCCTTGTGGCAGGCGGGATGCCGCACTTTCTTCGTCGCGCTGGCTGAGGAAGGTCTGCGGGTAAAAGCCGTCGCGCCTGACGCGCGCGTGTTCGTGCTCAACGGGTTCTTCGCCGAAGCATTCGAAACTTACGGCCAATCGGATCTCATCCCCGTTCTTGGCTCGGTGCATGAACTCGGTTCGTGGAAGCGCCTGAATACCCGTCGAAAGGACAAGCTTCCCTTCGCGCTGCACGTGGACACCGGTATGAACCGTCTCGGCATTACCGTTGAGGAAGCCTTGACTTTCGCGGACGATCCACGGAACCCGAAGCCGGTTCTAGTGATGACGCACCTCGCTACGGCTGATGATCAGGCGCATGCGTTGAACCGGAAACAAATCGAATCATTTCAGAAACTTCGCGTGGCTTTTGCAGGAATAGAATCAAGCATTGCAAATTCCCCCGGCATTTTTCACGCGGCCATAGGTGAATATGAGCTGAGCCGCCCCGGCGTCGCCATGTATGGCGGCGAACCGCTTTCGTCCGCCGCCAATCCCATGCGCCCTGTGGTGACGCTGGAAGCACGCATTGTACAGATCCGCACTGGACTGAAGGGCGAGACCGTGGGTTACGGCGCTACCGCGACGCTCGCGCGCGACACGCGTATTGCCGTTTGCTCGGTAGGCTATGCGGATGGCTACCTTCGTTCCGCATCAGGCAGCGGTGTGCCGTTGCGCGGCGCCGTACCTAACGGCGGCGTAGGCTTTGTTGCCGGCAGCAAAGTTCCGATTATTGGTCGCGTCACCATGGATCTTACCTCCTTCGACATCACCGATCTTCCAGCGGATGCGATCAGCCCAGGGGACTACGTCGAACTCTTCGGACACAATATTGCGTTGGACGACGCTGCTCGCGCCGCTGGAACGATCGGATATGAGTTGCTTACCAGCCTTGGGAATCGCTATCACCGGCGTTATCTCAAATCCGAAAGCGACTGATGGCAAAGCCACGAATTCAATTTATCTGTCAAAACTGCGGCGCAGTACACAGCCGTTGGGCCGGCAAGTGCGATGAGTGCGGCGAGTGGAACACCCTTGTAGAGGAAGGCACAGCGGGCGGTATCGGCAGTGGACCCGGCAAGCTCTCATCACGCAAAGGCCGGGCAGTAGCGCTGACCACCCTTTCTGGCGAAATCGAGGATGCACCGCGCATCCAGTCAGGCATCGGCGAACTGGATCGTGTCACAGGTGGGGGATTTGTCCGCGGTTCGGCGATTCTCATCGGCGGCGATCCCGGGATCGGCAAATCCACATTGCTAACACAAGCAGCAGCTGCGCTCGCCCGCCAGGGTCACCGTGTCGTCTACGTTTCGGGAGAGGAAGCGGTGGCACAAATCCGGTTACGCGCCCAGCGGTTGCATGCTGCCGATACCGACGTACTGCTCGCGGCCGAAACCAATGTCGAAGATATCCTGGCGACCATCTCCGATTCCAAGCGGCCAGATTTGATCATTATCGATTCGATCCAGACATTGTGGACAGACGCCGCCGATTCTGCCCCCGGCACAGTGACGCAGGTGCGAGCCGGCGCCCAAGCCATGATCCGCTATGCCAAGCAGACCGGCGCTGCAGTTGTTCTCGTGGGGCATGTGACGAAGGAAGGTCAGATCGCCGGGCCTCGCGTGATCGAGCATATGGTCGATGCCGTACTCTATTTCGAAGGCGAAGGCGGCCACCATTACCGCATCTTGAGGACTGTCAAGAATCGTTTTGGTCCGACGGATGAGATCGGCGTGTTCGAAATGTCGGACAAGGGATTGCGCGAAGTCGCCAATCCTTCCGAGCTTTTCCTGGGTGAACGCAACGAAAAGTCTCCCGGAGCTGCGGTTTTTGCCGGCATGGAGGGTACGCGTCCGATACTCGTCGAAATCCAGGCGCTGGTAGCACCTTCGACGCTTGGCACGCCGCGCCGCGCAGTTGTCGGGTGGGACGGGAACCGGCTGTCGATGATTCTCGCCGTACTCGAAGCGCATTGCGGCGTGAGGTTCGGGCAGCACGACGTTTACCTGAATGTGGCCGGCGGATATCGAATAGCCGAGCCCGCAGCGGACCTGGCAGTTGCATCTGCACTGGTTTCCTCAATTGCCGGTATTGCCCTTCCCGCAGATTGCGTCTATTTCGGCGAAGTCAGTTTATCTGGTGCGGTTCGCCCGGTGGCGCATGCTGTGCAGAGGCTGAAGGAGGCAGATAAGCTTGGGTTCAAACAGGCTGTTCTTCCCAAGGGAAGCAACGACGTGGCAAAGAACGGCAATGCTCGTCTGACAGAAACCGCTTCGCTGCCGGACCTAGTGGCCCGGATTGCGGCATCGGGATCTGACAAGAGACAACGCGACGACTGACCAGATAGTATTGGCCAAACTGAATATGGGGATGAACTTAAATGCCAATAACGTTGCTTGACGGAATTCTATTGGGCATCACTCTCGTTTCGGCGGTTTTGGCCATGGTGCGCGGCTTTTCGCGCGAAGTTTTGTCGGTGGTTTCCTGGGCAGCAGCGGCCGCAGCGGCATATCTCTTCTATAAGCCGGTGATTCCGTTCCTTACACCCTATATCAGCAACGATACCATTGCGCAGATCGCAGCGGCTGGCCTCGTCTTTGTCGTGACGCTGATTGTCGTGTCGATCATTACAATGAAGATTGCCGATTTCATCATCGACAGCCGCATCGGCGCACTCGATCGTACACTGGGTTTCCTCTTCGGTGCGGCGCGGGGCATTCTTCTCGTCGTTGTCGCCATGCTGTTCTTCAATTGGTTGGTTCCTGAGAACCAGCCGGCATGGGTTGGTCAGGCAAAATCCAAGCCGATGATCGATCAACTGGGTACAAAGCTGATCGGCCTGTTGCCTGAGGACCCGGAATCAACCATCCTCAACCGCCTGAAGCCCGGTACGACGGCGGCTCCGGATGCAGCACCCGAGGGCGCCACAACAACACCGGAGCCGAAGGAAGACATTCCGCCTGAAGGGTCGACAAACCAGCCTTGATGCAGTGGAAGAACACAACTGCGTCAATATTGGCATTTATCAGGCCTTGGCGTTTACTTGGTAATGCTCCATATACGTGACATAATGCGATATAGGCACAATTGACTCGATCCAAGGTAATCTTGGGGCGGAAGGGCTGGCGGCAATGACCGACATTTCTCGTAACGACAATCAATTGATGTCCCTGGATGACGACACACTGCATGAAGAGTGCGGTGTGTTTGGCATTTTGGGGCATCCCGACGCCGCGACCCTGACCGCGCTCGGGCTGCACGCCCTGCAGCATCGCGGCCAGGAAGCCGCCGGTATCGTCTCCTATGACGGGAAACAGTTTTGTTCGGAACGTCGCATGGGTCTCGTCGGGGATCACTACACCAACCCGGCCACCCTTGCACAACTGCCCGGCGACCGGGCGATCGGTCATGTACGCTATTCGACCACCGGCGACACGGTTCTACGCAACGTGCAGCCGCTTCTGGCCGAACTTGAGGTCGGCGGCATCGCCATTGCCCATAACGGCAATTTCACCAACGGCCTCACGCTGCGCCGCCAGCTGATCGCCGATGGCGCCATCTGCCAGTCCAATTCCGATACCGAGGTCGTGCTGCACCTCATCGCCCGTTCACGCCACGCCTCATCCAGCGATCGCTTCATCGATGCGATCCGCCAGATGGAAGGCGGTTATGCGATGCTCGCCCTCACCCGCACCAAGCTTATCGCTGCGCGTGACCCGATCGGCATTCGCCCGCTCGTGATGGGTGAACTGGACGGCAAGCCGATTTTCGCTTCGGAGACCTGCGCACTCGACATTATTGGTGCGAAATTCGTCCGCGATATCGAGAATGGCGAAGTGGTTGTCTGCGAAATCCAGGCTGACGGCTCGATCAGCATCGATACATACAAGCCGCAGAATCCGAAGCGCGAACGGCTTTGCCTGTTTGAATATGTTTACTTCGCCCGTCCAGACTCGGTCGTCGGCGGACGCAACGTCTACACTGCCCGCAAGAACATGGGCATCAATCTCGCCAAGGAAGCCCCACTCGAAGCCGATGTGGTGGTTCCAGTTCCCGACGGCGGTACTCCGGCGGCCATCGGATTTGCCCAGGCAAGCGGTATCCCTTTCGAGCTTGGCATCATCCGTAACCATTATGTCGGACGCACCTTCATTGAGCCGACCCAGTCGATCCGCGCCTTCGGCGTAAAGCTGAAGCATTCGGCTAATCGTGCCGTCATTGAAGGCAAACGCGTTGTGCTTGTGGATGATTCCATCGTGCGCGGCACGACTTCGGTCAAGATCGTGCAGATGATCCGTGACGCCGGTGCGCTCGAGGTGCATATCCGCGTTGCCAGCCCGATGATCTTCCATCCGGATTTCTACGGGATCGACACGCCCGACGCAGATAAGCTGCTGGCCAACCAGTATGCGGACCTTGATGCAATGTGCGAATACATTGGAGCAGATTCCCTGGCATTCCTGTCAATCGACGGGCTTTACAAGGCTGTCAGCGGCGCCCCTCGCGACCCACGCTCGCCGCTTTTCACCGATCATTATTTCACTGGCGATTATCCGACGCGGCTTCTCGACAAGGACGGGGCGAGTAACGTTCGCCAGTTCTCGCTTCTCGCAAATAACGGTTGAGTTCACTCTATGATTTCTGACGGCAGTTTTCGGCTGGACGGCAAGCTCGCGCTTGTCACCGGCGCATCCCGCGGCATCGGCTATTCGCTCTCCAAAGAACTTGCAGCCCGCGGCGCCCACGTCATTGCCGTTGCCCGCACAGTAGGCGGGCTTGAGGAACTTGACGACGAAATCAAGGAAGCAGGCGGAACCGCAACGCTCGTTCCGTTGGACTTGACCGACATGCCTGCCATTGATCGGCTCGGCGGTTCCATCCATGAGCGCTGGGGCAGGCTTGATATCATGGTCGCCAATGCGGGCATTCTTGGAACGATTTCGCCAATCGGACATGTGGAGGCAAAAGTCTTCGACCGGTTGATGGCAATCAATGTTACGAGTGTCTGGCGCCTGATCCGCACCACCGATCCTCTCTTGAAGTTAGCTGACGCCGGTCGCGCTATACTGCTATCGTCGGGCGTGGCACACACTGCTCGCGCGTATTGGGGACCCTACGCAGCTTCCAAGGCCGCTGTGGAAGTGATGGCTCGGACCTGGGCCGAGGAATCGCAACAGACGCGCCTTTGCATCAATTCCGTCGACCCCGGCGCGACCCGCACCGCCATGCGCGCACAGGCTATGCCGGGCGAAGATCCTGAGACCTTGCCCACGCCAGCGGAAGTCGCCCAAAAGATCGCCCTGCTCTGTGACCCGGCACTCAACGCGACCGGCAAGCTCTACGATGTACGTACCGGCAAATTCCTGAGCTATAACGACCCGAGTTAACCAGGTCACGACCTAACGAGGCGAATGATCTTTTCCGTCTTCTCGTTGGCGACAGAAGCCCGGGCACGCCACGCTTTCGGGCTCATGCCGGTGACGCGCAGGAACTCGCGATTGAAGTTCGACTTCGTCTGAAAGCCGGCATCAAACATGATCCGCGTGATCGGTTCGTCCGTGTCAGCGAGCGAGCGGCAAGCTTCCCTCAAGATATGGTTGCGACCTTCCGATCTGACGGAAGCCCTGAATACAATTGAAAAGAATGAACTCTTCCAAATCACCTTGATCTAGACAAAATTGGTGCTCTTGGTCTTTCCATGGATGGTAATTCCGCTTTGGCAATAGCGGGTGCTCGTATAGATCCACAACTTTTGGCAAGCTATTGCGATACTGACTTGCTCAATCCTTCACTTTGCGGGTGGGTCAGATAGAGCGGAGTCGACCTTCATGCGATGAATTTGGAATCTGCAAATCGTGACAATAGAGATGAACGCGTCCGGTTTGCCATGGCAATTGATCCTGCTCCATCCGAAATCTTTGAATTCAGCAGCTTTGCCAAGATTGAAATCCCGGTTGATATCATTAATCTCGGTAAACCGGGGAAAATCCCCTGAGCGCTCAAGCCTCCGGGATCGCAAAAGCTATTTCAAATGCGAGGTACACAGTCGTCGAAGATGCTAGCCATTATAGCATGTTTGCCGAATGCAAACCGGGCGCTGCCGACATCATTGTTTCTGAAAAGATAGGTGATCCACTTTGCGATGACGGTGGCGATTACGCGCCGCAATTCATGCGCAGCTGAGCGACATGATAAGCAAAGCCTTTGAACGGATACTAAAGGCCTACGCCGCCAACTAGCCTGCACAACGAACCTACAAAAATGGTTACCTCTAGAGACTTTTCGGACGGAAACCGCTTTTGCGAGCAGATTCGCAGCGCCCCAACTCCTCCTTTGGCGGGTGATGCACGGATCAAAGCTGCGGTATTGGTTGACCCCGCAGGCGATGGCCTCTTCACCGCCGATGGCTTGGGCAAAGTGACGGTTCCAGTCCAGTTATGGGCATCCAACTCCGGTGACCCTGAGCTATGTACCGACCATGCAGGCTTTGATCGCGTGGCTTTCCACAAGCAGTTTGACGCAGATATCCTAGCCTTCTTCCGCAAAAATCTGATCGCAGCCGAGCAGTGAAAACAGATTAGCTCCGAAATCAGGATATGGTTCCGGAGCCAGCGCTTTCAGCGGCTGCCAAAGCGGCGCGATCTGCCGCTTCGTAGCGCTTCCACGCTCGCGCACTGAAGGGTAGCGACAGGAAGAAGGCGATTGCTGTAAGTGTCAGCGTTTGCCACGTATAACTCATCAGGAATGCCACGTAGACCACGATGAACAGGAATGTGGGCATGACCCAATCCGAACGCAGCCTCGTACCTGCGGCCTTGCCGCTATAGACCGGCAGTCGGCTGATCATCAGCACCGCGACCCCAACGGTATAAGCAGCGGCCGCAAAGGCGATCGCACGCGTTGGCGCGAGACCCAGAAAGCCGAGATAGACCGGCAGCATGACCAGCATGGCTCCTGCCGGAGCCGGTACGCCGGTGAAGAAATTGTTCTGCCAGAGCGGCTTGCCGACGACGTCAAGCATCACATTGAAGCGTGCCAGACGCAGGCAACATGCGATGCAGTACAGCAGCGCCGCAATCCAACCGAACGAGCGCGCCTGATCCAGCATATAGGCATAAAGCACCAGCGCAGGAGCAACGCCAAAATTGACGATGTCGGCCAGGGAATCCATCTGTGCGCCGAACTTCGTGGAACCCTTCATCATACGGGCGAGGCGTCCATCGATCCCGTCGAGAAATGCGGCGAGAAGCACCATGGACACTGCCAGCTCGAAACGGTTCTCGAAGGCCAGCCGGATACCGGTCAGTCCGGCACAGATCGCCAGAACGGTGATGACATTGGGCGCAAGATAGCGCATGGGAATCCGCCGGCCAACCGGTCCGGCGGTCTGCGGCTTCTCGTCAAACAATGGATCGACTTCGGTCTCGGTCATGCGCCCTGCCTCAACTGATCCGGACCAACGGAGCGCTTGCCGCGCCACCGAATTCGGCGATGACGGATTCGCCGCCGACGGCAGTCTGGCCGATCGCAACGCGCGGCGTAAAGCCCTCCGGCAGATAAACGTCAACGCGCGAGCCGAAGCGGATCAGACCGAACCGCTCGCCGATCGAAATGGCAGTGTTTTCGTCGGCCCAGCAGACAATACGACGTGCCACAAGCCCGGCTATCTGCACCACTGCGATCTCACCATTTGGACCGTCGATCAAAAGGCTGTTGCGCTCATTCTCAGTACTGGCTTTGTCGAGGTCGGCGTTGAGGAACTTGCCGGGCTTGTGCACGATCGTCGTTATCCGGCCGCGTACTGGGGCGCGGTTGATGTGGCAGGAAAAGACATTCATGAACACGGATATCCGGGTCATCTCCTTGTCGCCAAGACCAAGCTCGCGCGGCGGGATAGCTGGTCCGACAGCCGACACGATGCCATCTGCCGGACTGATCACGAGCTGGTCATCGGTCGGGGTAACGCGCTGTGGATCGCGATAGAAATAGATGCACCAAGCGGTGAGGATAAGACCGATCCAGAATAGCGGTTCCCAAAAATAGCCGAGGACAATTGTCGCTCCGGCAAAACCGGCAATGAAGGGATACCCCTCCCGATGGATAGGCACCAAGGTGTTGCGTATGGAATCGACAAGACTCATTAATTTATTCCTGGTTGTGCCGGCAGCTCATTTTCCATGAAACGGCGAGCGCTCCAAGGCAAGTCGCGCGTTACTTATCGGAGATTGGCAGCTGGAGCAAACCATTCAAGCGGGCATAGCGGGCTTTCCACGCACGATGACACCAAGGTCGTCCTCCTCCTGTACGCGGCGCAAACGCTCCTCGGCTTCCGTAGCCTCGCGCTGACGGTTCCACATGGAGGCGTAGAGCCCTCTCTTGGCCAAAAGTTTCGCATGGGTTCCGCGCTCGGCGATCACTCCGTCCTTCAGGACAATAATGTCATCAGCCCCGATGATGGTTGAAAGCCGATGGGCGATAACCAATGTCGTGCGATTGCGACTGACAAGATCGAGCGCGGACTGGATCTCATGTTCAGTGGCGCTGTCGAGCGCCGAAGTCGCCTCATCGAGAATCAGGATGGGCGGAGCTTTCAAAATCGTCCTTGCAATCGCCACGCGTTGCTTTTCGCCGCCGGAAAGCTTGAGCCCGCGCTCTCCCACCATGGCGTCATAGCCTTCGGGCAACGTTTCAATAAAAGGTCCTATCTGTGCAAGCTCCGCTGCATTGCGCATCTCGGCTTCCGTCGCAGTGATGCGCCCGTAGCGGATATTATACGCGATGGTGTCGTTGAAGAGGACCGTATCTTGCGGAACCATGCCGATAGCCGATCGCAAGCTGTCCTGCGTCACGTCACGGATGTCCTGACCGTCGATGGTGATCGAGCCGTTCTGGATGTCATAGAAACGGAACAGCAGGCGCGACAGGGTGGATTTTCCCGCCCCGGAAGGCCCAACAATCGCTACGGTCTTGCCGGCGGGGACCTCAAAACTGACGCCCTTCAGGATCGGGCGCTTGGGATCATAGGCAAACTGGACGTTGTCGAAACGCACAGCCCCGCGTTCGATCACCAGGGGCTTGGCATCTGGCCTATCCATCACTTCCTGCTCGACGTCGAGCAGGTCGAACATCTGCTCGATATCCGTCAGACCCTGACGCACTTCGCGATAAATAAAGCCGATGAAGTTGAGCGGGACTGACAACTGCATCAGCATCGCATTGATGAAGACGAAGTCACCCAATGTCTGCGTGCCCGCAAGCACCTCCCTGCCCGACATGATCATCATGATCGCCATGCCGATGCCGAAAATCACCGCCTGTCCAAAGTTGAGCCAACCGAGCGACGTCCAGATGCGTGTCGCCGAAATCTCGTAGCGCGCCATGGCAGCATCAAAACGACCGGCCTCCATGGTCTCATTGCCGAAATATTTGACAGTTTCATAGTTCAGCAGCGAGTCGATTGCCTTGGAGTTGGCGTCCGTGTCTGAGGCATTCATGTCCCGGCGAATGCCGATGCGCCAGTCACTGGCTCTCACCGTGAACCATGTGTAGAGCCACACCGTCGCCACCACCACAGCCAAGTACGACATTCCATAGGTCACGGCGAAAATCACCGCCGTCATCAGAAACTCGATGATCGTGGGCGCCGTATTCAAGATGGTGAAGCGAACGATGGTTTCGATGCCCTTCGTTCCGCGTTCGATGATACGCGAAAGGCCACCCGTACGGCGTTCCACATGGAAGCGCAGCGACAATTCGTGCATGTGTACGAAGGTTTTATAGGCAAGCTTTCGTACGGCATATTGGCCAACGCTGGCGAAAAGTGCATCGCGCAGCTGGTTTAAACCAGCCTGCACGATACGTGCTGCATTATAAGCCGCCACGAGCATGAGCGGACCGACGAGCAGTGCCGGTACCAGATCAGATGCCTCGAATTTCCCGTTCAAGGCATTTGTCGCCCATTTGAAAAAATAGGGAACGAGGATCAGCACCACCTTAGAGATGATCAGATACACGGAAGCCCAGACGACCCGCATTCTTAAATCAGGGCGTTCCATCGGCCACATATAGGGCCAGAGATTACGAATGGTCTGAAGGGTTTTTCCAGACTCGTCTGAGACGGTTTTGTTGGCCACTATTAATCCTTGAAGACAATTTCGAGTTCGGGCAACGCTTGCGTATCCCCGATGATTGTTTCTGGCGAGCAGCAAAGGCGGGCCATCTCGTTCACGCGTGCGGCTATACTGGCAAACGCTGCCGGATCGATGCTGTAGTGAGAGCTCTGGCCAGACTGCTTGTAGCGGACAAGACCGGCGTCGACGAGGATCTTCAAATGCTGCGATACGGTCGACTGTGCCAGATCAAGCCCGGCGACGATATCCTTGCAACAAGAAGCATCAAGGCATGCGAGCTGGCGGATAATGCGCAAGCGCGCCGGATGTGCTAACGCGGCGAGTATGCGCGCTGTGTTGGCATCACAATGATGTTGGAACGAGCCCGTGCGTTTCATCGTTCATCGGCGATAAACGATATAATTTTCCGATGCAAGGAGAAATTGCGATTCTTTTTTTCGAAAACGGGCGTCGACAGCCCGTCTTTTCTATTGAACTACAGGTTTATCTTTTTCTGGCAATGCGAAGATCTGCCCGGGGTAAATCATGTCCGGATTGCGGATCTGTTCCTTGTTAGCCAAATAGATGGTCGTGTAGCGCATGCCAGCACCATAGGTACGGCGTGAAATCTGCCAAAGACTGTCACCGCGGCGGATGATCACCGATCCATCGACATTCTGGAGAGGAGTGCCCGCATCGGCGACTTGCGGCGCCTGTCCGTCGGTTTGGCTTGCGATGGCACCGGTCTCGGTCTGAGTATCCGCAGCCGGAGCCGCCGGTGCGACAGCCGAGACGCGCTCGCCGGCCTCGCGCTTGAACGGAACGGCAGCTCTGGCCACGACCGTCACACCATCCTTGCCCAGCATATCAGCACGGATGATATAGTCTCCGACAGCCAGCTGCTGAACAGTCTGTACCAAAAACCGGCCATTGGGTGCTGTCTTTGTCGTTCCAAGCAGCGTGGAATTTGCGTAGACCTTTACCGCGGAGCCCGCTTGGGCATTGCCAGCGACGAAAATCTTGCTGCCTTCGAGTTCGACAGCCTCAACCGTGATCAACGCTTTCTCTGCAGGAGCAATGCCTGGCTTGTCACCCTTGGGTGCCGCAACGGTTGTTGGCTTGGCGGATGAAGGTGCGGGTTCCACCGGCTCGGGCTTTGTAATCATACGGCTTGGCTGGCCGGATTGTTCAACAAGCGCCAATACCTGACCAGTCTTTGACTCTGGAATGGAAACTATCGCCGTCTCAAGCGAAGTCAGGGCGTTGCCTTCTGGTGTTGTCGAACGCAAGACAAGCTGGTAGTCGCCCGGCTTCAGCGGGTTATCCAGTGCGATGACAAAATCACCATTCTCAGTCGATTTGGTCGTGCCGATGACGCTTGAGCGCGACAAAAGGTCAACCGTCGCATTTTTTGCGGCGTTGCCGGCGATAACGATCGTGCCCGAGGGATCGACACGCAGAACGTCAAAAGTTGGCGCACCATTATTTGCCGTCGCTGGCGGCGGAGCCGAAACCTGTCCGGAAGCAACGTCTGCATCCGGTACGGTTGTCAGGGACTGAATTTGAGGTTCGGATTTTGCCGAGGGCGCTGCAGGCTGTGTCTGCACCGTTCCACTCATGACAGGGGCAGGTTGCTCCACAACGGGCTTGCCCGGCATCAGGCCAACATAGGCTGCAACAAGGCCGGCAGCAACGACAGTACCAAATCCCAAAATCGCAAATTTACTCTCGAACATCGTTCCCCGATCCTATTGTTCCTTTTGCTCTACCGCCTTTTCTCCAAAGCTACAAGAAAACCCTTTAGATTCAGACCCATTCTTTCGACGTATCCATAAAGCCGGCGTATGAAACTTTTGTCTCGCACTTGTACCGACTTGACGTTTTGTGATGTGCAAGGCACCACTCATTGTATGAGCAAGATTCGATCCATTTGTGTCTATTGCGGCTCCTCGCCGGGCCGCGACCCGATTTACAAACAAAGCGGCAAGCTTCTCGGCCAAACGATTGCTGAGCACGGGCTTGAGCTCGTCTATGGCGGCGGCACCAAAGGCATTATGGGCGCAGTTGCAGACGGAGTCATGTCTGCGGGTGGCAAAGTCACAGGAATTATTCCGAAATTCCTGATGAACAAAGAGGCCACTGAACACGCGCTTGGCCAGCTTTCAGAGCTTATTGTTACCGAAGACATGCATGAGCGCAAGCACAAGATGTTCGAGCGCTCGGACGCGTTCGTTACCTTGCCCGGCGGTATCGGCACTGTGGAAGAGATCGTCGAGATCATGACGTGGGCACAACTCGGCCGTCATCGAAAGCCTATGGTCTTTGCCAACATCAACGGATTTTGGAATCCTATGCTGGCTCTCATCGAGCATATGAAAGCCGAGGGTTTCGTGCACACGTCACATTTGGTCAATCCGCTTGTGGTAGAGAAGCCGGAGGATATCGTACCCGCCATCCTCAACGCTGCTGCACGAGGTGACCGGGAAGGCAATGAAGCAATTATAGAGCGGCTATAGCAAGTAAAAGGGATCTCATGGCGGATAATATTACCCCCGATCCCTCAAGCAACGCACCCCTCATCCAAAGTGATGAGTTTGTCATCGCCCACAGCTTCCGCGACGACGGTACATTATTGCCATCCGCATACGCCGGAGCAGCAGAAAGTACCTGGATTTGGAAAAGCTATGGCCTTGCCGATGCGCGGGCGAGGCGCAATCTCGAAACTGACGAAAGCCTGCCGGAAGTTGTGCGGGAAGCATTGCTCTCCCCCGGCGATCAGTATCAGATTACCTATGAAGAGGGCTGGCTCTACGGTGAATTGCCGGACCTGCAGCACAAGCACTATGGGGATCCGCGGGAGCTTGGTTATTTCCGCTTCGCTTTCAATGAGCGATTCTTCATCAGCGGACGCCGTCACCCCCTCCAATCGGTCGACGATGTCCGGCAGGCTATTCTCGGCGGCAAGGTAAAGCCGAAATCGCCAATCGCCCTGTTCAACGCCATCTTCCGCCGTTTTCTCGATCTTCTAAAAATAGAGATCACCAAACTCTCCGAAACCCTGGATTCCATCGAGGATCATATCGTCGGCGAGAACTGGCAGGGCGAACGGGAACGTCTCGTGCCCGTCCGGCGTCAGATCGTTGTATTTCATCGCTACCTCACGGCTGCGACAGGACTGTTCCGTCATATCGATCACGCCGATCGCCGGGTGTTCCCCGAAGAATTGGACGATCTGATAGAAGGCTTGTCACGCCGGGCCGAAACGTTGCACGCGGAAGGTGAACAATTGCAGCAACGTGCACGCCTGCTCCAGGACGAACTCCTGGCGAAACTCACGGATCAGTCGAACCGGTTTCTGTATGTCTTGTCGGTGATGACCGCGGTCCTTTTGCCAAGCACTGTCATAAGCGGGCTGTTCGGCATGAATACCGGTGGACTGCCGCTTGCGGGCAGTACACACGGGTTCTGGCTGATTACCGCCTTGGCACTCGGTATTTCTGGAATGGTTTATCTCGTCGTGAGAAAGATCGGCGGATCGCGGAACTAGGCAAGTTTTGCCTGCGCCGGTGCCAATCGCAGCTTTCGCGCCTCATGCACCATTGACCAGGTGTAGATCGCAAGGGCTGACCAGATCAGACCGAATGCAATTAGCTGTACATGCGAGAACGGCTCGTCGAAGACAAAGATTGCAATGAAGAACACAATCGTCGGCGCAATATATTGCATCAAACCAATGGTCGTATAGCGCAGGAGCTTGGCGCCGAGGGCATAGAAGATAAGCGGCACGGCGGTTGCAAGACCTGCAAACAGCAACATACCCGCGTCGTGCGGTGCGCCGTTGATGAAGTGGCTTGTGTTCTGCGTCAGGGTCCAGGCTATGAACCCGAGCGATGGAACGGAAAGTATCAGAACCTCGAGTGTGAAACCCTGTATGGCGCCGATCGGCAAGGTTTTGCGAAAGAAACCATAAAAGCCAAAGCTGAACGCGAGGACGAGTGAAATCCACGGGAGACCACCGGACGACACGGTCAGCAGAATGACCGCGCATGCGGCCAAAGCTATGGCAACCATTTGTGCTTTCGAAAGACGTTCGGACAAGAAGATGCCGCCAAGGACCACATTCACCAGCGGATTGATGTAATAGCCCAGCGCTGTATCTACAGTGTGATTGTTGCCGATGGCCCAGACATAGGTGCCCCAGTTCACGGTGATCAGACTGGCGGTCAATATGGCCATCGCCAGCATGCGCGGGGTCGTGAAGGCTACCCTCAGATCGCCGAGCAACCCAAGCCACCATAGCAGTACCACGGCAATGGGAACCGACCAGACAATGCGATGGGCCACCACTTCCAGCGCCGGTATATGCGCGACCGATTTCAAATAGAACGGCAGGATGCCCCACAACAGATAAGCACAAAGAGCGAAAATAAATCCCTTCTTGGCATCCGACATTCCAATGAAAGCATCGGATGTTGTATCGTCGCCAGCGACTGCTCGATTGCTATTAATCTGTTGGGTCATGGTGCGAAGTCGTAGTCCGCGCGCGGCATGCCGTCTATTGAATTCGACTGATCAATCGATCAAGCCGTTTGATGTTTTCGCACAATTTTGGATAAATCTTACCTGAAATGGAACAGAATTCCCTATTCAGCTGCTATTTTTCCCGCCAAATCCCGATTTTTCATCAATTTATAGACAATGGAGTCCATTAATGCTTGGAAGGATGCGTCGATGATATTGTCCGAAACACCGACCGTCCACCAGCGCACATTGCTGGAATCGGTCGACTCGACGAGCACGCGTGTGATGGCCTCGGTGCCGCCATTCAATATGCGTACCTTGAAATCAGCGAGCACAAGATCAGCGATCTCGTCCTGATAGCGGCCCATGTCCTTACGCAACGCCAGATCGAGTGCATTGACCGGTCCATGCCCTTCAGCGACGGACATCCGCGTCTCACCATCGACCTCCATACGGACAACGGCCTCCGAGACGGTCTTGATATTGCCATTTGCATCGAAACGCCGCTCGACCATGCAGCGGAATGAGTCAACTTTGAAGAACTCCGGCACAGTGCCAAGCGTCCGTCGCGCCAAGAGCTCAAAACTGGCGTCAGCGCCTTCATAGGCATAGCCCTCGGACTCATGTTCCTTGACCAGGGCGATCAAGGTATCGAGCCTCGGATCCGATTTGGCCACCGGAATGCCACGACGTTCAAGTTCGTTGATGAAATTCGATTTGCCGCCCTGGTCCGAAACCATGACCTTGCGACGATTGCCGACAGTTTCCGGTGGTACATGTTCATATGTCGCCGGTTCCTTGACTAAGGCCGACGCGTGAATACCGGCCTTGGTCGCAAATGCCGATGCACCGACGAACGCGCCTTGCATATTGGGTGCACGGTTGAGCAATTCGTCGAAACTGCGTGAAAGGCGGGAGAGACCCTGGAGTTTCTCCAGGCTGATGCCCGTTTCGAAACGCTTCGACCAATTGGGTTTCAGCATGAGCGTCGGAATGATCGTCACGAGATTGGCGTTGCCACAACGCTCGCCGATACCGTTGAGTGTGCCTTGCACATGGCGGACGCCTGCATCGATCGCAGCAAGCGAATTGGCAACTGCCTGCTCCGTATCGTTGTGCGCGTGAATGCCAAGATGATCACCGGGGATCAATTTTGTGACGGCACGGACGATTTCGGCGACTTCCCCGGGCTGGGTGCCGCCATTGGTATCGCACAGCACGACCCAGCGGGCGCCGGCACTGTAGGCAGTCTTGGCGCAGGCCAGCGCGTATTCCGGATTGGCTTTATACCCATCGAAGAAATGCTCGCAATCGACGATGGCTTCCTTGCCCGCGTCAACGGCGGCACGAACGGAGGCGTCGATGGAGTCAAGGTTTTCCGCATTCGTGCAGCCGAGCGCTACGCGGACATGATAGTCCCAGCTTTTGGCGACAAAGCATATGCTGTCGGCCGGCGAACGGATGAGCGCTGCAAGTCCGGGATCATTGGAGGCCGAGACGCCGGCGCGTTTGGTCATGCCGAAAGCTGCGAATTTTGCATGCTTCGTGCGCTTTTCGGCGAAGAAGGCCGTGTCGGTCGGGTTGGCTCCCGGGTAGCCGCCCTCGACGTAGTCGAAGCCGAACTCGTCCAGCATGGATGCAATGACTT
This sequence comes from Phyllobacterium sp. 1468, assembly GCF_031455525.1. NCBI lineage: Bacteria > Pseudomonadati > Pseudomonadota > Alphaproteobacteria > Hyphomicrobiales > Phyllobacteriaceae > Phyllobacterium > Phyllobacterium sp. 1468. The sequence continues at coordinate 248,545 of NZ_JAVDSX010000004.1, read as the reverse complement.
TCTTGTCCTCGACTGAAAAGTCGATACCCGGCGTTTGCTGGCCATCGCGCAATGTCGTGTCGAAGAGATAGATCCGTTCCTTTGTCACTCGCCCGCCTCCCCTCGCGACCCCGATGGCGGCCACTGCTCCGTGTCATGGTCGGGGTGCTGGTAGGATACCATCGTTTTCAGGAATTCTACCGACTCCGCGTCGCTGTCAGATGTGTATCCGGGAAGTTTGGACAGATCATCGACGTAAGGCAGTTTGTCTTCGATACCCCACTGAACGGTGGGCGCCAATTCTTCAGGTTCATCGAACGCACCGATAGCAAGTGCCGTGCCGTCCGGTGCTTCATAGGTGAGCGGCGTTCCGCAGTTTCCGCAAAAGCCGCGCTTGACGTGATTAGACGATTGAAACCGCTTGGGCTCGCCCCGAGTCCACTGAAAATGAGTGCCGCGCACTGAGGTCAGGGGCGCGAAAAAGTTGCCGAAGGCTTTTTGACACATGCGGCAATGACAGATCGATGCATCACCGAGGGTACCCTCCACGCGAAAACGGATCGCACCGCATTGGCAACCGCCAGTGTAGACGGGCTTGTTATCCAGACTCATCGCTTCATCTCCCAGGTCGTGACGCGTTCGCCGGTTGCGGGATCTTTTCCATCCTTCAATTGAATGCCTTTTTCCAGCAATTCATCACGGATGCGGTCAGCCTCAGGGAAACTCCTGGCCGCAAGCAATGACAGGCGATTGCGGATCTTAGCTTGGATTTCATTCTCCAGCTCGCGTGAGACGCTTTCTATGCTCAGATCAATGCCCAGCAGCGCGAACACAGCGCGATAAGCCTCAGGATCGAGGACGCGCGACTTCCTGATCGATGCCAGCCAATTGATCAGGTTTGGCGTTGCGAGGTCGTCAGACAAGATATTGATCGCCTCATCCGGAACTACTCCGATGCTGGCACCGCCCGCATATTCGCGGGCCTTGGCGAGGATATTCTCTGCCTCCTCCAGCTTTCTGACACTGAAGTCGATCGGCTCGCGATAGTTGGTCATGAGCATGGCGAGGCGCAGCACCTCGCCCGGCCATTTGCGGCCGCCAAACGTGTCTGTCTCCAGCAACTCATGGATCGTCACGAAATTACCGGTGCTTTTGGCCATTTTCTGACCTTCAACCTGCAGGAAACCGTTGTGCATCCAGACATTGGCCATCCGGTCGGTGCCAAAGGCGCAGCAGGACTGGGCAAGCTCGTTTTCATGATGAGGGAACACCAGATCGATGCCTCCGGCGTGGATGTCGAAAATGTTCTTCATCGGATCGTCGCATTGCAACCCGCCCCCAAATGGTTCAAGCAGCTTCGCCATCGACATGGCCGAGCACTCGATATGCCAGCCAGGGCGACCGGGACCAGCGATGCCCGCAGGAGATGGCCAGCCGGGCTCCCCTTCCCTGGAGGGCTTCCACAGAACGAAATCCATCTCGTCACGTTTGTAGGAGGCAACGTCGACGCGCGCACCAGCAATCATGTCGTCAGATGAGCGGCGGGAGAGCGACCCGTAACGCGGGCCTTTGGCGGCATTCATAGCCGATGGCGAGAACAAGACGTGACCATCGGCGACATAGGCGACGCCACGCTCGACGAGGCGATCGATCATCGCCGCCATTTCAGCAATATATTCGGTCGCGCGCGGTTGAGACGAAGGCTGCAGATTGCCGAGCGCTGCCACGTCGGCCTGGAATTGCCTGTTGGTCAATTCAGTGACCTTGCGGATCGCTTCATTCAACGGCAAGTCCGGATAATCGCGGGCCGCCCGCGCATTTATCTTGTCGTCGACGTCGGTGATGTTGCGCACGTAGGTCACATGGCTTTCGCCGTAGATGTGACGAAGCAACCGAAACAACACGTCGAAGACGATAACCGGCCGTGCATTGCCGATGTGCGCATAGTCATAGACGGTCGGGCCGCAGACATACATGCGCACATTATCCGGATCGATCGGCACAAAGCTTTCCTTCGTGCGCGTGAGCGTGTTGTACAGTTTCAGTTCCTGCGGCATGTCCTGGATCTCAAAACGGGGTTCATTGTCAAAACGCATATCATCGCGCTGGTCTGGCGACCGGTGCGTTTTGCATCTTTATCAGGATTTTTGAGACGAAAACGGCCGGGCCAGCGAGCGCTAGCTGATAATCATCCGACAGGTAATAATAATCGTTACGGGCGACGTTTTCATGCGCGCAGTTATGATCGAGTGCGGGCAAATCGTCAAGCGCCCCCGACCAAAGAGGTGGTGTTGCATTTTTGTCGACTTTCCGATGGTTAATCCAAATTAACCGAATAGCCCAAAATCCTCCCGGAAAGTGCCTTCTTTCCGGCCAATTTGAACGGGAATCCTGATGCCTTAGACTTTAGGGGAATAGAGAGGACAATAACCATGACCGACACCCAGCAAACGGCAAAGCCGCGCGAAAGCGCTCGTGCCGACCATCTCACCTCACAATACCGCGCAATCGGGCCAGCCGCGATCCTTGCAGCCGTTCTCAGTACCGTTCGCCAACGCCCACAATTGAAGTTTGCTTCAGTTGTTCAGGAAACGGACTAACAGACTTAGACCAATGCCGGCCATGACGAGGCCGATCAAAACGTCAAGTACGCGCCATGCGGCTGGCTTGGCAAAAATCGGCTGCAAAAGCCTCGCACCATAGCCGAGGCCGAAGAACCATATGAAGGACGCGAGCGAGGCGCCTGCGCCGTAGGCCGCACGGTTCCAACCTTCAAAGCGTGCCGACAGGCCGCCAAGCAGAACGACGGTATCAAGATAGACATGCGGGTTGAGAAAGGTCAGCGCCAGAACGGTGCCGATCGCGACTTTCAAATTGCCGTTGCCGGCGTTCGCAGCTTTCAGTACTTCAGGGTGGAGCGCGCGCCGGAAGGCAACCGAAGCATACCAGAACAGGAATGCGGAACCGCCCAGCGTCACGACCGAGATGAGTTTGGGCGATTGTGCGATCAGGGTCCCAAGGCCAGCGACGCCCGCCGTGATCAACAGGGCGTCGGACAGAGCGCAAATCAAGCTTAAGAGGAATACGTGTTCTCGCAGCAGTCCCTGCCGCAATATGAAAGCGTTCTGCGCGCCGATTGCGATAATAAGGGACGCACCAAGAAGGAAACCGGAAAGAGCGGCAGAAAACATCGCGTAGATATCCTGAAAAATAGTTGGTTTAAGAGCCTAGAAAAGTTTCATTTGGTTGTCAGGCTCCTGCGGTTTGACGCGTGCCGGCTTTTTAGCTTCGGCTAAGGTCTCGACGAACCGCTCCTGGATCTCCGGACCTGTGTTGTCAACCTTGTTGACCTTGTCCGACACAGGGATCGTTTCGAAGAAATCCGCCTGCGCAGGCCGCAGAAGATCGGCGATATGGCGTGGTTCCTGCGTCTTGCAATCGAGCCACCGCGTAAAATCTTTCTGCTCTATGATAACGGGCATGCGGTCGTGGATGAAACGCAGATCCTCACTGGCGCTTGTCGTAAGGATCGCACCGGTATCTATTTCGGAGCCCTCAGCATTCGCCCACGGTTCATAGATACCAGCAAATGCGATCGTTGCACCGTTGCGGGGGCGTATCCAATAGGCTTGCGATTTCCTGTTGCCGTCCCGCCGCCATTCGTAGAAACCCGAAGCCGGGATTAGCGCACGGCGGTGACGCATTGCGGTCTTGAACGATGCCTTCTCAATTGCGGTTTCCGAACGGGCATTGATCATCAATGGATAATTTGCCGTATCCTTTACCCAACCGGGAATAAAGCCCCACCGCACCAGAAGCGCCTTGCGATCAGGCCGGTTGCTGCCTGGCGGCGGTGTTTCACCAGCGATCACCATGAGGATCGGCTGAGTCGGCGCGATGTTATAGCGTGGAGGAAACGCTTCGATCTCCATCAGTGCGAGATAGGCCGCGATATCTTCCGGCGTACTGAGGAGTGAAAAACGTCCGCACATGCAGTCAATGCCCGATTTGTTTTGGGAGTGGCGATCATCCGCATTTGCGATGCAGGGTCAAGGTGGCCTTGTCAAAACGTCGCTTACCACCTACCCCTGGCATATGGACCAAATTCCCCTCTCCGCAACTGTCGACGGCGTTTCGGCCGTTTGCATCCGCAATAATGCCTTCCTCTTGGTGGAGCGAGCACGCGAACCGTCAAAAGGCTGGCTCGCATTTCCAGGTGGCCGGAGAGAGCAAGGCGAGACACCGCAGGAAGCGGCAATTCGTGAACTGCATGAAGAAACCGGCATAATAGCAACAGAAGTAACTTATCTCACGACCGTCACCTTCGATTACTCGACGCCGGAATTTCCAGCAGCGAAACCTTTCCGCCTGGCCGTCTTCCTGGCGCATGATCCAATAGGAGAAGCCATCGCTGCGGATGATGCGGCCGCCGTGCACTGGCTCCGGGTGGAGGAAATGGCGAAGTTCGATGTGACCGAAAGTGTTCTGGACGTCGTAGTTGAATTGGCTGCCGGTTTTAAAAGTTGAGGGTATTGACCACGGACGCCTTGAAGCTGCCTCGCTTTCAGGCAACAACCCTATCGGGGAATTGGTCTCGGGGTCATCTCGTGCGGCGTATAATTGCAATCACAGCGTTTTTGACAGCAATCGCCACGGCTATGCCGGCTTACGCGGTCGACCCTCTGTATGAGGCAAAGCTTCTGCGTTTGGCCGAGGTTCTCGGATCGATCCATTCGCTGCGTAATCTTTGCGGCGAAAGGAGCAACCAGTGGCGAGATCGAATGGATTCGCTGCTCCTGGCGGAGAATCCGGATCCGGCACGCCGGGCCAAGTTGATCGCCAGTTTCAATCGCGGATATCGCACCTTCAACGAAACTTACTCGACCTGCACGAGCCAGGCGATTGCGGCGATTGACCGCTACCAAATCGAAGGAACAAGGCTTTCTTCGGAGATCGTATCGGGCTATGGAAATTAACCAGGCTTTAACTGTTGAAGCCAATGAACCGCATTTTAAACAAAACGTATGGTATTGTTTAGCGGTAGTTTAAGAATTGGCTTCGGCCAAGGATGGTATATCATGAACATGACATCAACAGACCTTGATAGGTTGGTTGCAGAAGAGAAAAAGCTGGTTGCAATCGAATATCAGAATGAAGTCTGGGCTGATGGCACGCTTGAGGGTATCGAGCCGGAAATTATGGCCGAAGCCGCTTTTGCCACCGCATTGACCGAACTGATCCGTGATAACGGCGAAGTGTCCGCCTTGGCCTTGCTCGATGGCTTGCGTGAACGTATTTCTGCGGGTGAATTTTCATCGAATCGCATTCTGCAATAATTGGTGATCCTGCATGCCTGAAAAGCACTTTTCCGCTTCCGCGATCGCCGGAACCTTTTTGCTGGCGACAGCGGTTTGTGCTTTCTCCGTTCCGGCTCTTGCTGCAGGTTTGGACACGCCCGCCCAGCTTGCCTTGAGCGAAATCAAGAAAGAAGAGCTGCCAAAAGCCACCGAACCAGCGAAGCCTGGCGCTGAAGAGAAACCAGCTGGCGAAACGCAGACCCAACCCACCTCTCCCCAAAAGCCCGACGCAACGCCGGAGCAGCCTGCGCAAGCACCGGCAGCAACGGATGGTAGTGGTGACGCTGCGCAGACCAACAATCCTGCCATGCCGAATGCCAAGGAGGGCGCACCGGCGCCTCAGGTCGAATACGACGTCGCCAAACTGCCCTTCCCGGTGCAGAAAATGCGCGAGCTCATTCTGACTGCGGCCAAGTCCGGATCAATTGAAGCGCTCCGTCCACTGATCGGTTCGGGCGATGATGTCACGATGCTTTCGCTGACGGATATTGATGGCGATCCATTGGCCTATCTGAAAAGCCTCGCCGGCGATCCGGATGGCCAGGAAATTCTCGCAATTCTGGTGGATGTGCTTGAGTCCGGTTATGTGCACCTCGATGCCGGCACGGCAGACGAGCTTTATGTCTGGCCCTATTTCTTCGCCTACCCGCTCGACAAGCTTGACGCGAAGCAGAAGGTCGAACTCTTCCAGATCGTCACCGCAGGCGATTACGACGAGATGAAGCAATTCGGCACCTATGTATTCTATCGCCTTGGCATCACGCCAAAGGGGCGCTGGCGGTTTTTCGTCACCGGCGACTGATCTTATAGAAGATTCATAAAAAAGTTTGCCGGGATGTCACGTTCGGCGGAGCTGTCTCGTCTTGTGTACAGGCATCTGAATGCCACATAAGGAGATAGACAATGAAACCAAGATTGAACCTCTACAATTTCCAAGAACTCATCAAGCCAATGCTCAAGATGGAAGAGAGCGTCGTTGGCAGCGGGCTCGAAATAAGCCTTATAGAGCTCGTCAAGATGCGGGCTTCACAGATCAACGGCTGCGCCTTCTGCCTCGACATGCATTCAAAGGATGCTCGAAAGAAGGGCGAGACCGAGCAGCGACTCTATCTGTTGAACGCCTGGCGGGAATCGCCGCTCTATAGTGAACGCGAACGGGCTGCGCTGGCCTGGACGGAAGCATTGACGCTGATATCCAAAACCCATGCTCCAGACAACGTCTATGACGTTCTGAAGGAACAGTTTACCGAGGAGGAGATCGTCAAGCTGTCCGTGTTGATCGTAACCATCAATGGATGGAACCGTCTGGCTATCGGCTTCCGCTCTGTCCATCCGGTAGAAAAAAACAGTGCCGCAGCCTGACAATAGTGCCGAGACGTTCCATCGCCTCAGACCGCGCCTGACCCGCATTGCCTACCGTATGCTCGGGTCGGTCGCGGAGGCGGAGGATATCGTCCAGGAGGGCTTCATTCGCTGGCATCAGGCCGACCGGTCTGATGTCCGCAGCGAGGAAGCTTTCCTCGTGCGCACCATCACGCGGCTTTGCCTCGACCATCTCAAATCCGCGCGCGTTCGAAGGGAGACCTATGTCGGGAACTGGCTGCCAGAGCCCATTTTCGATCCCAGTGATGATGAGTGCGATAGCGATATTACCTTGACACTGATGATGGCGCTGGAACGATTGTCACCCTTGGAACGCGTTGCGTTTCTGCTGCATGACGTGTTCGGCCAAGATTTCAGTCAGATTTCCGAAGCGATCAGTCGAGATCCAGCAACATGCAGGCAGCTCGCGAGCCGCGCTCGCAGCCACGTCCAGAAAGCAAAACCGCGCTTCCCGGTTTCGGATGAGCACGGCAAGAATATCGCCGCTGCCTTCTTCACAGCATCCCGCAGTGGCGACACGCAGGCCCTGCAGTCTCTCTTGGCAGACGATGTCGTTCTCTACGCCGATGGCGGCGGAATTCGCTTCGCTGTGATCGATCCGATTCATTCAATGGCGAATGTTTGCCTATTCTTCGACGATGTTTCGCGCCGGGCCGGGTTTAGTTTACCGCCGCTGCTGCATCAAGGATTGATCGATGGTCTGCCCGGCTTTGTAACAACGGAAAGTGACGGCATTCCGCAAACCACCGCGCTTGAAATTGAGGACGGCAGGATCAAGGCCATCTACGTCGTGCGAAATCCCGATAAACTTCGTCATCTCGACTTTGCGCATTGACCCTTGGCTGGCGTTCGTTAGCGTGGCGATCATCGCCCTCCAAGGATCTTATCTATGCAATCATTGACGATGTATCAGGTAGACGCATTTACCACTGAACTCTTCCGCGGCAATCCTGCCGCAGTGCTTGTCCTCGATGATTGGTTGCCAGTAAAGACAATGCAGGCGATTGCCAGCGAGAATAATTTGGCCGAGACCGCCTTCGTGAAGCCTAATGCGAGCTCCTGGGATTTGCGCTGGTTCACGCCAGTGCACGAGGTAGACTTTTGCGGACATGCGACGCTAGCGACGGCGCATGTGCTTGCAAACGAGTTGGGCGTGGAGGGCGAACTGGTATTTGAGACCAGGGTCGGCGCTTTGCGCGTCAATAGGAAGGACTCAGCGTACCAGCTTGATTTCCCATGCTTTCCGCCGGAACCGATTGGCGAAACTCTTCCCCTGCTCAACGAAATCACTGGAGGCGATCACGTATCGGCATTCCAGAACTTCGAAAACGTCTTTGTTGTGTTGAAGAATGAGCAGGCGGTTCTCGATTTCACTCCGGATTTACCGAGGATCACCCAACTCGATCCATTTGGGTTGGTGATTACGGCAAGGGGCGACGAACACGATTTTGTTTCGCGTTATTTTGTCCCGCATGCGGGTATTCCGGAAGATCCGGTTACTGGGTCAATCCATGCGACGCTTGTGCCCTATTGGGCAGAAGAACTGGGTAAACCCAGGCTTTCGGCGTTTCAACGGTCGAAGCGCGGCGGACATCTGCGTTGTGAGCTCGAGGGTGACCGTGTGCTGCTTACCGGTTCGGCCGTTACCTTTATGAAGGCTCAGATTTACTTGCCCTGAAGTGCCTCCCCGAACAACACCGGCTCGCCTCGGCTTGCCGTCACGATCTCGCCTTCCCACATGACCTTGTGACCGCGGATGATCGTGCCGACCGGCCAGCCGGTTACCGTCTTGCCGTCATAAGGCGTCCAGCCAGCCTTTGACCCAACCTGCGCGTTGGTGATGGTTTCGCGCCGTTTCATATCGACGACGGTCAAATCGGCATCGTAGCCCACCGCAATTCGTCCCTTGCGAGCCATGCCGAACAAGCGGTTGGGGCCATGTGAGCTCAGATCAACAAACCGCTCGATCGACATACGCCCAGCATTGACGTGGTCGAGCATGATCGGTACTAGCGTTTGCACACCGGTCATGCCGGATGGCGATGTCGGATAGGGCTTTGATTTCTCTTCGAGTGTGTGCGGCGCATGGTCGGACCCCAGCACATCGACAATCCCCTGCCCGATGCCCTTCCAAACACCATCGCGATGACGCGCGTCGCGTACTGGCGGGTTCATCTGCAGCAACGTTCCAAGCGTCGCGTATTGGCTGGCATCAAGGGTCAAATGATGCGGCGTTGCCTCGCAACTCGCCACGTCCTTGTGACCGCCGAGGAAATCGATCTCCTCCGCTGTGGAAATATGGAGAACATGGATGCGCGCGCCGGTTTCGCGAGCGATGCGTACGAGACGCTGGGTACATTGCAGCGCGGCGATTTCGTCGCGCCAGATTGGGTGCGAAGACGGATCGCCCGGAACGCGCAAACCTTCGCGTTCGCGCAAACGAAACTCGTCCTCGGAATGAAAAGCGGCGCGGCGGCGGGTGTTTTTCAGGATAGAACGCACCCCGTCATCGTCCTCCACGAGAAGATCGCCCGTGGATGAACCCATGAATACCTTGATGCCTGCAGCACCGGGAAGACGTTCGAGTTCGGCGACATCAGCTGCATTGTCGCGCGTGCCACCGACCCAGAATGCGAAGTCGCAATGCATGCGATGGTGGCCACGCCGAACCTTATCCTCCAGCGTCTCTGCGGAGGTGGTCAGCGGCTTGGTATTCGGCATTTCAAAGACTGCAGTCACTCCACCAAGCACTGCAGAGCGCGAACCGCTCTCCAGGTCTTCCTTGTGTTCAAGACCCGGTTCGCGAAAATGCACCTGGCTGTCGACGACGCCCGGAAGGATATGCAAGCCCGTGGCGTCAATGATCTCGGCGGCTGAAGCGCTACCAAGATTGCCGATGGCTGCAATACGGCCGTTGACGATGCCAATATCGCGCAAACCGACACCGTCCTGGTTGACGACAATCCCGCTCCTGAAAATCGTGTCGAACGTCTGAGCCATTTGCTTTTCCACTCCAGCCTTGCGAACGCGTCCCTTGCGGATTACGTAACAGGGACAGGAAAGGCAAGGGTGATCGAATGCCGCGGCTAACTTTAAGTGGAAGAGCAATCCTGAACGTTGCGGGCGAGGATGCCGAAGATTTCTTGCAAAATCTCATTACCACCGATCTCGACACGCTGGACGACGGCGATTTGAAACCAGGCGCTTTGCTCAATCCACAAGGCAAGATCCTGTTCGAGTTTCTCGTTTCCCGCAACGGCGGTGGCCTGCGTCTAGATACACTGCAGACCTGTGCAGATGATTTGTTGAAGAGGCTGACGGTTTATAAACTGCGCGCCAAAGTGCAAATAGCCGTGGATTCAGAGTCACTTGTCCAGGTTTTCTGGCAAAATGAGTCCGGCGCTTCGGAAACCGATTCAACAGTGCATGACCGGCGTTTCCCCTCAGCGTTGAGTGTGACACGGCGCTACGGCGGAGTTTCGGTTGTGGACGAGGATGAAACTGCGTGGACAGCGCTGCGCATTGCCCATGGTGTAGCGGAAGCGCCGGTGGATTATGCGCTTGGTGATGCGTTTCCGCATGACATTAATCTGGACCAGATCGGCGGCGTTTCCTTTCGAAAGGGCTGCTTTGTCGGTCAGGAAGTTGTCTCACGCATGCAGCATCGTGGCACCGCGCGAAGGCGCATCCTGATTGTGACGGGGGCTTCGGTCCTGCCGGCTACTGGTACGGCCATAACCGCCAAGGAGCGCGAGATTGGCACGCTGGGCAGTGTTGCAGGATCCTCTGGACTTGCTCTCGTTCGCATTGACCGTGTGAAGGACGCAATGGATAGCGGCGCCCCAATTCTGGCAGGAGACATGCCGGTCCACCTTGCCATTCCCTCCGAACACCGGTTTACATTTCCCGAGACGAAGCAAGAGGCCTGATCGGGAAATAGGATGCTGCGACCGGCAAAGCCGCAACCGAGCAATTTGAAGAAAACAGAATTTCGTGCCTGGCAGCGCATGCTCTCAGGGCGGCGACTGGATTTGCTTGACCCCTCGCCGCTCGATATTGAAATTGAAGACATCGCGCAAGGGCTGTCGCGTGTTGCACGCTGGAACGGTCAGACGGTTGGTGAGCACGCATTCTCGGTCGCGCAGCATTCGCTGCTGGTCGAAGAAATCTTTGGGAAGATCGCCCCCGAGGCGACGACGGAACAGCGCCTTATAACCCTCCTGCATGACGCACCGGAATATGTGATCGGTGACATGATTTCGCCGTTTAAAGCCGTTGTCGGTGGAGATTACAAAAGCGTCGAATTGAGATTGCAACACGCCATTCATCTGCGCTTTTCACTTGCCCCTGTCGTCCACCAAAGTTTACGTAGCCTCATCAAGCGGGCGGATGCGATAGCCGCCTATTTTGAAGCAACCCGCCTTGCAGGGTTTGCGGAGAAAGAAGCGGTGCAGTTTTTCGGGCGTCCCCGCGGAATTGATCCGGAAGTCCTCGACTTGACGGCACTCGCGACCCAGAATGCACAAAATGCTTTTCTGCTGCGTTTTGCTATACTTAATGAGTCACGGGCACAGAGCCGGGGATAAGAACATGCCGCATATCGTTGTCTCTCCCTTGTCGCGTCTCGCTGAGTCCGCAACTCGTTTCGGTGCACGGGATATGATCACGCTGATCAATGCCGATACGGTCGTGCCTCGCCCCGTAGAGATTCTGGAGAAGCGTCACCTGTTTCTTGGATTCAACGATATTCTCGAGCCCGCGGAAGGCATGACCCACCCCGTGGCCGAACATATCACCCAGCTGATCGCGTTTGGCCGGCTTTGGGACCGCCAGGCGCCGTTGCTCATCCACTGCTACGCCGGTATCTCGCGCTCGACCGCCGCCGCCTATATCACCGCGATTGCCCTTAATCCGGAGCTTGACGAAGAGCTTCTGGCGCAGAAATTGCGCCAGAATGCACCCTCTGCCTCACCCAATGGCAGGCTAGTAGCGCTCGCCGATGACATCCTCGTTCGCAAGGGCAGAATGGTCGATGCAATCAAAGCGATCGGTCGCGGTGAAGAGGCCTTCGAGGGCACGCCGTTCGTCCTTCCGCTGATGGTGTAGACGTGACTGGTACGCCCAATGCTGTCGAGATCAATCTCAGCGCCGCCATTGTCGCCGTCGCCAATAATGATCCGCTGATCCTGACCACACCTTCCAGCGATGACAACGAGCGCGACGAGCTGCCCTTCGGGCCGTTCAACCCGCTGATGCATCGAACCTTCGAAACCGGACTGCGCGAGTGGGTGGCGGAGCAGACGCCTTTGCGTCTTGGATATGTTGAACAGCTTTACACCTTCGGTGACCGTGGTCGCCACAAAACCGCCGAAGATCGCGACCTGCACATCGTTTCAGTCGGTTATCTAGCGCTCACCCGCATAACCGATGACGGAGATGCGCTACGCAAATCCGGTGCTCGCTGGCGCAGCTGGTATTCGTTCTTGCCTTGGGAAGACTGGCGCGTCGGCAAGCCCGCCATGATTGACGAAACGATCCGCCCAGCTCTGCATGCCTGGGCCGACAAGAGTGGGCTTCCCGCGCGACTAAGCCGTTTCCGGCTCGCATTCGGAGACGATGGAATTATGTGGGATGAAGAGCGGGTACTTGAACGTTATGAACTCCTGTACGAAGCAGGATTGATAGAGGAGGCGGCGCGGGATGGGCGGGCGGAAGGCACACATCTTTCGCGCGTGCTGGGACTTCCCATGAGTTTTGACCACCGGCGCATTCTCGCGACCGCCATCTCGCGGCTGCGCGCCAAGCTGAAATACAGGCCTGTGGTATTCGAGTTAATGCCTCCCACTTTTACCTTGACCGCATTGCAGGAGACTGTGGAGGCGATTTCTGGTCGCCACCTGCACAAGCAGAATTTCCGCAGGCTGGTTGAGACAACGGAGCTGGTCGAGCCAACGGGCGCAGAACAAACGCAGGCGCGAGGCAGACCTGCAGCGCTTTATCGGTTCCGGCATAATGTGCTCGAAGAGCGCAGCGTGGCGGGATTGCGGGTTGGTGGCAGGGGATAGGAGGAACGGATGAACGACAAGCCGACATCGCTCAACGCCGAAGGAATATCCGAACCGTTCGCATCGGAAAATGTTCCGTTAGAGGAATGGTCGAAAGGCACGCGCTATGGCAGCAAATTCCGGTATCTTTCAGGGTTCGGCGGTGCGAACCACGTTGGTGTTGCCCTGGAGGAGCTGGCGCCCGGCAAGGAATCCAACATGAACCATTATCACATGCTCGAGGAAGAGCAGGCGTTCATCCTCGAAGGTGAGATGACGCTGCGGCTGGGCGACAAGACATATCGGATGAAGGCGGGGGATCACATCTGCTTTCCAGCCGGCCAGAAAGTCGGACATTCGTTTTACAACCACAGCGATACGCCCTGCCGGTTCATCATGATCGGCGAGAAAAACTCGAACGAAGTCGTTGTCTATCCCGAAACCGGACGCGTCGGCGTGCGATTACTGGGTGAAGGCTACGATAAAGCCGCTACGATGGAATACTGGCAGGGCGCTGATACGGAGCGAAAACCGCAAAGCTAGTATTTACTTCAACAGATAGACGTTTTCATCGCCTGGGAATTTTCGCGAACGGACGTCATCCGCGTAGGCTTTGACGGCTTCGTCGATTGCCGTGCCGACAGCACCGTAGACCTTGACGAATTTGGGTGGCTTCGGATTGTAGCCGAGCATGTCCTCAAGCACGAGAATCTGACCGTCGCATTCGAGTGACCCGCCAATTCCAATCGTGGGGATGGCGATCTCGCGCGAAATCTCAGCCGCAAGCGGCTCCACAATTCCCTCAAGCACGACCGAAAAGGCTCCAGCGTCACTCACCGCCTTTGCATCAGCCTTGATGAGCGGCCATAGTGCCGTGTCGCGGCCTTGCGTCTTGAAACCACCGAGCGTGTTGACGGACTGCGGGGTCAGCCCGATATGCGCCATCACCGGTATCCCGCGCTCGATCAGGAAGCGGATGGTGTCAGCCATGCGCACGCCACCTTCTAGCTTGACGGCACCGCAACCAGTCTCCTGCATGACGCGAGCGGCGTTGCGGAACGCAATCTCGGGGCTCTCCTCGTAAGAGCCAAACGGCATATCCACCACGACCATCGCCCGCTTTGAGCCACGCACCACGGCACGGCCATGGGCGATCATAAGATCGAGCGACACGCCGAGCGTTGATTCCATGGCGTAAAGAACCATAGCGAGACTGTCGCCAACGAGGAGAATGTCAGCGTGCTGGTCGACAATGCGCGCGGTGTTGGCATGGTAAGAGGTCAACGCAACGATCGGCTCGCCGCCCTTGCGGACCCGTATTTCTGGTGCGGTGACCCGGCGAGTGACGATTTCCTGGCTCATAGCTCCTCCTCCCACTTCCCCGTTCAGCCGATGACCCGCTGGTCGATCAGACGCACCTTGCCGAAGCGGACCGTCAACAAAATGACGACTGGCTGTTTGAATTTGCCCGAAACAGGATCAAGTGTCCGCGCATCGCGAATATCGACCGATTCGATCTCGCCACGCTTTTCGGTTTCCAGAACTGTGCGAACAGCATTGCGAATGGCCGGTACGGAGCGCTGGCCTTGTCCGACCAGTTCTTCCGCCCGCATCAGCGATTTCGCCAGGACTACAGCAGCTTTGCGGTCGGCAGCGGTCAGCATGGCATTGCGTGACGAACATGCGAGACCATCGTCTTCGCGCACGGTGGCCACCCCCGTTATCTCAATGGGCATGTCGAGATCGGCCACCATGCGGCGGACGATCGTCAATTGCTGATAATCCTTCTCGCCGAAAAACGCATGATCCGGCTGAACGATATTGAACAGTTTGGTGACGACAGTTGTTACGCCGCGAAAATGCCCGGGCCTGATCTTGCCAATCAGTATCCGGGACAGAACCGGGTTATCAACGATGGTATGGGCGCCCAGTCGGTAGATTTCCGCAACGTCCGGCGTAAACACGTAGTCGACACCCTCAGCCTCGAGCTTGGCAAGGTCGCCTGCCATGTCCCGCGGATAGGAGGACAGGTCCTCATTCGGTCCAAACTGCGTCGGATTGACGAAGATCGAAACAACGGTGACGTCGCAGGCAGTTTTAGAATGACGGACCAATGTCAGATGCCCAATGTGCAGATAGCCCATGGTCGGTACGAGACCGATGGACTTGCCTTTGAGGCGGTCAGCTTTCAGGGCAGCGCGCAGTTCTGCAATGGTGGCGATGACCTTCATTTGATTTCGATATCCAGTCCAATATCCAGGGTCGGCGCTGCCATGGTAATTTTCGATGTCGAGATGTAATCGACACCGGTTTCTGCAATCGCCTTGATCGTGTCAAACGCTATATTGCCAGATGCTTCCAGTTTCGCCCGTCTGCCATTGATTTTCACCGCCTTTTCAAGCAGTTCCGGCGTCATATTATCAAGAAGAATCACATCGGCATGAACGGAAAGGGCCTCTTCGAACTGCTTGAGGCTGTCGACTTCCACCTCGATCTTGACGAGATGTCCGGCATAGGCGCGTGCGCCGAGAACGGCGTTTGACACCCCGCCTGCGACTGCGATGTGATTGTCCTTGATCAGGATTGCATCGTCGAGGCCGAACCGATGGTTGGAGCCGCCACCGCATTTCACTGCATATTTGGCAAAGGCCCGCATGCCGGGAATGGTCTTGCGTGTGTCGCAGACCTTGGCCTTGGTGTGGGCAATCAAATCAGCGAATTTTGCGGTATAGCTTGCAATGCCGCTCAGATGCATGAGGAAATTGAGCGCGACGCGTTCGGCGGAGAGAATGGCACGGGCGTTGCCTTCGATGCGTGCAATGTCCTGGCCAGGCTTGACCCTCGCGCCATCCGTGGCCAGGGCCGTGATTTTCAGCCTGGGGTCCATCAGCACAAAGGCGGTGCGGACAAAATCCATGCCGCAGATCGTACCGGCTTCACGGCTGGAAAGCACTGCACTGGCGATGGCATCCGCTGGCAGGGTTGCGTTTGTCGTGATGTCCCCTGCGCGACCGAGATCCTCGAGCAGGGCAGCACGCACTGCATCCTCGATCAACAATTGCGGCAGTGATGGCGGAAAGGCCTTTTGCATGTCTTCAGGCATCAGGCCAACTCCATCACTTCACTCACAAAAGCTTCGGCATCGGACAGTGTCAGAAATGTTCTATGCTGCCACCCGGCACGTTTCTCGGGAAAGTCGCTGCGGAAATGACCACCGCGGCTTTCCTCTCGTCGCAGCGCACTGACGGCGACCAGCTTTGCCGTCGCCAATACATTCCGAAAGGCAGGATCACGATTAGCTTCGTCCAACTCAAGAATCGTCTTCAACCCTTGAAGCATGCCTTTGCGGTCACGAACAACACCAAAACTGGCGCTCATGGTCTTGCGGAGCGTTGTCATCGCTGCCGTATCCACTTCGGCGGCAAGATCGTCCCGGTCTACCGAGCCCTTCGACCAATCTTCCGTATATTGCGCGTCACCCTTGCCGATCTTGGCGGCAATGCGCGCAGAAAACACGACGGCTTCAAGCAGGGAATTGGACGCCAGCCGGTTTGCCCCGTGCGCTCCCGTCGAGGTGCATTCCCCGCAAGCCCACAGCCCGTTGATCGAGGTGCGCCCATCGGCGTCTGTCAGAATACCGCCCATGAAATAGTGCGCGGCAGGAATGACAGGAATGGGGTCGACAACAGGATCAATGCCGGCGTCGCGACAATACTTGTAGACTGTCGGAAACTCCTCGGCGAACGATGCACCCACGGCCTTGGTGCAGTCGAGCCAGGCACCGCGACCAGCCATGACTTCAGCATAAATCCCGCGCGCCACGACATCACGGGGACCAAGTTCCGCATCAGGATCTAACTTGAGCATAAACCGTTCACCGGCGCGATTGATCAGCGTGGCGCCGTGACCCCGGAGTGCCTCCGTTGCCAGGGGTGCGGGGTCTTTCTTCACGTCCAGCGCCGTCGGGTGAAACTGTACGAACTCCATATCCGCCATCATTGCACCAGCCCGGGCCGCCATGCCGATCCCCTCGCCACGTGCTTCGGAAGGATTGGTGGTTACCGCATAGAGATGGCCGATGCCGCCGGTGGCGATCACAACCGCCCTTGAAGCCAGTTTCACTTGCCTGCCGCGCCCTGCTTCTGTTCGCGCGATGACACCCGTTACAGCGCCTTTCTCAAGCATCAGATCTTCGACCACATATCCTTCCATCACCCTGATAGACGGCGTATCTTCAACCGTTTTCACCAGAGCCTGCATAATCGCACGCCCCGCCATGTCGCCGCGCACCCTGACGATACGGCTTTCAGAATGCGCCGCCTCGCGCGATACCTGCAGCCTGCCTTCGAGATCACGGTCGAAGGGAACACCATAGCCGAGAAGATCGTGGACACGGGAGGCCGCTTCGCCCGCCATCAAACGCGCTATGTTCTCGTCAACAATGCCGTCACCAGCGGCGACAGTATCGGCGACGTGCTTTTCTTTTGTGTCACCCTCCGAGACGGCAGCAGCAATCCCCGCCTGCGCCCAGGCCGAGGATGCACCGCGGCCAATGGGTGCCGCCGCAAGCACGGTGACTGGCCGGGGAGCAAGTTTCAGTGCACAAAAAAGTCCGGCAAGTCCGCCACCGATGATGATGACGGGATCGGAATGAGTGGACATCAGCTTTTCCCGTCTCAGTTCTTCAGGTTGACCATACGCTCTACAGCGAGCCGCGCCTTTTCGGCGATCAGCGGATCGACGTGAATTTCTTCACGCATGTAGACCAGGCTTTCAAGAATGTTCGGCAATGTGATGCGCTTCATGTGCGGGCAGAGATTGCACGGCTTGATGAACTTTACGTCCGGCACTTCGGATTCGATATTGGAGGCCATGGAGCATTCCGTGACGAGCAGCACCTTCGCCGGACGATTGTCCTTCACATAGTCGATCATGCCTCGCGTCGAGCCGGTATAGTCGGCGATTGCCACCACTTCAGGCGGACATTCAGGATGAGCAATGATCTGGATATCCGGATCGGCCGCCCGATATGCGAGCAACTCATCCGCCGTGAACCTCTCGTGCACCTCGCAATGGCCTTTCCACGTCAATATCTTGACATTGGTCTGTGCGGCGACATTCTGCGCGAGGAATTCGTCCGGAATGCACAAGACCCGATCGACGCCGAAGCTTTCGACAACCTGGACTGCATTGGCCGATGTGCAGCATATATCGCTTTCCGCCTTCACTTCAGCGGAAGTATTCACGTAGGTGACAATCGGCACCCCCGGATAGGTCTCGCGCAACAAGCGTACATCAGCCCCGGTAATGGACTCGGCCAGCGAGCAGCCAGCGCGCATGTCGGGGATCAGCACAGTTTTTTGCGGATTGAGAAGTTTGGACGTCTCCGCCATGAAGTGCACACCGCATTGAACGATGATCTCGGCGTCCACGCGCGTCGCCTCTTTGGCGAGCTGCAGGGAGTCACCGACGATATCGGCCACGCAGTGAAAAATCTCCGGGGTTTGATAGTTGTGGGCGAGGATGACGGCGTTGCGCTGTTTCTTCAGACGGTTGATCGCAGCCACATAAGGTGCGTAGACCGGCCATTCGATCCGCGGGATATGGTGAGCGACACGCTCGTAGAGATGCTCGGTTTCGGCCGCGATCTCCGGTGTGTAGGAAAGATCCGGCATCTCGAGAACGCCAAAACGATCGGCTGCAGTTTGACCGGACACACGGTCGGTCTTGATGCGGGCAGCGCTGGTCATATCCACTTCCTCCTGGACATTCTTTTACCCGGCAAGTCGGCCGAGTTTTTGGTCGCCGGCCATTTATACTCACTTTGAGCATATTTATGACCAAAAGAAAAACGGCAGGGCCGTCACGGAATACATAGGGGATTATTTTGCTGGCTTCAAGGTTGATAATCGAGCTTTTTGTACCTGCCTGGCGGGAAGGACATGCCAGGTGCGGCCTTGACGACCTTTCCACCCCTGGTATTACCCTCCCCTCGACCGACGGTCATCATTGTAACGGCGCTCTTGTAGATAACGTCTTTGCGGACTGTCGCCGCCGATCTGCGGCGTACAATCGGTAAACACCTTCGCATCCCGATCGCTTGGCCGATCGCACCAAACGAGTGGACTGACGCTGCCGGAGCTGGCGCAACCGCCGAGAGTCATAGCGGCTAGCAGAATCGGCAGAAATATTCGCATGAAAATCAATCCTTTACTCATCGCAGGGTCGGAACCCGAGATACTCATCAAACGCATTTATGCACCAATCAACTCAATTCAATTGATTGGGATGACAAATGCGATAATTCTGCTCCTTCCATAAAGGAGACGGCTATGCCGCAGAACAAAGCAAGTGTCGTCCAGAATTCCGGCGTGCCATGGCTGATCATCATCGCCGGCTGTTTCATCGCGCTTTTGACATTCGGGCCCCGCTCCGCGATGGGGTTCTTCCAACTGCCGATGCTGGCCGAGAAGGGTTGGGATAGAACCACGTTTGGCATGGCCATGGCATTGCAGAATCTGTTCTGGGGCGCTGGGCAACCATTCTTCGGCGCAATCGCCGACAAGTATGGCACCTGGCGCGTGCTGTTTCTGTCTGCGGTATTTTACTCGAGTGGCCTGGTCATGATGGCTTGGGCAACCT
Source organism: Phyllobacterium sp. 1468 (assembly GCF_031455525.1). NCBI lineage: Bacteria > Pseudomonadati > Pseudomonadota > Alphaproteobacteria > Hyphomicrobiales > Phyllobacteriaceae > Phyllobacterium > Phyllobacterium sp. 1468. The sequence goes on along the minus strand of NZ_JAVDSX010000004.1, from coordinate 229,140 downwards.
CACCCGGCATTCTCTATCTCGGCGGCGGCGTCCTTGTAGGCCTTGGTATTGCGGCGGGATCCTTCGGCGTCATTCTATCTGCCTTTGCGCGCAATGTTTCAGCAGCGAACCGTACCTTCGTGTTCGGTATCGGCACAGCGGCGGGCTCCGCAGGTATGTTCGTCTTTGCGCCGATCAGCCAGGGCCTCATCGATCGGTTTGGCTGGTCGGATGCGCTGGTCTATCTCGGCCTGGCAATGTTGATTGTTCCGATCCTTGCCATACCCCTGCGCGGCAATTCCTCAAGTGGCAGAATCAAGGAAGCTCAATACAAGCAGTCGATCGGCCAGGCATTAAAGGAAGCACTTGCGCACAAGAGCTACCTGCTACTGACGACGGGCTTCTTCGTTTGCGGGTTTCAGGTGGCGTTTATCACTGCACATTTTCCTGCCTATCTGGGCGATATTGGGATTGATGCTACCTATGCTGTGTTAGCTTTGGCACTCATCGGATTTTTCAATATCATTGGCTCGCTTGCATCGGGCATGATCAGTCAGCGCTACTCCAAACCGAAATTTCTGGCGTTTCTCTACCTCGGGCGTTCAATATTGGTCACGGCCTTTCTGCTGCTTCCGCAAACGGGAACTTCCGTGATTGTCTTCGCGATCCTGATGGGACTGATGTGGCTTTCGACGGTGCCGCCGACAAATTCACTCGTCGCCATCATGTTCGGTACCCGCTATCTCGGCATGCTTGGCGGTATCGTGTTTTTCTCGCACCAGATCGGCTCGTTCCTGGGTGTGTGGCTCGGCGGATACCTCTATGATCACTTCGGCAGCTATGATCCGGTCTGGTGGCTCGGAGTCGCGCTCGGTATATTTGCGGCTATTGTGCATTGGCCCATCGAAGAGACCGCCGCTGCACGCCCTACCCTCCAGCCCGCGGAATAGACAAATCCGCCGTTCAAGCCAATGAACGGCGGATTTGTCTTGTGCAGTTCAGTCTCAATCTCTCAGAATAGCTTCAATCTTGTCGAGCGCTTCCGCTTTACCGATACCTGTCAGAAAGGCCAGCGTGGTGATGACAGGTTTGGCAAGATCCTTGGGCAGTTGCGCGGTTGTGACGACGAGATCGACATCATCGATCTGTCCTGCCACTTCCGTCGTCTTGCACTGCCTTGAGTTGAAGCGGATCCCACGTTCCTTCATTGCATCTTCGACCGCATGCGCAACCACTGTCGAGGTGGCGATACCCGTTCCGCATGCAAAAAGCACGGTTTTCTGCCGAGTCATAAATTCCCTCCCTGATTTTTAATGCAAACTTATCGCAGAAGCCGAGACACGTCTTCCACCGATTTGGATAGAATCAGCGCCGAAATAATTTCGGGTGACTGAATTGTGCCTGCGATCTCCTGCAGCATTTCAATTTGCTTATCCTTGTCATTGAGAGCCATCAGGAAAACAACACTGACCTGCAGCTTCTCATCCGGATCTTCCATATTGGAGAACAACACCGGTTCAGCCAGTGTTGCAAGTGCCAAACCGGGCCTCAGCACATGTTCAGGATCTGTGTGCGGAACCGCTACGTTGTTGTCGCCTCCGAGCGGCAGGCCCGTAGGCAACATGACCTCACGGGCGATGACGGCATCGGCGAAACTTGGCTTGACAATTCCCAGCGCTGACAATCGATCTGCCAAGATGCGGATGACATCCTGGTCTGTCGCGGCCTTGAGCCCGAGGACAATCGCCCCGGGATCAAGATAGCTCATCAAGGCATGCGCCATTCAATCTACTCCACTGGTGCTAGACGGTTTCATCTGTCCCGAGATCGTCGGCACCTGCCGCACGTTCCCACGCCGCAGTGTTGCGTCGATAGGCCCAGAAGGCTCCGGCAATGACAATTGCCAGCACCGCAAGCCCAACTGCGCCTAGGTTCTGGATAAGGGCGATGACGACATAGGGTATCCACAGGAACCCATCGACGACACTCGTGATCTGCACTGCATTTGCGGGCATCTGGAAGCCGGACGCTTGGGCCGCAGCGGTAAAGAGCGGCGCCAAGGCATTGGCAACATAAAAGCCGACAGCCAGAGTAACAGTACCGACGATCACCATGCGGAAGACATTGCCCTTGAGAAGTGGCGCGGTCATGGCGACAAGGAACGGAATGACTGCAAGATCAGCAAACAGGATGACGCGGTTCCCGGGCAGAATGATCGACAGGATGATCGCGATCGGCACAAGTATGAGCGACGACGAGATTGCTGCGGGGTGGCCGATAAGGATGGCGGAATCCAGACCCACCAGCAGTTCGCGATCACCAGTACGTTTACGCACGAATTCCTGCGCGGCATCCGAAACAGGCAAAAGGCCCTCCATCAGGATTTTCACCATGCGCGGAAGGAGCAGCATGACGGCTGCCAGCGTCATGCCGGTCTGAAGCACCTTCGTGAGCACTACGCCGAAATCACCGGCGTTGTAATAGGCTATGATGCCAAGCGCGAGGCCGATGATCAGACCGAGAATGACCGGTTCACCGAAAACGCCGAAACGGCGTTCGAAGGTTTCGGTGTTGAGCTCGATCTTGTTGATCCCGGGAATGCGATCAATGATCCAATTGAGTACGATCGCAATTGGAAGAATTTGCGCCGATGCCAGATGCGGCACGGAAATCCCCGGAATCCCATAGAATTTTTGTACGGCCCTGGCGGACCAATCCGCAAACAGCAGGCAAAGCGCAACCATCAGCGCGGCGACAATCAAGCCGTAAGTGAGGCTGTTGGTCGCTGCGACGGCAAGCGAGCCGATAAATGCAAAGTGCCAGAAGTTCCAGACATCGACGTTCAATGTGCGGGTAAGTCGCGTCAACAGCAGTGCGATATTGACCGCGATGGCGATTGGGATAACCCATAGGCCCACCGATGATCCAAAGGCGATCGCTGCTGCCGATGGCCAACCAACATCCACAATGTCGCGATGAATGCCAGTATTGGTGACTATCGCCTTGGCGACATCGCCAATCGACGTAAGCATCAGCCCGAGAACAAGGTTGATACCGATGAAGGCAACGCCGATTGTAACGGCAGCCCGGAACGCCCTGCCCGGTCTCGCCCCCAAAACCAGCGCAATGATGAAAATTACGATTGGCAACAGAACCGTCGGTCCCATCGCGTCGACGGCGGCTTTCAAGCCGGTCAAGATAGTATCCATTCAATTCCTCCCCCGCAGTCCTCCGCGACCGCACATCACAGAACATTTGTATTCTGCAATGCATCAATGTGTACTCATATGCAATTTCCTAAGTCAACGCATGACTTCCGGCAAAACACGGTTTGGCGAAATCCAGATCGCCAAGTTGCAGTTTTTCAACAAGTTTCAGAGGAGCTGGTTAGTCTCGGAGGGGAAAATTGCCGGATTCGCCAATGATCGGGCAACGGCATTCAGAAAGCCGTCACGTGCTTCAGGCGGCTTTTGCGCCCTGGGTTCCCAGACATGCCGGGTGAAGAAAAAACTGGTCAGCCGGAACGCCGCGATGAGCTCGGCAAGTGATGTTGCGCGCACGCTCGAGCTGACCATGAACGGTGGCATGGCAAGCAGCTTGTCGGCCCACGGCGCTCCGGCATCGCGTGAGACTGCACGTCCGGATTTCGGCGATACATAGGTCAGGTCCTGATCCGTGCCGGTGGAGGCGCAGCGTTTCAGATCCAGACCGAAACCCAGTTCCTCTAGCATCGCCACTTCGAAGCGCACGAGGAGTTCGCCTGCAATCAATGTATCGTCGCAATGTTCGAGGATGATGGCGAGCGTTTCGAACAGATTCCGATGCGGATCGCGCTCGGGAAGCAACCGCAGATGCGCGGCGGCCAGCTGGAGCCCGTAAAGCGCCACCGGCTGCTCTATCAATCGCGCAGCGGAAAAACTGACAGGCTCGACCTGCATCATGCCCAGATGTTCATCTATGCGCGCACGCCAGATGACGTCGACGCGATTGCCTGCCTGCAATAGCGGTTGCATTCGACGAGAACGCCCGCCCCGTACCAATCCCATGTGACGGCCGTGCTCGCGCGTCATCAATTCAAGGATGGCACTGGTTTCCCCATGCCGTCTTGTTCCAAGGATTATGCCCTCGTCATGCCATTCCATTTAACGAGACTGGCTCTATGAGTTCGGGAATTCAAGGCCCATTTCGCGGTAACGCTCAGGGTCATTGCCCCAGTTGTCACGAACCTTGACGAAAAGGAAAAGATGCACCTTCTGATCGAGGATTTCCATCAGCTCCTTGCGCGCGGCCCGGCCGATGGCCTTGATTGCTTGCCCCTCGTGCCCGAGAACGATTTTCTTCTGGCTGTCGCGCTCGACGTAGATCACCTGCTGAATGCGAACGGAACCGTCCTTCTTTTCTTCCCAGCTTTCCGTCTCGATGGTCGACGAATAGGGTAGCTCGTTGTGCAGGCGCAGATAGAGCTTTTCGCGGGTGATTTCCGCTGCAAGCATACGCATGGGCATGTCGGAAATCTGGTCCTCCGGGTAATACCACGGACCTTCCGGCAAATTGTCGGCAAGGTATTTCAACAGATCCTTGCAACCATAGCCCTTCAGCGCGGAAATCATGAAGGTTTTATCGAAATTGACCATTTCATTGGCCTTTTGCGCCAGCTCCAGCAGCTTCGGCGCCTCGATACGATCCACCTTGTTGAGAACAAGGATCACCTTGCGTTTCTTCTCATGGAGACTGCCGAGAATGGCTTCGGCCTCTTCGTCGATCCCTTGCTCGACATCGATGAGGACCAGAATGAGATCGGCATCCTTGGCACCGCCCCAGGCAGTGGTGACCATTGCCCGGTCCAGACGGCGTTTCGGCTTGAAGATGCCGGGCGTATCGACCAGAACCATCTGCGTCTGCTCGTGGATGACAATACCGCGCACGAGTGCACGCGTCGTCTGCACCTTATGGGTAACGATCGACACCTTGCTTCCGACGAGCTGGTTGACCAGCGTTGACTTGCCGGCATTCGGCGCGCCAATCAAAGCGATAAAGCCCGAGCGGGTGGGAACATCGGGCTTTGCGTCGACTTCTGTTGTCTGTTCTTGTTCGGTCATTATGGTTCTTCTTCCTGCGTCTTCTTACGAACGCCTTGACGATAAAGCAACTCAACCGCGGCTTCCTGTTCGGCAATACGCTTCGAACGGCCTATGCCGGTCGCGGGATCGAAGCCTTTGACATCGACCTTCACCGTAAACTGCGGATCGTGATCGGGACCTGTGCGGTCGATCACGCTGTAAATCGGTTGAGCGCCATTCTGCTGGTGCGCCCACTCCTGCAATTCCGTTTTCGGATCGCGCTGCGCCGAATTGATTTCGCGCGAGCGGGCATCCCAATAGTGCTCTACGAAAGGTTGCGCCGCTTCCAGTCCGCCGTCCAGATAAATCGTGGCGATGAGCGATTCGACCACGTCGGCACGCAAGCTTTTGAGCCGTTTGTCCGCAAGGCCCTTCACATCGGAGCCAGTACGAATGAACTCATGCAGACCAATCTCGTCAGCAACAGATGCACAGGTATCGGCGTTGACAAGGGAGTTCAGCCGTAGGGACAGTTCTCCTTCCGTCGCGGTTGGATAGGCCCGGAATAGCAGTTCGGCGATCACAAGACCAAGAACCCGGTCGCCCAGAAACTCGAGGCGTTCATAATCGGACCCCGCCGAAGGACGTGCACTTGCATGGGTAAGCGCACGCTCCAGGCGGCCGAGATCGCGAAAGGTGTGCCTGGTTTTTTCCTCCAGTCTGCGAACGGCGTCGGCGGACAGGCTCATTGGCTCATCAATTGTTCTGGACGGAGTCTGGAGCGCCGTTGACGCTGTGCAGCAACCGTCCGAAGCGAACCTCCGACGGCCAGCGCCAAATCTCAAGCGGGCTTGCTTTACCGGCGATCGAGAAGAAGATGATATTGGCGCGGCCCACGAAATTCTCAAGCGGAACATAGCCGACGTCAAAACGGCTATCGCTCGAATTGTCCCGGTTGTCGCCCATCATGAAATAGTTTCCGGCTGGAACGATAAATTCCCGCGTGTCGTCGCCTAGGCCGTTCGGCGTCAGGTCAAGCGTATCGTAGGTGATCCCGTTCGGCAGCGTTTCACGATAGACGTCGACAGGCCGGTTGACCTCGGTCACGTCGGGATTGTCGATCTGGCCAACCTTCTCGCGCGGTACGGCCACATCATTGATGTAGAGTACACCACCGCGCATCTGAATCTTGTCACCCGGCAGTCCGATAACGCGTTTGATGAAGTCCAGAGACGTGTCATTGGGTTTGCGAAATACGGCGATATCACCGCGTTTCGGCTCACCGCTCCAGATGCGGCCAGAAAACAGATTTGGCGCAAAGGGAATCGAATATTTGGAATAACCATAGGAGAATTTCGAGACGAACAGATAATCGCCTTCAAGCAGGGTCGGCCTCATCGAGCCGGATGGAATGTTGAAGGGCTGAAACAGCAACGTCCGGATTACCAGGGCGAGCAGCAGCGCCTGCACGATAACGCTGATCGTCTCGCCAAGACCACCAGAATTCTTCACAACAGCTTTGTCGCTCACGTGTCTCATATCTCCAAAAATCCAATGTGCCCCCTCTTAACCGCTGAACGCGCGGGGGGCAATGCCGCTCAATGCCGTTTGATTGCGGCTATTCTTCGATTCTCTGCGCCTCGATAATCACAAATGCTTGTGCAAGGGGAAAATCATCGGTGATGGTCAAATGAATTCGGGTGGAATAGCCGGCAGGAGTGATTGCCAAGAGGCGTTTCGCCGCTCCATTTGTGAGTTGCATGGTGGGAGCGCCGCTCGGCAGGTTGACGACCCCCATGTCGCGCCAGAACACACCGCGCGACAGGCCTGTGCCGAGGGCCTTGGCGCAGGCTTCCTTGGCCGCAAAGCGTTTGGCATAGGAGGCGGCACGCTCCTTACGGCGGTCAGACTTTGCCTGTTCAATTGGAGTATAGACTCTGTCGACAAAGCGACTGCCGTGCCGTTCGAGCGTCTTTTCGATGCGCCTGATATCGATTAAATCGCTGCCGATTCCAATGATCATGTCGGCTGGAGCCTTTCATGTTTAGATGGAAACAGTTTGGCGATTTGTTCCAAATCCTTCGGCTTCGGTTTCGTCCGATGAGAAGGCGTCGCTGCCGCCAACCTAGGTTGCCTTTTCCAGGTGGAATGCGGCCTTGTGCCGTCGATGCTGGAACTTTGCGACTGTCCAGCGCACCGGAAAATAAATGAGCAGCGCTGCGATGAGACCGAGCGGAACGGCACCGATCAGCATGGGCTTGATCAGCGGTTGCCACAGAACAAGAAAATCCAAATGCCTGAGCATGGCGCCGAGATGCGGGGGCAAGGGTTCTCCGGTCAGACTGCCAGTCAGTACGAAGCGACCGACTTCCAGCGTTGCCGCCCATATAAAAGGCAGAACCAAAGGATTACCCAAGGTTGTCCCGATGACTGCTGCGGCAATGTTGCCTCCGATCAACCAGGCGATGGTCAGGGCAACTGCAATGTGAACGCCGAGAAGCGGAATGAACGCGGCGAAGATGCCGCAGGCAAAGCCAGTCGCGATAGCGTGGGGCGTCGCTCGCAGTCTTAGGACACGCTTGCCGAAATAGCGTAAAGAGCGACCGACGGAACGGCGAGGCCAAAGCGCCACGCGCAGCCGTTCCCGCAGACACGGTTCTTTACGCCTCTTAAAGAGCATTTCTATCCAAGTCCTTCTTCACCAAAGCAATATATACTTTGAATGTGTCAAATCCGCTTTGGTTCATTTGGTTCATTCAGATGTTGCGACTACCGGGCTTAACAGGCGGAATTGCGGCAAGTTCAGGCGGAAGATCGTCAGGAGGATAGGCTGGCACTTCATATTCCGCCAGCGCTATCAACGGTACTCCCACATCACTTTTTCCAGCTGACCGGTCGATGATACACGCTGCTGCCAGTACATTCGCACCCAACTCCTGCAGGCAAGTCACCGTTTCACGAATGGAAAGCCCAGTCGTTACAATATCTTCTACAATGACGACGCGCGCGCCCTTGGCGATCTCAAAGCGGCGTAGCTTGAAAATGCCATTTTCACGCTCCACCCAGATCGCAGGAACACCCAGATGCCGCGATGTTTCGTAGGCAGGAATGATACCACCGATAGCAGGACCGACCACATAATCAATTTGGCCAAGTCCGGCGTCTTTGATTTTTTCCGCGAGGCCGCGACATACGCGTTCCGTCTTGTCGGCGTGCATGAATACACGTGCTTTTTGTAAAAAGATCGGGCTGCGCAGACCCGATGTCAGGATGAAATGCCCTTCCAGCACCGCCCCTGCCTCGCGAAAAACGTCCAGGACCTCATTTGTTTTCATTCCGCCTCTCTATCCACTAACGCGCTGCGCATCGCTGACGCATTTGCTCTCTTTAAGTTTTGACAGTATCCGGTTGAGATGTTTAAGATTCCACACTTCGAGATCTACGATCATCTGTGTGAAATCCGGGGCTGTACGGACCATCGAAAGATTGTGAATATTGGTCTCGTTCTCGGCAATGATCTGCGCAATTTCCGCCAGCGATCCCGGCGCATTGATCGCCGAAATGTTAATGCGGGCAGGGAAACGATCGCGCCGGCTCTCGTCTATGTCCCAGCGAACATCGATCCAACGCTCCGGCTGATCGTCATAGGCCATCAGCGCCGAGGACTGGATCGGATAGATTGTCATTCCTGCGCCGGGCTGGAGAATGCCGACGATCCGGTCGCCGGGTACTGCACCTTCAGGCGAGAAGTGCACAGGCATATCCGGGCTAGCGCCTCGGATCGGCAGGGCGTTCGGGCCACCCGGCTCCAGACCAGCGGCCTCCGCACCTTCCGGCATTTTGAAGATCATTCCGGAAGTGTTGCGGAAATTCACCCAACCTTCCTCACGGTCAGGAGCATTGGGCTTGGGCTTGGCGTCCTGATACTCCGGATAGACTGCTTTCATCACGTCGGACGAGGGCAATTCACCACGACCGACCGCAGCCAGAACATCATCGATTTCCTTGCGCGCCAAGCGCGGCAAACCCTTCTTCAATTCGTCGCGCGAATAAACCTTCCCTGCCCGCTCGAATGCTCGCTCAAGTATCTGCATGCCGAGGCCGGAATACTGCTTGCGCACGGCCAGCCGCGTGGCACGGCGGATGGCAGCGCGCGCCTTGCCTGTCACAACGATCGATTCCCAGGCGGCAGGCGGTGTTTGTGCCTTGGAGCGGATGATTTCCACCTCGTCGCCGTTATGCAGAACGGTCATCAGCGGCATGATGCGGCCATTGACCTTGGCGCCTACGCAGCTGTCGCCAATATTCGTGTGCACAGCGTAGGCGAAATCGATGGGTGTCGCACCGCGCGGCAGTGCGATCAGGCGGCCCTTCGGCGTGAAGCAGAAGACCTGGTCCTGAAACAGTTCGAGCTTCGTATGCTCGAGAAACTCTTCCGGATTGTCGCCTTCCGCCAGGGCTTCGATAGTTTGGCGCAACCAGGCATAGGCGTTGGTTTCCGTTGAAATGACATGAGGGTTCTGTGCACTGCCGCGGTCCTTGTAGATCGAATGCGCCGCGACGCCATATTCGGCAATGTCGTTCATCTCGCGGGTGCGGATCTGCAGTTCGACGCGCTGGCGCGATGGCCCAACGATGGTCGTGTGAATCGAACGGTAATCGTTCTGCTTCGGTGTCGAGATGTAGTCCTTGAACCGTCCCGGAACCATCGACCATGTCGTGTGAATGATGCCGAGAGCGTTGTAGCAATCGGCAACCGTGTCCACGACGACTCGAAACCCGAAAATGTCCGATAGCTGCTCGAAGGAAAGGCCCTTGCTTTCCATTTTGCGAAACACCGACCAGGCCTTCTTCTGCCGGCTTTTCACACTGGCCTTGACGCCGTGTTTTTCGAACAGGCTGGAAAGATCGGTTTCGATCTGCTTCAGCGTCGCCTTGTTCTTCTCCATTAACTCGGCGAGCCGATTGGTAACGGCGTTGAAGGCTTCAGGGTTGATGTAGCGGAATGCGAGCTGCTCGAGCTCCTCGCGCATGTCCTGCATACCCATGCGGCCAGCCAGCGGCGCATAGATATCCATCGTCTCCTCGGAGATACGCAGGCGCTTGTCCTCGGGCACGTGGTGAAGCGTGCGCATATTGTGCAGACGGTCGGCGAGCTTGACGAGCAGGACGCGCACATCATCGGAGATCGCCAGCAGCAGTTTGCGCAGATTTTCAGCCTGAACAGCCTTTTTTGAGACGAGATCCAGCTTTTTCAGCTTGGTCAGCCCCTCGACGAGTTTGCCAATATCCGGACCGAACAACGTGTCGATTTCCTGCCGTGTCGCAGAGGTATCCTCGATAGTGTCATGCAGCAAGGCGATGGCGATCGTCGCCTCATCGAGGTGCATGTCCGTCAGGATGGCAGCGACTTCCAGCGGGTGGGAAAAATACGGATCGCCCGATGCACGCTTCTGGTGACCATGCTTCTGCATCGCATAGACATAGGCCTTGTTAAGCAACGCCTCGTTGACGTCAGGCTTGTAACGCTGAACACGCTCGACAAGCTCATACTGACGCATCATGGATGGGGGTCTCCGGAGTTACACACAAACAGAATTTGGTCGAAGAAGAATTGTTATGCCGTCTATATGGTTATTGCGTTACCAACACACAAAAATAATGCGCCGCAGAGACTGCGACGCATCAAAAAGAGATTTGATGTAGAGACGTTTAAACAGGTCTCTTAGTAGTCGTCGCTCTTCTCGGGGGCTACCAGCCCTTCGATACCGGCCAACAATTCTTCTTCCGACATCGAATCGAAGGAAACATTGTCGTCAGCATCGGTCTCGACAGTCTCGGTCAGATCGCTATCAGCAGTAACCTGCGGCACAGCGACTGCTTCGGGCTCATCGACTTCCACATGCTTCTGCAGCGAATGAATCAGATCTTCCTTCAGGTCACCGGGCGAAAGCGTTTCTTCTGCGATTTCACGTAGAGCAACCACCGGATTTTTATCATTATCGCGATCGATGGTGATCGCTGCACCTTGCGAAATCAGGCGCGCGCGGTGACTGGCCAGCAGAACCAGCTCAAAACGGTTCTCAACCTTGTCAACGCAATCTTCAACAGTGACGCGGGCCATAAACTGCCCCTTTCATTTTTAACTGAATTAGCGGATTAATGGGGACATAACGTGCTTGCGCGCAAAAAACAAGCAAAAGCGCCGAAAGTTCGCACTACATGGAACGAATCCGGTGCGGTACCTCACCGAATGTTGAGCACTTATGTCCAAAAACATATACAAATCTTCAATCAAGGCCTTGGCTTTTGCCGCAACCCGACGTAATTAAATATTCAACTTTCGTATAAGATCAGATCGGGCTTTGTTATTCTCCAGCTGATTTGAAATTGAAGCTCAGATTTTTGAAATGGAACGTTATTATGTTTGATCCCCGCGAAAAAATCGTCCTGTTTATCGATGGTGCAAATCTCTACGCTGCGTCCAAGGTACTCGGATTTGATATAGATTACCGCAAACTTCTCTCGGCTTTCCAGAAACGCGGCTATTTGCTGCGCGCTTATTACTATACCGCTTTGGTCGAAGACCAAGAGTATTCTTCAATCCGGCCGCTGATCGATTGGCTCGACTATAATGGTTACAAGGTCGTGACCAAGCCTGCGAAAGAATTCACGGATTCTGCGGGCCGCCGCAAGATCAAGGGCAATATGGATATCGAACTTGCTGTCGATGCCATGCAACTTACTGATACGGTTGATCATTTCGTTATCTTTTCCGGCGACGGCGATTTCCGTTCGCTGGTCGAGGCGCTGCAGCGCAAAGGCCGCAAGGTTAGCGTCGTTTCGACGCTGTCGACACAGCCGCCGATGATTTCGGACGAATTGCGCCGCCAAGCCGATCACTTCATCGATCTGACATCGCTGCGGGCCGAGATCGGGCGTGAACCATCCGAACGGTCGCCGCGGCCGCGGGTTGAAGAAGAACAGGTCGATTATTGATCGCAACGGGGTTGAGCGTCGAACCCTCCCCCGATTGCCCCATATGTGTACGCCTGCATGATTTCATCGCCGAGTGGCGGGTGAAAGAGCCGGGCTGGCACAATGCGCCTGTACCGACCTTCCTCCCCGTCGAAGGCGTTCAACCGGTCAGGTTGCTGATCGTCGGACTAGCGCCCGGCCTGCGCGGCGCCAACCGTACGGGCCGGCCCTTCACCGGCGACTATGCGGGCGATCTCCTCTATAACACGTTGAATGAATTCGGCTTTTCGCGCGGCACGTTCGCAGCGCGTCCCGACGATGGCCTGCAGCTGATCGATGCGGCCATCACCAATGCGGTTCGCTGCGTTCCGCCGGAAAACAAGCCGGTTGGCGGCGAAATCAGCAATTGCCGGCGGTTTTTGACCCCGACCATCGAACAATTCGTCAATTTGCGTGCCATTGTCACGCTCGGAACCATCGCGCACCAATCGACGATCCGGGCGTTTGGCGAGCCCGTAGCCAAGTTTCCCTTCAGCCATGGCGGGCAGTCGGACATCGGCAAAATCCGGATCTTTTCGAGCTATCACTGCTCGCGCTACAACACCAATACCGGCCGGTTGACGACGGAAATGTTCAAGGGTGTGTTTGCACAGGTCAGGCGCTATCTCGATGGAATCGCTGGATAAAAACCTAGCCGCGATCCCTGAGCAGCCGTGATTTCTCGCGGTTCCAGTCGCGCTGCTTTTCGGTTTCGCGCTTGTCGTGCAGCTTCTTGCCACGCGCAACGGCGATCTCCAGCTTGGCGCGGCCCTGGTCGTTGAAGTAGAGTTTCAGCGGCACGACCGTCATTCCCTCACGATCCACGGACTGCGCCAGCCGCGACATTTCCCTTTTAGAAATCAATAGCTTACGATGGCGCCGGGGCTCGTGGTTGAAGCGGTTGGCCTGCAGATACTCCGGAATATACGAGTTGATCAGCCAGAACTCGCCATTCTCGAAACTCGCATAGCTCTCGGCAATATTCGACTGGTTGCGGCGCAACGACTTGACCTCGGTGCCCTGCAGGACGATGCCAGCCTCCAGCGTGTCGAGAATCTCGAAATTGAAGCGCGCTTTACGGTTTTCCGCAATGATTTTGCGAACCGTGATGGGTTTTGAGGCGGTTTTTGGCTTGTTCATGCAATTTATATGGGATTCCGACCCTTAGTTGACCAGACCGGCATGCCGCATTGCCTGATCGATACGATCGGCGGTATGAGCCTCGACCTGCACCATCGGCGAACGGAGCGCGTTCTGCATTTTGCCAAGCTTCGCCAACGCGTATTTTGGCCCGGACGGGTTGGGCTCAAGAAACAGCGCCTTATGCAAAGGCATCAACTTATCTTGCAATAACAATGCCTTATCATAGTCACCGGCGAGCGTCGCCGCCTGAAACTCCGCGCAAAGCCGCGGCGCGACGTTGGACGTCACCGAGATGCAGCCATGGCCGCCATGGGCGTTGAAGCCGAGCGCCGTGGCGTCCTCGCCGGAGAGCTGGATGAAATCCTTGCCGCAGGTGATGCGCTGTTCCGACACGCGTTCGATCTTGCCTGTCGCGTCTTTGACACCCGCTATGTTCTTGAAATCATTTGCAAGTTTGCCCATCGTCTCCGGGGTCATGTCGATGATCGACCGGCCCGGAATGTTATAGATGATGATCGGCAGCGACACCGCTTCGGCGATCGCCGCGTAATGGGCGTAGAGGCCACGCTGGCTCGGCTTGTTGTAATAGGGCGTAACGACCAGAATGGCGTCGGCACCGGCTTTCTCGGAAAACTCAGCCAATTCAATGGCTTCGCGCGTATTGTTGGAGCCCGCGCCGGCAATCACCGGCACGCGTCCGGCAGCTTCCTCGATGCAAACCTCGACGACGCGCTTGTGTTCCGCATGGGACAGCGTCGGAGACTCGCCAGTGGTGCCAACGGGGACCAACCCATTGGTTCCATTGTCTATTTGCCAGGAAACGAAGCCACGAAAGGCTTTCTCGTCGAACGCGCCGTCCTGATCGAAGGGCGTGACGAGAGCGGTGATTGAGCCTTTCAGCATGGGAAACTCCGAAATAACAGTGATCAGCCCCGCGACCCTGTCCGGTCACGAGGTGGCGCACCATAGTCGCGCGGGCTTTTGGTTACAAGTTCCTTTTGGTGATGGAAATCATCAACTTGTAACAACCAAAATTCTCGCGCCGATTGAAATTCTTGCGCCAGAATCGCGGTTTCTTGCATGAGAATCGCCGATTGTTGTGTGAGTTCGGGATGAAGGCGTGTCATTTACGCACCCGGAACGGGAAGCGGGCGCCGCGAACATGCCAATTTCCGCCTCCCAACCCAAATTCAAGCGAAAATTAAAGAAACGACCGTTCAATTAAGCGCCGGTTCATATGAAATGGGTGATCGGGCAAGCCCGAGAAGCCATCCGATATGAACCAGACTCAAGGGGGCGGAACCTCATCAATCGGGGAAGGCAACTCCCTCTTGGAACGGGGTGCATAGTCCACTAGACCGAGTAGGCTAGCTCTTTTGGTGTGTCGTCTATGGCTGAGTTCGTCATCCCCCTAACCCGCAAGAACTACACACGCGTTACCTTTATTGTGTACTGCGGAATCCCTAAGCAATTCTGTTGCGACCGTAAGGTGAGGGAGCACACTCTGCGCCGTTGATTGCAGGGTAACTGGCCCGTGGGGCGGATACCGGCCCATGCAATCCGTCTCGGGGGAAGCCATCATGGCGCTCGACCATTCAACTTCACACAACTTGGCATTTACGATGGACCGTGGAACCGGCCCGTCACACCAATCCGCTGCTCGGCAACGGCACCGCGGGCAATGACGATATCAAGATCACCAATCTCGTCGCCGGGCTTCTTCAACAACTGCACAGTGCGCATGAGCTGTCTTGGACATTTTGATGAATGAAGGCAACGCCTGCGTCGTCTACCGTCCCGTTCGATTCCCTATCGCCGCTTTTCGACGAGCAATGTCTTTGGCCGCCGCGACCTGGCGATTCCAAACAGCGAAAACGTCCGGCTGACATAGTTGGTCACATCCGACAGCCCCTGTATGTACTCACGCAGTTGCGGTGTCATGTCAGCCTCGACCATCCGGACCGGTCGCG
The DNA here is from genome assembly GCF_031455525.1 of Phyllobacterium sp. 1468. Classification (NCBI taxonomy): domain Bacteria; kingdom Pseudomonadati; phylum Pseudomonadota; class Alphaproteobacteria; order Hyphomicrobiales; family Phyllobacteriaceae; genus Phyllobacterium; species Phyllobacterium sp. 1468. The sequence goes on along the minus strand of NZ_JAVDSX010000004.1, from coordinate 213,971 downwards.
TCGGCTCCTGAAATTCGAAGCGAACATAGAACCATGGCTCGCCACGCTTCAGTACCAGCTCCTGACTAGTGTCGTGCCATTCGAACGCCCACATTATCGGGCGCGGCCAGATGTGTATCGGCAAACGGCCGCCTATCATCAGGCCCGGCAAGCGCGTCGTGGGATAATAATTGAAGGCAGGCAACTGCATCATATAGACGAGCTCGTCCGCTACAAACACGTATGGACTGCGAATCTGCAAAATGGCCGTTTCGGATGGCGCCATTCGCTGGGAGCATTGAGCGCGATCAGTTCCGAGAGCGCCTTCGGCCGGATCGAGGACATTTCGCCCGCCGTGCTGCGCAGTCTTAGCTGGTTGGTTTTCGGATCGATTTCGAGGCAGATCTGGACGTCGACCGGGCAATTCACTTGAAAAATTCGCGCTTCGTGATCGATCACCGCGGGGCAGAATGAGACGCTCTTAGCGTGCGAGGTACGTTTCTCCTCTCGGTCGAGTCGGCTCGGGGCTTCCCAAATGAAGGTAGCCTTGGCGGAGTCAAGCGTCCAACCAACCTCGACGGCCCGGTTGAGCGACACCCTACGGTTGAGAAACTTGAAATCGAACATTCCTCTCCCTTGCCCTCTCAGATTGCTCGGTTGAGCCATGTACTTCGCGCTACATCTGGCTTCCTCAAAATGGCGTATCCAAAAGTGACAGCTGCAGAGCGTGCACCGCCAGCCTTCTTTCCACGAGGTTGCGGTCCGCTCCTCATTGGAGCATAACAGCCGCAGATATCTCCCAAGCTTCAGGCAACCGAGCAGGACATGCAGATTGTGACCAACGCGATCAGGCTATCACTGTTTGGTAAGCACGGCTAGTTACAAGGCAACTTCCGCGCTTCGATGGCAACGGTAGCCTTAGGCGACAAGGAAAAATTGTAAACGTTAATTCTCACGACGACCATTCCTTTCATATAGCCCACAGGAACAGCAAAGTTCCGTCAATTATCTCAACTGGTCCGATCAATCCTGCCTCGGGGCGAGTGCAGCAGAGGACGCAAAGCGCGCTGAATTTCGAGTAGAAATTTATCGCTGATACGGCCCTGCGGCTCTTGGCCGGAATCAAAATGATAAGACCGCTCGGCCACATCCTAATTGTATTCGCTGATTATCAGCCATGCCCGTTTATGATCGCGCAAAGCCGCCCGTCTTACTTCAAGCGCAGGAATTTCTATCGCCGTTTGCGCTTCCATGGGTGAGGTGTCGGATATGGCCAAGATAACCAGATTGGTCAGTTTCTGGCGTGGATCAGGAAACGCCATGGCAAGGCAAACAGGCCGGCGGAAAGAATTGCGGAGATCGTGCTGGCGTGGATGTCCGGCGCGGCCAGCAGCGACGGAAGGCATAGTCCTATAGACCGAACGAGCTAGCTCTTTCGAGTTTCCCCCTTATCGTGCGGTTGCTGTCCGCTTATACGTAAGGATTACATAGGCTTTCCATTTGTTGCTAATTGCTGAATCCCTAAGCAATTCTATTTGCTTCAATACGCCTAAAGGCGCAGACTGCGCGCCGTTGACTGCAGGGTAACTGGCCCCTGGGGTGGATACCGGCCCATGCAGCCCGTTTCGGGGGAAGCCATCATGGCGCTCGACCATTCAATTTTCACGCAACTTGGAATTTACGACGGACCGTGGAACCGGCCCGTCACCAACCCGCTGCTCGGCAACGGCACCGCGGGCAATGACGATATTCACATCACCAACATTGTCGCCGGCCTCGTCGTCAACGGCCTGGGCGGCAACGACCGAATCTCCATCGACGGCAGTAACGCCAATATCCTTACCACCGTCAATGGCGGCGATGGCAGCGACCAGATTATGGAAATAACGGTGTCGACGTCATCAATGGCGGCAACGGCAACGACTTTATCCAGGGCGGCCTCGGCAGCGACATCATGTCCGGCGGCGCCGGCATCGACACGCTGAGTTATGCAGACTTCACCGGCAGCCCCGTCGTCATCGACATGAGCCAGCTGAATGCACTCGGCAATATCGATGTCAAGGTCATCAATGGCAATGGCCAGCGGGTCTCCAATGGCGATGTCGTCTCCAACAATTTTGAGAATATCGTCGGGACCAATTTCAACGACACGATCACCGGCAATGCCGGCAACAATGTCCTTATCGGGCTCGACGGCGATGACATTCTTTCTGGCAACGGCGGCGATGATGTGCTCGTCGCCGGCAACGGCAGCGGCGCTCTCTACGGCGGCGATGGCAACGACAGGCTGGTGCTCGGGCATCTCACCCCCCCGACAACGCATACCTCGCTCAGCATCGATGGCGGCGACGGCATCGACACGCTCGATCTCAGCGGCTTCGAGGACGTCCAGATCTTTCTCAACGAGTTCCACGGCCAGGTCGCCGACATCCCCGACCCGACACTGATGTTCATCAACAACATCGAGAACGTCATCGGCAGCATGTGGGCCGACCTCATCGTGGGTGGTGACGATAACAATGTCATCACGGGCGGCGGTGGCTTCGATGACCTCACCGGCAAAGGCGGCGCGGACACGTTCCGTTATCTGGCCACCAGCGACTCCACGGCGCTCGGCGGTATTAACGGGACAGTCGACACCATCGAGGATTTCTCGGAGCGGCAGGGCGACAAGATCGACCTGCAGCTGATCGATGCCAATACGAGCGCTGCCGGTGACCAGGCCTTTAATTTTATCGGCAATACAGCGTTCGACAATACCGCCGGCCAGCTGCGTTTCAATGCCGGCGATAATAGCATCGAAGGCGATGTCAATGGCGACGGCGTGGCGGATCTGACGATCCAATTTGCAAACGGCGCTCCGCAAGTGGTGGGTGATTTCATCCTGTAGGCCGCAAAGGGCAATGCCACTGCATTTCCACCGGGCACCGACAGGGTGCCCGGTGGCCCACCTCATCTTGGGGGACTAACCCGCACTTCGTCATTCTCGGGTTGCGTTTAACCCGGGCACGAGCATGGCCAAGAATGCGGCGGAAAGGATTGCGGATGGCCGTGCTGGCGTGGGTGTCCGGCGCGGCCGGCAGGAAACGTCACGCTTGGGGAATAGACCGAACAGGCTACGTCTTTGGAGGTATCGCCGTAGGCCCCCCTGTCAGCTACTCACCCGTAAGCATTAGATGGGCCCTCATTTTTTGCGTGTTTGCACCATGCCTAAGCAATTCTATTGTTTCCATACGCCTAAAGGCGCAGACTGCGCGCCGTTGACTGCAGGGTAACAGGCCCCTGGGGTGGATACCGGCCCATGCAGCCCGTCTCGGGGGAAGCCATCATGGCGCTCGACCATTCAATTTTCACGCAACTTGGAATTTACGACGGACCGTGGAACCGGCCCGTCACCAACCCGCTGCTCGGCAACGGCACCGCGGGCAATGACGATATCAAGATTACCAACATCGGTGCCGGTCTCGTCGTCAACGGCATGGGCGGCAATGACCGTATCACGTTTGGGATCGACCTCCTCACCGGCACCGCAAATGGCGGGGACGGCAGCGACCAGATCTATGGCAGCAATGGCATCAACATCCTCAATGGCGGCAACGGTAACGACTATATCGAAGGCGGCGGCGGAGTTGATACGCTGAGCGGCGGCGCCGGCATCGACACGGTGGGTTATGCGAGCGCCACAGGCGCCGTCAATGTCAACCTTCTCACCAATCTTGTCACCGGCGCCGCCGGAGCCGATGTCATTTCCGGTTTCGAAAACATCGTCGGGTCCGATTTCGGCGATACCCTCACCGGCAATGCCGGCGACAATATGATTTTCGGGCTGGGCGGCAATGACACCATCAATGGCGGCGACGGCAATGATTATATCGAAGGCGTCAGCGGTGCCGACACGCTGACGGGAGGGGCCGGCATCGACACGCTGGGCTATTCGACGGCATTCACCAGTGTCGTGGTAACGCTTAATGCTTCTGGCGGCGCGTCGGTATCCGGGGTCGGTGCGGGCGGAGATGTCGTCCTCAGCGGCTTTGAAAACATCGCCGGATCGCAGTTCAATGACTTCCTCACGGGCAATGCCGGTGACAATATGATTTTCGGGCAGGTTGGCAATGACACCATCAATGGCGGCGACGGGAATGACCTTATTTTCGGCAACAGAGACGGAGATCAATTGATCGGCGGTAATGGTGCCGATTTTTTCGTTTACTCACTTGCCAGCGACAGCCCATTTGTAGATGAGTTTGGCTTTCTTCAAGACAGCATCTACGACTTTTCGCACGCAGAAGGAGACAAGATCGATGTCTCGCGGATGGCTGGGGACCAGGCATTCACATTCGTAGGCAACGGCAATTTTAGTGGAGGCGGGATCGCGTCGCTGCGTTACGACGCGGGGGAGCTCACCGCGGATGTCGACGGCAATGGCTCTTCCGACATGCGAATCCATATGTTGGATTTGGCTTCTCCTCTCACCGCGCAAGATTTCATACTTTGAAGGCATGAGAACGACGTACGAGAACATCGACGCTGCATTCCACCGGGCGCCTCCGATCGGGTGCTCACCAGTTGCATCGATTCCATGTGCGTGGTTCGTCGTTCGACGGGCTCACGATGAAGAAGCTCACCATGAGGGCGGTCGAGTGCTGCAAGATTAATCATCAACGTTTGAGCCATCCCAGCATCAAGCGCCTCTGCAATCAAACCACACCCCTCATGGTGAGCTTGTCGAACCACGCACATGGCGGTTTTGCCAAGCCTACCTGAGCGCTTTGAGCGATTCCTGGGGTTGCGCGTCCTCGGGGAGGGAATTGCGGTGGAGGCGGCAATGGCTTTGCCGACATGAAAATCCATATGTTGAATTTGGCTTCTCCTCTCACCGCGCAAGATTTCATACTTTGAAGGTATCAGAACCACGCACGAGAACATCGACACTGCATTTCCGCCGGGCGCCGCTGATCAGGTTGCCCGGTCACCCTGTATTCCGTGGTGGATGAAGGGCGATCGCTCGGGCGCAGGTCCCGTCCCTGTCTTGATGACGGAGAGGTCGACGATCGGATGACACGGAAGGGGGCAGCGCGGATCAGTCCACGCCGCCTCCTCCGCAATTCCCTCCCCATACGCCAAACCCCATCAATCGCTCAAAGCGCTCAAGTAGCCTTGGCAAAACCGCCATGTGCGTGGTTCGACAAGCTCACCATGAGGGTGGTGGGTTGATTGCAGAGGAGCTTGATGCCGGGATGGCTCAAACGTTGGTGATTAACCTTGCAGCACCCAACCACCCTCATGGTGGGCTTCTTCATCCTGAGCCTGTCGAACGACGAACCACGCCCCTCGCCAACGAAGCCCCTATGACTGACACTGTGAGGAAGCTGCTCCCGCAAGTCTACACCGTCACAAAGCCGTTACCCTTCAAATCCCACGCTTCCGGCTAACGCTTTGTTAAGAGTGCTTTCATAGGTCCGCCATTATTATGCTATTGTCTTCGGATCAGGGGCCCCCAAGCGATTTCATGCGAATGCACCCTGATGGACATCTGATGCGATTTTCTCCGCTTCGGTGCTCATGGACGAAAATGTCCACTGCGCTCCGGTCCACGAAAACCGCACCAGTTGCCTCATCAAGCTGCATTCTCAAAGAAGTCGCCGATCCGCTTTAAAATAACTGGTCGTTTAATGCTGAGAACTTCTGTTTTGCGTCATGTTCTTCTTGGCCTCACCGTTGCGCTGCCAGCGGGATTGAGTGCGCTGCCTTCCTACGCCCAAAATCCTGTGCCTTCGGCGGCGATCCCTATCCCTACGCTGAAGCCTTTCGCCTCAACGCAAACGCGGGTCAGCCCGGCCATTCAGGCGGCGATGCATCCGGACCCGGTGACGACGGCGGGCATCGCCCAGCCGTCCAGGCCTACCGCCATCGCCGGGACCCTGAAGAGCGGGCTCGATGCCATCGCTTCGGGAGACGTGCGGCGGGCGATCGGCATTCGCAACGGCCTGCCTTCGCAGGCGCTCGACCGGCATATCCTGACCTGGGCCATCGGCCTTTCCAATGCGCCGGGTGTGCCGAGTTCCGAGATTGCGCAGGCCGCCGCAGAACTGCCGGGCTGGCCGGGCATGGCAACCTTCCGCAGCAATTCCGAACGGGCGCTTTTCAAGGAAAATCCGGCGCCTTCGGTGGTCATAAGTTCCTTTGGCAACACCGCGCCGCAGACGACCGAAGGCGTGATCATCCTCGCCCGCGCCTATGTGGCCAGCGGCAACCAGCGCGCCGCACGGCAAATCCTCGGGCCGTTCTGGCGGACGAAGAAGCTCGATGACAATCAGGAAGCCATGATCCTCAAGGAGTTTGCCGGGGTGATTTCGCGCGAGGACCATCTGACGCGCATGCTGACCATGCTCTATGAGGGCAAGGTGAAATCCGCCGGGCGCGTCGCCAAGCTTGCCGGTGCGACTTCGCTGTATCAGGCCTTTGCCGCCGTGCTGCAGAAAGCCCCCGATGCGGGCAGGAAGCTGGCGCAGGTGGATGGTTCCTGGGCGCAGAACGCCGCCTATATCTTCGCCAAGGCGCAATATTTGCGGCGGCAGGAGAAATACAAGGAAGCGGCGGACACGATGGCCGCAGCACCGCGCGATGCGGCTTCGCTGGTCGACCCGGATGCGTGGTGGACCGAGCGCCGGGTGTTGTCGCGCGAGCTTCTGGATATTGGCGATGCCAAGCGCGCCTATCGCGTTGCCGCCTCGCACAGCGCCGAGACGCCTGCGGTTGCGGCGGATGCGGAATTTCACGCGGGTTGGGTGGCGCTGCGGGCGCTCAACGATGCGAAAACGGCGCAGAAGCATTTTGCCCGGATCGCCGAGATTTCATCGAAGCCAATGTCGGCTTCGCGCGCCTATTACTGGCTCGGACGCGCGGCGGAAGCCGGCAGCGCGGGCAGCGCGGGCGACTATTACACCCGGGCATCCCGCTATGGCACGACGTTCTACGGGCAGCTTGCGGCCGCGAAGCTCGGGCAATCCGGCTTGCAACTGCCCTACCCCAAGCCGACGGACGCCGAACGGACACGCTTTGCGCAGCGCGAGGCGGTGCGGGCGATCCAGCGGCTCGAGGATACGGGTTACGATTCGCGCGCGGCGATGCTTTATACGAGCCTTGCACAGGAACTCGACAGTCCCGGCGAACTCGCGCTTTTGGCGGTGATGGCCGAGCGCAAGGGCAATCATTACGTCGCCCTGCGCGTCGGCAAGGCTGCGGCCCAGCGCGGTATCGACGTCGGCGCGCTGTCGCATCCGATCGGCGCCATTCCGGGCAACGCCAATATCTCCGGCTCGGGCACGGCCCTCGCCTATGCCATCGCCCGGCAGGAGAGCGAGTTCAACCCGGCCGCCGTATCCAGCGCCGGGGCGCGCGGCCTGCTGCAGCTTCTGCCTGGAACGGCCAAGGGCGTCGCCACCCGCGCCGGCATGAGCTATTCGAAGGACCGGCTGACGACCGACGCCGCCTACAATGCGACACTCGGCGCGAAATTCCTTGGCGAGCAGATCTCGAAGTTCGACGGTTCGTATGTGCTTACCTTTGCCGGCTACAATGCCGGCCCGACCCGCGCCAATGAGTGGGTGGCGAAATATGGCGATCCGCGCGGCAAGCCGCTCGACGAGGTCGTCGATTGGATCGAGCGCATTCCCTATACGGAGACACGCAACTACGTGCAGCGGGTGATGGAGAACTACGAGGTCTATAAGGCGCGGCTTACCGGCAAGGCGCAGATCGAAAGCGATCTGACCGCCGGACGGCGCGGCTGATCGCTTGGATTTTCGCGAGATATTCTACGATGCGCCGGATGGGTTGAAGCTTTACGCGCGGGTGTACGAACCGGCGCGCGCGACGGACAGCCTGCCGCTGGTGTGCCTGCCCGGCCTGACGCGCAACGCCCGGGATTTCCATGAACTGGCACTGGCACTTTCGCAGCATCCGGAGACACCGCGGCGCGTGATCAGCTTCGATTATCGCGGGCGCGGGCGATCGGCCTACGATCCCGATTTCACGCATTATAATATAGGCACTGAAGCAGGCGATGTGATTGCCGGGCTCGGCGTGCTCGGGATCGATCGCGCGGTGTTTCTCGGCACGTCGCGCGGCGGGCTGATTATCCACATCCTCGCAGCGATTGCGCCGCAGCTCCTTGCCGGCGTGATCTTCAACGATATCGGCCCGGAGATCGGGCCAGCCGGATTGTTGCAGATCAGCCAGTACCTGAACAACCCGCGGCTGCCGAAGAGCTGGACGGAAGCGGCGCAGATCCAGCGCGCCGTGCATGGGGCCGCATTTCCGGCTTTGAGGGATGCGGACTGGGTGCGCTTTGCCCATGCCATCTACCGCGAGATCGATGGAACTATCCGCCCGGACTACGACCCGAACCTCGTGAAAACGCTGCAAGGTATTGATTTCACGCAGAAATTGCCGGATCTATGGGTACAGTTCGATCTATTGGCCGAACTGCCGCTGCTGGTCATCCGCGGGGAAAACACGCCGCTACTGGCACGGGAAACGGTCGAGGAAATGACGCGCAGACATCCAGCGTTGCAGGTGATCAACGTGGCCGGTCAGGGCCACGCGCCGATGCTGGAAACCGGGCGTCTGCCCGAGCTGATCGCAGCGTTTGTGGCTGGTGTGGATTTAAGGGCGGTCTAAGTACCCGGTCCTGGAGCTCCTGTTGCCCGGCCATGCTGCTGTTCGTGGTTCGCGGTTCGACAGGCTCACCGTATAGAAGCTCACTATGAGGGGGGCAAATTGACTGCAGGGAGTGAAATTCTGCAACGTTGGTGATTGTCGTTGCAGTACCCTGCTTGCCTCATGATGAGCCAGTCGAACCACGCACCGGCTTCGGTGCAGCTTTTTTCGGCGCGGCCTTGGGCTTTGCCTTCGCCGCAGGCTTCACCAAGCCGGCGGCCTGCTTGACCCAGCCCTCGCGATGAGCGCGACCGGGAAAGCCGATTTCCTCGCTGACCCAGGCGGCTTCGTCCGGAGTCCAGCCGGCGATCTGGTCGTAATGGAAAATGCCGGCCGCGAAGAGTTTCGATTCGATCACCGCACCAATACCATCTATCTCGGTCAACTTGTCCGGCTTGCCGCGGCGTGCAGTCTTGAGTAACGCCGGGCGGTTCTTGTCATCCTGCCTTGGGCTCCGCACGATTTTCGCCTCGGCCTTTGCCTGGTTTTTCTTTGGCGCGGCCGTCTTGCGTCCTGATCCGCGGCTCGCACCTGCAGGATCTGGCGCGGGAACCGGTTCCGCCGGCGGGATCATGGCGGCGGCTTCTCTGGCAGATTTCTTCACATCGTCATTGGCAGGTTTACCGAGCAGCGACAGGGACGCAAGCCGCGCATCGGCTGCCCTCGTCGAGCTCTCGGAAACAGAATCGCTTTTTGCCGAGAACCTCTTGGAAACATTGCCCAAAATCGCGCCGATGATAAAGGCGGCGGCAATGAGGAACAGCGACGATAAAATGAACATCACCATGATTCGTTATCCCACCTTCGCGCAGAAGTCAGGCCTGGGTCGACCAGCCGACATAGAAACCGACAAGAGCGGCAATCAGAAGAAAGAGCCAGAGTTCGCTGATCAAGTACCACATGCCGTTGTCCTCCCAATGGCTGCTGGCCAATGGCTGCTGGCTAATTGTTGCTGGCGCTGGCCGGCACTTCCAATTTCACCTCGCCCGGCTTTCCATTGCCCGGAAGCGCCGTCTGCAGAGCAGCATTCAGGCTATCATAGCCATTCGAATTGGCAGCGGTACCCCTGATGTTGTAGGTTTCACCCGAAATTTCCACTTCGCCATTGGTCAATTGCGCCGCTTGCGCCAGCGCGAAATCGACAAGATCGAAGAAACCTTGCGGTGCGCCGCGCGCCACGGCCATTTCATCGAGAATTTCGATGCCAGGCATGGCACTTTCGGCGGCGGCAAGGATCTTGGCGCGGGAATCGCCATAGGGAACGTTGCCCGAAAGCAGAATACCTTCATCGGATTTGGTGACCGCGAAGGAAAACGGAACAGCGAGGGGCAAAAGTGTCGCCTGGTTGTCGACGACCCGAACGCCCCTCGTCGCACTCACAATTTTCAGCGCGTCCGCGAGCGCTTCCTCGGATGGTGCAATTCCCTTGAGGACCAGATCGCGGCCATCGATTTCGGCGCTTGCCCATGGATTGCCGGCCTCAAGCGCATTGTTGGCGGCCTCTGTGAGCTCACGGTCGATCGGATCTGTCAAAAACCACACAGCCAAGGCCGTCAGCAGCGCAATGGTGATAACGCCCGGCCAGAACCAGCTTTTGATCGTCTGCATACAGTCAATACTTTCCTGTCTTGGAGCCCGTTCTGGAACTCTGCAGCGGCGCTCACCTGACACGATCTTCTGCGCTTCCGATACTCGCGTACAATAGGTACGCTTCAGCTCCGGTTCGCGAAAACCACGTCATATGTTTCGCCGCGGCGATTTTCCTAACGGGCTCTCACCCGAAAATATGTCTGCCCGCTATTTATGGCCATTTCAACACAGCGGTATGTCCGCGAGCCATAAACATTGCAGAGCACCAGATTTCGGGCAAAAGAAAACCCGGCAGCTTGCGCTGCCGGGTCCAAATCAACCAATCCGAGAAGGATTAGAAGTTGCGCTGGAAGCGGATGATGCCGCCGAATGCATCGTCATTACCGCCGTTGAATTCGGAAGCGGCCAGACGAGCACCGTCAAACTTGGTGTAGTTGATTTCCGGCGTGATCGTGAAGCCAGGAACCAGCTCGTACGCTACGTTAAGAGCGAAAGCGTATGTGCCCTCGTCTTCCCAAGCAGCCTGCGCGTTGATGGTTGCCTTGTCGGTAGCCTTGACAGCAAAGCCGCCCCAAGCTGCCCAATCGCCTTCCCATGTACCGAACCAGTTACGGCTGTCGAGATCAACTGCGCCCGTGACCGGATCGAAGTCGTTGTCATAACCGGACTGATAGCCGCCCATGATCCAAGCAGAGAACATTTCGTTGAACTTCACGTCCAAACGGATCTTGCCAGCGAATTCTTCAACGTTGGAGTCGTAACCGACAACAGCCGAAACGCCGCCCCAACCCTGTGTGAACTTCGCACCAGCAAGAACGTGTGGCATGTAGTCTTCGATGACATAGTTGCCGCCGAGGCCGGTAACATCGTCCTGACCCTGTTCAGCACCGATCATAGCGGAGAAACCATTGCCGCCAACGAAGGTGTAGCTGACCTGGTTGCTCTGGCCGGACTGGTAGTTGATCACGTCGTCGTTGATGATCGCGCCGGCATAATCTGTCCACGAACCGAAGAGTTCGTCAGCAGTACCGATGCGGAAGCCGCCGAGTTCGATCCATGCCTGTGGCAACGAACCGCCGTCATCAACACCGTTGGTGTACTGGAAACGGCCCTGGATGTACGAACGCAGGGTGCCGAGTTCGGTTTCCGAACGAGCGTCGAAACGAACTTCTGCACGAGTGCGCTTGTACCAGGTTTCGTTGTCCTTGGCGCCAACGTTGGTGCCGTCATAGACATTGTCACCACCAGCAGCGTCGTAACGAACGTAACCGCTGATCTTCAGGCAGGTTTCGGTCCCCGGAATGTAGAAGAAGCCAGCGCCGTATGCGTCGCAAACGCGAACGTATTCGACGGGCTCTGGTTCAGCGACAACGACTGCGTCTGCAGCGCGTGCCCCTGATACTGCAACGAGAGCTGCAGCGGAGCCGATTAGAAGGCTCTTGATGTTCATTTCTGACCTCCAGTCAAAGTTAAAAATGGGTCTGGGCATTCCAATTTGGCTGAAGGACAACCTGTCCCCATCCCCTAAGTCCAAGAAGAAATGCGATGAACGCCCTTCCTCCCGACAGACCATACTCGCCAGCGCCGGGGTTTCAACCATGAATGTCCCCATCGGCACCCTGTTAGGGCTCTATGCCAAGCCGCTGTTGCACAAAAGCCACGAAATCGCCTCGGCTCCTCCAATATCTTTACCCCTCATTAATATTGGTAACCCGGTTTTTAATAAAATCTTGTCGGCTCATGGCGGGATTGGAACTGCAAACACCTGAAGAATCGGCCATTACGGCGGCGTTGCCGGCCAATCGCTGAATCGAATCAACGATTTTCCGCTCTCCCTGAATGGTGATTTGACATGACATATCTCTACCTCCTTATCGCCATAGTCTGCGAAGTCGTGGCCACTTCCGCCCTCAAGCAGGCGGATGGATTCAGCAGGCTTTGGCCATCGCTGGTTTGCATTGCCGGCTACGGAGCGGCGTTCTACCTGCTCTCGATATTGCTCAAAACCATGCCCGTCGGCGTTGTCTATGCGATCTGGTCGGGTGCGGGAATCGTGTTGATCGCCGCTGTTGGCTGGTTCTGGTTCAAGCAATCGCTGGATATTGCTGCGATTATCGGGTTGATCCTGATCGTTGCCGGCGTGCTCATCGTCAATCTCTTCTCCAGCTCAGTCGGGCACTAGGGCCTTTCAAGGCTTTAGGGTCAGTATCTGCTGCCCAATTGGTGCGCCAGCCATCCATTTCCCAGGAGCCTCCGGTCGAATCTTGACTGGAGGTCAGAAATGAACATCAAGAGCCTTCTAATCGGCTCCGCTGCAGCTCTCGTTGCAGTATCAGGCGCTCACGCTGCAGACGCAGTCGTCGTCGCCGAACCAGAGCCCGTCGAATACGTGAAGGTGTGCGACGCGTATGGCTCGGGCTTCTTTTATATCCCCGGCACCGAAACCTGCCTGAAGATCAGCGGCTATGTGCGCGCCGACATCCAGGGCGGTGACGACGTGTATACCGGCGCCGAGCGCGACACCTATGACTGGCGTGCACGTGCGCTTCTCCGTTTTGACGCCCGTTCGGAAACCGAACTCGGTACGTTGAAGTCTTTTGCCGAGCTTCGCTACAACTTTAAGAATGGCGCGGACGCGGAAACGGTCGATCTGAACCAGGCAACCATCGAACTCGGCGGTTTCCGGGTCGGCGCAGCTGACTCGCAGTTCACGAGCTGGACCGGTTATCTCGGCGATATCATCAATGACGACGTGATCGCTGAAGGCAACTATGTCACCAACCAGATCAGCTATACGTTCACTGGCGGCAATGGTTTCTCGGCGTTTGTCGGTGCAGAACAGGGCAATGGCGACAATCTGATCAATGACTATCTTCCGCACATCGTTGGCGGTGCGAAATTCGAACAAGGTTGGGGCGCGGTCTCGGGCGTCGTCGGCTACGACTCCAAAGCGGAAGAATGGGCTGGTAAGCTCCGCCTCGATGTCAAATTCAGCGACACGATTTCAGCCTGGGTTCTGGGCGGATACAAATCCAACGACGGAACCGATTTCTACGGTACCTGGAATGGCGATTACGCCGTCTGGGGCGGTATTTCCGCCAAGGTTACGGAGACCGCAACAGTCAATGCACAGCTTGGCTATGAAGACGAAGGCACAATCGCCGCTGCTTTGAACGTGGCTTACGAGCTGGTTCCTGGTTTCACGATCACGCCGGAAATCAACTACACCAAGTTCGACGGTGCGCGCGCGGCCGGTGCCGATGACGCATTCGGCGGCATCCTCCGCTTCCAGCGCAACTTCTAATTCCTTGATTGGCTGACACAAACCAATGCCGGGCGTTCCGGCATTGGTTTTTTGTCCCTCAACAAGCCAATTCGACGCTCGTTGTTTGCAATGCAGGGGTCCGGTCGAGAAGACCTGTCCACCCACCAAATTTTGAAACGCCCAAACCCATTTTTTATTTGATTGGAGATTAGAAATGAACATCAAGAGCCTACTTCTCGGCTCCGCTGCAGCACTGGTTGCAGTATCAGGGGCACGCGCTGCAGACGCCGTCGTCGCCGCCGAACCAGAACCCGTCGAATATGTTCGCATCTGCGATGCATATGGTGCCGGCTTCTTCTATATCCCCGGCACCGAAACCTGCCTGAAGGTCGGCGGCTATCTCCGTGCGGAAATTCATGCCGGTGACGATGCATACACGGGGGCCGAGCGCGACACCTATGACTGGCGCGCCCGCGCAGTTACTCGCTTCGATGCCCGCTCGGAAACAGAACTCGGCACATTGCGTTCCTTCGCGGAACTTCGCTACAATTTCAACAATGGTGCAGACAAGGAAACGGTCGATCTGAATCAGGCGACCATCGAACTTGGCGGCTTCCGTGTCGGCGCTGCCGACTCGCAGTTCACATCCTGGACCGGCTATCTCGGCAGCGGCATCATCTCCGATGACGTCATCGCCGAAGGCAGCTACGTCACCAACCAGATCAGCTATACCTATTCTGCCGATAACGGTTTCTCGGCATTCATTGGTGCGGAACAGGGTAAGGGCACTTACCTGATCGATGACTATGTTCCGCACATTCTTGGTGGCGCGAAATTCAAACAGAGCTGGGGTTCGATCAGCGGTGTCGTCGGTTACGACTCCAAGGCCGAGGAATGGGCCGGCAAGGCTCGTCTGGACGTAACCCTCACAGATTCTGTCTCGGCGTGGGTCATGGGCGGCTACAAGTCCAATAACCGCAAGGACTTCTACGGCACCTGGAATGGCGATTACGTTGTCTGGGGCGGTATCGCCGCCAAAGTCACAGATAAGGCAACAGTCAACGCACAGGTCGGCTATGAAGACGAAGGCACAATCGCTGCTGCTTTGAACGTGGCTTACACCCTGGTTCCCGGTTTCGTTATCACGCCTGAACTCAACTATACCAAGTTTGATGATGCTCGCCAGGCCCGTACGCCCGGCGCCAAGGATGATGCCTTCCAGGGCATCGTCCGCTTCCAGCGCAACTTCTGATCATTGGTCAACTAAACAACCAACGCCGGGTTTTTTCCGGCGTTGGCCTTCCCTTCAAACCATATTCACCATTCAATTTTCAGCGTTCGTAGAGCAACGCACAGACATTAACGAGAGAGGATTTTTAAACCGGTCGTGGACCGAGGAGATGGTGACATGTTTGGACAACAACCAGCAAGGTTGGACCTTGATGAAGCCGGTGATGGTTTTATCAAACGGAAGTCTATTAGCCTAAAGTGGCATGGATTTCTGGATTGCGCTTTCGGAAAAGACGGGTACAACTCGTCTGATATTTTTCCGATGTTTGTTTTATCGATTAGAGCGCAATCATTATGACGATCTTGGGTGTCACTCCCTCCCCGCCCGAAACGGCGTTTCCGGTCCGGTTCCAGTACGATCTCAGCTATGCTTCGGCGGACCATGGGATCAAACGATTGGTCAAGGAGTATTCTCTCAATAATCTGACGGCGCAATATATCAGTATTCTCTGGGATGAAGGTTCGCACAAAACCAATGTCCGGTCTTTCCTTGGAGAAATCTCTGAAATATTGGGCGGCGAGCGTTTCAGCGTTTTCACGCAGGAAATGCTCGATTCTGTGATCGGCACGCTACGCGAGCGCGGCAATAGCAATGCAACCATCAATCGAAAGATGGCTGCCTTGAGCAAGCTGCTGCGGAAGGCGTGCAAGATGGGCGACATTTACAATCTGCCGGAGTTCCGGCGGCAAAAGGAGCGGCAGGGACGTATCCGCTTCCTTGAAGCCGAAGAGGAACAGCGGCTTTTCTCGGCGATCCGCAGGCGTTGCGAAGACAGCTACAGGTTGAGCATCTTCCTGGTCGATACGGGTTGCCGGCTTGGCGAGGCAATCGGCCTCAACTGGAACGACCTGCAGGACTCGCGCTCGACCTTCTGGCTGACGAAATCCGGCCGCAGCCGCACGGTTCCTTTGACCGCCCGGGTGAAGGAGGTCGTCCAGATCCCGCATGGCCGGTTGAAGGGTCCCTTCGCCATGCACACGCAAGTGCGTTTTCGCGCGATCTGGAACGAAGCCAAGGCGGAAGTCGGACTTGGGACGGACGATCAGGTGGTCCCGCATATTCTGCGCCATACCTGCGCTTCACGCCTGGTTCGCGGCGGCATCGATATCAGGCGCGTACAGATCTGGCTCGGCCATCAGACCCTGTCGATGACGATGCGCTACGCGCACCTTGCCACCAATGACCTCGATAGCTGCGTGGCTGTACTCGAACGCCATTGAGATGAATGAAGAATATCCAGCCCCTGCAAGCTTATTGGGGTCCATGGGTCCAGCGGCATGCGGAAGGTGAACCCCGTTTTTTTCAAGGGCCGAGGAAACGTCCAGGGTCCCCCCCGGTGACACGCAGTCAACCCGGCGGGCTCACAGGCTTAAGATCTGTTAATAGGCAAAGTACTTTCGTGCCCTAGGAGCCCTTTCCAAGAAAAACTGCGCCGATATCAACTTATTTCTGATTTAGTCACATAATACATCTGCATTATAGAAATCTAACCTCGACGATTAATTGACGTTGCGCCGCTCATCTGTAAGGATTTCAAGCGGCACACCGGAGACCTTGAATGGCACAATGGTTGGATATACTTCGCGAGAAAAACGAACTCGCGGGGCAGCTGAGCGAAAAGATACCGAGGTTTCTCGCCTATGAAGGCCTGACGCTGGATCAGGCAACACGGCTGCACATCTTTCTGGAAAATCACGCAGAAGAAATGCGAATGTTGGCTAGGGAGATCGGTGCGGTCGACCTTGTCGATGCGCTGCATGAAGCTGCCGATGCGCTCGACGGGATATTCTCGGACCTCGCGGCTGCGGCCGAGCTCAAGGTTGCGGAGCTTCGGCACAAGCAGTCACATGCCAACGCGGCACCTGCTCCGAAACTCGCATACAACTGAGACGAGCGAGCCTCATCCGCCGAATTGGCAGCGATTGACGATCTGTCCCGCCGAAAACTTCGCGGCATGGCGCCAGGATTCGTCCGTATCACCGCGGTAGGTGATCAATTCCCCGCAAATCGCGCGCTGATCCTCGACGTTGAGCACGGAATATTTGACCCAGCCAATCAACGTGCTGGTCTTTTCGACGGCACCGATAACGACAAAACGTGCGCCAGCCTGCTTGGCCTGCCGGGCAAGCGGTTCGAAACCTGGGTCTGCCGCCGTACATTGGGACGCCTCGCAAGGAAGCGTCACAAGTTCGAGCTTGCCGCTGGCAGCCAACTGGTCGCGCAGAAAATCGGAGAGCGCCTTCAACCTGCGCTTGTGCGCTTCGCTCTGATCCACAGGTTCACCGGACGTGTCGAGAAAGTCGAAATTTGCCACCGCAACCGGCACTGCGGGCTCGGCATGCACCGGTGAAATAGCGGCAATGGCACCGAGCGCCACCGCCGCGAACGAGGCACGGACTGTCATTTCATCATCCTTTTCTCGGTGCCCAGATCACCAACCACGGAGACGATGGAATGTTCCCCGCGAGCGACGGGAGGAAGGATAATCGAAACCGCAACGATGTCCAATTCGATGGCAACGCGGCGGCCGGCAACACCCCTTGCCTCTTGACATCCCACGTTCACATTGAATTGATAAGGGACGGCTTAACGTCAAGAGGGCATTCATGCACGACGATGAAGAAGACGACAACATCATGCATTACACCACGCCAATGTGGTGCCATTTGCTCATCTTCGGCTTTGCTGTCTCGATCGCCGTGGGTATCTGCCAACTCTGCTCATAATTTTCTGCCAGCAGGTAAATAAACGAGGCCCCGCCTCATAAGTTGAGGGACAGGGCTCAGCCGGGCGTCGATGCCCGCATGGCACGGCTCAAACCATGAAGCCTTGGATCGTCTAGCGATGTTTGCGCTGTGTCTGGAACGCCAGGATCAGGACGACAGCGACGGCGAGCAGAATAGAAAGATCACGCATAACTGTAACCTCCAAATGCGAATGGACCGGCGTCGAACCCGCGCAGGCCTTTTGTCCGATGATCATTCCGACCGGTTCATCTGAAGTCCGGCCAGCAACGAGCCCCCTTGCGGAGACATTCGCAAAATAGCCGGAACGGCATATGAAATCGATTGGAGCTTTGGTTCGGAAATATCAAAATCTTATAAAGACCTGCGGTCTTGCTGGCGGCAATTGAAACAGCCCGGGCTGCCACGCAACCAGGATTGGCCCTATGGCCTAAGTTCAAAAAGTTCTGTCTGTCCGGTTCGTCCCTTGACGCTGACAATCTCGATCGGGACAAGATTAAACATTGTGCCAACCGCATCGCGGACTGCGCCGCTGACGAGGATCGACGTTCCATACTGCCGGTTGAGCCCCTCGAGACGCGAGGCGATGTTCACGGTGTCTCCAATGGGCGTGTACTGCCGGCGTGTCTCTGCACCCACGCTGCCTACCACAGCCGGTCCGGTGTGCAGACCAAAGCGCGTGATAAGCTCGGGACGACCATCCGCGCAATTGGCGGCATTCATCGTGTCGATCGCAGCCTTCATCGCCAAGGCGCAGTGACAAGCATGCTCCACATGCCGATCATCGGGAACGGGCGCGTTCCACATGGCCAGAATGGAGTCGCCTATATACTGAACAATCGTCCCACCGTGACGTTCGATAATCCCGTTGAGTGCTTCAAAATAGCTCGAGAGCAGAGCGACGACTTCTTCCGGTGAGCGCTGCTCGGAAATGGTAGTGAAGTCTTGTATGTCGGTGAAGAGGACCGTGATGTCTTGCCGTGCTGCCGAGCCGACAGCCGATTGACCTGCAATGACGATCCTGCGCACAAGCTCCCGCGGCACGTAGAGCGAGAACGTCTTGATGGCGGTGCGCGCCGAACTCAGGGCCTTTGCCAGCGCATTGACCTCGGATATGAAGGAATGTGCGCTGCGGCTTTCGCCGAATTCGAGTTCACCGATGTGCCTGGCTTCGTCGGCGAGCGCAAAGAGTGATTTACTGATCAGCCGGGATATGACGAGCGCGGCCAGCACGCCTGCGGCAAGGAAAGCTGCGGCAATCGCCAGGTTGCGCTTCAGCGTGCGCTCGACGGACGCCACAAGTTCGTCGAGCGGGGCCGATATGACCACCGTATAACCGCCGACCAGCCCGGCGACGTCCTCGCTAAAGAACTGCGCCAGGTATTCACGTCCGTTCACCGGAAAACGGACCACATCGCCAGTCGCAGGCCCCCCGCCCGAGGTTAGTAGAGTTGCGATTGCCGGAATGGCAGGATCGGCTTTTGCAAGGTCGGCAACCGAGAGCTCCCGTCCCCGCCGAAGCTGCCCGCGGATTTCATTCATGACAGTCTTGTCGGAGTGGACGAGCACGCGACCGTTCCGGTCAAAAACGTAGCCGTGCGCCCCTTTGGAAAGCGCACTGACATCGACCGTTTCCCCGAGGGTAAGCAGCAGCACGTCCGCTCCGATCACGACGCGATTGCCTTCCCCCGCGGGCATCGCGAGCGTTATCGTCATGGAGTTGGTGGCGGCCGAGACGTAAGGTCCGACCGAGACCGCCTTGCCGTTGTCGACAGCTGCGATGTACCATGGCCGAATACGCGGATCGAACATATCATCGCGATCAGAACGCCGAAAAAGCTGACGTCCATCCTTGTCGTAAAACGTCCAGAGAGTACTTTGCCCACCGCCTACCTCGGTAATCACGCGGACGGCAAATGCCGTCTCCTTGGAGGCATCCAAATTGGTGCGCCATTCCGGATTTGCGGTCACGTCGACAGCCTGCACGAAACTACCGTCGGGATAGCCTGCATAGACGCTGTCGATACGGAATGTCGACTGCAGGACTTTGAGCAGGAAGTCGTGCTTTGCCTTCAGATCTCCTGGCGGTGCGGTAAGCATCTCCGGCACGACAGAGGCGGTCACCACTCCCGCATAGCCACTGTTGAACACGTTGCGGTAATCCTCTATCGCGCGAAGCCCGAGTTGGCCCATCTCGGCTTTGCCGGCCGAAAGAGCCGTAAACTTGCCCTGCGCATAGGTCATCCAAATGAGGGGTAGCGAAATGCAGGCCAGCAGCCCGAGGATCACGACACTCAGATGCAGCCGCAAGGGCACAGCCCACGCCGAAAGGGCACCTTTGTTTTTGCTACCCCTGATCTGCATCGCAACGCCCCCCGGCCTTAGCACGGAACGCCTCTGCGGTATCAATCAGCATTGTGGGCGAGAGCCGGGCGAGAAGGTAAATACCATTGCCGGCCGAAAAAGAACATCACCCGACGCTCGATACAATGGATCAACCGCTGATCGATAGTAAAGCGGAGGTCGTCTAGGTCATCGCACCTGGAGTAAATGAATACACGCCCTAATTAATTTTAGTGAGGTGACGATTTATTGAGGAGAAATAGTGGTTTCCGCACAATACACAGAAACGAATCGGGGACCAGTGATATGCGGAATCGCGACATTGAACCTTTGGAACTTCGGGACTTCCTCGTCATGGGAGTGTTATTGGCAGCCGTCTTGTTTGTGTTGTGGGGAACAGTTCTGACGATCGGCAATACCCGGCACAATTTCGAAGTGCAGCCTGTTGTTGCACGCTAGAGCAAAAATTTGCTCTAGCGGACGGCGGCGACAATGTGGGCGCTGATACGGCCCTCGATGGCGCCGCTTCCAAACCGCTGGGCCAAAACCTGTGTCACATGTTCTGTTGCCTCCTCAAGACCGGATGGCGAGCGGGCTTCGATCTCGTTGCGCAGCGGTGTTCCCTGGCAAAACGCGATCGCGGCATCGCGCGCTGAATCCGCACGGCTGGTCTTGTCGCGTTTTTCCATGGCGATCGACCTGAAACCCGCAGCCGACAGTTCGTCGCGGATCACCTTCTGATCCCAATAACCATGTGGTGTTCTTGCCATGAAACGAGGTGGGTCGTCGGGAAACAATTCTTCCAGCGCGCTCGTCACGGCCTGAGTGAAATCACTGGTGTCGAGCCTGTCCCAAACGTTGAAAAAATAGCCCCCGCCGGGCTTCAGGACGCGATAGGCTTCCTTATGTCCCCGGACCTTGTCCGGGTAGAACATGACACCGAATTGACACGCTACGGCGTCGAACATCTGCGGATCGAAGGGAAGCGCGAGAGCGTCCGCTTGCTGCCAGACGATGCGACGGTCGTCGGACTGCCTCGAACGTGCACGATCAAGCATCGGTTGGTTGAGATCCGATGCAACGATCCGTGTTTCCGCGTTGAGCCGGGAAGCCATGGCCCGCGTCAGGACACCGGTGCCGGCGGCGATCTCCAGCACGGTTTGCGGCTTGAACCTGGCCACCCGGTCGGCGAGATCCTGCGCATAGGGCTCAAAGATCATCGGCACAATGAGCCGGTCATAAATTTCCGGAATTGCACCCGCGAAGATTTTGTCGGTCGCCACCATAGGCTGTCTCCCGCTGTCCACCCAGCTGGATATCATATGCTTCTGCAAGCCGCTGCGGAAGCGTCGGTTCGGGGTGAACTGAAAGCGAAAAAAATGGCCGGACAGGGACGGCGATCCCTGCCCGGCCAAGCGCCACGAACCTTGCCTCAATTGGCCGCATTCACCAGATCGTCCCAGCTCTTCACCTTGTCCTGCCTGTCGAGAAACGGCATGACGGTCTCTGCCATCGCCGGGGCAAAGAAAATGTCGTAGTGCGTGCGGTTCGGGATGATGGCGAGGCGGTTTTGCGACATGGTCTCGCGCATCCAGCCCGCATCTCTGAGGCCGCCGCCAAGCAGCTGGTAGAATTTGATTTCATGTTCGGGGCGGTACATGTCGCTATCGGCAAACACCAGCATTACCGGCATCTTCAGTTTCGCGACGTCGGTGGAGTAGTCATAGGGCTTGCGCATCAAATCGCCCATCGCGTCAAGGAGCCGGGGGAAGTCCTCGGGTTTCGGGGCGACGGCAACATAGGATTTGTACATGGGCGTCTCCTTCATCATGTCGGCCATGCCCGCACCCACCGCGCCCTGCATCTTGATCATTTCGGGATAGAATCCGTCCTGCGCATAGCCTGCCGATACCAGCGCCACGCGACCGACCATTTCGGGATGCTGCACGGCCAGCCGGAACGCCACGCCGCCGCCGAAGGAATAGCCAAGGACGTCGGCCTTGTCGTAGCCAAGCGACTTCAGGAGCGTCGCCATGTCGTCACCCATCGCTTCAAGGCTCATCGGGCGATTGCCAAGCTCGGTGCGGCCATGGCCTTGCAGGTCGACGGCGATAACCTGCCGACCCTGGACGAGGCGCGGCATGATAGGCTGGAACATACCGGTGGATCCAAGGCCTCCATGCAGCAGGAGCAGCGGTGTGCCGGTCCCTTCGCCCTGTATTTCATAATAGTAGTCAATGCCGCCAGCTTCGACGTGCCCGCTTTTTGCCGCGGGATCGGCGTGGGCCGACGTTACGATCAATGCAACCGCCGCAACAGCGATGAGGCTTGAAAGAATTTTCATGTTCGTCTCCTCGGACAATGGGAACTTATGTGTGCCAATGCAGTTATGACGAACAGTAGCCAGAGCACCCGACAGCCTTGCGAAAATTATTTCGGGGCTGGCGAGGTGCTTTCCGGTTCTGATAGCAGAAAAGTGTCTTGACCCCCCGCCGGACGCCTACCATGTTCGATCCAGCCTGGACGCTCAGGACAGACCAACTCAAGCCAGCACGCCCCACGTGCGCAGCCAGATGCGGGACACGAACATGATCACCTTCAAACTCAACGGACAAGAACGGACTTTCGACGGGGATCCCGAGACCCCCTTGCTTTGGGTCATTCGCGATTTCGAGAAACTCACGGGCACGAAATACGGCTGCGGCATTGCCCAATGCGGCGCCTGCACGGTGCACATGGATGGCACCACGCGCCGCAGTTGCATCACACCGATATCGACGGTCGAAGGATCGGATATCATCACGATCGAAGGTATCGAAGGCAAGGAGGCCGACGCCATTCACAAAGCCTGGGTTGCAATCGACGTGCCGCAATGCGGATACTGTCAATCCGGGCAGATCATGTCCGCGGTGGCGCTTCTGCAAACGACGCCCAAGCCGACCGATGATGATATCGACGGCGCGATGGCAGGCAATATCTGTCGATGCGCCACCTACCACCGTATCCGGCAGGCGATCCATAACGCTGCCGACACGATGGAGGGCTGAGCCATGACCATTCACAACATCACGGCTACGCGCCGGTCCTTCCTCGCAGGTGCAGGGCTCGTCATCGGCTTCACGCTCGCGCCAAAAGTGTTTTCCGCTCAGGCGCTCGAAGGTGTCCCGGCCGGCGGCGCGGAGACGCTTTCGCCGATGAACGCCTTCGTCAAGATCGGCGCCGATGACACGGTCACCGTCCTGTCGAAACATATCGAATTCGGCCAAGGCCCATTCACCGGGCTAGCAACCATCGTCGCTGAAGAGCTCGACGCGGACTGGAGCCAGATGCGGGCGGTGCATTCGCCGGCGGACGACAAGGTCTATGCCAACCTTGCCTTTGGGCTTCAAGGCACGGGCGGCTCGACCTCCATCGCCAATTCCTACGAGCAGCTCCGCAAGGCGGGCGCCACCGCCCGCGCCATGCTGGTATCCGCCGCGGCGGCGGAATGGAACGTTCCGGCAAGCGAGATCACTGTCTCGAAAGGCCGGATCAAGCACGCAGCCTCCGGCAAGGAAAGCGGCTTCGGCGCACTGGCCGCCAAGGCGGCGACGCAGACACCTCCTGCCGAACCGACACTGAAGGACCCGAAGGATTTCGTGCTAATCGGGCAGGAACTTCCAAAGCTCGATACGCTCAGCAAGACCAATGGCACAGCCGTGTATACGCTCGATATAACTGCCGAGAACATGCTCTATGCTGTCGTGGAGCACCCCGCGCATTTCGGTGCGACGGTCAAATCCTTCGACGACGGCGAGGCGCGCAAGGTGCCGGGCGTTGTCGATGTCAAACAGGTACCGCAAGGCGTCGCCGTCTATGCCGACAACACCTTTGCCGCACTGAAGGGCCGCGCCGCCTTGAAGGTCGAATGGGATCTCTCGAAGGCCGAAACCCGATCAAGTGACCAGTTGACGGCGGACTACACCAAAATGTTCGGAGAAAAGGGTCTCCAGGCCACGCATAATGGCGATGTCGACAAGGCATTCAGCGGCCAGGGCGTACAATCGCTCGAAGCCACGATTGTTTTTCCGTTCCTCGCGCATGCGCCCATGGAGCCGCTTGATGCGGTATTCATCAAGAGAGCCGATGGATCGGTCGATGTCTATAACGGCGCGCAATTCCCCGGCATGGACCATAAAACCGCTGCAAAGGTCTTGAACCTCGATCCCGCGAAGGTCCGGCTGAACACGCAGATCACCGGCGGCAGCTTCGGCCGCAAGGCACAGTTCGGCTCGCCCTATATGCAGGAAGCCGCTGGTGTTTTTGCAGCCACCGATGGCACACGTCCGATGAAGCACATGTGGACGCGCGAGGACGACATTCGCGGCGGTTATTATCGTCCGATGTATGTGCACAAGATGCGCGGGGCGATGGATGCCGATGGCCAGATCGTCGGCTGGGACCAGACAATCGTCGGCCAGTCGATCATGGGCAAGGCCGACCTCGATTCCACGTCGGTCGAAGGCGCTTCGGACCTGCCGTACACGATCCCGAACCTTCGCGTCATCGCGCACAATACCACGCTCGAGGTGCCGCCGCTCTGGTGGCGCTCGGTCGGGCATACGCATACGGGCTTCGCGGTCGAGACTTTCGTCGACGAATTGCTGCAGAAGGTCGGCAAGGATCCGGTCGAGGGCCGGCTGGCGCTTTTGAGCAAAGAGCCCCGGCATATGGGAACGCTCAAGAAGGTCGCCGAAATGGCCAATTGGGGTTCGCCAGCGCCTGATGGACGCCAGCGCGGCGTTGCTATCGTCAAGAGCTTCGACAGCTATGTCGCGCAGATCGTCGAGATTTCCCTGGGTGAGGACGGCGCGCCCCGCGTGCACAAGGTATGGTGTGCGGTCGATTGCGGCGTTGCGGTCAATCCCAATGTCATCGCGGCGCAGATGGAAGGCGGCATTGGCTACGGTCTCGGCGCGGTCCTGTTCGATGCGATCACGCTTGGAGACGGCGGCAAGATCGTCCAATCCAACTTCCACGACTACCGGTCATTGCGCATCAACGAGATGCCGGCAATCGAAGTCGCGATCATTCCGTCAACCGAAAAACCGACCGGTGTCGGCGAACCGGGTGTGCCCCCGGTCGGCCCCGCGGTTGCCAATGCATGGCGGCGACTGACCAATAATCCCGTCCGGCAGCTGCCGATCGTCAACGTGCTTTCGGCTTGAGGGGACGCAGGATGAAAAGGAACATCGCTTACATCTCGCTCGCAGTGTGTCTTGCGGTCAATGGCGGGCTTGCCATCTCGAGTATTTCCCTCGCCCAGGACAAGCCGGCCGTGGCGAAGGAGGAGCTCAAACCCGCATCGTCGTTCCAGTCGATTACCGATGAGAAGCAGCGATCGGTTGCGCTTTTCGAGGAAGCCGGCAAGGTCATCGAGCATCCGCGGTGTGTCAATTGTCATCCGGCAAGCGACAGGCCGCTGCAGGATATGTCCATGCATCCGCACCAACCCCCGGTGTCGCGCGGTGAAGGCGGCATGGGCATGCCCGGAATGCAGTGCAACACCTGTCATGGGCCCGAAAACGTCAAGATCATCGGGCAATCCGAGACGATCAAGAGCATTCCCGGCAATCCGAACTGGCACCTGGCCCCTATCGAAATGGCCTGGGAGGGCAAGTCTCTCGGCGCCATCTGCAACCAGATCAAGGATCCGCAGCGCAATGGCGGCAAGAATCTGGACGAGATCGTCGAGCATATAGCGCATGACGACCTCGTCGGCTGGGGCTGGCATCCGGGCGATGGCAGGGAGCCGGTACCAGGAACGCAGGAAGCCTTCGGCGAACTGATCAAGGCCTGGGTCGCGACCGGCGCCGCCTGCCCTTCATAAGGCGTCAGCTTCTGCTGGCGATCTCGACTCCCAGGCGCAATGTTTCGCGTATCAACAGGTCGAGATCGCCTTGGCGGGTGCGATGGTTGTTGATTGCGACACGCAGGCAGTGTTCGCCATGAACGGTTGTGTCTGAAATGGAAGCCGTCCCTTCTTCCTGCAATCTCAGCATGATCTCGGTGTTGAGCGCCTTGAGCCGTTCGCCGGAAAACCCTTCAGGACGATAGCGATAGCAGACGATGTTGATGTTGGTGATTGCGACCAGCTCAAGCAGCGGCTCGGCTTCGACCAGACTATTGAGATAGTGGCCCTGCCGGATGTTCTGGTCGATGAGACGCCCGAATTTTTGAACACCGTGTTCCTTCAGCGACATCCAGACTTTCAGCGCGCGGAACCCGCGAGAGGTCTGCAAGCCATATTCGTGCAGCCAATTGGCCGATGCGAGGCCGCGCGACGTCATCTCCAGATATTCCGGCGTCACCGCAAATGTCTCGCGGTGCGCAGCCGCATCGCGGACCAGCGCGCAGCCGACCTCGAAGGGAGCGTGCAGCCACTTATGCGGATCGAGTGCGACGGAGTCCGCGCGCTCTATGCCGGCAACGCGCCACCGGTTTTCGGGTGCAATGGCGATGAGTGCGCCAATGCAACCATCGACATGGAACCAAAGTCCCTCCTCCGCTGCCAGGGTCGCCAGACCCTGCAGATCATCGAAGGCGCCGGTGTTGACGGTGCCTGCGGTTCCGATCACGCAGGCAGGCCGAAAACCTGCTGCACGATCTTCCGCGATTGCCGCGCGCAAGGCGGAAAGGTCAATGCGCAACTCATCGTCGGTGCCGATGCGCCGGAGCGCGTGGTTGCCGAGGCCGAGCGATTCCATCGCCTTGCGGTGACAGCTGTGGAGCTGATCCGAACCATAGAAACGCAAGGGCTTTTCGATCGCAGCGACGCCCTGCTCGCGCACGTCAATGCCAGCCCTGGCGTTGCGCGCCACAGTCAGGCCGATGATATTGGCCATCGAGCCGCCGCTGACCAACGTGCCGCTGGCCGAGGCTGGCAAGCCCAGCATCTCTTTGCACCAGTTGACCACCTGTTGATCCATGAGCGCGGCGGCATGATTGCCGCCGCCAAGGTTAGAGCCCTGAATGGCGGCCAGAAAATCGCCCAAAGCCCCGGTAAAGTTGCTCGAGCCCATGTACCACGACCAGAAACGCGGATGAATGTTGCCCATGGGATAGGACATCACCGTATCCGTGACCTCGCGATAGACTTCGGCAAGTGGTGCCGGCGATTGGGGCAAGGGAGCGGCGAAGGAGGCCCTGACCTCCTCTGGCATGTCCTGCCAGACCGGACGCTCCCGAACATTGCGCAAGTAACCGACCGCATCGTCGATGACCTGATGCGACAAAGACTGGACGCTCGCCCAGTCCTCCGGATCGAGCGTTTCTTCTGCGTTCCTTGCTACCGGCTTGAGCGATGTGTCCATTTCAGACCTCCGGTCATTCCGCGGCGAACTGGTAGCCGGGGGTCGAGCGCGAAAGTGCGGTTTCCTCTTCATCCATATCGGCCTCGATCCCCTCGAAGAGCGGCGTTGTCATGTAGCGCTCGCCCGTATCGGGAAGCATGCACAGGATCACGGAACCCGCGGGCGCCGTTTCGGCGATGCTGTGCGCGACGGCAAAGGTCGCACCGCCGGAAATGCCGGTGAAAATGCCCTCTTTTTGCGCCAGAGCCCGCGCCCATTTGATCCCTTCCGGTCCGGGAATCGGCACGACTTGATCGTAGAAGCTGTCGTCGATGGCTTCCTGCAGCACGAACGGAATGAAATCCGGCGTCCAGCCCTGGATTGGATGTGGTTCGAAGGCAGGATGGCTGGCAGCCGGCGCGTTGCCCGCGCCCCGTTCCTGCGCCTTGCCGCTACCGAGCAGTTGCGCATTGGCCGGTTCACTGAGAACGATCCGCGTTTCCGGGCGCTCCCGGCGCAAGACACGGCCAACGCCAGCGACAGTGCCGCCGGTTCCATAGCCGGTGACGAAATAATCGAGCCGTGATCCGGTAAAATCATTGATGATCTCGCGGGCAGTCGTCGCTTCATGGATATCGGCATTGGCATCCGTTTCGAACTGGCGTGCGAGGAACCAGCCGTTCATCTCGGCAAGTTCCACGGCCTTCCGGTACATGCCAAACCCCTTTTGCGCGCGGGGCGTCAGCACGACCTTGGCTCCCAGCATACGCATGAGCTTGCGCCGCTCGATCGAGAAACTATCCGCCATTGTCACGACCAGCGGGTAGCCCTTCTGCGCGCAGACCATGGCAAGGCCGATCCCCGTATTGCCGCTGGTGGCCTCGACAACGGTCTGACCCGGCTTCAAGGTGCCGTTGCGCTCGGCCTCTTCGATGATGTTGAGCGCCAGCCTGTCCTTGACCGACGAAGCCGGATTGAAGAACTCGGCCTTCACATAGATTTTGACATGATCGGGAGCGAGATTATTGATCCTGATCACCGGTGTATCGCCGACCGTGTCGAGAATGCTGTCGAAAAGGCGCCCTCGCCCATTCGTCGTTCTGATTGTTGCTTGCGTTGTCATGATCCTTTTCCCCTATGGTTGTTTTTTGCGCAAATTGCGCAAGCCGCACCCGGCACGTAGGGCGCCGGATGCAACTTTTCGATTTCCATGATAGAACAAATGCGTGGGGGTATCGTGGGAACAAGCGTGGAAACGCACGTGGAATCTGCATTGATAGCGTTGACCGGCCATGCTGCCGGCGTTTGCGTGCGGATGCTTGGTCCCCTGTCAATCGCCCAGAACGGTGTCCCGCTGGAACTTCCCGCGTCACGCAAGGTGCGCGCTCTTTTCGCTTATCTGGCGCTGACGCCGCATGCCGTCGGACGCAGCCGCCTCTGCGATCTCCTCTGGGATGTGCCCAACGATCCGCGCGGCGAATTGCGCTGGAGTCTCAGCAAGCTACGAGGTGTCCTCAACGAACCGGGCCACCAACGAATTGAAACCACCGACGACACGATCCGGCTCGATCTCGGCGGCTGTTTCGTCGATGCCCTGCATGTTGCCTCGGCTGCGGAAGAAGGGATCGAGACGCTCGACCTACCGCGGTTGCGCGAACTTTCCCGGCACTTCGCCGGCGATTTTCTCGAAGGGCTTGAGATCGATCGCAGCCCGCATTTCAACCACTGGCTGATCGCTCAACGGCGCCGGTTCCGCTCCTGCCACGCTGCCGTACTTGAACATCTGGCCAAGAAACTCCAGGCAGATTCGGACGAGATATCATCCATTCTGAATGCATGGGTTGGGCTCGCGCCATTTGACAAGCGCGCGCATCTGGCATTGCTGGCAACGCTTGCTGAGTGCGGTCAGATCGTGGAATGCGAAGAACATCTTGCAACTGCGGCGCGGTTGTTCGAAGCGGAGGGACTGGATTTCACGCCGGTACGTGAGGCATGGCCCGCCATCAAGAACGGGCGACCAACCAAAACTGCGGAACACATCCATATTCCCGCCACCCCGCGCATCGATTTGATCTCACCAACGACCCCTATTGCCGGTGCAAACCATCACGCGTCACTTGCGGTCATGCCGTTTGTGCTGGAGACAAACAGCGAGCTGATCCGGGGCGGGCTTGCAGACGGCCTGACGCACGACATCATCACCCGCCTCGCCCGGCTGAAAAGCGTCTTTGTGATCGCACGCGGTTCTGTTTTTGCCCTTGCAGAGCGAAATATTGGTCCCGAAGACGCTGGCCGTCGCCTGAACGTGGATTACGTGGCCAGCGGCAGCGTGCGGTACCAGCAAAACCGCATTCTAGTGCGCGCGGAGCTTGTCGAGGTGCGAACCGCGCGCATCGTGTGGGCGGAAGTCTTCGATCATAAGCTTGATGACACATTCCTCGTGCTTGACGAAATCGGCAACAGGATCGTTTCGGCAATCTCCAGCGAAATCGAACTGGCCGAGCGCAACCGCGCGATCCTTAAATCGCCAAGCTCATTGAATGCCTGGGAGGCCTATCATCGCGGTCTCTGGCACATGTACCGGTTTACACGGCAGGAGAACGAGCTTGCGCAACACTTTTTCGGGGTGGCTGTTAAGCTCGATCCAACCTTTGCCAGAGCGCATGCGGGCCTGTCGTTCACCCATTGGCAGAACGCCTTTCAACGCTGGGGCGATTACACGAAAGAAAGTGACCAGGCCTACGCTGCGGCTGGCCAGAGCCTTATTGTCGACGACAACAATCCGGCAGCACACTGGGCCATGGGCCGGGCCCTGTGGCTGCGGCATCGGCAGGATGAATCGCTCGTCGAGCTTGAACGAGCTGTGGAACTCAGCCCGAATTTCGCACTCGGCCATTACGCGCTGTCGTTCGTCCAGTCGCAGTCCGGCGATCCGGCAGCGGCGATCGGATCGTCCGACCATTCACGGCATTTGAGCCCCGTCGATCCGCTGTTGTTCGGTATGCTGGGTGCGCGCGCCATGGCCCATGTCCGTCTCGGTCAATTCGAGGAAGCGGCGCAATGGGCACTGAGAGCAGCGGCGCGGCCCAATGCCCATGCCATCATTCTCTCCATCGCCGCACATTGCCTGGCACTGGCCGGGCGGATCGACGAAGCGAAGGGCTTTGCCGCTTCCATACGCAAGACACTACCCCAGTACTGCGTCGATGATTTTCTTGCGACATTCCAGTTCACACCCGACACCGAGGCTGTCTTCAGGCAGGGCGCAAAACGTATCGGACTAGGCTAGGTCGTAAACTCCATCAATCTGGGCCGAAATCCACGTCCTGCCATGACTTGAATTTCAACATGCCGTCATTCAGGGTAGGCCATGAGCCGATTTACGAAATGTCTCGTCCTGATTGTGGTAGCGTGGGTCGGAACGGCATTTTTGCCGGAGGCATCCAGGGCAGATGACAAAGCCCAGCCAAGCGATTTCGGCTTTCCCATACCCAATCCCGAGCCGGAGCTGCCCCAGGGTGTGGACGCCTTCGATCCGCCGGTTTTCCGGTCAAGTCCGTCTGCGCCGGCCATCGCCGAAATATCGAGAACTGCGGACCACGACGAAATCGTCTCGATGACCGGCGTCGAGCTGGATGGAGCGACCAGCTTCGATGTCTTTTCGCAACCGCCGTCCAGCCCGGAAGGGTCGGTGATCTCGACCCCGCCACTGCGTGCAGACGATACCGCTGCGACCGTCCTGTTGCCCGATTCCCTGCCCGCCTGGTCAATGTATCTGATCCGGCCGAAGCGCGATGACGCGGGCGGCAAGGCCTTTGCCATCAACCGCACGGAAAGCTGGTGGCTCGGACCTGACAATGCTGTTCCAGGAGCAGCGATTTCGGTCTATGGGCGCAATCTGGCCAAGTCCAACGGCACATCAACATCGTTCATCTACATCAAGGCCGCCAATGATGCCGGGCAGTATGTGACACCGGTTTCAGTCAATCCCTTCAAGGTCGACTTCAAGGTGCCGAAGCTCCCTCAGGGGAGTTACGAAGTTTGGGTCCACAATGGTCATGGAGGTCGGTTCGGCTGGAGCGGTCCGTTGAACCTGGCCATCGCCGCTCAAACTCCATGGGCCCGGCAAGATCAGAAGATGATCGACGTGAGGAGTTTTGGCGCAAAGGGCGATGGTGTGACCGATGACACCGCCGCTATAGAGGCGGCATTGACGGCGGCAGCAAGCGTTGCGCCCGCTACCATACACTTTCCGGCCGGAACCTATCGCATCGATTCGGTGCTCAGAGCGCCCGATAACGTGCACTGGCTTGGCGACGGTATGGATGCGACGGAGATCAGACTCGGCAAAAAGGTTTCCGGCAGCATGATTGTCGACGCGAACCGCAATGCCCAGTTCGAAAAACTGACGCTCAATGCCAATGGCAATACCGGTACAGCCCCGCTGCTGTGGATCCCCGGCGTCGAGAACCTGCGCCTGCAAGCCATGCGGTTGAAAGCCTGGGGCGCACCTGCGCTTGAAGCGCACGACGCATCGGGCCTGTATATCGACAGCTCCGAGTTGATCGAGAATGGATCGTTCTACGGCAGCAGCCGCCAGATCTTCATGACCAACAATCGCTTTCGCATGACGGGATATGGCGAATCAGTGGTTGCGCTTTGGGGCGGACGCGAGTTTTCGATGGTGGGTAACGATCTCGCCAATGCTGACGAGAACCGTGACGACGGACACGGCATCGGCCGGTTCTTTGTGGCCCAAGGCCACGCCGGCAGCATGGAAAACATGTATTGGGGTGACAACGTCTCACACCAGGCCGCCCCGCATAATTGCAACAAGGTCGACTGCAACAAGGGTGAACAAATATGTTTCGAGATGGTCGGCAGCGACCTGAAGGACGGATTCAAGGCAGCCACGGCGAACACGGTCAGCTTCTCGTCACTCGCGGCCTCCGACAAGGCTGGAGGCCAGGATCTCGTCATCGTCGGCGGGAGAGGCGCTGGCCAGCATCGGCGTATCGTATCGGTCAACGACAACACCGCGACCTTGGACAAAGCCTGGAATGTCGTCCCAGATGGCTCAAGCCGGTTCGCCCTTGCGGCAGCGGCTTCGCAGGTGGCGATTTACAACAACACTTTCCAGGGCCGCCCAAGCTATTTCAAGCATGATTCCGACTCCACCGCCGTCCTGCTCTACGGCAATGTCTATGACGCAGTTGTCGACCGGAACACTATCTCGCAAATGCGCCATGGCATGATGACTGTCGCCTTGAGCTCGGCCAACGGCCTCAGCCCGTATTTCCTGCAATATTCCAACAACACGGTCAGCGACAGCAATAGCGGGCTTTATGTCGGCACGACCTTTACCGATTCAGGCGTTGCGGGTGTGTGGGGCGGTCTCGGCAATGTCTACCGCAAGAACACCTTCAACAGGCTCGCGCATATCGGCGTTGAATTTGAATCCTGGGGTTATAACGGGGCCGATTACAACGGAACGGTTTTTGAAGGAAACCGGTTCGCCAATCTGAAATTCGGCTTCATCGACGCTTTCCAACTCATGTGGACCTACACCGGAAGCTTCAAAACGCCGCCGCTCTACAGTTCGCGCAAATACAACACGATCCTCTACAAGAACGTCTTCGAACGAGGCGCAGCATTGGGCCCGGGCAGCGTCGGATTCAAGACGCTGCAACCGAAGAACACCTGGTTGAACATCGGCTCGACATGGACGGACTTCGAATCGGGCAACAAGGGCCCGGCCAAGAATTAGATCAGGCGAGAGTCAGCGCGGGCAAACGTCCCAGAATCCGGTCGTCCTGGCGGGGTTGGTGTAATACCAGCAATAACCGGACCGGGGCGGCGATCCTGCAATGGCGACCGCCGAGGCCCCTGCAACGAAGCCGATCGCGGCGCCTGCCGCAATCGCTCCGCCCGGCCGCCAATAACGACGCGGATTGACGACAACGACCCCGCGCCGGACCGGCGGACGGACGACGGCGCCTCTGTGAACCGTCGACACGGCGGCACATCCACGCGGACCGCAGCCAGCAACCGTTCGCCGGGCGGCATCCGCGGACGATACCATCATCGGGCCGGTCACCATCATCAGCACCGCAAGCGTCATCGGCGCGTGTCCTAGAAATCCTGAAAGCTTCATCGGGTCCCCCTTCGTCGTTACGAATTTTGGTCGTGCCTGATAATGTCAAACGATCAAGGCGCAGCACATAACAGGAAGCGCCCATATTCCACCGCTTGCAAGCTGATCATAGTGTTGAGGGAGATGCACAGTCCCGGCCGGCTTTGCATGGCTCGGCGAGTTGCTTGATTTATGCTACACGGAGACGCCAAGATTTTGCGGGGAACAATGAAATTAGGTTTTGTAGGAACGGGTGCCATTACCGAGGCCGTTATCACTGGCTTGATGAAGTCGAGGTCCGACATTGAAACTATCGTCGTCTCCCCTCGCGGTCAGGACGTTGCGGCGCGATTGGCGGAAATGTTTCCGAGCGTGCGCGTGGGTCGTGACAATCAGGATGTCGTGGAGAGCGCCGATATCGTGTTTCTTGCCGTAAGGCCGCAAATCGCCGAGGAAGTGGTAAAAGAGCTCAAATTCCGGGAGCACCAGCAGGTGGTGAGCTTTATTGCCGCTGTACCGATCGAGTCGCTTAGCAGTTGGATTGGGGTACCCGTAACCATCACCAGGACAATCCCCCTGCCATTCGTCGCCGAATTGCGCGGAGCAACGGCAATCTATCCGCCCAATGATCGGATCGCTGACTTGTTCTCTTCGCTCGGGACTGCGGTGCAGGCAGAAGACCTCAAGCAATACGATCTTTTTGGCGCCGCGAGCGCGCTGATGGCCACATATTTCGGTCTGCTGGAAACAAGTGCCCGTTGGCTCGAAGCCGAGGGCATGCCCTATGATCAGGCGAGCATCTATTTAAAAGGGCTGTTCGGCGGTCTCTCCCATGTAACGGACGCATCCAATGAACAGTCGTTCGAGACAATGGCCTCCGAGTTTTCGACAAAGGGCGGTCTGAATGAGCAGGTCTTCACCGAGTTCAAGGAGAATGGTGGAACGAAGGCGTTGACGCTTGCCCTCGACTCCGTGCTGAAGCGTATCGAACAGAAGTGACTAGGCGGGCACGGCAATGCGATCTGGCTTGCCGTGCTGTCATCAGAAGCGTGTCATCAGCGTCCAAGCCATACCGGCCATAGCGCAGCCGATGAGTGTAAAGATGACGGATACACGAAATCGAAACAATGCGAGTACAGCCGCAGCAGTCAAAAGCAGCGACGCAAAATTTATCGACCGGAAGACTGGAATATCAAGCGAGAACCATCCAACACTGAAGGTTTCAACGTCTGCAAACAGCACGTGCAGACCGAACCAGATTGCCAAGTTTAAAATAACGCCAACGACTGCAGCAGTGATTGCAGACATCGCACCTGTCAGCGCTTTGTTGCCGCGCAAGCTCTCGACGAACGGTGCGCCAAGGAATATCCACAGAAAGCATGGGATGAAGGTCACCCATGTCGTCAACACTGCTCCGAATGTTGCTGCGACCATTGGATTTAGGGAGCCCGGATCGCGAAAGGCGCCCATGAAGCCAACGAACTGGACAACCATGATCAGCGGACCCGGTGTCGTCTCGGCCATCCCCAAGCCGTCGAGCATCTCGCCTGGCTTGAGCCAACCATAGTGCTGGACCGCTTCCTGCGCGACATATGCAAGCACGGCGTAGGCCCCGCCAAATGTTACCAATGCCATCTGGCTGAAGAAGATCGCAATCTTGGAAAACACGCTGTCGAAGCCAAGAAAGGCGACAATGAGTGCGACAGGCACCAGCCAAAGCGCAAGCAAGATGCCTGAGATCTTCAGCGACCAGACAAGGTTGGGCCGCGCGTGACGCGGGGTGATTTCGCCAAGCGCCGAATGTCTGTCTTCCAACACCGCGCTTGCTCCGGACTTATGGCCTCCACCGAGCTGAAACAACGGTGATCCGATGCGTCCGCCCATATAGCCGATCGCACCGGCGATCAAGATGATCACTGGAAACGGGACATGAAGGAAGAAGATCCCCACGAAGGCGGACGCCGCAATTGCGACCATAGCCTTGTTCTTCAGAGCCCTTCCGCCGATCCGAAACACCGCCTGAAAAACCACTGCCAGCACTGCAGCTTTTAGCCCGAAGAACAATCCTTCAATAACATCGACGCTGCCGAAGGCGACATAGATGTAGCTGAGGCCAAGGATTGCGAGGAAACCGGGTAAAACGAACAGGATCCCGGCGACAAGGCCTCCCGCCGTCCTGTGCAAAAGCCATCCGATGTAGATTGCAAGCTGTTGTGCTTCCGGCCCCGGCAAAAGCATGCAGTAATTCAACGCATGGAGAAACCGATGCTCTCCGATCCACCGCTTCTCGTCGACCACGATCCGATGCATAACCGCGATCTGACCGGCAGGACCGCCAAAACTGAGAGCGGCGACCCTTGCCCAGACCTTCACGGCATCCGAGAAGGAGATGCCATGTTCATGCTCTCGCTCATCGGTGATTGCGCTGGATTTGCCGATGGTGTCTGTCATCATGCGGTCCGCTTCGTGGACGGCCAATTGTGTTTCTCATCGGTCGCATCTCTGCTCCAGCGATAGAAGGCGTCGTAGAGTCCGAGACCGGCGTTCAGCTGCTCATGGTCATCCGCGAACATGCGCGACAATCCAAGGGATGCTGCCAGAAGCCCAGGAGCTTCAGGGGCGAGATCAAGTCGCGCTGTATCTGCCCCTCTGACGATTGTCGCCAATCGCAGTAACGGCTCTGACGACAAGCCTAATTCTTCGACCATCACATCGAAGGTGCACCGGTCACCGCGGTGGGTCCAGAAAACGCCCTCAATGTCGTATGGTGCCGCGTTGAAGCGTTCTGCCACTGCCTCGACATCAGTGGGGGGAACGAACAAAAAGACGGCATCCCGATCGACGAAGCGCTTGATCAGCCATGGACAGGCGATTCGATCGATCTTCGGTCGCGCTCGTGTCACCCAGACCGTACGCCCCGCGCTATCGCGAGCGGGTAATTTCGAAACCGGGATCGCCGGCAGGCCGGATGCCAGCCATGCTTCGATCCCGCCCTCGAGAACATTGGCGTCGACCCTCGCCTGGCGAAGCCATGCCGCCACGCCGTGACTTAGCTTTCGTCCCCGTTGGCAAATCACGACAACCGCATGCCCTGCCACATGGTTGAGCCATTCTTGAACGTTGGCATGGCTGCGCCTTATTGATGCGGGGATCAGGCGTGGATCAGCGTCAAAGTCCTCGCTGGTGCGGACGTCGACAAGGATAGGGCAACCAGGGGTGCCAACCAAACGATAGAGTTTTTCAGAAGAAATTTCGAGAAGTGAAGTCATGACGCGTCCTCCGTTGTTGTTTGGACGCGATACTTCGGCTGACGCCTTGTGGGGTGATCGCAACCCCATAGCGCAACATAATGTCATGTGGCTGGTCCCTGTCAAGTCATCCTCTGCGGTGGTTCCCTGCCCAGTCGCCGCAGGTGTCAGCTGGGCAGATGCCGGCGCCAGCCTTGACCCCATTCGTGATTCATAAGAAAATCGGGCGACAACTTCTACGGAGAGGACACAACATGGCCATCTCACGCAAGGAAGAACTGCGAGCCCTGAACGCAGAAGAGAGAATTTTGGTGGAGAAGTCTCACCATCCTGCGCTGCAGGAGATGAATGATGCCGACCTGTCCAACCTGGTGAAGCTTGCACGTCAGCAGCGTGACAAGGCGCAAACGGAGGCCAACCGCCGCCGCCGCGAAATGCGCGGCAAGGCCGCCCCGAAGGGCAGCACGGTTTCCGCCCGGGATGATGGATCTCAGCTGAAGGTCGCCGTTCTCGCGATGACAATGCGCCGGCTGAACACTGAAGTGGATCGACGTCGCCGCCTGGCAGCCAGCATGACGCTGATCGAAAACGCACGCAATGTGCTGGCCCTGAAGCAGCAAGCGCCGACAAAAGGCAATGAATTCAACACGCGGCATGCACATCAAGGCATGCGTTCGAATCCCAACACCAAGGTAAACAGTCTTATCCGGCCAATGGAACGCGGCCGGCAGCGCGCGGCTGCGCAAGTAGCACAGGCCAAGCGCGACGCACGCTAACAGCGTGCCGGAGCAAATGCGATGTCTCTCAGGTCCCTACTCACCTTGGCTATCATCGGGTTGCTGCTCGCTGGTTGCCTGCACAATGATGGCAAGCCCTTTGTACCGTATCATCCACCGTGGGCGGAGAAATAGTAAATCCTGCCGAAGATCACCGGAGGTTCGGGCCTCGACGCTT
This sequence comes from Phyllobacterium sp. 1468, assembly GCF_031455525.1. Taxonomy (NCBI): domain Bacteria; kingdom Pseudomonadati; phylum Pseudomonadota; class Alphaproteobacteria; order Hyphomicrobiales; family Phyllobacteriaceae; genus Phyllobacterium; species Phyllobacterium sp. 1468. The sequence continues at coordinate 176,372 of NZ_JAVDSX010000004.1, read as the reverse complement.
GCCCTGGAGCCTGTCATGCAGGCATGAAAGGCTCTAGGGTTCCGCGCGCCGGCGCGTAAACCATCGGATACTGCCGAGGACAGCCATGGCAAGCAATGGCCAAGCGGCCCAGAAAGTGCCCTGCCAGGAAAGGAGATTGATGCAGATGAGGGTAAACCCAATGATCGTGAGGACGGCCAGAACGTGATCAACCTGTCGGGCGGTACGCATCCATGAGAGTGCGGCAACGATGGCTAAAGCGAGGATTGGCCACGGCGCCCAGAACTCACCATCCCACGCCAGCAGGTTGATGGCGAGTATACCGGCTGAAATTGCACCCAATACCCCGTAGTTTCGCCACTTTGGTATCACGCCGGAGCCGGCGCTGCGGGTGTCGGTGAGTTCAACGGTCTTTTCACCGGACGCGCCCTTGGCCGGAAAGGGCTCCTGTTGCGGAGAACGGACACTATCTTCCCCGATCCTGATAGCATAGCTGAGCACGCCACCCTCTATGTTCTTGACGGGCAGCTGTCCCAAGCATTCGAAACCCACCGCAACCTTGTTGCGCACGTGGTCGTACACCGTGTTGGATATGACGATGCCCCCAGCCGATGCCGATGCTTGCAGGCGAGCAGCCACATTCACACCATCGCCGTAAATGTCGTCACCTTCGGCGATAACATCGCCAAGATTGATACCGATACGAAACAACATGCGCGTGTCGTCGGGGCGGTCGGCATTATAGCCCGCAAGCTCGTTCTGCACATCGAGTGCTGCGCGCACCGCCTCGACCACGCTTGCGAATTCAGCGATCAGTCCATCGCCCCAGGTGTTGACGACCCTGCCACCATGGCTTTCGATCAACCTTGACATGGCATCGCGGTATTCTTTCAGGGTGTCGAGAGTTCCTTCCTCATCGGTACGCATCAAGCGCGTATAATCCTGAACATCCGCGGAGAAGATCGTCGTCAGCTTGCGGCGCGTTCCGGTCATGGCGTTGTACTCTCCCAGCTCAATACCCCGCAGGGGCCGCAAAGATACCCGTCGTCGTAGGGAACATTATCCGCTGGAGCCGGACCTGGAAAGAGTTAGGTTGCGTGCGTAGGACTTGCCGCCGTGTCGAGTCTCTGAGGCGATGATTGTACACGTCCCTCGCCGTTTGCTCACGGACGAGCCCGGATGACCGTTTTCCCCGTGCGCCGCTCGGCCGCGTTGAAAATGGCGACCGCATCGTCGAGGGTCGCAACCTTGCCGATGTTCGTCCGCAGCCGGCCGTCCCGCACGCGCTGGACGATCTCGCTCAGTTGGGCACGATCGGACTCGACAACGAAATCGATCGCCAGGCCATCGACTGGCCGCGCTTCGGCCGGGCCGACGATGGACACCAGTATTCCACCGGCCCGAATCAGGCCGGCGGACCGCTTCTGGATGTCACCGCCGATCACATCCAACACCAGATCGACTCCGCCAACGTCTTCCAGTGCGTCATTCTCGAGGTCGACGAACTCGTTCGCGCCGAAGTCGAGCGCCTTCTGACGGTCGGCGGCGCGCCCGGTGCCGATCACGTAGGCGCCGGCTTCACGTGCGAGCTGCGTCACCATTGAACCAACGGCGCCTGCCGCGCCGTGCGCGAGGACGCTTTGTCCCGTCTGGAGGCGGCCGTGCTGTAGCAGCCCTTGCCATGCGGTCAGTCCCGAAATTGGCAGGCTAGCGCCGATCGTGAAGTCGACGTCGCCGGGCAGCGGCGCAAGGTTGCGAGCCTCGATCGCCACATACTCGGCCAAGGTGCCGTCGCGATACCAGTCGGCAAGCCCGAACACGCGCTGCCCTACCGACAGCCCCGTCGTGCCGTAGCCGAGGGCCGTCACCACTCCAGCGAGCTCATGGCCAAGGATCGACGGTGTCCGATTGCGGTCGCCTCGATCGGTCCAGGTCGAAGGCCACGTCAGCTCAGTCGGAACGAATCCCGACGCATTAATCTGAACGACAACGTCGTTTATCGCTGCCTGCGGTTCGGGACGCTCCACCAGCTTCATCCCGGCCATTCCCGCGGCCTCGTCCGTCACAACGATTGCCTTCATGATAATTTCCTCCTCGCTATTTGTCGCTTTGGTGGAAATGTTGTTACCCGGTTCCGGGTGATGTCAACCCGCTCCGCCTGGAGGCTGCACGATCACATTGCCGGCGCACCGAGGCCGGTTCGTGGCATCGCTTGCTTGCGCACGTTGCCCGCCACGAATCCCTGCCTTCGCCCTTCAAATTCAATGCATTGATAATACTATATGATAATTCTATTTACTATTCAGAACCGGCTCATTAAAGTCTTGAGGCTGAATGGTGGAATGCCTTTCACCCTTTGCCGGTAGCCATAGGAGGTGGCCCGGCTTCGATCACCGGTTGCAAACTCGGATCAACGACTGCGTTGAGCCAAATGGGAGGTTAGACATGAAATCCGCAATATCTATTGCCGCACTTTGCGCTGCGTTGATGTTTAGCGCGTCAATGCCAACGATGGCCTATGCCGCCGACAAGCCAACGCTGGCTTTCGTGGTGAATGGGGCCTCCGATTTCTGGAAAGCTGCCGAGGCGGGCGTCAAGAAGGCGCAGGCCGAATTGCCTGACTACAACTTGGAGCTGAAATATCCCGAGCAGTCCTCGGTGGCCATCCAGCAACGTCTGATGGATGATCTCGTCACAGCCGGCGTCAAGGGCATCATGGTGTCGGCCGTAGATCCGAAGACGTCCACCGATGGTCTCAACAAGATCGCGTCCGAGACTGCCCTCTTCACTACGGATAGCGATGCGCCTCAGACCAATCGCATCGCCTATATCGGTTCGTCCAACGTCGATGCAGGCAAACAGGCTGCCGAGATCGCCAAAAAAGCCATGCCCAACGGGGGCAAGTGCCTCGGATTTGTCGGCCTGCTCGGCGCTGACAATGCCAAGGAACGCATCCAGGGTATGAAGGATGGTCTCGCAGGCACCAAAATTGAACTGGTCGATGTTCGCGGAGACGATATTGACCAGACGCGCGCCAAGAAGAACGTCGAGGACGCTCTGGTGGCCAGCCCGGATGTCAACTGCATGGTCGGCTTTTACTCTTATAATACACCTCGCATCTACGAGGCTCTGCGCGATGCAGGCAAGTTGGGGCAGATCACCGTTGTTGGGTTTGATGACGATCCGATTACGTTGGGCGGCGTCAAGGAAGGCACTGTCGCCGCTACTGTCGTGCAGCAGCCGTTCGAATGGGCCTATCAGGGCATGAAAATGATGGCCGCTTACCTTAAGGGTGACAAGTCGAGCATTCCGGACAACAAATTGCTGATCATCAAGACTGTGATTGTCGGCAAAGACGATGTCGACGCGTACGCTGCCAATCTGAAAAAGATGGCTGGCAACTAGGCTGTTTTCGAACAAGAGCTCGACGCGATGACTGGCAATGGTTTTACCGCAACAGATGGCGTTAATCACGCCGAATCCATGCCGGGCACAATCGATACTTCTTCTGACGCACGTCATCAGGCGGCCTTCCTCAGCCTGCATGACGTGCGAAAGACCTATCCCGGTGTTGTGGCGCTGGATGGCTTTTCCATCGAGATCAGACCTGGCGAGGTCATCGGCCTTGTCGGCGAAAATGGCGCCGGCAAATCAACGCTGATGAAAATTCTGGGCGGTGTGGCGGCCCCGGACCGGGGTCTTATCAGGATCGACGGCGTCGATCATGACCGTCTTACTGTCGAAAACAGCCTCCAGTCCGGAATTGCCTTCGTACATCAGGAACTGAACCTGTTTGAAAATCTGGACGTTGCCGCCAACATCTTCCTTGGCAGAGAGCCGCTGCACGGCGGCCCTTTGAAGCTGGTGGATCGCGCTAAACTGCGCGAGATGGTTTTACCGCTGCTCAAACGGGTCGGCGCCAATTTTACGGCCGACACCCCCGTATCGGAACTGTCGCTGGCCCAGCAGCAAATGGTCGAGATCGCCAAAGCGCTTTCGATCAAGGCAAGGCTTGTCATCCTGGACGAACCCACCTCAAGTCTTCCCTTGGCAGAAACCGAGAAGTTGCTCGGTGTGATCAAGGGTCTGAAGGCAGAAGGTATCAGCGTTATCTTTATTTCGCACCGACTCCACGAGGTCGAGAGCGTCGCCGATCGCGTTATCGTCCTTCGAGATGGAATGCTGGCGGGCACACTTGCACGCGACGCCATTCATCACGACCAGATGGTCAAGCTCATGATAGGCCGTGCCTTGAAAGCCCGTACACATACGTCGGAGCGCGAGGCTGGTGCAGTCGCGCTGTCCGCCAGGGGCATTCGCACAGCTACCTACCCTCATCGGACCGTCGATTTGGACGTGCTGCATGGCGAAATCCTCGGGCTGGCGGGACTTGTAGGTTCGGGCAGGACCGAATTCGCCCGCGTCGTCTTCGGCATAGACAGGAGCCTTGGCGGAGAGCTCCATCTGGATGGCAAACCTGTTCTGCTTTCTTCGTCCGCTGATGCGGTGGCGACTGGCATCTTTCTGGTCCCCGAGGATCGAAAGCTGGCTGGCATACTCCTTGATTTCGCTATCGCACAGAATATTTCGCTGCCTAATCTTTCGGCGCATTCGGCCAATTTGCTCATTTCAGCCGCCAGCGAACATACGACGGCGGAAGCACAGAGAAGCAACCTCGGCATCAAGGCTCCATCGGTAAAGACGCGTGTCGGCACCTTGTCGGGCGGCAACCAGCAAAAGGTCGTGCTGGCCAAATGGCTGGCGATGAAACCGAAGATCATGATTTTCGACGAGCCGACTCGCGGGATCGACATTGGAGCCAAGGCTGAAATCTACAGACTGATGCAGGCGCTCGCCGACACGGGTGTCGCGGTCCTCATGATTTCGAGCGACATGGAGGAAGTCATTGGTGTTTCCGACCGCGTCGCAGTTATGCATGAAGGCCGGATTTCCGGTATTCTGGCCAAGGAGCAACTTGATCAGGAGAATGTGCTTTTGCTGGCGGTGGGCAAGTCACCACGATAGCGTCTATCAGGGTTGGAGATCACGATGAATAAAAAAGATATTGGCTTGCTGATCCTCATCGTCGTCGTGGGAGCCGTTGTTGCAACAATCAATCCACGTTTCCTGCTGCCCATCAATCTCGCCAATACGTCCAATCTCATCGGCCTCTTCGGTATCCTGTCGATAGGACAAGCGTTTGTGATCATTACAGGCGGTATCGAACTCTCGGTGGGTTCGCTCATCGCGCTCCTCGGTGTCCTGTTCATCGATTTGATTGCAAACCATGGCATGGCTTGGCCATTGGCTTTCATGCTCATCCTGGTTCTCGGCGGGCTCATTGGCTTGGCCCATGGCTGGCTGATCACGCGGCTGAAGCTCCAGCCCTTCGTGGTGACGCTGTGTGGCTTGTTGATTTATCGCGGGATCGCCCGGTTCTATACGGCCGATGGGACCGCCGGCTTTGCTTTCGGCCAGAACTTTCCCACGCTTGAATTCCTTACGGCCGGGCGCACCTATGGCATTCCCAACAGCTTTATAGCCCTTCTCGTTATTATGGGCGTGACGTGGGTCGTACTGCACCGGTCGGTTTTCGGACGCTATCTTTATGCCATCGGCAAGAATGAGGAAGCGGCAAGATATTCCGGAATCAGGACAGGTAGAATGGTGATGGCTGCCTATGTCATTTGCGGTGTATTGACCGCACTCTCGGCCATCTACTTTGCGATGTATACGCGCTCGATTTCCCCCGCCAGCCACGGCAATTTCTATGAACTCTATGCGATAGCGGCCGCCGTCCTCGGAGGCTTTTCGCTGCGCGGCGGCGAAGGGTCAATCGTCGGCGTGATTCTCGGCACAATACTGCTGCAAGAATTGCAGAATCTGGTCAATCTCCTCGGCATTCCCTCATCGCTCAATTTTGCGGTTATGGGAGGGGTGATCCTTATTGGCGTGCTTGTCGATCAGCAGTGGGACATTTTTCGCGCGAAGCGCCGATTAAACAAGGCGGCGCAGTCCATATCATCAAATTGAGAAACGCTGAACACAGGGTTGGCTCGGCCGCAGCACGATGTTCATAGGCCGTCATTGGCCCTTCGGAGCGTTGATATGAGGGGCAACATCTGGATTAAAAAGTTGGCGCTAGAAGGCCAGCCTCAGATGGAGGATTCTGCGCGAGGTTTCACAAATCGCCCCCTTCTGGTAGCGTTAGACTGCCGATGCATTGCGGGAACAGGGTTCGACCCAAGGATCGATCTGATCACTCTCTGGTTTATGGCGCCGTTCCATGGCCCAGAGAGACTGGAAAACATTCAGCTTCTGCATCATGCAGCTTTCGCGCTTTTAAGCAGGGTTTTCAAATTGACGCCAGCATCGGCCAGAGCGGCCGGGTCTGGGCTGACGGCAGCAGCAATCAACATCTCCGAGAGTTTGATGTCCTTGGCAACGCTGTTTCCTATCCCGAGACCGGCCGCTGCTACCAACGTTCCCTCGTCGAGATAGAACTCCATCTCGCCGGTCGGCAGAGCTCGCACGACACTTTGATGATGCGGCTGCGGTAACCCAGCGACTTGAAGACCCAGGTCATACTGATCTGTCCAGAACCAGGGGATGGCCGAAAACGCTTCATTGGCCCCAGCCATGTTTCGTGCAGCGGTCTGCGCCTGGCTCCTGGCATTGCGCCAGCTCTCGAACCGAACATGTCCGCCGCCATGCTGTTCGACCGCGGCGCAGTCCCCAGCAGCGAAGATATGGCGATCGCTCGTCTGCAGGAATGGATTGGTCAGGACCCCGTTCCCGGTCGCGAGACCCGCTTTTTCAGCCAGGGAAATCTCAGGCTGGACGCCGACAGCGGCAACAACAACATCTGCTGGCACTTCCGCACCGTTGGTTAGAAGGACGGTATTATCACGAATTTCAGAAATGCCGACCCCGAGATGAAAGTTGACACCCTCGTCAACGTGGCGCGTGTGCATCTTCGCGGCAAAACGCGAAGGCACCGCTCTGCCGAGCGGTTTTGGCGCGGCTTCGACGATACTGACGATCAAGCCTTTGCCACGCAGCATGGCGGCGAGCTCCATCCCGATCAAACCACCTCCGATAATCGCGACACTCCGGCTAGCATTTACGCTGTCGAGAATGATCTTCGCATCATCATAGGTACGGAACTCCAGCGCTCGTCCGGCGCCAGGACATGACAGTTTCCGAGGCCGCCCACCGGTGGTTAAGAGAAGTTTGTCATAAGCCAACGACTGGCCGTCGCTTAGGATTACAGCCTGCCCCGCGACATCGAGCTCCGCAACTTCCACGGCGGGAAGGTAGGTGATGCCCGCATTCAACAGAGCTTCGGCAGAACAAATCGCCTTCATCGCTACGGCGCCGTTGTACGGCTTTGAAAGGGGTGGGCGCTCATAAGGCAAGTGCGTTTCAGCGCCGATCAACTTTATGGGCTTGTCATAACCCGTTTCCCGAAGCGCGAAGGCCGCTCTGGTTCCCGCTTCCCCTGCTCCGACAATAACGAAACCGCCCATGGTTTGCTCCTCTCCCGGAGGGACTGGCGCGGGAGCGCGCCAGTACGCTCCGCAGGCCCGCAGGGCCTGATGTTTCGGCGGCCTTAGTCCAAAGCCACGCGAACCTCTCCATCGACCACCTCGGCCGGATATGTTTTCAGATTCGCACACGCAGGCAGGCGAATGGCTTCGCCGGTGCGATAATCGAAGGCGCCGGAATGCTTGGGACATTCCACTTCGAAATCCATCACCAGGCCGTCCGCCAGATGGACAGCTTCGTGAGTGCAAAGACCCGCGGTGCAGTAAACGCTGTCATCCGGGCCACGGTAGATCGCATACGAGCGTCCGCTGTGATCGAAGCGAATGGCACCCTCTTGTTCGATGTCCTCGAGTTGGCAAGCGGAAACCCAGCTCATTCCGCAGCCTCCCCGACCGTGCCCCGCGCTTTGTGTGCCACCAGCTTCTCTTTCCGCTTGCGATAACGCTTCTGCATCTGCGCTTCACCTTCAGGCGAGCCGTCATGCCAGGTGCCGAACCACTTATCGAGCGGGATCAAGGCATCCCCGTAGTTCACCTCGAAATACTTGTGGTGGAGATAATGCGCATAGGCATGGCTATCGACCAGCTTGTCCCCGCCAACTTCGAGCTTGTCGAAGCCGACATGACCGGGGATAGCGCCAAAGCCTGCATAATGAAGCTGATACAGCATCAGGATGGGGTTCGACGGCAATATGAGGTGGTAAAATGCCGTCCCGAAGTAGAGCAAGTGCTCGACGGGGTGCATGGACAGCGACGACCATGGCGACGGGTTGGCCGAGTTGTGATGGACCGAATGGACCCACTTGTAGAGAAGCGGGGTGTGGATCAGCCGGTGCACGCAAAAGAAGTGAAACTCGTGGATGATTGGAACGACAAGCGCAACGAGCGCCAGCGTCCACGGGTTTTCGGCCACGGTCAACCAAGGCGCGTAACCATTGGCGTAGGCCCAGAGCATTCCGGCTTCGATGGCGGTCCAGATCGTGACGCCCGACAAAAACGTGCGCAGGATATTGTCTTTGTTCTGATTTTCGAACCAGAATGCCTGGTTTTTCTGCTCGGACGGAAATTTCCCGTTGTATTTGAAGCGGTTTTCCTGCCGCTTTAGCACATACAGATGCAGCTCAAATGCTCCGTAAAACAGGAATACGCAGACCGCGTTGACGGCGTACAGCCAACCGATCCAGCCGAACCCGAGCGTGCGCATGGTTTCAACGGAAGGAATAATCCAGGCCCAATATGCTACTGCGGAAGCCGCGAAAATCGCGTTCCACGGAAAGAAATAATGGGGCAACCATTTCAGGATCGCCATGATCCGGGTTGGGAATTGAAACAGGGGTGCATATTGAACTGGCTGCGTCGGTGCCCAGTCGCCGCGCTTGTTGCGCTTCCCATAGTTGAGATCATCCATTGGCTTCTCCCTGAGGCAAATCACGTTCTCCGTGCCCGCACAAAGTTTCTATTGAAGGAGAGCGAATGACGCTTTTTGCAGTTGTTCAGATGAACATCCTGCCCTCCTCCTTGCGCCTTAAGTAGCAGCAAGAGGGCCAAAACATCGAAGACTTTGTTGATCAGATCAGATCAGATCAGATCAGATCAGATCAGAGGCCTTCGGCGGTGATGGTGATGAAACGGATGGGTTTTTCGTCTGGCTGAATCTTTGTTAGGCCGATTCGGAATAATATCCGGTCAAGTGCACGCTGGGCCTGGGCTTCCGGTGCTTGATCAAGAACGACATCCACCAGCCCGTCGCGAAGGGCTGTGCGGGTATAGTCCGTCAATTCGTGGGCGACAAAGAGGATGTCTCGGCCGCGCTGATCTCGTCCCAACACCTCAATCAGAGCGGAATTGGCGCCGCCCGCGTTATAAATTCCGACAAGATCAGGATACTTTTCAATGGCATAGGACAGTGACTCCTTGCTGTACTGCTCTTCGTCTCTGCTAAAGCCGATCCATTCGAAGTTGACCCCCGTGGAATGCTCGCGAAAGTAGTCGGAGAACCCCCGCATACGTTCCCGATGAACCTGATAAATAGGGTGGCAAAGTCCGATGACTGGTCCGGACTGCCGTGCCATCCGAGCTATAAAATACGCTGCCGTTCGTCCCGCTGCATAGTTGTCGATCCCGACAAATTCTCCGATCGTTTCCGATGCTCTTGTCACCACATGGACTATCGGGACGCCTCTGTTCGCAACAGCTTCCACAGCGGCGCTAATCTGGGGACTATTCGGTACGGCAAGGATGAGGCCAGCGCGAGAGCTGTCGATAGAGAGAATTCGCTTTGCAATCTCGTAAGGATTCATCTCGTCTGTAAAGCTTCGATGCACGAGCACAAAAGGGTCGAGCGTTGCTGCGATTGCCTCAAATGCATGGGACAGGCGCCGATAAAACGTGGTCTCAGGACGTACCATCAGCACCTCGATGCGCAACATCTTGTGGTAAGCATCAGGTATGATCCGTGGGTAATTCAACGCACGAGCGGCCAGCGTGACCTTTTCAATAAGCTCCGATCGGACACCGCCTCTTCCATTTAAAACCCGTTCGACTGTTGCCGTGCCTACACCGGCCAACGCAGCGATATCCTGATAATTCGGTCTGCCCATGCGTACTCTCACGAAGCTTTCGGGTGTTGTCGGCATTCTGCAGCGCCGAGCTTGAATTTAACGTAGCCCGTGGTCGCAGTAATAACCAGTCGCACGGGTCCTTCTCGGCAACCCCCGCTGGGTGCGCAGTCCGCAACGATCGCGCGCATAACAGACTGACCGGCTTTAAGAGTTAAAGTGGGCAGTTTGGATGGCCGGAATGAGGGCGCAAAGTGCCATCGAACAGGCCCGATACAACAGGCCTTTGATCGGGATTGTAGTCATTCGCGCTACAATTAAAACTGTTGGAATATTGCCTGTTATCAGCATTTTCAAAGGAACGTTTATCGCCGTCGATCGTCATGCCTTTTTCAGCACTACATCGCCCCCATGTTCTCACAATGCGCGTCGAAGATCGACAACGGCTCATTCGGACCCGCATTAGAGGAAACCTCATAAATCGGGCAGCCGGTTCATATCCTTTCAAGGCGCAGGGGAATCCTAGTGGTCCCTAGAACAGTTATGGGCCAGGAAACCTGAATGACCGAGATGGAGCCGCAAGCAGACTGTCCACTACTGAATGGCAAACTCGCGAAAGCAGTTGTCGCGAATGTGATCAAGCCAAAACGCGACGACAGTCCAATCTCTCGGGGGACGCCATTTGTGAACTAAAACCGGGCATACGTCCCGAAGCCGCACCGCCGCCAATCGCCAGACTTCCCAGAAGCCAGCTGGTCGAGTTCAATCGGCGAGTTCTGCTTGCAGAACGCCCCCTTGCTTTCGGCCACCGTCAGTCCGGCGAACTGCTCGATAACGGCCAGGCGATAGGCCATGATGTCGCTGGAACAGCTTCGAAAACGCGGCCGCGCTCTGGTAGCCGACACAGGTCGCAATCCGTGCAATCCCCTCGTCGCTTGTTTCGAGCAAAAACGCGGCCTCCGACATCCGGCGTGCGATTAGATAACGGTACATGGATTGGCCGACGAGATTGGTGAAGCGAGCTGAAAACGCCGAGCGCCCGAGCCCCACGCGGCGCCCTAGGTCGCCAAGGGTCCAGGGTTGATCCGGTCGCTCGTGGATCAACTGAAGCGCCGGTCCTATGTGCGGGTCCGCCATCGCCCCCAGCCACCCGCCTTCTCCGGAATCGAGAGACTTGATCCAGCTTCGCAGCACCTCAACGAAGAGCACTTCTGTCAGTCGCGAGAGCGCGACGCCTTGGCCAGGACGCGCAAGCGCCGACTCGCTCACCATGCGTTGCAGAATTGCCTCGAGCCATCCACCGTCTTCCGTCGGCTTCAGGAGAAGCAGGGGCGGAAGTAATTCCAACACGCTACCGCGCGAGGGCCGCTCCACAGTGAAATTGCCACAGATCATCGTCGAGAGCGGCTGCGCGTCGCCTCCATGACGAACAACGCCAAGACGTCCGGGCAGTCGATCGAGGTCCATAATCGGTAACGGCTTTGTCCGGCGGTCCGAGAAAATCACGTGAGGCTCGCCGCGTGTGACGACGACAAAGTCGCCTGCTGTCATGTCGAGTTCTCGTCCCTGATCAAGCGCGAGGGTAGCTGAGCCACCGCTGAGATAATGGAATAGGGCGTAGGGACGCGCTGGCAATGCCAGGTTCCATGGATGGCCGAGCTCGAAGTGGAAGAGCAAAGTCCCACCGAGGCGGACGCGATCGAGCACTTGGGCGAGGATGTCCATCCTCCCGATGCTAATACGACGGACGGTCAGACACAACATTCGGACGATTGATGCCTAACGTCCAAATGCTCCACGTACTACCTGATCTCAAGTCGAGCCAACAGGTCGCGCGGCGAGATGGGAGACCGCGACTTTTGCCGACACGCCTGCCTTTCCCCCGGACGCGTCGTCCGTCATCCCAACAGGAGCAATCAATGCGAAATCTTCTACTCTCAGTCGCCACCATCCTCATGGCCGGGGCAACATTTGCCGCCCCCGCCCAATCAGCTCAACTACCCAAGGGGGCGGCTCACAATATCGTGCTCGTCCATGGCGCTTTCGTCGACCAGACGAGCTGGAAGCCGGTTGCCGATATCCTCACGAAAAAGGGCTTCAACGTAACGCTTGTCGAAAACCCGCTCACCTCCCTCGCAGCGGACGTCGATGCCACCAAACAGGCGCTCGCAAAACAGAACGGCAAGACCGTTCTCGTCGGCCACTCTTGGGGCGGTGTGGTCATCACGCAAGCAGGGGACGATCCCCACGTCTCGGCGCTCGTCTACGTCTCCGCGTTCGCGCCCGACGTGGGACAATCTCTGGCGATCTTAGCCAAGAGCGGTCCGGCAACCGAAGGCGCCGCAGCGATTCATCCCGACGAAAAGGGCGACCTCTACATTGATCCCAAAGTGTTTCCTTCGGCAGTCGCTGCGGACCTTCCTCCGGAGATCGCCGAATCCTTGGCAAGCCATCAGCTCCCGCTGAACCACACGGCGTTCGAGGCTCCCGTCGATAAGGCAGCTTGGCAGGACAAGCCGACGTTCTATGTGATCAGCACGAAGGACAAGGTCATCACACCCGAGGTCCAGAAGATGTTCGCCAACAGGATGAAGGCCCAGACGACGGAGGTCGCCGGTAGCCATGCCTCCCTCGTCGTCCACGCGAAGGAAGTCGCCGCGGTGATTGAAAAGGCCGCACTCGCGAAGTGACGATACTGCCCCCGGCACTTTCGTGCCGGGAGCACCACGCGTGCTGTGCGGGCTACGGAACGCCTCGGACCGCGAGCGAGTCAGACCCAGTCAAAACCGCACCAGCTACTCCCACTCGATATTTTATGCCAAGCATCCGGAGGATGACATGACTGAGTTCGGTACCGCGAACCAGGACGCCCGTCTCGCTAGAAACGGTGCCCAACTGTTATATCGAGAATAGAGGAATCCGCTTCGTCTATCGCCGCCTAGCCCATCCGTTCGATTGGAAAATGCTAGCGCCGGCTGTGGTTAGGTGATCACGCCGCCGGGTCTTTTTTTCATCATCTCCGCATAGGTCTCCGCCATCCTCTCGGTCTCATCGAGGTAGCGAGCTGCGCTCGGACGAGATCGGACCAAGGCGTAGAGGGTGGCAATTGACGGAAACTGCATGCAAACGGTTGCGCGGTCGAGGTATGCGGTCCAAAAGCTCAGATAGAAATCCGCCAGCGAAAAGCGGGATCCTAGGACGTATGGACCCCCTTTTGCTAGTCTGGTATTCATGACGTTCAAGCGGCTGAGGACGAACGATCTCGCCAGATCCTGGATCCCTGCGTTATCCTCCCTTCTCAATGAGAAGCGGTGGGGGAAATGAAAGCGCTTCATCTCGGATTGTATGTCACCGGCAATGTGGAAAAGCGTCGAGAGAAAAAGCCCCCTATCCGGATCCGCCAGTTGAGGAGCAAGATCTGTGAGTTTGTGCCGATCCGCCAGATATAGCATCAAAGCGGCCACCTCATAGAGTGCGTCGCCCTCAGGAGTAATCAGCACGGGCACCAAGCCGGCTGGGTTTACAGCGAGGAATTTTGCGCTGCGGTGCTCGCCTTTCATAATGTCTATTTTTCTAAGTTCGTATTCTATTTTACCTTCCCCAAGCACCCATTGGACAAGCGGTGCGCGGGTGAAGTCACCCCCATAAAGAATGTACATGGCGTCCCCTCGGTTACATCGCTGCAAGTTCCCGGCGCGGATCCTGAGCAGACGACGACTGCCCAGCGATCCTAGTATACGCGGTTGCGGACGACACCCATACGTGCGTTTGCCGACCGCTAAGGCGGCTGGAGCTGGCGTTTACTTCCTGAACAGTCGAGGTGCTTCGCCGAACGTGCCGGGGACGCAGAACAGTTGGCGCAGTTGAAGTGGCAGGTCGATCCAGCCACGACGAGTTAAGTCGCCAGCTGATTGGAGGCCCGCTAATGAGAATGTGCACGTCATGCCGAAATAGTTTAGCGCCTTGTTGCCTCGAGAGGACCGCTTCTTTGATCTTTTTGCACAGCATTCGGACGTTGGCACCGCTTAGCTCATCGACTATATGCAGACTCACAAGATGAGGACGATCACGATGACCGAAGTGCTCGACAAGGGACCCTTCTTTCACGGCACAGTTGCGGATTTGCGCGTGGGTGAGTTCCTCATCGCAGGATACCGGTCGAACTATCGTCCTGAAGTGGTGATGAATCACATCTACTTCACTGCCACTGTGGACGGTGCCGGGCTTGCCGCTGAAATCGCGGCTGAACTCATCGAAGGCGGCGCAGTCCCGCGTGTCTACGTCGTAGAGCCGACTGGGACATTCGAGAACGACCCGAACGTGACCGACAAGAAATTTCCCGGCAACCCCACGCGATCGTATCGCAGCAGCGCACCGCTCAAGGTCATCGGCGAAATCACGCATTGGACCAGATTGACGCCCGAAGCACTACACGGGTGGAGGGAGCGTTTGATCGCATTGCGCTCAGACGAACGAGGAGAAATCATCAACTGATGCGAGGCGACATGCATCTTGGGCTCATTGCGCAATCGAATCACCAATAGTAGACGGCCAGCTTTCCACCCAATCACCGACATCCGTAATGGCCGCTTTTGGGGCGCGAGCCGTCTTGGCCAATTCACCGTTTGCTGGGTTCATGTCGGTGTCGATCGGTTCCCGGCTGTACCAGGTTTACCGTGATGTCCTGCGGCCCGAGTTCGCGAGCAAGGTGGCGTGTCAGTCCGAGCGGCGCGGACTTGGTCAGCGAGTATCCGGCAAGGCCGGGAAACGGGGCGCGTTCAGCGGGGTTCGACCCTACGGTGATAATGCGACCGCCTTCCCAAGATGTGCGTGGATAATATAGCGGGCAATGCCGACGCTGTTGACGAGAATATCGAGGCCCCCGACCGTTTCTTTAACAGCGCGCTTCACTACAGCGGGGTCGGCGCTATCTGCTTGAATGGCGAGCGCCTTGCGCCGATGGGCCGCGCACCTGAGGCGCGTTGCGAACGGACAGCCTTTGGCCGAAGGGAAGCTATGTCAAGTACTCAGTCAATGCCTTCGACATTGCGCAATTTCGGAACCACAAAATCGGTAAAGGCTCGCACAACAGGGCGCATGAATCTCGTCGATGGATAGGTCAAGTATGCGTCCGTCGGCCTGACCTCGTATTCCGGCAATATGCGCACCAGGCGGCCGTCCGCGAGCTCTTCCGATACCAGGATTACCTGGACAGGGCCTGCACCATGCCCTGACTTCAGGCTGTTTATTATCACCTGCGCGTTGTTGGTTCTGAGCGATGGGCGAACGGAAATCTCGGAAATGGCCCCCTCTCTGCATAGTGTGAGCGTATCTCGCGGCGACAGGATTGTCGTGGTGGTGACCATGTCCACTTGCGACAAGCGATCCAAACTGTCGATCGGCCCGGTTCGTTTCAGAAAGTCCGGCGCGGCGACGAGAATGCGCCGGATCGATCCGAACCGGCGAATGATCAGCTCCTGTTGTTCCGGCTTGCCGTACTGAACGGCGAGATCGAAATTCTCATAGATTAAATCGACCTGGCGGTTGTCGAGCACGAGATCGACCGTGACCGCAGGATGCTCATTCTGGAACTCCATCACCATGCCATGAAGATGCTGCGCGCCAATGCAGGATGGGGCATGGATGCGAAGAGCACCTTCGATCTCGCCCATGTCGTGGCGAACTCCCTCCATCGCGGCCTCAATCGAAGCAAGCGCATTACGGCTCGCTTCATAAAGTCTCAACCCATGCGCGGTCGGCCGGACCGCGCGCGTCGTGCGCTCCAGCAACCGCGCGTTGACATGGCGTTCGAGGTTGCGGAGATGCTTGGTCACCGCCGGCTGCGAAATGCCGAGATCGCGTGCCGCACCTGTCACCGACCCCTTTTCAACGGTCCTGATAAAGGCTCGAAGGGCGAGATTGACGTCCATTTATATCCTCTGGTTATAGGATCCATCACACCATAACGGAAAGACGCGGTCCGCGCCACGGGCTTTATGGCTCCCACATTTATCTATCGCGGGACTGAAGTAAAAATGTCGATAAGCAGGCGTTCGTTTGTTGTTGGATTGCCAATGGTACTGGGAGGCTGCGCGATGCAACGGCCTCTGGAAATGACGCTGAAGTCACCTTCCGACGATCCGTACTATCTGACGATGTATGCGGCAATCGACACCGAGCCCTTCCCAGTTCCTGCGATCGACCTGACTAAAGTGAAGCCACGCTTCTACCGGCAACAGGTCGCCTACCAGACGAACGAGAAGCCCGGCACGATCGTCGTCGATCCTGACGAAAAGTTTTGCTACCTCGTCCTGGAGAACGGCAAGGCGATGCGGTACGGCGTTGGCGTCGGCAAGATCGAGGCCTTCAACTTCCAGGGCGAAGGTATAATTGCACGCAAGGCTGAATGGCCACGTTGGCGACCCACGCCTGACATGATCGCCCGCGATCCGGAACGCTATGGTCCGCTGAAGGAGGGCCTTCCCGGCGGTGCGGGAAACCCTCTCGGCCCACGTGCGCTTTATCTCTACCGGGAAAACCGGGACACCTACTACCGCCTTCACGGCACGGTCGAGCCGTGGACCATCGGAACCAAAGTGTCATCCGGCTGCATCCGGCTCCTGAATCAGGACATCATGGACCTCTACAACCGAGTTCCCGTCGGTACGAAAGCGGTGGTCTTGCCGACAATGGCCGTTGCGACCAGTTGAACCCGCTGATCATACTCGCCGCTGCCAGGATATGCTTCAGGATTAATTGGAGAATGAACGATGCAATGGGAATATCTAGTGGTCGAAAGGACCTTGGATTCCGCCGATCTCGGGAAGCTGGGCGCTGAAGGATGGGTGCTCGTCGCGGTTGTCTCTCCAGCGCACTTCGTGCTGCATTACTTCTTCAAGCGAGAGACGCGCGTCTGATGTGCGCCGGACAAACAAGACTACGCGACGGACATTGACTCGTCGGACCCTTTCCACCCGCAACAGGAGAATTCCATATGGCCCAGCGTGACACCGTTTTCCCCGCCGGTCGGCATGACCTCTACACCTCACAGACCTATTCCGCAGCGATCAGATCAGACAATCTCCTGTTCGTGTCCGGTCAGGTCGGCAGTCGGAGCGACGGCTCGCCCGAGCCGGACTTCGAGGCTCAGGTCCGTCTGGCATTCGCTAATCTCGAAGCGACCCTGCAAGCGGGTGGATGCGGGCTTGATGACATCGTGGATGTGATGACTTTTCATACCGATCCCGAAAATCAGTTCGGAACGATCATGACCGTAAAAAGCGAAGTCTTCCCGGCACCGCCTTATCCGAACTGGACCGCGATCGGCATCAACTGGCTCGCGGGGTTTGACTTCGAGATCAAGGTGATCGCTCGTATTCCCGGCTGATGTCATCAGGGTAGAGTTTGAAGCAGTCTGCCAATACCTGATGGCTGTTGCGGTGACGCACACGGGTTTGCGCCAACGACCAAGCGGCGCGGAGCAGCGTCTTATTTTGTTAACGCCATGTCCTCGCCCTATGGCACCTCCAGCAGGACCTCCTCCTTTCTGGCGAAAGGCGGAACGAAGTCCGGATTGAGCCTGAAATTCGGCTGCGAGATGTCGTTCAAGTGTTCCGCGACTTTCTCGACCGCCGGCAGAACGGTTTCTAGGCGCGACGCGGAGACGATGCGTACTCCAGGTACCAGGAGCTTGGGTTCGCCGCGAATGGCTTTGCTGAGTTCGTCCTTCTTGGGTCGAATCTGTGCCTCGTAGCTTTCTTCGATTCTATCCAGTGCTTCGTTCAGCGCCTTTATGTATGGCTGCTTCTGCTTTTCATACTCCGTGTCACTGATCTTGGTGCTGGTCAAAACGTTTGCCCAATGGTTCCAGATGTCGAGACACTCCTTGTTCCAAAATCGGAGCACGTCCCTATTGTACCACTCGCGCTCCAGCTCCGAGAGCCGCAAGTAGCGAATGTCGAACTGATACTGCGGCGCATTGCTCGCGCCCACCAAACCCGTGAAAAGTTGTGACGGCACAACTTTCTTTTGATACGAGTTCCAGATGGTGTGGGTCGTGACAGGCTCCCCAATCTCCAGAATTGGAACCGAGCTGATCGGCATATCCAGATCGCTGCTGAAGCCATTGGCGGTGAGATCCTCCTGGAATTTGAGCATGGCATCGTTGGGATCCGGGGGGTCGGTCTCGTGAGGCGGTTGTTTCCACGCAGTCATGGTTGTTTTCAACTCGTCATTGTCGGTCACTGAACTGTACTCGTTGTGTTGCACAACCACGCCGAAGTTGCCGGTTTGAATCAGCATACCGACGTGAAGCGGCAGACGCACCCACCGCGCATGTATCCCACCGGCAAGCTCCGCGTGTGACCCGTTGATCCGGTTCAAGACTGACAACAACACGTAAGCCGATCTCACGGCGTGAACTCCGCAGTCATGAAGCAGTCGGCCGATGAGGTTACGCGGGAAGGCATGCGTCAGATAGTTTGGCGGTCCTTCCGTCAGATTGAGCCTGGAGTGAGTCGTCACCTGCCCGAAATACACGCTGGCGGTGTCGACGGTTTCACGCCAGGCATTGACGGGTGCCTTGCTCTTTTCTGCGGCGGTCGTGGCTTGGCGAGTGAACTCCGCGAGTGTCTCTGCGAAGAAACTGTACAAGAACGTGATCAACTCGTCGTTCTCGACGAGCCTGAGCCGCCCGCCATGGCGCCCTTTGATCAAGGCGCGGCGAAACAAATGCGCTGGCGTTGGGCGCTCATTCGGATCCCACGTGTGGCCATACGTCACCAGAAAGTACGCAAGTTGGCGATCCCGCGAAACCTGGATGCTGCCTATTCTTTCGCCTCTGACGTCCGGCTGGTCCTTATCGTCACGATCCAGTGAATTGAAAATGACGCTCCGCGCGTTGTGCGGTGGAAATGCGTCCAGAAAGCGATGCAGTTTTGCCCGACCACGTCCATAGCGGAATTCAGTGACGCGTATTGTCTTGTTCAGAATTATTGTACGGCGGTCATTCTGCGTCTTCAGATCGTCAAGGGCTTTCCCGGCTTTGAAGTCTTTCGGAATATCCTTTGTAGTCAGCAGCTTCCACAGTGACAGCTGCAGATCTTGCAGCTTGCGCAGGCCGACCACGTCATTGTTATCTCTCTCCAGTTTCGCCAGTGCGAGTTCAAGCAACTGCTGAAAAAGCATTTGCAGAACGCGATAGAATTGCTCGATCGTTTCCAGCAATTGCTCAGGGAGTACTCTTTCGTCAAAGGAGGGGCCTTCTGGCGGCGCGCCCATCCGCGCGGCCGGGGGCAAGTCAACCTTCGCGAAATGCCGCATCGCACCGTCGAGCCCGTTCAAAGCTCGCTGCCATTCCTTCTCGCGATTCGATCCAGTTAGAAGCTCCACTGATTGAGGCTGGTCCTTCGCAATCGTGATGATACCGCCCCAGTTGTTCGCGATCCGCTTGTTCTTGCTGCCAAACCGGGTTTGGGGCCAGTTGATCAGGAGATCGAATTCCTCAAACCACCCCCTCAGGAGGATGCGGGCCATCAAGGCGTGAAAAAGCTCGTAAGAGATCGCGTGTAGGGGATCCTCCTGACCGGCCAGCTTGACGAGGTCACGCGTGAGCCGCGCGACAGCAGGCTTGTCGTCGGCCTCGACAGCTTCGCAAAGCTGTTTAAGGACGACGAGATCGCCCACGTCCGGAGGATTTCTCGCGATCGCGTCGTCCACTTCCTTGTAGAAAATGCTTGGGCTCGAGCCATTCGCCATAGTCGCGCTCGAATTCTAGACCTTGGGCTTCCATTTCCACTCGTTCGGCGACACCCGCTCCCATTCGGGCAGCGTGTGACCTTTGCGCACCAGGACGGCCGTTGTCGGCAGATGCGTTTCCCACGGGTCGCCGACCGCGACTTCGCCCCGATCGCCTCCGGTGAGCTCCTTGATTTCATCGACGATCGGCTTGTAGAGTGGATGATCGATCGGCGGCTCGCCCTCATCGTTCCAGACGCGTCCCTCCTGCATGAAATAGGAGACAGCAGCCTCGAACCCGACCCGCACCGGCACGACGACGCGCGCATAGCCTGCTTTCAAGAAATCTTCGAGTTCGGCATCCATGTTCCGTGCACGGAAGCGGTCGGCCCATCCACCGGGTCGTGCCCAGAAATATGGGTAGAACACGTATTGGATTTGGTCCCACTCGAATGCATGCTCGAAGAAGCGGATGATCGCCCCGTCGGCTTTGGCATCCTCGATGTCGAAGTGCGGCGGGTAGAGCGAGCCGCCACTGGTGTGTGCGGTGTTCAATAGGCCGGCGTGTTCATTGCGAATAAACGCGAGGCAGTGCTTTTTCAACTCCGTCCGGATGATACGTTCATTGACGGACGGGGGATTCCCAAACTCGAAGGCGAGTCCCTTTTCCGCTTCTTTCTTCTGTTTCAGCGTCTCGACTTCTTGCTGATACCTAAGCAAGACATTCGAATATGCCTCGGCGATCGTGTCGTAGGTCGATGTGGCCCATTCGCGCAGCCCCTCGGCTTGGCGCTGGAAGGTGACCTTGGTGTGCACACTGTAGTTCGCGGTCTCATGCGCGAAAATATGGATGGTGAGCTTGTCGTCGTCGGCGTAGAGACCGCCGTCACTCGGGAAGACCGTTACCCGGTTGGCATTGGGCCGGTAGAATCGAAGATCGCCCTCTTGAACATCGATCCGCTCGCCTTGCGCCGTCGGACGCCAGTAATCGTACTCGTTGCCGACACTGAACGCGAAGTGAGGATCCTCGTCCGTCACGCCCATCACCGTCGTCAATGCCCAGACGGGTCGGTAGCCCTTTGGAATCTGGATCTCGATTTGATTGCGGCTGCGAGGCTGATCTTCCTCTGAGTCGTTGCCCATGCCTTGTGTGACGCTCGCACTCTTCACGAGAAAAATGGGCGGTGGGGCCTTCAGCCCCTTGGTGCCGTAACGGGCACCAAGACGCAGATAATTACCCTCATGAATGTGGCTCGCGTCCGGTGCTTCGACCTCCAGTCTGATTGGCGGAATAGGCAATTCCGGATCCGGTTGCGGCATCTTTTCGAGGTGCCACATGTACGACGCCGGCTCTGGAATCATGAAGTCGAACATCTGGCGCAGGCCATAGTTGAACACCTGCGACTCATATATCTTGTCGACGAACTGATAGATGCCGGCGCTGTGCTCGCCGCTCTCATTTGTGAGCCGATGCTCGTTTACTTCCTCTACCTCGCGGAGGATGGTAAGCCGCCGTTCTTCGCGGACACGCTCGACAATCCGCTCCTTGGAGCGCTCGACGACGTCCTTGGCATAGGTAACGGAGTTCTTAAGGCCGTTTTCTTCGCTGGTTTGGTTGCTCACATCGAGCTTGCTTTCGAACTCTACAGTCGGGCCATACTTGCCGGAGAGTGATAGTCCGAATCCGACCTTCTGATCGGCTTGCTGGGTCCGCGTAGTCTCACGATTGAGCTCGAAACGCTCTGTGGTCTGCAGCTCCGTCTCTTTTTCGTGCTCCTGCTCCTTAAGCGTGCTGATCACTTCTTCGGTTCGGTTGAGCTGGCGATGTGTACGGAGTTTGGATTCACCGTCGAGAATGTTTTCGATATGCGCGATTTCGCCGGCTTCATAGCGCTTGATTTGCTGTTTTACCACCAGCAGATCGGCGACGCCGACCGCGTTCAATTCGGCAGGACGGGGGCTCGGCGCCGGTGGTTCTCCGGGCGTATCCTCTGGCTGAGGCGGCGTCAGCGCGCCATCGATCGCGGCGACAAGATCGCCGATATGGGTGTCTGTCAGCGACATACCGAGTTTTTCCAGCGTTGACTTTGTCCTTGAAGACAAACGCTTGATGGCGCTGGCCTGCAACGTGAACAGGCCACGCTCAACTGACAGGTTAAGATCGCGGATCGGATCAAGCCTCTCAAACTCGCGCTGGGCGCTCACCAGATCTCTGGACACACGCAGCGGATCGAACACCGGCTGGCTGATAGTCGCGGACCGCTTTACCTTCGCGGATAGCGGCGCAGGCTTACGTACGGTCGACGCTGAGGTGACTGGCGTCCCGCCGGGCGCGGGGCGGCGAAATTGAGATTTCGCGGCACGCAGATGCGTGAAGCGAAACAAACTGTTGTCAGCGCTGCTGGCCATCGCACGAACGCTCCTTCCTAACGCGAGTTCTCTGTATGAGCTTGTTGTAGCCTATCGAGAGCCGACAAAATGCCAGTCTCGGACCACATCCCTTCTACTGCATTTCCTCCGAACCGAATCCTCCAAGCCGCGTACCCTTCGACACACGTGCAGCCTTTTGCAGGCGCAGGTATCTCCCGGTCCACACGCTCCTCTATTCAGATACCCTAGGGTAAAACACGCTCAAATGCCGCGGAAGTACGTTACAGTTACAATGCCAGTCCGTTGCAGCCGCTTTGGGCCGATACTGTTGAAAAACGCGTTGTTTCAGGCGCTTGGGACGCATGATTAAATCCTCTGAGGTGGCCAAGGAACTCGGAATATCCGACGTAGCGGTCGGCAAGTTATGCGCGCGTTTGCAAGTTCCGAAACCCCCGCGCGGGGTATTGCGCCAGGGTGCAGTCGAGTCAAACTCCGCGACGTCCCCCGATCGCGGCTTTTCGCGAGGAGGTTGACCGCAACCGTCGAGAGACTATGCGCGCATGAACGGCGGAATCGCTGTCGAAACTGCAACAACAGCTTTACCTGGCGGCCCTTTCCGACTTGCAGGAAAAGAGCGTCGATGTGGGCGGAGCCGAGCTACGGGGAAGCAGGCTGCCCGATCTAAGCCCTGATCTTGCCGCCCAAATTCTGCTTCTTATTCAATCTCGTGCGCATATCTGGATCAAAGAGGGAAAAGCAGCTGCACAAGGGGGTCATCCTTTTCAGACCAGTGCGGCCAAACTCGTTGGAAAACTGCTGCCGTTTCCACGGTCGCAGATACTGCTGTTTGAGACCCTGGGCAAAAGAACCTTGTACACTGCGAGTGGCCCCGTAGTCTTTGTGCGCCTTACAGTAGGAAGGCACTTTTGAGTAAGTCTAATTCGTAACTCATTCATTATAATGATAAAAACATGTCTGTGGCGGAGAGGAAGGGATTCGAACCCTCGAGACCGTTTAACGGGTCTACTCCCTTAGCAGGGGAGCGCCTTCGACCACTCGGCCACCTCTCCGAGGACGCTGACTAAAGATGAAACCCCATGTTTGCAAGGATTTTGTTCCGCCTCGCGCAAAAATCGCATAACCGGCACAGAGCCGGGATCAAAACTGCCAAGCGCTGTTCCAAACCAATATGCCGGCTTCCTTGGCGGCAGCCACGAAGGCCGTTCTTGCCTCTTCCACGCTCCCCGCGCCTTCCATTGCATCGAGGCAGGCACGCCGCGCTTTGGAAAGCTCCTTGCCGCGGTCGACTGGCCAATTCTGACGAAGAATTTCGGCGGCCTCAGCCACGGAACTCACGTTCCGCAGCTCGCCCGTCTCATCAACTTCAATCGTGACAGCAAGGAAATCGAGGTTGGTCATGGTGGGTCAACGCACACAAATGGCACCTTGTTCCGCAAAGCAAAATTCGGCTAAGTGTTTCTAATCAATTCGATTTAGGTCATCCGTGCCCTCCTTTTGTGCGGGGGACAAAGAGATGCGGTCAAGTCCTTTAAGTGGAATGTCTATAGCATAACCCCGATTCGTTTTCTCCCAAGGCGTCTCGGACTTTGCCAGTCGGCTGTTATCGCACCACTCTTTTGCCGGATCGTTCAATTTTGTGGGCGCTCGCTCGGCAAGGGTTGGCTAATGGCATCACTTGCCGATAGTGTCCGGCACCATTTGCAGATACAGGGCCAATCAGAGCATGAAGAAGATTTTTGTTACGATTGCGCTGGCAGCTTTCGCGCTTCGTCCAGCATCAGCCATGAATTCGACCGAGGAGGCAGGCTTGAAGAAGCTTGATCCACAAACCCGGCTGGAGCAGCGCTGCGACGTAGAGGCGATGGAGCGCATCCGCAAGGACGAGGGAAAGTTCAACCCGGATAAAGTGCTCGCATATGCCTTCGCCGATCCGACGATGGAAGACCATGCCATCAAGACGCGCGGCGCTGCCTTTCGCAGCCGCGGCGAGTGGTACCATCTGAAATACAAATGCCAAACCAGCGCCGACAACATGAACGTCGTCGGCTTCAAATATAAAATCGGCGATCTCGTGCCGAAGAAGGACTGGAGCCAGCACCTGCTCGTTCCCTAGGACCAGAACCTTCCAGATCGCGCCTCTCGACACCGGGACGCCTGTTGAATAGCCTACGCTGCAGTGATGGGGGAACAGATGCGATTTTCAGTTTTGGCTATTGCGCTGGCGGCTGTGATCTTGCCGGCATGCACGACGACGGGCGGCAGCGTCAGCAAGAGTGGCGTCATCCGGATGCGAAGAATCTCGTCATCGTTTCCTATCAGTGTCAGGACGCACTCGGACGCGAGCCGCATTACTCGGCCATCGAAAGCAGCGAAACCATTCTGCAAGGGCTCGGAAAATCGGCCGACGAGGCGGACAGTACCGTACGCGGCTGGCTCAGGGCGGTGATCGCTTCGCCGAAACAACCCGCCGACTATGATGCGAAAACCTGCAAGGACAGGTTGCTGACATTGGCTGAAAAGGTTCGCGCCGGTTACGAGTCTCTCCGGAAGCACCGGTAAAAAGGGCGGCTCCCCGAACCGCCCCGCTTTTTCTAAGGTGGTGCTGTTATTGCCAGCTCTTGCCTACATAGCCGTTGCCATACCGCCCGCGGTTGCTTTGATAATAGCGGTGGTGGCGATGGTGCCGCCGATTGTCCCAATGGGACCGGCGCCAGTCGCGGCGGTTGCTATAATAATGACGACGCGCGTCACGACGATCGTGGTGCCAATTGCGCCTGGAATGATGACGCTTCCAATCTGCCCTGTTGTCGCGCACCTGTTCAACATTCGATGATAGCTGAATGGTCGTGGGGGACACGGGCGCGGCTTGGGACGCGACCGCAGATGTCAACAACATTGCCAATCCCAGCATAGCCGCGGAGATGGCGTTCAGTATCTTGTGCATAGATTGTCTCCTGTGAGTGGTGCAACCATTAGGTGCACCCACTACGATGAACTTGCAATGAACGACAAAGTTCCAAGCGTTTAGGTTCTCGTACTATGGTAAATGCGCCGGCCTCGGGGAGGCCAGGACCAGCCTCTTCGCATCTGTAAATGCCGGTTGCAAATCTTGAATGGCGAAGTGGGAACTGGCGCCCTATGTGATCGTTATAGGGC
Organism: Phyllobacterium sp. 1468; assembly: GCF_031455525.1. NCBI lineage: Bacteria > Pseudomonadati > Pseudomonadota > Alphaproteobacteria > Hyphomicrobiales > Phyllobacteriaceae > Phyllobacterium > Phyllobacterium sp. 1468. The sequence continues at coordinate 151,006 of NZ_JAVDSX010000004.1, read as the reverse complement.
GTCAACCCATTCGGAGAACCCACATGACGATACAAACTGTTCCGCAGGATGTTTACCAGCGCCATGAAAGAGAATGGCAGATGCTGCGGGCGGCAATTGCCAAGTCACAAAAGAACACCGACAAGCCTGCCTACACATCGCCCGAAGACAGGCATAACTCCAAAGATACGCATCAGTGATCGTCTAACCGCAACGCAGCGGCCGTTGCCGCCAGCCCGGCAAGGGCAAAGCGTTGAAAATGCTCGACGATCTGCTCCTGGACTTCAGGCTCGCCGGAGTTGAACCCCGGCAGCACCTGGGTAAATATCTGCCTGTTGCCGACGAGCAGCATGGCGAAGGGAGCAATGATATTCAGGGTACAACGCGTGACGGCCGGGTCGTCATGCGGCCTGCCCAAAATCTCTCCTATTATACCGGTCACAACAAGCTTTTTAGGTAGAATTTCCTGCTTAACAAGGACCGGAAACACCGATGACGGCGAGAGAATCTCGCGGCTGAGGACACGCAGCGCCCACGACGACGAACCAGGCCCGGTGATCCTGCGGGCGATCAGGCCGATGAGGCTTTTGAGTTTTTCGGTCGGCTCTCCGGGACTCTCCGCAAGCGCAACGAGCTTGTCATAGGTCAAAAGCCGCCGATGGGCTTCTACAAGCACGTCGGCATAGAGACCTTCGATCCCGCCATAATAGTAGTTGACCGCAGCCGAGTTGCTCCCAGCCCGCTCGGCAATCTCCTTGCCGGTGGCACGGTCGAACCCCTTCTCGGCAAAAACTGCGCCAGCAGCTTCCAGAATCTGGGCTTTCGTTGTGGCGCCGTCTTCGCGGCGGCCGGGCAGTTTTCGCGGTGTTTTTCGGGCCATATGAGAATTCTACAGGAGATCCGAACTTTTTGAAAGCTAAAATTCAAATTCAAATTTGACATATGCATATTTTTCGCGTTATGGTTGAGAGATGAACAAGCCACTTCGCACTGTTATCCTCCTTCTTGTTCTCGCCGCGATCGGCGGCGGAACATGGTGGTATCTGCGTCGGCCGGCGGCCAATGATGCTTTAACGCTTTACGGCAATGTCGACCTGCGGCAGGCAACGCTCGCCTTCAACGGCTCGGAGCGCATTGCTGGTATTCTCGTCGAGGAAGGCGATATCGTCAAAAAGGGCCAGGTTCTGGCGCGGCTCGATACCAGCCGGCTGTCGCCGCAGGTGCGCGAGGCCGATGCGACTGTCGCCGCGCAACGTGCCATGGTGATGAAACTCCGCAACGGCAGCCGTCCCGAAGAAATCGCACAGGCGCGCGCCAATCTTGCATCGGCCAAGGCGGACGCGGCAAACGCCAATATCCAGTATGAGCGGCGAGCTGCCCTGACCGCGACGGCTACGATCAGCAAGCAGGATCTCGACACGGCAAAAGCTGCTGCAGGCGTTGCCGACGCCAAGGTCGAAGTAGCGCAGAGTGCGCTTGATCTCGCCATTGCTGGTCCGCGCGCTGAAGAATTGCTGCAGGCCGAAGCGCAACTTCGCGCCAGCGAGGCGCAACTCGCCCTCATCCGGCAAGAACTTGACGACGCGGAACTCGTGGCGCCTTTCGACGCGGTGGTACGTTCGCGTCTTATGGAGCCGGGCGAAATGGCAGCCCCGACGAAGCCGGTATTCTCCCTTGCAACCATCGGCACGAAATGGGTGCGCGCCTATGTCTCGGAAGTCAATCTCGGACATGTCCGTTCCGGCATGCGCGCCAAGGTGACATCCGATAGTTTCCCGGATCGCCCGCTTGATGGCTGGGTCGGTTTTATCTCGCCGGTGGCGGAATTCACGCCGAAGACCGTCGAGACGGAAGATCTGCGTTCGAGCCTTGTCTATGAGGTGCGGGTTTTCGTCGAGGACAAGGACGATATGCTCCGTCTCGGCATGCCCGCCACCGTCAAGCTCCTGGCAAGCGAAGCACCAAAGCCCCTGCCTCAGAATGCGGACCGCAAGGCAACACCATGAACGGCGCCGCGCCAACCAATCCCGTCACGGCGCGGACCATCCACAAGAGCTTCCGCCGCGATACGGGCGAGACCGTCGGAGCGCTGGAGGGGGTCTCCTTCGAAGCGCGGCAAGGCACATTGACAGCCTTGGTCGGACCTGACGGTGTGGGCAAAACCACGTTGCTGCGCCTGATTGCGGGGTTGATGGTCGCCGACAGTGGCGAGCTCTCCGTGCTCGGCATCGATGTCGCAGCCGATCCGCAGACAATACAGAACCGCATAGGTTATATGCCGCAGAAATTCGGCCTCTACGAGGATTTGAGTGTCCAGCAGAACCTCGATCTTTACGCCGACCTGCACGGCATCACCACGGAACAGCGCAGGGAGATTTACCCCCGGCTCATGGAAATGACCGACCTCGGGCGTTTCACACAGCGCCTCGCCGGCAAACTATCCGGCGGCATGAAGCAGAAGCTCGGCCTCGCCTGCACGCTGGTGCGTTCACCTGAACTTCTCCTGCTCGACGAACCGACCGTGGGTGTCGATCCCCTGTCACGGCGCGAATTATGGGAGATCGTCACCAAGCTCGTGCGCGAGGACAAACTGACAGTCATCGTCAGCACGTCTTATCTGGACGAGGCGGAACTCTGCGACCATGCCGTCGTCATGCATCAGGGCAAGGTTCTGGCGCAGGGGAAACCCGGCGAAATCACGGAAAAAGCCAGCGACTGTGTTTTTATAGCCACGCCGGGGAAAGGAACCAGCGCGCGGTCGCTGCAGGCCCGGTTGTTCCGGCTGGACGGTGTTGTCGATGCGGTGCCGGAAGCTGGCAAAGTACGCGTGGTGAAGCAACCGGACTTCAAGGACGACATCAAGATTGACGGCAAGGCCATCAAACTTCAGCAGGTCCCGGCGCGTTTCGAAGATGGGTTCATGGTGCTGTTCGGCGCCGTAGCGACCAAGAGCCATTCCAGCGAAGTGGAACTGGAGCGGCCCAAGGCTGCTGCGGGTGACGAAATTTCGGTCGAAGTTCATGATCTGGTGCGCAAATTTGGCGATTTCACTGCGGTCGATCACGTCAGCTTTGAGGTGAAGCGCGGCGAGATTTATGGACTGCTCGGCCCGAATGGCGCCGGGAAGAGCACCACGTTTCGCATGTTGTGCGGGCTGATGCCCGCAACGAGCGGCACGCTGCGCGTTGCTGGTGCGGACCTGCGCACCTCACGGGCCGAAGCGCGGCAGAAACTCGGCTACGTGGCACAGAAGTTTTCGCTTTATGGCGATCTGTCCGTGGATGAAAATCTCGATTTCTTCGCCAGCGCCTATGGTTTGCGCGGGCAGAAGAAACGCGACCGCGTTGCCTGGTCGAAAGAGCAGTTCGAGCTGGGTGATCTGGCAACGCTGCCGAGCGGACAATTGCCCGGCGGTTTCAAGCAGCGTCTTGCTATGGCAGCGGCGCTTCTGCACGAGCCGGACATTCTGTTTCTGGACGAGGCGACCAGCGGCGCCGATCCGCTGGCACGGCGCGAGTTCTGGGGGCGCATTACCGCGCTTTCCGAGCAAGGCGTGACGGTGATCGTCACCACACATTTCATGGAAGAGGCGGAATATTGCGACCGCATCATCATTCTCGATGCGGGGCGTAATCTCGCCGAGGGAACACCTGCCGAAATCCGTGCCCATGCCAAGCCGAAGAATGGCGAAGAACCGAACATGGAAGACGCGTTCATCGCCATTGTCGAGGAATCCCGGCGGGACAAGAAGGAGGCCGCCTGATGACCGCGTCCTCGCACCAGCACGGCCGCCTGCGCCGTATCCTCGCGCTGGTGCGCAAGGAGAGCTGGCAGGTGGTGCGCGACCCGAGTAGCGTTGCCGTCGGCATCGTCATGCCAATGGTACTGTTGATCCTGTTCGGGTATGGCCTGTCGTTCGATCTGAAAAACCTCCCCGTTGCGCTGGTGATGGAGGAATCTTCCGCAGAGGCGAGCGGTGCCGTTTCCGGATTCGAACTTTCGGATTATTTCCAGACGCATCCGGTCAAGACCATGGCGGAGGCCGAGCGGTTGCTTGCGGACAAGACCGTCAGCGGTATCGTGCGCATACCTCCGCAATTCGCCCGCGATGTGCAGAACGGGACGGCGGAAATCCAAGTCGTCGTCAATGGCAGCGACGCCAACACGGCGCGCATCGCGCTCGGCTATGCGCAAGGCGCGGTCGGAACGTGGCTGGCACGCGAGGCAGCGCAAGGAATGGTCCTGAATTCCGGCGCGTCGATCGATCTGCAGACACGGCTTTGGTTCAACGAGGCCAATGACAGCACCTATTTCCTGGTGCCGGGGTTGATCGTTCTTGTCATGACACTGATCGGTGCGCTGCTGACGGCACTGGTGATGGCGCGGGAATGGGAACGCGGCACATTCGAAGCGCTGTTCGTCACCCCTGCCCGGCCCGGCGAAATTTTATTGGGCAAGACTGTCCCCTATTTCATCCTCGGCATGCTGGGACTGGCACTTTCAGTCATCGGCAGCCAGGTGCTCTTTGGCGTGCCCTTGCGCGGATCACTGTGGATATTGATTATCGTATCGATGCTCTATCTGCTGGTGGCGCTCGGTATCGGGCTTTTGATCTCCTCGCTCACCAAGAACCAGTTCGTCGCCAGCCAGATCACATTGATTGTCACCTTTCTTCCGGCGATGATGCTGTCGGGCTTCATGTTCGACATCCGAAGCATGCCTCTGGTGATCCAGGGTGTCACCTATATCTTCCCGGCGCGCTATTTCGTCAGTGTGCTGCAGACATTGTTCCTTGCGGGCGACATCTGGGCCGTCATCCTGCCCAACGCGGCGGTGCTCGCGGTCATGGCAACCATTCTGATGACTGCGTCGCTTTTCGCCACGCGCAAGAAACTCGGATGAGACGGCCATGAAAGAATCCTTCTTCCGGATAATCGCACTGATCCGCAAGGAATTGCTGGCGATGTTCAAAGACCCTAAAAGCCGTATCGTGCTGGTGCTGCCGCCTATCCTGCAATGTCTGATCTTTGGCTATGCGGCGAGTTACGATCTCAACAATGTGCCCTATGCGGTTCTCGATCACGATCACAGCGCGGCATCCATAGAGTTGGTTTCGAAACTGGACGGCTCGGGCATTTTCAGCCGTGTTGCGACGTTGCAACGGACATCCGACATCGACGATTTCATCAATGATGCCCGGGTTTTGCTCGTGGTGGTCATCGACCAGGATTTCGAGAGGCGGCTGATGGCCGGGATGCCAGCCAAATTGCAGATCATTGCCGATGGCCGCAATTCCAACACGGCCGGCACTGCGCAAAGCTATGTCAATACCATCGCGACGGATTTCACCGCGCAATGGCGTGAGGAAAATGGTCAGCCAGCCAACAGCGGCATCAAGGTAACAACGCGCGCCTGGTACAATCCGAGCCTCGAGACGCGGTGGTACATGATCCCATCATTGATCGGCACGATCACCATGATGATGACGCTGATGCTGACCGCCATGTCGGTCGCGCGCGAACGTGAGGCAGGCACTTTCGACCAGCTGCTGGTCACGCCCTTCAGACCGTCCGAGATCATGGTTGGAAAGGCCCTGCCCTCGATGCTCGTCGGTCTCTCGCAGGCAACGACGATTTTGCTCGTCGCCCAGCTATGGTTCCAGATTCCCTTCAAGGGTTCTTATTTCATCCTCTACCTGGGCCTTGTGCTGTTCCTCGCTGCGGCAGTGGGCATCGGCCTTTTCATCTCGTCGCTGGCCGGCAACATGCAGCAGGCAATGATCTACTCGTTCGTCCTGCTGATGCCATTCATGCTGCTGTCGGGCCTGACCGCGCCAATCGGCAACATGCCGGAGATCCTGCAGTATCTGACGATGATCAATCCGCTGCGCTATGCGATCAGCATTACCCACCAGGTCTATCTGGAGGGCGCAGGATTGAGGCAATTGCTGCCGGAAATGCTGGCGCTTGTGGCCATCGCCGCGGTTACCCTGCCATTTTCCGCCTGGCTGTTCCGCAACAGGCTGAGCTAGGCCGTGAACTCATAAATCCGATGGAAATGGTATGAGGCCATCTTTTCGGATACGAGGAGCAAGGGCGATGGAAATGTTTATCCATTTTCAAGTCCCTTGCGACGATGTTGCCGGGAAGATGGACCATATCCTCCGGACGCCAAAACGGCTGCAAGCTGCAGTGTCGAACCGCTCGGCCGGGGGTTAGTTCGAGCCTGGAAAAGACTTCATGGCGATGTCAATCAGCCGGTAGAGCTCTTCCCGGCCGGCCCCGCTCGATGCCTGGACAGCAGTGCCTTGAGCGATGGTCAAGAGATAGCGGGCAAGATCGTCCGCATTGCAGTCGGCGGGCAGATCACCTTCACGCACGGCGCGTTCGAAACGCCGCGCCAGCGCCTTCTGACCTACCTGGCGACGCTCGATGAGGGTTTTTTGGATCGCTTCCGCGGCTTCACTGCAACCCATGGCGGCATTGATACCAAGGCATCCACCAGGATTGCACTCTTCCGTCTGGGCATTGGCAAAGCCATGCAATATATCCAGCGCAACAATCCGTGCGGACGGCTGCCCCAAGGCCTTCCAGAAGAAGGCCATATAGTTCTCCTCGTAGCGCTGCAGCGCCATGCGGAAGAGCTCTTCCTTGTTACCGAAAGTCCCGTAAAGACTGGGCTTGGTGATACCCATGCCGTCGGTCAGGTCAGTGATGGACGTGCCTTCATAGCCTTTTCGCCAGAATAGCTCCAAAGCCGCTTGCAGCGCATCATCCGCATCAAATTCCCTGGGCCGTCCCATGGACAACACTCCCTAAAAGAATTATACCGTTCGGTATAAAATTCCATTGACAGCTGTTGCATCGCCGCCTTATATCAGCCGTTCTATACCGATCGGTATAGAACGTCAATGCTCAATTCGATGATCGAATTCAGATTCGCCACCCTCCCAATGGCGGAAACTTTCAAAGCAGGATGACCACGATGTCAATCAGCACTTTAAGAAAAAGCCTTTATGCCAGCGCTTTGGTTCTGACACTTGCCACTGTCGGCGGCTCGCACTTTATGGACATGCAGCAGAGCCATGCGGAAGGCGAGAAAGGCCAGGCGGCACCTGCGCCAGCCACCCCTGTATCGGTTGCGGTCGTACAGCCGAAGCTCGTAACGCAGTGGAGTGAATTCTCCGGCCGGCTCGAGGCTGTCGATGCGGTTGAAGTACGCTCGCGCGTCGCCGGCGCCATTCAGTCCGTCGCGTTCAAAGAAGGCGCGATCGTCAAGCAGGGCGACCTTCTGGTGAAGATCGACCCGGCGCCTTACGAGGCGGAGGTTGCGCGCGCAAAGGCGCAGGTGGCCTCTGCCGAATCGAAGCTCGCCTATGCCAAGAGCGAACTTCAACGCGGCAAGCAACTTGTGACATCGCGCTTTGCATCCCAGAGCGACTATGATCAACGTCTGAACGTTCAGACCAGCGCCGAGGCGGACCTCGAAGCGGCCAAGGCCGTGCTACAGACCGCCATGCTCAACCTCGACTGGACCGACATTCGCGCACCGATCAGCGGCCGGGTCGGACGTATCGAAATCACCCCCGGCAATCTCATCGCCGAGGGACCGAGCGCACCGTTACTGACGTCGCTGGTTTCGATCAGCCCCATCTACGCGAGTTTCGAGGCCGATGAGAACGTCGTCGCCAATGCGCTCGCCGATCTTCCCGAGGGCTTGAACAGCCGCGACTTCGTCAACCGCATCCCGGTTCAGATGGATGTGCACGGCCAGGACGGAATCACCGGCAAGCTGCAGCTGATCAACAACAGCGTCGATGCGACGAGCGGTACCGTCAAGGTCCGTGCGGTGTTCGATAACGCCAATGGCAAGCTGATGCCCGGCCAGTTCGCCAAGGTCCGCATGGGGCAGGCCAATGAGCGTAACGAATTGCTGGTCGACGAAAAAGCTGTCGGAACCGACCAGGACAAGAAGTTCGTCATGGTCGTCAATTCGAAGAACGTCGTCGAGTATCGCGAAATCTCGCTTGGCGCCAAGGCCGATGGCCTGCGGATCGTCACAGCCGGATTGCAGGCGGATGACAAGATCGTCGTCAATGGCCTGCAGCGCATTCGCCCGGGCTCGCTCGTTGCACCGGAGATGGTAGCGATGGGCAGCAAGGCGCCAGACCAGCAGGCGCTGGCGGACCAGGCCAAGGTCAAACAATAACTATCCAGAGCCCCGCATCGGGCAGGTGGAATTGATATGAATATCTCCAATTTCTTTATCGACCGCCCGATCTTTGCGGGCGTTCTTTCTTTCATCATCTTCCTTGGCGGATTGATTGCGCTGACGACGATGCCCGTCTCGGAATATCCGGATGTTGTGCCCCCATCCATCGTGGTGCGGGCTCAATATCCGGGGGCGAATCCGAAGGTCATTGCCGAAACAGTCGCAACGCCGATGGAAGAGCAGATCAACGGCGTTGAAGGCATGCTCTATATGGGCAGCCAGGCGACGGCAGACGGCCAGATGACGCTGACTGTGACCTTTGCGCTCGGTACAGATCCCGACAAGGCGCAGCAGCTGGTGCAAAACCGCGTTTCGCAGGCGGAACCACGCCTGCCGGAAGAAGTGCGCAGTCTCGGGATCACCACGGTCAAGAGTTCGCCTGACCTGATGCTCGTGGTCAACCTCATCTCGCCCAATGATCGCTACGATATCACGTACCTGCGCAACTACGCCCTGATCAACATCAAGGACCGCCTCGCCCGCATCAACGGCGTCGGCGATGTGCAGTTGTTCGGATCTGGCGACTATTCGATGCGCATCTGGCTCGATCCGCAGAAGACCGCAGAACTCGGCCTCTCGGCAAGCGATGTTCTCAACGAGATCCGTGCACAGAACGTACAGGCTGCCGCCGGTACCATCGGTGCGTCGCCCAACTCGAACAGTGTCGATCTGCAGTTGACGGTGAACGCGCAAGGTCGGTTGCAATCCGAGGAGGAATTCGGCCAGATCATCGTCAAGACTGCAGCCAATGGCGCGATCACGCATCTGAGCGACATTGCCCGCATCGAACTTGGCGCGGCCGACTATTCCCTGCGCTCGCTGCTCGACAACAAGAGCGCCGTCGCTATCCCGATCTTCCAGGCACCCGGCTCCAATGCCATCCAGATCGCCGACGAAGTTCGTGCCGCGATGAACGAGATGAAGCTGACCATGCCGGAAGGCGTGGACTACGAGATCGTCTACGATACAACCCAGTTCGTGCGAGCCTCGATCGAAGCCGTCATCCATACGCTGCTTGAAGCGGTATTGCTGGTCGTTCTCGTTGTTATCCTGTTCCTGCAAACGTGGCGTGCATCGATCATTCCGCTGATCGCGGTGCCGATATCGATCGTCGGTACGTTTGCGGTGATGCATCTGTTCGGTTTCTCGATCAACGCGCTCAGCCTGTTCGGTCTTGTTCTTGCCATCGGTATCGTCGTCGATGACGCCATCGTGGTGGTCGAGAACGTCGAGCGAAACATCGAGAACGGTCTGGCCCCGCGGCAAGCGACGGTGCAGGCGATGCGCGAAGTCTCGGGACCGATTATCGCGATTGCGCTGGTTCTGGTCGCGGTGTTCGTACCCCTCGCCTTCATCAGCGGCCTTACGGGTCAGTTCTATCGGCAATTCGCGCTGACCATCGCCATCTCGACGGTTATCTCGGCGTTCAACTCGCTCACGCTGTCGCCCGCCCTCGCCGCTCTTCTGTTGAAGGGACACGACGCACCAAAAGACCGTTTGACGCGCTTCATGGACCTGACGCTAGGCTGGCTTTTCCGTGGCTTCAATGCCGTGTTCACGCGTGGAGCCAACGGTTACAGCAAGGGCGTGCGCGGCGTAATCTCGCGCAAGACGGTCATGATGGGGATTTATCTCATCCTGATCGGCGCGACGGCCTTCATGTTCAAGAGTGTGCCGGGCGGTTTCGTTCCACCGCAGGACAAGCAGTATCTGGTCGGTTTCACACAACTGCCGGATGGTGCGACGCTTGACCGGACGGAAGCGGTCGTCCGCCGCATCGGGGATATGGCGTTGAAGATACCTGGTGTGCAAAGCACGATTGCCTTCCCTGGGCTGTCCATCGCCGGTTTCACCAATAGTTCGAATGCCGGCGTTGTGTTCGTTTCGCTGAAACCTTTCGAAGAGCGCAAGACACCCGACCTGAGTGCCGGGGCGATCGCCATGGCGCTCAATCAGCAGATAGCCGGCATCCAGGAGTCGTTCAGCGCCGTCTTCCCGCCGCCTCCCGTCCAGGGTCTCGGCTCTATCGGCGGGTTCAAACTGCAGATCGAGGATCGCAATGGTCTGGGCTATAAGGCTCTCGACGACGCAACCAAGGCGTTCCTCGCCAAGGCGGCCACAGCGCCGGAGCTGACGGGCCTGTTCACCAGCTATCAGATCAATGTTCCGCAGCTCTATGCCGATGTTGACCGTGCCAAGGCACGCCAACTCAATGTATCGCTGCCGGAAATCTTCAACACGCTGCAGATTTATCTTGGCTCGGTCTATGTCAACGACTTCAACAAGTTCGGCCGCACCTATTCCGTCCGCATGCAGGCGGAGTCGAATTTCCGGGCGAAGTCCGAGGACATCGGCGATCTGAAGGTACGATCGGGTTCGGGCGAGATGATCCCGCTGTCGGCCCTGGTCAACGTCTCATCCAGTGCGGGACCGGATCGTGCCATGCGCTATAACGGCTTCCTCGCTGCCGACGTGAACGGCAATGCGGCGCCCGGCTACTCATCGGGCCAGGCGCGAGCCGCTGTGGAAAAGATTGCCGCTGACACCCTGCCGCCAGGGATCGGCTTCGAATGGACAGAACTGACCTATCAGGAGATCATTGCGGGCAACTCGGCCTACCTTATCTTCCCGCTGTCGATCCTGTTGGTGTTCCTCGTTCTCTCCGCACAATATGAAAGCCTGTCACTTCCGCTATCGATCATCATGATCGTGCCGCTCGGATTGCTTGCCGCCCTCACCGGCGTCTGGCTGACGGCGGGAGACAACAATGTCTTCACCCAGATCGGGCTGATCGTGCTTGTCGGGCTATCCGCCAAGAACGCCATCCTGATCGTAGAGTTTGCGCGGGAACTGGAGTTTGCCGGGTCGACGCCATTCAAGGCTGTGGTTGAGGCCAGTCGTCTGCGGCTCAGGCCGATCCTGATGACGTCGCTCGCCTTCATCATGGGCGTGGTGCCTCTGGTCACATCGACGGGAGCCGGTGCGGAAATGCGCAGTGCCATGGGTGTCGCGGTGTTTGCCGGGATGATCGGCGTGACGTTGTTCGGCCTGTTCATGACGCCAGTGTTCTACGTGCTGATACGTGCAATGACCGGAAATCGACGGCTGACGAGTCACCATGCCAGCACCTTCGACGGTGATTCCAGCCACAATTCGGGCACGATTGCACCGGCTGCAACGCCAGCCGAGTAACAATAATCTCCGGCGGCGCGGTACTTACAAGGGTTCTGCGCCGCCGGAGCTAAACCACTGAGACTGAAGACTTTCTTCTATGTTGCAGCAGCAATATTCATCACCGGAAGGAAGCTATCACGGCACTGTTGAACGAGGGTGAGAACTTTTTGGGTGACAAAAGGTTTCAAACTGTTACAGTTGCGTGACCAAGCCGAAATTCGGCACTGACGATCATGATCCTTAGGCACGTTCAAAGGATCGTCCAATCGGGAGCAGTCCTTATGAGCTTTGCCGCAGCAAATGATAACCGGAAGATCAGTGACGGGTTTGTACCTTTCGTCACTTTTGTCATATGTACCCAGGTAGCAGCCACCATTCTGCTCGCTTTGCCAAATTGGTATTGAGGCCTCAACCAACCCCTACAGGTTTTTCAATCCTGCCGCTCCTGGCAGGAGCAGTGATTATTCTCATGATTGCCGGTGTTTTTTTCGCGACTTGAAGCGGTGGGCTTCCCTGCCAATACCTTTATCCAACCAAAGTCTGGCTATTAAAACTGCCGAGCAATTGGGATAGTGTGCTCACGACCTTGTTGATATGATGCAAGTGCGAGCGCCAATATTTGGAACCTGAACATTCCTGGTGTTGATCGGGATTTAGCGGTCCGGCAGAGGAATCGATGAGACCATTGGCAGGATTGGCAGTTTTGCTCACACTATTCATAACTGGATGTGTCTCAATGACACCGGAAGAGCGGCGGGCGCTCGATAACCAAACCTGTTCATCCTATGGTTTCCGGCGTGGGACCGATGCATTCGCAAATTGTCTGCTCAGTCTCGACCTTGACAGGCGAGCCGCGAGCCGGGCGCAATTCGAGCAGATGCAATTCAACACCCCGCTGATCCTCTATGACAACCGCTATCGTTACCGGCACGGGCGATGGTAAACACCCGCCCGCCAGACCGCGGGCGAGTGTCATTCGACAATCTATCTATCGGACCCAGACGACCCGCCGCGTCTCTCGTTCTATGAGTGCGGGACGATTTTGGACATATACATATGAGTAGCGCGGCTGATCAGGCACGGCGACCAGCGGCACATCGGCGGGAATGACCGTGCCCATGGCTACATCACCGTCGATGACAACCGGATCGGTCGGATTTGTCTCTATGTAGGAGACAACGTCGTCGGGAATAGCTCCGTCATCGGGCGCAGCCCCGGCATTGTCCGACAGATAGACGACCTCGCGGTTCTCCATGGAGACGATCACCGGGCGGCCATCGACATAGATGTAGCCATAGCCCGGGCTCTCCGGAATTGGCCGCACCACGATTGTTTCGGGTACGACGTAACCCTGGGACAAGTCACCCTCTACAACCACTGGATCGGCCGGATGCGCGATGACATAATCCCGGGCGGACTGCGGCACTTCAACGACAACGCGATCCTGAGCCATCACCAGACCGGAGGTAGCGAAAAACGCCGCTGCAGTCACTACAAAAACCTTTTTCATTATCCTGCCTCTCAATTGAACCTGTTTTGTCCCAGTGGGAGGGAAACCCCGCGGTACTGGTTTGGTTCCGCGGAAGGATGATATGTCATCACTGTTTCGAACTGTGAGTTCAGCTCAAAAGAGCGAATTTTTGCTTCTCGCGGGCACAAAAACTGATATCGCTGTGGACATGGAACCACACCTGATCCCGCTGATCGAGTCCCTGCCCTCGACTGTACCGTTCGTCGGACCGGAGGCGCTGGAACGCAAGCGCAACCGGCCTTTCAAAGCGCGACTTGGAGCCAATGAAAGTGGCTTCGGCCCGGCGCCTTCAGTCATTGCCGCCATACAAGGCCATGCGAGGGAGGCGTGGAAATACGCCGATCCAGAAAATTTCGATTTGAAGCATGCGCTTGCAGCGCATCTCGGCGTCGCACCGGCCAATGTCGTCGTTGGCGAAGGCGTCGATACGTTGCTCGGACTCGCCGTGCGCCAGTATGTGCGCGAGGGCACGCCGGTCATCACGTCGCTCGGTGCCTATCCGACATTCAATTTTCATGTGGCCGGCTTCGGGGGACGGCTGGTGACAGTGCCATACAGGGAGGATCGCGAGGACCTTGAGGCATTGCTTGCCGCGGTAAAGCGCGAAGAGGCACCGCTCGTCTATCTCTCCAACCCTGACAATCCAATGGGTACGTGGTGGGAGGCGGCGGAGATCGAACGGTTTATCGATGCGCTGCCGAAAAATACGATGCTGATCCTCGACGAAGCTTATGGCGAAACGGCACCAACGGGCGCTCTGCCGCGGATCGATGTTTCGCGACCAAATGTCCTGCGTATGCGCACTTTCTCCAAGGCCTATGGGCTCGCCGGAATGCGCTGCGGCTACGCTGTCGGCGCAGAAAGACAGATCCTCGCCTTTGACAAAATCCGCAACCATTTCGGCATGAACAAACTGACACAGATAGCCGCCCTTACAGCCCTGAAGGATCAAGATTATCTCAAGGCGGTGATTGTACGGATTATCGCTGGACGTGAGCGGATCGTGCAGATTGCTGCGAAGAACAATCTTGCGGCGATAGCCTCTGCTACCAATTTCGTCACTATCGATTGCGGGCGCGATGGGTCATATGCGCTCGCGGTTCTCAACGCCCTGATCGACCGCGACGTTTTCGTGCGCAAACCAATGGCGCCTGGTCTGGACCGTTGCATCCGTGTCAGCGTCGGCCTTGACGACGAACTCGATTATTTCGAACAACAGCTTCCGCAGGCCTTGGCCGCTGTAAAATAACCGGTGAGCCCGGACAAACCTGGAAACGGAGAATAGCTTGGATATCAATCGGGTTTTTGCCGGTCTCGGTGGACTGTTCGGGGCTGCAGGGATCGCGGCCTATGCCGCGGCGGCCCACAGCGCGGAAGGTCATATGGCCACCATTGCGCCGATCCTGTTTATCCACGCTCCCGCATTTTTAGCGCTGTCCATATTGGCAAAGGCCAGCCGGGCCGCTTATTTCGGCGCGTGGGTGCTCGTGGCTGGGTTGTTGTTCTTCATCGGCGATCTCGTTTCGCGCGATGTTGCTGGTGACCGGTTGTTCGCCTTCGCCGCACCGCTCGGCGGATCATTGCTTATTTTGGGGTGGGTCGTCATCGCCGCGACGGCGTTGCGGCGACTGGACTTCAAGCGATTGGAATAACTGGCGCTACCAGCCGAAAATGGTGTCGATGACCTTGGGCCATTTGTTGAAAATGGCAATGACACCGACCGCGATAGCGAGAAGACTGGCAAGCTTCGCAGTTGTCGGCAGACTATCTACCCGCCCCTTGAGCTCCCCAAAAGCTGCCGCCGATGGCAGAGTATGTACATGACCGCTCAGCTGTCCGAGCGACTGACTTAGCGCGGCGAACAATTCGACCGTAGGAAGCGTTTCAACCTTGCCCCTCATACAGGCGACACCTTCCTTCAGGCCCGAAACATCTCCCTTCAGAATGGAAACGTCTCCTTTCAGACCTGATACGTCGACCTTCAGAATTGAAACATCCTCCTTCAAACCTGTAATGCCATTGAGGATGACATCCAGTTTGCCGTCCAACTTCTTAAACGATTTTTCCAGAATTGCGACGCGATGTTCCATACCGTCAAATGTGCCTCCGCCATTTGGGTTTCAAGCTCTCCAGCCTTGCAGGCTTATTAGCCAAGGCGGCCGCTCTCTAGCCTTCACCCTTCAGCTTGGCATTGCACAACTTATAATAGCCGCCGCCTTTTTCGATCCAGCGCGTGACGCCCAGCGTACCGCCTTTCTTGTTGGCGTGGTATTGCTCGAGGCATGTGTGCATACGGGCCTTGGCAGGTTTTTCGGCAGCAAATTTTTCGGCTACCGATGCCGGAAACGTCGTCTTTACGGATGCGGATCTGGCTACGACTTCGGTTTTTGGCGTTGTTTCCGGCTTATCTTCAGTCGTCCTTGCTTTGGCCTCCGTCGATGAGGTGTCGGTTGACTTGTCAGCCGCATCGGCGGACGCGGTGCATTGAGCTTTACGGAATTCGCTCCACGAAATGCCTTCTGCCTCGCCGGCACTCTGCGCCGCCTTGTACTTGACGCTGCACTCTTTCATGCTCAAGGCGCTTGCAGAAGGGCTCAATGACATCGGCAGCAAAACCCCTGTAATCAGGGTAGCGAATAGACGAGAGATGCGTCGTTCAAACATGAAACCCACTCTAAAAATTGATTGATGAAAATCGACTCCAATGGGCCGATCGTACAGGCATCCCTACCGCCCCTCCATCCATACCTTCGTCTAGGTCGCGAACGCATAAATCTGATGGATATGCCATTTCCACCAGATTTATGCGTTTACAACCTCGCAACACGCCTCTTGAATTAATTGAACGTTCGTTTTATTAATTTCAACATGGCACGCACGACCGGATCAGACGGCGGAAGGACACGCAGCGCAATTGATGTTGCTGCGAAGCATTTGATTGCCCGCGTCGGCTATGAAGCGATGTCGATGCGCCAGCTCGCGGACGAAGTGGGCGTGCAGCCCGCGGCCTTCTATCGCTACTACCCCAACAAACAGGAATTGCTGTTTTCGGTTATGCGGGGACACATGGATCGTGTGCTTGCCGCCTGGGAAGCCGAGAGCCGCAACGCTCATACGGCGCTGGAGAAGTTCTGCGCCTTCATTCGTTTCCACATCCGTTTTCATGTCGAGCGGCGGGATGATGTGCACATCGGAAATATGGAGCTGCGCAGCCTCAGTCCGGAAAACCGGGCCATAATCGTTGAACTGCGGGCGCGCTATGAGAACAGCCTTCGCGACATACTCGACGACGGCATAGATACACGCGAATTTGCCATCGACGATATTGCACTGACAACGCGCGCCATTATCGCGATGATTACCGGTATCATGGTCTGGTTCCGGACGGACGACAGGCTTAGTGTCGACGAGATTGCAGAAAAGTACGTCGAAATGGGACTGCGCCTTGTTGGCGCCAAGAAGATTGCGACAACTAAAAAGGGAGGACGAGATGTACCAGTCGGGCCTAAGATTCGGAGTCTCTGAGGAAATCGAGGCACTGCGGGAAACGGTACATCGGTTTGCGCAGGCGGAGATAGCGCCGCTAGCAGCGGAGACCGATAGAGCCAATCAATTCCCTATGCACCTCTGGCAAAAAATGGGCGAGCTCGGCTTGCTCGGAATGACCGCCGACCCGGAATTCGGCGGGTCCGGCCTTGGATATCTCGCTCACACCATTGCGGTGGAAGAAATCTCTCGCGCCTCGGCGTCAGTCGGCCTCTCTTATGGTGCGCATTCCAATCTTTGCGTGAACCAGATCAACCGCTGGGGCACCGCGGAGCAGAAGGCAAAGTTTTTGCCAAAACTCTGCTCGGGCGAACATGTCGGCGCGCTCGCCATGTCAGAACCGGGTGCGGGCTCAGACGTCGTTTCAATGAAACTGCGCGCCGACAAGAAGAATGACCGTTATGTTCTGAACGGTAACAAGATGTGGATCACCAATGGTCCGGACGCCAGCACGCTGGTGGTCTACGCAAAGTCCGATCCCGCCGCGGGCTCGCGTGGAATCACGGCATTTCTGATCGAGAAGGAATTCAAGGGTTTTACTACGGCGCAAAAGCTGGACAAGCTTGGTATGCGCGGTTCCAATACGTGCGAGCTCGTATTCGAGGACTGCGAAGTGCCATTTGAAAATGTACTTGGCGAAGAGGGTCAGGGCGTCAAAATCCTGATGTCGGGATTGGACTATGAGCGCGTCGTGCTTGCCGGGGGACCTTTGGGAGTGATGGACGCCTGCCTGGATGTCGTTGTCCCCTACGTGCATGAGCGCAAGCAGTTTGGCCAACCGATCGGAGAATTCCAGCTGATGCAGGGCAAACTGGCGGACATGTACACAACGACAAATGCTTGCCGGGCCTATGTTTACGCCGTGGCGGCTGCCTGTGACCGCGGTGAAACCACACGCAAGGATGCGGCCGGGTGTGTTCTGTATGCAGCCGAGAAAGCAACATGGTGTGCACTCGAGGCGATTCAGGCGCTCGGCGGCAATGGCTATATCAACGACTATCCGACCGGACGGCTGTTGCGCGATGCCAAGCTCTACGAAATCGGTGCTGGCACGAGCGAGATACGGCGCATGCTCATTGGCAGGGAAATGTTTGCAGAGAGCGCTTGAGCCACCATCACTGCAGCTAATGACTGCCGGCCGATAACAGGAGACCGCATGACCGTCCTCACCTCCCAGATCAGCACCACGTCCGAAACCTTCACGGCCAATACAAAGCGAATGCAGGCACTGGTGGGTGACATCCAGGCCAAGGCGGAATTGGTAATCAAGGGTGGTACCGATGAGGCGCGCGAGCGCCATACGTCGCGCGGCAAGCTCCTCCCGCGTGACCGGTTGGCACAGCTTCTGGACGCCGGTTCGCCCTTTCTTGAAATCGGCCAGTTCGCCGCCTGGGATATGTATGACGACACGATTTCATCCGCCGGTCTGATCGCAGGGATTGGCCGGGTATCCGGCAAGGAAGTGATGATTGTCATCAATGATGCGACGGTAAAGGGTGGTACCTATTATCCGCTGACGGTGAAAAAGCATCTGCGGGCACAGGAGATCGCCATGCAGAACAACCTGCCCTGCCTCTACCTTGTGGATAGCGGTGGCGCAAATCTTCCCAATCAGGACGAAGTGTTTCCGGATCGCGAACATTTTGGCCGCATCTTCTACAACCAGGCCAATATGTCGGCGGCGGGCATACCGCAGATAGCAGTCGTTATGGGATCGTGCACGGCGGGCGGTGCTTACGTGCCCGCCATGTCGGAAGAAACCATCATGGTCAAAGGCCAGGCAACGATTTTTCTTGCAGGGCCTCCCCTGGTCAAAGCAGCGACAGGCGAAGAAGTGTCGGCGGAAGATCTCGGCGGCGCGGAGGTGCATACACGCGAGTCGGGCGTTGCCGACCACTACGCCGTGGATGATGCGCACGCACTTGCCATCGCCCGGCGTATCGTTGGAAACCTGAATCGAAAGAAGGAGATAGGCCTCGATCTTCGCAAGTTGATTCCGCCGCTTTATGATCCACATGAACTTTACGGCATCATACCGGGCGATCTGCGCCAGCCATACGACGCGCGCGAACTGATCGCCCGCATTGTCGATGGTTCAGAATTCGACGAGTTCAAGCAGAACTACGGTACGACGCTGATAACCGGTTTTGCGCATCTCTACGGCATGCCGGTCGGTATCATCGCCAACAATGGCGTGCTGTTTTCCGAGAGCGCGCTGAAGGGCACGCATTTCATCGAGCTGTGCACGCAGCGCGGCATCCCGCTGGTCTTCCTGCAGAACATCACGGGGTTCATGGTCGGGCGCTCCTACGAGGCGCGCGGTATCGCCAAGGATGGCGCAAAACTTGTCACTGCCGTCGCCACGGCGCGTGTACCCAAGGTAACGATGATTGTTGGCGGTTCGTTTGGCGCCGGCAATTACGGCATGTGCGGCAGAGCCTTCTCGCCGCGCTTCCTGTGGATGTGGCCGAATGCGCGCATTTCCGTCATGGGCGGCGAACAGGCGGCCACGGTGCTGGCGCTGGTCAAGCGTGAGGGAATCGAGCGCAAGGGTGGAGAGTGGTCAGCCAGCGATGAAGCAGCATTCCGGGCACCCATCCTTGAAAAATATGAGCGCGAAGGTCACCCGCTCTACTCCTCAGCGCGGCTTTGGGATGACGGCATTGTCGACCCGGCGAAGAGCCGCGAAGTGCTGGCGCTTTCTCTTTCCGCCGCGTTGAACGCGCCTGTCGAGGAAACGCGCTTTGGCATGTTCAGGATGTGACGGGAGCGAAATAATGACAAAGATGTTCTCCAGAATCCTCATTGCCAATCGTGGTGAAATCGCCTGCCGCGTCATTCGTACGGCGCAGAGAATGGGTATCGGCACCGTCGCTGTCTATTCCGATGCAGATGCGCATGCGCTGCACGTGGCGATGGCCGATGAGGCGATCTATATCGGCCCGCCGCCCGTCACCGACAGTTATCTGCGTGCCGACCACATCATAGACGCCGCCCTGAAAAGTGGAGCTGAGGCCGTTCATCCCGGTTACGGCTTCCTTTCAGAGAATCCGGGTTTTGTCGATGCGGTGGTAAAAGCCGGTCTGGTCTTTATCGGACCGTCCGCGGATTCCATCCGGGCCATGGGGCTCAAGGATGCAGCCAAACGATTGATGGAGAAGGCCGGCGTGCCTGTCGTTCCGGGCTACCACGGCGAAGCGCAGGAACTGGTCGTGCTCGCCTCCAAAGCGCGCGAGATCGGCTATCCTGTATTGATCAAGGCGCGCGCCGGCGGTGGCGGCAAAGGCATGCGCAAAGTCGATGATCCCGATGATTTCGCCGAGGCGCTGGGGAGTGCGCGTCGCGAGGCCAAGAGTGCGTTTGGTGACGATCGCGTGCTGGTTGAAAAGTACATCGCCAAACCGCGCCATATAGAAGTGCAGGTGTTCGGCGACAATCACGGCAATGTGGTGCATCTCTACGAGCGCGACTGTTCGCTGCAGCGCCGCCATCAAAAGGTCATCGAGGAAGCCCCTGCCCCTGGCATCACCGCAGAGGTGCGCTCTGCAATGACCAGTGCGGCCGTCAAGGCAGCGCAAGCGATCAATTATTCCGGCGCGGGCACGATCGAATTTATCGTCGATGCCACAGAAGGGCTGAAGCCCGACCGTTTCTGGTTCATGGAAATGAACACTCGGCTGCAGGTGGAACACCCGGTAACCGAGATGATCACCGGGCTCGATCTGGTAGAGTGGCAATTGCGTGTGGCGGCAGGCGAAACATTGCCCCTGTCGCAAAAGCAAATCCCTCTCAGCGGCCATGCTATCGAGGCGCGGCTCTACGCCGAAGACCCGGCAAAAAGTTTCCTGCCAGCCATCGGCACGCTACATCATCTGTCGTTTCCCAATGCGCTGGACGACGGCGCGGTTCGCATCGAAACCGGCGTTCGGACCGGCGATACGATCTCGCCCTACTATGATCCAATGATCGCCAAGCTTGTGGTGCACGGCGCCGATCGCCCATCCGCGCTTGCCGCAATGGAGAGTGCCCTGGACCAGACGGAAATTGCAGGTACCACCACGAACGCGCCATTCCTGTCGGCGTTGATCCGTCATCAGGGATTTGCCGCCGGTGATGTCGATACCGGGCTGATCGACCGCGATCTTGCAGGATTGATCGTTCCAATTGCAACGCCACCTGGTGCCAAGGAACTGGCTATCCTGTCTGCCAGCGGTCTTCTGAAGCGACCGGTCCATGGTGATCCGTGGACCGCCCTGCGCGGCTACAATCATCACAACCGGCTGGCTTATCCGGTCATGCTGGAAGAGGCTGGGCTGATCGTACGATATGGTGTGTCGGTGCTTGGAGACGAGCGCTATGCGATTTCCGGTGCAGACGCCGTAACAGAACTGCGGGTGCGACATGAACCGCAAGGCTGGCACCTCACCGGCAAGGGCATCAATTTGCGGGCGAAAACCGTAGCAATACCGCATGGCGTAGCCGTGGTTGCCAAAGGGATAGCAACGACGTTCAGTATCGCCGATCCTTTTCTGCTCGCCGAACAGGCAGGCAACGCGGGAGACCGTCTCACTGCCCCGATGCCAGGCCTGGTAAAAGCCGTACGGGTAGCCGCCGGTGATCTGGTTAAAAAAGGTCAGATATTGCTCGTGCTCGAAGCCATGAAAATGGAACACTCGATAACCGCCCCGCATGATGGGAAGGTTGCCGAGATCGTGTCCGAGAATTCGCAAGTCAAAGAAAATTTCCCCCTGGTGCGGTTTGAGGAAGCACCTGCCGATACAACCAAGAATTGAGGCAGAAATGCTGGGTAACGCGTGCTAGAACTAGCGCGGCACTCGATCGAGCGTCAAATCGAAGAGTTTTCCTACATCAAGGAGATCGACCCGTGGCTAAAAAATCCCTGCAGACCATCAGACGTGCACCAACCGCTACACCCAGTGATCTGGGCGGTAACGCAGTGCGCGATATCGCTGGAGCGGTGAATGCTCTGCTTGCAGACACATTTGCAATTTACATGAAGACCAAAAATTTTCACTGGCACATGAGCGGCCCGCACTTTCGCGACTACCATCTTCTGCTGGACGAACAAGCGGAGCAGATTTTTGCGATGACCGACGTCCTCGCGGAACGCGTACGGAAAATCGGCGGCACGACGTTGAAGTCCATTGGACAGATCAGCGCTCAACAACGCATCCCCGACAACGATGCCAATTTCGTCACGCCTGAGGATATGCTCGCGGAACTACGCGACGATAATAAGAGCTTCATAGGTTATCTGCGCCAGGTTCACGAGCTATGCAGCGAGCACGGAGACAGCGCCACAACGAGTATCATCGAGAACTTCATAGATGAGACAGAGCGCAGGCACTGGTTCCTGTTCGAAGCAACCCGTGTCGGACCGGCCGGCGTCTAAGTGTAAGCAGTAAGCGAAACAAACTCCAGCTCTCGAAGCTGGAGTTTCCAGTGTTCAATCATTGGCCTTCACGGGCCTTGCCTTCTGGTCTCGGGCCTCGGCGATGAGCGCTTCAACCGCAGAAATGTTGAGAGCTAAGGTGGCAACTTTGTTCAATGTATTGTTATCCGGAAATGCTCTTGACTTGGCAGACAACAATATCAGCTGCTTTTGAGCACCCGTTAATCTCGATAACAATCCTTCAAGATCGTCAAGCATCGCTTCCCCGTCTTCCTCAAGAATCATACGCACTCACAGCAATACTCATACGTGAGAAGACAACCGATTGTATACCCAAGGTTGCAAAAGTTACGATATCCCGTTGTGATTGAGTTCACAATATGGGATTTTGTGCAGGACGGGTGCACTGTCTTAGTGGGAGGTCATCCACTCACGTGCGGCACGCAGGGCAGCAGCGATATCGGGCTTCGACATTGACTGAGCGAGTTCCGCACGCAGTTCTGCAGCCCGGTCGCACCCCTTGATGGCGGCGATATTGAACCATTTATGGGCTGCCACAAGATCGATAGCGCAATCCCGGCCCGTTGCGTACATAATTCCCATTTCGAAGAGAATATCTGTCTGCGCCGAACCTCCGGCATGTCCACTATCCGTATGTTGAAGATCAAAGCGTGCCATTTTACCAAATCCCCTGTTGAACCCGAACCGTTACTTGACGAAAGCCCTGTTAGACTTCTGAGAACCGCTTGTTTTGTTGTTTCGCGTGCTCCTTCGATGCTTTCGAGAATGCAGCATAGGCTTGAAATTGCTGTTAAAAGGCATGATTAACCGGGCACAAACAAAACAAAAACAACTCGTAAATTTCGGAATTCATTAAATATAACGCGCCAGCAATTGCGGGCATTTGTCGAAAATTCTCGTAAAATGCCGGTGCGCGATTTCAAGCATTTGATAACCAAAGAACAGGTTTGCCCAGCGAGCAGCGATTATAATTTGCCGCCCCCGCATGGCTGGGAGGATCGAAATTCCGTCGCAAATGAGCTTGAATTACGTTTACGTATGCGTAATATCGCGGGATGCGTTGAATGATGTGCAGCCACGCATTTCGGGAGGAAAGTATGAAGCGCAAAATAGTGCTGGCCTGTGCCGGTTTCGTCCTCATGGCAGGCCCTGCCCTTGCGGAGGAACCTATCGTTGGCTCTTGGAAGCGGCCAAACGGAACGATTATCCAGTATTCTTCGTGCGGTGGGGATTCCTATTGCGGAACAGTTTTGACCGGGGAATACAAGGGCAAGTCGATTGGTGCAATGTCGGGCAAGGACGGATCCTATAAGGGTACGGTCAACAAGCTCGACGAAGGCAAGACCTATAACGGCAAGGCAACGGCCAGCGGGAGCAAGCTCTCGCTCTCCGGATGCGTGATGGGCGGGCTGATCTGCAAGAGCGAAAGCCTGACCCGTCAGTAGACAAGTTCAGGTGCCCGGACCAGGTGCCGCTGGTCCGGGTACTTTGCAGTTCCAGGGTGACCCTAAACGGCTTAGCATCAAACCACGGCTTGCTTTGCCTAAAGCGGCAACGACGCAGGGTTGAATATCTTGCCCCGCGATGCTTGCAGGGTTGCGCGAGGACCGCCGCTGCCGCCAGAAATGTACTGCACATGGCAAAGCGCTCGTGCTGGCGATGTTCGATGCGATTATCGCTTCCGGTATCGTGCGCCGAAATCCCAAGGCGCGCACCGGATGCCGCTTCGATTGCCTTGAACGCGCTGGCAAGGTCCATCCGGCTCTCCGGTGCAGCCCGTATTGACCTCTGCGACAAGGCCAGCGCCGGCATTGCCAGGATTGAACCAATCAGTGCCCCGCGGCGCGTGATACGACCACTCATTTCTCATCTCCATCTCCGACAAATCAGACAGCGCGGAATCCCGCCGGGCGGAAGCTGGTATCCGAAATGGCAATTTCCAAGGAAAACTTGTGGCTCAAAAAAGTGGTGACCGTAAACTTGACCTTTGTGATCGCAGCTATTATTAAACCAAAAGGTTATTTAACTATACGGTTATATACACTATTGGAGGAGACCATGAAAACGACATATCACGGAAGCTGTCACTGCGGCACTATCCGCTTCGAAGCCGACATCGATATCGACCAGGGTACGAGCAAATGCAACTGCTCGTTTTGCGCAAAAACACGCTTTTGGAAGGCATTTGTTGACGAAAATGCCCTTCGGGTAACCTCCGGCTCAAATTATTTGACTGAATACCAGTTTGGCGGTCGAACCATCGTCCATTTCTTCTGCCGGACGTGCGGCGTTAAACCCTTCGGCTGTGGCGAAGCGCCGGATATGGGTGTGTTCTACGCGATAAACGTCGCCTGTCTGGACGATTTGACGGTTGACGACCTGTTGAACGCTCCCGTTGAGTACCAGGATGGAAGGCACGATCATTGGGAGCGTCAACCTGCAGAAATTCGCCATTTATAACGAAATCGGCGCAATACCAGTTGGGCCATGGATTGCCCTGTTTTCGCAAAATTCAATCGATTAGACTAAGGTATAATTGCGGAAATTCGCGACATCTCCTATCAATCGGCTTTCAGCGTGTAATTGTTTCGAAATGCCGAATATTGAAGTTCTTTATCTCGTATTGTTCAGTCATCGTCGTTTGTGTGCATCCTCCCCTGCATACAAAGTCTGAGTGAAAATTCTGGGAGGCCAAGAATAGAAAAAGTATTGTCTATTCTATTCGTTGGTACGTCGCCTGCCTGGATTGAACAATGCGAGACCAAGACGCCTGGACAGATCCTTCGCTGGTCATGGGCAAAAGACAGGCAGTCATGGTTGTCCCTCCATGGCTGCCTTTTTCTTTCATGGTTTTGAAGAGTGAAGCAAAGATTTCCTGCCTTCTCGTCGCCGAGCCCATCTAGCTCGGATAGAAAGCCCGTGCCTCGATTAGAGCCTTTCACGCCAGGATGGAAGCGTTCTGCTGGAAGGAGTTCGGTTCAAGGTCGAGGGATTTGGCGAGGCCGATGTTTATCCGTCGGACGAAGCCGAACCCTAAGGAATTGGGGCAAATTCACCGGCCCACTGATCGATTCGCATTTCGCTCGAAATGCCGCTCGACCAGCGGGTTTGAAAGCTTATCGGTTTGCAAAAGCAAACCAACGGCTGGGTTTCCGGCTGGCGGCCAACCACTTTGTCAGGCGGCGTGTCCGATGGCTAAACATCGGCCTTGCCATCTTCCGCGTGGATCGTCTCGCCATCCACGAAACAGAACTGTTTCAATCCAGGCATGAAAGCCTCTAACCCTGCAGACGCGCCCTGCGACTGGAAAAATCATATTGTCAGTTGAACGCGGGATGAACGAGCGCATCAGCTTTCATTCAGACCGGTTGCGCCATTGTCTCGATATTGACAATCGAAAGACCGCACCGGGACGGAGAGCAAGCGGATCATGATACAATCAACCAGAAATTTATCGCTGCTTTTTCTGCGTGCGCTCATTTTCTCTGCCATTCTCGTCGGTCCTGTCGTGGCGTTTGTCACAAGCTATGAGGGGCGGAACCCATCAAATGGCGGCATAGGGCTTGTTCTCCTCGTCAGTCTGCAGAGAGTTTGAGACACCGCTTTTCAAGTGTCATGCTATGTCACTATATTGGGGCATGGACAAAAGAATCGGAACCAAGAAGCCCACCGCCATCAGCATGCCTAGCCATGTCGAAGCTCGTGAATTTACCGACGCCAAGGCGGCCGTCCAGGCACTCAGCGTGCTGTATGAACGGAATACCAAGTTTCTACGTGATGCCTTCGACAGAGTTGCGCGAGGCGAAGAACGCGACACAATGCATTTCCGCGCTTTCTATCCGGAAGTGCGTCTTTCAACATCAAGCTATGCGCAGATCGATTCCCGCCTGGCATTCGGCCATGTGTCAGCACCCGGTCAATATACGGCGACCATCACGCGGCCGGACCTGTTCGACAACTATCTCGAGGAGCAGATAAGACTGTTGATCCGTAACCACGGCGGTCCCGTGACGGTACAGGAATCCACGACACCGATCCCCATCCACTTTGCCTTCCTTGAGGGCACGCATGTCGAATCATCCGTCGCGGATGCATTCACCCGCCCGCTTCGCGATCTCTTCGACGTACCGGATCTCGCAGCCACGGACGATCGCATCGTCAACGGCGAATATGAAACCGACGACCTCGACAGTATCATGCCGCTCTCGCCCTTTACGGCGCAGCGCGTCGATTATTCCTTGCACCGGCTCTCGCATTATACGGCGACGCGACCGATGCATTTTCAGAACTTCGTGCTGTTCACCAACTATCAGTTCTACATCGACGAATTTTGCGCGCTGGCGCGTGGACTGATGGCGGAAGGCGGCGGCAGCTATCAGCGTTTCGTCGAGCCCGGTAACTTGATAACTGAAGCCGGCAATGATGCGCCAACGTCGGGCGTGCCTATTGGCCGGCTGCCGCAGATGCCTGCCTATCACCTCGTGCGCGGCAATGGGTCCGGAATAACGATGGTGAATATCGGTGTCGGTCCTTCCAACGCCAAGACGATTACCGATCATATCGCCGTGTTGAGGCCGCATGCCTGGCTAATGCTTGGCCACTGCGCGGGGCTGCGCAATACGCAAGCGCTTGGAGACTATGTATTGGCTCATGCTTACGTGCGCGAAGATCACGTACTGGATGACGATTTGCCGGTGTGGGTGCCCATACCCGCACTTGCCGAAGTGCAGGTCGCGCTGGAACAGGCCGTCGCGGAAATCACCGGACTCGAAGGGTATGATCTGAAGCGCATCATGCGTACCGGCACCGTCGCCACGATCGACAACCGCAACTGGGAGCTGCGCGACCAGCGCGGCCCCGTTAAACGGCTATCGCAATCGCGCGCGATCGCGCTCGATATGGAATCGGCGACAATCGCGGCGAATGGTTTTCGCTTCCGCGTGCCTTATGGAACGCTTCTATGCGTTTCGGACAAACCGCTGCACGGCGAATTGAAACTGCCGGGCATGGCGACGGAGTTCTACAAACGCCAAGTCGCGCAACACTTGCAGATTGGCATTCGTGCCCTTGAAAAGCTGGCCGACATGCCCCCTGAGAAACTGCACTCCAGAAAGTTGCGCAGTTTCTACGAGATGGCCTTTCAGTAAACCTTATTTGCGAGGACCAAGAAGAGCGAAAGACACGCCCTGCGGGTCGAGCGCCTGCAAAACCCACTGCTCGCCCGGAACCTCCATCGGCCCGAAGACAACGCTGCCGCCCTTGTCCTTGATCCTCGATTCGGCGGCGTTAATGTCGTCCACGCAGATATAATAGCACCAGGCTGGACGGGTTGACGGCTCAGGATTGTTCATCATGGCGCCAAACATTTGGCCGTCGCGCTCAATGATCTGGTATGTGCCCATGCCGCCCATATCCATGGCTTCGCCCTTGGTCCAGCCAAACAAGCCGGAATAGAATTCAAAAGCACCCTTCCAGTCGCTGGTGTTCAACTCGTGCCACCCGACTGTACCCGGCGCAGGCGGCTTTGGATTATCGCCGCGATCTTGCATCGAGGGCTTGAACAGAGTGAACGGCGCGCCCTGCGGATCGGCAGCGATCGCAAATCTGCCGACTTCCGGTATATCCTGAGGTTCGACCGTTATCTTGCCTCCCGCATCCTTTACGCGGGCGGCAAACTGATCGACGTCATCGACAGCAATATAGCCGGACCACATTGACTCGACGCCGGTATTGCAGCCTTCCGGCGTTGTCATCATACCGGCAACCGGAGCCTCGCCGATTTTCAGCAAGGTGTATTTCATCTGCGGATGGCCAGCGTCCTGCGCACTCCAGCCAACGACATTGCTGTAGAAGCGTTCGGCGGATGCCGCATCGCTGGTCATCAGTTCGTACCAAACAAAATTACCGGAATTGGACATGATACTCCTCCTTCTCATGATCGACCGAATTTTATAGATGGCTCGTGTCTGGATGTTGACATTTACGTTGATATCAACATATATAGGCTATGTCAAAGCCGATTTCTGTTCCTTTCGAAACAACGATCCATGTTCGCGATACATGCTTGTGCCTCGCCGTACAACGGGCTGCGCGTGCTCTTGCGCGCCGCTTTGACGAAGCCTTGCGGCCCTACGACCTCACCAACGGACAGTTTTCGCTCTTGATGTCGCTGAACCGGCCGTCGCCACCCAATCTGAGTTCGGTAGCTTCATTGCTCGCGATGGATCGCACTACACTTACGGCTGCCCTCAAGCCGCTGGAGCGACGGGGCTTGGTGACGGTGGTGGTCGATCCCGCTGACAAACGTAGCCGCCTCATGGCGCTGACGCCGGACGGTATGCGCCTGCTTTCGGAAGTCGTGCCGATATGGAAAAAATCCCATCGCAAACTTGAAGAACTGCTCACAGACGGCGAGCATGATCGACTTTTACACGGCTTGAAGAAGCTCTTGTGATCTCAATCAACAGCATGGGTCAAGATATTGACCAATCGTCCGGTTGGGTCGCGGACGTAGAAACGGCGGACGCCCCAAGGCTCATCTGCGATATCATATGCGATCTCATAGCCGGCCGTTCTCGCCCGCTCATAGACCATATCGACATCGTCCACTTCGATCGAAATGTCTGGCACGGGAGTGCCTGACCCTCCTTCGCTGGCGATGCTGATCTGCGGCTTTGCCGCAATGTCGGATGCAAATGTCAGAATCCATCCATGGTCCATGACGACCTTCAGTTCCAGCAAGTTTCCGTAGAAGTCACGAACGCTGCCGGGGTCAGGATGTGCGAAATTTGGAACGATGCGTTTTACGACCACGGGACATCCTCCTCAAGGTTGAGTCTCGTCCGAGATCTCACACTAATCATCTCTGTCATGCGTCTAAAGTCCAAAACGGCACTGCTTGGAAACAATGGATAAGCTGCTATATTTCGGTTTGGAGTGAGGAGCGGATATTCATCCGCCCCTCGTTTTGCTGACTATTTGATTTGAACCCGGACGCTGAGTGACCAGCTTATCCGGGTTCTCTTCATTCTCAGTGTGACGCTAAACGGCAAAAACCGCATAGTGCACCTCCAAGTTTCAAAGGCAAGGCTTTGCCGGAGTCGGAGTAGCCAATCTTCCCCGATGTACCGGTTCACTCGATACGTGCCGCTTATGCCTCCAAAACGCCTCCAAAAATTGCTGGAATCATCGTCGAACACAACGAATGCAGGGGTTGCATCAGCGGCTGCTTAGCGGCGCTGCGGGTTGTCCCGAGATCACAAGCACTGCCATCTTGATTGCGTCGCAATTGCCGGTTTAA
This sequence comes from Phyllobacterium sp. 1468, assembly GCF_031455525.1. NCBI lineage: Bacteria > Pseudomonadati > Pseudomonadota > Alphaproteobacteria > Hyphomicrobiales > Phyllobacteriaceae > Phyllobacterium > Phyllobacterium sp. 1468. The sequence continues at coordinate 121,771 of NZ_JAVDSX010000004.1, read as the reverse complement.
TGCGGAGCATGACGACAGAAAACAGGCTATCGTGGATTAGACTTGCCGCCGTATTGATACCGGTGATGTTTTCGCTGCCGCTGGTATTGGGGTTTTTCGGTGCGGCCCATCCGCTGTTCGATTCCTTTGCGCATTTCCGCATGCATCTTGCAGTGTTGATGGCCATATCGGCCATCCCGGCCCTTGTTCTCGGACTGTGGCGAGAAGGTTTGATGGCAATGGTGCTGGCACTGACCGCACTTGGTACAGTGCTTGTTCCCTCCCCTGCACCTTCCGCAGAGGCGAAGACAGCCCAGCCGGAATACAAACTGATGCAGCTCAACCTGCGCTACGACAATCCTCACCAGGCGGACGTCCTTCGCTTGATCGCGCAAGAAACGCCTGATGTCATCACCTTGCAGGAAGTATCCACCGCTTGGCGCCCCAAACTGAAAGCGATCGAAGCACGCTATCCCTATAATCTTTACTGCCCGAACCGCAGTCACATTGGCGGCGTTGCCATTCTCTCCCGCCGCCCGTTCGCTCTCGGAACCACGCCACAATGTGTCGACAGCCTGATTGGTCTAGCACGCATTGATTTCGGTGGACGCAGCGCCATTGTTACCGCAATCCATCTCGACTGGCCGTGGCCCTATTCGCAAGCCGAAAATGTTGCGACGATCCAACCTTTCTTCGAGCGGCTGCAAGGTCCAATGATTATCGCTGGTGATTTCAACGCGACATCCTGGAGCCAGACACTTAAAACCATCACCGAAGCGAGCAAGACATCTTCAGCCGAAGGGTTACGGCCGAGCTGGCTCGTCAACGGCTCCTTGGCGCATGCGGCGCGCTGGATTGGCCTGCCGATCGATCACATCCTCGTTTCCGACCGAATTATCCAAACGCGAGTTGAAACACTGCAGCCTGTCGGCTCGGATCATTTGCCGCTGCTGCTTCGCTTTACGATCAGCGGCGTCGATGACAATGGCGGTCCAGATCGGCAAACGGTATTGAGACAGAGCGGTTTGGCAGTTACATATTCTGATAGACCGGACCTTCGCCGCCCTGTGGTGGCACCCAGTTGATGTTTTGATTGGGATCCTTGATATCGCACGTCTTGCAGTGCACGCAGTTCTGCGCGTTGATCACAAACTTCGGCCCGGTTGCCTCCTCGACCCACTCATAGACACCAGCCGGGCAGTAGCGTGCCGACGGTCCGGCATAGACTTCGAGCTCAGAGCTTTTCTGCAAACTCATATCCTTGACTATCAGATGAACCGGCTCGTTTTCCTCGTGATTGGTATTCGACAGGAATACTGACGACAGACGGTCGAATGTCAGGACGCCATCGGGCTTCGGATAGGCGATTGGGACGTATTTGCTCGCAGGCTCGAGTGAGGCCGCATCGGTCTTGCCATGCTTCCACGTGCCGAAGGGTGACCAGCCGCCGAAGATCGTGTTGAGCCACATATCGAGGCCGCCAAGCATGACCCCACCGATTGTGCCCAGCTTCGACCACATGGGCTTGACGTTACGCACACGCTTCAAATCCTTGCCGATCTCACTCGAGCGCCAAGCGTTCTCGTAGGCAATGAGCTCGTCATTGGATCGCCCGGCGGCGATCGCTTCCGCCACATGTTCGGCGGCCAGCATGCCGGAGAGCATGGCATTGTGTGAGCCTTTGATGCGCGGCACATTGACGAAGCCAGCCGAGCAGCCGAGCAGCGCCCCTCCGGGGAAGGACAGCTTCGGAACCGATTGCCACCCGCCTTCAGTGATCGCGCGCGCACCATAGCCCAGGCGCTTGCCCCCTTCGAAGAGGCCACGAATGGACGGATGGGTCTTGAAGCGCTGGAACTCCTCAAATGGCGAAAGGTAGGGATTCTTGTAATTGAGGTGCATGACGAAGCCGACGGCGACCGTATTGTCCTCAAGATGGTAGAGGAATGACCCACCGCCCGTCTTCATGTCCAACGGCCATCCGAACGAATGCTGCACCAGGCCAAGCTTGTGCTTTGCCGGGTCAACCTGCCACAATTCCTTCAATCCGATACCGAATTTCGCCGGTTCCTTACCTTCGTCGAGCTTGAATTTGTTGATCAATTGCTTGGCGAGCGAGCCGCGCGCGCCTTCTGCTATCAGGACATATTTGCCAAGGAGAGCCATACCGCGCGTATAGGCCGGCCCGGGACTGCCATCTTTTTCGATGCCCATGTCGCCGGTGGCAACGCCGATAACGGCGCCATTGTCGTAGAGCACCTCCGAGCCCGCAAAGCCCGGGTAGATTTCCACGCCCAGTTCTTCTGCCTTGGTTCCGAGCCAGCGACAGACATTGCCGAGCGAGACAATGAAATTACCATGATTGTTCATTAGCGGCGGCATGGCGAAATTCGGGAGACGCATCGAGCCGGAATGTCCGAGAACCAGAAAATGATCGGCTGTAACCGGCGTCTTGAAGGGATGCCCTTCCACGTCACGCCAGCCCGGCAGGAGCTTGTCGACGCCGATCGGGTCGACCACGGCGCCCGAAAGGATGTGCGCACCGACTTCGCCGCCTTTTTCCAGGACAACAACCGACAATTCCGGATTGATCTGCTTGAGCTTGATCGCTGCGGACAGGCCGGCCGGCCCTCCTCCAACTATGACGACATCAAACTCCATGCTCTCGCGCTCTGGAAGTTCGGTTACCTCGCTCATGCAATCCTCCTGATGATCATTCCCGCATGCACTTTTGTGCAGTATTTTCCCGATTGGCAACGCAACAATAGCCATATGACATAGACAGTCATGCATTCCAGATGCGGCCAATTGCCCTCATTTCACGACGGTTGGCGGAATCTAAATAACTTTAACGTAAACGTCAATATTTTCCGCTCTCATAGAGTGTTTGCACAGGATGCGGTTTCAGTCATAATTCAGCTTATTGTCTCGCATGCCAACCGATGGGAGACCTGATGAAACGATACCGCACGGACTGGATGCTGCGTGGCATAATGGCCATCTGCATGCTTTTCGTCGGTTCCGCCCCAAAAGCATCGGCACAAGAAGACCCGCGGCTTTGGACTGCGGGGCCTTACTCATTTTCCGATGAGCTTGGGGGCTTCGTCATTCGGTCCATCAGTGGCACAGGAACGATGCAGGATCCAATCATCCTTACGGAAGAATTCCCCTCCGTGACGCCAACCACACTCATCATTCGCACCGAAAAAGTAGCGCAACTTAACCCAAGCGAGGATGCCGGGATTCTATTCTATCTGCGCGTCAGGGCAACCAACAGCAGCGGTCATCCATGGGTCGAGTTCGAGTTTGAACTGCAGGAACAGCTTAACGTGCCAAGCGATTATGGCGATGGGCTTTCCTTTTATCAGCCAGGTGACAAGAGGGGCATGATCAAATCGACCGGTTACGGCACTTTCAGCGATGACTTCGAGCCCTATGATCGCATGGTGTTTCGGGATGGCAAGATCGATCCTGGCTTTGGTGCGAGCTTTGATTTTCCTATTGCTGATTTCACACCTAAACGCGTGTTTTATCTGGTGCAGGAGCCGCGCATTCCTTCCTCCTGACCTTGCAATTGTGCCGGCAATTTGCGACTTCAGAGACAAAAGGATTATAGCTTGACCAATTTGCGCGAACTGCTGCATTTCTATGCCGAGGCCGGCGTCGATACGCCGCTCGAAGATGCGCCGGTCGACCGCTTCTCCCAAATCGAGGCAAAGCGCGTTGCCGCTTCGCCCGCGCAGGCCGCTCGACCTTCCCAGCCGCAGCGACCTGAACAGCCGGTAGTAGCTAGCCAACCGGCTCCATCTATCCTCAGCAAGGCTTCGGTCCCGGACGATGCCAAAATTGCGATGGCGCGGCAGACGGCTTCAAGTGCAACGACGCTGGAGGAATTGCGCGAGCAACTCGCCGCATTCGACGGCTGCAACTTGAAATTCACCGCCAAGAACCTCGTGTTCGCCGACGGCAATCCCGCGGCTCCGATCATGTTCGTCGGTGAGGCACCGGGCCGTGAAGAAGATCTCGAGGGTATTCCTTTCATCGGCCGTTCGGGGCAACTGCTCGATCGCATGTTTGCGGCCATCGGCTTCGACCGGACCAACGTCTATATCGCCAATACCATTCCATGGCGTCCACCTGGCAACCGCACGCCGACGCCGCTTGAAACGGAGATTTGCCGCCCATTCTTCGAGCGGCAGATTGAACTCGTCAATCCAAGGCTGCTGGTTGCTCTTGGCGGCCCGGCCGCCAAAGCGCTTACCAATGCGACAGAAGGTATTTTGCGCCTGCGCGGAAACTGGAAAGCCCATCTGACTGCGTCCGGCATCCAGATCCCGGTGATGCCGACGCTGCATCCGGCTTATCTTTTGCGAAATCCTGCCCAAAAGCGCTTCGCCTGGCGCGATCTCGTCAACGTCAAAATACGACTGCGTGCATTGACGGACTAGATTGGCGCAAAACTGGAATGGCCGTGTCGTAATTTCAGGCTCGCGCGCCAAGCCAAGCCTGTAGTTTCGGGCATTGAAACGCAGGATACATATATGTTTCGCCAGCTCTTGCCCATCGCGGCATTATTGACCAGCACCTTTCTGATGCTGACGGCAGGGGGCCTCGCGGGAATCCTGCTCCCGTTGCGCGCGGGCATGGAAGGCTGGTCGCCGACAACCATTGGTTGGCTGGGAACCGGTTACGCGCTGGCGTTCACCGGCGGCTGCATCATCGTTCCGCGTCTCGTGCGGCGTGTCGGGCATGTCCGTGTTTTTGCCGTGCTCTTGACGCTCCTCAGCATGTCGATGCTGATGCACGGTCTGATCATCGATCCCTGGGCATGGACGCTGTTCCGCGCATTGGCGGGTTTCTCGCTGGCGGGAAGCTACATGGTGATCGAAAGCTGGCTGAACGAGCGCGTCACCAATTCGACGCGCGGCATGGTGTTTTCGATCTACATGATCGTTTCCATGATCGGACTTCTGGTTGGCCAGTATATTTTGCCGTTCGGCGACGCCGCGACACAGGCTTTGTTCATGATCGGGGCGTTGATCTATGCCGGTGCTCTGGTGCCGACAGGCCTTTCAAATGCGCAGTCTCCACGTCCGCTGACGCAGGTATCGCTGGACCTTCCCGGGCTCTACCGCAAATCACCCGCTGCGTTGATCGGTTCGCTTCTGGCGGGGATCATTGCGGGTGCATGGAACTTCCTTGCGGCGATCTACGGCCGCGAGATAGGCCTGTCTACTTTTGGCATTGCAACCATGATCGCGAGTTCTATGATCGGCGGCGCAATCTTCCAGTACCCCATCGGCCGTATCTCGGATTTCGTCGACAGGCGCTACGTAATGGTCGTGGCCGGGATCGGCGGTGTCGCGATATCGCTGACGATGATCATGGTTCAGCCCGTCACGCCATGGGTGGTCTATACGTTGATGTTTGTTTTCGGGACGGTGCTGTTTCCGATCTATTCGCTCAATGTGGCGCATGCCAACGACTTCGCGGAACCCAGTGAATTCGTCAAGATCTCCAGTGGCCTGCTCATCGTCTATGGTGTCGGCAGCATGATCGGCCCGCAGATCGCCGGGCGTTTGATGGATCTGAATGGCCCTTCGGGATTCTTTGTCACGATGGCAATCAGCTATGCGGTCTATGGTTTCTATGCGTTCTGGCGCAGCCTTCGCCGTGCGTCGCAGGCCCCCTCGGAGCGTCCCGATTTCGCCATTCGCCCGCATGACCGGCCGCATACTCCAGAGACTTTCCAGCTGCACCCCCTGAGCGAGGCGGCCCAGGAAGAATAAGGTCATCCCTGCGGCGTCGAGACCTTGCGGGCGCGTGCCCGGGCGAGGCCGAGCCGACGCTCGCGGTATATGATGAAGATGCCGGCGCTGATGACGATTGCTGCTCCGGTAATCATCTCCGCCGTAGGGATATCACCGAAGAGCAGATAGCCGAGGGCGAGCCCCAGCAACATGGACGTATATTCGAATGGGGCAATCGCCGACATGTCGGCATGGCGGTAGCTCTCTGTGAGAAGAATTTGCGCAACGCCGCCCGCAATCCCGGCGAAGATCAGACAGGTCGCCTGAAAGGCAGTCGGCCAGACCCAGCCGAATGGAAGGCTCACCAGCGCAATGACGCTTGAGGCGATGGAGAAGTAAACGACGATGGTCGGGGTGCGTTCCGTCTGCACCAGCTTGCGCACGAGCAGCATGGCAATGGCGGCCAGCCCTGCACCGCCCAGTGTCGCCAACGCGCCGACAGCCTGATCCGCACCGAACTCTGTTTCCCCGGTAAAGAACGACATGCGCGGCCAAAGGATAATCACGACGCCGACGAGACCGAAGCACACCGCCGACCAGCGATAGAGCCGCACTGTCTCGCGTAGGAAAATTGCACTGCATACGACGGTCAACAGCGGCGTCGCGTAACTGATTGCAATGGACTCAGGCAAGGGAAGCTTGGTCAGACCATAAAAGCTAAGGCTCATGGCGCTGACGCCGACGAAGCCGCGCCAGAAATGGCTGAAGGGCTCGCGCGTCTTGAATGCCACAGCCATCTGTCCCTGCCAGGCAATGAAGGCGATGACCGGAAAAATTGCAAAGAAAGAGCGGAAGAACACCAGTTGGCCCGCCGGAATACCGTCAGATGCTTTCAAGAGGCTCGACATGCAGACGAATACGCAGACCGAAGCGACCTTGAGGCCAATTCCCAGCATGACATTGGTGCTGCGCGCACGATCTGCGACAAGTGGTTCACCATCTCGCGGGTGAACGATAGTAGACACGGTTTTACATCCTGGAAGAAAGAGTAGTCGGCGGCGGTGTGGAATTGTAAACTGATATATCTTTAGGATGGTTTAAGCGGCCACACCAGTGGGCAGTCATTCACGTTGCGTTTGTGAACCAAACAAATCGGCATTTGTTGTGCCCCACAAGAAAGATCGATAGGGTCGCCGCCATCAATAAGGACACAGTTAGACGATGCGTACCGATACCGGCCAGGTTTTTCATCTGGAAGATTACAAGCCCACTGATTTTCTCATACCCGAAACACATCTCGATTTCAGTCTCCATCCCGAGCGCACCGTCGTCAGATCCACGCTGCAGATCGAGCGCAGGGAGGGCGTTGCAGCCGACGCTCCACTCATTCTGGACGGCGACGACCTCAAGCTGGTTGATATCCGCCTCGACGGCGCCGTTCTTGGCGACAATGCCTACGTAGCGACGCCTGATCGTCTCGAGATTCGCGGCTTGCCGGAAAACGGCGCCTTTACGCTCGAAATAACCACGGAGATCAATCCGACCACCAATCGGCAGTTGACCGGCCTTTATCGGTCGAGCGACGTCTATTGCACGCAGTGCGAGGCGGAGGGTTTTCGCCGCATCACCTATTTCCTCGACCGGCCGGATATGCTCTCCGTCTACACGGTTCGCATTGAAGCCGAGCGCAACGAAGCACCATTGCTACTGTCCAATGGCAATCCAAAAGATAAGGGCAAACTTACCAACGGCCGGCATTTTGCCGTCTGGCATGATCCGCATCCGAAGCCTGCCTATCTGTTCGCGCTTGTCGCCGGCGATCTTGGTGTGATTACCGATACGTTCACAACCGCTTCGGGGCGTCATGTGGATCTCGGCATCTATGTCGAGCACGGCAAGGAGCCCCGCGCACTCTATGCCATGGATGCGCTCAAGCGTTCGATGAAATGGGACGAGGATGTCTTCGGCCGTGAATATGATCTCGACGTGTTCAATGTCGTAGCGGTGTCCGATTTCAACATGGGCGCCATGGAAAACAAGGGGCTTAACGTCTTTAATGACAAGTACGTGCTAGCCGATCCCGATACAGCAACCGATACGGATTACGCAGGGATCGAAGCGGTGATCGCTCACGAATATTTCCACAATTGGACAGGAAACAGAATCACTTGCCGGGACTGGTTCCAGCTTTGCCTGAAGGAAGGGCTGACCGTTTACCGGGACCATGAATTTTCCGCAGACATGCGTTCGCGCGCCGTCAAACGTATCGCCGAGGTGAAGGGCCTCAAGGCCCATCAGTTCCCGGAAGATGCCGGGCCCCTCGCCCATCCGGTGCGTCCGCGTCAGTTCCGCGAGATCAACAATTTCTACACCTCGACCGTCTACGAAAAAGGTTCAGAGGTCGTGCGGATGATCCGTACCATTCTCGGGCCGGATCTCTTCCGCAAAGGCATGGACCTCTATTTCGAGCGTCACGATGGCGATGCCGCCACCATCGAGGATTTCATCAAGGTCTTCGAGGATGCGTCGGGCGAAGATCTCAGCCAGTTCGCGCTCTGGTATGACCAGGCCGGAACACCCAATCTTGCCATCACCTACGACTATGACCAGGCGACGAAGACTTTCGAAATCGAGATCGAACAGTCGCTGAAGCCGACACCGGGCCAGACTTCGAAAAAGCCGATGCACATCCCCGTGCAGTTTGCGCTGCTCGGCGCCAAAGGTCGTGAGCTCAGGCCGCGCTCAGCGAAGGGCGGACTGGTCAAGGACGACGTCATCCATCTGCGCAAGCGCAAGGAACGCTTCAGCTTTTCCGGCATCCCGGAACGGCCGGTCCCTTCACTGCTGCGTGGCTTTTCGGCACCTGTGACGCTTACCAGCGAATTGACCCGGACCGACCTCGCCTTCCTCGCCCGCAACGACGGCGATGAGGTGACGCGCTGGCAAGCCCTTACCCAGCTGCTCAACGCCAAACTGACGAGCAATGCCAAACGCGTCCGCGGCGGCAAGCCTGCGACGATCGAGAACTCGTCGATCAAACTCCTCGGCGAGATCGCCTTTAACGTAACGCTGGACGAGGCATTTCGGGCGCTGTGCCTCAGTATCCCGTCCGAAAGCGACATTGCGCGGGAACTTGGTGCGAATATCGACCCGGATGCCATTCTCGGCAGCCGTGATGCATTGATCAGCGCCGTGGCCGAAGCACATGCGGGGAAATTCGCGCAAATTTATAGCGAGCTCGCGCAGGAGGGCTCGTTCAAGCCGGATGCGGCCGGAGCCGGACGCCGAGCGCTGCGCAACGTGCTGCTCGATTATCTGAGCGTCGCCGAGAGCAGTTCGAAGCGGGCCGCAGCGCAGTTCAAAAATGCCGACAATATGACAGATCGGGCGGCTGCGCTTGGTGTGCTTGTCCAGCGCTTCGGCGACAGTGATGCGACAAACCATGCGCTGCAGGCCTTCGAGGCGCGTTTCGGCAATGATCCGCTCGTCATGGACAAATGGTTCGTGGTGCAGGCAATGCAACCGGGAAATGGAGCGCTGGACAAGGTGCGCGCGTTGATGACCCACAAGCTGTTCTCGCTTGACAATCCCAATCGCACCCGGGCTTTGATCGGCGCGTTTTCCAGCGGTAATCAGACAGGCTTCAATCGCGCCGACGGTGCCGGCTACAAGTTCTTTGCCGAGACAATCCTGACCATCGACAAAAAGAACCCGCAGCTTGCCGCACGCCTTCTGACGGCGATGCGCTCGTGGCGATCGTTCGAACCAGTGCGACGTGAGCATGCCCGTGAATCACTGGCGACCATCGCCAAAGAGACGGGACTTTCGGCCGATGTGCGGGATATTGTCGAGCGGACGCTGGCTTGAGAAGCCGTTCCGGAGGTTATCCACTGCCCCCTTATCGATGGTCCTCGGGCGTCGCCCGAGGGTATCTTGAGTCATTTCAAGGAGTTATGACTCGTCGTCTGATCTATAGTTTTGGCCCGCCATAAGTATTGATAAATATTTAACAAAGGGACTAGACACGCAGAATCAGTTTTGATTCACTACAGGTGCTTCGGATGTGCGGCGTGCCGAAGCAAATCACTGATTACAATGGTAAAATGAGGGGGCCATTCAATGGCAAATGCGGACGCGTATCGCGCGCCGACGGGGAAGATTTATGCCAAAAACCGGAACAATGCGCGGGGGCGCAACCGGCTTTCGGGTCACATAAAACTTCTCGCCGATCCCGCCTATGGCAAGCTGCTAGCCGCCGAGCCTTATCTTCGCCGGGCGATTCCACCCCTCATCATCGTCTTCCTGCTCGCACTGGCGCTCGCGCGCTCGATGTCGCTTCTCGGTTGGCGTGACGACACGGAGCGTACAGCTCGCGCAACCTTGTCGATGGCCGCGACCCATGTGGCGAGCGTCATCGACAATCGCATGAATGGCGGCCAAAAACTGAGTGCGGGTGACTTGCAGAACATTATCAGTGAAATCCGCGCCAACGATCTGATCCCGTCGGGCATGTGGTTTGCCATCGCGAATGATGAAGCGAACATCGTGGTCTCATCCGATGGCAGTGATTATTGGCGTAGCAAAAATCTCGAGCGTTTCGTTACCGAAGGACAGCCGCTCTTCCTCTTTGGAGACCGGGCAGGCGCAATGCCCGTAAAAGTCGAAGGCACGCCTGCCCTTGCCGCCTTCAGCCGTTCGGGCAATGGCGCCTATTCAGTCTTCGTCATGCACCCGGTAGAGGCCATCTTCGCCGACTGGCGTCGCGTCGTCTCGATCAACGTCACGATGTTTGCCGGTACAGCCACGATCATGCTGATCGTGCTCTATGCCTATTTCAGCCAGGCGGCTCGCGCACAGGATGCGGACGAGCTCTACCAGCACACGCAAGCACGGGTGGACACGGCACTGGCGCGCGGCCGCTGCGGACTGTGGGATTGGGACATGGCGCGTGGGCGGGTTTACTGGTCGCGCTCCATGTATGAAATGCTCGGCTACGAGGCTTACGACGCCATTCTCTCCCTTGGCGACATATCGTCGATCATCCATCCGGACGACGACAAACTCTACAGCCTTGCGGCGCAGGTGGCGGCCGGTGAAATAAGCCAGATGGACCGCGTCTTCCGCATGCGCCATGCGGAAGGGCATTGGGTATGGATGCGGGTGCGAGCGCAAGTCGCAGATGCAAATGTCGGCGATCTGCATCTCGTCGGCGTCGCTGTCGATGTCAGCGAACAGCACCGTTTCGCTCAAGCGACTGCACAGGCCGATCAGCGTATCCGTGAAGCGATCGAAAGCATCTCGGAGACCTTCGTTCTGTGGGATGCCGATAACCGTCTGGTCATGTCCAACAGCAAGTTCAACGAATATTCAGGGCTCGCCAATGAGTGCTTTCTGCCAGGCATCGGCCGCGAGGAGCTCGAGCCGCGTATCCGCGCCGTCGCCCTGGAAAAGCGGATGGCCAATGAACACGGTCGCAATGGCGCGCTGACGTTCGAGCGGCAGTTGGCCGATGGCCGATGGCTACAGGTCAATGAGCGCCGCACGCAGGATGGGGGCCTCGTGTCAGTGGGTACCGATATCACCCAGTTGAAAGTGCACGAAGAACGATTGGTCGACAGCGAACGCCGCTTGATGGCGACAATTCACGACCTGAGCCTTGCGCGCAAATCCGAGATTGAACGCACGCTGGAGCTTACAGAACTCAACAGCAAATATGCTGTCGAGAAAGAGCGTGCAGAAGCGGCAAACCGGGCGAAATCAGAATTCCTCGCCAATATGTCACACGAATTGCGCACGCCGCTCAACGCCATCATCGGCTTCTCGGAAATCATGCATTCCGGAACTTTTGGCGCGCTCGGCTCCGATCGCTACGTGGAATACGTCCACGACATCCATACCAGCGGCAACTACCTTCTCAATGTGATCAACGACATACTCGACATGTCGAAGATCGAGGCTGGGCATTTCTCGCTGGATCGCGAAGAGATCGATCTTTGCCCGCTCATCCGCGAAACCGTGCGCGTCGTGTCGCTGCAGGCACAGGAAAAGGACGTGAAGGTCGATACCAGGATCGCGGAAAGCGTCACACTCAATGCCGACCGCCGTGCAATCAAACAGATATTGATCAATCTGCTGTCGAATGCCGTGAAGTTCACCGATACGGGCGGGCGTATCTCTGTTCGAGCGCGGAAGGTATCAGGTGCGCTTGTATTCACTATCGAGGATACGGGCTGCGGCATACCCAAAGAAGCGCTGAAGAAAATCGGCCAACCCTTTGAACAAGTGGAAAATCAATTTACAAAATCCCACGCAGGTTCGGGATTGGGCCTCGCCATTTCTCGCTCATTGACCCAATTACATGGTGGAGCATTGAAGATACGTTCCACCGAGGGTGTCGGTACAATCGTTTCGGTACGCATACCGACGCGGGCAATGGACCAAGCCTGAGGCACCGCCTACTTCGACGATTTCGCCTTATCGCGGGCCTTCCCGAGCAGGGCATCGAATGTCTTCCGCACCGATTGTGCGGTCTCCGCCAGCTGGCTTTCGACACGTTCCATATCAGGCAGATCACAGGCGCGGCAGAGCAATTCAGACAGTCCCGGCGGGAAATCCTCGCGCTTCACGTCACCGTTCAGGCACAGGCGAATGATCTGGGTGATGCCCGTATAGAGATGCGCCGCTTCGACGAGGTTGTCAGTCACGGCTGGATCGGCGAAGTCCGGCTTCAACTTCTCGAGGACCTCCGCGGTGGGTTGCGCATTTGCTGGCCCGTCAACATTGCCCGTCAATACCGCAAACTGCGCGATGAATTCGATGTCGATGATTCCGCCGGCAACGAGCTTCAGATCCCACGCATCGCTCGGCGGCTTCTCTGCCTCGATCATCGCGCGCATTTCCACGACATCCTTGGCGATCTTTACCGGATCGCGAGGCATGGCCAGGATATCGCTGACGTCCTCTTCGATTTCAGCAAACAACGTCTCATCGCCGGCAACCGGCCTGGCGCGGGTCAACGCCATATGCTCCCAGGTCCACGCGTCATTAAGCTGGTATTTGCGAAAGGCGTCGATGTGCGTGGCGACCGGACCCTTGTTGCCGGATGGGCGCAGGCGGAAATCGACCTCGTAGAGCACGCCTTCCGACGTTGGCGCGGACAGCGCCGCGATCAGTCGCTGGGTCAGGCGCATATAGTATTGCGAGGGCGCGAGCCCCTTCTCCCCATCCGACTCCTCGGCATGCTCATCATGGTCATAGAGCAGGATGAGATCGACATCGGACCCCGCTGTCAGTTCCCGGCTGCCAAGCTTCCCCATGCCAAGAATGGCAATGCGCCCGCCGTTGATGCTGCCATGTTTGCTGGCAAATTCGTCCATGACGGCTTTGAGGGCCCTGTCGATGACGAGATCGGCCAGATGCGAGAAGGCCTTGCCCGCCCGTCCGCCACTGATCGCGCCGGTCAACAGCCGGATACCGATGAGAAAGCGATGCTCGGCCGCAAAAATACGCAGGCGGTCAAGAATATCCTCATAAACCTTTGAAGGGCCAAGAAACCCTTCCAACCGTTCGGCCAGATAGGCACGCGTCGGCACATCCGCGAAGATCGCAGGATCCAGCATGCCGTCAAAAATATGTGGCTTGCGGGTGATGATGTCGGCGAGCCGCGGGGCAGCGCCCATTATCAGTACCAAAAGGTCGAGCAGGCGCGGATTGGATTGCAGCAGGCTGAAGAGCTGGATGCCCGCCGGCAGACCCTTGATCATTCCATCGAAACGCATCAGCGCCTCATCGGCGCGGCTGGTCGCGCCGAAAGCCTGCAGGAGCACCGGCGTCAATTCGGTCAGGCGCTCGCGCGCCTCCGCTGATTGCGTTGCGCGATAGCGGCCAAAATGCCAGGTGCGGATGACCCGGCAGATATCGCTCGGCCGCTCAAAGCCGAACTTCTCCAGTGTCTTCAACGTATCGGGATCATCGACGTCACCTGTGAACACCAGATTGCCTGCCTCGGCGGTCAGGTCCTGCGCCTGCTCGAACAGGGCGGCGTAGTGGGTTTCCACAGTCTTGAGTGCTGCCCGAAAATCCTCGGCAAAGGTCTCGCCATCGTGGTAGCCCATCATGTGGGCGACACGCAGGAAATTCTCGTCGTCCTCAGGCAGCATGTGCGTTTGTTCGTCAGCAATCATCTGGATGCGGTGCTCGACATCACGCAGAAAACCGTACTTCTGCACCAGCGTGGAGCGCGCCTCCTCGCTGATCCAGCCGAGGCCATGCAGGGCGCCAAGCATATCGACAGTGCTGGAACCGCGCAGCTGCGGAAAGCGGCCACCGGCGATCAATTGCTGCGTCTGTACGAAGAACTCGATCTCGCGAATGCCGCCCCGACCAAGCTTCACATTGTGACCGCGCACGGCAATCTCACCATGGCCTTTGTGCGCGTGGATCTGCCGCTTGATCGAATGAACATCGGCAATCGCTGCATAGTCGAGATATTTGCGCCAGACGTAAGGTGCAAGTTCTGCCACGAACCGCTTTCCCGCCTCAATGTCGCCGGCTACCGGTCGTGCCTTGATCATGGCGGCCCGTTCCCAGTTCTGGCCGCGACCTTCATAGTAGTTGAGGGCGGCAACGACGGGGATGGCCAACGGTGTTGAGCCCGGGTCCGGCCGCAACCGTAAATCAGTACGGAAAACATACCCATCGGCGGTGCGATCCTGCAGGATACGGACAAGGCGGCGTGTCAAGCGCGAAAAGGTCTCGACACATTCGTAGGGATCGGCAATCGCCGGGCTCTGTTCGTCGATGAACACGATCAGGTCGATATCCGAAGAATAGTTCAGCTCGAATGCGCCAAACTTTCCCATCGCCAGAATGATCCAGCCTGTATCCTCCGTCGGATGGGTCGGGTCGAGCAGATTGAGCTTGCCCGCCTCATGAGCGTCGCGCAGCAGGAACCGCACCGCGGCGCCAAGACATTCTTCGGCCAACCGTGACAGCCAGAACGTCGTCTCGGAGGTTGCAAACTGACCGGACAGGTCGCCCAATGCGATCAGCACATGGCCCTTGAGCTTTGCTTGCCGAAGCGCAGTCATCAGGTCGGCTTCGGTGACATCGTCGCCTTCGCTCGTCGCTGCAATTTCCAACATCAGCGCTTCCAGGCGCTTGGACAACGGCATCTCGAACAGTGGTTCGAGGATTTGGGGACGACGCAATAGAATGGCGCGCAGATAAGGGGAGAGATCGAGGACCGCTGCAACAAAGGCGGCTGCAGGCTTGTCGGCAGTCAATGTGCCGACGCCGGCACATTCCTTTTCCGAAGCGCGCATGAGGAGGTCACGGAGCAAAGCTTCGGCATTCTGCGTATCCAATGGTTCCAGATCGCGCAAGGCCTGCGCAAAGAAAGGCGCACTAGCACCCGCCGCTCCGGAACTCATACATTCTCCTCTCCCACCGGAAAAACGAGGACAGCCCGTAGCCCCGGCGCATTGTCAGTCAACTCCAATGTGCCACCGTGCAATTTCATGACGGCCTTGGCAAGACTGAGACCCAATCCGGACCCCGGTTGCGAACGGCTTTCCTCCAGCCGCACAAAGCGTTCGGTCGCACGAGCCACCTGATCTGCCGGAATTCCGGGACCGTTATCGGCGACGGTAACCTTGACCTTGTCGTCGTGCTTTTCTACCGACAGCGTTACTTCTACCGGATTGTCGCTGACGCCCGCATATTTGATGGCGTTGTCCACGAGATTGGAAATGGTCTGGCCGATCAGCTCGCGGTTCGCCTTGACCGGCGTTTCGTCAATCGGTCCTAGCGTAAGCTTGACGCCCGCCTCCTCGGCCGAAGGCTCATATAACTCGAAAACGTCTTCAGCAATCGTCGATAGCGCAATCTGCTCCATGATCTCGGTCGAATAGCCCGATTCAAGGCGCGAGATCATCAGAATTGCATTGAAGGTACGGATCAACTGATCGGAGTCGCTGATCATGCCTTCCATGGCGGCGCGATAAGCTTTCGTCGTCTTGGCGCTTGAAAGCGCCGATTCAGCGCGATTGTGCATACGCGTCAGCGGCGTTTTCAGATCATGCGCGATGTTGTCGGAGACGTGCCTGACGCCTTCGTTCAATTCCTGAATGCGTGCCAGCATCCCGTTGAGATTTTCCGACAAGCGGTCGTACTCATCTCCGGATCCGCTCACGGGAAGCCGCCCCGCCAGATCGCCGCCCATGATGCGCTGCGAAGCGACCGATACTTCGTCAATACGCTGCAGCGCACGCCGCCCGACGAAGAACCATATCAGAAATGCCCCGACACCCATGATGCCGAGAGCGGCCATGAGCGCGCGGCGCACGACGAGCCGGACCTGTTCCGGCTCGCCCAGATCGCGGCCCACCATGACCCTGATACCGTTCGGCATGACGATGACCCTCGCAATGGCCGTGTGGACCTGCGGATCACTACCCTCATTATAACGCTCATAGGTGATGGGGCGCTCGATCCAGCCCTCGGTCTGCAGAACGCCGACCTCGATACTCTGAACATTGCCTGCAACAATGCGCCCTGCTGGGTCCGTTACGAGATAGAGGTAAGCGCCCGGCTGACGTCCGCGCCGATCGATCGTTCGCACGAGACCGACGATACCGCCTCGTTGGTAGACCTGGCCGATGCTCTCGATTTCTTCATTGATGGCCGTCTCGGTCTGCGTCGTCAAAAGCCGGACGGAGGAACTGGTGATATAAAATACCAGCACCAGCGCGCAGATCGTGAATAGTACGAGATACAGCGCTGACAGCCGCACGGCTGTCATTTTCATCATTGCACGAAAACGGCTCATGCATTGGTTCCGGCGGCCGCCTTCAGCATGTAGCCGGCTCCACGCACCGTGTGTAGAAGGGGTGTCTCGAAGCCCTTTTCGATCTTGCCACGCAAGCGCGAGACGTGCACATCGATGACATTGGTCTGCGGATCGAAGTGATAGTCCCAGACATGCTCCAGCAGCATTGTTCGCGTGACGACCTGTCCGGAATGGCGCATCAGATATTCGAGCAGACGGAATTCGCGCGGCTGGAGGATGATGACTTGACCGGCCCGTCTGGCGGTATGCGAGAGGCGGTCGAGTTCGAGATCGCCAACGCGGTAGACGGTTTCCGCCTCTTTCGGGCTCGATCGCCTTTGCAGGACTTCGATGCGGGCCAAGAGCTCCGAGAAGGCGTAAGGCTTTGTCAGGTAATCGTCGCCACCCGCCCTGAGGCCGGTGACACGATCATCGACCTGACCGAGAGCAGAAAGGATCAAAGCGGGCGTATCATTGCCTTGAGCGCGCAGAGCCGCAACGACCGATAGACCGTCGCGACGCGGAAGCATGCGGTCAACGACAAGGGCGTCGTAAGTTCCCTGCTCCGCCAGCGCATAACCGGTTTCGCCATCGCCAGCGATATCCGCAGAATGGCCCGCCTCGGTGAAAGCCTTCTCTAGATAACGGGCCGCTTCGCGGTCATCTTCGATCACAAGAATCTTCATGGCAGTATATTAAGCCGGTTTTGACGAATGAGTGAAGTATCGCACATCGCAGACAGAAAAAGCGGGCGGCAGAGTTATCGAAGGATCTGCCGCCCTATTGTGCTTTGGCGCTGACGGGGTGGGTATGCAGCGCCGCCGCAACCCTTATGTGTGGATCAACCCTGGTTGATAGGCAGAGCCACGAAACGCGACTGGTCATTGGTCTGCACCTGCAGAAGAACGGCCTTACGTCCGGTCTTCGATGCATCTGCAATCGCGGTTTCAATTTCCGCACCAGTCTTCACCGGCTTGTTGTTGACCGAGACAATGATATCGCCCGTTGTGATACCCTTGTCGGCAGCATCGCCCTGGCGGTCGATATCGGTCACTACAACGCCCTTGCCATCATCGGATGGCATGACTGTCAGACCGTAGTCGTCGAGAGCCGACGGCTTCGCCTGTTCCTCCTGCTGCGGAGCGGCACTGGCCTGCTGGTCATCCTGCGGGTAAGGCTTGATTGCAACATTGATCGACTTGGCCTCGCCCTTGCGCCAGACTGTGAGCTCAGCATCCTTGCCGGCGCTGATTGCCGCAATCTTCTTGGCAAGATCGCGCGGATCGGCGACCTTGTCACCATTGACGGCGGTGATCACATCACCGGCAGTGACACCGGCTTTAGCTGCAGGACCATCGGCCTGAGGCTCGGCAACAAGTGCTCCTTTTTCTTCAGAAAGGCCTAGTGATTCAGCGATTTCCTTGCTGACGGGCTGTATCTGGACACCGATCCAGCCACGCGAAACCGAGCCGGTCTTGATCAGCTGATCGACAACATTCTTGGCGGTCGTCGCCGGGATGGCAAACGCAATACCAACACTGCCTCCCGAAGGCGAAAAGATCGCCGTATTGATGCCCACAACTTCACCGTTCAGATTGAAGGCTGGACCGCCGGAATTGCCGCGGTTGACGGCAGCGTCGATCTGCAGGAAGTCATCATAGGGACCTGCACCGATATCGCGGCCGCGGGCCGAGACGATACCAGCTGTCACCGTGCCGCCAAGGCCGAACGGATTACCAACAGCAACCACCCACTGTCCGACGCGGATCTGGTTGTCGTCACCGAAGGTTACATAGGTGAATTTGCGTTTGTCGTCGACTTTGAGAACGGCAAGATCGGTGCGCTTGTCCTTACCAATGAGCTTGGCATCGAGTTCCGTGCCGTCATTGAGGACGACAGTATATGCCGAGCCATCTTCAACGACGTGATTGTTGGTGACGAGATAGCCATCTTCAGAGATGAAGAAGCCAGAACCCTGTGCAGTCGGGCGAACGCGGTCGGGACGGTTCTGGTCGCGCTGCGACTTGCGTTCCATGCCGCGTTTGCCCTGCTGACCCTGCTGGCCCTGGCCAAACTCAAAGAAGAAACGCTTCATGGGATTGTCATCGGGGAGCTGGTCCATCCCGGGGAAACCGGTGCCATCATCGGCCGTGTCATGAATGGCGCTCTTGACCCGAACGCTGACGACGGCGGGGCTGACCTTTTCGACAACATCAGCGAAGCCGGGCTGCTGGGGAGCATCGACACGCACAGCCTCGGCCTGCGCCGGGACAATGGCGCTAAGCGGTCCGGTCGCCAGAAGGCCCCCGACGAGAGCCGAGGACAACAGGGCGGCGGCAATGCCGGTGCGGTAAACAGAGGACTTACGAATGTTCGGCATGAATGTATCTCCTTGGACATCTGATCGATCTTGGATCGTCTTGTAATACCAGTGATACAGATAGGAAGGTTACGTCGCTATTTCCGCATTATGACAAATTTGTAAGGTTCTGCCGAAGCCGGGGCGGCTTCACTCGATCATTTTATTGCGGCAAGCGTCAATCAGCGCATTGAGCTGGCCAGCAGCCACATTGGTCATTTGCCACGTTTGGATTGCGTTGCCGATGCCGCGTTGACTGTAGGCCGAATTGCCCGCGAATTATATGGGATGCCATTGATCTGCAAAATCTAGGGCGGACGCCTATATTATAATGTAGGTTGAACCCTTCGACTGTCCCCGAAAAGTTCGATTCGTCATTGTCGTCGTTTGGAGTTTGATCATCATGCCGCTGCTCGGATCGACTATGCGCATTTACCAGCCCTATCCGGGGGTTGTCGCCTTCTATGATGGCCGGATTGAAGGCATGCGGGCTTACTCGGACAAACCGAACTGGCTTGACGATGGCGCCTATTCGCTGGGCGTTTGCTCCTATGCGATCATATCTGGCGGGGAAGCTCTCGTGTACGATACCAGCATTTCGCTGGCCCATGCGAGGATTATCCGCGAAACGCTCGAGAAGAAGCTTGGTGTCAATCATATCAAGGTTGTGCTCAGCCACTGGCACGTGGATCACGTAGCCGGGAATGAAGTCTTTGCCGACTGCGAGATCATCGCTAATACGCTGACCGCGCAAGCAATGCACAGCAATCGTGAACGACTGGAGAACGACAACCCACCAATCAGACCGCTCATCATGCCGAACAGCACATTTGAGACGGAACTGAGCTTGAAGGTGGGCGACGTCGAAGTGGAACTGCGTCACGTCGACATTCACAGTCATGACGGGACGATGCTGATCCTGCCGCAGCTCAAGCTGATGTTGGCGGGCGATGCGCTCGAAGAGCCGATTACTTACGTCGCCGAACCGAAACGGCTGGAACATCATTTGCGCGACCTGGAGCGCATGGCGGCGTGGGGTATCGAGAGAATCCTGCCGAATCATGGCGCGGAGGACATGATCGTTGAGGGCGGTTACGGACCGGAATTAATCGCGGCAACGCGCAATTATGTGTCCAAGCTATTACGCCTGCCCCACGAACCGGAACTGTCGGAACAAGACCTCCGAACCTTCGTTGCAGAGGATTTCGCCTCGGGTGCGATCAGCTACTACGCGCCCTACGAATCCGTTCACGCGCGCAATATAGATGTCGTCTTGAAGGGCCGTCAGGAAGCCTGACCTCACACCACACTGACACACATGTTTCCCGCGAATGGCAAGCGTCAATCGCCAGGGGCAACGAATAGCTTCTTCAGCTGCTTTTTCTCACTCTCTGAAAGCGGCGTCGTTTCCACAGAAGTCGCGCGGCGCCGCCGGATCGACAAGATGATCGCAACGCCGCCAGCAAGCAGAACGACGACCGGGAAACCCCAAAGCAACAGCGTGCTCAATTGCAAGCGCGGCCTGAGCAGGACGAACTCGCCGTAGCGCGCGACAAGGAACTCAATGACCTGCTCGTCCGTATCGCCGGCCACCAGCCTTTCGCGAACCAGAACGCGCAGGTCACGAGCGAGATCGGCATTGGAGTCGTCGATGGATTCGTTCTGGCACACCATGCAGCGCAATTCCGCGGAGATGGTACGTGCGCGCTTTTCGAGCACGGGATTGGACAGCATTTCGTCGGGCGACAGGGCTTGCGCGCCGGTCGCGGCAAGGCAAAGTGTCAGGCCGAGCGCGAGAGCTGCGAACAGCGGTCTCATGGCATGGCTCGCGCCGGTCGCGGCTTAGCCCTACCTAATTTTGACTTGGCAGGTGCCCCGACGCGCAGACGCCGGTCGAGCAGTGACATGCCGCCGCCAATCATCATCACCACGCCGCCAAGCCAGATCAGCGTCACCAGCGGCTTCCACCAGATCCTGACCACGATGCCGCCATCCTTGGCCGCATCGCCGAGCGAAACATAAAGTTGGCTGAACATGAATGTCTTGATGCCCGCCTCGGTCGTCTGCATCTTGCGAACGGGGAAGAAACGCTTGGCCGAGACAAGATCGGTCACCGGCTGCCCCTCGTCATTCAGGATCGTGAACTTGCCTTGATCCTCGGTGTAGTTCGAACCTTTGACAGAATCGACGCGATCAAACCGCAGCGTATATCCACCAGCCCGAATGCCGTCGCCCGGCTTCATCACCAATACGCTTTCGGTTGCAAAGGTTGTCGTGGCAACAATGCCGAGAAGCGTGATGCCAAGGCCGAAATGTGCAAAGGTGGTGCCAAACACCGAGCGCGGCAGGCCCATGATACGCTGTGCCATCCCTCGAAGTGAGGTCTTGCCGATCCCGGCCTTGAGCGACAGATCGGTTAATGCGCCGAGCATCAGCCAAACGGCAAGGCCGATTCCAAAGGCGGCGAGTACTCCGGAAGCCGAGGTCTTGTAGAGCACGACGGCGACGGCAAGCAGCGCCACGAAAAACGCCGTCATCAACCGCTGCGCTACGGCGAGGATATCGCCGCGCTTCCACGCCAGCAGCGGTCCGAATGGAACGGCTGCAAGCAGCGGGATCATCAAGGGACCAAATGTCAGATTAAAGAACGGTGCGCCGACGGAGATCTTCTCGCCGGTCAGCGATTCCAGCAGCAGAGGATAGAGCGTGCCGATCAGTACGGTAGCGGCGGCGGTGGTCAGAAACAGGTTGTTGAAGACCAGTGCGCCCTCGCGCGAAATCGGCTGAAACAGCCCACCGGGCGCTAGCGTCTGCGCCCGCCAGGCAAAGAGCGCCAGTGAACCGCCAATGAACAGGACGAGGATCGCCAGGATGAATAGGCCACGGCCCGGATCGGTGGCGAATGTATGGACTGACGTCAGCACGCCCGAGCGAACGAGGAATGTACCAAGCAGCGACAGGGAAAAAGTCAGAATAGCAAGGAGAACGGTCCAGATTTTCAGTGCCGATCGCTTTTCCATGACCAGCGCAGAATGCAACAACGCCGTACCTGCCAGCCAAGGCATGAACGACGCGTTTTCGACCGGATCCCAGAACCACCATCCACCCCAGCCGAGTTCGTAGTAAGCCCAATAGGAACCCATGGCGATACCGCCGGTCAGGAATATCCAGGCGGTCAGTGTCCAGGGACGTACCCAGCGTGCCCACGCCGCATCGATGCGGCCGTCTATGAGAGCTGCAACCGCAAACGAGAAGCAGACCGAGAAGCCGACGTAACCGAGATAGAGCATGGGCGGGTGTATAGCGAGGCCGATATCCTGGAGGATGGGGTTCAAGTCCTGACCTTCAATGGGCGCCGGATTGAGCCGTGCGAACGGATTGGAGGTGCCGATGATGAACAGCAGAAAAGCGCTGCCGATCCAGGCCTGCACGCCAAGGACGTTGGCTTTCAGCGCGGGCGGCAGGTTATTGCCGAAGAAGGCGACGAGCGCAGTGAAGAAGCTGAGGATCAACACCCAAAGCAGCATCGAGCCTTCGTGATTACCCCATACACCTGTGAATTTATAGAGCAGCGGCTTCTGCGAGTGTGAGTTTTCAAAGACGTTTTGTACCGAAAAGTCGGAGAGGACGTGCGCGGAGGTCAGTGCCACAAAAGACAGCGCAATCAGGGCGAACACGGTAAACGAAGCCGGTACCGCAACAGCCATCATGCGGTCGTCATTGCGGCGTGCGCCAAGCACCGGCAGCACAGCCTGTATCATCGAAAGCGCCAAGGCCAGCACCAGGGTGAAATGTCCAAGTTCGACGGTCACTGCTTGCTCCCTCCCTGCCAGACGCCCTTGGCTTTTAGACTATCGGCAACTTCCTTCGGCATATAGTTCTCATCGTGCTTGGCGAGCACACTGTCGGCCACAAACGCGCCGCCAGGCATAAACCTGCCTTCGATGACGACGCCCTGATCTTCACGGAAAAGATCCGGCAAAATCCCATCATAGGTTACGGGAACGCTTTTGACATGATCGGTGACGGAAAAACTGATCCTCGTGCCATCGCCGCGTACGACGCTGCCCTTTTCGACCAGCCCGCCAAGGCGGAAGCGCGACTCCGATTCGACATCGGACGTCTGAATGTCGGACGGCATGCGAAAGAATGCGATCTTCTGCTGCAGCGCGAATAGCACCAGTGCCGCTGCGACGGCCAGGACGAACAGCCCACCCCCGATCACCGAAAGCCGCTTCTGTTTGCGCGTCATCAATTGTTCTCCGGTTTATCCGGTTCGTCCGCAAGGCCAAGCTCATTGGCCACCGCATCGAGCCGCGCAAGCTTGTCTGCACCGAGCACTTTTCTCGCCCGGCCCAGCGCTTCCAACGCATCATTGGGCCGATTGAGAACCACATAGGATCGGACGAGCCGCTCCCAGCCTTCGATATCATCAGGCGATTGTTTCAATTTTTCGGCAAGGTTCGCAACCATGCCTTCGATCATCGCAGCGCGGTCCTGGTTGTTCATGCCGGCGGCAGCCTCGACCTGCGAGGCGTCGGGACCGGTTTTCTCGACATCGCTGACGTCCGGCGCATCACCGGCAATTTCATGATCGAGCCTTGTCAAGGCGGCCTGAGCCTGATCGCGCCATGGAACATCCGCGGGCGCTTCCGTCAACAACTTGCGGATCAGGTCTCGCGCCTCTGGAAGGCGCCCCTGCTGCATCCAGCCATCGATGATGTAAAATTGCGGGCGCATGTCCTTTGGGTCAAGCGCCATTGCGCGCTTGAAGGCTTCCTCTGCGCGGGGCGTAACCGTACCACCAGTCTCTGCAGTCAAGGCTTGACCCAGGCCAAGTTGCCGGCCCGCACTGTCACCATTCAACCTTATCGAGTTTTGATACGCGGCGACAGCATCCCCGGGGCGTCCCATGCGCAAATAGATGGGCGCCAACACTTCCCAGCCCTGCCCGTCATCGGGATTGAGCGCAAGATGCGCTTCAGCGCGTGCAATCAATTCGGCTGGCGTACTCTGATCCGCCGGCTTCGCAAGCCGTTCCGCCAGTGGCTGGGCTGGCAGATCCGGAGAGCCGAGCTTGGTGTAGATACCCCATGAAATCAACGGGATGGCAAGAACAGTTGCCAGTGTGAGCCATTCGCGCGTCGCGCTTTTCGCTGGCCGGACAATCGCCTTGTCGTCCTCCACGGCCTTCGCCGATTTGAGAAGACGCCGGCCGATTTCGGCGCGTGCCTGTTCGCTGCTGACAGGATCGATCAGTCCGCGCTTTTCATCGGCGTCAAGTTCGCGCAGCTGATCGCGATAGACCTCGACATCATATTGATTGTCCGACACGGGCGATTGAACGCGTCGCGTCAATGGCCAAAGCACAAGCAACGTCGCAACTACGGTCAGAACAGCAGCGGAAATCCAGAAAACCATGGCTGAGACATACCCCCACCCCCGCGTAAAATCCAAATGGATTTAAATTGATAGGGCAATTCGCCGCAAAGGTTGGCGGCGTTCATAGCTCCGTCACTTCCCTCCCAAACACAAAGGATCAACCTTGGGGATCCCATTGTTCAGTTCGCAATTTCACAAAAATATCGGACCGCTTTTCAATCGCAGAAAGATAATGCGGATACTCATCTGCGTCATTTATATAGAGAATGAGAGGATATTCCGGGAATTCATCTTCAACCGTCTCCCCGTCTTCGATATTTTCGTTATCCTGCAAATACAGAAAATCCTCAAACACACCAAGGCAGTAGTACTCACCCTTCTGAAGACTCTCGCGGGCCTCAAGCTCTCTGCCAAGAATATCTTCCAATAACTCTTTTATCTCTTCCATATCTTCCGAATAAATACCAAATAGTATATCTGTTCTCATTGATATTTCCTATCATTCAAGTATTAGCTCTATTCGTGCATATTCCCCCGGTCGATTTGCGATATCCAGCTCTGAGCGATAGATCATGAACGACACCTTTCGACCTGTCAGTGCACGTAAGGAACGCTGCAGGCTACCAATGCCGAGCCCATTTGCAAAATCATCGTCCAGTTCTTCTGTACGTGTTCGACCGCTCCGCATTGGCGCCCCCAAGTCGTTCAATCTCCGCCACATGGACGGACTGACCAGTGCGAGGTCGTAGTCACTGCGATCGGCGCCATCGAAAGGTGAGTTCTGTTTGAAGGTTCGACCTGTCACGGCACTGCCGCGCATAAAAACATGCACATCCTTATACCCGGCATCGCGAAGGCGTCTCTTATACTTTGACGGAATCCCGAATAGTTTTGCGCAGTGCGAAAGCCATAGGGTGTCCATTCATAAACCGGTTGTGCACCGCGCCCGGGCTCCATCATCCGGTATTCCGCTTCGCGAGTCATACGCTCATTGTTACGGATTTCACCTTCGGCGCTGTCATAGAGGCCGGGTCGTGGCTTCCAGTTTGGATCGCGCTCTTGTACCGGCGCACCGCCGCCTCGGCATTCATCGCTGAGAGTTGGATACGTGTCTCTTCCTGCGGCGTCGTTTGAATGCGCCGTCCGCCGATCAAATGGCCTCCTGCCATTTCGACCAGATTAATGGGTCCGTGCCCTAGGGGCGTCCAGACCTTAGGTCAGCGGTGTCCAGCTGCCATCCTCGTTCCTGCAAGCAGTGCCTCGAGCCGATTGCGGTGTACCGTCTATCCGCACCGTATGCGTGTATTGCCGGCAGTTTTGCGAGCCAACCTGATAAGGCTGCGCCGCAACGACTTCACCGGAGTGGTTGCCGCTGCTGTTTTTCCATTCGACCGTCTTGCCGGCAGGAGAATACTCGAGCGCCTGGTATTCGGCTTGCAAGGCACGCTTGCGATCCGACGCGTCCAGAGATGGATTGTTTCCGATCAAGCCGTTGCCGAGCGCCGCAAGGACCCCAGTTGTGGCGGATTGTTTCGAGCCACCTGTCAGTTTGCTTAGCGTGCTCCCGCCATTGCTCTTGGGCGCCGACGTCGTGGAACATCCGGCTAAAACAACGACGGCAAGCAGGGAAATGACTATATGGAATTTCATCATCGGTCCGTTTTAGGGTGTCCTTTAAAGTGGCCTTTTATGGCCTGATTAGTCGCTCGCTTGCAAGCTCGATTCAGGTTGCCGCAACTGGAAGTGTCAGCCGCGCAGCCAGACCACCGAGCTCAGGGCTCCGCTCCAGCCGCAGCGTACCGCCATATTCCCGGACCGTGTCGTTGACGATCGAGAGACCAAGGCCGGTCCCCGGCTTGCTCTCATCCAGTCGCTTGCCGCGTGTCAGCGCGTCCTTGATCTGCCTCGGCGCAAGACCAGCTCCATCGTCCTCGACGCTGATCTCAAGCCCGCTATCTACCTTCGCGAGCGTAAGCCTGATGACACTGCGCCCCCATTTTCCTGCATTTTCCAGAAGGTTGCCGACGACTTCTTCGAGATCTTCCTGCTCACCCGCAAAAATCGCATCATCCATATAGTTGTTGAACTGAACATCCATTGAGGGATTGAGTTTGGCGGTGACCCGTACCAGGCGGGTGAGGATCGGGGTGACCGGCGCGCGAAATACCACACTGTCGCGCTGTGCGGCTATGCGCGCGCGCTGGAGGTAGTGTTGCACCTGGACCTGCATCGCCTCACTCTGCTCGGCGACAATGCGCCCTTCGCTCCCGCCGATCGTCCGGCTTTCATTGACGAGGACGGAGAGCGGCGTTTTGAGCGAATGCGCCAGATTGCCGACCTGAGTGCGCGATCGCTCCATGATGCGGCGATTATTATCGATCAGCGCGTTCATTTCACGCGCGAGCGGCGCGATCTCGTCGGGCAGACGTTCATCCAGCCGCGAAACCTTGCCTTCGCGGATATCGGCGAGGGAACGGCGAACACGATCGAGCGGCCGCAGACCGAACAGGATCACGGCCGCGTTGATCAGCGTGCCGCCCAGAGCAAATATACCGAGATAGAAATAGAGGGTGTTGCGGAAATGGGCGATTTCGCCTTCGACCTCGCTCAGATTTCCCATGACCCTGAACCGTGCAACGCGGTTTTCCGCGTCGAGAACAACTTCAGTTTCGACGACGGAAAGCTGCTGGCCGTTGGGACCTGGTTCTACGTAGGAGCGTTGAAAGGACGTATCGAAGGGAACATTGAGTGTCGAGGGCGAGTCGATCTCCCTGTCACCCAGCGAGACGGATTTGAGCGAACCCTTCAGATTGTCGGCCACGGGTTCGACAGACCAATACCAGCCTGAAAGCGGGCTCGAATAGCGCACCTCACCCGGGTCTGGACGACCGGCAAGCGTGCCGTCATTGACGCTGACCGACGCGATCACGCTGAAGAGATGGGCGGAAAGCAGCTGCTTGAAGCTCTGCAGACGCGACTCGCCATAGATCGTTGAAATGATGGTGGCAATGGCAACGAAGGAGATGATGGTCCATAGCGTCGAGAGCATGATGACGCGCAACGACAGGGAACGCAGGCTGGGAAGATAGCTGGTCAGCGGGATTGTCACACGTTGTCCTGCCTTTTAATGGCGTTCAGGAGGGTGCCTATGACTTGCTGTCTTGCGATTTGATCCTGTATCCCATTCCTCGGATGGTCTCAATGAGATCCATTCCCATTTTCTTGCGCAGGCGTCCCACAAACACTTCTATCGTATTGGAATCCCGATCGAAATCCTGATCATACAGGTGCTCGACCAGCTCGGTGCGGGACACCACCTCGTCCATGTGATGCATGAGATAGGACAATAACCGAAACTCGTGCGACGTAAGTTTCAGTGTAGTCCCATTGACGGTCGCCTTGGAGGTCTTGGTGTCGAGCCGTAATGGACCACAAGTGATTTCCGACGACGCATGACCCGCAGCGCGGCGGATCAAGGCCCGCAAACGCGCCAGAACTTCCTCGATATGGAACGGCTTGGCGACATAGTCGTCGGCACCCGCGTCGATACCGGCAACCTTGTCGCTCCAGCGGTCACGTGCAGTGAGCAGAAGTACGGGCATGACCCGCCCGTCCCTGCGCCATTTTTCAAGTATGGTCAGTCCGTCGATTTGCGGCAGGCCAATATCGAGGACCACAGCGTCATAGGGCTCGGTGTCGCCAAGAAAGTGACCCTCCTCGCCATCGGAAGCCTTGTCGACGACATAGCCAGCATCGGTCAATGCTTCGACGAGCTGGCGATTAAGATCACGGTCATCTTCGACGACGAGTATTCTCATGCAGGATTTCCCTTGCCGGCGCGGATCAGCTTGCTGGTACGGCGACTTCCACACGGCGCGGACGTTCACCATCCTTGCCGGGGATCAGAACCACCACGACGCAGACTTCCTTGCCGTTCTGCACAACCGATGTGGCACGCGCAAGGGTACCACCTTGCGAATCGGCCACCCGTTGCCCAACGGACGAGCAGTCTGCGGCAAAGGCGCTGCCGGCATTGAAGGCGCCAGCGACCGAGATCAGGCCCGCAAGGGGCAGGGAGATAAAGAGGTGTTTCATCATGGCGTCATTATTATCGGTTGCTGTCTGAACGATGCATGAACGTTTGGTAATCTGACTGTCAGGATTGCCACAAGTTCACGCCTTTTAACACTATATTTCTTTACGTGTTATGAGCGCAGTGGCGCTGACCCGACCAAAAAGCGCAACAATCCCGCTCAAGGCGGTCAGAAACTGCACAATAGTATCGGTGATCGCTCCTTGGTCGATGCCATCGGTGGAAATGTGGAAGAAGCTTGAACAGGAAAGCAAGATCGTCACGATCGACGCCCATACGGTTTTCGACAGATACCACGCTTTTTCAGTGTTCATCATAAATTCCTTTTTTCAAATGGGTTGAACGGGGTCTGATTCTTTGCAAGGCGATCGCAAATGATGGTTTTGAGCACCCGAGTGCAGAGAAACGCGATTTGCATACCGCCATGGCGGGAATCTCAAGAGACCCTTGAAATCAATTAAAGTGCAGTTTGCGGCGGGCAGCCCGTCCCGGTCCGACCCTGGCTGAAATCATCGCAACGCCGAAGTCGATTTCGGCTGTCAGGGTGCCAAGATCGGATTGTCGTTCAGAGAAACGGTACGTCCAGTTTGGCCCTTCCACATCAACGGATCGAACCAGTTTTTCATCCTTTCTTATTTCGACGCGGTAGGCCTCACGCTCCTCGCCAAGCGGAATATCCGGCGCGAGCCAGCTGTCCGCATCAATCCGCCCACGCCTTATCCAACTGATGTGGACATCACCATTTGCCCCCGTGCGCGACCGGATTTGCACAGGTTCGAGCGGCTGCACAGCGCGCAACCCGCCCGTTCGTTCAACGGTGCTGAAGAATTGATCGGTGAAATCTTCTCCGGATGCGCCAATGCGCCAGGAAAGTCCAAGGCCTGTCTCCTCCGATTTCAATCCAGCCGGGGCAACGGCATCCGTCATCAAGATGAATGGTGTACCCGCAGATCTTGGCTGCATGGCCTCGTTCTCGGTACCGCACTGGCCGCGCAAGAGCCCGCTCAATCGCCACAGATCGCTTTGTATTTCCTCTGCATTGATAAACTGCAGCACCTCCCAATTGCCGTCGGAACTAGCCACCAGCGCAGTGTTTGCGCCGCCGAATATCTGCGCCATGGACGTTGAACGCAGTTCACCGTGATAGAGCTGCACGTCGAGCGCCTGTCCGTTCAGCAACCGGCCGCTCGCTCCACCCGCCAGCGGCGCAATCAGTTCCCCCATCACCGCGCGGTCGGCAATTACAGTTCGTTGCTTGAAATCAACTGCTTCGGGTGAAGCGTAAACACTCGCCCCGCCCCAGGGCTCGGCGAAAGCCGCGATGCGAAACTGGTCTGGGGGCCTTTCCACACCCGGCCACATCGGCAAGTCCAGGAGCTCGAAATATGGCCTGCCGCGAACTACGGATTTCCTGCCATCGGCGGGTACCGGCAGCGCACCGCGAACGGGGTAGCGGACATGTTGCGGCAAGGCTCTGGCCTCGACCCGGCGTGTCGCTCCGTCTTCGATGGAGGTCACGACAAAATCCGGAGCCGAGGTGTTGCCAGCAACCCTCACCCGATCACCCGGCTTCAGGGCAGCCTGCTTCCAGGGCACTTCAAACGATGCGGTTCGCCGCGCTGCCCGGCATGTCTGCAACGCCTCCTCAGCCAGCGATTTCGCCTGCGCCGTATCGATCATGCCCGGCAGTCCGATGTTTTCAGTGCCCTTGCCGTCGAGGCGCTCGGCAAAACTCATCGCTGCCTGGTAGTCGAGCATCGGGTCGCGATAGGCTATTTCGATACGCGACGGCTGATCGGTAAGTTCCTGCATCCGCCAGGTAACCGGCCCTCCCTCCTCCTGTTCCACAAACTCGTCGATGAGCGGGGCTGTGGCATCCATACGAGCCGTGCTCCGGAAAATCAGGCTGTTGCCGCTCTCGAAACTATCGACATCGAAAAGAGCAAGCAGCGGCTCGATAGCGGCTCGCACGCTGGTCGGCTCTTCAATGACGTAACCGCTGACGAAACCATCCACTCCGCCGACGTCAATATTGGCTGTACCGAAATCGGCGAGGATCGCAGCCAGCAATTCGTCGAGCGCGACGCCGGAGATCCGCCCGTTGAGCCAGTGTCCCGTCGTCCAGTTGTCTCCATCCGACCAGAGCGACCTGTTCAGCGGAAATTCCGGATAAGGCCGCGTATCCCAGGCCCAGACATACAGGCGATCCGGATCGATCATGGCGCGGTTGTTACCACTGTTCCAGTGATTGAAATGCGCCCGCAAGAAGCGGTTTTGCGCAAGATCGCTACGGCCATGGTCGGAAAAGTAGGGATATGCGCCCTCGGACGATTTCATGTCCGGAAAGACATTGGGTTGATTGGGGCCCTTGTCGGCGGCGGGGCAGCCCAATTCCGTCAGCCACAATGGTTTTCCCTGCGGTTGCCACGCTGTCTGTTCCGCGCTCTCGACACCTCCCAGCCGGTTATAGTGCTTGTTGTTCCACCAGGAACTTAAATCCTTGTAGCGATAGACCCAGGGTTTCCCCGCACCATCCGTGATGGGTGTGCGCGTTCGCGATGCTCGATCGTCGGCCGATTTATAGTACCAGTCGAACCCTTCGCCCGAGGCGATCTGACGTTGCAAACCGTCCAGATCATAGGGCGAGGTCAAACCGTCGGGATTTGGAACACTGTAATCCTCGTCGCGCCAGTCGCTGAGCGGCATGTAATTGTCGATGCCGACCGCGTTGATGGCAGCATGCGCCCACAGCGGATCGAGATGGAAAAACACGTCGCCCGATCCGTCTTGCGGATGGTGGCCGTAATATTCCGTCCAATCGGCACCATAGGTTAGTCTGCAATCATTGCCGAGAATGCCGCGCACTTCACCCGCTAGATCGCAGAGGGCGTTGACGAAGGGAAAGCCGTTGGACTGGTCTCTGATTGTCGTGAGGCCGCACAGTTCGGACCCGATTATGAAGGCCTCTACCCCTCCCGCACATACAGCCAAATGCGCCAGATGCAGCACCAGCCTGCGATACCCCCAGTCGTCCTTGTTCCCTCGATAGCTGACGACGTTGTTTTTGATCAGGAAATCGCTGGCTTTCACGCTGCCAAGAAATGTTTTGATCTGGGCGGCGGCGGCTTCGGACTTATCAGGGCTGCCCGGTTGGTACGGCGCGGGGTGACACGTAATACGCCCGCGCCATGGATAAGCACCTTGCCGCGGTCCTCCATATGGATCGGGCAAATTATTGTCCGCTCGGATGTCCATCATCACGAAAGGGTAAAGGGTGACATTCAGGTTTCGCGCCTTGGCATCGCGAATAGCATCGATAACGCTTTGATCGGAAGGCGTCCCACCATAGGCCGCGCCGGTGCCAGCCCGTGAAATAAGATGAGCCTGTGACCGCGAGACCCCGCCTGCCCTCCAGGTGCTGCTTTCCTTGTATCCGGACTTGTCCATGACGCCGGGCTTGATCGCGCAGTTGGCTGCACGCAAATCTGCGCCGAACCAGGGCACCACAATGGCGATATGTTTTAGCGAAGGACTAAGGTGCTGCAGTTCATTCATTGAGGCCTGCCAATCGGTAGCAGCACGCAGGCAATTGCGGTTCAGGCTCTTTGTCTTACCCTTGGATGGCTCACTGGTAACCAGTTGCGGGGAAAGTCCAAACTCCGTTGCACCCGGAACCAGGGCCACCGCTTTCAGATTACTCGCGACGCTTCCCACCGCTCGCACTGCCTCGAACTGGAACTGCGGAATGCGATTGCCATAGTCGTCCAGCGGGAATCGATCGAACACGACATAGGCCGTATTGCGATAGGCCGGTGCTTTGCCTTGTCCCTGTTTCGCTTCGATCAGCGGGTCGACGGGCTGGCTGCTTGCTCCCCCATAAACACGGATCGTGCAGCGGGTCTGGTCGAGCTCCTTTCCATCCACCCAGATGCGGCGGATCATGCTGATCGGCCCTTCAGCGATAGCAATGGCAAAATTGGCAAAGTAATTATATTCGCTGACTTTTGGCCCGCCTTTGCCACCTTGACGCGAGGTGGTTTTCACTTCCTCGAAGCGGGTTGCCCAGATGAGCGTGCCGCCCAACCGAACGGCACCGTACACGCGCGGGAGCGCCGCGCCCTCCTCGGCGGACATCGGCCGCATTGAGGACATGCGCGGACCTTCGATCGTCTGCCCGAAAAGCGCCCGGTCGATGAGGTAGCCGCCAACCGAAGCAACGGCCGAGCCAATCGCCGCAGCTACCCCGGTTGTTCCGAAAGCCCAAGTTGCTGCAGCCGTTAGAACAAGTGTTGCCATGCAATTGAATTCTTTCTGGAATTACTGAATTAATACTGGATTTTACATTGCCGCCGTGCGTGGTTCGACAAGCTCACCATAAGGGGTGAAGATTGGTTGTAGGGGAGCCAAATCCACAACGTTAGCTATTGTCATTGCGATCAAACCACCTCCCTCATGGTGAGCTTGTCGAACGACGCACAGCAGCATTGCGATCCGGAAACGCGAACACGCCAGCTATCCGCTTGCGCCATTGCGGGACCAAAGCCGAGCCCACAACGCTGTGACCCTCATAGGCGTGAATGAAGCGCCCCTGGTCGGCGAGGATGCCGAGATGTTTGGCAGCTACGCCATCGCGCCAGCGAAACACCAGCAGGTCGCCGGGTTCGGCCCCGTTGACCGTTTTTTCCGTCATGTGCAGACGTGCGGCATCGAGCAGTGGATCGGCTGTGCTCGACTCAGCCCAATCCATGGAATACACGGGAACCAACTGCGGTTCTTGCCCGTAGAGTGCCCGCCAGATGCCGCGCACCAGTCCGAGGCAATCGCAACCAACCGTGCATCTCGACCCGCCGTGCCGGTAGGGCGTGCCGATCCAGCGCCACGCCTCGGATAGAACTTCCTCTGCAATGCTCATGGCACCAGTGGCTTTCCATCGAAATTGCCCTTGCCATCGGCATAATTATAGGCGGCGTCATTGCCAGGCAGATGCGGAAACCCGCGAAAATTGACGCTATTGGCGAACTTCGCCTGGCATTGCGCGAAGCTCTTGTCGCAGCCCGGCAACAAGGAGAACTGATCCCCGGCCTTGACATCGGGTATCTGCGCGTCGCGCAGGCTGAGCCGAATGGCGTTGCCAAAGGGAGCATGGTTAAGAACGACATTGGCTCGTCCGGCATTAGCCCCGGATGTCCAGGTCAACGTACCATTATCGAACCAGTCGGCGTTTGGAGGTTGATGCCCGGAAACAACGATCTCCCGATCCGATATGATGGTCACGGCCATTCCCGTCTGAGCCCCGCCCGCATGGCCGCAACGGTTGTCGCCGAGCTGGGCGTCGCAGAGGCGCGTGATTCGCCGGCCGCTGACCTTGTCGAGATCGACCGCGCTGCTTTTCGTTTCGGCCACGAACTTGCCGCCCGAACGTGTAATCGCACCGATGCGGGCGCTGCGCAGGAGAGTGAGTTGATCCGGCGACGCCCAATTGACGAGCCACGTTTCCACTATTGCCGCGTCGAAGGCCCCTCGCTCGATATCACTGTCAGTGATGCTTGCCGACGAAAGGGCGCCTTCGATCTCCGCGCTGTCTACCCCAAGGCCCAGTGAATTGGTCGCTTCGCTGGCGCTGAGACCGGTTTGCGGCTCGCAGGCAACTCCGCTGACAAGTAACGACCGATCATGGTCCGTGAAGCCGTGTATCACACTGTCCTTTCGCCGGATGATCCAACAGAAACAATGTGTTGTGACTTCGCCTGCAAGATGTGATTCAAGCGCGGGAGGAATTGCGGTCATACCTTTACCTCGATGATCGGGATGGTCGGGATCTCGCCTGCCTTGAATGATTTGATGCTGATCGTCAGCCGGTCCGTATCGAATCGCACCGGTACGTCGAAGCCGAATCCCGCCGTCACGGATGCGCCCGCAGGTGGTATTCTACCCGGCTGAAAGATAACCTTCCCGGTAATCAGCTCGACGACGAAATCCAGCGCTTCCGTCTTTTCGACACCGTTTACAGCAACCCGTACACTGCCTCCCTGTGCCTTGGTTATCAGCCGCACATAGTCGCCGTAGCGTTTAACCAGCTGGAAAACAGCATTGGTGCCGTCGCCATTCCCAAGCAACTGGTCGCCTGGTGCAACCATCTTTCCGGACCGGCACGACAGATGATCGAACGGATCACGAAAACGGAAGGCATGGAGCGAACCTCTCCGTGCTTCGAAGAAAGTCATGACGTCATCGAGATCTGCCAGTGAGCGGACACCGGTCCCTGCATCATAGTGGTGCCGGGATTGCGCCCAACGCGAATTGCGCTGTTCGAAACCAGACGTCAGCGGGACGATCTCGTTGCGCCACTCCGGCCCGCCGGTCGCGCCGAAGGAAACGCCCGCTGGAAACCGGACATCGTGAAAAGCTGTCATGATGGTCACCTTAGAACGTTCTGGCGCCCTTGCGTGCCGCGCGGGCAAGCATGCCGGTAAGCTGAGCCTCGGATTTGCGGAAGGATGTAGCGTCCGGTGTCGATACGTTGAAGGTAACGTGCACCGCCGAGCCGCCGCCGTGCGTGGCGACGCCAAGTCGCCCATCTGCACCGCGCGCCAGAGGCATGATCGCCTCGGTGCCCGCTTCGCCCATCAGGCCAAGTGACCCGCCTGCGTTGAAATAGGTGGGGCTATCGACGATCCCGCCTTTCGCATGCGGCTTGGCTTTGCCCGTCAGTCCGCCCAGCATGTCGGAGAACAGGCCAGAAGCCAGATCCTGCAGCGGTTTCAGCCCCGCACTCAGGCTCATATTGGCTATGCTCATCGCCAGTTGTTTCAGAACATCGCCAAGGTCATGACCGCTCACCGCCGCGCTTTTCAGCGAGTTCGTCAGAGTGCGACCGAACAGCTCTGATTTCTTCTGCAAGGCATCGAGGGCTGCGTCGATGCCGCTGGTATCGCCTTTGACCTCAACTGTGGTTACGGAGTTGTCGCGCATACGTTTTCCTATCGTTCATCCGGAAATGCTTGCATCAACTGCTCGAGAGCAGTGCGTGTTGGGGCAACCCGGGCGCCGGATTTGTGGAAGGCAGCATTGAGTTCGCGCGGTGTCATCGCCCAAAACGCGGCGGAGGACAGCCGCAAGATGCCGAACCCCGCCGCCATCATGGCTGCCCAGGGAAATGGCTCGGGATGATCGTCGTTGATATTCATAGCCTTGATCCGGCTTGCTCCGAATTTGATTCACCAAAGGTGGCGCTCAACAACTCGCCAACGATGCGGGCAAAGCCGGTTATTCCGCCATCGGCGCGCATCTGCGCAATTGCTTCCGGCGCCAGTTCATTGCCGCCGCCGCGGAGCCCGGCAGCGATGATTTTGAGAATATCGGCCGCCGAGAGCGCGCTCGTCGAAAACCGTTTCAACAGGACGGCCAAATCTTCCGCGCCGAATGCATCTTCCAATTCCGCAAGAGCGCCCAGTGTCAGGCACAGGGTCCATTCGCGGCCATCTAGAACGGCGCTGATTTCGCCGCGATGTCGGTTCACCATCAGGCAATCTCCCTGAACGCAACGGGACCCGCGGATTCCAGCGCGATCTCGAAGGTGACCTCCCCGTTGTAGGCACCGCTATATTCAAGCGCCGTGATCTGAAACGGTCCCTGCAGCGCGCCGAAATCCGGCAATACAATCTGCCAGAGCGGGATTTCGCCATCGAAAAAAGCTTGCCGGAACCGCGCGTCCGACTGCGCATCTTTGAATATGCCGCCGCCACCGATTGATGCGCGCTGGACCGAACTGCCCCCCAGAAGCTCGCGCCAGCGACCGGCCGCATCGGCGTCGGTCACATCAACTGTCTCGGTGTTGAAGGCAACGCGCTTCGACCGCAGGCCGGCACATGTCACATAGCTGCCATTGGCATCGGCAACCTTCAACAGAATATCCTTGCCTCTCTGGGCGCTCATGCGATTTCCTTTCAGATTGAATTTGAGGTCAGGCGGGGAGTTCTTCCGTCACGGCCCGGTAGCGCAGGACACCGAGATAGCCATCGCGGTTGTCCTCGGCACGCGCCTGGGAATACTGCAACGCCAGGTTGGCCACCCGGTGCCCGACAAGCGTGAGTACCGGTTTGTCCAACAACCGCTCGATGATGTTCATGATCGTAAATACCGATTTTCGGCCGCTCGCCCGATTCCAGATGTTAAGCGTGAACAGATGTTCGCTGCCCCGTTCGGTCCCTGTGCTCCAATCATAGATATTGGCTGCGCCGAGCGTCACGTAGGGAAACACCGCCTTCTCCGGCACACGGTCATAGACCCGTCCCTCTATCAATTTTTCCAGCGCGCCATCCGCCCGCAAAAGTGCGAGAAGTGCCTTTTGCAATTCCAGGCCGGCACTCGTCATGGCTTGGCCTCGTTCGTAGCCTTGGGCTTACGCTTCGAATTTGCAGCTTGGTCTTTTCCAGATCTGGCATTCGCATCTTCCGCGAGTTCGATCGCTTGCCAGCGCAAAGTCTGGATCAGGTCGGCGACGGTCATCTGCATCGTGATCTTCATTGACGCTCCTCACGCACGCGGCACACCAGATAGCGCCCGCTATCGTCGGGATCGTGCAGGGTCAGGATTTGAAAAATGCGGAGCCCCTTGCGCAGGCGCATGGTGCTGGCGATATCGCTTCGCATCCGCAGTGTGATGCGGTGCGTGACTTCTGGCAGTCCTTGCTCGCCGAGGATGCGCAGTCCGGGCTCCGTCGGTTCGATCTGCGCCCAGACGCTGGCGATCTCGACCCAGTTCTCCATGAGTTCGCCCGTGTCGTCGGCAGTGACTATGGATTTCTCCAGCAAAAGCTCGCGGGACAGACTGCCCGGATCAAGGAAGAGCGCCGGCATCATAGCGATACCCTGCGCCAAAGCCCGATCGCCCGTTCAAAAGCCGGCGGATACGAGACAGGCTGTTGCGCAGCGCCATAGAACCCGCGAAGCTCATACCAATGCGCAACCAGGGACAAAATTGCATGGCGCAAGGCGTCGGGAACCTCGTTTCCGGTTTGGCCGAACCCCGCAATGAAATCGATTTCCAGCCCGCCGAGCGGCTGGGCCGGCCGATTGCGCGCCGCAAGGTAAAGCCGCGCCGGCCTCGCGTAGCCACTGAGATGGAGGTCGTGCCCAGCAATCGAAACCGGCATTCCATCTTCGATGTAAGCCGTTACGGCGACGACGGAACGCACCGGATATTTCGTGATCCGGACGACACCGCTTTTCGGCCAGCCATCGGCATAGAACCGCCAGGTCTGGTTGATCAGTGCTAGGCCCGTCTGCACCTCGAGCGCTTCCCGTGCAGCCTTGATAAGGCCAGTAAGCAATGCATCTTCGCTATCACTGTCGAGGCGTAAAAATTGGCGCACCTCCGCCAGCGTCACCGGCTCGGCAGCCGGCGGCTTGATCAGTGTCATGGTCATGTTTGGATTCCCTATGTCAGGCTGTGTTGAAATCCGAGCTTTTGATTTGCCGATGCCGGCGGAATATCATTGCGCCCTCTGTAGCGCCCCGCGTTCGCGATCCTGTTCAAACCGGTTCAACCGGCCAGTCGACGTTTCGCCATCACCCACTCGGCAGACTGGCGCAACTTTGCAATTCCTCGTCAGGCTCCTGCGCCGACCTTGCGACCATTCGGGAATGGATGTTCGCCCCGTAACCGAGCTGCAGTGCTGCGAGCATGGTTTCCGCAACTTTCGCATAAGCGCGCGGCCCTGGCGTCTCGATGACAAGCCCGTAATTCCCGCCTGACCCATCGGTCGAGAAACCGAGCCCGGCGAGCGCGCGCAAGCCGTGCATACTCATGCGAAAGGAGCCGGGTTCACCCTCCTTCGGACCGTAATATCCCGACGACGCCTCGCACTGCGCCTTGCTGTCATTCTCGACGAAGCGGCACTGAACATAGCGCTGCCCTTCCAGATCAATGATAAGATAACGATCAAGCGGCCGTAGCCTCGCGAGAGCACCTGTGTGCATACGCGCCAATCTTGCCACTACCGGACAGCGGTAAGCCTCGATGAACGCGTCTGCCGAAGTCGACTCAGTCGCGCCAGACATGTCGGGCGCGACCACCCTGCCGACAGCCATGATGAGTACCGCTGCCATCGCAGTCGCACGCATCGACGCCAGTGCAGTCAAGAATGTCCTGTTCATATTTGGTATTAACCCGGCGCGCAGATCTGACCCCTGCATGCCAGGAATCTATTCTTCCACCCAATCCGGATCAATTCGACGATAGGTGTAAGCGTCCTCGACTTCACTAAAGCGGGGGCTTCAAATAAGAGTCCTCAGGTTTGATGCAACCCGCACCGCTCGCACCCGATTTCCATCCAATCCCATCTTATCCTCAGTCATCAGCAGATATCGTGCAAGATCGTCGACAGTTTTGTGATCTGACACCATTTTTGCAATTTGGGAAACATAGCCGTCATATTGGTCCTGAGCTGCAACAACATCCTTTATGCCAATTGGATCCCACTCCTGAAGGAGGATACGCCTGATAGATTTCTCTAGCGCATCATTCATGTTGATTTCCTGTCCTTAAAATTTACTGGCCCCAAACCGTAATTACCCAACGGATCAGGCCGCGAACTTCAACAGCTCGATCGCATCAAAATCCTGCACGCCGCCGCCGACACGTTTGGTCGTGTAAAACAGCACGTAAGGTTTGGCAGAGTAAGGATCGCGCAGCACACGCACGTCCAATTACAAGTGATAGCAGGCTTGAATCCGGTTGCCAAAAATCGAAAAAGCTTGTTCACCTCGGAGATAGAAGCTTATCGCGATCGATATTGGTCTCAGGGATGATGTCCACCTTATTGGTGTAACAATAAACTTTATTCGGTTCTCAGCTTAATGAATATATCGGGTCTCTTTTCAATCGCAGCTAAATATTGTGGGTGTTTGCCTACATCGTACAGATAGAGAAGATATGCGAAGTCAGGGAATTCTTCTTCTTCCAATGTTTCTTGCCCAAATATATTTGTTTTCAGCAACACACTCGCGTCATCCGATATGTAGTAAACAAATCCCTTTGGATTCTCCATTACATTCATGCCAACATACCCAGCATTCCTATACATGATCTTACAAACAGCATCTATCAGATCATCTAATCCATTATCAGTAAATTGCGCATCCTTTTTTCTGTTTTGTATTCCAAATAGTATATGATTTTTGGC
The DNA here is from genome assembly GCF_031455525.1 of Phyllobacterium sp. 1468. NCBI lineage: Bacteria > Pseudomonadati > Pseudomonadota > Alphaproteobacteria > Hyphomicrobiales > Phyllobacteriaceae > Phyllobacterium > Phyllobacterium sp. 1468. Next base: position 82,195 of record NZ_JAVDSX010000004.1, on the reverse strand, counting down.
AATCATTTTTAGTCCCCGTTGTGTTTAGTTCCGTGCTGATCACCTTTTTTTACTAGAGCCAAGTCCCTTCATGATTGCCTCCGAAATCTCCTTATTGAGGTGCTGATGACCGCCATCGCCATGAGGATCGAATTCAAATCGCAGGCGATCCCGCTACGAAGCGGCTATTCTCTTGTTAATATTCTTCGAGAGAGTTTTCTCATCCACGTTATAATAAGTGATACGCAGAGCATCCTCGTTCTGTTCCAGGCCGCACCTGCGAACGGTCCTCAGTTATCATTCCAATACGACACCAAAACCCTCAAGAAGTTGCCAAACACTGCCGCTATAGCGTTTCCAGTCTCGGCGCGACCCGAAAAGTCCTCAGGACCTTCCCTCACGAAGGCGTCGTTGAAACTCAGCCATTGCGCCGGGGTCATGGTCAATGAGCCTGTCAAGCAGATCATCTTTGTCGGCGGCCCAATGAACAAAAATATCACCGCCACTTCCTGATCGTCTCAGAACAAATCCATCAACGCTCGGGTCAACGATTTCACATTCATCTTCTGCGACCACACCAAGTCCGTCATGGCCTTGGTACAGGACGACAAGATGCATCCGCTGTCCATGTCTTTTCAAGGCTGGATTATTGGCCCAATAGAATGCATAGACCTCCAACGGCTGTTCTTGATCAAACTCACGCAACATCATGATATTAGTCCTTGTTTTTTAATTTTATGTCATAGGCTTTGCCAGTGTAGAAATTAAACTGATAGTGAACCTCAAGAACTTTCCCATCCGGTTTTCTATGTGTCACGTACATTTTTTGCCATCCATTTTCCACCGGAAAACGTGGATCGTTGTTAAGTCCGTTCAGGAGTTTGCCGGCGCCTGGATCACGTATAACTTCGTTCCATAATACCTGCTCTTCAAGATTGCGGGGTTCCGTTGCTTCATAAGGTTTAGCCGTCGAAACCTTATCATAATCGATCTTGTGGCCCGGAACCGGCGGGGGCAGAGTCGGCCTTGGCTCGGCAAGCGGCGAGTCCAGCAGGCCACCATACCGGCCCCGCTGTCCACTGTTTGACGGATTGTTCAGCGGCGGGCCGCCATTTTGCCCCAACCAATTGCTGCTCAGTTCTCGTTCTCGATACTCCGCTTCGCGTGCAACGCTCTCATTATAGCGGATGAGCCCTTCGGCACTGTCATAAAGTCCCGGTTGCGGTTTCCATCCGGCATCACGTTGCTGAACCCTGCGGACAGCCTCGTCGGCACGTATCCTTGACGTCTCAATCCGCAGTTCCTGCTCAGGGGTCACTTCCTGCGCCCGCCCGGCTATGATGCGGATGTTTGGGCCACTTCCGCGACGCCCGCCACCCGACTGCGCCAACTGCACTGGCGTTCCATCCGGTGCTTTCGGGCCGGTACCAGGCGTCTTGGCCAGCGCTACACCACCGACGAAGCGGCCATGACCGGAGACAATGCGCGTCTCGCTTGCCGGCTTGCTGGCAGTTCCCCACCTGCGATCAAACGCCTCTTGTGTAAGCGGCTTGCCGCTCCCGCCGCCCCCGTCATCGGTCCACTGCCCGCCGTCGGAACTGCCGGCGGGTACACGCGGCTGGTCCGGATTGTATTTTCTGACCCAGATCTGGAAAGGTTCGTAGAGTAACGAGCGGCTTTTCAGTTCACTGTTCTCTTGAGCCAGGCTCGCCAGCCAAAGGAGGTTATGTTCCCGTGGCGGACTGCGCTTCAGCGCCTCGATCAGCACCTCGTTGGCCTTGATGTTCCAGAGTATTTTCAGCTCATGCGAATTGAATGGCGCCGACATGAATGTGCGCTCCGGAAACGACAGGATTGGGTGAAATGAGCAATTCGACGAAGGTCTTAAGGCGCGTGAACGTTGGGGCCAGGACGAGCCGAAAATGGTGGTTTTCGAGACCGGAGCACCGTGTGCATGCTCGTCCATGAGCATCGGACCACGCAGGCCGTCCTGGCCCCAACGGATCAGGCCGCGAACTTCAACAGTTTGATCGCATCGAAGTCTTGCACGCCGCCGCCGACACGTTTGGTCGTGTGGAACAAAACGTAAGGCTTGGCGGAATAAGGATCGCGGAGCACACGCACGCCGATCACAGGGTGGTAGCAGGCTTGAATCCGTAGCGAAAATCGAAAAAGCTTGTTCACCTCGGAGATAGAAGCTTATCGCAATCGATATTGGTCTCAGGGATGATGTCCACCTTATTGGTGTAACAATAAGCTTTATTCGGTTCTCAGCTTAATGAATATATCGGGTCTCTTTTCAATCGCAGCTAAATATTGTGGGTGTTTGCCTACATCGTACATATAGAGAAGATATGCGAAGTCAGGGAATTCTTCTTCTTCCAATGTTTCTTGCCCAAATATATTTGTTTTCAGCAACACACTCTCGTCATCCGATATGTAGTAAATAAATCCCTCTGGACTCTCCATTTCATTTATACCAACATACCCAGCATTCCTATACATGATCTTATCAACAGCGTCTATCAGATCATATAATTCATTATTAGTAAATTGCGCATCCTTTTTTCTGTTTTGTATTCCAAATAGTATATGATTTTTGGCAATCATTTTTGATCCCCGTTGTGTCTAATGAATTTGATAAAATCCTGCAGCGTCGCAAATTCTCCCCGCTCTCTGATATCTTCCCTCGACCTGTATACCATGAAACTGACGTCGCGTCCGGTCTGGGCCTCCATCGTGTCTCTTAGCCTCAAAAGACCAAGCCGCTCAAGTGTCTCTGGCTCGTATATCGGCTCTGTTCGCGTTCAGCCTTCCCGCAGCGTTATTCTTGCATCCTCCGCCCGTCTGAACAACGTTTCGCTGGCAATCGCCACATCAAGATCACTTCGTTCAGCACCATCGTGAAGCGCTCGTGACGTGAAGCTTCTGCCGGTAACCGCACTGCCGCGCAGATGGATGCTCGCATCCCTTATTCCGGTTCGGCCAGCCGGTTGCGTACTGCAGAGCCAAAAGCAGTGCATTGCTCCTGATCCACAAAGCCATAGGGAATGAAGCTACCGCGAATATTCACACCTTGATTGAGCTCGGCCAGTCGCTCATTCGCTTCGCGCCTGATACTTTCATTGGCTGCAATTTCGCTTTCGACATCCTCATAAAGGCGAGCTTGTGGGCGCCAGTTCGGATCACGTTGCTGCACAGTTCGAGTCGCTGCGTCCGCACCGTCTTGTGCCCGGGTAAGCCGGAGCTCCTGTTTTGGGGTTATCTCTTGAGCGCGACCGGCAATGGTACGGATCGTCGGTCCACCGCCACGACGACCGCCGCCCCGGCTTTGCGCTAAAGTGGCCGGCGTTCCATCCGGTGCCTTGGGGCCAGTTTCTGGTTTGGGTCCAGCCGCCACCGCACCGCCCCACCGCCCATGGCCGGAGGCGGGTTGCGCACCACCTGTCACTCCGCCGCCCCCGTCATCGGTCCACTGCCCGCCGTCGGAACTGCCGGCGGATACACGCGGCTGGTCCGGATTGTATTTTCTGACCCAGATCCGGAAAGGTTCGTAGAGTAACGAGCGGCTTTTCAGTTCACAGTTCTCTTGGGCCAGGCTCGCCAGCCAAAGGAGGTTATGTTCCCGGGGCGGACTGCGCTTCAGCGCCTCGATCAGCACCTCGTTGGCCTTGATGTTCCAGAGTATTTTCAGCTCATGCGAATTGAATGGCGCCGACATGAATGTGCGCTCCGGAAACGACGGGATTGGGTGAAATGAGCAATTCGACGAAGGTCTTAAGGCGCGGGTTGGGGCCAGGACGAGCCGAAAATGGTGGTTTTCTAGACCGGAGCACCGTGTGCATGCTCGTCCATGAGCATCGGACCACGCAGGCCGTCCTGGCCCCAACGGATCAGGCCGCGAACTTCAACAGTTTGATCGCATCAAAATCCTGCACGCCGCCGCCGACACGTTTGGTCGTGTAAAACAGCACGTAAGGTTTGGCAGAGTAAGGATCGCGCAGCACACGCACGCCGGTACGGTCCACCACCAGATAGCCCCTCGCGAAATCGCCAAAGGCGATCGGCGTCGCCTTGTCGGCGATATCCGGCATATCCTCCGCCTCGACAAGTCCGAAGCCGAGCAGCGAGGCCTGGGCGCCGGGCGTTGCGGGCGGCGTCCAGAGATAATTGCCGTCCCTGTCCTTGAGCTTGCGGATTTCGGCCTGCGTCTTGCGGTTCATCACCCAGTTGGCATTCTGGCGGTATCCGGCCTTCAGCGCGTAGATCGTATCGAGCAGAATGTCGGAAGCATCGGCGGCGGGAAACTTGCCGGCAACGCCCGTCGAAAGCGAGCCGAGCTTGCCCCATGACCAGGCGCTTTCTGCCACGACGTCATAAGTCAGGAAACCGCGCGGCTTGTTGATGCCATCGCCGCTGATGAAGGCTTTGCCCTCCTGTTCGGCAAAGGCAGTCTCCACTTCCGTCGATATCCATTGCTCTACGTCGACCGCCCCGTCGTCAAGCAAAGATGATGTCGCCGCCGGCATGGCGTAGAGTTCCATGGTGGGAAACTGCAGCTCTGCCAGTTTCGAGCCTTCCGTCTGCGGGCGAATATCCGTTTCGCTGACCCAGCCAACCGAAGGTCCCTTGATCGAGTAAGGCTTCTTCAGCACCGAACCCGACACCTGCCGCACGGAAGCAATATTGCGGATTGGCGAGATTTGCGCCAAACGCGCGCCAATTTCGGTTTCGAGCTCCGGCGGCACCAGGTAGCCGCCATCGCTTGCCGAACCGATCGTATGCGCCTTGGTTTCGATGACACGCAGAGCGCTTTCATCGCCGCGCCGCACATAGATTTCAAAGGCATTCTTGTGCTCGGGCGAAGACACTTGGCGAACACCGCCATCCAGCGCAGGGCGGGCCTGTTTCAATTCCAGGCGATCCAGGGCGCGCTTTTGCGCGTCCATTTCAGTGTCCAGGCGTTGCAACTTCTCGGTCGTCAGAACATCGACGCTCCTGCCTTTCTCGATGTCGCCGAGGCGAAGGTCGTTCGTGGCTTTGTATTCGTAAAATATGCGGGAAAATTCGTCAAAACTGTCAGCGTTGCCTAGTACCTTGGTCTCCAGCATCGGTTCGTGCAGAGGGTCATGTGCGTTCATTGCTTTTCCTTTGGTTGTTAAATTGAATTGTTAGAAAAATGCGCGAAAGCGGTTCTCCCGCGCCGCTCGAAGCTGCGAAGGGGGTATACGCCGGCGAGACTTCCTGTTTTTTTGCGGTGAAGCGTTGCTCATATCCGGCCCCACCCTTGCCGATGGCAGCATCGGGGAAAGGTGCGACGGAGATTTCCCTTGAGATCGCCTCGTAGATATGCCTGATACCGCCCGAAGCGGCTTTGGCCTTGATCGTCTTGAAGCCGATGGAAAGGCCATCGACGGCGCCGGAGCGCATCAGCTCCAGCACTTCAGATGCCTTGGCAACGCCCTTGGCCAACTTGCCCTCGACATAGAGCCCGCGCTTGTCCTCGCGAACTACCGTCCACGTACCGATGGGCTGGTTCGGATCATGCTGCCAAAGCATACGAATGCCGGCGGCACCGCGTGTCTGGATCGACTTCAGAAAGGCTCCTGCCTCGATCGCATCCTTGCCGAGGTCGACTTACAGCGCCCCTATTTCAATTTTACGGCAAACAGCAACAATCTCTGCCCCCCAACTAGGTTCAAAATATACCAATAACAGGCTTCCCGATCTAATATCATTGAGAAGGCCTTTAATACTTTTAACATCCATAAAAGGGGAGTCGCCACCGATTTCGGTGGCCCAACTAATTTTTTCTAGTATGCCTTCATCATTCGAGTCAATTCCAATTGGTAGTATTCTTGATATCACATTTTGATGTATGAAATCGTTAACTCTAAACAACTTACATTCAATTAATTTTATATTTTTTACTTTATTGTCAACAGTATTTACACTTATATGTAAATCACCACTATTTATTTCAATTTTTATCACCTCAGCGTCGTGAAAATCCTCTAAATTATTTACCACTACTGATCTCCTTATTCGTCTATTGTAGGGTCAAAAGGGCGTCCGGACCCGCGAACAGCTTTTCCGTTTTCATCACGCTCCCAATCATGCACATGCGGAATGCCATATCCATGATCATGATTACTATCTATATCTTTGATGGGCTTGCCATCCGAGCCATATATTCTTACCTGCCCGTTTCCCGGATTCTTATATCTGGAACCTGGGGTGCCTTCATTAGGTGTTTTGGACGATCGGTGGCTCAGCACCGCATCGCTCATGCCACTAGGTCGTGGCAGCAATGTTTGCAGAAGTTCGTCACGTCGACTTTGCTGCCCGCTGCCCGGCTTATCATTCAGCGGCGGACCGCCATTTTGCCCCAACCAGTTGCCGCTCAGTTCCCGCTCTCGATACTCCGCTTGGCGCGCTACGCTCTCATGATAGCGAATGAGCCCTTCCGCAGTGTCATAAAGTCCCGGTTGCGGTTTCCACCCGGCATCACGTTGCTGAACCCTCCGGACAGCCTCGTCGGCACGTATCCTTGACGTCTCGATCCGCAGTTCCTGCTCGGGCGTAACTTCCTGCGCCCGCCCGGCTATGATGCGGATGTTGGGGCCACTTCCGCGACGCCCGCCACCCGACTGCGCCAACTGCACAGGCGTTCCATCTGGTGCTTTCGGGCCCGTACCAGGCCTGTTGGCCAGCGCTGCACCACCGCCGAAGCGGCCATGACCGGAGACAATGCGCGTCTCGCTTGCCGGCCTGCTGGCAGTTCCCCACCTGCGATCAAACGCCTCTTGTGCAAGCGGCGATCCACTCCCGCCACCCCCATCAGTCCATTGGCCGCCATCGGCGTTTCCCGCTGAAACACGCGGCTGGTGCGGATTGTATTTTCTGACCCAGATCTGGAAAGGCTCATAGAGCGTCGAGTGGCTTTTCAGCTCCGCGTTTTCTTCTTGCAAGCGCGCCAGCCAGCGGCCGTTGTAGTCGCTCTGCGGCGAACGTTTCAGCGCCTCGATCAGCACCTCGTTGGCCTTGATGTTCCACAAAAGCCGATGCTGGTTGGAATAATCCTTGTCCGGCAGGGCATCGGCAGGCAGGCTCTTCACCTGTCCCACCCTTGCCGATGGCAGCATCGGAAAGGTGACGACGGAGATTTCCCAAAGGTCCGCCTCGTGGATATGCCTTATACCGCCCCTACCGGCTTTGGCCTTGATCGTCTTGAAGCCGATGGAAAGGCCATCGACGGCGCCGGAGCGCATCAGCTCCAGCACTTCAGAAGCCTTGGCAACGCCCTTGGCCAACTTGCCCTCGACATAGAGCCCGCGCTTGTCCTCGCGAACTACCGTCCACGTACCGATGGGCTGGTTCGGATCATGCTGCCAAAGCATACGAATGCCGGCGGCACCGCGTGCCTGGATCGACTTCAGAAAGGCTCCTGCCTCGATCGCATCCTTGCCGAGATCAACCTCGCCAAACAGGCTGGCATAGCCGGAAAAGCTGCCATCCTGCGCAATTGCTTCGACAGTGAGCCCGGTATATTTCTTCTCGAGTCTTGGCAGGAAACGCCTATCGGACATCGGCGATATCCCTTTCGTTCGAGGAGCTTGCGTTGATTTGCGGAGGTTTTGATTCACCGATGCGCGCGGCGATGCGAGCGAAAATGCCGAGCGACGTCCAGGCGGCGAGGCTTGCCGCTGTCGCCCCCATAAGCATCAATTCGGTTTTCCCGAGCTCACCGCCAATATCGAGTTCGGCAGCGATCTTGATCCCGGCTACGCCTCCGAAGGCAAGACCGCAGACGATGCCGACTATGAAGCGAATGGCCGCTTCGCTCTTGTCGCGCGGCAGCATGTAGGCGAGGGAGACGGCGGAGCCTGCAATCGCGCCCGCCGCCTTTGCCGCCAGAATCCAGGCGGCATCGGACCATTGTGTCATCTTATTCTCCCTGATTTTTTGGGGCGTAGCCGACTGCTTCCCGCTTCTCCTCATCGCTGAGGAACGGCGCAGCGCCGATCCGCTGCCACAAGGCATCACGCTCCTGGCTAAGCCCGTCGACGCGGTCGAGATCGGGTTCGATGCGCAGATCATTGCCGTAGACCGGACCGAGCCAGGCAGCGAAAGCCTTGGCTGTTCGTGTCACCATCGGGATGACGGTCAGGCGATAAAAGGCGCGGTTGGCCTCGGCATAATTGGCGTAGGTGTTGTCGCCGGGAATGCCGAGCAGCATGGGCGGAATGCCGAAGGCCAGCGCTATATCGCGGCTTGCTGTGTTCTTGGCGGCAATGAAATCCATATCGAGCGGCGACAGCGCCATGGATTTCCAGTCAAGCCCGCCTTCCAGCAGCAATGGACGACCAGCCTTTGCCGCGCCCGTATAGCCTTCTTCCAGCTCGCCCTTCAGCCGCTCGAACTGATCTTCCGTCAGGTGGCTGGTCTCGCCCGGCGCATAGACGAGCGCTCCCGAGGGCCGCGCAGAATTGTCGAGCAGCGCCTTGTTCCACGAGCCGGAAGCGTTGTGGATATCGAGCGCCATAAGCGCGGCTTCGAGCGGTGCGAAGCCGTAGTGATCGTCGAGCGGGTGAAAGAGCTTCAGGTGCAGCCCCCGCCCCTCGTCAAGCGGGATTGTCCGTTTCTGCGCGCCGACACCGTAGTTCAGCGCGATCGGCCAGCCATTGTCATCGGCAATGATACGAACACGATCCGGCCGCAGGAGGTGCAGTTCGCTAGCGCCGCCGCCGCTCTGCACCCGCTCCACATAGGCGTTGCCGGAGAGCAGCAGATGGCCATAGAGCGCCTCGAGGAAGCTTGTGCCGTCGATGCCACGGTGCGGGTTGGTCAGAAGACCGAGCAGCGGATGTTCGCTGTGCTCCGTCTTGCCCTCGTAGAGCAGCCAGGGTGTTGCGCCGGCCGCTTCCGCCAGATGACGGACGCAGCGGTAGGCAACGGGATTGCGCATGAAACCTTGCCGTGAAAGCCCGACATAGCCGCTTTGCGACCAGCGCGCCTCCCGGTCGAACTGCAAGGCGACGAAGCCCTGCGCCGACTTCTGCTGCAGATACGGGTTCTCATTCGCAGCGCGTCGGCGCCACGGCCAGTTGAGTGCCATGCGGGGTACTTTCTTTTTGGTGAAACGTTCAGGTGGACTGCAAAAATCTGTTCCCGGTCCGGAGATTAGCCCACCACGCGTATCCTCGGGCTGCCATCGCGGCGCCGCAGGAGATCGCTGAGCGCCCAGACCAGCGCGTCCACACGATCAGGAGAGCGTCCACTCGACAAGCCGTCGTGAGCGAAGTCACACATTTCATCCTCCAGCATGGGAAAGCGCGCCGCATGGCGCACCCTGCCCTGTTCATAGAGCGCTGCGATGGGCTCGGCCCGTAACGCCTTGCCGCGGTTGGCCCGCACCGAACGCACGGGAACGCTATCGTCCTCCGCAGCGATGACTGCGGCCACCATGTCACCGCCCTGATTGACCTCGGCAATGATCAAATCGGCCTCCAGCCGGTGAAACAGCGCAATCGCCCGTCTGGCCCATTCGTGCGGCTTGGCCGGTGCGAAACTCTCGTCAGCGAGCACCCATGCCATTTCGTTTTCATCGAGGCCGGCAGCCACGATACCGCAAGCGTCGGATTTCTTCGTTGCGCTGGCCGGAGGATCGATCGCAACGACGATGCGCTTCAGTTCCGGCACGTCTGGCGAGAACACGTTCTCCATCGTCAGCCGGGACCACAGCGCGTCCGGGCTCTCCTCGATGACCTCGCCGTCGAGTTCCTGCCGCCCGAGCCGCGTGCCGCCATAGAGCCCATTGACATGACTGACGAAGCCGGATGCGAGGTTTTCCGCATTTTCCCGCGTCCGCATACGCCAGACGGGAATCGCCGGATCGGTCAGCATGCTCTTGATCAGGCCAAGCGGTCTTGGCGTGGTCGTCACGACCTGCCGCGGATTCAACCCGAGGCGCAGGCCGAATTGCAGCATGTCCCAGGTTTCCTGAACATGTTTCCATTTGCACAATTCATCGCACCAGGCCGCGTCAAACTGCGGTCCGCGCAGACTGTCCGGGTCCTCCGATGAGAACATCGACGCCGTGGCGCCGTTTGACCAAACGAGACGCCGCCGTGTCGTTTCGTAACGCGGCCGCTCGGCCCGCGAGACCGACATGATGCCCGATGGACCATCGATCATGACTTCGCGCACGTCCGCCAATGTTTCGCCGACCAGCGCGATATTGCATGATCCTTTCGACGCGAACGGAGGGAGACGCAAGGCCACGCCGTTGACCCACTCCGCACCCATCCGGGTCTTGCCGGAACCTCTACCCCCGAGTATGAGCCATGTCTGCCAGTCAGAGCGCGGCGGCTGCTGCGCCGTCCTGCCCCGGAACATCCACTCCGGTTGGACCGCCCGCGCTTCCCTGTCGTTCAAGTTCCTTTCGGACCAACTCTCTCGCTCGGATGTCGGCAAGTTCATCGATCCTTTCGTCAATCTTTTTGAGCACCGCGCGAAGTTCATCGGCACTCAGGCCGCCCACGGCTTGCGCCCTCGTTGTTGCAAAGCGGTCTTGTAGATCGCTCACGCGATCGATGGTGCGGGCAAGAAGCGCCAGGGCATCGAGCCTCACTTTGCCCGGCGCCTCTCGATCCAACGAGGAAAGCGTATCCAGTTCCTTGCGCAGCAGATCCATGATCCGCTGGGCAAGACGCAACTGCCCGTTTCCCTGTTGCATATCGCTATAAGAAAGACCGTCGCGGTTGAGCGCGCGCAGGAATTGCTGCGCATTCAAGCCGAGCACCGGCGCAATCTCGGCGGCGGACATGCCATATTCACGGCAAAGCATAAATGCGCTTCGCCGGCGCATAGCGGCGGCAAAATTGACTGTCATGAATTGTCCCTGGGAGAAGATTGAAACGAATCCACGCGCCCGGCCAACCGGCCGGCGAGGTATTGGACTCACATTTCCGACGATGACTAAAACCTACAGGACAACCGTTACGCGGTCAAGGATTATATTCTTAACTAAGAAAATTTTCTTAAATGCGTGAAAACAGGACTTTGAGAATTCAGCCTGATGAGTCAGCTGGTGTGCTTTGCGAGAACCGGAGCGCAGCGACGTTTGGTTCGCAAGCCGCGGAAGCGCCCCTCATGCCCATCACGGCGAGTCATCGAGGTCCTCTATGCCTTTTTCCAGCCGAGCGCCAGCAGCCCTGCCCCGATCATCAACGATCCGCCCGTGCGATTCACGATACGCTGGACCTTCGGCTTGCGGATGGTCTGGCGCGCCATCGATGCCATCACGGCGTAGGTTGCGGCATTCAGTGCCGCGAGAACCAGGAAGGTTGTTTCGAAGATCACCATCTGCGTGAATATCGGGCGGGTCGTATCGAGGAACTGCGGCAGGAAGGCCACGAAGAAAATGATGCTCTTGGGATTGAGCGCCGTTACCACATAGGCGTGGAGGAAGATGCGGTGGGCCTTCTCGTTCTTTTCCGGCGTTTCGCCTGTTTCAGGATTGGCAACCGGCGCACGCCAGAGCTTGATGCCAAGATAGATAAGGTATGCGGCACCAACCCATTTCAGCACGGTAAAGATCGCTGCCGATGCCGCAAGCAAGGCGCCTAGGCCGAGCATGGACGCAGTCATCGCGGTGAAATCGCCGAGCGCGACACCCGCAACCGTCGCCGCTGCAAAGCGCCGGCCATGGCCAAGCGCGTAGGAGATGACGAGAAGGATCGTCGGACCCGGAATGGCGAGAAGAATTGCCGATGCCGCAACGAATGCCAGCCAATGCTCAATGGACATGCCCATGCTCCCACTTGGAAAAATGACACCAATCCACCGGATAGGCGCAATTGCAAGGGGAAACTTTTTGGCAACAGTCCCGGTCAAATCTCCATATCGGGAGCGCTTGCCCTTGTGACATTAATCACAAAGGCGGTATTCTTTTTACGGGATGGAATGACCATATATTGAAGCTTAAACAGCCCCTTCAAGAAGCTGTTAAGCGATATCCGTTAAACCATGTGCCTTCAGGGGCAAGTATGGCTTAGCACAGGGCGGGCAAGAAGTTGATGAACGCGCCAAGGCCGGACAGGAAACGCAAGCGATTCAAGGTCTCGCCGCTGCTTGGGCTTGATGCCTGGATCGATTCAACCCTGTACGAAACGCGCTTTCGCCTGGCAGAATTCTGGGAAGACACCACCATCTTCTTCCGCCGCTTCCACGTCACGGGCTGGCGGCGCGCGATTTTTGAGGTTTTGGGCGAAGCATTCACCTGGGGTACAGTCGGTTCCGTGCTCATGCTGACACTGGCAATCCCGGCCTTTCATGAAACGGAAAAGAACTGGCGTACACGCGATGATTTCGCCGTGACGTTCCTTGACCGCTACGGCAACGAGATCGGCCAGCGTGGTATTCTGCACCGTAGCGCGGTACCGATAGACGAACTGCCGGACCACGTCATCAAGGCCGTCCTTGCTACGGAAGACCGCCGCTTCTTCGACCATTTCGGCATAGATTTCCTCGGACTGTCGCGCGCCATGACGGAAAACCTGCGCGCCAATTCCGTTGTTCAGGGCGGCTCGACCATCACCCAGCAGCTGGCGAAAAATCTGTTCCTCACCAATGAGCGAAGCCTTGACCGCAAGATCAAGGAAGCTTTCCTCGCACTCTGGCTGGAGTCGAACCTCAGCAAGAAGGAAATCCTGCAGACCTATCTCGACCGCGCCTATATGGGCGGCGGAACGTTCGGCATCGCGGCGGCTTCCGAATTCTATTTCGGCAAGAGCGTCAAGGATGTCAATCTGGCGGAGGCGGCCATGCTGGCCGGGCTCTTCAAGGCGCCGGCGAAATACGCGCCGCATGTCAATCTGCCGGCAGCCCGTGCCCGCGCCAATGTGGTGCTCAGCAATCTCGTACAGGGCGGACTGATGACCGAAGGTCAGGTTGTGGGCGCACGGCGCAATCCCGCAACCGTGGTCGATCGCGGCCGCTCGGAAAGCCCGGATTATTTCCTCGATTGGGCCTTTGACGAGGTCAAGAAGGTCGCGCAGAAAATGCCGACCCATACGCTCGTCGTCCGCACCACGCTCGATACAGGAATCCAGAAGGCAGCGGAGGAATCCGCGGAATACCACCTTCGCCAATTCGGCAAGGAATATCACGTCAACCAGGCTGCAATCGTGGTTCTTGAAAACAACGGCGCGGTCAGGGCTATTGTCGGCGGCCGCGACTATGGCGAAAGCCAGTTCAACCGCGCCACAGCCGCGCTGCGGCAGGCGGGCTCGTCTTTCAAGCCCTATGTATATGCGGCTGCCATGGAAAAGGGCATGACACCGAAGACTCTGGTCTCCGGTGGCGCGGTTTCTTGGGGCAACTGGTCGCCGCAGAATTACTCGCGCCAGTATCTGGGAAAGATCGACCTGACAACAGCACTGGTCAAATCCATCAATACAGTCCCCGTGCGGCTCGCCAAGGACTACCTGACGACCGCGCCCATCGTAGCGTTGACCAAGGCGTTTGGCGTTGAATCGCCGATCAGCTCGCATAAGACCATGGTGCTGGGCACCTCCGGCATGACCGTCATGGATCAGGCAACCGGTTACAACGTCTTCGCGACCGGCGGCATCGCCGGCATGCGTCATCCCTTCACGCAGATCCTGAGCCAGAATGGCGATGTCCTGTGGGATTGGAAGAAGGATGGCGTGAAACCGCACCGGGTTCTTTCGGTGACGGCGGCGGACAACATGAACATCATGCTGTCGCAGGTGCCGGAATGGGGCACTGGCCGGCGAGCTGCCTTGCCGATGACGCGGGCGGCGGGCAAGACCGGCACGACGCAAAGCTATCGCGACGCATGGTTCGTTGGCTTTACCGGCAACTACACGGCTGCTGTCTGGTTCGGCAATGACAATTTCACACCGACCAAGGAATTGACAGGCGGCATCCTTCCGGCAATGACCTGGCAGCGCTTCATGAACTATGCCCATCAGAACATCGATCTCAAAGCCATCCCGGGCATCGACCCAACCATGCCCAAGCAGGACAAGGTCGCGGCGGCCAAGGCTGAAGAGGCCGTTGACGATGATGCGCTGAAGGCGGAAGAGCGGCCGCGGGTTCTTTCAGGCGCCAGCGCAACGGCCATCCGTGAAATCGGCCAGGCGCTGAAAGCCGCGCCGCAGCTCAAACTGCCGATCCTGCCCTCGAAAGTCTCCGCACTTTGATTGCATGCCCCAACACTCGCGTGTACTTCTGATTCGATGTTTCGAAATGTTTTCCTTGCCCTTATTGCGCTTGTGATTGCTGTCGGCGGCGGCACGCTGAGCGCGTGGTATGCGGTCAACCGTTTCGATGGCTTTGGCGCGCTGACCGTGGGCCAATGGACCGGGCATCCAGAAGCCGGCACACCCCTTTCCGATCCCTATGCCAAGGCGCGGGCGGCCCGCGAAGGCGCCTTTCCGCTTGGGTCGGCAGAGGGTCTCGCCTTCTATGCCTATGACGATGATCAGGGTCAGGCACTCGACCGGCGCTGCTCCTACAAGATTGAAGGCAATAGCCCCAATTCGCGTTTCTGGACGCTCTACGCAGCCGACCGCTCGCTCATCGCACTTGACCCGGGTAAGGATCGCCTGCCTGCGCTGCATTCACGGCAAATATTCCGCCAGGAGAATGGGCGGTTCGTCGTGCTCGTTTCGCCCAAGGCTCAACCGGGAAACTGGCTTGCGACGATGGGCGCGGGACGGATGGTGCTGGTTATGACGCTCTATGACACGCCTGTCGGCAGCAATTCGGGTCTCGTCGACATGACATTTCCGGCGGTCACGAGGATCAGCTGTGATGGGTAAGCTTGTTCGCGCCCTGCTCTTTGGTCTCATCGGAGCCGGCATCGTTCACATCGCGGTTGTCCTGCTCGTGCCCCTCTATTCCGATCGCAACGCCTGGTCGCGCATTTCCGCCTATGGCGATGACTGGCAATTCCATAGCGTTTCTCGGGACCAGGCGCCCGGAACCGTACCGTTAGCCTTCGATCCACTGTTTCAGGCAGCGGCCTGCCGTTTCGATATCGAGGATCTTCCCGCCCACATCACCGGCGTCGGCACGACACCTTATTGGTCGATCTCCGTCTACAACCGGCAAGGCGAAAACACCTACTCGATCAATGATCGCACCGCGATCGCCGACCAGCTCGATTTGGTCATCGCGACGCCGCTGCAGATGATCGAACTCAACAAGACCAAGCCCGCAGCGGCGGAAAATTCCGTGCTCATCGAGGCCGACATGGACGAAGGCTTTGTTGTCATCCGCAGTTTCGTACCGGATGAGTCCTGGAAAGACGAAGTCGGTTCCTTCCTCAAGAGCGCCAGCTGTACGCCATTGCTATAAACGACGCAGCGATTGGATCCAATCGCCGCGTCGTCAAGCGTGAATGCTACTCCTCCAGAGGCACGTGCGCTGTTTCGCGCGCCAACAGCAGCACCAATCCCGTCACGCAGGCCGCACCTGCCACATAGATCGAGATGGCGTAGGAGCTCGAGTAGCTTTTGAACAGCGCCGCCATGATCAAGGGAGCCAATCCACCGCCAACAATCCCGGCAAAAGTATAAGCGAGCGATGCGCCCGTGAAGCGGATTCGGGTCGGGAACTGCTCGACGATGAATGATGCCTGCGGACCGTAGAGACACGCATGCACGATCAGGCCGCCGGCGGAGGCGAGCACAATCGCCATGGTATGCGCCGTGTCGAGCAGCGCGAACATAAGGAAAGCCCAGACTATTGCGCTCACGACACCGAGTGCGAGCACCGGTCGCCGTCCCCAACGATCGGATATCATCGCAAACAGCGGAACGGCCAGCGCGTTGAACCCCGTACCAATCAAGAGAGCCATCAACGCCGTGGACCTTGGCAGTTGCAGCACGGTTGTCACGTAGGTCAGCGTGAAGACAACGATCAACCCATAGAGCACGTCGCCGCCGATGCGCGACCCCCCGGCTAGCAAAAGGCGGCGCCAATGATTGGTGACGACCTCCTTGATCGGCGCTTTGGCCTTGGTATGCGCCTCTTCGAGATGCTTGAACATCGGGGATTCTTCAACGCCGCTGCGAACCCACAGCCCAAAAGTGACCAAGGCGAGACTAAGAAGAAAAGGGACGCGCCAGCCCCATCCGAGGAAAGCTTCATTGTCCATGAGCGACGTAAAACCATAGATCAGGCCGGTTCCAAGGAGGGTGCCCAGGGCGGGTCCCATCTGTGTCCACGAGGCATTGAGTCCCCGCTGGTCCTGCCGTCCATGCTCGACCGCCAGCAAGACCGCGCCCGCCCATTCGCCGCCGAGAGCAATACCCTGCACGAAGCGCAAAATTATCAGCAGCAGCGGCGCCAGTATTCCGGCGGAGCCATAGGTCGGCAGCAGGCCGATGGCTGCAGTCGTGAACCCCATGATCACCAGCGTTATCACAAGGACAGCGCGGCGGCCGATCTTGTCGCCGAGGCGGCCAAAAAACAGGCCGCCGAGCGGGCGTGACAAGTAACCGACTGCATAGGTGGAAAACGCCAGCATCGTGCCGACCATGGGATCCACGCTCGGAAAGAACAGCTGGCTGAAGGCCAGGGCCGCCATCGTGTTGTAGATGGTGAAATCGTAATATTCGAGCGTCGTACCAACCATGCTGGCAAGGGCGAGACGCTTTGGATGGGCTGAAGGGAAGCCGATACTATCGGCGGTGCCGGTGATTGATGACATTGAAAATCTCTCTATTGAAATGATTCAAGAACAAACTTAGCGCGCGCAATAATCCGCAATAGGATACGCAGCCGCCACTCGTGTCAAGCACGCACGTGCGCTAAAAGCTGATTTAATGAGCAAAGATGCCAATTGCCTGAATAACAGGCAGCAGTTCAGCCTGGCTGCGGCATCCTATCGAAATATCTACGCGGTGATTTTGGTTTGGCGCGCTTTGGCGCTTCCGGTGCATAACGCTCATAGCGCACGCCGGGGAAAATCGTGATTTCGGCGGTCGTCTGCCGTTCGTTGTCTGCAAGGGTGCGGCGCTTGTTTGCGCTGCCTGGAAATGTGATGACCAACCCCATATCGCCCATCCGTTTTAGGATGTGTCGAAATTCGCGATCATGACGAGGCGAAAAACGGTGGTTTTCGAGAACCGGAGCTGAGCGTACTTGAGGTACGTGAGCACCGGATCGCAGAAAAATGCCGTCTGCAGGCCGTCATGGCGTGAATATCAACGCATCCGAGTTCGTTGATCTCCTTGATACGCCGATGCTTACGCGCGCACGATTTGCGCCATAATTTTCATTAGCCCATCGATGGTTAACGGGTTGCTAACGCTTCACGGCTAATTTTAGCCATTGTTTAACCTCGTACTGCGTCTCGTGGAGTTGTGTTCGTGAAGTATCCTGAGTTTCGGGCGCTTGAAGACCGCAGTAGCGGCAGCAAGGCTGACGATCTCCTCACCGCGTCAATTACTGCCTTCTGCTGCGTCGCAAGACCGGCAAAGAGCGATGTGCAGCAACTCGAGGACCTCGCGGTGCCGCTCCTCGCCCTCGCCTCGCAGCGTGTGCGGCGCCATGCTGCGGCCGCCCTGTCGGAATTTTCCCACGCGCCGAAACGGCTTGTCATCGCGCTCGCGGAGGACGAGGTGGATATATCCGCGCCGCTTCTGCTGCGTTCGCCGGTGCTGAATACGTCTGACCTGATCGATATAATCGCGCATAAGGGCCTTGGCCATGCACGGGCGATCGCGCGGCGCGAGATCACCGATCCTGAACTTCTGCGTGTGCTGCATGGGTTCAATGACCCGGCCATTGAACGTGCTTTGACGCCTCAATCGAATTCCGTCCATGGGAGGGAAAGCGACATGCCAGATACCCAGCCGACCCAGGAATCGCCCCGCCTGCGTGAAACGCGTGAGGCTTTGAAGGCGCTGATGCGGGACAGCGATGCCGGCTTCTCCAGCGATCAGGCTTTGGCCGAACATCTTGTCGATGCGGCGCTTCTCGACCAGACCGCATCCTTCGAACAGGCGTTTGCCAGCGCGCTTGACCTCGATACCGAAAGTGCAAAACGGATCATCGGCCATGGCCTGAATGCAGAACTGACGATCGCGCTGGCGTCTCTCGGGCTTTCTGCCGAGGCCGCACATCTGGTCCTCACAGGGCTGTTCGGCCTCGTGCACAAGGATCTGCATTCGCTGCGCCTCTTCGTGCAATCCTATCGCCAGATTGATCAGGAAAAAGCCGGAGCGACCGTCGAGCGCTGGAAGGCCAAGGAAAACTCGCTGAAACTGCGGCAGAAACTGCGCGAGATGGCCGCGGACTTCGAGAACGGCGCGCGCAAGGTCTCCTAGGTCGTGAACTCATAAATCAGACGGTTTACGGCCTAGCCTTTCGCGACTGGAAACAGTTCGGATCGGTCGCCGCGATAATCCTCGATCTCGACAATCCACAAATCCCGATCCCAGCGCTTCTGCTTTTCCAGATCGTCATTGATTTCCATTTCAGCCACGCCGGTCTTCAAGGGTGTGAACAACCGCTCAGCGGGCTTGGTTTCATCATAGACCATCTGCGGCGCGGGCCCGAAAAGATCGTAGCTCCCGTCGGCGTTGCGGAACTTGATAAAGATGGCACCAGCCTCAGCCGCACCTTTGTTGCTGAGTGCCGCAAACGCACCTGAGCCGTTCACGCGCCTGACCAGTGCGGCGACCCAGAATTCAGATGTCAGGCGCATGCAATTCTCTCAATTCGAGCGAAAGCGCTTTCTCTCACGCAAGGGGGATAGCCAGAGCCTAGAGCCTTTCATAGCCAGATGGAAGCGTTCAGGTTTGAAAGCATATTGGTTTGCAAAGCAAACCAACGGCTCGGTTCCAGCTGACTATGAAAGGCTCTAATTTATTAAACCTATCTCCTGCATCTTGGCGAGCAGCTTTTGATCCGGCTCGCCCGTCACCGGTAGGCGAAACAGCTTCTGGAACTCGCTCACGGCACTTTTGGTGGAGGCACCAACCTTGCCGTCAATCTCGACCATGTCATTGCCGAATGCACGAAGGCCCGCCTGAACCCGAACGATTTCTGCGGGCGACAATGCGTCAGCGCTTGCGACGGCCGCACTGTCTTGCGTTGGACTGGTCGAAACCTTTTGGATTGTAGCTTTTTCTTGCGTCTGTTCCGGCTTCTTCTCCGGTATGGCAATGCTCGCGGTGGTCTCACTGGCATTGTCGACGGCCTGCTCGGGCTCGATACCCATGGCGGCCGTTGCCTTGCGATAGGCATCGATAGCGGCACGCGTGCCTTTGCCCGAAACACCGTCTACAGTGCCGCTATAAAAGCCGAGCGCCAGCAATTTCTGCTGCAGCTTGGCAACTTCCGGATCGCCGCCCGGCGCCAGAACCGGGTCACCATTGATCGCAGCGGCAATCGGGTCCGGGCTCTGCGGAATGGGAACGGATTTTACCTTGCGAATGGGTGCGTCGGCTGATTGTGCCTGCGAGGTACCGCCCGGCAACGAAATATTACTTTGCTTGATGGGTTTGAAGACGAGCTCCGGCCGTGTCCGGAAGAACACGCCGTCATGGACATGGGGCTGATACCAGAGCGCATTGGCGGAGATGAAACCGAGCGTGACCAGGAAGGCTGTCGTGCCGCCGGCAATACCGGGATTGCTGGCGATCAGACTGCCAGTTGCGAAAACAGCCACGGCAAACTTGCCCCGCCTCGGAGCGCGCCGCTTGCCGCTAGGCCGACTTACGGGCTTCCTCATGGGAACCTCCCTCGATATCGCTTTCGATCTTGAATTCGACAATGTTCGCCTCGTCCGGGAAATGTTCGATCACGGGACCGTCCAGGGGAATGCGCACATCGACAACCGTGCCCTGCCCCGGAGTGCTCTTGATCCTCATCTCGCCGTCATGCAGCCCGACGAGGCCCTTGACCGTGGCAAGGCCAAGGCCCGTACCTTCGTGGTTGCGCGTGTAATCGTTCTGCACCTGCCGGAACGGCTGGCCCAAAGTCTTGAGGTCCGCCTCGGCAATGCCAATGCCCGTATCGCTGACGGAAAATGCCAGCATGTTGTCTTCGATCAGCGCGTCTATAGTGACGACGCCGCCGCTTTCGGTAAACTTGATGGCGTTTGAAACCAGGTTGATCAGCACCTGATTGATGGCGCGGCTATCGGCAACGACGTTGCCGATGCGCGGGCTGACGCGGTCGCACAGAGTTACGCCTTTTTGCGAGGCCTGGTGCGCCATCATGTCATGCACCATGGTCACGGCATTCTTGAAGGCAAAGCTCTCCGTGAAGATCGGATAGGTGCCCGCCTCGATCTTCGATACATCGAGAATGGCGTTGACGACCGAAAGGAGATGATTGCCTGACTGGTTTACAAGTTCCACATATTCACGCTGGCGTCCGGCCGGCAGCTTGCCGCAAATCTCCTGCAGCAGCACATCGGAAAAGCCAATTATGGAGTTCAGCGGTGTGCGCAGTTCATGGCTGACCGAAGCAAGGAACCGGCCCTTGGCGATTTCAGCGGTTTCGACCTCGCGGCGTGCAACTATCAGTGCGTTGCGGTCAGCCACGGCCTGCGAAATATCGGTCGCGACAACGACGAAACCTGTCTCCTCGCTATGCGGCACAGCACGCAGGCGATAAGTGGCGAAGCGCACGCTATGGGCATGTTTTGGCGTGGCCCCCGGCGCAACACAACGCAGCTTGATCTCCGCCGTTGCGCTCGTGGCGCCGCTCTTCATGTCCGACAGGAAACTCAAAAACTGCACACGATCCGACACATGCACGCGGTCAAGCAGCGGTGTGCCCATCAGGAGATTGCGTGCGATGCCGAACTGATCCTGCGCTTTGGGGGACAGCGAGAGAATGAGCCCATCCGTCCCAAGACTGAACACGACGCCATCGATGGCATTCTCCAGATCGGCCACGCGATCATCGCGGCGGGCCGCAGCAATCCGAGCGGCGACAGTGCCAGTGGTCCTGACAATGAGGGCCGCCAGATATCCCAATGAAGCAAGCAGCACCAGGGGTGACAATGTCACGCTTTCACCTGCCCGCATCGCAACGACAAGGAATATTGCGAGCACACCGGCGGCAATACCAGCCGGCAGGCGAATCGATTTCTCATTGCGGCCGATAAACCAGGTTTCGAGTGGGATGGCCGCGGCCATTATCCAGAGCAGCAAATTCGCCGATGGTGCGGTGACGCCGATTGCGGCGACAGACAGAGAATAGGCCAGAAGCGCGCTCATGCCGACCAACTTGCTGTTCTTCGATACCGAAAGCGCCCCGCAAAAGATCATCGGAAGCGCCAGAACGCCAGCAACCAAGCTTAGTACCGCATCGAGTTCACTTGCGATCGAGTGGCTGATGGTCAATGCGACAGCCAGCATCAGCGGCATACCGAGAAACGCGCCGGCCATGCGCGCGTCCCGCTCGGCGGTGGCACCAGTAGCGGACGGACTGACCCAGCGCTTGCACAGGCGTTTGTAGCCTGCCGCAATTTTCGACTGTGTGACGGAGTGGATCGGCACCAACTTTTTCCTGCTTTCCGCGAAATCCGGCCAGAGCCGGATAAGTCGCGGTCATTTCCCGAATGCTCTCTGCAACATTCCTGTCGGCGTTAACTTTTGCAGATGAGGCTTTAAGGAAAGGATAAAGCGGGGCCGCCCGACGCCAAGCGAACCGTGTTTCAAGCGATTGTGACGGTCATGGTAAATGAAGGGTTTCGGCTTTGACCCGCTTTGCCGTCCGATCCGCAGCGCACCGGTGTCGTGAACCGCTTCAGCGCGGTAACGGCGAAACTGAGCGAAAGGTTTGCATGGCTGCCGCTTCAACCCCGGTTACCCTCAGCAGTTATTAATCGTTCGTTTCTATGATCGTTCAAATGCGGAAATGCGTTTCAACGGGTTTTTGCCGGATCTGTGTCAGTGTCCACCACGAAGGGTTGAATAGCGACGCTATAGAGGACTGCTGAAATGTTCTTTCTGATCAGGTTTGCGATCAAGTTCTGCTTCTGGATGATGCTCATCTCCTTGTTCATTCCCGTGAACCCGAAAGATCGGCCGCAGGGAGGTATCCAGCCCGGCCCGATCGAGGCTCTTCTGGCAGCACAGGAGACGATCAGCGATCTCAGCGATTTCTGCACCCGCAAGCCACAGGCGTGCGAAACGGGCAAGGCCGCACTTTCCAACGCCGGCGTCCGCGCAGGCGAGGTCGCGAAGGTCGGCTATGACTATCTGGATGCACGCATGGGCGAGAGTTCGAAGAAACCCGGCGCGCAAAACGCCGACACGGAATCCGGGCAGGGAGACGCCATAAAGGCGAAACTGCGTGAAATGGCCTTGCGCGAAATCCTCGATGCCGCCACCCGCCAGCGCGAACAGGCGAACGAGGTCGACGACAAGACCCAGACCGGCACCGTCTCCCGGCAGTGATCGCGCTTTTTCGATTCAGGCGGTGACGTAGAGGATTCAAATCACTATATGTGATGTATGGCACAGACGATCGACGATATTTTTGCTGATTTCGACTTTCTCGATGACTGGGAAGATCGCTATCGGTATGTCATTGACCTCGGCCGCGACTTGAAGCCTTACCCGGAAGAGGCGCGGGATGCCGCTCACAAGGTCAGGGGCTGTGTGAGTCAGGTCTGGCTGAAGAGTACGCTCAATGCTGACACCGATCCCGTCATCGAGTTTGTCGGCGATTCCGACGCGCATATCGTGCGCGGTCTCGTCGCCATCATGATGGTGCTCTATTCCGGTAAACGCGCTTCCGAGATCATGGCGATCAACCCCGAAGTAATATTGAAGAAACTCGGCCTCGACGAACATCTGACGCCGCAACGGTCCAATGGCCTGCGCGCCATGATCGGCCGTATTCGCAGCGAGGCGCAGAACGCCCTCACCCCCGCCGAGGTCACGCAGCATTAATTTTGAAACACCGGCCGGTAATCGTCCGTGCCCCAGTGGATGATCCGCGAGCTTCTTCGCACGAGCGCCGGCGGGTGATAGTGCCGGTCGAGTACGGCCAGCGCCGTTTTGAGGATCAGTTTGGCCGAGCGCGCCGGCCATTGCCGTTCGCGTTCAACAGTTTCCAGCCCTTTCAAAAAGCAGCACACGTCGATCAGCACACCCGACAGTTCCGGTCCGACGGCCTCCAACGCCCGCTCGACACGCTGACGCGCAGCGAGTGCCGCCTCTGTGATCTCCAACACGGCATTGGCGCGTGAACCCGGCCCCGTGACATCCCAGTTGACGCTGATCGAGGGCATGAGATTGCCGAGGGTGAAATCCGATCGCAGCCGCTCGCCGGCTTTGAAAGCCTCATCGTTGATCAGTGGCAGGCCCTTTGCATCCCTGCGGTTGCGCAGCATCGCCAGCGGCGACTCCATGGCATTGCTGCGCACCCGCACCGACCCGTGCTCATCGGCAATGGCAATGATCGCTTCACTCCGGTGCTGCCCGGCGTAAGGGTCGTCCGTGCATTCGAGACGGCGAAGCCAGGTGCGCCCCGCGTCGCTGATCGATACCTTACCTTTGCTCAAAGCCCCGAGACCTTGGCTCAGCGCGAACTTCACAACCTTTCGTGTCGCGGAAATCGTGCCATAGGCGCCGCTTTCCAGCACCAGCTTGTCCAAATTTTGCGTCTCGACAATTTCGGCGCCACCTTTGGCAATAAAACGCAGCAGCCGGGCAATTTCCTTGCTGGACGGCTCGATCATGCGCGCAGTCTCCCGCTTTCCACATAGGCTACCCGGATGATATTTTCGATCGTCTGGATGATCCGGTCGAATTCCATATCCTCGCGCATGTCTTCGACCAGATGGCAGGCATGATTGACCGTGCTACGATCGCGGCCGAAGGCGCGCCCCACTTCACTCATGGTCAACGCCAATGTCACATGCGCCACATACATGCCGACCTGCCGGACCCTTGCCACCGAACGCTCACAGCGCGAATGGGAACGCAGATCCCGGCCGCTTACATTGAAAAAAGCCGACAGAATATCAAGTACGCCATCGCATAGCTGGAAAAGACGCTCATCGAGCGGCGCATCCTCGTCGACGACCGGCAGCACAGACCGCTTGAAACGGCAGCGTCTCGGCTTCAGCGTATCGGTGACGGCCCGGGCTTCGGCTCCGGAGCGGATCAGGCGGGGCAAACTCGAAGACATTCTCACTCCACTTTGAATGTAGGAATATCTTCTTATATCGAAGCGAACAAGAGCGTGGATAAGTTTTCCGTCGTCCGCTTGCTAACCATCTGTTATGGATCGGTTTTTTGTTTTACCACCGATTTTTATAGGACTTTTATCCTACACCATCCGCGTTTGTCCATACTGCGTCTATCCCTCAACAAGGAATGGAAGCATGTGGGCAATCGATTTGGCCAAACAACGGAACGCGTTTATCGCGGCAAAGGACAAGCATGCGAGCGAGGCGCGGCAGCGCCTGGTTTTACGGATACTCTGCAACGCCGATCTCGATGAATTGATCGCGCAGGATGATGAATCAAAGTCTCAAATGTGCAGGCGGCTGAAGCGCCTGATCGAGCGTGAGCGCCTCAAAGGCGTTAAAGGCCACTGGAGTTACGACCTCAATCGCCACATTGGGTTGAAGCAGGCGCTCGATACATTGAAGTCATCGTTGCGGGAAGACGCTGTCGGTGAATGATCGTCGCCGGCGATGCCACCCGCAAACACGAAACGGCGCCTCTCGGCGCCGTTTCATCCTTATTTCATAGACCACCCAAGATGCGGATCACCGTGGCAAAAACCGCGCATCAGATGTGCATCAGGTTGGCAAAGGTTTCAAGCGGCCTTCTTGCGCTTGCGACCCAGGCCCATATTCTTTGCCAGACGCGAACGGGCTGCTGCATAATTCGGAGCGACCATCGGATAGGAAGGATCAAGGTCCCACTTCTCACGATACTGTTCAGGGGTCAGATTGTAGTGCGTCATCAGGTGGCGCTTCAACGACTTGAACTTTTTGCCGTCTTCGAGGCAGACAATAAAATCATCCGCGACAGACTTTTTCGGATTGATGGCTGGCTTGGGTTTTTCCTGGATGGCAGTTACCGCTTCCAGACCACCGCCAACCCGGCCAAGGGCAGCATGAACATCCGAGATGAGGCCGGGCAGATCGCCGGCCGGCACTGAGTTGTTGCTCACATAAGCAGCAACCAATTCTGCTGTGAGTTCCAGCAGCACGTCACTACCAGTTGTGTTTGAATTGTCGAACGTGGTCATCTAAGTCCAATTCCTTCGTCTAATTTGAAATCTGGATAGGTAGATTAAAATCACCAATATAAAGTCGATAACAGGCGAAGTCTCCTACGCCATTGGTAACAATCTATTCCGGATTTCGTTGAAAATGTCAAATCAATACTTTGCCTACGAAAGAAATATTTCAAATAATCCCCAAGGTAGAGATTAACCGTAAGCAGTAGGAGATAGACCCAAGAAAGCTGGAACCTGAATGCCCGCGCAGTAACAAAAATGCGAATGCAAAATGATTTGCGCCATACCACTAAGACAAAAAATGGCAAAAATGAGGAATGGGGCGCAATGCTTCAAGCATTCTATAATAACAGATATTGCGATGTGTAGTGTTCATCCCTACATTTGCGTAAAAAGGAACCAACGATGAACACAAAGACATTCAAGGTCGTTAAAACAGACGCCGAGTGGCGTGAACAGCTCACGCCGGAGCAATATCAAATCACCCGAAATCATGGGACGGAGCGTGCCTTTTCCAGTCCGAACTTCGATAGCAAACTCAAGGGATTGTACAAGTGCGTTTGCTGCGATCGTCCGCTTTACCGCTCTGAAACCAAATATGAATCAGGTACAGGCTGGCCGAGTTTCACGGCCCCGATCGAGCCTGATGCCGTCAATGCGATCGAGGATCGCTCCTATGGCATGTTGCGAACCGAAATAAAATGTGCCGATTGCGATGCGCATCTTGGCCATGTTTTCCCGGACGGCCCTCCCCCCACTGGCCTGCGTTACTGCATGAATGGCAATGCATTGGTCTTTGATCAGGATTGACCAGCCCGCAACTTGCTTTACACCTTTAACGATTGCCCCTTCCGGCCGATTGTTGCATCCGCCGGTTCATCCCTTGAAAGTTTTTCCATGACGAATACGCCCCGTTTTTTGAGCATCCTCGCGCCGCAGTCCGAGAAGCACCCCATATCCGATACGCGCCACGGCATCAACCGTACAGACGATTACGCCTGGATGCGCGCTGACAACTGGCAGGATGTTTTTCGCGACCCTTCCACGCTGGATCCGGCGATTCGCATCCATCTTGAAGCGGAAAACGCTTACCAGTCATCGCTGATGGCCGACACCAAGGATCTTCAGTCCAGGCTTTTCGACGAGATGAAGGGCCGGATCAAGGAGGATGATTCGTCTGTTCCGTCAAAAGACGGCCCTTACGCCTATGGCACCTCCTACAAGACCGGCGGACAGCAGCCACGCTTTTTCCGCACGCCGCGCGATGGCGGCGCGGAGACCATGCTGCTTGACGGCGATCTCGAAGGCGAGGGTAAGGCCTATTTCCGGCTTGCCTCGGCGGATCACTCTCCCGATCACAGCAAGATGATCTGGGGCTTCGATGACAAGGGCTCCGAGTTCTTCACGCTGAAGGTGCGCGACCTTGCGACTCTGCAGGATACCGCCGAGACCGTCAGCGATACATCCGGCGGCGGCGTGTGGAATGCCCAGTCGAATGGCTTTTATTATACCCGCGTCGATGCCAACCATCGCCCGTCCCGCCTGTTCTACCATAAACTCGGCCAGCCCGAGAGCGAGGACCGCCTGATCCATGAGGAGAAAGACCCCGGTTTCTTCCTCGGCGTCGGTGGCAGCACGCTCAATGATTTTGTCTTCATTGATATCCACGATCACGAAACCTCTGAAATGTGGCTGCTGCCAGCCAATGACGATAGCGCCGAACCGAAACTCGTCATCGAACGGCAGACCGGCGTCGAATACAGCCTTACCGAGGGCGGCGATGTCTTCTACATCCTCACGAATGCCGATGGCGCCAAGGATTTCAAGATCATGAGCGCGCCGGTAAATGCGCCGGAAAAGGCTAACTGGACCGAGGTCGTTGCGCACAAGGCCGGACGCCTGCTCCTCGGCCACTCGGCGTATAGCAACCATCTCGTCTGGCTCGAGCGTGAGAACGGCTTGCCGCGCATCATTATTCGTGACCGCCATTCGGGCGAGCAACATTCGATATCGTTTGATGAAGAAGCCTATGCGCTTGGTCTGCAGGGCAGCGCCGAATATGACACGGACATCATCCGTTTTTCCTATTCGTCCATGACCACGCCGACCCAGCTCTACGACTACAATATGCGCACGCGGGAGCGCACGCTTCTAAAAACGCAGGAAGTCCCCTCCGGGCACGATCCGGACGATTATATCACGCGCCGCCTGCTCGCCCCGGCACCCGATGGCGAGATTGTTCCCATTTCAATCGTCTATCATCGCGACACGAAGATCGACGGTTCGGCGCCTTGCCTGCTTTATGGCTATGGCTCCTACGGCATCACCATTCCGGCAAGTTTCAACACCAATTGCCTGTCCCTCGCCGATCGTGGCTTCGTCTATGCCATCGCCCACATTCGCGGCGGCAAGGACAAAGGCTATGACTGGTACGAAAACGGCAAGCGCCTCAAGAAGAAGAACACTTTTACCGATTTCATCGCCGCGTCCGAACATCTCGTCGCGGAAGGGTTCACCCGCCATGACCGCATCGTCGCGCAGGGCGGTTCGGCGGGCGGTCTGCTTATGGGGGCCATCGCCAACATGGCGCCAGGCAATTTTGGCGGCGTCATTGCCGAGGTGCCCTTCGTCGATGTCATCAACACCATGCTCGACGACACGCTGCCGCTCACCCCCCCGGAATGGACCGAATGGGGCAATCCCATCACCTCAGCCACCGACTACGCCTACATGGCCTCCTATTCGCCCTACGATAATATCGTCGCGCAAGATTATCCGCCGATCCTTGCGGTCGCTGGCCTCACCGACCCGCGTGTGACTTACTGGGAACCGGCAAAATGGGTGGCGAAGCTGCGCGAGATCAAGACGGACGACAATCCGGTGCTCTTCCGCATCAATATGGATGCCGGACACGCCGGTGCCTCGGGGCGCTTCTCGCGGTTGGAAGAGGTCGCCTATGTCTATGCCTATGCCCTGAAACTGGTCGGAAAAGCTGGCGTTTGAACGAAAGGGACGTGCACGTGGCGCTCGCCGCGTCCGGGCTCTCGTTACTGTAACGTACTGTCCTTCGCCCGTACTGCCTGTCAATTTCTCCCTGGGATCGCAT
This sequence comes from Phyllobacterium sp. 1468, assembly GCF_031455525.1. Classification (NCBI taxonomy): domain Bacteria; kingdom Pseudomonadati; phylum Pseudomonadota; class Alphaproteobacteria; order Hyphomicrobiales; family Phyllobacteriaceae; genus Phyllobacterium; species Phyllobacterium sp. 1468. The sequence goes on along the minus strand of NZ_JAVDSX010000004.1, from coordinate 53,844 downwards.
TCCCCAGGGAGAGGTTCGATGTTCGAAGAAACCAGAAAATGCACAGACCGCAGAGGCGGCCTGTTTCTAACCATGCTTTGTGCGGCCGGCGTTATCGCCGGTGCCGCAGCGGCCCAGCAACCAACAGCAGCGCAGCAAAGCGCCATCAAATCCGCATGCCGTTCCGATTTCATGGCGCAATGTTCGGGTGTGCAACCTGGAGGCAAGGCCGCGCTCACCTGTCTGCAGCAGCATAACTCGTCGCTTTCTGCCGCTTGCCAGTCCGCACTGGCGGCGCTCGGAGGCGGCAAATCAGCACCGGCCGGTTCTGCCACGGCCCCCGCGACGACAACTGCTCCTGCAACAGCAACTGCCCCGGCCGCACCCGCCGCCCCGGCCGCTACGGCCGCGCCCGCCCCGTCTTTCACGCCGCGCCAGGAAATGATGATCGTCCGCCAATCATGCGGTCCGGACTTCCGCCGGCTTTGCAGCTCGGTCGCCTTGGGCGGCGGTCGTGGTATCGAGTGCTTGCGGAACAATCTCGCCCGCTTATCACCTGCCTGCCAGAAGGTGCTGACAGCAGGACGATAATGCCTGACGCGCCTATCACTTCGCCGTGCTCCGGCGTTCGCACAGTTACCTGCGCGTTGAAATGAGCTATAAACACACGACGCCCGCTCGGGGGATTCGGACGATTGGTTTGTCTTGAATAGCCTCGGAGATTTTAGGTCGTGAACTCATAAATCTGATGGAAATTGGTATGAGGCCATCTTTTCGGATACAAGGAGCAAGGGCGATGGAAATGTTTATCCATTTTCAAGTCCCTTGCGACGCTGTTGCCGGGAAGATGGACCATATCCTGCGGACACTGATCCGGCTGCAAGCTGCAGTGTCGAACCGCTCGGCCGGGGGAAAGACCCCGCCCGTCACGCTTCTCCTCGCATCTTCTTGCCGTTTCAGGCGCCATTTCAATGAGATTTAGGAGTTTACGACCTTGATGAAGAGAAGCGCATTCGCCCTGTTACTCGGCCTTGGTGTCCTGGCGCAGCCCATCCTCGCTTTCACCGGCATGTCGCAAGCACAGGCTGTTCGCAAGAATGTCAGCGAATATGCCGGCCAACGCTGCAACACCCCGCCGCGCGGCTCCGGGATCATCGTCGGGCAATATACCGGTACGACCGACAATCCAATCCTTTCCATGGGCGGCGACCAATCGACCGTTTCCTTCTTTCGCTGCTTCACCTCGATGCCGGAGTGCCAAGGCTGGCTCTACACCCTGCGCAGCAAATACACCGACGGAAATTCAGTCCTGATCAGTTGCAAGAAGAGATAGGTTTACCGCGAGGCTCAAGCGGCCTGACGCGAAAAGGGCCGCCGCGTGCAGCGGCCCTTTTTGGTCAACCCAGCCAACCATGCCCTTCTTGCAAGGAACCGGCTTGACTGCCAGCGCTGGTGCAAAGACCGGCTTGCCGCCAAGTCTACTGCTCAAGCGCATCGATCATCTGGACGTTGGAAGCTTCCTTTGCCGTCGCCTTGCTATAATCGGCCGATGGCCCTGAAGGCGGCGTCAGTTCAGGCGCCGAGCCCCACTCCGTCGGCTTGTCGGAAAGCGTGAAGCTCAACTTGCCGCCGTTTCTGATCTTGTCGAGCGGCAGCCAAGTGCCCTTGTATTCCGCATCGTTGAATCTCATTGCGCTGATGTAACGAACATCGTCGAGCAGCGCCTGCTTGTCGGTCTCGATGCGAAACCTCTTGCCATTGCCGAGCCAGAGTGTAGCGCCCGAGAATTGCGGTGTGGATACTGCCATGCCCGGCGCGGAGGGGATGACCGGATAAAGCCCGAGCGCCGACCAGACATACCAGCCCGAAAGAGCCCCCATGTCGTCATTGCCTGGAAGCCCCCCCGGATTGAGCGAGAAATTTTTCCGCATGATGACCGGGATGATGTATTGCGCATATTTGGGCGAGCCGGCCCAATTATAGGCCCAGGGCGTCGAGAAGGCTGGCTCGTTGCCGATGTAATAATTGGAGGAAGTTTCACCGCCGTTCAGATCTTTTCCAGAAGGTTCGTCGGCAGGACTGAACGACTTGTAGGAAAACAGGGTGTTCAGCCGGTCGATAGCTTTCTCCTTACCGCCGAGCCTGTCGATGAGCGCAGTCCAATCATGACCGAACGACCAAATATAGTTCGCCTCGGTCAATTCGTGGAATTCACCGTCCTTCCATGCGCCAGATTGATCCTTGGGCCTTAGCTTGTGCACTGAATCGTCGAAGATGTTCTTCCAGTTGGAAGCGCGGATGTGCAGGTCGTCAATGGTTGCCTTATCGGCACCTTTGGTCGGCAAAGCGTCGAGCAAGCTGGCAATCGACTGATCGGTGATGACCATTTCAAGGGTACGAGAAGCTGAATGGTCGTCGTATTTTATAAATGGAACATATCCCTTGGTGCTATAGGCTTGGAACGAGTCTTTGTCAGGATTCGCTTTGTCGTTGCATGAACCCCCAGTGGTCGCCGACTGGCGCAGATATTTGGTGGCATTGTCGAGATCAAAATGTCTCGCACCGAACATGTAGGAACCGGCAAGGACATTGGGCGCATGATCGCCACTCATCGGGGTTGTATCCTCGCTGCCGTCAACCCAATGGGGAAATGCGCCGCATTGCTGGGCATCGGCGACCAGCGACTGCATCATTTCGCTGGCTTCATCCGGGGCGATCCATGCGAGAAGCTGTGCCTGCGAGCGATAGGTATCCCACATGGAAAAGCCGGAATAGTGCGTCTTGTAGCCGGCATCCTTGCCGTCGACCGTAAACTTGTAGTTCGCGACGTTTTCCGTCGCACGTACGGGCAGATCGCCGCCGCCGGCCTGTTTCATGCTGCGATACTCGCCGTTCACATCGCTGAAGACCGTCGGGCCGCTATAAACGCGATAGAGAGCCGTGTAGAACTGCTTCAGCTTTTTGGTGGCGTCGGCCTGTTTGTCCTGCTGCAGCTTCCTGAATTCCTCCGGGTCGGCGAGATCGAGCTGGATGGTATTGAGTCGCTGGTTCCAGATATCCGAAGACTGTTTTTTTACAGCATCTAATGACCAGCCGGCATTTTCCGTCTCGAGATTGAGTTTGGCATTGGCCACACTGACCGAAGAAATTCCGATCTTGATTTGCACGCTCTTGTCTGCATCCGTCAGTTCGAACTGCAGCGTCGCCGCCGCGTTGGCTATGGAGGATGCCTTCAACGGCTTATCGAACGTCGCATAGAAATAGACGGGCTGTTTCCAAGTTCCGCCACAGAAAGCAGGCGCGAGCGCCTGACCCGAAACGGACTTGTTGTCTGTTGCAATCTCTATGTTGGATGGCGTCTGGCCGCCGCCCTGGTTTGAGTTATTGCGACTTGCATCAATGATGAGAAAAGCTTTGTCCTTATCGTCAAACGTGAAGCGCGACATGCCTGTGCGTGTCGTTGCCGTAAATTCGCTGTTGATGCCGTTGTCGAACTTCACCTGATAATAACCGGGCTCGGCATCTTCTTTTGAGTGGCTGTAGGCGATGCCTTTAGTGGTCATCGCAGTGCCCTCATCCTTAGGCAGTATAGCAACGGCGCCTTGGCCGCGGCAGCCTGGACCGTTCAGATGAGTCAAGCTGAAATAGCGGATCGTGCTGTCGCCATAATAATAGCCCCCCGACCCATAGCCCCAGCCCTTACCTTCCCCCTTCGTGTCCGGACCAAAGCTGACCATGCCGAACGGCGTCTGCGCGCCGGGATTGACATTGCCGGAGTGCCCGCCGCCGGTTTCGGTAAGCTTCGTTCCAACGAACAGGTTGACGAACTGCGTCAGTGGCACATCCACACGCAGGTTCCGCAGCTTTTTGACTTCATCCTCCAGCGCGGCGATGCGCGTCTTGAAGGCCTCAACCGCATTCGTGCCGCTTTTCGCCACGAGGTCGAGTTCCTTTTCAAGCGCGGCGATCTTGTTGGTCAAGACCGTGACCGTATCCGCATCAGTGGTCTTGGCCAGTGCCAGGCGATGGCTCTCAATTTCATCCTTGATCGCGCCGATGTCCTTTGCGGACGCAGCAACCGCGGCATCCAAATCGGTGCGCAGCCCGTTCACATCGCCGGACAGTTGCTTCAGACCGGCGATGCGGGCGGCATCGTCCTCGCTGATCTTGGGTTGGGCTTCGAGAGCGGCAACCTTCTCCTGCAGTTTGTCGACCTGCGGCTGCAAGTTCAAAAGTGCTTTCTGATTTGCATCGATCGCGGAAACCCGCAAATCGACGTCGTCGAGCCTTTTGCCAAGCCCGGTAACCCGCGCCTCGATGTCGGCTCTGAACTGTTTGAGGCTGTCGCGCAGTTCGGCGATCGTCGCCCAATCGGACTTTCGCCCGGCCTCAAGCGCTTCAACACGGGAGTTCCGCTGATCATAGGTGCCTTGCGATATGGTATCGGTTGGCGGGCTCTTGTCATCGCTACAACCGGCCAGCATGGTCGAGGCGAGAAGTCCCGCCATAAATATGCGTCGTAATGTCATTGTTTCCTCCAAATGAATTTTTTAAAAATATTTCCGAACAGAAAGGGATTACGCGTCTGACGCGCCGGGGGTTGCAAACCCACCCGCTTTTAAAACCGCGCTCCTCCAAGGGCGATTTCAAACGATTAAAGCCGGGTTTCGGAATTAATTCTGTTGGCCTTGCGCCTGTCAATTCACCTTAAGTCCAAGAGAATTAATTAGGTCGTGAACTCATAAATCTGATGGCCAGCCTTGGCTTCGGCAAAGGCCGGCAAAAAAGGCCGATGGAGCGATCCACCGGCCTTGTGACGTCCGTCTCGAGCGTGGCCTGGAACAAATTTCAGCTGTTATCGGCCTCGCCGCCTCCGTGGATGGCCTCGCCATCCGCGACAGAGCTGGGTTTGAATAGGCAAACTTGCTCTAGGTGACGAGAACCGGCGTCTTGTTCGGCACGCGGTCATAAAGGTCGATGATGTCCTGGTTGATCAGGCGCACGCAGCCGGAGGACACGGCCTTGCCGATCGACCACCACTCCGGCGAACCGTGCAGGCGGTAGAGCGTGTCGACGCCATCCTTGAAGAGGTAGAGTGCGCGGGCGCCGAGCGGATTTTTAAGCCCAGGCTGCATCCCGCCATTCCTGGCGCTGTACTGTACCAGTTCGGGCTGGCGGGCCACCATTTCATCCGGCGGCGTCCAGGTTGGCCAGTGGCGCTTCCACTGGACGACGGCGCGGCCCGACCAGGCAAAACCTTCCTTGCCGATACCAACGCCGTAGCGGATCGCCTGTCCGCCTTCGCGCACCTGATACAGGAATTTATCGGTCGTATCGACGACGATCGTCCCCGGCTGTTCGCCGGTCGGATCCTGCACGATCTGCCGGAGATAGCGCTTGTCCATCTTTTCGATCGGGATCGCCGGCAGCTGATAGCCATCGTCTTCGCGTGCCGAATACATGGATTGAAACGAAGCGAAAGCCGGGTCGACATCCATTTGCGGCGTCGAGAGGGGGTTGCCATAGTCATCGACCTGGATGACTGGCCTGTCGTCGCGGATCTGTGCGCAGCCTGCGAGACCGGCTGCGGCGGTTGCAGTCAATGCAGCCAGGAAGCCGCGACGGGAAAGTGTGTTTTGCATCATTGAACCAGGTTGGTGACGGGAATGGGAAAACGCGAAGTTGCGCCGCCTAAACGCACAATGAATATGGCGGCCAACCGTTGACAATAGGGCACAAAAAAGGCAGTCGGCCGACTGTTGCCGCGCCGCAACAAAAAGCCGACGCGCAACGGAATTGGCCGTTCAAGTTCGGATAAACACTTTGTGAGGACGCCGATGCGGTGTCGGTTGCAAATCGCTTACGCATTGTGATTCGACTGCGTATTAAATTCGGCGCATTGACGTTGGTGCAAAATAGCACTTCGATGGCAAAAATTACCAGTGAGACGGAATCAGTATCATGGCGGTTAATACTCAAGCCCAAACAGTGACATGGACCTATGTCGATGGCGACTGGTACGAAGGAAATGTGCCCCTGATCGGTCCGCGCAGTCATGCGATGTGGCTGGCCTCGACGGTCTTCGATGGCGGGCGGTGGTTCGAAGGGGTTTCGCCCGATCTCGACAAGCACGCGGCCCGGGTCAACGCTTCGGCCATCGCCATGGGGTTGATGCCGACCATGAGCACCGAGGAAATCATCGGCCTCGCCAAGGATGGCCTGAAGAAATTCGACGGCAAGACTGCCGTCTATATCCGGCCAATGTACTGGGGCGAGCATGGCGGCTATATGGGCGTCCCCGCCGATCCGGACTCAACCCGGTTTTGCCTGTGCCTCTATGAGGCGCCGATGATCGAGCCGAGCGGCTTTTCGCTCAGCGTCTCGCCATTCCGCCGCCCGACGATCGAGACCATGCCAACCAATGCCAAGGCGGGCTGTCTTTATCCCAACAATGCCCGGGCCATTCTCGAAGCGCGTTCGCGTGGTTTCGACAACGCGCTGCTGCTGGACATGCTGGGCAATGTCGCCGAGACCGGCACGTCCAATATTTTCATGGTCAAGGACGGCCATATTTTCACGCCGGCGCCCAATGGAACATTCCTTTCCGGCATCACCCGTTCGCGCACGATCGATGTGCTGGCCGATTATGGTTTCCGCACCACGCAGACGACATTGAGCGTGCAGGATTTTCTCAATGCCGACGAGATTTTCTCGACCGGGAACCATTCGAAGGTCGTTCCCGTTATCCGTATCGAAGACCGCGATCTTCAGCCGGGTCCGATCGCCAAGAAAGCCCGGGAGCTTTATTGGGAGTACGCGCACTCCACGCAGATAATTTAGCTGCCGAATTGGTGGGATTTGAAATATTGATCCGTTTCGCATTGCTCCTGAAGAAATACGGACCTATGTAACAAACGCAGGTTTTGTCAGGATTGGCGACCATCCCATTCCGGGGCCCCTCCCGGGCAGCCAATCCAGTCACAATTGAATCGAAGAGGAGACTTCCATGGCTTTCGAATTGCCCGCACTGCCGTATGATTACGATGCGCTCGCACCCTATATGTCGCGCGAAACGCTCGAATATCACCATGACAAGCACCATAAGGCTTATGTTGACAACGGCAACAAACTGGCTGCCGAAGCCGGTCTCGAAAATCTTTCGCTCGAAGAGATCGTCAAGCAGTCCTACGGCAAGAATGCCGGCCTCTTCAACAATGCAGGCCAGCATTACAACCATCTGCATTTCTGGCACTGGCTGAAGAAGGGCGGCGGCGGCAAGAAGCTTCCGGGTGCACTCGAAAAGGCTATCGAATCCGATCTCGGTGGCTATGACAAGTTCCGCACCGATTTCATCGCTGCCGGCACCACGCAGTTCGGCTCCGGCTGGGCCTGGCTCTCCGTCAAGAACGGCAAGCTCGAAATTTCGAAGACCCCGAATGGCGAAAACCCGCTGGTTCATGGCGCAACGCCGATCCTCGGCGTCGACGTTTGGGAACACTCCTATTACATCGATTATCGCAACGCCCGCCCGAAATATCTGGAAGCGTTCGTCGACAATCTGATCAACTGGGAATATGTCGAAGAACTTTACGGCAAGGCCAAGTAAGCGGCCCGTCGATCAATAAAGGCCCCGCTTCGGCGGGGCTTTTTTATCGGCTAGTCGATCAATCGCACGCCGGCCGTCTTTGCCGCTGTTGCATCGAAGGTTGCCGTATAGCTACATTTTGCATTGTCGCAACTGCGTTCGATCAAGAATCCTGGGATTTCGCTGCTCAAATTCTCCATCAACTGCGTGGCCTTGGCAGATTGCTGGCGATCGTCCTGCGCGAGATAACGAATAACCATATTGGCATCTAGGACGGTCTTTCAGATCGCATAGTAGATTCTGACCGAGGTTCCCTCACCGGCCGTGGAACTTATGTCCAGTCTCCCTGCCATGGTCTTCATGAGTTCAACGCAGTTGGTGAGGCCAAGGCCAACATGTCCGCCAGCTTTGGTGGAAAAGAATGGCTGTTTTGCCTTGGCCAGCAGATCCGGGCTCATTCCTCCCCCATTGTCGCTGATGGTCAGGATCAGTTGCGAACGGCGCAGGAAGCGTTTTTGCACCCTTGCCTCGATGGAAATCACGGGATCCGGCCGCCCTGCGACCGCATTGATCGCATTGCGCAGGAGTTCATCGATGAGCAGATGGAACTGCGAAGCGGGAACATTGACAGCGCGCACTTCATCACCGGCGTCTACATTCAGCGTGGTATTACAGTTCGCGACTATATTGTCGAAGATCTGCCCGAGTGGTGCAGGCGGCACCTTGGCGGGGGCATGGCCTATCATCATCAAACCTTCATTGATCGAATCCAGCTCCAGAATTGTATGCAATGCGGCGTCGGTCATTTCTGGCGTTGGAAGTGATCTGTCATTCAGGTAACTGAGAAAAAGCCGCAAGGCGGCGATGCGCGTGCGTGTCATATGGGCGAAAAGCAACGAGAACGATTTTATGTGCTGGTCCTTCTCGCGGGTCGTTTTGTTGTACTGATGTATGGCGATGGCACTCAGTAACAGAGCTGAGAATGCTGCAAACATGCGCAATCGATTAAGAGCCGCGTCATTCGCGATCTGTGCCTCCAGGGTTAGTCCCTGACTCGAATTGACGGTCGTGCTCGATAAGCGCACGAGATAACGTTCGGCCGAAGCGATAGATTTAAGTGCTTCGCCATAGTCTCCCCCGTGAAGTACCACCGGCAGAAGCACATCATCTATCCCGTGGATTAAGCCGTCGAGTTCGATCTGGTTGCCGGTGCCAAGAAAGGATTCGACATATTCCAGGTGCGACAGCAATGAAAGATTGAACCGCAACAACCGGACGGACGTCGCCAGCTGAGGTACGTTCCTTCCAGTTTGCCGTGCGAGTTCCAGAGCGCCCGCAATCCGCGCTATGTCTTCCCGGGATTGCCAGATACGCGATCGGATTTCCAATGCCTGGCTCGTAATAATTTCCGACTTTTGCCGGTAAGTTTCAGTTCGAACCAGTGACCATACGCTCAAGGCGAGCGAAAGGAACAGCCCGGCATAGAGCGCCAACGGCAATAATGCGCGAAACGGACGCTTCATTGAGCGGGTCGTACCGCCACGACAAACCAGACCCATATGGACTTACGCCCGAGCACATAGGCTGGGGGCAAATCCTTAAGGGGCCAGATCAAATAAAGGGGGCCTCCGTCCTCGACGGACAGCCGCCGATAAGATTGACTATCCGAACAAAGCCCGCTGACCCTATCGGCATCCTCGCATCTCTGTTCGAGGGCAAGAATGGGCGCATAGGCATCGATCTCGGCAGCAGTCACCCGTGCAAGAAAATTATTGTAGGCCTGTACTTCAAACTCGCTCGCCCCGGAGATGGTGCTTTTGGACAGAATATCCTTAAGCAGGGGGCCGCGAAAACCGATGGCCTTATGTCCGCTCCAAGGCGTTGCGGTGACTTGTTCATGCAACGTGAATTCGTCGCGCAGTTGATCGATATTATAGATTAATTCCGACTGACCGGCTCCCCGCCCCACCGTCAGGGTTTCGGGATCCGGAGACTGAGCCTTGGCGGCAATCGTAAAAAACAACGCCATGAGTACAAGCCAGATCGCAACAAGATCCCCGCACCGACGGGAAAGGAAGGTGCCTTTCCGGCATGTACTCGTGCAAAAAAAATGCTGAAGAACGATTGTCAAAGTACAACTCGCAAAATTACTTGTTATAAAGAAATATTGATCTTCGTTACTATTATTGGTAACTGACACAGCAGTTTGAAATTTATAAATTCACCTCACATTTCACAATCTATGCACAAATGAGAAATTGCATCAATGAGCAAATAGTACTATCAATATCTGACTTATATGGCGCCCTAGGAACGCCTAAAAGAAAAATTCATAACTAAATTAATTATCAATATATATCTATGTAAGTGTATAATGCTATTAAATTTATGGTGCATACCAAGATCATTATCTACCGCTTTCGAAAAAATGATGGATCAGCGCGGTGATTTCTTTGTTCACGGCGAGCCATATTACAAGTATTATCTGAATGATACCAATAGTAAATACATTGCGGATACCGATTTCTCATGCGTAACCGAATTGCTGGTGCACCAGAGTACCATCCGACAAGTATTCATCAAAGAGATGGCTCATCATGTCGTTGGGTATGTTGGCGACGAGATTTTCGAGAGAGGCGAGAATACGTTTCTGATCAGGGATCCGCGACTTTCAATCCCTTCATTATACACGATGCTGAATGACTATACGGAGAAAGACGCCGGGTTCGACAGTCAGCTGGAGCTTTTTGAGAAGGTCAGAACAAGGACCGGCCGCCTTCCAGTCGTTATCGATGGCGAAACGCTGCGGCAGGATCCTGCGCGCGTCGTCACTGCCTACTTCGGCGCACTTGGCCTCGATCCGATGCTTCACGCATTGAACTGGCAGAAGGGGGGCCGGTCGGATTGGATCGGGCGGGAGGACTGGCACCGGGCTGCGTCCAGTAGCACGAGTTTCGAGCCCAATGCCGGACGAATCGATCTGGATCGATATCCCTTACGTGTTCGTCAGACGATCGAACGCTGTTTGCCGATCTACAAGTACCTGCGCGACTTCGCCGTTGGGAGGCGCTAGGAGTCCGTTTTGAAAGCCGCTGCGGCGACAGACATGGCGTGGTTTCGCGATCATCCTTGCGACGAGCCATCGTACTGAGTATTGAGCGCCGGAGCGCAGAACATCGCGCCAAATGACCACCGCCATAGACTTCGCAACTGGTCCTATATGGAATCCGGCAACTGCCCGAACTTCAAGAGCTTGGCCTTGGCTCGCTTGTAATAGCGCTCCGCGGAAGCCGCATCGATGTTGAGATGCTCGCCAAGCTGATCGTATATAGCCTTGCGGCTGATATTCGCCGGCCTTTGCATCATCCACTGGACAAGCTCCTGTTCCCTCGGAGAAAGTACCGCATGGTAGACTTCCGGCGGCATACTCGTTTCGTGCATCAAGCCCACGCAACAACCGTGATCCGCTATCGTCTGCAGAATGGCCGTCATGGTACCGGGTTTCAGGCTGTTTTTGGCAATGTAGCCGGCTACGCCAATAGCCCGGACCTCTTCCCACTCCTGTGCACTCTCGGCGCCGGTGATAACGATGTGGATGGCAGCGGGCGTTCGTTCAACCAGGGTGCTTATGGTCTTCAGACGATCCGTCCCGGATTGCGGATCGTAACCTGGCAGCCCAGGATCGATAAGGATCAGCGCAAACTGATTGGCCTCGATCAGCGCCAGCGCTGTGTCCAATGTTGCGGCGGCGTGCACGACACAGGCGGGAATCGCAGCTTGCAATTCATGCACCAGTGCCAGGCGCATCAAATGCTGGTCTTCGACGATCAATACGTCCTGTATTGAATGCTCTGTTGTCAAAAAAAAACTTTCGAAATAAGTGCCTTAGTTCAAAGCACTTTTTATAGCCCGATTCGGCTTCGTGCATATAGGGAAAGCGCCGCACTTTCGTCGCGAGTCGTGCGAAACGGCACCGATTGCGGTTGACTTATTGCCGACCATCACGTAGCAGGGCATTCATCTTGACGACTCGATATGAAACACACTCTTTAAAATCGTAGCCACTGTAAAATCAAAGTGTAAAAGCTGGCAAACCGGATAATATTAAGATATATTTTGACGCGAATGCGTCGCGCAAAGTTTATTTTGTTTATTTACTGAAAACATTCATTTGGGAATTGTTCTATTACTTGAATTCAATTCACTGTCCTAATTTGTCCTCTGACAAGGGGACAGCGCTGTCACTTTCGCTTGCCAGCGACTTGCGTCAAGACGCCGGGATGAAAGCAAACTCGATTTTTCAAGCGCGGCGACTATCGACGCCCCCTGCCACTAACGACAACTCCACAAAGGCCAAGATGGAAAAGATTCTATTGATGATCGCCATTGATTATCATGAACAGGCTAGGGCCGAAGTGGCACGACTTGTTTCTTCATGCACCAGTCTCAAGGCGGCCGGCGTCGACACCGCGCTGCTCGAGAAGCATCTGGAGGCAGCAAGGGAAGTCGAGCGGTGCATCCGAGAGGAAATGCTGCGCTGCCCCACGGAATATATTGAGAATGCTGCCGCCAAGGCCGTGCATCTACGCCAGGCCTTTACGCAGGACCATGCGACAAGCGAGGCGGGTGGGCGCTAATTCTTCCATAACTATCCTGGCGGCAATTGTTGCTTGTTGCACTGAAGTGGCCCCGTCATTGGCGGGGCCGCTTTGCGTTCATCGCTTTGAAATACGTGCGGCCAATCCATTGCTGCAGTTACAGAATCTCCGCCCTATTTGAGAAACATTTCAGAAACCAAACACCACATGCGGGAAATAGCGCCGAAACATCCGCATCCGATAAAGAGGCAGGTGGACCGATTCTACACCTGCGCGTTGCAGTCCCTCCTCTTCTGTTACCCACCAAAGGAAACCCAAGGATATGAAATCGTCTCTTTATTCAGCTCTCGGCCTCGCTATCGCCCTCGCCGTCTCCGCACCATTGCTTGCCACGAATGCAAGCGCTGCTGAGCCGGTTCATCACAGGCACCACCGCGTCTATCATCATCACCATTATCATCATCACGTCGTGCATCATCCGAAGCATCATGCATGGCACAGGCATCATGGAAAGCCCGTCTACAAGCACGCATAAGACAGAACATACAAACATATGTGCCGGTTATCAGTCGATGATGACCGGCATCTTCAAGGCACTGCGGCGCTTGCAGGTTCGCGAACGAACCGACCGGACAGTCTGCTTTTTCACGCATTGGAACAACAAGTTCTCAAAAGTGATCGCCTCGTTTTGATCCCTGCCCCACTGCTGACCGTTATTCATCCAAGGTTCAGAGAATTGGACTTATGTCTAATATCTCAGGGACGATTACGTGTTGAACGCCTTTGGCAAAAACGGGGCTTTCACTGGAGGAATAATAAATGAGAAAGTTGATTTCAGCCCTAAGCGCGGTTCTGGTGTCGATCGGGACACTTGTTCCACTCGAGACGGCGAGCGCCGCGCCTGTGACCATTCAGCAGCCAGTCGAAACCTCGAAGGCTGCGCCGAATCCGAATGTCGAAACCGTCCACTATCGCGACCGGTGGGATCGCCGGCATTATCGCCGCTGGGACCGCAGGCACTACGGTTGGGAACGCAGGCACCATCGCCGCTGGGATCGCAGGTACTATGGCGACCGGTATTACCGCCGCCCCTATTACGGGGATCGCCCATACTATCGAACCTGGGATGACCCTTATCGCTACCGCAGGAGCGGGATCTATCTACAGTTCTGACAGGAGAACCAGCCCCGGCGTCTGACGCCGGGGCTTTTTTGCTTTAGGGGGTTGTCGAGATACATATGACCAGACGAAAATGGTGGCTTTCGAGCAGGCCGTCAGAGCGTGAATGAAAACAGGCCCTGACTTGCCTACAAACGAAAATGTGATCGAAACGGCCGCGTGCTTTTTGCAATGTATAATCTAGAGTGCCCACCGGAAGCCCTTGAAGCCACACTACTTTAGCCACAAGAGTCGGAGACACCCATGAACAGACTGATTTCGTTTGCTGCGGCGCCCTTGCTTGCCATCGCACTTTCGGCACCGGCCAGCGCCGACGCGCTCGCTGACCGCCAGGCGCTCATGAAGGATCAGGGCAAGACCGTCGGCAGCATCACACCCATCATCAAGGGCGAAAAACCGTTCGACGCCGATGCGGTAAAGGCCGCACTGACACACCTGAACGAGGATGCGCAGAAGATCGATGTGGCGACGCTGTTCCCTGCCGGTTCCGACCAAGGCAAGACGACCGCTTCGCCGAAGATCTGGGAAGACAATGCCGGCTTTGCCGCCGCCGTAGCGAAGTACCAGAAAGACGCGGCCGCGGCAGCCGAAGCCAACCCGAAGGACCTCGATAGCTTCAAGGTCGTCTTCAACCAGGTAGCCGAAAATTGCGCTTCCTGCCACAAGGCTTTCCGCATCAAGAAAGACTAGGTCGTTAACTCATGATGCGCAAGCTCGCATTGCTCATCATCATTCTGGCGCTGATTGGCGGGGCTGGGTTCTGGTTGCTCTCGGCGCCCTCCCATGTCGACCCGGCAAAGCTTGCCGCGGCAGCTCCCGGCGATGCGCAACGCGGCATGGGCATCTTCTGGCAAGGAGGCTGCGCCTCCTGTCATGCAGCCCCGGGTTCCAAGGGCGATGCGCGGCTGGTGCTCGCGGGCGGTGTCAACCTCGTCACGCCGTTCGGCATCTTCGTGACGCCGAACATTTCCCCATCGAAGCAAGGCATTGGCGACTGGTCCTTCGCCGACCTCGCCAATGCGATGATGGAAGGTGTCTCGCCGGATGGCAGGCATTTTTATCCGGCCTTTCCCTATACATCCTATGCGCGCATGCAGGTGCAGGACATCGCCGATCTCTACGCTTTCCTGAAGACGCTGCCTCCATCCGATAATGTCGCCGGGTCGCACAAGCTCGCTTTTCCTTTCACGATCCGGCGCGGCATTGGTCTGTGGAAGCGGCTTTTCCTTTCGCCGCAGCCGGTCCTCACGCTGGCCAATGCCACCGATCCAATCAAACGCGGTCAATATCTGGTGGAGGGCCCGGGCCATTGCGGCGAATGCCATACGCCTCGCGATTTCATTGGCGGGCCGGACAACACGCAATGGCTGGCGGGCGCCAAGGCACCGGAGGGCAAGGGCGTCATCCCGAACATCACCGGAGGCGAAGGCGGGATCAATTCCTGGTCTGAAAAGGACATTTCCTATGCGCTGGAGAGCGGTTTCACGCCGGATTTCGACTCGCTCGGCGGCTCGATGACGGACGTGGTTCTCAATATGGCACATCTCGAGCCTGCGGATCGTGACGCGATCGCCGCCTATCTCAAGGCTGTGCCGGCGCATCCCAATGGCTTTCCGGCGGCGAAGTGATTTCGCCGCCTACGCCAAAACAGGCATGATTTTCCCCATCCCCGCGATTGTTCGCACGTTCTGACGTCGCCGACGGTGATCCATTGCGCCATCCTTTGCCGGAGCCAACATTATGGGAAAGGGATGCCTCGCATGATCAATCGCAGACAAACTCTCGCTTTTCTGGGTGGTGCCGCCGCTGCAACCGCCCTGCCCTTCGCAGCGCATGGAGCTTCGCAATCGCCAAAGACACTCCGCATCGGCTGGCAGAAAAATGGCGTCCTGGCGCTGGCCAAAGGCAACGGCGCACTGGAAAAGCGTTTTGAACACCGTGGCATCGATGTGAGCTGGTCGGAATTCTCTTCCGGCCCCCCGCTGCTCGAGGCACTCGGCGCCGGGGCTATCGACTTCGGCCCGACAGGCGATGTGCCACCGCTCTTCGCGCAGGCAGCCGGCGGCAATCTGGTCTATGCGGGAACCTATAGGGGCCCACCGGCGGGTTCTGCCATTCTGGTTCACAACGATTCGCCATTGCGGTCGATAGCCGATCTCAAGGGCAAGCGCGTCGCCTTCAAACGCGGTTCCAGCGCCCACAATTTCACGGTCAAAGCTTTGCGGACGGCCGGGCTGTCCGTGACTGATATCGTTGCATCCGACCTTTCCCCTCCCGACGCGGCCGCTGCCTTCACTGCAGGTCAGATCGACGCCTGGACGATCTGGGACCCCTATTTCGCCGTGGCCGAGAAGCGCCCGGAAGCGCGGGTGCTGGCAACGGGGAAAGGCATCATCGAGTCCTGGTCGTTCTTTCTCAGCAATGGCGCGTTTGCCGCTTCGCACGGCGATGTTCTGGCGGATGTCCTCGATGAGCTGGCGCTTGTCGGTCGGTCAGCGCAAGACAATCTCGACGAAACGGTCCGGATCCTCGCGAAAATAACCGGCGTGCCGGAGGATATCGAGAAGGTTGTCCTGTCACGCGAGGGAGCGGACCTCGGCAAGGTGGCGGGTGTTACGCCAGAAGCCATTGCCTATCAGCAGGCGCTGGCCGACGAGTTCTTCGACCTTAGGATCGTGCCGAAGAAGCTCAACATCAGCGATATCGTATGGCGGGCCAAGCAGGCATGAGGAAACTCAGGCGCTCTTCGATTTGACGCAACCGGCCGGACGCAGCTTCCAATGCGCCCGGCTTTATCTCATGATGCGGGCAACGACTCGGATGCATTATCAAAAAAGCACAGATGAAGATCGCCACATTCAACGTAAACGGCATCAACGGCCGGCTCGCCTTGCTCCTGCGATGGCTTGCGGAAGCCGAGCCGGATGTCGTCTGCTTGCAGGAGCTCAAGGCGCCTCGGGAGAAATTCCCGGAGCGAGCGATCCGCGCTGCGGGATATGGCGCGATCTGGCACGGGCAGAAAAGCTGGAACGGCGTCGCTATTCTTGCCAGGGACGCCGAGCCTATCGAGACCACGCGTGACCTTCCCGGGGATCCGGACGATACCCATAGCCGCTACATCGAAGCGGCAGTGAATGGTGTCCTGATCGGATGCATGTATGTTCCGAACGGAAATCCGGCACCGGGTCCAAAATTCGATTACAAGCTGCGCTGGTATGACCGCCTTTCGCAACGCGCGCAGGAACTGCTTGCGACAGACGCGCCAGTCGTGCTTGCGGGCGACTACAACGTCATGCCGACCGATCTGGATGTCTACAAGCCGGAGCGCTGGATCGACGACGCGCTTTTCCGCCCCGAAGTCAGGCAGGCCTTCGCGGCGCTTGTTGCGCAAGGGTGGACAGATGCCATCCGGCACCTCCATCCGGACGAGAGGATCTACACGTTCTGGGACTATTTCAGAAACGCCTGGGGACGCAATGCCGGTCTGCGTCTCGACCACCTCCTGCTCAGTCCATCGATCGCCGGCCGATTGACGAGTGCCGGCGTCGATCGCCACGTCAGGGGCTGGGACCATGCAAGCGACCATGCACCCGCCTGGATTGTTCTAGACGAACCTGCGCGCAAATCGGCGCCTTAAACTTTCGGCGAGGGTGAAGGTGTGTGGCCAGTCCTGGCGCACCACCTCCCCCTTGGGGCTGTGAGTAGTTTAAATCGCCTCTACGCTTAGAACCTCACTGTCAGATCGGCTTTCACCGCATTGTCGTTGGCCTCTCCTGAAAACTGGCCGCTATAGGTGAGGCCGAGCGTCGTGGCTTTGCCGATTCCCGACGAGGGCGGGCTCAGGGTGAAGTCGAACCCCGCCTCGATTAGCCCGACGTCCCTCGCTACAGCCAAGCCGTGGACGTCGAAAGGCTGGGAGCCGGCAAAGGCAAGCCGCGCCTCGGGCGTCACATCGCCGAAGGCATGGTTCCAGCCCAGAAGCCCGCGCGCCGTCAGCCCGATGGTATCCGACAGAGAAAACGCGCGCGATAGCCGAAGCCCGAGCGTCGTCGTGGTCAAGTCCGTTGTGCCGGCAAAGCCGGTGAGGTTGCTGACAGCGCCGCTTTCCTGAAAGCCATCGCTCTTGAGGTGCACATAGCTCGCCGCGGCGAAAGGCTCGAGATCGGCATAAGCCATCTTCACCGAATAGCCGAGCTCACCGAATATCTGCGCGGTCCTGGCATCGTAGGAAGCGCTGTGTCTGTTGAGAAGATGGCCGAACACCGCCGTACGGTCCGTGTCGATCTCGTTTTGGGTAAGGGCCGTGCCAAGGCTCAGGCGCAGATTGTCCCATGCGGTACCGCCGTAGAGCCCGACGGAATAGCTGTCGACCGAGGCATTCGAAGCCCGGCCATCCAGCGACGTGTTGCCATAACCGGCCAGCATACCCATGCGCCAATCATCCGCGACCACACCGTCGAGCCCGGTGACGAAGCCGCCGGTATTGCGGCTATAGCCCGCCGCATTGCCGTCGCCGTCGGCATGCGCCCATCCTCCATAAGCTTCGCCCCACAGGGCGGTCGTGGCTGGTGCCGGCGCTACCGATGCAAAAGCGTCGCTGGTCTTGGCCCGTTGCGCCGGAGCGTAAGCCAAGCGTGCCGCCATCACCGCCTGCTCCGTGACGGTGACCCCGTCGAAGGCAGCGCGGATACGGTTTTGCGCCGCATTGCCGATCGCGCTTGCATCCTTGGCAAGCACGCCGGAAAGCGTCGCATGGACTTCGCCCGAGAGATTGTCATAGGGCAAGACTTCGCCGATCGCCGAGAACAGCACCGTATTGAGCAGCGGACTTCCAAGCTCCTGGCTCTTGATCGCATTCCCGACGGCTATCTGGTTGGGCGTCTTCGCATCGACCAGGACGAGGTTTTTAACGCGCTCCTTCAGCAAGCGCAGCTTTTCTTCGCGTGCCAGCCGATCTACCTCGGCCCGCCCAGCATCGGTCAGTCCGAAGCCGAGGGTCACTTTGTGCGCGTCGCTGTAATTCAATTCCGCGGTCACGTAATTATACTGCGGCAACACGCTTTCAAACCGGCCCGTAACGGTTTTTCCGGCGTCGAGAATCTCATACGACTTGTCCAGAAAAAACCCTTCAACCGTTTCCTGATTGAGGAGCTCCACCTGATTTTCAAGGCGCACGGCAACGATACCGCCCAGCAGGGTTGCAGTTCCACCGACTTCAAGCAGGTCGGCGCCGCTCGCATCCCCCATGATGCCGACGTTCAGCCGGCTCCCCGGATTGAAAGTCGCGTCTCCTGCGACCGTCAGGACGCCGATTTCCGCGCCATGGGGCGGCCAGGATTTGGCCAGGCCGTCATCCTGCTCCTTATTATTGAGCGGACCGGCCGGAGAAACCAGACCGTCCCGGTTGACGACAAGGCTGGCGACCGTGCCGCCCTTGCCGCCAAGCCCGCCGCCTGCATTGACCGTCGCATTGCCCGCGGTACCATAAACGGCAGCCAGGCCGCCATTCAGCACAAGATCGCCGGCAATCCCGGTTTTGCCGATGGTCAGGCTGCCGCCGCCGTTGACGCCGGCATTACCGCTCTTGCCGTCAACGACACCCGCACCGCCGTTGAAGGTGAGATCGCCAATTATGCCGGTCTGGTTGACGCGCAAGTCGCCGCCTTGGTTGATCGTCGCATTGGCTGCTGTTCCATCGACCGAAAACCGGCCGGTGTCATTGACGAAAGTGTTTGAGATGATCGAGCCGCCTGCAGCGATGGCAAGCTTGCCGCCATCGACGATCGTATCGCCGCGATAGGTGTTCTTGCCCGCAAGTGTCAGCGTGCCCAAACCGGATTTGGTGAGACCGGCATCGTAGGTCTTCTTAGCGAAATAGGCCGCGCGGGTTTCAGCGCTGCTCAAACGATTCCTTGGCACGGCGATCTCGCTATCAAGGATAGCAAAGTCTTTGTCGTTCAGCATTTTTGTTAATTCTTCACCAAATTGTTTTGCTATCGACGGCATTGTTGGATCGGAAGCATATTTGAAGAGTGTGGGCGAGCTAGTGTCAGCGATAAGACGGTCCAGTACGACGGAAGCCAATTCGTTGTCCCGCACGGCTTGCAGCTCTTTCTCAAACTTTCCTGTGGGAATGACCGCAACCAGTGCTTTCAAAAGATCAGGCACATTTGCTTTTAGCCCCAGCACAATCGCATCGGATTGACCATCGTTCCATCCATGGGCGGCTTTTTCTGCTTTCCAATCGGCAATCTCCTGGGCCTCTTCGGTCTTGCGCTGATCAAGCGCGGCCTGGCTGATGTCATTTGACCAGGTGTCGGTAATGTCCGCACCCAGATTGGCGTCGAAGCGCCCGAGGAACTGACCCGGGCCGTTCATTGCTTTCTTCAGATCAGGCCGCCCCCAACCGAACACCGCATTGGGTGCCTCGATGTTGTCGTTGACAACACCCTTGCTAAGATGCTCCGCCGTGGTAAACAAGACATCTCGCGCCTGCGTGCCGGTGAGATAAGGAAACCGCTCCATCACCAGCCCCAATGATGCCGTCACGTTCGGAGCCGCAGCCGATGTGCCGCTATAGGTCGACCGATATGCTGGCATCAATGGTTTTTGTGCCAGTTCCTCCGGTTTGTGCCTTCCTCCATCATGGTCGTCGTCACCGCCCGTCAAGCTTACAGATGTTGTTGAAATCCCCTCCGTTGGACCAGCCATGCACCAGTATTTGGTGACGCCGCAGCGATCATATATGGTGCTCCCATTCTTGGTGACGCCAGTAACGCCAATCCAATAGGGCTCCACCTCCGGCCGAAAATAAGGCATGGCCACGACAGCGCGCGGGTTGTTAAGATAGTTATTGCCATTGGCCCAGACCTGGATGGTGCCAAATTCCTTCGAAACCTCGAAAGCGGCATCGAGAAAAGTCTTCTTTCCGATAAACCTGTTGTAGAGCTTGATCAGACCATCGAGTGTTCCATAATCCCCGACCTTGGAAGCTTCCTGCCCCCAGCTTGAGTTGATCACGCGAACACCGTTGCGGGCAAGAACACCATAGGCTTCCTTGAAGTAACCGTAGTCGACATTGGGTCCATAAACCGTATCGTCAGTGCCGCCTGTATTGGCTGAATAGAGGTGCGCATCAAAGGCAATGCCGTGCATCCGGTCTTGGCTCGCGTCGCCAGTTGCGTTGCGGATGGCGATCATCTCTCCTGCAGCGGATGTGCCATGACTGTCGTTGAAGAAGGGATGGTAGTCTCCGAATATCTTGAATGGATCACCCTTCTTCCAGGTCTTGCCCCATCCATCCAACTGTTCACCGTCAGCGCTGTATACACCTTCCACTGTCAAGGACGTGACTTTGCCTTGCAATTGCGGATGCGATACAAAGACGCCCGAATCCACTTCCCCGAGCTTGACACTCTTGCCCGTAAAGCCAAAGGCATAGGCATATTCTGCCTTCACACCCGCCAGGGCGTGATCCTTAAGGAACTCGGGTGTGCGCCAGCTTGCCGCCGCCTTCTCGAGATCATCGGTTTTCGTCCCGTCCGCGTTGAAATATTTGCCCGCCTCCTGCGCCAGTGCGGGAACTGTTGGCAATGCGATGGCGATCGCAGTTGCCGAGGCAAACGAGAGCAGCTTGCGGCGAGCGCGATGGAATGAAGGGAACCGCGGAGAACGGGCGGAATCCGCCCCTGAAAATGTATACATGAAAAGCGTCCTTTAAAAAAATCAGGCAATATGAAGTGCAATAAGAGTTGACACGAGTTTGCGGTTGTACACCGATGTGTCAACTGCCTGAATTGGAGGCGCGGCTAATTAATACGCATGTTGCAAAAAAACACACAATTTCAGATTGTTATATTGATAGTTCAATCGTGGAAATTGCACCCGGGGCTCACCGCCGGCTGAGGCTACCCAATATTCCGCGCACCAGCGCGCGGCCCAGCGAACCCCCGACGGAGCGGACAACGGATTTCATCGCAGCTTCGGCCACCGTCTGCCGGCCCCTCACCTGGCCCCCGCGCGGGCCGGTTTTCGGTTCGCCGCCAAGGAAATCGGGCAGCCGCCAGCCGCCCGTGCTATCGGCGCTGGCCTCCTGCGCCGCCTCCGCTTCGGTCTTCGTCTTCTGCGCCTTCTTCTGCAAAAGCTCGTAGGCGGATTCCCGGTCGACCATCTCGTCATAGAGACCCGCTACCGGGCTCGCATTGATCAGTGTCTGGCGCTCGTCGCTGGTCAGCGGCCCGATGCGTCCTGCCGGCGGGCGGATCAATGTCCGCTGCACCATGGACGGAACGCCCTTGTCGGCCAATGTCGAGACCAGCGCCTCGCCGGTGGCAAGATTGGTGATCGCTTCGAACGTGTTGAATGCCGGGTTGGCCCGGAACGTGTCGGCGGCCGTCTTCACCGCATTCTGTTCGCGCGGCGTGTAGGCCCGAAGCGCGTGCTGCAAGCGGTTGCCGAGCTGCGCCAGCACGGTTTCCGGCACGTCCAGCGGGTTTTGCGAGATGAAGAACACGCCGACGCCCTTGGAACGGATCAGGCGCACCACCTGCTCGACGCGGGTCAGCAACGCTTTCGGCGCCTCATTGAAGAGCAGATGCGCCTCGTCGAAGAAGAACACCAGGCGCGGCTTTTCCGGATCGCCGACTTCCGGAAGTTCCTCGAAGAGTTCCGACAACAGCCAAAGCAGGAATGTCGAATAGAGCCGCGGGTTCATCATCAGCTTGTCGGCAGCAAGGACGCTGACCAAACCGCGGCCATTGGTGTCCGTGCGTATGATGTCGGCGATCTTCAGCGCCGGTTCGCCGAAGAATTTCGTGCCGCCCTGCTGTTCCAGCACCAGGAGCGAGCGCTGGATCGCACCGACCGAAGGCTTCGTGACATTGCCATAGCGGGCGGAGATCTCTTCGGCACGTTCCGCGATATTGACCAGCAGCGACTGCAAATCCTTCATGTCGAGGAGGAGCAGCCCCTCCTCGTCGGCGATCTTGAAAGCAATGTTGAGGACGCCTTCCTGCGCTTCCGTCAGGTTCATCAGGCGCGAGAACAAGAGGGGACCCATTTCCGAGATCGTGGCGCGGATCGGGTGCCCCTGCTCGCCGAAAATATCCCAAAAGATGACCGGCGAGGCAGAATGCTCGTAAGGGTCGAGTTTGACGTCGGCGGCACGCTTGACGAGAAAATCCTTGTCTTCGCCCTTGGCGCCGATACCCGACAGATCGCCTTTGATGTCTGCGCAAAAAACCGGAACGCCGGCTTTCGAAAAGCCTTCAGCCAGAACTTGTAACGTGACCGTCTTACCCGTACCGGTTGCGCCAGTGACCAGGCCATGCCGGTTGCCGAATTTCAGCAGCAACGATTCTGCCTGCTGGTAGGTATCGTCGGGCTTGCGGCTTGCACCAAGGAAAATACTGTCATCGGCCATGTCGTTCGTCCTCGTCGCAACGGTCACTTTATCCACGGTATAAACAGCCAAACTCCACGCGACAATGGCCAAGGCTTTATCGTGTCTGGAAAATTGCAGGCGCCCGGCAAGTCCGGAATACGAATGGGACAGAAAAATGCGATTCCTGCACAAGATTCCGTCATTCCCATGCAGGAAAGTGCGAATCTGGTGCAGGAATTTCGTCGTCCGATTGCAATTTGATTGTACGCGGTTGAGAGAATGATCCAGATTGACTTAGAGCTTGTGCGGAGGACTATTCCCGCATATTACGTAAACGTAATTCACATCAGACGGGAGATTGGACTAATGGACGAACTTATCGCGCGCATTTCCGCCAATGTAGGCACGGATCCGGACACGGCCCGCAAGGCTGTCGGCCTCATTCTGGCATTCCTGCAGAAAGAAGCGCCAGCCGACAAGGTTGACCAGTTGATTGCCGGAGTGCCCGGTGCTGAAGCTGCCATCGCCGAGGCCAACAACAGCGGCGGAGGACTTTCCGGCCTGATGCCGGGCGTCATGGGGCTCGGTTCCAAGCTGATGGGCATTGGCCTCGGCATGGGCGAAATCACCGGCATTTCCAAGGAAACCATTGCTTTTGCTCGTGAAAAGGCCGGCAGCGGCCCAGTCGACGACGTGGTGAATTCCATTCCGGGCCTGAGCCAGTTCGTTTAAGCCGGCCCCATCGCCAACCCTGAAGGCGCGCGCTTTTCGGCGCGCGTTTCTGTTTCTGGGCTCCTCGGCAAACATGGTATCAAGCTGAATATTTTGAAAAATTTGATTAAAGCAGAGCAAAACTTTCCGGATCATCTCTTCAGGTTCGGTTGATCGAGACACCGCCGTCGACCAACATGGCCGAGCCTGTGGTAAAACTTGAAGCATCGGACGCGAGATAGAGGACTGACCTCGCGATTTCCCCCGGTGTCGCACGACGCTTAAGTGCATGTAATCCCTCAACAAAAGCCAGCTTATCCGCTGTATCGACCCAAGCTTCTGCCAAGCTCGTAGCGGTTCCGCCGGGCAGAATCGCATTCACTCTGATCCCTTGAGGACCATGCTCCGCGGCGAGTGTCTTCATCAGGCCGATGATCCCTGCCTTGCTGGCTGCATAGGCCGCGGTGCCTGGCATTCCCACCGTGTGGCCGACGAAGGTCGAAGTGAAGATCAGCGAGCCACCTCCTCGCCTCTGCATCGCGGGGATCTGGTATTTCGCTCCGAGGAAAGCGCCTGTGAGATTGACGTTCAGAGCCTCGTGCCAGCCTTCGAGGGAGACGCCCGGAGTCGATCCCATTTCTCCATTTGTGCCGGCATTATTGAAAGCGATATCAAGCCCGCCAAAGACGCTTTCCGCCAATTCGACCAATGACTTGGCATAGGCTTCATCACGGACGTCACCTGCCAGAGCGATGGCTTTTCCGCCGTCCCATTCGATCGCTGCGACCAACTTGCCAAGCTCGTGCTGGCGTCGTGCGGCCACGATGACATTCGCGCCTTCGCGGGCAAAAAGCCTTGCTGTTTCATAACCGATGCCAGAACTCGCGCCAGTCACGATGGCCGTCTTTCCGATAAGCAGGTTCATTGTTTGACCTTTCGCGTTAAAGTTGGCACCAGCCTTTCACGCCCGCTCCGCTCCAGCCACCCGAAACCGGAACTACCGAAAAGTATATTGTTTTCAATAAGTTGTGTCAGCGGCACTTTGCTTTGTTGCGAAGCAGCATGACTCCTCCTAAAGTCGAAAAAACAATGCGCGCAACAGGGAGAAAGCATGGACGCGTCACTGCTCAAGGAAACTGAATTTGCGCCGATTGACCGGGATGGCTGGGTTAAACTTGCGCAAAAAGCCCTGAAAGGCGCGGATTTCGATGAATCCCTGATCTCGAAGACCGATGATGCCATCGCCATCGAACCTCTCTATGAACGACGGCGCGACGCACTGCTGACCCCGCGAAAGAATCCCTCGAAGCCTTGGCATATCGTACAGCGTATCGATGATCCGGATCCGGTTCGCGCCAACAGGCAGCTTTTGGAAGAACTGGAGAATGGAGCCACCGGCATTGCTTTGGTGTTCGAGGGCGCGCCGAATGCCTTTGGCTATGGCCTCCCCTCGACCCGTGAGGCGGTCGACAAGGTGCTCTATGGCGTTCATCTCGACATGATCCATCTGCGCATGGACGTGCATCCGAAAAGCCGTGCCTGTGCCGACTGGTTCGTGGATTACATGCGTCCCCGGGATGTCAATCCGAAGACGCTGAGCTTCTCGCTTGGCATCGATCCCGCCGCTACTCTGGCGGGAACGGGCCGTCTGCGCATGAGCCTTGCAGCGCTAAAAGCCTCGCTGCCACAATCGCTTTCCGGCTTTTTCTCATCCGATCTGCCTGGAATCGTGCTTGAGGCGGACGGCCGCGTCTACCACAACGCGGGTGCCACAGAGGCGCAAGAACTCGGTGCGATGTTGTCCATCACCACTGGCCATTTCCGGCTGTTTGAAGAGGCACGGCAGCCCATTGTCTATGCGGCTCCACATATCGGTTTTGCACTTTCGGTGGATCAGGATCAGTTCGTTTCGATCGCCAAGATCCGGGCTTTGCGGCGTCTGTGGGCGCGTCTACAGGAGGCTTGCGGCAGCATGCGCCCCTCGCAGGCAACGATCCATGCCGAAACATCATACCGGATGATCACGAAGCGCGATCCCGAAACCAATATATTGCGCAACACGATTGCAGCCTTCGGTGCAGCTGCCGGCGGAGCGGATTCGATTGCGGTTTTGCCCCATACGATTGCCCATGGCTTGCCCGATGCCTTTGCACGGCGCCTCGGCCGCAACACACAGCTTGTCATTGCGGAAGAAAGCAATCTGGCCTTCGTTGCCGATCCGGCTTGCGGTTCCGGTGCGGTGGAAAGTCTGACGGAGAATCTGTGTGAGGCGGCATGGAAGGAATTTCAGGCGCTTGAACAAGACGGCGGCATTTTGCAAAGCCTTGTCGATGGCAAGTTCCAGGCTCGTATCATTGCGGCCCGCAACGCCCGAAGAGAGGTTTACCTTTCCGGCAAACGCGCCATCGTAGGCACGACGCTCTTCCCTGCCCGGCAAGATCGGCCGGTCACCGTGCTTAATGCACCCCATATGCCTTTACCGACGGATGGCGTCGTTCATTGCGAACCGCTAACCTTCCCGCGCATCGATGAAACCCTTGCAGGCATCTGAATAAAATGAGAATTCCGGACTTCACCAAGATCGATTGGCAAGAGCCGAAGCCCCTCGCTCCCGTGCCAGAGGATGCAACCTGGAAGACGCCCGAGGGTATCCAGGTCAAGCGCTCCTATGGCGATGCGGCGCTGCGCGGACTACCGCATCTCGATGGCTTTCCCGGTGCCGCGCCTTTCATCCGCGGTCCCTATCCGACGATGTACGTCCAGCAGCCCTGGACGATCCGGCAATATGCCGGCTTCTCGACGGCCGAGGAATCCAATGCCTTTTACCGGCGCAATCTTGCCGCCGGCCAGAAAGGCCTATCCGTCGCCTTTGATCTCGCCACCCATCGCGGTTATGACAGCGACCATCCCCGTGTTGCAGGCGACGTCGGCATGGCAGGCGTCGCCATAGATTCAATTCTCGATATGCAACAGCTATTCGAGGGTATTCCGCTTGGCGAAATGACCGTTTCGATGACCATGAACGGGGCAGTGCTGCCAATTCTGGCGCTCTACATCGTTGCAGCCGAAGAACAGGGCGTCAGCCAAAAACAGCTCGCCGGGACCATTCAGAACGACATTCTGAAGGAGTTCATGGTGCGCAACACATATATCTACCCGCCGCAGCCTTCGATGCGGATTGTTTCGGACATCTTTTCCTACACGTCAGAAAATATGCCGAAGTTTAATTCAATCTCGATTTCCGGCTATCACATGCAGGAAGCGGGGGCGACCGCCGACCTTGAGCTCGCCTACACGATCGCCGACGGTATAGAGTATGCGCGCGCCGGTGTTGCGGCTGGTCAGGATATCGATAGTTTTGCACCGCGCCTCTCCTTCTTCTGGGCGATCGGCATGAATTTCTTCATGGAGGTTGCAAAGCTGCGTGCCGCGCGCCTGCTTTGGGCGGTTCTGATGAAGAAGAACTTCAATCCGAAGGACGAGCGTTCGCTCTCGCTGCGCACCCATTCGCAAACCTCGGGCTGGTCGCTGACAGCACAGGACCCTTACAACAATATCGTGCGCACCATGATCGAGGCCATGGCTTCGACACAGGGGCATACGCAGTCGCTGCACACCAACTCTTTCGACGAAGCGCTGGCTCTTCCAACCGATCACTCGGCTCACATAGCCCGCAGTACACAGCTGGTCCTGCAAAAGGAGTCCGGCACGACGCGCACGATCGATCCCTGGGGCGGTTCATTTTATGTCGAGCGGCTCACGCATGACCTTGCCGCCCGTGCCCTCGCCCACATCGACGAGGTGGAAGCGCTGGGCGGTATGGCGAAGGCCATCGAACAGGGCATTCCGAAGATGCGCATCGAAGCCGCCGCAGCCCGCACGCAAGCACGTATCGATAGTGGGCGGCAGCCGGTTATCGGCGTCAACTCCTATCGCCCAGCCGAAGATATGGAAGTCGACGTCCTGAAAGTCGACAACGCGGAAGTGCGGGCCCGCCAGCTTTCCAAGCTGCAACAGTTGAAGGGAACACGCAACGTTGCCGCAGTCGATGAGGCCTTGTCTGCGCTGACGGCCGCTGCCAAGGCAGGCAAAGGCAATTTGCTCGATCTGGCGATCCAGGCAGCGCGGGCGCGCGCAACGGTCGGCGAGATCTCGTTGGCGCTGGAGAAGGCCTATGGGCGGCATGTAGCCAACATCCACACGATTTCCGGTGTTTACCGTAAGGAGGCCGGCAAAAACGAACTTATAGACCGCGTTGAAGCCAAAGCGGCTACTTACGAAAAACGCACGGGTAGGAAGCCTCGTATTCTTGTCGCAAAGATGGGCCAGGACGGCCACGATCGTGGCCAGAAAGTTATTGCAACTGCCTTCGGTGATCTCGGATTCGAGGTCATTGTTGGCGCCATGTTCCAGACACCTGAAGAAGTTGCGGACCTCGCCATCGAGAGCAATGTCGATATCGTTGGCGTCTCATCGCTGGCAGCTGGACATCTGACGCTTGTACCGGAACTCAAGCAGGCGCTGAAACGCGGCGAGCGCGAAGATACTCTTATTATCGTTGGCGGTGTCATACCACCGCAGGATTTCGATGCGATCCTCAAAGCAGGCGCAACGGCTATTTTCCCTCCCGGCACTGTAATCGGCGAGGCCGCCGAGAAACTGATCGATACCTTGCTGGATTCATTGTGAAATGATTTATGTCTACGCGCTGCAAGACGATTATCTGATGCCCAGTGCTGCGCTTGCGGGAGCAGAGCTGCCACCCAACGCAGTCTGGATCGACCTCATCAACCCAACGCATGAAGAGGACGTCCAGGTCGAGAACTGGACCAAAGCGACCATTCCGACCCACGAGGATATGATCGAGATCGAGGAATCCAGTCGCTTCTACGCCGAGAATGGCGCGCAATACCTGACAGCTTCCATCCTGCACTCAACCGAACTGAAACATCACGGTATCGCCCCGGTATCTTTCATTCTCACAGGAAAGCTGCTTGTCACTGTACGCTATACGGAACCGAAAGCGTTCAGTCTGTTCATTGGCCGCGCGACAAAGCCGGGGAATGGCCTCATTACGCCCAAATGCGGCGGCATCAGCATTCTCCTCGGATTGATCGAAGCCGTGACCGACCGCATCGCGGACATTCTCGAGGGTGTTGCCGGCGATATCGATGTGAATTCTCACGCGATCTTCCGGCGGTCGGAAAATGATAAGCCCATGACAACGAAGAACTTCAGGGACAGTCTCAACAATATCGGGATTCAAGGCGCGTTTCTTTCCAAAATTCGGGAAAGCATCGCCGGCGTCAGCCGCCTCCTCGTTTATACGGCTGCCATTCCGGACGAGACCCTCAACAAGAAGGATATACGGGCCACGATCAAGTCGCTGGAGCGCGACACGCAATCGCTGAGCACCTATGTCGATTTTCTTTCCAACAAGGTGACCTTTTTGCTTGATACGGTCGTTGGACTCATTTCGATTGAGCAGAACGCCATCATCAAGATTTTCTCCGTCGCTGCTGTGGCCTTCATGCCGCCGACACTGGTCGCATCGATTTACGGCATGAACTTTCATTTCATGCCCGAACTCAATGAGGTCTGGGGCTATCCGATGGCTATCGCGCTGATGATTGCCTCAGCGGTTATCCCGCTCCTGATCTTCCGCAAAAAGGGCTGGCTGTAAGACCACAAACTCCAGCTTTGCATGCTCCTTTCTTTATAACATCGGAGTTAAGGCAATGAACGTTACTGTGCGGCGCGGCAGCCTTCTTCCGCGCATACATTGAGCAAGTACAAAAAACGCTTTAAATTGAATCTCTTGATGCCCTCTGCTCAAAGCAGGAGTCAACTTCAAGGTGCGGTATCGATCGCCGTTATCTCCCACTCGCGATCATTCAGCACGAAACTGTCGCCAACGGATTTACCGAACATCGCCTTCGCCATGGGTGACACATGCGAGATCTTGCCATGGCTCGCATCCGCTTCGTCCTCGCCGACAATTGCCCAGGTTTGCGACTTGTCGTCTTCATCGGCGATTGTGACTGTCATGCCGAACCGGACCACATCGCTATGCGGATCGGGGCGTGAGACTTCGGCCGATTCCCTGCGTGCGTTCCAGTATCGCAGATCGCGCGAGGCCCGCGCAATCAGATCGCGGTCAGCCTCTGCATTGCCTTTCGCCAGCACCTCATGCGCCGCCGCGAGTTCGGCATCAATGTGCGCGAGGCCCTTCTCCGTTACCAGATTCCGGTGCGGGCTTATGGGGCGCTCGCCGACATCGATCGAGGCGTTGCTGTCGTCTTCCTTTGTGAAGGCTCTGCTCATCGAACGAAGGTAGGCCTTGCTAGGCCTCACAGCAAGTGCAATCCTCAAGCACCCCTCTCATTCTCTTCCGCGGATAACAATATGATCAACCGACGCTTCGTCCTGACCGGTCTGGCCTCGCTTGCCGGCGCCGGCATTCTGCCGCGTGCCACGCAAGCCCAGAGCACATCAGGAACAATCAACGGTGTGGAATTCGGGTTGATCCCTGGAGGCCCGGACGATCAGACGACCAAGCTGAATGCGTTGCTGACCGAAGCAAGTTCGTCCGGTCAGCAGATATTCCTACCACCTGGGGTCTATATTGTTTCAGGGCTGCAGTTTCCCGCCTATGTCAATCTACTGGGTATTTCCGGCAAGTCGCGTCTTCTGTTCGGAGGAAAATCTGGCCTGATAAGGGCCGATAGGTCCAGCCATATTCAGCTCAACGGACTTGTAATCGACGGTGACGGCAGGCCGCTAGGCGAGAGCGTGCGGGGCCTCCTCGAAGCCAGCAACGTTGCTCATCTTGTGTTGGACGATTGCCAGATTATCGGTGCGCGCAAGAATGCCGTGGACCTTTTCAAATGCGGTGGGCGTATTGAGGGTACACGTATCTCCGGCGCCAGCGATGCGGCGATATTTGCTGCGGACTCCACCGGACTGGAGATCACCGGCAACGAGATCCACGATAGCGGCAATGGCGGCATTCTCGTTCAGCGTTACGAGCAAGGCCGAGACGGCACGATCGTTACGGGCAACCGCATTGGCAAAACCAGGGCGGATGCGGGCGGCACCGGTCAGAACGGCAACTCCATCAATATCTTTCGCGCCAACAATGTCGTCGTTTCCAACAATATCATCAACGACAGCGCCTTCACCGCGATCCGCGGCAATAGCGCCAGCAATTTGCAGATCACCGGGAACAACTGCAGTGCGAGCGGCGAAACCGCGATTTATTCGGAGTTCGCTTTCGAAGGCGCGGTCATCGCCAACAATCTCGTCGATGGTGCTGCAAACGGTATATCGATGGTCAATTTCGACAGCGGCGGGCGGCTCGGGACCTGCAGCGGCAATTTGGTGCGCAACCTCTCGACCAAGGGCCCGTATCCCGGCACCTTCGGCATCGGCATCAGCGTTGAAGCCGACATCTCGGTTACCGGCAATGTGGTAGAAAACGCCCCACTTTACGGGATACAGCTCGGCTGGGGCGCTTACATGCGCAATGTGATTGCGACTGGGAACATCGTCCGCTCGTCAGGCGAAGGTATCTATGTCAGTGTCGTCGAGGGCGCCGGATCGGCCATCATTTCTGACAACATTATCCAGGGTTCCAGGAATGGCGGCATTGTTGGTCATAGCTGGACTGACGTCACGGTCAAGGATTTGACCCAGAAGAGCGCCGACATCTATCCAAACCTTACTGTCGAGCGGAATATCGTCAATTGATATCGGCGTCCGTCAGCGCTTCTGTCGGGCTGATGACACCATACGTAATGCCGTTCCAGTTGCGCATTTCGCGATCGGCAAACCGGTCGAGCTTCGACTCCAGTTCGTCCTCGTTGCGATAGATCCGGGCGAGAACCGTGGCGATGATTGCCTCGGATGCGCGCGCGTTCCCGTCATCGCACTTGATAGCGATTCCGAGGCCGAGTTCTGGCAAGGCACCGGCGTAGACACCTTCGGCACCGCCCTTTACGAAGATACGGTTTGGCGCCACCTCCATTAAAACCGTACAGGCGCGATGGGTACCCGCGACATAGTATGGTGCTGCCATCGCCGCGTCGACAAGGCGCCGTGCAGCGGCGGCGCGGGCCGGCTCGAGCCCCACTCCCGTCGCCATGCGGGCAAAGCCATGCGCCAGGTTTCTTAATGGAATGGCATAGGTGGGGATGGAACAGCCATCCGTTCCGCAACGATCCAGCGTGTGCGGAGCGCCAGTAACGCTTTCCATCGCATCGCGTACCATATCCTGTTCGGGCGAGCCGAGAGCCGAATAGCCCTGGGTTTCGATGCCAAGATGCCGGCATGTGCACAGGAACCCTGCATGTTTTCCGGAACAATTATTATGCAGCGGCGTCGGCTCCTGGCCGCTTTTCGCCAGTGCAATCAGCACGGGCTGCTGCGCCGGCCAATGCGAGCCGCACTCCAGCGCCGAAACATCAAGCCCGGCGCGGCCCAGCATATCTGCGGCCTTCGCCACATGTTGCGGCTCGCCCGAATGCGATGCACAGGCCATGGCGAGTTCCTCGTTGCCGAAGCCATAGGCGTCCGCGGCGCCGCTCTCGACCAGCGGCAGCGCCTGAATGGCCTTGATCGCGGAGCGTGGAAAGGTCGGCCGCTCCATATCGCCCAGCGAGAACACGATCCTGCCATCGCCATCGGTCACGATCACCGCGCCGCGATGGCGGCTCTCCACCGTTTCGCCGCGAAAAACTTCAACCAGAACCGGATTGCTCATCAAACCATCATCTCTACAAGCGTTGACCGGAATCAGCCGGGGTCGAAGGCTTTATAAGCTGCTTATTTGATCCGCTCCAGCACCGAAACATAATTGGCGACTGCCGCGCCGCCCATGTTGAAGATGCCTGCGAGCTTGGCGCCCGGCACCTGTATGCCACCCGCTTCCCCGGTCAACTGCATCGATGACAGCACGTGCATCGAGACGCCGCTAGCTCCGATCGGATGCCCCTTGGCCTTGAGCCCGCCGGAAGGGTTGATCGGCAGGCGCCCGTCCATCGCTGTCTGGCCTTCAAGTGCAATCTTGGCACCCTCGCCCGGCTTCGCCAGTCCCATGGCTTCGTACTCGATCAGTTCGGCAATGGTGAAGCAATCATGCGTTTCGACGAAGGACAAATCATCAAGGGTCACGCCTGCCTGGTCGAGCGCGCGCTTCCAGCCCTCCGAACAGCCCTCGAACAGCAGGATGTCGCGCTTGGAGATCGGCAGAAAATCCTGAACGTGGGCAGCCGCACGAAATGCCACAGCGCGTTTCATCTTCAAGGCAGTCTGCGTATCGGTCAGGACCAGCGCTGCCGCGCCGTCAGAGACGAGAGAACAATCGGTACGCTTCAATGGGCCGGCAACGAATGGGTTCTTCTCGCTCTCCTGCCGGCAGAACTCATAGCCGAGATCCTTGCGCATCTGCGCATAGGGGTTGTTCACGCCGTTCTTATGGTTCTTGGCGGCAATCATTGCCAACGCATCGGACTGGTCACCGTATTTCTGGAAATAGGCCGCTGCGATCTGGCCGAAGACTCCGGCGAAACCAGCGGGAATCTCGCCCTCTTCCGGAAGGTAAGACGCTTTGAGCAAATTCTTGCCGATTTCCGGACCGGGCGTCGATGTCATCTTCTCGACACCCACGACAAGTACGACCTTGGCGTTGCCCGCACGAATAGTCTTGATGCCCTGATGCACCGCCGCCGAGCCGGTAGCACAAGCGTTTTCAACACGCGTCGCGGGCTTGAAGCGAAAGGCATCACTCGCCTGCAAAACCAGGCTGGCGGTGAAATCCTGGGGAGAGAAACCAGCATTGAAATGGCCCAACACGATCTCGTCGACGTCTTCGGGACCGATGCCTGCATGATCAAGCGCCCCTACCGCAGCTTTGATGATCAGACTTTCGACGGTTTCGCCTTCCAGTTTTCCAAACGGCAGATGCGACCATCCAACGATACAGGCAGTCATTTCCATTCCTCCAAAATCTCTTTCTCTTGAGCTAACCATGAAAACCGAGTGATTCAAGGTGATTGCATGCACAGATGGTATCAGCCAGAAATATCGGTCGTCATGCGGTGCGCAATGGCGTAACTGAAACAGCGACCATCATTACCATATGGAAAATGCTATAGAGACGAATTTTGCCTGCCGGAGCCTGTATGAGACCGAACATACTTATTTTAATGGTTGATCAGCTGAATGGAACACTTTTTCCTGACGGTCCGGCGGAATTCATCCATGCTCCGCGCCTGAAGGCATTGGCCAAGCGTTCGGCCCGCTTCGCCAATACCTACACTGCCTCGCCGCTGTGTGCCCCTGCCCGGGCTTCGCTGATGTCGGGTCAGCTGCCATCGCGCACCCGGGTCTATGACAATGCGGCAGAGTTTGTCTCGGATATCCCGACTTACGCACATCACCTGCGCCGTGCTGGCTACTATACCGGCCTCTCCGGCAAGATGCATTTCGTAGGCCCGGATCAACTGCATGGGTTTGAAGAGCGCCTGACAACAGACATTTACCCGGCCGATTTCGGCTGGACACCGGACTATCGCAAGCCGGGAGAACGCATCGACTGGTGGTATCACAATCTTGGCTCGGTCACCGGCGCGGGCGTTGCCGAAATCACCAACCAGATGGAATATGACGACGAGGTGGCGTTCCACGCACGGCAAAAGCTGTACCAGCTGTCGCGTGAATCGGATGATGCATCGCGCCGGCCATGGTGCCTGACAGTCTCCTTCACGCATCCGCACGATCCTTATGTGGCGCGGCGCAAATATTGGGACCTTTATGAAGGGTCGCCTGCGCTCGATCCGAAGGTCGGTGCATTTCCATTTGAAGAACAGGACCCGCATTCAAAGCGGCTGCTCGAAGCATGCGAGCATGATTGCTTTGACATCACAGAAGACCAGGTTCGGCGGGCGCGTCAGGGCTATCTTGCCAATATCTCCTATATCGACGACAAAGTCGGCGAAATTTTCGATGTCCTGCAGACCACACGAATGCTGGACGACACGATCGTCGTGTTCACGTCAGACCACGGGGACATGCTGGGCGAGCGTGGCCTTTGGTTCAAGATGAATTTTTTCGAAGGGTCCGCGCGCGTTCCGCTGATGATTGCGGGTAAAGGTATTGCTCCCCAATTGATCTTGGAGCCGGTGTCGACACTCGATATCAATCCGACACTCGGCGCGCTTGCAGGGATCGACATCGCCGAAATCCTGCCATGGACCGATGGCGAGGATCTGACGCCTGTCATGCAAGGCAAGACGCGCGTCGGTCCCGTTCTGATGGAGTACGCGGCGGAAGGCTCGAACACGCCGCTCGTCTGCATCCGCGAAGGCGCCTACAAGTTCGTGCATTGCGAGATCGACCCGCCGCAACTCTTTGATCTCGAATCGGATCCAGATGAAATGACGAACCTCGCGACCGATCCGGTACATGCCAAGCTGGTCGCAGATTTCACGGCGAAAGCCCGGGAACGCTGGGATATGGCTCAGTTCGATGCAGCGGTGCGCGAAAGTCAGGCGCGGCGCTGGGTGGTCTATGAAGCGCTCCGCAACGGCTCATATTATCCGTGGGACTATCAGCCCCTGCAGAAGGCCTCCGAGCGTTACATGCGCAATCATATGGACCTGAACGTTCTGGAAGAGAACGCCCGCTATCCGCGGGGCGAATGAGCATGACAAGCACTATGGAAGCAGATTTCGTCATCATCGGTTCTGGTTCTGCGGGTTCCGCGATGGCTTACCGCCTGTCGGAAGACGGCAAATATTCGGTGATCGTCATCGAATTCGGCGGTACGGATATCGGCCCATTCATCCAGATGCCGGCGGCACTGTCCTTCCCGATGAATATGAGCACCTATGATTGGGGCTTTATGTCCGAACCCGAGCCGCACCTTGGCGGACGCCGTCTGGTCACGCCGCGTGGCAAGGTCATCGGCGGCTCCTCCTCGATCAACGGCATGGTCTATGTGCGCGGCCATGCACATGATTTCGACCATTGGGCGGAAAGCGGCGCGAGCGGCTGGTCCTATGCAGACGTGCTGCCTTATTTCAAACGTATGGAACATTCGCATGGCGGCGAGCCGGGATGGCGGGGCTCGGATGGCCCCTTGCATATACAACGCGGGCGCCGGGACAATCCATTATTCCACGCCTTTGTCGAGGCTGGCCAACAAGCGGGTTTCGAAGTCACCGAAGACTACAATGGTTCGAAGCAGGAAGGCTTCGGGGCGATGGAGCAAACCATCCACAATGGCCGCCGGTGGTCCGCGGCCAATGCCTATCTTCGCCCGGCGCTCAAACGCAAAAACGTCAATCTGGTCAATGGTTTCGCCCGGCGTGTAATCATTGAGGGCGGTCGGGCGGTCGGTGTCGAAATTACCCGGCGCGGCAGGACAGAGATGATACGCGCCCGGCGCGAAGTGATCGTCGCCGCTTCGTCCATCAACTCACCCAAGCTGCTGATGCTGTCGGGTATAGGTCCCGCCTCCCATTTGAAAGAGCATGGTATCGACGTCGTTGCCGACCGGCCCGGCGTCGGCCAAAACCTGCAGGACCATATGGAGGTCTACATCCAGCAGGAAAGTCTGAAACCGATCACGCTCAATTCCAAACTCGGGCTCTTCTCGAAGGCCATGATCGGCGCCGAATGGCTGTTTTTCAAGACGGGCCATGGTGCAACCAACCATTTCGAATCCGCAGCTTTCGTCCGTTCGAAACCCGGTGTCGACTACCCGGACATCCAATATCATTTCCTGCCGGCGGCTATCCGCTATGACGGCCGGGCCGCGGTAAAGGGTCATGGTTTCCAGGCGCATGTTGGTCCGATGCGGTCGAAGTCGCGCGGGAGCGTGACGCTTCGCTCATCTGATCCATTCGAGAAACCCAAAATCCTTTTCAACTACATGTCGCATCCCGACGACTGGGCGGACTTCCGCCACGCCGTACGGTTGACGCGCGAGATCTTCGGACAGGCGGCATTAGATCCCTATCGCGGCAAGGAGATTTCACCAGGTTCCCATGTGCAGTCGGATGAAGAAATCGACGATTTCCTGCGCGAACATGCAGAGAGCGCTTTCCATCCCTGCGGTACCTGCAAAATGGGCTCTGCAAGCGATCCTATGGCGGTGGTCGATCCGCAGTGCCGGGTGATCGGCGTCGAAGGTCTTCGTGTTGCGGATAGCTCGATCTTCCCGCGCGTTACCAATGGTAACCTCAATGGCCCTTCGATCATGGCCGGCGAAAAGGCTTCCGATCATATTCTTGACCGCGATCCCCTGCCTCGTTCCAACCAGGAGCCGTGGATCAATCCGCGCTGGCAGGTGAGTGACAGATGAATAGCCATGCTTCGACTTTTTCTGCTTGCATCGCTGCTGTGCGTGGTTCGACAAGCTCACCATGAGGGATGTTGTCGAGGCAGGGAGCCAAAGACAAAGCCGTTGGTATTTATTTATGCAATTGCTCCCTCAGGGTGAGCTTGTCCAACCAAGCACAGCGCCTATGCTTGATAACTATTTGAACACAGGAGAACACCATGCGCGCGCAGCCAAAGGCATCGCATTTCATCAATGGCCGCTTCGTCGAGGACAAGGACGGCAAGCTGCTTGATGTTATTTATCCTGCAACGGGCGAAATCATCGCGAGGCTCTTTGGCGCGACACCGGCGCTGATCGAGCAGGCGGTGCAGGCTGCCGCCGCCGCGCAACCGGCTTGGGCGGCGCTGAAGCCGGTCGAACGCGGCCGCATCCTGCGCCGCGCCGCCGATATCCTGCGCGCGCGCAATGCCGAAATCGCCGAACTTGAAACGCTCGATACCGGCAAGGCTATTCAGGAAACGCTGGTTGCCGATCCCGCATCCGCTGCCGATGCGCTGGAATTCTATGGCGGCATCATTGCCGGCTTCAATGGCGAGATGATTGAACTTGGCGGATCCTATGCCTACACACGCCGCGAAGCTTTGGGCGTTTGCGTCGGAATCGGTGCGTGGAATTACCCGATTCAGGGTGCAGGCTGGAAATCGGCACCGGCGCTTGCTGCCGGCAATGCCATGATCTTCAAGCCGTCCGAAAACACACCGCTGTCGGCCCTTGCCTTAGCTGAAGTCTACAAGGAAGCTGGCTTGCCCGACGGCCTGTTCAACGTGTTGCAGGGTTTTGGCGATGTCGGGTCGCAGCTGGTGGATCATCCGCTCGTCGCCAAGGTCTCGCTGACCGGCTCGGTCCCGACCGGCAAGCGCGTGCTGGCCCAGGCCGGATCGCATATGAAGCACGCGACCATGGAACTTGGCGGCAAATCTCCGTTGATCATTTTCGACGACGCCGACGTGGAAAATGCAGTCGGCGGTGCACTCCTTGGCAATTTCTATTCAACCGGCCAGGTGTGCTCCAACGGGACGCGGGTTTTCGTACAGGGCGGCATCAAAGCTCAGTTCCTTGACCGTCTGACCACACGCACCAAGGCCATTCGCCTTGGGGATCCGCTCGATCCGGACATTCACCTCGGACCGCTGGTCAACGCTTCCCAGCGCGACAAGGTCGTATCCTATATCGACAAGGGCAAAGCCGAAGGTGCGACGCTACATTTCGGTGGCGGCGTTCCGAAGATGCAGGGTTTCGAGGGGGGATGCTTCGTCGAACCGACCATCTTCACCAATGTAACCGACAACATGGTCATCGCGCGCGAGGAAATCTTTGGACCCGTCATGGCAGTCCTTGATTTTCAGGAGGAGGACGAAGTCATTGCCCGCGCCAACGATACGGAGTTCGGCCTGTCGGCGGGGGTATTCACCAATGACCTGTCGCGTGCGCACCGCGTGATTAGCCAACTCAAGGCCGGCACTTGCTGGATCAATACCTATAATCTTGCGCCGGTAGAAATGCCGTTCGGTGGCTTCAAGCAATCCGGCGTTGGCCGCGAGAACGGCCTTGCCGCGCTTTATCATTACAGCCAGATCAAGTCGGTCTACGTCGAAACCGGCAAGGTGGAGAGCCCTTACTAGAGCCTTTCATAGCGTCAGGCTGCTAAGGCTTCTTACCGACGTAAGCCACGTATTGCGTTAGCGCGCACACCAGATGATAGAAGATCGAAGCCGGAACGTCTTCGGCTTTGGCCTTTCCCGTTTCATCGATGAGGTCGACCCACAGCCCCTTTGGTGCCGGCTCTATGTGCCAGCGGAAAAGGCGCCCTACCCGGGCCTCTACTTCCGGCTTCAGGTCCGGACCGCCATTGCCATCAAGCGCAATGGCGGCCTTGACGGCTTCGGTCTGCGGCCAGCTGCGTGAATTGGTGTCGAGCGGCAAACCGTGACGGGACACAGCATTGTAGGCAAGTTCTGTCGAGCGGTTGAGACCGTTCGCGATCGCCGACGCATAGAGTTTGCGCCCATATCGGATGACATCTTTTTGACCCGTAATCCGAGCAAAGTCGGACAGGAGCGAAGCCCATTCGAAATGATGGCCCGGTTCCGTCCATTCCCCCTGTTCGCCGGGTGCGCGCGACCAGTCATTGCTGAAATATTCGCCCAGCGTCCAGGTTTCGGCATCGAACATGTGGTGCCGAAACAGATCGACGATTCGCGCGGCCCTTTGAAGATAGTCGCGATTGCCGGTCGCTTCATGCCAGGCAAGGAAGGCTTCAAGCAGATGCATGTGCGGGTTGGCCCGCCGCAGGCCCGTATTGCCCGGTGTCTCAAGGAAACCCGTCAGCCGGGCGTCGGCCAGATAGTCGTCGATAAAGACAAAGGTTTCGGTACCAAGCGCCAATGCCTCCTTGTGCCCCGCCTTGTGCGCATGGGCCAACGCGAGCAATACGCACGACTGATCGTAGGCATCCTCGGTGGGATCCAAAACGCTGCCGTCTTCGTTGAATGTCTTTGTCCAGCCGCCGCGATCCGTACGGCCCCTCTTAATGTAGCTGATCCCGTGGTCGATCAGCGCGTTGGCAGGTCCATCCCAGCCCATCTCATGCGCCACGGCAAATGCGTAGATCTGCCGGGCCATCGTACGCATGCGCTTGGTCTTCTTGATGGGAATCGCGTCAAAGGAAAGCGCCTCGTGGAAACCACCGTGTCTGTCATCGACACCCACCGTGGACCATAGCGGCAGTGTTTCGTCGAAGAGCCAGTGACGAACCCTGTTGCTGTAGGCTCCGACATGCGGAAGCCGGTCCTGTGCCGGCGTGAATTTGGTCTCCAGCCGGCCGGTTTTTTCCAGTTGTTCGACGATCTTGCGAACATTTTGGCTCTCGCTCACCGGCGCAACGAACGTGACATCCGCCGTGGCGACGACAGCCGTGTCACGCAGCCCGACGGCGGAAAGCAGACGGCCATCGCTGCGCAGATAGCTATGCTCGCAATCGATCGCCACCACATCGCCGACAATCACGTTGCCGTTGCCATCAACGGAACCGACATCCAGCAGGGATTGCCAGGAACCGAGATCATTCCAGCGGAATTGTGCCGGAACGAGTGCAATGTCCGACGCTCGTTCCATGATGGCATAATCAACTGAAATGGATGGCACGGCGGCGTAAAGGTCATGCGGCAGATAGGTGCCGGATATGTTTGTATCCGCCTTATCGAGCGCGGCAATCGCGCTGTCCCAGATTTCGGCGGCATGCGACTTGAAGACGTCGCGCATGACACTGGCCCGAAAGAAGAAAATGCCGGCGTTCCAGAGAAAATTCCCCGATTCCAGATATTGTTTCGCCGTCGCCTCGTTTGGCTTTTCGACAAAACGCACGACGTCGCGAATATCGCCGGTCTGCAGACTGGTTTCGATATAGCCGTATCCGGTTTCTGCGCGATCGGGCTGGATACCGAAGACGACGATCCGGCCGTCATTGGCGGCGCTGATACCGGATTCGATCGTGTTCCAGAAATCCCGATCGGTGGTTATCTCGTGATCGGACGGAACCACGAGCACGAGTTCATCGCCGTGCTCGCGCAACGTTATCTCCGTTGCCAGTGCCACTGCGGACGCGGTATTGCGGCCCATAGGTTCAAGGATAGGCCTGCCGCCGCCGAGGTCCACCCCAGCCAGATCCTGGTTGATGTGGTCCGAATGACGCTCCGACGCCAGCAGATAAACCGGGACGGCACTCCCTTCGATCCGGGCGCCCATTCGCTTGACTGTGCGCAGCAGCATCGAGCCCTGCCCGGAAATATTGTGGAATTGTTTGGGGAAATCTTCGCGCGACAGTGGCCAGAGCCGCGAACCGACACCACCGCTCATGACAAAGCTGATGATTTTCTGCTTTTTTGCCGCCATCGATCGCATTCCCGCTGCTCTTGTGCCTCAAACTTTGCTTTTCGAATGGATACTAGACTTTGCTACCCGATCACAGTGCATAAATCGGCAGTTTCACAGGTGACCTCAAGTTCCGGCCGCCATAAATAAAAAAGGGGTGCAGGAAACAACTTGCAGGTGCTGAAACCGGACGTTATATACCCCGCGTACTGGTCACGGAGTGTAGCGCAGCCTGGTAGCGCACGTCGTTCGGGACGACGGGGTCGGAGGTTCGAATCCTCTCACTCCGACCAGTGAAATCACCCCACGCTACGATTGGTCATTATGCGCCTGTGTGGACCGCGCCATTGGCCGGTCGTCAATGCTGTGACCTCTTAACCACCTTAACCTTTAACGTCTCAACTGGACGCGGATCGCCCGACGCCGCCCACTGCGCTGCGGATTCCAGCGCTATTGCCTAACGTGGTTTTTGCGACGTAAGATATCGACGGCTTCGCTATTCCAGCGTGGGGGCCAAGCAAATTTTGGAATCGCAAAGGGGGATTGTTGATATGCGAACATTGATTGCCGCTGTGGCGGCATTGTTTATGCTTTCGGCCTGCACGACGACAGAAAAAGATCTCAGTATTGGCACGGTGGCAGGCGCGGCAATCGGCGGAATCGCCGGTGGCGGCAAAGGGGCTTTGATTGGCGCGGGGGCTGGCGCCCTTGGCGGACTGCTGGTTCGAAATCTGCGAAACGGCAACTGTCAATACCGTAACAGTCGCGGTCATATTTATACGGCGCGTTGCAGGTAGTTTCCCGATATCGGGGGTATTTTGTAGCCGCGCGACGTCCTGCCCAAACACTTTTCCATCAAGACTTTGACGCCCCGCTTCGGTGGGGCGTCGTTCGTTTCGCGCAGCCGGTGGTTTTGATATCCTCCGGTGAGGTCTACGCGATATCCTTGATGGCGTCGAGGGGCCCTTTGAGCGCTGTGCGCGGCGGCACAAGTTCCGGCTGAATGAGGTAAGTCTGCACCGACGGACGGTTCTCCGCCATGATCTCGAACGCCTTTGTGATCATCCCTTCGATATCTTGACGGATCATGATGACCGGGAACGGCAGAAACGATCCGAACGGATCGTAATCGTAACAGCCAACGACGATGTCGACGAACGCCTCGTTCGGGTGCTGGGCCATGAACCTCAGAAGGCCTTCGAAATTGATTGACGAATTGATGAACAATCCTCGTGGCAGCTTCCCTTCCCGCTCGTAGAAGCGTTCGAAAGCAACCTGCGCCATGTTGGGGGAGTAGCCGGTCGGCTCTATGCATTTGTCTGAATCGCCCTGCATCAACTCGCGTTTGATGGCGCGAAATCCGCGAATACGTTCCCGGCTCGCGTGATCGTCGCGCCCGCCGAACAGATAGAGTTCATCGGGGCCAAGTTTCAGATCATCGCTGAAGTGGCGAATTATCGCCTCCGTCAGCATGCGCGCGCCCTGATAGTTATCGCTGATCACAGAGGGCGCCCTGCTGCCTGGCAGATCGATATTGACGTGTTTGAGACCGGATCCGATGCAAACGGCATGGACACCGTCGGGATCGGTGGCGCCGGCCACGATCAGCTCGTCGACGGAATAGGAAATCAGCGTTTCCACCGTTCTTCTTTCCTCATCCGGATCACGGCACGCACTGACGACGATCGGACACAGTCCACGGCTGCGAACATGCGCTTCAAATGACTGTGCCATCGACGAAAAATACCGGTTATCGTGAACAGGCAACAAAAGGCCGACGAGGCCAGACCTCGAACTGCGCAGCCCCCGAGCTTGAAGATTCGCGGTGTACTGATGCTGGTCGGCCAGTTCGCGTATCAGCGCAGCCGTGCTTTCCTTGATCCGCCGCTTGCGCCAGCTGCCGTTGAGAACCGCGCTGACCGTTGATGGCGAACTTCCGGAAAGCACCGAAAGGTCGTAGATCGTCGCCTTTTTCTTCGGCAGATGTTCCATGATTTCTCCTCCGGCTGCTCTAGCGCCAAACACCGCTTGACGAAAGTGGCAAACTAAATGATATTCATTGCACCATCGATTGTGCAAAAATGCAACGCCGGTGGCGCGGACATCGCAGTGTGAGGAGGCGGTGATCGAGCGAAGGTTCTCCAGGGCCATTCCGGTTCTGCTCATGACCGCCGCCCGATTGGATGCTAAGCTCCCGTGGGGAGCACATGGAGGAGGAAACAATGAAAAGATTTGTAATCGCCGCTGTTGCGGCATCGCTGTCATTGGCAGGCGCGTTCACGGCCCTTGCCGCCGACAGTGGCAAGGTTGGTATCGTCGTCAAGATCGGTGGTATTCCATGGTTCAACGCCATGGATGCAGGCATCAAGGAACAGGGCAAAAAGCTTGGCGTCGACGCCTTCATGGTCGGGCCGACAAGTGCCGATCCGGCGCTCCAGGTTCGCGCGATCGAAGATCTGATTGCGCAAGGCGTGAAGGTCATCGGCGTTGTGCCGAACGATGCGAAAGTTCTGGAGCCGGTGCTCAGCAAGGCCAAGGAAAAAGGCATCATCGTGATCACCCACGAGTCGCCGAGCCAAAAAGGCGCTGATTGGGATTTCGAACTCGCCTCCGCGACAGGCTTCGGTGAAGCGCATGCCAAGCTTCTCGCCGAAAAGATGGGCGGCAAGGGAGAATATGCCGTTTTCGTTGGATCGCTGACTGTTCCACTGCACAATGCGTGGGCTGATGCTGCCAACGAATATATCAAGAAGAACTATCCGGACATGAAGCTCGTTGGCGAGCGCTACGGTGTTGCCGAGGATGTGGACAAGAGCCGCTCGACTGCGCTCGACCTCATTTCTGCACATCCCGATCTCAAGGGCTTTCTGGCGTTCGGCAGCCAGGGGCCGATCGGTGCGGGACGGGCTATCGAAGAACGGCGCAAGACTGGTGAAATCTTCGTGCTGGGACCGTTTTCGCCAGGTCAAGGACAGAAGCTTATCAAGTCCGGCGCCATTTCCGGCGGCTTCATGTGGAACCCGAAGCAGGCAGGCGAAGTCTTTGTCACGCTTGCTGACAAGCTGATGAAGGGTGAAAAACTGAAAGATGGTGACGATATCGAAGGTCTCGGTGTCATCCACCCTGACGTCGAGAACCACAATATCATC
The DNA here is from genome assembly GCF_031455525.1 of Phyllobacterium sp. 1468. Classification (NCBI taxonomy): domain Bacteria; kingdom Pseudomonadati; phylum Pseudomonadota; class Alphaproteobacteria; order Hyphomicrobiales; family Phyllobacteriaceae; genus Phyllobacterium; species Phyllobacterium sp. 1468. The sequence goes on along the minus strand of NZ_JAVDSX010000004.1, from coordinate 9,986 downwards.
GTCGACCAGCTGGTGCCGATCAACAAGGAAACCGTGGCCGATCTGGCCAAGATGGGTCTTTGATCAGCACTGGTTCTGCTGCCGGTGTGACTACGCCGGCAGCGTCAAGTCTCCGATTTTGACAGGCACCTGTAATGGCAGATATTCCGAGCACGGTTGGTGGTGTGAAGCCGCTCTTGTCGCTGCACAACATCAATATGACCTTTGGCGGCATCAAGGCGCTCAAGAATGTGAGCTTCGAAGTGCTGCCGGGAGAAGTCCATTGTCTTGCGGGAGAAAACGGGTCCGGCAAGAGTACGCTCATCAAGATCATAACCGGCGTCTATCGTCCGGAGGACGGCGCCGCGATCGAATATGACGGGCAAACCTATTCGCATATGTCTCCCGTCACTGCCCAAGCCAGCGGAATTCAGGTGATCTGGCAGGATCTTGCCTTGTTTCCTGAAATGACCGTTGCGGAGAACATCGCTTTCCAGACCGTGATTGGCCGCTGGCCGCGGTTCGTCAACTACCGCACTATGCGTGATATCGCGGTCAAAGCGCTCAAGCGCCTCGGTGTCGTGCTGGATGTCGATGCACCTTTGAAAGATTATTCGATTGCGCAACGCCAGATCGTGGCTATTGCCCGCGCGCTTGTGGGCGAAGCGAAGCTCGTTTTCATGGACGAACCGACAGCTTCGCTGACGCAGTCCGAAACCGATCATCTGATTGAGATCGTCCGCTCATTGTCGGCGTCGGGTGTCGCAGTCGTATTCGTTAGCCATCGTCTGGCTGAGGTGCTGGAAATCTCCAACCGTCTCACTGTATTGCGTGATGGCGCCCTGGTGGGTGTTTACCCCGTGCAAGGCATGACGCAATCACGTGTGACAGAGCTCATGACCGGCAAGAATTTCGATCAGCAGGTGCGGGCAAAGTCTGTTCGCGATAATCCGATCGTTCTCGAGGTCAAGAGGCTTTCGCGCCCCGGTCAGTTTCACGATATTTCATTCAACGTGCGGAGCGGTGAAACGCTCGGCATAACCGGCCTGCTCGGTGCAGGACGCACGGAACTCGCGCTCGCGCTCTTTGGCATGCTGAAACCCAAGTCCGGATCCGTCTCTTTGCACGGAAAGCCGGTGCGCTTTTCATCCAACCGCGACGCAATCAAGGCGGGCATCGCCTATCTCTCCGAAGACCGCCTGTCGCTTGGGCTTATTCAGCCGCAATCGATCGCCGACAATCTGGTGATCGCCTCGCTTGATCGCATCAAATCCGGGGGGCTCTTGTCCGATGACCGAAAACGCCAGCTGGTTGCGCGGTGGATCGCCGATCTCGGTGTGAAGATCGGCCGGCAAAGCGATGCGGTCTCGACCCTCTCGGGCGGCAACCAGCAGCGGATTGCGATCGCCAAATGGCTGGCCACCGATCCGAAGCTCCTCATCCTCGATGCGCCGACCGTCGGCGTCGATGTGGGCGCGCGTGCCGGCATCTTCGAAATCGTGGCGAAGCTCGCCGAAAGCGGCCTCGCCATTATCCTGATCTCGGATGAGGTTCCTGAGGTTTATTTCAACGCGGACCGGGTCTTGCACATGGCGCAAGGCCAGATTGCTGGATGGTTCGATCCGCAGTCGTGCAGCCTTCAGGACATCGAGGCCGCCGTCTATGCGTAAGCTCGTTCAATCCCACGCGACCGAGTTCGCGTTGCTCGCGGTGATAGCGGCCATCTGCGTGGTGCTTTCGCTGGCCACGGACAGTTTCTTCTCCCTGGGCAACGCCTTCGATCTGTTGAACACGAGTTCCGTCAACATCATTTTCGCCGTCGGGCTTCTGGTCGTGCTGATTGCGGGCGGCATCGATATCTCGTTCGCGGTTGCCGCGTCCGTTGTGCAATATGTCACGGCGCTGATCCTCGGTTACATCGGTGGCGGCGGCTGGATCAGCGGGCTCCTTATCGCCGGCAGCCTCGGCATATTGCTCGGGGCCTTCAACGCCTTCCTGATCCACCGTTTCCGCATCATCTCGATCGTCGCGACCATCGCCACCTTCAACATCTATTTCGGACTTTTGATGTTCTTCACGCAGGGCGTATCGATCTACGATCTGCCGGACTGGCTGACTGACAGGGTGGTGTTGTTCGAACACGAGATGGCCGACGGAACATGGGCGGAGATAACCTTGCCCGTCCTCGTCATGGTGATCTGTGTCGTTGCGACATGGCTGTTCATAACCCGGACCACGACCGGGCGGCAGCTCTACGCCTTCGGGGATAATCCGGAGGGCGCTCGCCGCTTCGGCATCAATATCGGCGCCATGCAATTCATCGCGTTCGGTTGGCTCGGAATGATGGCTGGAATCGCCGGTTTGATCCAGGCCCACTACGCGCAGGAGGTCGTGCCCAATGCTCTTTACGGGCGGGAACTCGACGTATTGGCCGCGGTCGTTCTTGGCGGCGCAAGGCTTGGCGGCGGCAAGGGATCGGTTCTGGGCTGCGTCCTCGGTGTCCTTCTCATCGCCATCACCCAGAATGGATTGAACCTTCTTGGCGTATCGCCCTTCGCCTTCAAGATGATCGTCGGCGCGATCATCCTGATCGCCATCACGCTGTCGAACACAAGCATCGAAAAGTTGCTGCCGTTCATGCGAGGAGCCCGCCGATGAATACGGCCGTCAACCGCATAAAAGAGCTTCTAGGCCCCGAGATAGCGGGCCCGGGCTTAGCCTTTGTGGCCGTGATGCTGTTCTTCAGTCTCGCGTCTCCGCAATTCCTCAGCTCTGCAACGTTCGGATCGGTGGCGTTCCAGCTGCCTGAACTCGGCCTGCTCACTCTTGCGATGCTGCTGCCGGTTTTGACAGGCGGCCTCAACCTTGCCATTACCTTCACGGCGAACCTCGCGGGTCTCACTGTCGCCTGGGTGCTTCAGGCCAATGGTGGCGTGGACGCTGGCATGGCTTCGTTCATCCTTGGATGCATCCTGGCAATCGCCGTTGGCGCCGCGACCGGGGTCGTGATGGGGCTGGTCATCGCCTATACCCGCGCGCACCCTATTCTCGTCTCGTTGTCGATGATGATTTTTGTTCGAGGTCTTGGCGAGTTCCTGACCCGTGGCGGCGATATTTCGGGCTTTCCCGCCTTCCTGCAGCCAATAGGTCACGGCAGCCTTGCAGGTATTCCCATACCGCTGCTGATATTCATCGTGTGCGTCCTCGTCTGGCATGTTCTATTGACGCGGCTGAAGCTCGGCTTCAACACTTATATGATTGGTTCCAACATCGACGCAGCGCGCTATTCCGGCGTCAACACCCGCAAGGTGCTGGTGCTCGTCTACACCCTCTCTGGCGCCATGTCCGCGGTCGCAGGCATCATCATGCTGGCGCGTTTCAATTCCGTACGCGTCGGCCATGGCGAGTCTTACCTGTTGATCACCGTGCTCGCCTGCTTCCTTGGCGGCGTCAATCCGTTCGGCGGGTTTGGACGTGTGATCCCGGTTTTCGTCGCCCTGGTGGTGCTCCAGCTTCTTTCATCGGGACTCAACCTCATGGGAGCCAACCAGCATCTGGCAACGGCAGTCTGGGGAATTCTCCTGATCGCCGTCATGATCCTGCGTTGGTTCGCCGCTCAGCTTATGATTTTCAATCGCAGAAAAGGATAGGAAAATGTCTGTTCACGGATTTGGCGTTCACACCAGCATGTGGACGATGAACTGGGATCGCGCCGGCGCCGAGAAGGCCATTGCGGCAGCGGTGAAATACAAGATGGATTTCATCGAGATTGCGCTGCTTAACGCTCCCGCCGTCGACGCCGCACATACGCGCGCGCTTCTGGACAAGCATGAACTGCCGGCAGTCTGTTCGCTCGGCCTGCCTGAATCGGCCTGGGCCTCCGTTCGTCCGGACGCTGCAATCGAACACCTCAGGGTTGCCATCGACAAGACCGCCGAGATGGGCGCCGTCGCGCTTTCAGGCGTCATCTTTGGCGGCATCGGCGAGCGGACAGGCGTGCCGCCCACGGAAGGCGAATATGAAAACATCGCACGCGTGCTCACAGCCGCGGCGAAACATGCCAAGAGCCTTGGCATCGAGCTTGGCGTAGAGGCGGTCAACCGCTACGAAAACCATTTGATCAATACTGGCTGGCAGGCCGTGCAGATGATCGAGCGCGTTGGTGCCGACAACATCTTCGTCCACCTCGACACGTACCACATGAACATCGAAGAAAAAGGCGCTGCCAATGGCATCCTCGATGCGCGCGAACACCTGAAATACATCCACCTTTCCGAGAGCGACCGGGGAACGCCGGGCTACGGCAATTGCCCGTGGGACGAGATTTATGCGGCACTCGCGGCCATAGGTTTCAAGGGTGGACTGGCCATGGAAAGCTTCATCAATATGCCGCCGGAAGTTGCCTACGGTCTGGCGGTATGGCGTCCGGTCGCCAAGGATGAGGCAGAAGTCATGGGAAATGGCCTGCCCTTCCTGCGCAACAAGGCGGAACAGTACGGTCTCATCTGATCAATCGGGGGACGGCGTCGATCAATATCCGCGTCGCTTTCGCTTGTGGCGCGGCCAGCACCCCTTCCGTGGTGCCGTCCTCTACGATACGGCCTTCTTCCATGACGATCATGCGATCGGCGAACGCCCGCACGACGGCAAGGTCGTGGGAAATGAAGAGATAGGCAACACCCGTCTCGTCCTGCAGATCAAGGAGTAGGTTCAGGATTTGCGCGCGTACTGAAACGTCAAGGGCCGAGACAGGTTCGTCGAGTACGATGAGATCGGGCCTGGTCAGGATCGCCCTGGCGATAGCGACCCGCTGGCGCTGGCCACCTGAAAGTTCGAGCGGCAAACGTTGTCTGAACTCGGTGCCAAGCCCAACGCGTTCGAGAACAGTGTCAATGGATGCGTCGAAGTCCTTAGGCTCGGCAAGTCCATGGATGCGCAGGGGATCTTCGAGAATGCGGCGGACACTGGCCCGCGGATTGAACGCAGCCAACGCATCCTGAAACACCATCTGGAACCGAGGACGCATGCGCCGCAGGGGTTCGCCATGCAACCGCGTGACATCCCGGCCATGAAGTCGGATCGAACCCGCCTCCGGGTTTGCAAGCCGCATGATCAGCCGCGCCAGCGTCGTCTTGCCGGAACCCGAAGCGCCCACGATCGCCAAGGTCTCATCCTGCGCGACAGCGAAAGTCACATCCTTCAGCCCTGCCGCGCCACGATCTCCAAAGCGCTTGGCAAGATTGTCGACCTCCAATACCGGCAATGCGCGCGCGCCTTCGGTCATTGCAGCTTGCTCGCATCGATCTCGGCTAACCGCTTGCGGCGGGGCGTATCCAGCGCAATATGCGTACCGATCAAAGCTTTCGTATAAGCATGCTCCGGTTGGCCAAGCACCTTGGCGGTGGAGCCCGCTTCTACCAGCTCACCTTTGTAAAGCACGGCAATCTCGTCGGCCCGCTCTGAAGCCAGCGCGATATCGTGCGTGACGAACAGCAGCGTCAGGCCACTATCGCGCACCAGTTCATCGAGCAGATTGACGATGTGTCTCTGGACGACCGTGTCGAGAGCACTGGTTGGCTCGTCGGCGATGAGCAGCGAGGGATTGCCCGCCAAGGCAGCGGCAAGCGCGATACGCTGCTTCTGCCCGCCGGAAAGCTCGTGCGGATAGCTGTTGAGCCGCGACAGGGCTTTCGGGATGCGCACGCGGTCGAGCAGTTCCACCGCCCGGACCCGCGCCGATATCCAATCTGTACCCTCATGCGTCATCACCACTTCCGCGATTTGGTCGCCTATGTTCATCACCGGGTCGAGACTGCCACTCGGGTCCTGAAACAGCACGCCAATGTCCTTGCCGAGTTTTGGCACATGCGAGAATCCCGGAAATTCTATTGCGCCCTCTGTTCTCGCCGATCCGGGCAACAGCCCTGCAATGGCCATGGCGAGCGTGGACTTTCCCGAGCCGCTCTCGCCAATCACTGCCAGCCTACCGCCCCTCGCAAGATCGAAAGACACATCATGCAAGGCGGCGGTCTGATCATAGTTCACACGAAGATTCCGGACACGCAGATAAGTTTCTGTCATGGCTGCAATCTTTCGGTCCGTGACAGCCCTCGCCCCAGCAAATGTACGCCGAGAACCGTGACCACCAGTGCTACTCCCGGAACGATCGAAAGATAAGGCGCTGCACGCAAGACTGTGCGGCCCTCGGCAATCATGCTGCCCCAGGTCACCCGGTTGGGGTCGCCGAATCCGAGGAACGATAGTGCAGCTTCGATGAGAATCGCGGCAGCGACGGAAATGGCCGCGAGCGATGCCGTTGGTCCGAAGGCGTTGGGAAGCACTTCGCGAAAGGCGATTTCGAGCGGGCGCATACCAAGTGTGCGCGCGGCGGCAACAAAATCGCGCTCGCGCAATGACAGCACCTCGGCCCGCGTTACCCGGGCCGCTTGCGTCCACGTTCCAAGGCTGATGGCGAAGATCAGCGTCGGAACGCTCGGGCCAGTGACACTGACTGCCGCGAGGGCCAACAGAAAGCTGGGTACCGTCTGGAACGCCTCCGTCATGCGCATCAGCACCGTGTCGGCAAGACCACCCAAATATCCGGCCAGCGTGCCAATGATGCTGCCGACGATCAACGCAACGGCCGCCGAGAAACAAGCGACGAGCAGTGTTGTGCGCGTGCCATGCAATAGCCCGGCAAGCACGTCGCGGCCAAGACGATCGGTACCAAATATGTGTGCACTGGATGCGAAGGGTCGCAGCATAGGCTCGCCGGTAATCGCCAGTGGATCGCCGGGCGCGATCCATGGCGTCAGCAGCGCCATCGCGACCAGAGCCGCGAGCATGATCGCGCCTGCGCGTCCTTCCAGGTTCAGCATCCGCCAAAACGTCATCGCCCGACCCTCACGCGTGGATCAAGCTTGCCATAGGCGAGATCGACGAGGAGGTTGACGATGATCACGGTGATGGCACTGCCCAGGATGACCCCGAGCAACAAGGGTGTATCGCGGCGTGCTACTGCTTCTGCCGCCAATCGGCCGAAGCCCGGAATAGCAAACACACTCTCCACCACGACGCTGCCGCCCAGCATCGCCGCTGCCTGCAAGCCGAGCATGGTAACGACCGGCAAGACGGCGTTGCGTGCCACATGCCGCCAAACGATCCGCCTCCGGCTCAACCCACGCGCTTTCAATGCGTTGACGAAGGGATCGCGCCAGATTTCGCTCATCCGGTCGCGCATCAGGCGCAAATAAAGCGCAAGATAGACCATGGCGAGCGACGCGACCGGCAGTATCAGATGGGCACCGATGTCGGCCACGCGCGCTGGGCCCGTCTTACCGGATGCGACTGATTCAATGCCGCCGCTCGGCAGCCAGCGCAGATCGACAGCGAAGATCACGATGAGCACAAGACCTAGCCAGAAGCCCGGAACCGCATAAAGTGCGAGCGAACTGGTCGACAAAAAACGGTCGCGAAACGATCCAAGATATGCTCCTGCAATGACGCCCAGCAGCGACCCGAGCACGAAGGCCAGCGCCGTGGCCACGCCCATGAGCAGCAACGTAATCGGTAGTCGCTCCAAAATGACCGAGGCAACGGGCCGTTCGAAGGCTGTGGACCAACCAAGATCGCCTCGGGCGAGCGCCGATGCGTAGGCCTTGAAGCGGTGAGCCGGCCCCTGGTCCAGGCCCCATTCCTGGCGCAGTTGTGCGATCTGTTCCGCATCCATGCTGCCGGATCGCGCCACATAGGCATCCACCGCATCGCCGGAAGCAGCCTCAAGCACAAGGAAGCTTCCAACCAGCACCACCGCGAGAACCGGAAGCGCCGTTGCGAGACGTCTCAGGAAAAAGGAAACGAGGGGCGGCAAGGAGAACTCCGGCGTCAGACGAAGCTTTTGATGTTCCCGCAACTTGTCCCTGTCAACAGAAATATACACGCGATCGCATCCATCGCTTCTGCCAACGACATGACGGTACTGACGGCCAATATCAAGGATTTTCGGCCCGCTCGGTGTCCGATATCTCAATCCGTTTATGGATGACCTGCCGGTTTGAGAACAGATTATTCCTTCAACCACATATCCGACCAGTTCGATACAGCCCAGCGCGGATTGTTCGAGACATTCTGCACGCTGTCGCGCGCCACGGTGATGAAGGAGAACTCGGCGACATTGATGAGCGGCAGGTCGTCGGCCACCTTCTTCTGCAACTCCTTATATAGGCTGGCGCGCTTGCCGGCATCGATCTCCGAGGCGGCATCCTTGATCAGCCTGTCGACTTGCGCGTTTGTATAACCATACTGGTTGGAGAAGGGGACGCCCGCTGGCAGACCGCTCTCAAACAGGATCGTCGTCGAGATTGCCGGGTCGGAGCGATAGACCGGCGTCGCGACGGCAATGTCGAAATCATGATCCGTGTAGACCGCCTTCAGGTGGGCTGGCGTGTCGTTGCTGACGATCTGTGCATCAATGCCGATCTTGGCCAGCGCTTGGCGAAGATAATCACCGAATTGCTTGGTTTCATTGAAGAAAGGCGCGGGCAACAGCTTCAACTTGAAGCGATTTCCGTCCGCACCGCGTTTGTAGCCAGCCTCATCCAGCAAGGACTCTGCTTTCGCAGGGTCGAAAGTGTATTTCGTCACATCGGGTTCGAAAAATGTCTTGTCGTAGGCTGGCACCGGCCCGGTCGAAGATTTGGCATAGCCGAGGAAGATGGTTTTGACGACGAAATCATGATCGATCGCATGCGCTAGCGCCTGACGCACTTTGACGTCAGCGAGTTCCTTGCGGCGATGGTTGATTTCGACAATCAACTGATAGGTGAGTCCTTCATAACCGTTAGAGTAGACCTTCAGCCCCGGTACCTTGGAGATGCGTTCGAGGTCCGCGAGCGGAACGGCGGAGAAAGCCGCTAGCTGGATCTCCTCGGCTTCGAGCGCATTACCTGCCGCCGCACGATCCGGCAGGAACTGATAGACAATCTCATCGACGAGCGGCTCATCCTTCTCCCAATAGGCATCGTTGCGCTTGAGGAGGTAATATTCGCCAGGCTTGTATTCGCCGAACTTGAACGGCCCGGTGCCGACGAGTTTTTGATTGGCCGGGTTCTTGGCGATGTCTGTGCCCTCATAAAGGTGCTTTGGCACGACCGAGGTGACCACAGGCAGGGCGTTGCGGATAAGCTGGAATGGCGTCGGGCGTGAAAATTTGAAGACAACGGTGTGATCATCCGGCGTCTCGACACTTTCGAGGTTCTTGAACACCACCCGCCCGAGATTTTGTAGCTTCTTCCAGACTTCCACTGCGGAAAACGCCACATCCGCCGAGGTGAACGGCTTGCCATCGTGCCAGGTGACCCCTTCGCGCAGCTTGAACGTCGCGGTGAGTCCATCGGTCGATCCCTCCCATGAGGTTGCAAGTCGCGGATCAAGACCATCCTTTCCATCATAGGACTGTTCGGCCAGCGGCTCGATGACCTTACTAGCGACGAAGAACACACCGTTTGAAGCGACGATAGCGGGATTGAGGTTGGCCGGTTCGCTATCCCCGGCAACGACGAGACGCCCGCCTTTTACAGACGTAGCACTCTGCGCACGAGCCCATTCAGGCAAAACCGTCATCGCTCCGGCACTCGCGGTCGACGCAAGAAAACTACGCCTGTTCAACAGGATACGGGACATTGGTGCAACCCTCTCAATCAGCGGAAAATGGTTCGGATAGAATCCCGCTCAACGCGGCAATGAATTGTCGGGCTGTGGGTTCTACTTCAAATGCAACGGCGGGCGAGGGTAGGCTATAGTGGTGGCGATATGATTTCAACAAGCTGGTCTCTGAACACTTCGGTTGGTGTTTTGTAGTCGAGACACTTTCGTGGGGTTGCGTTAAGTCGCTCGCAGATGGATCGGACTGACTGGTGTGGAAGTGACAGCAGATCTGTGTCGCGCGGCAGGTAGCGTCGCACACGTTTGTTCATGTTCTCAACGGAGCCTTTTTGCCAGGGTGCTTG